>CAYGUF010000001.1:0-496445 GCA_964353125.1 uncultured Flavobacteriaceae bacterium
TGCTTTTTTTAACTTATTTTTTAAAACTTTTTAATAACCTTATTTTGAGGTGGTTGTATTTCTTTATATTGATGTTTTTGTCTTTTATTGAATGCTTGAAACTCTTAGGAATTAGTAAATATTATGCTGTTTAAATTATATTTATTGGTTGATAACTGATTATAAAATAAAAAATGGTACTGATACATTTTACAGAAAGAAATCCCAGACTAAACCAAAACGTATAGTAAAATCTCTGTATGGATGATTTGGTGCTGAAAAATAATTATAACCCGTAAAAGCAGCGTTAAGGTGTTCAGCTTTTATAAAAATTCTTGTTTGTCTGATTTTGGCATTTACAAACAAGTCGAATCTAGGAAAACCACCAATCTTTGTTTGATTTTGGGTGTAAAATTCTGATATAAGTGGATCGTAGCCATTCATATTATATTTTGAGAAATAATTAAAGACAACTCCCGTTTGCAATGTCATTGCTTTTTTAAAGAGTTGGTTGGTGTAGTAAAGCGTATTTCTGGTTAATATTGTTGGTACGTTTAATACATCATCCTCACTATTGATATTTTGATACATTATGGTGTTGTCTAATGCGAAATGCCCTAGTTTAAATTCTCGTTGTAGTTTTAACCTAAGATATTGGAGGGGATTATTATATTGGGTAGGTTTTATAATTCTTAACCCTTCACTTGTGGTTTCAGTTAAATTAAAGTAAGTAAAGTTATCTATACTAGTAACATCTATGTTGGCATTAAAAAATTTATTGGATTGTAGACCAAAACTGATTTGTTGTGTATTCTGCGTTTTAAATGTTTCAAAATTATACCAATTATAATTCAAATAATCACTTTGATATAATAAGTAATTTAAATTTGGGGTTGTTGAAGCGATATTTACTCCAGCTTTTATTTCAATATCATTGTTTAATTCATAAGTTATTTTTCCGTCTAAAACAGTTCCTTTGTAACTTTCCGATAAGTTAAATTTTGCTAAGGCATCAATGCTAAAATTTTTAAATGCTTTGTTATAAGACGCATTTAAACCAAAAAAATTAGTTTTAATTCGGTTTGGAATATTAAAAGGTGTATTTAAGACGATGCTATTATAGCCATAATTTATAGCTGTATAAGCTGATAAAACTTTTAAATTACCTAAAACTTTATCGCTGTAGCTTAAGCCAATATTAGTTCTAAAATTTTGTAAAGTAACTTTATCATCAATTTCACTAGTAAAAGTATTACCAAAAAAAGTTATTAGTGGTGTAGTTTGATTGAATTGATAATATTTATCTTCATAATTTAATTCTTGCTCTAACTTTAAACTTTTGTTATTTATTGTGTCTCTAGTTTTGTTAATTGTATAGGCATGTTTAATGAAAAACCGTTTGCCAATTAGATTATTTTCGGCATTCTGAAAATTAGGATCAAAGACTGAGCGGTCTATATATTCTTCATTTCCAGATTGAAAATTCTGAAGGTCACTGTCTTTTAGCCCACCGTTTTCTTGATTTAAAATATCTTGTGCTACATAATGTAGGTTTAGATTATATCTATCATTATTGGATGTATAACTTGTTGTAAACCTGAAATTACCTGAGCTTGTTAGTGCGTTTTGATAATTACCTAAAGACCGTAAACCTTTATAAGCTATTGAAAAATTAAAATTTTTAGTTAGATTAACTGTAAAAAAAGCATCTAATAGCTGCCCTTGCTCAAAGGCAGTTTTATAGGTGAGACGCGTCCAAGGTGTTGGGACTTTATAATAATTAATATCTTCTGCTTCTAAATAATTAAAATGCTTAGATGTAGCACCAAATGAAGGCGATACATTTAAGACTTTAAAATTGTTTGTAAGCGAATTATACGTTTGTCCAATATTTGCAAATGGCATTAAGCCAAAATTATCTTTTTGAAGATAGTTGTATTTATACTCTTTTTTTATAGAAAGCGTTGTATCTACTTCTATAGAATCTTGTTTGAGATTAAACTCAAGGTACATGTTTATTGTTGCCTTTTCTTTGAAGCCTTTAGCTCTTTTTGTAGAGGATGAGTCTGTTTTGAAAGATGTCTCTTTAGAAAGAACTTTTTTATTTACAGGTTTTATTTGTGCTGAAAGGGTGAGCACAAATAAAAACATTACACTTATAGTTAAATATTTAATTTGCATTTAATGACTCTGTAATTCTAAACAAAGAAAAGTATAATTTTTGTTTATTGTTACTTAATTAGATTTTACTTAACAAAAAAAGACCAACATTAGTGCTGGTCTTTTTCTAAAAATGGTAAACATAATTTATTCAACGACAATTTTTCTTGATATTGAAGAATTACCTTGAGTAATTTTGATTATATATATACCAGAATGTACATCATTTAAATTAATATTTTCATTAAATTTATTTGAATTATTCTGAAATGTATCCTTGTAAATGCTCCTGCCTTTAAGATCATAAACATCTACTCTAATAGCACTATTGTTTATTGAGTCAAAACTAATTATAAATTCACCTTTATTTGGATTTGGAAAAAGTTTAAAACTAGTTAAAATTTCATCACTAATACTAAGATTTGGACCAGCAGAATCACAAAAAGTAAGTGAAAAATTATTTAATGAACCCCCATCTTGATTAAACCCATCAATTACTTTTAATGTCCAATTACCTTGAGAATTCTCACCGATAAATTCAGCTAATGGGTTCTGAGGTTTCATTGTACCAGTTATACCAAAAAAAGGACTTGTACAGAAAAAATTAGTATTTGTATTATCATCAAAAGTAACATTTGCATTATTAAAATCATCACAAGCATTTGCAAACAAGACCACTTCTGTTCCTGATGGACTTATCAAACTTACTGTTAAATCTGCTAAAAAACTATGGGTTATATTTAGGGCAACATTTACATCACCAATTATAAAATCATCTGTAATATTTATAACGGAATTAATTTCTGTTGGGACAGTTGCAATTGCTTGTGGTAAATCTGATGCACCAACTATTGGAAAGCAATTTATTGCTTCAGTTACAAAATTATACGATGTAAAAGCCCCTTCAACGCAAACTGATAAAGGTTTTACGCGCCAAAAGTACTGTGTATTAGGGCTTAAACCTTGTAAATTTAAAGACGTTTGATTTGTTACAGTTTCATAAAATATTGTGTTGTAATCTGAAAATTCAGAAACTTCTAGTTTATAATCTTGAGCGTTAGAAACACTTGACCATTCTAAAGTTGGATATATAAATACATCATTCTCACCATTAGCTGGATAATTTAAAGCAACATTACTAAAATTTGCAGAACTATTAACTATTAGTTCTAAGTCTTTAGTCTTAGTGCCATTAACGCCCACTGCATTAATTGTAAAAGGATATTGTCCTACAGCTACATTATTTAATCCAGTAATTTCAAGAACGAAATCTTGATCTGCATTAATTACAGATGGCGTAATTGTGGAATTTAAACCCGCTGGCAAACCTGAAACCGAAAGGTTGGTTGGGCCATTATAATTTGAACTAGATTCATAATTAAAATTATAAACAGCAACTTCATTATCGCAGAAGCTTTTTGAAAAATCATCTGGAGTGTACGCAAAATCAAATTCATCTATACCCGAAATTATTAAAGAATAATCTTGGCTGCTATTCATTAAAGTTCCTTTGTGGTTAATTGTGATGGTATAATTTCCAGGTATTGGGTTTTCAATTTCTATTTTTTCTACGTTATCAACATTATTAACACCTTGTGTTGCAGCAGCAGAAGGATTAGCTGGATCTAACTTCCATGGAAGTGATATTGTACCACTTGGTCCTGTTACACTAATATCTAAATCATTTATTATTCTTGGTGTAGCATCGTCTTCGATTGTACCTTGTAATACACCTGCAGGATCTGTCCATACTATTGTTACGACTAAAGGTTCTGTTGTTAAAGCAGAAACTGTTTTTGTAAACACACTGCCATTAGCTAAATTATTTTCTTCAATTAAAGATTGAAATTCATTTTTTAAAATCATTTCTGCCCCTTTCTCAACATTAAGCAAACCCCAACCAAAACTGTAATCTGGCCCAGGAGTAGATCCAGCTTCACTTGCGGTGTGCAAAGCTATAGCTTTAAGGGTAGATGCTTTCATAAAATCACCGTGCAAATCACTATGTAACTCTTGCAATAAAGCTAAAGAACCCGCTACAGTTGGGGATGACATTGAAGTACCCGTAAAATTATTATAGGAATTGTCTGAAGTAGCTGTAGCTGAAAACATATTAACACCTTTAGCTGAAATGTCTGGTTTAATACGTCCATCATCAGTTGGACCCCAACTACTAAAATTAGACATAACTACATCCGATGGGATAGAATAATTAGAAACTTCATTAACAGCTGCTACAGTTATATCGTTTTTTGAAACACTTTGATCTGTTAGTAAATCATACCCAGAATCTATAGGGTTAAAACCAGCATTCCTATCATTACCTGCTGAAACTACAACAGTATAATAAGGAGCATTATATAATAATTCATCTAATGCTCTAGCTTTTTCATCATAACGACCAAAATAGTACAGAGGTAAGTTAGTAGCACCAAAACCGTAAGAATGATTTGAAATTAGTAAACCCTTAGAAGCTTGAACAGACATCTCAGATAAATCATTATTAAAATCACTGGAAATCAAGGATGCTTTAAAGGCCATACCTCTTGCATTACCTAATTGAGGTAATCCAGAACCTACTAATGTTCCAGATACATGTGTTGCATGATCACTTAAAGTTGATGCATTATCAATCTGAGTAACACGTTCATTAAAAAGCTCATGAGAGGTACGTACTAAACCTCCGTCCCATACACCAATCGTTATATTTTCTCCTTCAACTTCTAAATCTAAACTGCCGCCTGTATATAATTCATCGGTATTTAAAGTTGAAGCGCCACCTCTATTGTAAGTTTGAATATAAATTAGTGTACCATCGTTTAACACTTTTTGCAATCTAGAAGTGCCACCATTATTTGATGGAATTATTAAGGGAATATTATTTATATTGGCATATAGCTCAAGATTTTTTAGATCCTTTATGTAAGAAGAATAATGAGCTATACTAAGTTGATGCAATTTTTCTAAATTCGTATATTCTTTAATTTTGACCTTTTGTCCTTGTGTTTGTGAGGACATTAAATTAAAGGAAAAAAGAAAAACTAATACTAAATACGAATTATTTCTAAACAATTTATTCATAATATCATTTTTTAGTAAATATAAAAAAAATGTTACAAAATAATTGATAAAATAAAAAAAGCGGAAAAACTAAATAGTAATTCCGCTTTTTTCTTTAAAAATATAACTTATGGTAAATAAGATTCATAAGTTACAATACCAGTTACTTGATCAGTAGTTTTAGTGAAATAGACTACTGGATATATAAAACCAGAAGGATTAACAAATTCACCTTCATAAATATCTACAAAACCATCAGGGCGTGTTAATGCAAATCTATAAGGAATTGTAGTATCAGTAGTTGAGAAAACATTAATTCCAATAAAATATTCACCGTCAGGTCTCCCTTGTGTTTGGAATAAATCAGATTCATATCTGGATCCTGAAGCAGAGCTTTCAAATTGGGTAAAAGTAGCAGAATCAAAAACATACATATCTAAATCATTTCCATCTGGATTAGCCCAATCAAAAAGTAAATTTAAACCCGCACTTACACTAAGTGTTAAATCTAATACATCAAAATTTACAACGTTAGAATTAACAACATAAGATGTATTAGGTTCTAATTCTTTTAAAAGAATAGAAAAAGCTTCTAGTGAACCAAAATTAATGGATCCATCAAATGTACCACTAGACACACCATCATCAGATGGCATTACAATACTACCAGTACCAGTAGTTGAACCAGAAGGAACAGAAATTGAACCTAAAGTTTGGTCACCATTATCAAAAGTCGCTTTTATACCAACAGTAACATCAGTTGCAAATGTTTTACCAATTGTAACAGAAACAGCTACTCTATCGCCCTCACCAACTTTAGGTTGAGTAGATGATACGGTTACATCAACAACTTCAATAGATTCCTCGTTTAATGGATCACCATCACCAGCAGTTTGAGGATCATCATCAGAACATGATGAGAACATAAATGCACTTAAACTTAAGGCAAAAAATATTTTTTTAAAATTTTTCATGATTTTTTAAATTAATAAGTTATTGTTTTTGAGCTTCAAAATGTCTAGATCCGTATGTTCCAATAGTAACATCATGAGTCCAATCAACAGTAAATGCACCTGCACAAGAAAAAAGAAAACCAGAGCCATTTTTTAACCATGCTAAACTGTACGGTAACCCATAATTAGCAGGATCCCATGCATACTGAAATTCATCATCATATTTTTCATTAACTGTTACAATACCTGATCCTGGATCAATATCTACAACAACATCAAAAGTACCTGGTGATGGTAAATTATTGAATCTAGCGTGACCAAATACGTCAATAAAAGTAACTTGGTTAGCGCCTGGACCAGCAACAACTTCAAAAGTTTCAGCTTGACCAATATCACCAAGAATACTTGCATCAAAAGGGTCATCTGTAATCAACCAAGTCCCAACAGCTTCAGCAGAAACAAAAGGGCAAGAAATATAAGTAGTTAATCTATACGCTTGCTTTTGACCAGTTTCCGCTTTCAAATCAGCATTAAGTGAGTTGTAAGTTGTGATTGAACCATTTACACCAACAGATGTTCCTACAAAATCAAAACGATCACCTGGTAAAACGTCACTAACATTTAGTCCAAGAGCAGTGAAAATGTCTGAAGCTTTTAATGAAAAGTCAGATGGAAATGAAGTTGTTGTATAAACATCTGCATAATCAGTTGCAGATGTACCTGTAACTTTTCTAACAGAAAAGGTATGAGATGCAACATTACCTACAGGGTCTTTTAAAGTACCACTGTAAGATGAATTTGCAATATCGGTAACATCAATAACTGGGTTAATGATATCAACAGTAACAAACACACCATCTGCTGGTACGCTAAGAGGAGAAGTCTCATTATCTTCACACGAGTGTAGCAGCAATGTGAAAATTGCTATTACGGGTAAAAAATTAATTAATCTTTTCATAATAAATTTATTTAGTTTATAAATCCTGCAGGGTTAGTATCCCAGAAAATTTGCTGAGTTAACTCTTTAGAATTAGCATTAACGTTGTTATTAACATAATCAGAAGGATAATATGCACTTCTGTAAAAATCACCTGGATTAGGTTCAATAGTTGGTTGTAAATTGCTAGGAAGACCAGTTCTTCTGTAAGCATTATAAACTTCTAAACTATTACCAAATGAGGCAATATAAAGTTCTTTCATTAGGATATCTAACTGTCTTGCTGGTGATGACGCATTAAATTCATTTAATACAAAATCAACATAAGACTGAACTGCTGTACTGTTTACAGTACCAGCTCCTAAAAAGGTAATCGTTTTATCCATAGACTGTCTTATAGCAGCTTCTAAGTTTGCAGATGCACTACCTGTAGTACCTAAGGTTAATGAAGCTTCAGCTTTGATAAAACTCACATGAGAGGATAATAAAATTGGTGTAATACCAGCACCTAAGAAACCTGTACTTCCTTCATTTTGAGCAGAATCTGGATCATTAATATCTAAAGATCCTCCTGCAGGATATACACCAGGAACAGTTCTCTTTTCATCATCCGGTGGAATACCATTGTTATCGCCATGATCTCTACCCCAATAGCCTCTTCCAAAACTAGCAACACAAAACGGTACATTTACAGAACTATTGTAAATAGAATTTACACTACTGTAGTGACCAGGTGCAGATTGTACTTGGCACCCTAAAGTGAAGATGTTTTCTCCGTTAGCATTACCATCTTGTCTGTAAAAATAGTAAGGCAATCTTGGGTCATCAAAACCTTTTTCACCTTCTGAAAGCATAGACCACATAAGGTAATTAGATAAATAACCACCAGCAGAAACCTCATAAAAGCTATTATAACTTGGGTGTCTTGTATTAGGGTTTAAACGAGAAGTACCGTAGATAAATTCTAAATCTTCAGCAGGTGTGTCAATTAAATCATTTTCTGTAAGTAACGTTTCTATTTCAGCAGAAACATTTAAACCTAATGCAGATCCATTTAATCTCACATTATTTAATACTCTAAGTTTAATAGATTTAGCGGCTGTTATCCAATAGGCTTGTAAATCTGTGCTAACAACTCCATTTTTCTCATAATAGAAATCGTTTTCTGGTAAAATCCTAGATGGAGTCTGTAACATTACAATAGCATCATCTAATTCTTGTAAAGCAGCTGTGTACACATCTGTTTCAGAATCAGCTTGAGGGTTATCATTATCTAAACCTAATAAAGATTGACTGTAAGGAACATTACCAAACATATCTACTAAAGTAAATAATGTATAAGCCTTCATAACTTTAGATACACCTATATGATATGTATATGGGTTATCATCACCAGCTAAAACTTCTAAAGCTTTTATATCTTGTAACAAACCCGCATAAGCTGTAGACCATATACCGTTAAAAGAACCTGGAGAAAAAGAGCTCTGGTATACACTTGAACCTGTCATAGCAAAAGATCTAGTTACTTGTGAGGTAAAAGAACCAATACCACCAGCACCTTGTACTAAGTTATTGAAACTAAACTGAATATTATTAAACAAAAAGGTAGCATCAGCCTGGTCAGTTGAAACTGCATCGGGATCGATGGTACCGTCTAAATCGGTAGTTTCACATGATGTATTAAACCCAATAAATGAGCATAATAAAAATGTATAAATTAATTTTTTAGTTTTCATATTTTATTTTTTAAAAAGTTAAGTTAACACTAAATCCGTAGCGTTTAGAGGTAGGACCTGTTAGATAATCAAATCCTTGACCATTACCAACACCTAAACTTGTAACTTCTGGATCAAAATTTAATCCATCAGGGAAATTTAGCGCTTTAAACCATAAGTTTTGACCAATAAATGCAATAGAAACTTTACCAAATGGTGTTTTCTCTAAAAGCTTTTTAGGGAAATTATAAGACAAAGAAACCTCTCTTAATCTAACTGTACTTGCATCATAAACCGCTTGCTCATCAATAAAGAATCCACTATTAACAAAACCTAAGTCAGTTGCTGCAATTTGAGTTGTATTTGGCTCACCATTAGTTGTTACACCAGGTAAAATATAGGTTTGTGATCTGTCGTATGCAGTATCAGTTGTTAAACCTCTAGATAATAATGCAGCAGCTGTGGTAGAATAAATATCACCACCATGGGTGTACTCTACTTGAGCAGATAACGTGAAGTTTTTGTAAGAGAACTCATTAATAACTGTACCTCTCCAATCTGCATTAGGATCACCAATTATAGATAAATCATTATTAACAACATAATTACCATCTGCACCTACTACATAATCACCATTATCATTTCTTTGTATAGAACTACCTACAATTACACCAAAATTCTCGCCTGAAATAGCTGCATTACCTAAATTAGAAAATCCAGCGAATACCACAGTACTTCCTTCATCAGAACCATTATCTATAACTTTATTTACATTTTTAGTGTACTGCCCACTTACATCCCATCTAAAACCATCATCTTTTTTAGATTTTAAAATAGTTCCATTAAAACCAACCTCGATACCTTTGTTAGAGATTTCACCAATATTATCTGATGTTGTTGTAAATCCAGTACTTGGATCTAAAGGTTTGCTTTGAATAATTAAGTCCTTAGTACGTTTATCATAAATAGAAACATCTAAACCTAATCTATTACTAAATAATTGAGCTTCAAAACCAAATTCCAATTCAGTTACTAATTCTGGTTTTAAATTTGGATTACCCAGTGTGTTTGATATACTTAGTATATTAACAACAGAACCAGAAGTTGGATTAACAAACACGTTAGCACCAGTTCCTAAACCAACAACTGTTGGGTATCCTGTAGGGAAACCCGCAGAGGAACCAAAACCAGCTCTAAGCTTTAAATAATTTAATGTATTATTTCCTTTTAAACTTTCTATCGCAGATGTTGGTATAAACGACACACTTCCAGATGGATAAAATAATGATCTATTACCTATTTGTAAGTTAGACACCCAATCATTTCTTGCTGAAGCTGTTAAGTATAAATAATCTTTATAACCTAAAGTTGCACTACCATATGCACCAACAATGTTTTGAGCAGTTGTTCCAGATGAAGCTGTCTGCTCTTCAAAATTACCATGTGTAAAGTTATTGTATATAAACTGTTGCGTACTTGTTGTTGAATCAAAGTCAGAAAATTCTCTCCTCGGGTTGAATCCTAAAGTTCCATTTAAATTAAAATCACCACTTAAATCTTTATCAAAATTCAAACTAAATGTATGATCCCAAACACTATTATAGAAGTTAGTAGTAGTAAATTGACCACCAACGACTTGCACACCACCTCTATTTGCTCTACGCTCAAGATGCTGAGAGTACGAATCTAAACTTAATCTGTAAGACACATTTAACCAATCGTTAACATCATAAGACGCTGCAACATTACCGAAAAAACGTCTAACACTTTCCGTGTCAGTTATATTTTTTAAGGTCCATCTTGGATTCTGTATATCATTACCACCTCTATAATAAACGCTTTCGTTTGTTAATGGATTCTCGTATGGCAAACCAAATAAATCTACACTTCGTGGTGTGTATAAAATATTAGCAAAAACAGATGCACCAGCAGGATTACTACCAAATCCAACGGCTGTTGGAGGTGTACGCTTATCAGTTTTAGAATAGTTTAATGATGAACTGATTACAAACTTATTACTTAATCTACTAGAACCTCCTGAACTAAAGTTAAAACGATCATATTGGTTACCTTCAATAAAACCTTCATCAACTGTTCTACCAATATTAACACCGTAAGTGGTATTATCTGTTGACCCGTTAACCCCTATAGAGGTTGTAGATACATTACCGGTACTAAAGAAACGCTCAACACTGTTATAAGGCCTGTATTCATATGTTTGACCAGCAAATTCAGGGAAAGCATCTGCAAAATTAGTTTGAGTATACGGATGAGGAACTAAGGTATATCCATTAGCAGAAGTTCCTAAGAAGTTACTTCCAAATTGAGAAGGTGTACTCCCTTCAAAAGCAGGACCCCAGTTAGAGAATGCTTGAGAATAGTTCTGGTAAAAACCATTACCATATTCATTTTGGTAATCTGGTAAGTTAGCAATTTCATTAAAGAAATTTGATTGATTTACATTAATCTCAAATTTCTTATTGCTAGATGTAGAATTTCCAGACTTCGTACTTACTAAAATAACACCATTACGACCAGCTTGCCCGTATAACGTAGTAGCACTTAAACCTTTTAACACAGATATTTCCTCTATGTTGTTTGGATCTAAATCCAAAAATCTACTTGAAGAAGCAGCACCACCTTGAACAAAACTTCTGTCAGAATTTGTATCAGAGTTAAATGGCACACCATCAACTACAAATAAAGGTTGATTACTACCGTTTATAGAAGAATAACCTCTAATAATAATATTAACACCAGATCCGGATAATCCAGAGGTTTGTGTAATATTTACACCAGGAGCTTTACCTGTTAAGGCTCTTGCAACATCCGTAGATGGTTTGGAGCCAATTTCATTTGCTTTGAGCGTAGAAACTGCATAACCTAAGGCTTTCTTTTCTTTTTTTCGACCTTGAGCTGTAATAACAACTTCATCTAAAGCACTATCAGAATCTAATGCTACATTAACTGTATTAGTTGATTCAACAGTGATTTCTGTTGTTTTTAAACCTACATAAGAGAATACTAATACATCTCCTAGTTTTGCTTTAATGGCGTAATTACCATCAAAGTCTGTTTGTGCACCGGTACTTGTACCTTTAACAATTACTGTTGCACCCGGAAGCGGCAAGCCATCCTCTGCAGTTGTAACTGTTCCTGTGACTGTTTTCTCTTGTGCAAAAGAAAATTGCATCACGAACGCCATAAAAAGCGTTAATAACATTGTTAATTTAAATTTCATAAAACAATTATTTGAGTTAGTCTAAATGCAAACTTCATAATTAAATATTAATTAAACAAGTGTTTTGCCAAAAATCTGTTAAAATTAATAGTGTTATAATTATGATGCATTTTAAATCTTGGTTTATTCCTATTATAGCAAAAAATAATAGCATTATTTAATAATAACTCAATTATTAGATGCGAAACAATAAAAAAGGTTGCTTTAAAATTTTAACTTTGTTCAAATTTTTAACATCTTGAAGCTAAAACTACAATACACAAATCACAGCTATGAGTGTGGTACTGACGAAGCTGGACGTGGGTGTTTGGCCGGCCCAGTAACTGCTGCTGCTGTTATTTTACCAAAAGCCTTTCAAAATTCATTACTAAACGATTCTAAAAAACTTTCAGAAAAAAATAGAACGCTTTTAGAACCTATAATTAAAGATAAAGCGCTTTCATTTTCGGTTGCACATATATACGAAGATATAATTGATGACATTAACATTTTAAATGCTTCGATTGAGGCAATGCACAAGGCTATTAAAGCATTAAAAACAGTGCCAGAGTTTGTTATTGTTGATGGTAACCGATTTAAACCCTACAAAAACATTCCTCACAAAACTATTATTAAAGGCGATGCTAAGTTTTTAAATATTGCTGCAGCCTCAGTTCTTGCTAAAACCGCAAGAGATGCCTACATGCAAAAAATTCATGAAGAGTATCCAATGTACCAATGGAATAAAAATAAAGGCTACCCAACAAAAACCCACAGGGATGCCATTAAAAAATATGGTATCACAAAATACCACCGTAAAACCTTTAAGTTATTACCAGACCAGTACAAATTAGACTTATAAATATTATATTTGTTTATATTTTCATTTCACTAAAAATGAAGAAACTTACCATTTTACTTTTAATCGTCTCACTATGTTATTCTTGTCGTAATAAAAATTACAGCAACAAAGAACCTTACTCATTTATTCCAGATACTAGCCAATCACTTTTAAAAATTAACACACTTCGTCCCTTTATAAATAGTATTACCAACCTTAAAATTCTTGCTAACATTCACCCAAAACCTTTAACAAATACAATTGATTTTTTAAAACTATTAAATACTTCTAAACCTGTATATATTAGTTTTTCTGAAACCACTACAAATAACTCGCATTCATATATTTTTACAGAAAATACTACAACATTATTAGATAACGACTCTATTTTAAACAGAGCGGATAAGCTAAGCACAGATATTAAAACTTATAACGCTGGCAATCAATTATTTTATTACAAAACGTTTCATAATATATTTTTAGCGTCAACGGATTTAGAATTTATAGAAAAAACTGATGCGGAGACAGAAAACAACACCTTCAATAAACTTATTAAAGCTTCAGATAAAAACGCTAATGTTTCAGTGTTTTTCAATACAAAACATAGTAGTTACAATACCTTATTGTTGTCTAATTCAAAAAACAACCCTTACACCAATGGCTACTGTGCTATAGACCTCAATTTTAATGATAACAGCATAAGTTTTAATGGCGTTATTTCAACCAAAGACAGTATTGCTAATAAATTTAACACTTTTGAAAGCTTTAAAAATAGTAACCCTCAACCACTTAAAGCTTTAAAGATAATGCCTAACTCAACAACATCTTTTACAAGCATTAATTTTGATAATTACAGAATATTTCAAGAGAGATTAAATTCTCTTCATTATCAAAAAAATGAAACTAAGGAGAATTTTTTAGATTACGCTAATGAAATTACACAAACAGAAAATGCTATTATTATTCACAGTTTAGATATAGATTTGATAACAGATTTTCTGGACACTGAAAACCCATTAGAAACCTTTAAATCTACTCGCATTTATAAATATAGTGAGTCTAATTTTTTCTCTGAAAAACTAAAACCTTATATTAGATTTAAAACTGTAAATTATTTTGCTTTTTACGACGAATTTATTTTGTTTTCAGAGCATTTAGATGATTTAAAAAACATCTTAAATAACGCCTTAAACAACACAACTTTAAGCACATCAGAAGCTTTTATAAATCTTACAAGCAAGCTTAATACAACAGCTACACTTTTTAGATATAAAAACAATGAAGGGTTATATGAAATTCTAAACGACTCTAATGCAAATTATAATTCAAACGCTGTTCAATATACCAAACACAAAAATTATACGCATGTAAATGGTGTTTTTGAAAACTACTTAGAAAAATCAAACAAAAATAGTGTTAAAGAGTTTTCTAATTTTAAGCTAGATCATGAAGCATTAACAGCACCTCAATACTTAAAAAATAGCAGTACCGATATAGAGCGAATTGCAATACAAGACCTAAACTACAACTTATATCTATTTTCTGATACTGGCAAACGCATCTGGAAAATACAATTAGAAGACAAAATATTAGGAGAAATTAATGAAATAGACCCCAATAAAAACGGCGAATTTAAATTGGCTTTTGCAACCAAATCTAAAATACACATAATAGATAAAAGCGGAAAATACATCCAAAATTTCCCCGTGAATTTTAAAGATGAAATCACGCAACCTTTAGCTGTTTTTGATTATGATAACTTAAAAAACTACAGGCTTTTAATTACTCAAGGCAAAACACTTTTTATGCTAGATTCTAAAGGTAAAACGGTTAAAGGTTTTAACTATACACCTAATGATGAAATAATTAGTAGTACGCCAAAACATTTCAGAATTAAAACCAATGATTATATTGTTTTTAAAACCAATATGGAGTTGAAAGTTTTAAATAGAAGAGGAAAACCTCGAATTAACGTGAAGGAAAAAATTAATTTTTCTGATAACCACATATATAATTTCGATGATGAACTAACCACAATTGATACTATTGGTGACTTGATTAATATAGATTTAAAAGGCAATGTAAGACGCTTGAAACAAGAAATTTTAAACCCTAATTATTTTAATATCAAAAGAAATCTACAAGTAATACAATCTGAAAACAGGCTCAAAATAGCATCAAAAAACATAGATTTAGATTATGGTAATTACACTAAACCAAAAATTGTGTTTACTAAAAATAACACATTTGTAACCACCACAGATTTACAATCTAAAAAAGTATATGTTTTTAACACAACAGCAATATTAATTTCTGGCTTTCCAATTTATGGTATTAGTGAGGCAGAATTGTACACCGTAAACAAATCATTACGGCTTTTAACACTAACCGATAAGGATATAATTACAGTGTTTACGCTAAACTAAAACTTATTTTTTTAGCTCTAATTTTTCAGCAAAATAATCACAAAAATCTTTCATTGTGGCAGTCATTTTTTCATCTTGTGTAGCTCTTAAAAATGTATCACTCATAGTTACTAATGTCTGATGAAAAAACAACTTCATCTCATCTACTGGCATGTCTTTAGTCCATAAATCTATCTTTAAAGTTTCTTGGGCTTTACTGTCCCAAACCGATAATAATACTGCCTTGGCTTCTTGGTTAGATATACCACCATCTTTGGCAGTCCAATTAAGTTTTTCTGGCACTCTATTTTCGTCTAATTCTACGTTTAATTCTATCTTAGATGTTATGGTATTTGCCATTATTTTTTTGGTTTAAATTTGGATGCTTTAAATATAATATCGGGTTCAGTTTGTAAAATGCTGAATAAATCAGCATTTGTATTTTCTGCGTAAGCTCTAACAATTTTCCAGCCTACGTACTGCCCTATTTTACCAGGCGACTCGCTGTCTAATTCTAAATAAAATTTGGAAAATGGCGCATTTGTAATAAATCGGTTAGATAACTTATTATCCGTGCTAAATAGCAATTCTTTTTCTACAAAATAACTCCAAATAGCAGATTCATTATTTTTAGCCCATTGCAATTGATCTTTGGTGTATGAGATTTTATCATATTCTGATGCATCAGGCAGTATTAGATCTTTAAAGTACAATAATTTCCCAAAGTAAATCATATCGTCTAAAAAAGATTTTCTTTGCGCCTGAAACGTGTACTGCTCAGCATAGCGTTCTGCAATATCAACAACAATTTGATTTTGTTTTAAATTGGCTCCAATATATTTTGGTATGTTATTGTAAAACCGATGTGACTCGCCCAAATAATTATCCAAAGCAATAAGCACCAAAGAGTCATTAACAACGTTCTTTTTTCTATAATCTACAGTATTAGTTAACGTAATAACGCGAGGCAGCTTAAAGTTTTTATCGTAATACCTTAGATGCTTAAACATATTACCCAAATCACTTTTAATAGCTTTAAAATCTTTAAACACAGCTTCTACCTCCTCTAATATTTCAATTTGCAAAGTATCTGTAATACGGGCAATCCAAACAGAATCTGGTATATTTTTTGAAAATAAAAAAGGGTAATCACCTTTTAATTTTGGCAAGTCCTTTGGTGTAGCATTTAACATATTAATATCAAAACGTTCCACAACAAAATTAACATCAATACTGGCAATTTCGGTTTTAATTTTAGAATCGTTTTTACAAGATGTTAATGCTAAACTTATAATAAAAAACAAAAAAAATCTGATCAACATTATTTAAATACTTTAAAACTGAACAACTTTGCGCTATTTTTGTTACAAAGATACGGTTCTTTAGATTAAAAAAATAAAATTATGCATACTGAAAACGTCGTAAATCATATTGTAAATTGGTTAAAATCTTATGCAACTAACGCAAAAGTAAATGGTTTTGTTGTTGGAGTTTCTGGCGGAATAGACTCTGCTGTAACCTCAACACTTTGTGCAGAAACAGGCTTAAAGGTGTTATGCATTGAAATGCCCATTCACCAAGCGGAAAGTCATGTGTCTCGCGCACATGAACACATTGCACAATTAAAAAAACGATATCCAAATGTTACAGACACACGTGTAGATTTAACACCTGTTTTTGAAGAATTTAAAACTGAAGTTAGCCTAGACGGTGCTCAAACCACTGTAGATATGGCTCTAGCCAATACAAGAGCACGTTTAAGAATGACTACGCTATACTATCACGCAGGCTTACTTGGACTACTTGTAGCTGGTACGGGTAATAAAGTGGAAGATTTTGGTGTAGGCTTCTATACAAAATATGGAGATGGTGGCGTAGATTTGAGCCCTATTGCAGACCTCTTAAAGTCGGAAGTTTATGAGATTGGTGAGTTTCTAAAAGTACCGCAATCCATAATGAAAGCTGCACCTAGTGATGGCTTGTTTGGTGATGCACGTAGTGACGAGGATCAAATTGGGGCGTCTTACCCAGAATTAGAATGGGCTATGCAAATGAAAGATAACGGTAAAACACAAGATGATTTTACTGGTAGAGAATTAGAGGTGTTTAAAATATTTTCGAGGTATAACGCTGCCAATACGCATAAAATGATTCCTATTCCGGTATGTGAAATTCCAGAAAACCTAAAGTAATTTCAAAATGCATTATACATTCTAGACTGTATAATCACTATTTATTTGCTTATTAAAAATGCTGAAATTTAGGAGTATAAATTCAGTTTAAAATAATCTGTTATTTACTTGACAAGCCCTATGTTGAGATTGTATATTTGCATTCTTAAAAATTAACATCACAACAATGAAATTATCACACTTCAATTTTACACTTCCAGAAGAATTATTAGCAGAACGTCCAGCTGAACACAGAGACGAGTCAAGGTTAATGGTTTTAGATAGAGCTAAGAAAACTATTGAACACAAGCTTTTTAAAGATGTAATTGATTATTTTGATGAAGGTGATGTAATGATATTGAATAATACCAAAGTTTTCCCTGCACGTTTATACGGTAACAAAGAAAAAACAGGTGCTAGAATAGAAGTGTTTTTACTTAGAGAATTAAACCAAGACCAACGTCTTTGGGATGTATTAGTAGATCCAGCACGTAAAATACGAATAGGAAACAAACTATATTTTGGAGATGATGATGACTTAGTTGCAGAAGTTATAGACAACACAACATCAAGAGGACGCACATTACGTTTTCTTTACGATGGCTCTTACACAGACTTTAGAAAAAAGCTTACCGAATTAGGTGAGACGCCATTACCAAAATACATTAAAAGAGAAGTAGAACCTGAAGATGAAGAACGCTACCAAACTATTTTTGCTAAAAATGAGGGCTCTGTTGCTGCACCAACAGCAGGTTTACACTTTTCTAAACACTTACTTAAACGTTTAGAAATAAAAGGTGTAGATAACGCTGAAGTTACTTTACACGTAGGTTTAGGTACATTTAACCCCGTTGAAGTTGAAGACTTATCCAAACATAAAATGGATAGCGAAGAAATTGAAATTAGTGAAAACGCTACAGCTACCATAAATAATGCTATTAAAAATAAAAAAAGAGTTTGTGCCGTTGGCACAACTTCTATGCGAACAATTGAAAGTTCGGTATCTTCTAACGGACGTTTAAATCCTTACAAAGGCTGGACCAATAAATTTATTTTTCCACCTTACGACTTCAGTATTGCTAACGCAATGATTACAAATTTTCATACCCCAAAATCTACTTTAATGATGATGGTTTCTGCTTTTGCCGGACATGACTTTATGAAAAAAGCTTACGAAGAAGCTGTAAAAGAAAAATACAAATTTTACTCTTACGGAGATGCTATGCTTATCATTTAATAATAGTACCCAGATGTATTATAAAGCAAAGCCTCTTCATTGAGGCTTTTTTTTTACATATAGTTTAGAGGTTTTGCGTATAATAAAAACAGTAAAAGCGTTTAAAGTCCAATATTTAAATTAATTAAAGTAGTTACATTTGCAAAATATGGAAGTTAAAAAGAAGGACATACGTGCATTAACCAAAGAACAACTTAGAATTTTTTTTGTTAAAGAAGGTGATAAGGCTTTTAGAGGCAACCAAGTGTACGAGTGGTTATGGCAAAAATCCGCACATAGTTTTGAGGCTATGACAAACTTAACCATAGAAACTCGTCAAATGCTTCAAAACAACTTTGTAATTAACCATATAAAAGTAGACCAGATGCAGCGCAGCGCAGATGGTACAATTAAAAATGCGGTACGTTTACACGACGATTTAATAGTAGAATCTGTTTTAATACCAACGGCAACAAGAACCACCGCCTGTGTATCATCGCAAGTTGGTTGTAGTTTAGACTGCAAGTTTTGCGCTACAGCACGATTAAAACGCATGCGAAACCTCAATCCAGATGAAATTTATGACCAAGTGGTTGTTATAGATAATGAAAGTCGTTTGTATCATAACAGACCATTAAGCAATATTGTGTTTATGGGTATGGGAGAGCCACTCATGAACTACAATAATGTACTTAAAGCTATTGATAAAATAACATCCCCAGAAGGCTTAGGAATGTCGCCAAAACGTATTGTTGTGTCCACATCTGGTGTGCCAAAAATGATAAAAAAAATGGCAGACGATGGTGTTAAATTTAAACTCGCCGTATCCTTACACTCTGCAATAGATGCTGTAAGAACATCAATAATGCCATTTAACGCAACATTTCCTTTACACGATTTAAGAGAAGCGTTGATATACTGGTACACCAAAACAAAAAACAGAATAACATACGAGTATGTGGTTTGGGAAGGGATTAACGACCAGAAAAAAGATGTAGATGCTTTAGTGGAGTTTTGCAAATTTGCGCCAAGCAAAGTCAACCTTATTGAGTACAACCCAATTGATGATGGCGAGTTTCAGCAAGCCAGTTCAAAAGCCATAGATATGTATGTAAATATACTTGAGGCTAATGCTATTACAGTAACCGTAAGACGTAGTCGCGGTAAAGATATTGATGCTGCTTGTGGGCAGTTGGCTAATAAAAGTTAAATTTCATTTATAATTCTTCCAAAAGCTATTCATTTATTTACGCTTAAATATAAACGCCCTAAAAACACAAAACTAACTTGTTATTTGTAAATTCGTAGTGTTTTAAACCATAAATGAAAATTACCGAACAAATAAAACAACCTATCGCCTATGAAATGGAACTATTTGAACAAAAGTTCCGATTATCCATGGCTAGTAAAGTTGCTTTACTTAACAGAATTACCCACTATATTGTAAACCGAAAAGGCAAACAAATGCGACCTATGTTTGTTTTTTTGGTAGCCAAAATGGTTAATAATGGTGAGGTTATTGAGCGTACTTACAGAGGAGCGTCGGTTATAGAATTAATACATACCGCAACACTTGTACACGATGATGTTGTAGATGACAGCAACCGCAGAAGAGGATTTTTCTCTATAAACGCACTCTGGAAAAATAAAATAGCCGTGCTAATTGGCGATTTTTTATTATCAAAAGGGCTATTACTTTCAATAGACAACAATGATTTTGATTTGCTCAAAATAATTTCTGTTGCGGTTAGAGAAATGAGTGAAGGCGAATTACTTCAAATTGAAAAAGCGCGTCAATTAGATATCACAGAAGACATCTATTACGAAATTATACGACAAAAAACGGCAACGCTCATTGCAGCCTGTTGTAGCCTTGGCGCTGCATCTGTAAAACCAAACACATCAGACGTTGAAACCATGCGCAGATTTGGTGAACTTATAGGTATGGCGTTTCAAATAAAAGATGATTTATTTGACTATGGAAATGAAGCCATTGGCAAACCAACGGGCATAGATATTAAAGAACAAAAAATGACACTTCCTTTAATATATGTGTTAAATAACTGTTCAAAAAAAGAAAAATCTTGGCTTATTAACTCCGTTAAAAAATACAATAAAGACAAAAAACGTGTAAAGGAGGTTATTGCGTTTGTAAGAGATAAAGGGGGTTTAGATTATGCGGTTTGTAAAATGAAAACCTTTCAAAAAGAAGCCTTAGTATTATTAGATGCATACCCAGAGTCACAATATAAAGCTGCACTTATACTTATGGTTGATTACGTTATTGATAGAAAAAAATAAAACCTAAACCTCTAAAAAACATGTGTTTAAAAAAATATTATTATTTTTAAAACACAATACAACCTTTTACTCTAAAGTTGCGTCTTTATAAATAGAAGCACAACACTAACTAGAGCATGAAAGTTATTCAACTTCATAAAAACGAGAAAAAACTCATACAAAGCGCAGCGAAAAAAAATCGTGAAGCGCAACATATTCTGTATGAAATTCATGCGCCAAAAATGCTAAGTATTTGTCGTTACTATATTAACGATATACAGCAAGCTGAAGAAGTACTGCTCAATGGTTTTTTTAAGTTTAAATTTTAATACTAATTTGTTTGTATTAAATTTACAATAATTCATTTTCAATTTTATGATTTCTCAAAATACCATAGCTCAAGTTTTTGAAAATACTCGTGTAGAGGAGGTTATTGGCGATTTTGTTCAACTAAAAAAAGCAGGTGCAAACTATAAAGGCTTAAGTCCGTTTTCAGAAGAACGCTCACCAAGTTTTATGGTCTCTCCAGTAAAACAAATTTGGAAAGATTTTTCTAGCGGAAAAGGTGGTAATGCCATTTCGTTTTTAATGGAACATGAGCATTTTACATACCCAGAAGCTATTAAATATTTAGCAAAAAAATACAATATTGAAATTGAAGAAACCGAACGTACCGATGAGGAAAATGAAAAAGCAAATTTAAAAGAAAGCTTATACTTAGTTAGTGAATATGCAAATACTTATTTTCAAAACACATTACAAAAAACAGAGCAAGGAAAAGCTATAGGGTTAAGCTATTTTAAAGAGCGTGGTTTTACAGATGAAATTATTAAAAAATTCCAACTGGGTTACTCCTTAGACCAATGGCAAGCCTTTACAGACACGGCATTGGGAGAAGGCTATAATATTAATTTTTTAGAGCAAACCGGACTCACCATTGTAAAAGAAGACAAACGTTTTGATAGGTTTAAAGGCCGCATTATGTTTCCTATTCATAGTATGAGTGGTCGTGTTTTAGGTTTTGGTGGTCGTATTCTCATTACCGATAAAAAAGCGGCTAAATACCTTAACTCACCAGAAAGTGACATCTATCATAAAAGTAAGGTTTTATATGGTTTATATTACGCCAAACAGAGCATTGCTAAAGAAGATAATTGTTATTTAGTTGAGGGCTATACGGATGTTATTCAGTTTTACCAAACCGGAATTAAAAACGTAGTATCGTCTTCTGGCACAGCATTAAGTTCAGACCAAATTAGGCTAATTAACAGACTTACCAATAATATCACCGTGCTTTTTGATGGTGATGCTGCAGGTATTAGAGCCTCAATTAGAGGTATCGATTTAATCTTGGAACAAGGCATGAATGTAAAAGTTTGCACCTTTCCAGATGGCGAGGATCCAGACAGTTTTGCAAAATCCAATACCCTAGAAGAACTTACCACATATTTAAACGAAAATGCTAAAGATTTTATTCAGTACAAAGCCTCTTTATTGGTAAAAGAAGCCAATAACGATCCTATTAAGAAAGCGGAAACCATAAGAGATATTGTAAACAGTATTGCTAAAATCCCAGACCCTATAAAACGTGAAATTTACGTGCAAGAATGTGCACGAATTATGGATATTAGCGAAAACGTACTTTTTAGTACCCTAGCGCAAATAAGTAAAAAGGAAGCTTTAGACGCCAGTAAAAACTTTAAAACAGAACAAAAAGCTTTTGAGGTTGTTAAAAACGAAGCTAAAACTCAGGAAAAAATAGATGTTCAGTACGAGTTAGAACGAAAAATAATAGAAATATTGATGCTTTACGGCAGTAAAACAGAACAATTTGAAGACTTAATCTTAAAAGAAGATGAAACCTCTGGGGAGTTACTTTTAGAACCTACAATACATGAAACCCGCGTTTTTGAAAAAATATATTTATCACTTCAAGAAGATGAAATGCAATTTTCTAACTCTGAATTTAAAGTGCTTTATTACACCTTAATAGACAAACTAAACCAAGACGAAACTTTTGTAACCAAAGACTTTGTTAACAATCTAGACCAAAGTATTGCAAATACAGTAACTGGTATTTTAATGGACGATGAAAAATACCAACTGCATGATTGGGAACGCAACCAAATTATACCAAAAGAAAAAGAACACACCATTGCACAATTGGTAAGCCAAACCATATTGAGTCTTAGATGTTACTTAATTGATAAAAAAATTGCCGAATATAAAAACGATACCCTATCCGAAGATTCAGATCTTATAACTATTATGGAAAATGTTAAAGATTATTTGGGTTTAAAAATGCTATTATCCCGTAAATTAGGTAGGGTTATAAGTTAATAAACCCTACCTAATTTAGTGCATTTTTTTTGCCTCAAACTACACAATCATTCTTTATTGTGTAATTTAAAACCCATAACGCTGCGGTCCTCCACGTCTAATTTCTTCTGAAGCATAAGCTTCAAACTGTTCAAAGTTTTTTCTAAACGCATTGGTAAGTTTAAAAGCCATTTTATAATAAGCGTCATCATCATTCCATGTTTGTCTTGGACTTAATATTTCTGAGGGTACACCAGGACAACTCCTTGGTTGCGCTACTCCAAACACAGAATGTATGTGGTAATCATCGTAAGTATAATTCCCTAAATCTCCGTTTAATGCTGCATTAATCATGGCGCGCGTGTATTTTAACTTCATGCGCTTACCAACACCATAAGCACCACCTGACCAACCTGTATTTACTAACCACACATTTACACCAGTAGCTTTCATTTTTGCACTTAACATATCTGCATATTTAGTAGGATGTAATGGCATAAAAGGCGCACCAAAACATGCTGAAAAACTTGGCACAGGCTCTACAATACCTGATTCGGTACCTGCTACTTTTGCGGTATAGCCAGAAATAAAATGGTAGGCTGCCTGCGCAGGAGTTAGTTTAGAAATTGGTGGCAGTACACCAAAAGCATCAGCAGTTAAAAAGAATATATTTTCAGGGTTTTTCCCAATGGATGGAGTTTTAATATTTTCTATATGATAAATCGGATAGCTTACACGCGTGTTTTGTGTTATTGAGGTATCAGTAAAATCTACATAACCCTTATCATCTAATTTTACATTTTCAAGAATAGCCCCTTTTTTTATAGCATTAAAAATTTCGGGCTCTTGAGATTTAGAGAGGTTTATTACTTTGGCATAACAGCCGCCTTCAAAATTAAATACGGTGTTTTCGTTAGTCCAACCATGTTCGTCGTCGCCAATTAAACTTCGGTTAATATCTGTAGAAAGTGTTGTTTTCCCTGTGCCAGACAAGCCAAAGAAAATAGCTGTATCCCCATTTTTACCTACATTAGCACTGCAATGCATTGGCAGTGTATTTTTATTTACGGGCAGTATAAAGTTTAATGCAGAAAAAATACCTTTCTTTATTTCTCCTGTATAGCCTGTACCACCAATTAATGCAATTTTTTTTGTGAAATTTAAAATTGCAAAATTATGTTGTCTTGTGCCATCAGTTTCAGGATTTGCCATAAAACCCGGAGCATTAATTACGGTCCATTCTGGCGAAAATACTTTAAGTTCTGCTTCCGTAGGGCGTAAAAACATGTTGTATGCAAACATATTACTCCACGGGTATTCATTAATAACTCTTATATTTAATTTGTAATTTTCATCTGCGCAAGCATAACAATCTCTTACAAAGAGTGTTTTTTCTGAAAGATATGCAGTTACCTTTTCGTATAGTTTATCAAACTTAGAAGCGTCAAACGGAATATTAATACCGCCCCACCAAACGTCTTTTTCAGTAATCGCATCTTTTACAATAAAACGATCCATTGGTGAACGTCCTGTAAATTCTCCTGTATTAACGGATAAAGCGCCAGAAGAAGCCTCAACACCGTGACCAGTTTGTATAGTGATATCATGAAGTTGTTTTGATGTTAGTTGGTATTTAATTTCAGCTTTTTTAATACCATAATTACCCAACGAAATCGTTTGCGTAACTAAATCTTTATCAATCATAATTATTGTTTTGTGAGTACAAAAATAAAGATATATTTTTTTAAACACCCCTTATAACTTCTATTAATCTAATTCATTATTAACCACATCAAATAGCATTAATGCCCATGCAACTATTAAAAGCAAACCTCCTATTGGCGTAATAAAACCAATACTTTTAAAGTCAAATTTTGTAAGCCCATTAGTAGCTAGTGCATAAATAGAACCCGAAAACAAAATAACACCAAACAATACAAGGTAAAAAATATAGGTTTTAAAGTTGGTGCTCACAAAAGAGGAACTACCTATTAGTAAGAGTAAAAAAGCATGATAGATTTGGTAGCGTACCCCCGTTTCAAAAGAAGCAACTGCATTTGCATCTATCACTTTTTTAAGACCATGCGCCGCAAAAGCTCCTAAAATTATTCCTGTAACACCAAAAATAGCTCCTGTTATTAATAGTTTTTTATTCATTTTAAAAAGTTTATACTAATACAACACTCATAATTAAAAAATTAGAATACTGCTTACTTTTAGAGTTTTTGAATGTAAGTTTTATTACCTTAGTACAGAACAAATTTAATCAAAATGCGAAAAATTTTAATTATAGGTGCTGGTAAATCTGCATCTTATTTAATAAAGTATTTGTGTGATAAATCCGTTTCAGAGAAACTTCAAATTACTATTGGCGATCTTGATATAGAACGCGTAACGGCAATTGTTAAAACACTAACTAATTCTGAAACCATAAAAACTATTAAACTTGATGTTTTTGATGAAAGCTCTAGAACCGCCGCTGTAAAAAATGCTGATATTATTGTATCTATGCTGCCAGCACGTTATCATATAGAAGTTGCCAAAGATTGTATCCGTTATAAAAAACACATGGTTACGGCATCTTATGTGAGTAAAGAAATGCAAGATTTAGATGCTGAGGCAAAAGCAAACCAGCTTGTGTTTATGAATGAAATTGGTGTAGATCCTGGTCTAGACCACATGAGTGCAATGCAAGTTATAGATACTATTAGAGCTAAAGGCGGGAAATTAATTTTGTTTGAATCGTTTACTGGCGGTTTGGTAGCCCCAGAAAGTGATACCAACTTATGGAATTATAAATTCACATGGAACCCCAGAAACGTTGTGCTTGCCGGACAAGGTGGCGCTGCAAAGTTTTTGCAAGAAGACCAATTTAAGTACATACCATACCACCGTTTATTTAGGCGTACCGAATTTTTAGATGTAGAAGGTTATGGCCGTTTTGAAGCTTATGCCAACAGAGATTCTTTAAAATATCAAAATGTTTATAAACTCGATGCCATAAAAACACTGTATCGCGGTACTATTAGACGTGTTGGTTTTAGCCGTGCGTGGAATGTTTTTGTACAACTTGGCATGACAGACGACAGCTACACCATAGATGACAGCATTAACATGAGCTATCGTGATTTTATTAATTCATTTTTACCTTACAGCCCAACAGACTCTGTTGAGTTAAAATTTAGACATGCCCTAAAAATTGACCAAGACGATCTAATTTGGGATAAGTTTTTAGAATTAGACATTTTTAATTCTGAAAAAATGGTAGGCTTAGATAAGGCCACACCAGCGGAAATACTTCAAAAAATTTTAATGGACAGTTGGACATTAAACGAAGCCGATAAAGATATGATAGTAATGTACCATAAGTTTGGTTATGAACTCAATGGCAAAAAACACCAAATAGATGCCACAATGGTATCTGTAGGTAAAGACCAAACCTATACTGCTATGGCAAAAACCGTGGGATTGCCCGTTGCTATTGCCACATTGGCTATTCTAAACAAAAAAATAACAACACCTGGCGTGCAAATCCCAATTAGTAAAGAGGTTTACACACCTATTTTAGAAGAATTAAAAACTTGCGGTATTCATTTTTCAGAATATGAAGTGCCGTATTTAGGTTACAATCCATTAAATGTTTAGTTTAAATTTCAAATTGAAATCGTTTTTATACTTTTGTATTTCAAATTAAAACATTTATTTACATGAAGGTTAATGATAATGGTATTTATATTGATGGAATTGACAAAAAAATACTAAGAGCTTTAATGGCGGATGCCAGAACTCCAATTTTAGAAATTGCTCGTGCTGTGGGCATATCTGGTGCGGCTATTCACCAACGCCTAAAAAAATTAGAAAAATCCGGACTGTTTGCTGGTTCTAAGTTTATAATTAACCCAAAAGCCCTAGGTTATACAACCATGGCTTTTGTTGGTGTGTATTTAGATAAAGCGGTTAGCAACCCAGAAGCAGTAAAACAACTGCAAAAAATACCTGAAGTTATTGAATGCCATTACACCACAGGACATTGGAGTATTTTTATAAAAATGCTGTCTAAAAATAATGAGCACCTCATGCATGTACTTAACACCGAAATCCAAAGTATAAAAGGGGTTTCGCGCACAGAAACTTTTATTTCGTTACAACAACAAATTAATAGGCAAATAAAAATTTAATACAAACAAAACAACTTATAATACATTTGGAAATGTCTAATTTAAGTGGTTAATGGTTACCCTAGCATTCAAAAAGCGTGTAATTTTTGATTTCATTAGTGCATGCAAGTATAACTTTAACAATCCTTTTTCTGAATTTCAAAAATAAGAACTCATATGATGTTAAATATTAAAAAAACAGCATTACAAAATCAATATTTTAAACATCAAATTAATTAATATTGAAAATAAGTTTTTAAGCAATTAAAAAAAGTAGCTACAAATCTTTTATAAATTATTTTTTTTGAAATCTACACTAAGCATAATTGGCTGTGGTTGGCTGGGCTTACCACTTGCAAAACACTTTATTAAAAACCAGTATACCGTTAAAGGATCTACTACAAGCAACTCTAAATTAATAGCGCTACAATCTGCCGGAATTACCCCTTTTTACGTTCAATTAAAAGAAACTGGTATTGAAGGAGATATTTCTAATTTTCTAGCAGACACCGATACTTTAATTGTAAATATTCCACCAGGATTACGCAACAACCCCAATAAAAATCATGTTATAGAAATTAAACATTTGTTAAACGCGATAAAAAAAACTTCAGTAAAAAACATACTTTATATTAGCAGTACATCGGTTTTTAAGGATGATTATCCATTTCATAAAATAACAAAACAAACAAAACCAAATGCAACTTCTGAGGCAGGAAAACAGCTAATTGCGATAGAAGAGTTGATTCAAAATGAAACTAATATAAATTTCAATATTTTAAGATTTAGCGGTTTGTTTGATTCGAACAGACATCCTGGAAAATTTCTTTCAGGAAAAACAAGTATCAAAAACCCTAACGCACCAGTTAACCTTGTCCATAAATCAGATTGTATCGCTATTATTTTTAAAATTTTAGAAGCTAAACTCTGTAACTCAATATTAAACGCCTGTTACCCATTTCATCCTACAAAAAAAGATTACTACACTAAGTATTGCATACAGCAGCAATTGGATGAACCAACTTATGATTTTAACACCATAAGTAAAGGAAAACAAATAGACGGCTCGGCTTTAGAAACTATTTTAAATTACACTTACCAGCAACACCCATAGAAATTAGTAAAATTTTAAGAGTTAGCATTATTATTATTTTTAAATTTGGCGACATTAAAAAATAAATTATTACTTATGAAACAATTAGCAATTGCAGTACTTCTATCCATTTCGCTTTCAAGTTTTGGGCAAACCAATACACAACTAAAAGCTCATTTTAAAACGTATTACAATCAAATGAAAGCCCAAGGTGATGTACAAGGCATTATAAACGCAATGACACATCTTAATATTTTAGAGCCTTCAGTGGCAAGAAAAGATACCTTAGCATACCTATATTTAAGTAATAATCAGTATCGTGAAGCTATTAACACTGTTGGAATAGAAAAAAATGCGTCAGACTCAGATATTAATGTTGAAGTAAAGGCTTTAGCTTTGAAAAACCTGAATCAGCCAAAAATGGCAATTGAATTTTACGAAATTTTATTCAAGCGAAACCCAAATCCGTACTTAGCATACGAAATGGCAGACATGAATATTCAACTCAACAATTTGGCTGGTGCAAAAACCAATATTGATTATGGTATTGCAAATGTAAAAGATGATATGAAACGCGCGTTTTACGAAACACAACAGCCTTATGAAACCTCGCTTAAAGCTGCATTTATGTACTTAAAAGGTGTATTAACATTCTCAGAAAACAGAACTGCTAATATGGATGCTGCTTTAAAATTAATTAATGATGCTTTAGCTATAGATCCTAACTTTAATTTGGCGAAGGTAAGCAGACAAGCTTTAGAGCAACAAAAGGCACAAGCAGCCGCAAATCCAACAAAAAACTAAATATAACTCACTAGTGTTATAAAAAATGCGGTAAGAAATTATAAATTTCTTACCGCATTTTTTAATTGATAATTTTAGTAATTACAACGCACTCTTAAACTGCTCTAAAAAGCGTACATCATTTTCACTTAACAACCTTATATCACTTATTTGGTGTAATAATAATGCTATACGGTCTATACCCATACCAAAAGCAAAACCAGAATAGATTTTTGAGTCTATTCCGCAATTTTCTAGTACATTAGGATCTACCATACCGCAGCCCATAATTTCTAGCCAACCTGTACCTTTTGTCATTTTATAATCGGTTTCGGTTTCTAATCCCCAATATACATCTACCTCAGCACTGGGCTCTGTAAACGGAAAATAAGACGGTCTAAGGCGTATTTTAGATTTACCAAAAAGCTCTGTAGTAAAATATTGTAAGGTTTGTTTTAAATCTGCAAAACTCACATCTTTATCAATGTACAATCCTTCTACCTGATGAAAAAAACAATGCGAACGTGCAGATATTGCTTCATTTCTATAAACTCTGCCTGGAGATATGGTTCTTATTGGCGGAGTATTATTTTCCATATAACGCACCTGTACAGAACTGGTGTGCGTACGCAATAAAATATCTGGATTGGTTTGTATAAAAAAGGTATCCTGCATATCTCTTGCTGGATGATATTCTGGCAAGTTTAAAGCTGTAAAATTATGCCAATCGTCTTCAATTTCTGGGCCTTCGCTAACATTAAACCCTATTCTAGAAAAAATCTCAGTAATTTGATTTTTTACAACAGAAATTGGGTGACGCGCACCTAACTGAACTGGCAAGCCTGGGCGTGTTAAATCACCATACATTCCTTTTGCATCTTCTTGAGTTTCAAAAGTTGCTTTAAGCGTATTTATTTTGTTTTCAGCAGTTTGCTTTAGCTGGTTTATGGTTTGCCCAAACTCTTTTTTTTGGTCGTTTGCTACATGTTTAAGTTCATTATAAAAATCTTTTAAAATACCTTTTGAACCTAAAAATTTAATTCTAAAGGCTTCAAGTTCTTCTTTAGATTGTGCTTTAAAAGCATCGGCTTCGGCTATGAGTTCTTTTATTTTATCAATCATTTTTAATCTACTTTCAATAGTTATTAAGTTAATTTAATAACAATTTTGAATAGGCAAATTTACCATTTTCGTGTAAAAAAACTCCTTTAAGACTAAAGGAGTTTAAATTTATGTATTTTTAAAAACCGACAGACACTTAATTACTGTCTTACATATACGTATCTTTCAGTATATGTAGTGCCATTTTCTGTATAGGTATCTTCAAAAAAGAATGTGTTGTTTTCAAAAGTGATTTCTTCAGTTTCTGACTCGCCACCTATGTTTAGTGTATATAAATTCCCTACATTAGTCCAAGTTCCTGTTATAGCTTCTTCTAAGATACAATTTCCACTTACATCCTCTTCATAATACTCGCCAGACATATCACCGTCTGCAATAAATACTAAGGTTTCTTCAGTTTCACAAGGATCTAGATCATCTATAACACCATTAGTGGATGATTCTAGAAATTTCCAGGTCCCTACTATTGATTCCTCTGTAATTGGGTTGTCGTCATCTTGAGGGCATGCCATAAGTGTAAGTGAAGCAATAGTTAATAATACATACTTTTTCATAATATTTGTTTTGGTTTATTTGTCTGTAGATGTTTAAGTCTATAATTAGTTGCGTTAAATAATGATTTTTTAACTTTTAAGATATATAATCTGCATTTAAAAAGTAATTAACAATGGCCTCTTTCATAAGGACGCTTTGTTCTCCTGCTTTTAAATGTGGTAATTGCGCTGTTACTTCATAATGTGGCCAGCCATCAGCATCTACGAAATCAAATTTATAAAACCCGTAAGGCTCTAAAAGTTTACATATTGCAATATGCATTAAGTCTAACTTATGGTCTTTTTTATATTCCCTATGGAGTTGCCCAAGTTCTTGCACGCCAATAAGGTAAATAATGGCATCTAGGTCTAATGTATCACCATCTGCAAATTGATTAGAAAGTTTGGTAACCAATGTGTCCCAGCGTGCTTTTAATTGTTGGTCTCTAGCCATTTTTTATTTTGAAACTAAAACTTTATTTAATGTTTATAGTCGTAAATTCGTTAATTTTAATGTTCAAAGTTACTAAACTATAGCGTCTAATTTGTGGTGTTTCTTTAAAATCACAAAAATTATGTACGTTTGTTAAAATTTAAATTAATTATGAGTGTTATAGATATAGTTTTAGGTGCATTATTATTATTTGGACTAATTAGAGGCGCTATAAAAGGGCTTTTTGTTGAAGTAGCCTCTTTATTAGCATTAGTTTTAGGGGTTTATGGAGCTATACATTTTAGTTATTTTGTGTCCGATTTTTTAACACCAAAAGTAAGCTGGAATGAAAAAACTATAAACATAGTTGCCTTTGCCATCACCTTTGTAATTATTGTTATAACCATAAGTTTGGCAGGCAAAGTATTAACTAAATTGGCAAATTTTGCAGCCTTAGGACTTTTAAATAAATTATTAGGTGGTGTGTTTGGTGCTTTAAAAATAGGATTAATTTTAAGTATTATCCTTTCGGTTTTTAACAAACTCAATAATACTTTACCATTTATGGATAAAGAAGATTTAAAAGATAGCATACTCTATGAACCCGTAAAATCAATAGCCCCATTAGTGTTCCCTAATTTAATTATGAGTGATGGAACGTCTGAGGCGGACTCTTAAAATATCACATTATAAATCTTAAGACTAACAACCCCTGTTACAGTCTTTTAGTATTTTTTTTTACAATTTAAAGGAAAATCCCTCTTATCTTCTATTCAATTTGTAATTACTAAATTAGCAGCACAAGCCCACAAAACACTATATTAAAAATGGAAACCTTTTTTATAATAATCATAAGCATATTGGTAACACTTGGTTTGGTTACCATATACAGGCAATGGAAAAACAAACAAACCACAAACGCTCAATCTATTTTATTACTAGACAAAATAAAACGTGTCTGTAAATTTATAACCGTAGAAGGTGATTTTGCAGAAATTTACCATTATGAAGATGTAAAGGAAAAGTTTTTAAAACTCATAACAAGTCGTAAAAAAGCATTAGTTATTATCAATGCAAAAGCGCATGTAGGATTTGATTTAAGTAAATTAAAATTACAATCAAATGCCAAAACAAAACGTGTACTACTAACCCACTTTCCGCAACCCGAGGTTTTATCTATAGAAACCACAATTAATTATTACGACAAACAAGACGGCATGTTTAATAAGTTTGAAGCCTCAGACCTCACAGAACTTAACAGTAAAGCAAAAGTTCATATTCAAGAAAAAATACCAGAAAGTGGCCTGTATAATGTAGCCAAATTAGAAGCTCTAGAAGCCATACAGCTCATAGAATCTATGGTGCAAACTATTGGTTGGAGTTTAGATTATTCAGCTTTAAAAATTGAGGAAGACAACAAAAAACATTTAGAATAATACTTAGGCACATTATGAATATTGAGTACCTCAGAACCTATTGTTTAAACAAAAAATCCGTTACTGAGCATTTTCCTTTTGATAATGATACGCTCGTATTTAAAGTATGCGATAAAATGTTTGCACTGGTATCCTTAAAAGAATGGGACGCTGGCAATGGCTTCCTAAACTTAAAATGCGAACCAGACTACGCCCAAGAATTAAGAGCACGTTACAACAGCATAAAACCAGGTTACCACATGCACAAAAAACTATGGAACAGTGTGTATACTCATACCAGCGAGCTAAATACAAAACTAATACTAAGCTTAATAGACCATTCTTATGAGCAAGTTGCAAAAGGGCTCCCAAAAAAACTCAGAGAAACCCTCAATTAAAAGTACTTTAGCACTCACATTACACAAACTATGTCATTAGAAAAAGAATTACAAAAACGAAGCAACTCTAAATGCGAACTCTGTAACAGCACTGAAAAATTAGCCATCTACACCATTCCAGATATCAAAGACAACGCATTACAAACAGCACTTTACGCCTGCAATGTTTGCGCAACACAGATGTACGACTCCGACCTCATAAATCCCAACCATTGGCGTTGCCTTAATGAGAGCTTGTGGAATGAGCACAATGCTGTAAAAATTATGGTATGGCGAATGCTTCATCGTATAAAAGCAGACTGGGCAAAAGATTTAATCCCAATTTTATATCTAGAAGATGACGCCCTAGATTTGGCAAAAGCCTCAGGAGACGGAGAAGCTCTAGAAGACCAAATCATTCATCGCGATGTTAATGGAGTGGTTCTCAACCACGGAGACTCCGTTGTTTTAATAAAAGACCTCAAAATTAAAGGCTCTAGTTTAATTGCAAAACAAGGCACAGCAGTAAGAAACATAAGGCTAGACCGTGATAACGACCAATACATAGAAGGCAAAGTGGGCGCAACCCTAACCGTAATTATTACCAAATACGTAAAAAAACTTTAGAGCCACATTCTTTTTTTTGATGTTCCCTTCGGTCGGGTTTTCCACTATATCTTTTTAGAAATTGGCTTTCATACTTTCAGCAAATCTCTAAAAAGGATGCCGTTGCAACCCCTAACACAAATCCAAAACACTAAAAACCATGTTACAACTAAAACCAACCTGCGAAAACTGCAATACAGCACTACCCTATAATTCAGAAAACGCTATGATTTGTACTTTTGAATGTACATTTTGTAGCGATTGTATAAATCTACTAAAAAACAAATGCCCAAACTGCGGCGGTGGTTTCCAAAAACGCCCTATAAGACCAAAACACCTCTTAAAAAAATACCCAGCTTCTACAAAAATTGTTTACAAACCCGTTATTCCAAAAAATTAGGATTTTTATAAGATGTATACTCTAATTTTTTAACCAATTGTTAACAGCAACTCAAAGATAATTTCAACAATTTGCAACACTTATTAAAATTAAAAAAAGTTGAGCTGTTAAATCTCAGAAGAATATGGAAGAAACTAGTACTGTTGATATTAAATCAATTAACGAAAAGATAGAAAAAGAAAGTGCCTTTGTAGATTTACTAACCTTTGAAATGAATAAGGTTATTGTAGGTCAAAAACACATGATAGAGCGTTTGCTAATTGGGCTACTAGGACAAGGTCACATACTTTTAGAAGGCGTACCAGGTTTAGCAAAAACATTAGCAATTAACACACTTTCTAAAGCCATAGATGCCTCTTTTAGTCGTATTCAATTTACACCAGATTTATTACCTGCAGATGTGGTTGGTACACTAATTTACAACATGAAGGAAAATGATTTTTCAATCAAAAAAGGACCAATATTTGCCAACTTCGTTTTAGCAGACGAAATTAACAGAGCACCAGCCAAAGTGCAGTCTGCTTTGCTAGAAGCCATGCAAGAAAAACAAGTTACTATTGGCGACGAAACCTTCAAATTAGACAAACCTTTTTTAGTAATGGCAACTCAAAACCCTGTTGAGCAAGAAGGAACGTACCCATTACCAGAAGCGCAAGTAGACCGTTTTATGCTAAAAACCGTTATAGATTATCCTACAATTAACGATGAGCAACTTATTGTAAGGGCTAACCTAAGAGGTACTTATGAAAAAGTAAACCCTGTAGTTTCTATAGACCAAATCTTAAGTGCTCAAAAAGCTGTGCGTGAGGTGTATATGGATGAAAAAATTGAAAAATACATTTTAGACATTATCTTTGCCACACGTTACCCAGAAAAATATAAACTTTCAGATCTTAAACCACTCATTTCGTTTGGTGCATCACCTCGTGGAAGTATCAATTTAGCAACAGCAGCAAAATGCTATGCGTTTATAAAACGAAGAGGCTACGTTATACCAGAAGATGTACGTGCAGTAGTTTATGATGTGCTACGCCACAGAATAGGCATAACCTATGAGGCCGAAGCAGAAAACATTACCTCTGTAGATATTATCACAAAAATTGTAAATGTTATTGAAGTACCGTAAATCAGTTAACAGAGTTAGGTCTTTAGTATCCAGAAAACTACTAAGACTGAAAACTATGTACTAAAAACTACAAACTGAAACATGGACACCAAAGAACTTCTAAAAAAAGTACGTAAAATAGAAATAAAGACACGGCGTTTGTCTGATCATATTTTTGGAGGTGAATACCACTCAACCTTCAAAGGTCGTGGCATGACGTTTTCTGAGGTACGCCAATACCAATACGGCGATGATGTACGTAATATAGATTGGAATGTTACCGCACGTTACAACGTGCCTCACATTAAGGTTTTTGAAGAAGAACGTGAACTCACCATGATGCTCATGGCAGATGTTTCTGGAAGTAAGCAATTTGGAACTCAAAACCAGTTTAAAAATGAAATTGTTACAGAAATTGCAGCTACACTTGCATTTTCAGCAACTCAAAATAATGACAAAATAGGCCTAATCTTATTTTCAGATGATATAGAACTTTACATTCCACCAAAAAAAGGACGTTCTCATGTGTTACGGATTATACGAGAATTGTTAGAGTTTCAACCAAAAAGCAAGGCAACAAACCTTGCAGAAGCTTTTAAATTCTTATCTAATGTCATGAAAAAGAAAGCCATTGTTTTTGTGCTTTCAGATTTCATAACAGAAGATTATAAACAAAACTTAAAAATAGCATCTGGCAAACACGATATTACTGGTATTAGAATTTACGATACTCACGAAGCCGAAATTCCAAATTTAGGAATGGTACAAATGGAAGATCAAGAAACCGGGGAATTTATATTGGTTAACACCGCATCAAAAACTGTACGTCAAAATTATAACAAGTATTATAATGGTAAAGTAGAATATTTTAATGATAGTTTTAAAAAATCTGGTGCTGGTACTATAGATTGCCGCGTTGACGAAAGTTATGTAAAAAATTTACTAGGCTATTTTAAACGAAGAGGATAAAAAATGATGGAAAACGAATTATTAAATACGACTAATGAATTTAAGAACTCTACAGGCTTCCGTATTCAGGTTTCTGCTCTTGGTATTTTTTCTATGTTCTGTGTTCTGTTTTCATCAAATGCATTTGCGCAAGTCACTTCAGAAATTGACACCACAAAAATTAGAATTGGAGAACAGATAAGTTACAAAATTAAAGTTGAAACAGACTCAACTTACCTTGTTGTTTTTCCGGAAGGGCAAACCTTTTCACCATTAGAAACTGTAGAAGCCCTAGAAATTGACACCACAAAACGTGAAAATAAATTTTTGCTATCACGGGTTTACAAACTTACGCAATTTGATTCTGGAGCCTTTACTATACCACGTCAAAAAATAATAATTCAAGATAAAACTATTTTTACAGATTCGCTGCGTGTTCAAGTAAACACTATAGCTGTAGATACTACCAAACAAAAGCTTTACGATATAAAACCCATTTTTGAAGTTGAAAAAAGTAGCAGTTACCGTTGGCTTTGGATACTATTAATTTTGCTTATTATAGCTGGTATTGCGTTTTTATTGTATTGGTTTATTTGGCGAAAAAAACCATTAACTGAAGACGAAGAAATTGCACTTTTACCAGCCTACGATCGTGCAAAATTAGCTTTAAGAAAACTAGATGAAAGTCAGTATTTAATTCGTGCTGAAGTCAAAGAATACTATTCTGAGTTAACCTTTATAATTAGAAAATATCTTGACGAAAAAGTATATGACCACGCCCTAGAAAGCACAACAGACGAGCTTATAAGCAGACTTAATTTACTAAAAGAAGGCAATCAAATTGACCTTTCTAGTGATACTATTAAGAATTTAGAATCTATTTTAAAGCGTGCCGATTTGGTAAAATTTGCAAAATCTGCACCAGACACGGCACTTGCAGAATTAGACAAAACAACCATAGATAAAGCTGTAGATAACGTAAAAGAAAGCTTACCAGAACCTACCGAAGAAGAAAAACTACTAGACCAGCAATACAAAGCAGAACAAGAACGAAATAAAAAACGCAGAAAAATACTTTTAACCATAGCTATATCAGTATTTTTAATAGTTGCTACATGTATTGGTTTTGGTATTAAATACGGTTTTGGTTATGTTAAAGACACCATAATTGGTCATGAAAGTAAGTCGCTTTTAGAAGGAGATTGGGTAAAAAGTGCTTATGGATTTCCACCTGTATTTATAGAAACCCCTAAAGTATTAAAACGTATTGCTGTTGAGTTACCAGAAGAAATGCAGCAGCAAATGCAAATGACCACCTTTGTGTACGGAACGTTATTGGATGTTTTTAGTGTTACAGTAAATACAACAACTTTAAACGTTCCAAAACAGCAACCGCAGTCAGATGATGAAGCTAACAATCCAACATTTGATTTGCTTAAAGTTTCGGAAGAAAGCATTAAAGGAATGGAAACCAAAGGCGCAACAGATATTACCGTAAAGCGCGAACAATTTATTACACCAAATGCCGCAGAAGGTCTAAAAACCTTTGGTACACTTAATATTAATGCGCTTAATAATACACTAAAAGCCAAATACATGCTGTTAACATTTGCTAACGAAAACGTATTACAGCAAATTATTATAACATGGCCAACAGAAGACACCTATGCAGATGAAATGATTAAGCGCATTACAGACTCTATAGAACTTAAACCTGAAACCGAAGAAGACAATAACTAATGTTTACTAACATAGAATTTTTAAATAAAGCGTTTTTTTGGTTGCTACTACTTTTGCCACTAGCAATAATTTGGTATGTACTAAAACATAATAAGCAAACTGCAGAATTAAAAATATCTAGCACGCAAGGCTTTAAAATAGCACCTTCAATATGGTCTAAATTAAGACCTGTACTTTTTATACTTAGACTATTAGCAATGGCGCTAACTATTGTAGCCTTAGCAAGACCACGAACTGTAGATGTATCTACAAAAACAAAAACCACACGTGGTATAGACATTGTAATAGCTATTGATGTTTCTGCTAGTATGCTGGCAAAAGATTTAAAACCAAACCGTTTGGAAGCGTTAAAAGCAGTGGCAGGGGATTTTATAAATGGCCGTCCAAACGATCGTATAGGTTTAGTAGAATACGCAGGCGAAGCTTACACCAAAACACCAATAACAACAGATAAAGCCATAGTATTAAGATCATTAAGAGATATTAAGTACAACACCATTATAGAAGGTGGCACTGCAATTGGTATGGGCTTAGCAACATCTGTAAACCGATTAAAAGACAGTAGAGCAAAAAGTAAAGTCATAATATTACTAACCGATGGTGTTAATAATTCTGGGTTTATTGAACCAAAAATCGCCAGTGAATTAGCAGTAGAATATGGCATCAAAACCTATACTATTGGGCTGGGCACTAACGGCATGGCATTATCACCAATAGCCATTAACCCAGACGGAAGTTTTAGATATGGTCGCCAACAAGTGGAAATTGATGAAGAACTTCTAAAAGAAATTGCTGAGGTTACTGGCGGAAAATACTTTAGAGCTACAAACAACAAAAAACTAGCCCAAATTTATGATGAAATTAATAAGCTAGAAAAAACCGAAATTGAAGAAAAGAAATACTACAATTACGAAGAAAAATACAGACCTCTTGTTTTACTAGCAGGTTTGTTATTACTCATAGAATTACTATTAAGAAACACAATATTTAGAAGCTTTGTTTAGACTCGACGAAAAAATATGGTTTTGGACCTTGCTAATACTACCAGTTATATTAATACTGTTTTTAGCTTTGCAACTTTGGAGACGTTCCGTTCAAAAGAAATTTGCAAATACTGAATTATTAAAAAAGTTAAGCCCCAACCAATCGATATTTAAAAGCACATTAAAAATGCTTTTGCTAGTGGCTGCATTTGCCTGTTTTTCCATAGCATTAGTAAATCCTAAAATTGGCACTAAAGTAGAAACCGTTAGAAGCCAAGGTGTAGATATTGTATTTGCTTTAGATGTTTCTAAAAGCATGTTAGCAGAAGATATTGCCCCTAACCGTTTAGATAAGTCTAAACAATTGGTAACACAGATTATTAATAGTTTGGCAAGTGATCGTGTAGGTATAATTGCTTATGCAGGCAAAGCGTTTCCGCAATTGCCAATTACAACAGATTATGCTTCGGCAAAAATGTTTTTACAAAACATGAACACAGACATGCTTTCTTCTCAAGGCACTGCTATAGATGAGGCCATTAAATTAGCAAAAACCTATTATGACGATGAGGAGCAAATCAACAGAATTTTAATTATAATTTCGGACGGAGAAGATCATGAAGGTAATGCCCTAGATATTGCAGAAGAAGCAAAAGATATGGGTATAAAAATACTTACCATTGGTGTAGGAGATACAAAAGGTGGTCCAATACCAATAAAACGTAATGGCGTAGTATTAAACTACAAAAAAGATACTAACGGAGAAACCGTTATTACACGCTTAGACGAAACCACGCTGAAAGAAATAGCTGAGGAAACCAACGGAATCTATATTAACGGAAACAACACCGCAGATGTTGTAAGTAGCATAAAATCTGTTTTGGATAACATGGATAAAACCGAATTTGAATCTAAGCAAATTGCAGACTTCAAAGATCAGTTTCAATGGTTTTTAGGTTTGGGTTTATTCTTCTTAGTGTTAGATATCTGTTTTTTAGAACGTAAAACAGGATGGCTAAAAAAATTAAATTTATTTAACGAAAACTTGTAATTTATAATTTTCTTAACCCCATTTCTGTTAAGTACATATTACATTAGCAAAACAAATTATTTTAAACAAAAACCAAAGATGAAAACATATGGCACAGTAATAATAGGTCTTTTAGGTTTTATGACCTTTGCTCAAAACTTAAGTGAAACACAATTAAAGGCAGAAAAGCAAGCTACCAATTATGCTTATAATGCCAATGCACTTATAGAAAACGATAATTATATTGAAGCTGAAATGGAATACCGCAAGGCCATTTCTAAAGCTCCTAATAAAGTTGTAGGAACTTATAATTTAGCACATTCCTATTTCAAAAAAGGAAGTTTTAACGAAGCCTTATTTAGAAGCCAAGAAGCAGCAAAAAATGCAACTACTAAAGACGAAAAACACAGGGCTTACCATAATATTGGCACCATATTAATGCAGGACAAACAATGTAAACTAGCTGTTGAAGCCTTTAAAAATGCATTACGAAATAATCCTACAGACGAAGAAACCAGATATAATTATGCATTAGCCAAAGATTGTGCAGACCAACAAAAAGATGATGGCGGTGGTGAGGATGATAAGAAAGATGAGAATAAAGATAATAAAGACGATAAGGACAAAAAAGACGAAAATAAAAAGGAAGATAAGGACAAAAAAGACGAAGACGAGGGAGATAAAGATAAAAAAGAAGGCGATAAGGATAAGGATGAAGACGGAAAGCCTAAAGATGATAAAGATGAGGATAAAGGCAAAGACGAAAACGACAAGAAAAATCAAAAGTCAAAACCTAAGCCCGGACAAATGTCACCACAGCAAATAAAAAATATTCTTGAAGCAATGCAAAATCAAGAGCAAAAAGTACAAGAAAAAATGAATGCTGAAAAACAAAAAGGTGTAAAAATTAAAACCGAAAAGGACTGGTAATAGTCATAAGCTGCTAACAAATAGTATTAGCATTTTTCCGATTACGTTTTTAAATGAAAAAATTAAAATACATACTAACATTTGCAATTCTGCTAGCATCAAACATTGTGCTAGCTCAGGTAAAATTTGAAGTAAAGGTTAGCAAAAAAACCTTAGGTCTAAACGAACGCCTAAGGGTAGATTTTGAAATGAATAGAGACGGAGATAATTTTAACCCTCCTAGTTTCGAAGGCTTTACAATAGTTGGTGGCCCAAACAGAGCTGTAAGTAACTCTTGGATTAATGGCAAACGTACATATAGCCAAACGTATAGTTATTTTTTAGCCCCAAAACAACAAGGGAAATTCACCATAAAACAAGCCACTATTGAGATAGATGGTGAGGTTTACAAAACATTCCCCGTAACAATTACTGTAAAAGAAGCGGTATCTAATCCCAACGGAGCACCAACAGCTTCTGAAGTAGCTTCAGAGAAAATACATTTGGTTGCAGAGGTTTCTAAAGCAAATCCATATTTAAACGAAGGCATTACTGTGGTCTATAAGCTTTATGTTTCACCAGAAACAGGCGTTAGTAATTGGCAAATAAAAGACAACCCAAAGTACAATGATTTTTGGAGTCAAAACCTAGAGGTTAAAGGCATAGATATCAAAAAAGGAATTTATAAAGGTGAAGAATATCGCTATGTTGTGTTGCGTAAAACAGTATTATATCCTCAAAAAACTGGAAAATTAAAATTAGAACCATTGGTACTAGATATTACTGTAGAAGTGCCAACAAACAGAAGAGATATTTTTGGACGTACATTAATGACTAATGTGCCCAAAACAATAACTGCTGGCAACAGAGTCATTACCGTGAAACCTTTACCTGAAATTGGTAAACCCCCAGAATTTAAAGGTGCAGTTGGTGAGTTTAATTTTAAACTTTCTACTTCAAAAACACAGTTAGATGCCACGGAATCACTTCAAGCAAAAATAGAGGTAACTGGGAATGGAAATTTAAAACTCTTTGAATTACCAAAGCTAGTTGTACCAAGCTCTTTAGAAGTTTATGAGCCCGAGCATACTGAGAATATAAGCACTAATTTATCTGGCATGCAAGGTAGTATCTCAGATACTTATACTATTGTTCCTCAATTTAAAGGCAAATATCCTATACCTACAGTTTCTTTTTCTTATTTCGACCCAAAATCTGAAACTTACAAGCGTTTAAATTCTGATGATATAATTATTGATGTCATAAATGGGCCTTCTGCAAATATACCAAATAACACAAATACCGCATCACTAATTAATAAACAAGCTGTTGATACAGATACCAATACGTTTGCATTTATAAAAACCAAAACAGATTTTGAAAGTACAACTAACACCTACTTTTTTAAATCTAAATTGTTTTGGATTTTACTATTAGTACCATTTTTAATAATTCCGTTAGCTATTTTATATAAAAAATTGACAGCGAGAAGACATAAAGACGTTCAGGGTAATAAAATACGAAAAGCTAATAAATTAGCACGAAAGTATCTTAGTGAAGCTAAAAAAGGGCTTGGAGATAACGTTGTATTTTATGAAGCTCTTGAGCGCGCTTTACACAATTATTTAAAAGCAAAATTAAATATTGAAACTAACGATTTTAATAAAGATAAAATAGCAATCTTATTAAAAGAACGTAACGTCGAGGAAACGGTTGTTCTAGATTTCATTTCTATTTTAGAACACTGCGAGTTAGCACGTTATACGCCAATAAATAGTGTAACAATGCAAAACGACTATGATAAAGCTGCAAAAACCATTTCGTTAATAGACAAACAAATTCAGTAGTATGAGAGTTATTATTTTTCTATTATTAAGTTGTTTTTATAGTCTTGGATTTTCGCAAAACACTAAAAAATTTGAAGCAGGAAATGCCTTATACAATTCTGGTAAATACAATGACGCCATAGCAGCTTACAAAGCCATTTTAAACACTAATGAGCACTCTGCAGAGTTGTATTTTAATTTAGGAAATGCCAATTACAAACTCAATAACATAGCATCTAGTATTTATTATTACGAAAAAGCGCTGTTTTTAAATCCAAATGATAAAGACATACAAAACAATTTAGCTTTTGCAAAAAACATGACTATTGATGCTATTGAAATAATACCAGAAGTTGGGTTTTCTAAACTCATTAAAACATTTATAAATACATACAGTGCAGATGTTTGGGCAAAAATTGCGGTATGTTGTATGCTATTATTTATAGTTTTATTTTTAATATTTTACTTCTCCTACTCAACGTCTTATAAACGCATAGCCTTTGTAACAAGCATTATTGTGGTATTAATTGGTTGTATATCACTAGTAACCGCTTTTCAAAAAAAGCAATTAGATACAATAGTTAACCCAGCTATTGTTTTTGCTTCAGAATCTAAAGTAAAAGCAGATCCAAACAATTTAAGTGAAGAATTATTTAGGCTACATGAAGGTACAAAAATAAACATTTTAGAAACCTACAACGATTGGTATAAGGTTGAGTTATCTGATAAATCTATAGGTTGGATAGCCTCAGAAGATGTAAAATTGTTAAATAATTTTTAACTTTTAATTCAAATAATTATATGATAATGCTATCTTAGCACTATATGTCAAAAAACAAAAACATTGCAACTATTTTTTTTACAATATTATTTTTAATAATATTAGTAACACCAACAGTTGTAATTACTTTAGATAATACTGTTGATGTATCTTGCCTTTATAGTATGTCTGAAGAGGAGGAAGAAACAGAAGCTAAAGACTTTAAATTGACTTTTAAATTTGAAGCCGTTTGTGTAGAACCTCAATCTTCATATCTTATCACTCCTAACACTTTTGGATATACGTTTAAAGCCTATTCAAAACCAAATCTTAATCTCGTTTTTCCTCCACCAGATTTTGCTTAATCCTACATTAAGTCTTACTAATTTTATCTTTTTAATTTAAAAACTGCTATAGAAATATCTATTCTGTAGCTACAAATATTTTTACTTATGTTTAAAACTTTAAAAAACGATTTACCAGCAAGTATTGTGGTATTTTTTGTAGCATTACCATTATGTCTTGGTATTGCATTAGCTAGTGGTGCGCCATTATTCTCAGGCTTAATAGCTGGTATTTTAGGTGGTGTTGTTGTTGGTGCTATTAGTGGTTCTAAAATTGGTGTTAGTGGGCCGGCTGCTGGTTTAGCTGCAATTGTACTAACCGCAATTGGCACACTTGGTGGTTATGAAAACTTTCTTGTGGCTGTAGTATTAGGTGGCGCTATTCAGCTTTTGTTTGGGGTATTAAAAGCTGGCGTTATTGGATATTATTTTCCGTCTTCAGTAATTAAAGGGATGCTTACAGGTATTGGCATAATTATAATATTAAAGCAAATTCCTCACTTTTTTGGATATGATGCAGATCCTGAAGGCGATTTTGCTTTTTTTCAGATAGATGGTGAAAATACGTTTTCAGAATTAATTAATACCGTAAATTATATTCAATTAGGTCCTGCCTTAATTGGCTTAGTAGCTTTAGGTATTTTGTTGCTTTGGGGAAATGTATTATCAAAAAAAGGAAAGTTATTTCAAATTGTACAAGGTCCTTTAGTTGCAGTGGTTGTTGGTATTGTATTTTATGCAGTAACACAAACTTCAGAAACATTGGCCATTGCTAAATCACATTTGGTTAGTGTGCCAATACCAGATAGTTTAGATTCGTTTTTGGGTCAGTTTAGTTTTCCTAATTTTTCTGTCATCACAAATCCTCAAGTCTGGGTTGTTGCATTTACTATAGCATTAGTTGCTAGTTTAGAAACATTATTGTGCGTTGAAGCAACAGATAAACTAGATCCGCATAAAAATGTTACACCAACAAACCGTGAGTTACTAGCGCAAGGCACTGGTAATATCATTTCTGGTTTAATAGGTGGCTTACCAATTACACAAGTTATTGTAAGAAGCTCTGCAAACATTCAATCTGGTGGTCGCAGTAAATTATCTGCAATAATCCATGGTTTGTTATTGTTAATTTCTGTAGTCTTAATCCCAAGGTTATTAAACATGATTCCACTTTCAGTTTTAGCAGCAATTCTATTAATTGTTGGTTATAAACTTGCAAAACCTGCTTTATTCAAAAAAATGTACGACCTCGGTTGGAAACAGTTTATTCCATTTACAATTACCGTTTTAGGTATTGTTTTCATAGATTTATTATGGGGAATTGGTTTAGGACTGGCTGTTGGTATCGTTATTATTCTAATTAAAAGTTACCAAAACTCTCACTTTTTAAACAAAGAAGGCGAAGATGTAGACGACGGTAAAATAAAAATGACTTTAGCAGAAGAGGTTACCTTTTTTAATAAAGGCGCCATTTTAAAAGAGTTAGATAAGTTACCGCATAACAGTTACTTAGAGTTAGACGTAAGAAAAACACGTTATTTAGACAATGATATTATAGAAATATTAGAAGATTTTGCATTTAAAGCCAAAGAACGGAATATTGATATAAAACTATATTCTGAACGTGGTATCGTAGAAAACCCAGACAGTTTTATCGAATTTTTTAAGCTAAGACCAAAAACTGTATGATTTTTTTAATTTAATTATGAAGTTAACGTTTCAGGGTTTTATTTTATCGCTACTATTTTGTTTGCCAATAACTAGTTTAGCGCAACAAAGCAGTTTAGGTAATTGGTTAATATACATAGGTAGTAAAAAATTAGATTCAAAATGGAATATTCATAACGAAATACAATACCGTAGTTATGATGCTTTTGGCGATACAGAACAACTGTTGTTACGTACAGGTTTGGGATATAACCTCACCGAAAACAATAACAACCTTTTATTGGGATATGGTTATATTTTGTCTAAAAATTATTTTGATGTCACTTTTGATAAAACAACAGTAAATGAGCATCGTATTTTTCAGCAATTTACTACAAATCAAGATCTAGGAACGTTAAGTTTAAGTCATCGATATCGCTTTGAGCAGCGTTTTATAGAAGATGATTTTAAAATGCGATTTCGATATTTTTTGAGTTTAAAAATTCCTTTACAAAATAAAGAAGACCAAAAAAACCCATTGTATCTATCTATGTATAATGAACTGTTTCTAAATACAACATCATCCGTTTTTGATAGAAACCGTGTTTATGGTGGTTTGGGTTATACATTTTCTGAGGCTTTACGTATGGAATTAGGGTATATGAATCAGTTTTTTGAAACTTCAAGTAGAGATCAAATCAATATTATAGCATTTGTAAATTTTTAGAATATATGCTAATGATAGGTATTCATATTAAAAAAAACTAAAATGAAACACTTTTTTTCACACTTTAAAGGCGATGCCTTTGGCGGAATTACAGCCGGTATTGTAGCACTGCCGTTAGCATTAGCGTTTGGTGTATCTTCTGGCTTAGGGCCGCAAGCTGGTTTGTATGGCGCTATTTTCATTAGCTTTTTTGCAGCATTATTTGGGGGTACAAATACTCAAATTTCTGGTCCAACAGCGCCAATGACTGCTGTAAGTATGGTAGTCATTGCAAGTATCATATCTGTAAATGATGGCGATGTTTCAAAAGCATTACCTATTATACTAACTGTATTTTTATTAGCAGGACTAATTCAGGTGTTATTAGGAGTATTAAAATTTGGAATGTATATAAAATACATACCATATCCTGTAGTGTCTGGTTTTATGACTGCTATTGGTGTTATTATTTTAATCACCCAAATACTACCAGCTTTAGGCTACTACCCTAAGGAAGATGCTAATTTTGTAAACGAATTTAAACCCCAAGCGGAAGCTTTAATACTTCAAAATATATTAGAGGATGAAGCAAGTAGTGATATTTTGGTGTTAGAAGATTTTAGGGTTACTATAGAAGAAGCTCAAAAAATATCGGGCACAGATATTTTAAAAGAATCTAAAACACTCGCCGCTAAAAAAGCATCTGGTGTTTTGGGTGCCATGCAACTTTTACCAAGAGCTATAAAAAACATACGTAGGTTAGAACTTATTTTGGTGTTAGCAACTATTGTAATAGTATATGGATTTAAAAAAATAACGACAAAAATACCAAGTGCATTAGTTGCTTTAGTAGTAGTTACAGCAGTAGCTTATGGCTTTGGATTAGAGTATAAAACCATACAAGAAATTCCAACAGGATTACCAAAACCTAATTTTGAAATATTTACAGGCTTTAGTTTTTCAAATTTAAAACCTTATATTTTTACTGCCTTTTCATTAGCATTATTAGGTGCTATTGATTCTTTGTTAACAAGCGTTGTAGCAGATAATATGACCAAAACCAAACACAAACCAAATAGAGAATTAATTGGACAAGGTATTGGTAATAGTATAGCATCCGTATTTGGCGGTATTCCTGGTGCTGGTGCAACTATAAGAACTGTTGTAAATATTAATGCTGGTGGAAAAACAAAACTGTCTGGTATGATTGCAGGTGTTTTGTTACTTATAATTATGTTGGGTCTCGGTCCAATTGCATCAAAAATACCTGCAGCTGTTTTAGCTGGTATTTTAATTACAGTAGGTATTGGTGTTATGGATTATAAAGGGTTGCGTGCCATACCAGCTATGCCAAAAGATATTAAAATTGGACCTCTAAAATTAAGTTCAGAAGTCATTATAATGTTTGTTGTATTAGTACTATCTACCTTTTGGGATTTAGTGTATGCTGTTGGTATTGGCTTGGTCATTGCGTCGTTATTATTTATGAAAAAAATAGGCGATTTAACCGCGAAGCGTTCAGATGTAAAACCACTAAAAGAAGAAGCTTGGGATGATGAGATTGATTTTCCTTCAAACTTAAAAGAAGAGGTATTTATTAAACATATAAAAGGCCCATTATTTTTTGGCTCAACCTCTGATTTTCAAAATTTATCAAAACAAATTCCTAATAACGCAAAAATTGTAATTATTAGAATGGACAGAATGCCATATTTAGACCAATCTGGGCTTTATACCATGGAAGATGTACTGATAGATTTAATTAAAAATAATATAACCGTACTAATGGTTGATGTGCTTACACAACCAAAATATATGATGGAACGCATTGATATTATCCCAGATTTAGTGCCAGAACATCATCTATTTAAAGATTTTGACACCTGTTTAAAATGGGTAAAAACGAATGTAAAAAATGAATTTTAAAACACAATAACATGAAAAACATAGCAGTAACTAAAACAGTACAAGATAATTTAACCCCTAAAGCGGTACTTCAAGATTTAATAGATGGTAATGCACGTTTTGTAAACGGACAATTAGAAGGTGCAGATAATGCTGCATTAGTACAACAAACCATTGGCGGGCAATTTCCAAAGGCAGTTGTTTTGTCTTGTATAGACTCTAGAGTGCCCGTAGAAACTGTTTTAGACCAAGCCATAGGTGATATTTTTGTAGCGCGTGTAGCAGGTAATTTTGAAAACACAGATATTTTAGGGAGTTTAGAATACTCTTGTAAAGTAGCAGGTAGTAAATTAGTTTTAGTTTTAGGTCATGAAAGTTGTGGCGCAGTAAAAGCAGCTTGTGATGGTGTAGAATTAGGTAATATTACCGCCATGTTAAGTAATATTTTGCCAGCTGTAGCACAATCTAAGACCGAAGTTACTGGTGAAACCAATTCCGCTAACCCAGAGTTTGTTGCAAAAACAGTTGAAAACAATGTAAAACTAACTATTGAGCGTATTAGAGCAAAAAGCCCAATTTTAGCAGAACAAGAAGCTAATGGCGAAATTGCTATTGTTGGTGGTGTTTACAGTTTAAAAACAGGCAAAGTAGAGCTGCTTTAATGTATTAAGGCTTGGTTTAAAGTGAAATGATGTGTTGTAGCTAGTTACAAACAATTTGAACAAAATACACTGGAAAGAAAAATAAAATGAAAAAATCATTACTGATAATATTTGCCATAAGCTTTTTTAGTGCTTCAGCTCAAAAAAAACCTGCTCTTTTACGAACAAATCCTTACAAAAAAGCTACTTTGTATTTAAGAAATGGAGATACTATTAATGGTATTATAAAGCTGAATAGTTTTAATGAAATAAGATTTAAAAAGACAGAAAAAACAAAGGAAATAAAATACGATTATAAAAAGGTAAAAGGGCTTACTCTTCATTTAGATAGTATTAATAGGCACTACCAATACAAGATAGTTCAAGAAGAAAAATTCAGAGGAAAGGTTGAAACCTATTATCATTTACTTGAGCTTATAAAAACAGGGAATGTATCAGTATATTATTGACGATTATGAAGCTTATAGAGGGGAAGTATTAAAAAAGAACATTGGATATACAAATTACAATACAGATCATCGTTTCTACTTATCTAAAGGGAAATCTGATGTAGTAACACCTTTGGGAAGAATTACCTCTAGATTGGATTTATCTGAATTAAGCTCTGAAACAACTATAATGGGACCGAATGGAATTATTAAAGCAGGAGGTAAATTAATTGATTTTAAATTATTTTACACCAATTCTGTTTATAAAATTAGTGACCTTGAAATAGTACTAAAATCAAAACATTTTAAGAAAATTATTGAAAAATACTTTTCAGACTGTAAAGAACTCGTTTCTAGGATTGAATCTGAATTTTATAAAAAAAATGACTTATTATCTATTTTGAATTATTATAATGAAGAGTGTGAAAAATAAAAAACTGTTGCTAACACCGCATAAATCAATTGCCAGTTATAGCGTACTTACGTAAGTCATATCGTGATTTATATCTGTAATTTATTTGCTAAATTTAGTGCTTATACACACAACAAATTCATACACTAGACCATTTAAATAAGTCCTACAAAGATTTAATACTGCCAAGCCACTAAAGTAATAATCTAATAACAGATAACATTTTAGCAAGGACTCAAGAAACTAGCGCACTTAACGCGCTTCGATAAGTAATATTTAAAAATACTACTTCCAAAACTAATCTAGTACTTTATACAAAATAGGTTTGCTTGGTGAGGCATCATTTACAAAAGGTGCAATTTGTAGATTTAACATGTAGCAGCCATCTTCAATTTTATTAGATACATATATAAGTTCTGTAATGGTAGCATCTGTTCTTAGCTTTCCGTGGTAATTCCAAAAGACTTTGTGCCCTTTTAATTCGCCATTATCTTCTTCTCTATCTATACTTGGTAAATCTACTAAGAGGTGCTTTACTCCTTTTTTTACTAACAGCGTAATGGCATCTTCTTTAAAATACGTCCAGTTTGTATTGGAGTGCTGTTGCGATTTTTTTTCAGAAGTATTTGGTAAAGTTCTAATAACAATAGCCTCTCTTTTTTTATTACCTAAGGCAAATTGCAATTGCTTTTTTGAAATTACAAAATCATCACCTTCCAATTCTGGTGCAATAGTGATAACCTCCGCTAAAAAGAAAAATTGTTTTAAGCAGGTGTTTATGGGATAGCTTTCTTTGGTAATATGCCCTACTGTTTCTGTATGTGTACCATGTGCATGCGGATTAAACGTAATTGTATTAAAATTTACAGCAGCACCATGAGCAACACTTATAATATCTGTATCAAAAATCTCTGGAGCTATTTTGGGGTGCGAAATATACCATGCGTTTACATTAGTTGCGTCTCCTCGTAAGGGTATTGACAAATCTAAGGGTTTAGCGAGGTTTATTTTTATTTTCTTAGAATTGTATTGTATTTGTGTAATCAAGATAAATTTAGTTTAAAGAGTTGTGAAGCAATACCATCACTTAAAAACTGTCCTTTTTTAGTAACGTGTAAAGTATCTTCATCAATATACAATAAATGCTGCTGTATGAAAACTTTAGATTGTTCTAAAAGGTATTTTTTTAAAACTGAACCAAATTCACTTTCTATACGTGTTAAAGATACTCCCCAAATGGTTCGTAAACCTGTCATTATATATTCGTTATAACGGTCTGTAAGTGTTAGTGTTTCGTGCTCTATTGGCAATTGGTTCAGGGTAATTGTGGTTATGTATTTTGTATTATTTCTCACATTCCAACTCCGTTGCTTCCCATTAAAAGAATGAGCAGATGGGCCAATACCCATATAAAATTTTCCTTGCCAATAGGCGGTATTATTTTTACTAAAATAATTGGGTTTTCCAAAATTAGACAACTCATAATGCACAAAACCTTTAGCTTCTAATTTATCTTTTAAACTGTAAAATTGTGCTTCGGCTTCCGCATCATCTACATTAGCAATAATTCCTTTTTCTATAAATGATGCTAATGCTGTTTTTGGTTCTACGGTAAGTGCGTAGCTAGAAATATGTGGTACATTATAGCTTAAAGCCATATCAATATTGGCAAGCCATTGTGTGTGAGAAGCACCAGGGATGCCGTAAATTAAATCTATTGAAATATTTTTGAAATAGTTTACTGCAACTTCCAAACAGTGTTTAGCCTCATTAGCATTGTGCGCTCTGTTCATGAGTTTTAAATCGGTTTCAAAAAATGATTGAATACCAATAGAAAGTCGGTTAATACGTGTTTGAGATAAGGCTATAATGCGGTCTTTAGTTAAATCGTCTGGGTTAGCCTCAAGCGTAATTTCTGGGTTAGTTACAACCTTATAATTCTCATAAACAGTGTCTATTAATAATGCTATTTCCGTATTGGTTAATGAACTTGGTGTGCCACCACCAAAATAAATGGTTTGTATGGTTGTGGTTTTAAATTCATCTTTTCTAAGTACTAACTCTTTAGCTAATGCATTAAGTAACTGAGATTTCTTTTTTAAAGACGTCGAAAAATGAAAATCACAGTAATGGCATGCTTGTTTGCAAAATGGAATGTGAATGTATATGCCAGCCATTAGAGTTATGTTTTCTTAATTAGGTTTAAACACTTGCAATAAGTAATTAAATGCTACTTACTTTTTTACCCGTTTTTCATTTTGTTTTACAAAAGCTCCCCAACCGCTATAACTTTTACCAACCTCAACACGCCCTTGATTATAAAAATGGCAAACTGCTGCCGCCAAACCATCCATAGCATCTAAATTTTTGGGTATGGTTTTTAGTCCCAACATACCTTGTAGCATTTTTGCAACCTGTTCTTTACTGGCATTTCCGTTGCCCGTAATTGCCATTTTAATTTTTTTTGGTGCATACTCTGTAATTGGCACTTCCCTTGACAAACCTGCTGCCATAGCTACACCTTGTGCGCGTCCTAATTTTAGCATACTCTGCACATTTTTACCAAAAAACGGAGCTTCAATGGCAATTTCGTCTGGATGATAGGTGTCTATAAGTTCTACAGTACGTTCAAAAATGAGCTTTAATTTAAGATAATGGTCGTCGTATTTTTGAAGTAATAATTCGTTGAGTTGCATAAACTTCATTTTTTTGCCTTCAACTTTAATAAGTCCAAAACCCATTATAGTTGTACCAGGATCTATACCAAGAATTATTTTTTCTTCTCCCATATCTAATTACAATATTGGCAGCCACTTAGCGCAACAGACACACCAAAGGTAAGGTTTAAAAGACTGCCATTAAAAGCTCCTAAACCTGCTAAAACAGGATTATAATCTTCTAAAGACGTAAAGCCGTGTACATAAGCTATATCTGTATAAAACGCTATTTTATCGTTAATATAGTACTGAAAATCTAAACCTATAATTGCATTTAGATAGGTTTGCTTATTGGCATCTAAAGTGCCTAATGGTTTTACAATGGCAATACCTGGGCCGCCATGTGCAAAAATCTGAATACGTGTTGGTAAAAACTTTAAATAATCTGTTGGGTTATATACAAATTGAGTGTTTACACGCGAATAATTTATTTTGAAATCTGGTGCATCATCTGCGTTTGAAAGCCGATTAAAACCGTAATCCAAACGAAATCCAATATGACGTTTTAACATGTATTGCGCACCTAAATTTACCGTTGGAAAATTTAGCGATTTAGCTTCTCCACCATCTATAAAACCATTATTTAGTGGGTAATTAAAACCCAAACCAATTAATGCTCTTAACTTATTGTGTTCTTTAACCTGTGCATTACTAAAACTAATACAAAGCGTAATGCTAAAAAAAAGAATAACGTATTTTATATGAATTTGCATAGGGTGTTATTTATATATTTTACAAAAAATTAAATACCGTTAACCTCTATAATTACTGGTAACTGAAACGCAGTTTTTACCTGTTGACCTCTTTTAATAGCAGGATAAAGTTTAGGTATTGTTTTTAAACTTTGGCGTAGTAAACTGTCTATTTTAGGAATTTGAAGTGCAGTTTCAGGCTTTAAGGTTATGGCTTTTACAGATAAAAAACCACTTTTATCTACTTCTAAATTTAGCGTTATAGTGTCTGAAACAATAGTATCTACCTGAAGCTGTTGTTGCTCTAGGTAATGTGTAACATTAGAAATCAACACCTTTTGAAAGCAATTTTTAGAGGCCTCTTTTTCTAAAATAGAATCACAACTTTTAAACGTTGGATAACTATCTACAGCATTCCAATTAAAGGTTTTTAAATGTGTATTATAGACCTCATCTTCGCTAACTTTTTTGCTTTCAAAATAATTACAAGAAAAAAGGACTATAAGTATTATAAGGTAGAGTAACCGTTTCATGTGTAAATTTATGATACGGAAAAGTACGATTTTTTTTAGTTTTAGTCTTCTGCTAAAAACTTTTCTTGTTTTAACTCCTGTAACCGCTCTTCTGCAAATTTAGCAAAAGGATGGGCTTTATGCTTGCTAATAAAAGACTGGTAAAGTTTTAATTTTGTGTCTAAATCTTTGTAAATCAAAACACCATAAGATTACAACCACGGATATCAGAAGTGTCAAAACGGCCTATAATTTCAAACGTGCCATTTGCAGCTACTTTTCCTAAATCTTGTGTTGCAATAAACGCACAAGAGTTAAAATTTGCAAGATCTATGATGTTAATTCCTCCTGTTTTATTTGGCTGTTGCAGTGTTAATGGATCTTCTGTATCTCTGGTTAAAATTTTTAGCCATGGCGGACATTCAAAAAAACCATTCTCTTTTGAATATGCCTGACTAAGTAATTCCGTCATGCCATATTCACTGTGTATCGCTTCTACCCCAAAGCCATATTTTAATTTTTGATGCAGCTCTTGGCGTATCATTTCTTTTCGTCTGCCTTTCATACCTCCAGTTTCCATAACTAAAGTATGTTTTAGTTGAAACTGAAAATTTTCAATAACATCTAACAGCGCAAAAGAAACTCCAATTAAAAGCGTTTTTTGCCCTTTTTCTTCAAGTGCTTTTAGTGTATTTGCTAAATCGTTTAAATTATTTAAATAAAAACCGCTTTCTTTATGTTCTGATTTTGCAATTAAATCATTTACCATATATATTAAAGACGAGCCATCGCGCTCTAAATACGAAGGCAACAAAGCTAAAATTACATAATCTTCTATGTTGCCATAAAACGCTTTAAACCCTTTTAAATAACTTTCTTCATACAACTCTAAATCTGTAATATAATGCTTACTCGTTACAGAACCTGTTGTACCAGAGCTTGTAAATATTTTGCTTACAGGTTTTTGAGTACTTAAAACTTGGTGTGTTTTAAAAAATTGAATGGGTAAAAATGGTATATCCGTTATAGCTTTTACATCTGAAGGGTGTTTGTACAACAAATCGCAAAACGAACGGTAAACGGAATTGTTTTCAAATTGAAATCTAAATACATCTAATGCCAATTTCTCAAAATCATGGTCAGAATTAATATTAAAAATTTCGGCTTTAGATATCATACTACAAAAGTATATAAAATAAAAAAGCGTTGCCTAAAATTAGACAACGCTTTTTTTTACCATAAAACCAACACCTTATTTAATAACTAATTTTTTAGTAACCGTTGAAGTGTTTTGTGAAATTCTAACAAAATAAATGCCTGATTTTAAATCTGAAACATTTAAAGTATTGTTAGTTACGATTTGATTTTTTACACCTTTACCTAAAACATCAAAAACTTGAACGTTTATAGCTTCATTAGATACAGAAGTTATAGTTACAATACCAGTGTTAGTTGGGTTAGGAAACATATTAAAAGTGGCTTGACTTGTAATATCTTGTGTAGATAATGCTGAAGGTGTAACATCTGCCCAATTAGTCCCTAGCCTTAATTCATCAAAAATGATATTTGGAGTTTCACCAGTAGAATCTTGACGTAAGATAAATCTATCTACAGATGTAGGTGAGGCATCTGTGTTTGTTGCGTCTGCTGTTGGAGGTGAGCCAGCACCAAAATCTGAAGAAGAAGGATTAACCCATAGATTAGAAACACCTGAAACTACGTTATAACTAATTACAATTAGAACAGTATCGTTTAAGTTTTGTGTTTGTCCAAACCCTGAGCCTGTGCCTTCAGCGTTGTAAGCAAAATCTACAGTACCACTGGTTGCATCAACAGTTGGTTTTACCCATAATCTACTTCTAAATGAATTAGTTGTTGAACCAAAAACTGCAAAGTACCCACCATCGTTTAAATCTGTAATGCTTGAAATATCTGTAACATTAACTAAAAAAGAAGCATATACTTCACCGGTAGTAACCTCATCAAATAATAATCTTGAATCAACACTACCTCCAATCATATTTATAGAATTACCTGTTGAAGCAGAAAAATCTGTGTAACTAAGACTTCCAGCAACAACATCAATTGGATTTGTTGTACCACCACTAAAATCTTCCCAAAGTGTTTGATTGCCTAATTCATCTGCAACAGTATAATCAAAGCCTTCATAAAGCGGTAATGAATTTGAGGGTTCACATACTGGGCTGGTAGCCATACTACTTAAATTGCAAAGTACACCATCTTGTACAGTAATAATTAAATCTGTACCTTCATTTACACCTGTAACGGTAATTGTTCCTGTGGCATCAGTACTTGGATCACCAGCAGATAAAACAACAACTCCTGAATCTGCTGTTACCGTATAATTACTTGTACCGCCACCTGTAAAATCTAAAGTTACAGTGTAAGTATCTGTACCCGTGGTAGAAGCATCACAAATTGCAGAAATAGAACCAAGACTTAAATCACAAACTGCAGCATTATTATCTGCTCTAAAAGTAATACTCTTTACGGTGTATGTACCATCATTATTTCTTTGTATAGATTGCCCATCACTGTTATTATTTTCTCTTTCATCATATTGCACACCACCAATTGCAGCAAGCAAATCAGCATCATCAGCATCGCCAGTGTCATAAACTACACCACTTAATAGATTTGTAGCAGTTACTGGGTCACCAGAAACAAAATCTCCTGAATACAAAGCAACAGCATCTGCTCCATTTTGGATAACATTAGAAGCACCAATTGATATATCACTAGCCGTTGCTATACCATCGTTTGCAAGTATAAAAAAACCATCAGCATCTGTAACAAACCCATCTAAGTCATAAACTTGGTAACTTGCATCATCATTTCCATTAAAGAAAACAACAGATAAATTATCTAAAGCTGTGTTTGGAGTCCATAATATTTCAACAAATTCAGCCATATCAGTACCTGGAGTGTCGGCATCAACTTCATTGATAACTTGCCCAAAAGAGGCCGTACAAATTAAAATAGTAAACAAAAAGTAAAGTTTTTTCATAATAAATATTTAATGATTAATTTGTAGCAAATATAACAACAATTGTATTATAAAATTAACTAAAACCATCCGTATTAGGCTTTTTTACAATAGGTTAACATTCGATTTACATATTCAGTTTCAAAATAAAATGTAATGTTATCTAAATATTATCAATTTAATAAAATACTGTCATTAGTACAGATATATTTATATTTACAGCACTTAATATTGCTAATTATGAAAAAAGATAACATTAAAATATTACTGGTAGATGATGAACCCGATATTTTAGAAATTGTAAGTTATAACTTGTCTGCTGAAGGTTATCAGGTAATTACTGCAAAAAATGGGCTAGAAGCTCTTGATAAAGCTTCCAAACATAAACCGCATTTAATTATATTAGATGTAATGATGCCAGAAATGGATGGTATTGAAGCTTGTGAGCGTATTAGACAACAAAGCCAATTTAAAGACACCATTATAACATTTTTAACTGCAAGAGGTGAAGATTACTCACAAGTTGCAGGTTTTGATGCTGGTGCAGACGACTATATCACCAAACCTATAAAACCTAAAGTTTTAGTGAGTAAGGTAAAAGCGCTTTTAAGACGCCTAAATAGCATTGAAAACACCTCAGATAGTATTTTTAAAGTCGGGGATTTAATTATTAACAGAGAAGAATACAAAATTACCAATAAAGGAAAAGACATTATTTTACCCAGAAAAGAATTTGAATTATTATCCTTATTAACTACCAAACCAGGAAAAGTATTTAAACGCGAAGAGATACTAGATAAAGTTTGGGGAAATGAGGTTGTTGTTGGTGGTAGAACCATTGATGTACACATAAGAAAACTTCGTGAAAAAATTGGAGATACCTCCTTTAAAACCGTTAAGGGTGTTGGTTATAAGTATATAGATTAATGTACACAAATTTTAAAAAAACATATAAATTTGCGTTCAGAACCTCAATATATGTAACGGTTTTATCAACGTTATTAATTTTACCATTTCTTTATAATATTAACAAATTAGACTGGCGCATTATATATTTTCCAATGTGTGGCTTCCCACTGTATTTTATAGTAATACAATATAGAGTTGAACGCTTTATTTACAGACGCGTAAAAAAAATATACGATGAAATAACACTTTTAGAATCTACAACATTAAGACAGCAACCCATTACTACAGATATGGGAACACTTACCAAAGAGATTGATAAATACGCAAGAGCAAAAAAAATAGAGATAGAATCTCTAAAAGTAAGAGAAGAATATCGTAAAGAATATATGGGTAACGTTTCTCACGAGCTCAAAACACCATTATTTACAGTACAAGGGTACATCTTAACGCTTCTAGATGGCGCTATGGAAGACAAAAAAATAAGAAACAAATACCTCACCAGAGCCAGTAAAGGTGTAGAGCGTCTTATCTATATTATTAAAGATTTAGATATGATTGCGAAACTAGAAGTTGGCGACTTAAGCCTACACAAAGAAGCTTTTGATATTGTAGATTTAGTGCAAAACGTTTTTGATTTACTTGAAATGAAAGCTGCAAAAGCCGAAATTACACTTACGTTTGATATGCATTATAAAAACCCTATTATGGTTTTTGGAGATAAAGAACGTATAGAACAAGTATTAACCAACCTCATTGTAAACTCAATTAAATATGGGCGTGAAAAAGGTACCACAGAGGTTAGTATAGAAAATCTTATAAAAAATAAAGTCATTATTAGAATTACAGATAATGGAGAAGGTATATCTAAAGCAAATTTACCCCGTTTATTTGAACGTTTTTATCGTGTAGATAAAAGCGGGTCACGAAAAGAGGGTGGCTCTGGGCTTGGACTTTCAATAGTAAAACATATTATAGAAGCACACGAAGAAAAAATTTACGTTGAAAGTGAACTTGATGTAGGAAGTGAGTTTTCATTCACCATAGAAAAATCTAACTAAGGTTAATTTCTTAATTTTGCCTAAAATGAAACAAAGTGGGTAGTAAAAATAAGCTGAAACGTTTCAAAGAAAACGAAACCTTTACTAACGTATTTCAACCAACCAGAAATGACTTAGTAAACAACACATACCATTTAAAAGGAAACTGGCGAGAAAACGTATTTCAAAATAATAATCCAATAGTTTTAGAATTGGGCTGTGGTAAAGGCGAATACACCGTTGGCTTAGCAAAACGCTATGCCAATAAAAATTTTATAGGTATAGATATTAAAGGCGCACGTTTTTGGCGCGGTGCAAAAACAGCTATTGAAGAACACCTACCTAATGCTGCATTTATAAGAACTCAAATTGAGCTTATAGCTCATATTTTTGCAGAAAATGAAATTGATGAAATCTGGATTACCTTTCCAGACCCGCAAATAAAGTACAAACGTACCAAACACAGAATGACCAACCTTAAGTTTTTAGAACGTTATAAAAAAGTCTTAAAACCAAAAGGGCTTATACATCTTAAAACCGATAGTGAGTTTATGCACGGTTACACATTAGGTTTACTGCATGGCATGGGCTATGAAGTTTTATATGCCAACCATAATGTGTATAAATTAGAAGGAAGTCCGGAGGAAGTTACAGAAATCCAAACCTTTTACGAAAGTCAATATTTAGAAATAAATAAAGCCATAACATATATTAAATTCCAAATTAATTAAAATTTTGAATATTACCATCATCTTTTTTATTGGTTTTATAGTGGCATTTATTGGTGTAATTCCACCAGGATTGCTTAACATGACGGCCGCTAAAATAAGTCTTAAAGAAGGTGTTTCAAGAGGTTTTGTATTTTCTATTGGTGTCTGTATTATAGTATTTGCCCAAACTTATGTTGCCGCAATTTTTGCAAGATATTTATCCAATCACGCAGATATTGTAGAAATATTAAAACGTGTAGCGCTTGTGCTTTTTGTACTCATTACCATTTATTTTTTAGCAATTGCTTCAAAAGAAAAAGCGCACAACATAAAAACAAATATTAAAAGTAAAAGAAGTCGCCTATTTCATGGCATGTTTCTATCCATATTAAATGTGTTTCCAATACCTTACCAAGCCTATGTAACCACAACACTCATATCATTTGGCTGGCTAAATTTTGAACACATAAGTATTATAACCTACGTGTCTGGTGCTACAATGGGTACATTTGCAATGCTTTATTTTTATATTTTCTTTTTCGATAAAATAAAAGATACAAAAATTACTGCTCAAAAAAACATGAATTACATTATTGGTTCCATAACCGGTATTATAGCATTAGTTACCTTTATTAATGTAATTAAAGACTTATAATGAAACCAGAAACCTTAGGTTTTTTTGAAAAAGTTTATGAGGTTGTAAAACTAATACCCTACGGAAAAGTTACCAGTTACGGTGCTATTGCAAAATATCTAGGTGCTGCAAAAAGTGCACGCATTGTTGGGTATGCAATGAATGCTTCGCATAAAAAAGGTGTACCAGCGCATCGGGTTATAAATCGTAAAGGGTTATTAACTGGTAAACACCATTTTGAGGGCACAAATCTTATGCAACAACTTTTAGAAAATGAGGGTATTGAGGTTATTGACCTTCAAATTCAAAATTTAGAGGCTGTGTATTGGGATCCTGCTAAGGAATTGTAGGAATAAACCTGTAATTCAAAATCCAAATCTCAGCATATCGCATTTCAATTTTAACACTTCAAAATCTAAAGGTTTTACAGTATCTTTGTATTTAGAATAAATTTAGATAAGCCGTGAAACTTAACAAACAAGATATTTTAAACGCCCTAAAAACCATTACCGCTCCTGGAGAAGGCGAAAACATGGTAGATAGTGGTGCAATTACTAATGTGGTTACATTTGCAGACGAGGTTATTGTAGATATTACAATTAATAACCCAAGTCTTCAGGCAAAAAAGAAAACAGAGGTAGATATTTTACAAACCATACACAAGTTGGTTTATGAAAAAGCAAAAATAAAAGTTAATATAAAAGTAGATGCACCAGCAAAAGCAAATACAAACCAAATAAAAGGCAAACCCATTCCTGGTATTCAAAATATTATTGCGGTAGCCTCTGGCAAAGGTGGTGTTGGTAAATCTACAGTAACAGCAAACCTTGCGGTAACATTAGTAAAAATGGGCTTTAAAGTTGGTATTTTAGATGCCGATATTTACGGACCATCAATTCCAATAATGTTTAATGTAGCATTAGAGCGTCCGCTATCAGTTACTATAGACGGAAAATCTAAAATGAAACCCGTAGAAAATTACGGAGTAAAAATACTATCCATAGGTTTTTTCACAAAGCCAGACCAAGCCGTAATATGGCGAGGCCCAATGGCTTCAAAAGCACTAAACCAAATGATTTTTGATGCCGCTTGGGGCAAGCTAGATTTTCTGTTAATAGACCTGCCACCAGGCACAGGAGATATTCACTTGAGTATTATGCAAGCACTACCTATTACTGGTGCTGTAGTTGTAAGCACACCGCAAAACGTAGCCTTAGCAGATGCCAAAAAAGGAGTTGCAATGTTTCAACAAGATAGCATCAATGTCCCCGTATTAGGTATTATTGAAAACATGGCATATTTTACACCAGCAGAATTACCAAATAACAAATACCATATTTTTGGTAAAGAAGGCGCAAAAAATTTAGCCGAAGATTTAAAAGTGCCATTCCTAGGCGAGGTTCCAATAGTACAAAGTATAAGAGAAGCTGGCGATTTTGGTAGACCAGCAGCCCTGCAAGAAGACACACCAACTACATTTGCCTTTGAAGCAATAACTAGAGATACCGTACAACAAGTAGTTTACAGAAACGAAACTTTACCAGAAACCGAAGCCATAAAAATTACAACAATGGCGGGCTGTTCTGCAATAAAAAAATAAATTATCTAATACTTTTAAAGCATAGATAATAAGAAGAAAGAAAAAAACGATACTAAATGAGCTCAGAAGAACTTAAATTAAATGTAGAAAAAGCATTAGACGAAATCCGTCCATTTCTTCAAAGCGATGGAGGTGATATTAACTTACTATCCATAGAAGAAGATAAGTTTGTGAAAGTACAACTCGTTGGCGCCTGCACCTCATGTAGCGTTAATCAAATGACCTTAAAATCTGGTGTAGAAATGACCATTAAAAAATACGCGCCTCAAATAGAGAGTGTTACAAACGTAGAATAACATTTTGGGCGTGACCACAAGGGTCAGGCTTTTCACTATATCTTTTTGCTTTTAATGGCAAAAAGGATGCCGCTACAATCCTTCACGCACCCAACAAACACCTCTACAAAAATTAAATTTACAGCCACAAAAAATAGGTTTCAAAATAAAAATGAAGTAAAGCATTGTTACTTCTACCTTAACAGGACGTTATGATAACAACAGACATACTTATTATTGGAGCAGGGCCAACAGGTTTATTTACTGTTTTTGAAGCAGGATTACTAAAACTTAAATGCCATTTAATAGACGCTTTGCCACAACCAGGCGGACAATGTTCAGAACTATATCCTAAAAAACCAATATATGATATACCAGCATATCCAGAAATTTTAGCAGGTGATCTTACCCATAAATTACTAGAACAATGCAAACAATTTAAACCCGGATTTACACTAGGAGAACGCGCAGAAACCATTGAAAAGCAACCAGACGGAAGTTTTATTGTAACCACAAATAAAGGCACAAAACACCAAGCACCAGTTGTTGCTATTGCAGGAGGCTTAGGTAGTTTTGAGCCCAGAAAACCCCTATTAGAAAACATTACAGATTTTGAAGACAAAGGAGTTGCCTACATCATTAAAGACCCCGAAGTGTACAGAAACAAAAACGTAGTTATTGCTGGTGGAGGAGATTCTGCTTTAGATTGGAGCATATTTTTAGCAGATGTAGCTTCAAGCGTTACGCTAATTCACAGACGTAATGAGTTTAGAGGACATTTAGATTCCGTAGAAAAAGTACAAGAATTAAAAACTAAAGGCAAAATAAAACTAATAACTCCAGCAGAAATAACAGCATTACACGGCACAAATAAACTTGAAAGTATAGAAGTTACAAAAAAAGATGAAGCACCAACTATTTTAAAAACCGATTGTTTTATACCATTATTTGGCTTATCACCAAAACTAGGCCCAATTGCAAATTGGGGGTTAGACATAGAAAAAAATGCCATTAAGGTAAATAATGCTTTAGATTACCAAACTAATATTCCGGGTATTTTTGCCATTGGCGATGTTAATACCTATCCTGGCAAGCTAAAACTTATTCTTTGTGGGTTTCATGAAGCCACATTAATGTGCCAAGCCGCTTATCAAATTATTAACCCTGGCAAACGTTATGTATTAAAATATACAACAGTTAGTGGTATAGATGGTTTTGATGGCACACGTAAAGAAGCACCAAAAGCTGTAGTACAAACCATAGAATAAAACTTGACCTATCAGATTTTTCACTCACTGAAGCTTTAGTGAAGGTCAGAAACCTATAAGGTCTAAATTCTAAATAATAATTATAATAAAAACAGACCTTTCAAGGTTTTAAACCCTGAAAGGTCTTAGATAAAAATGCAAACAGACATCAATATAACAATCACAGATAGAGCTGGTATAAAACACCACATTGAAGCTCCAACAGATATGGCTATGAATCTTATGGAAGTTATACGTTCTTTTGAGCTTGCTCCAGACGGCACTATTGGAGTTTGCGGCGGCATGGCAATGTGTGCATCTTGCCAATGTTACGTATTAAGTGATACCATTTTGCCAGAAATGCAATACGATGAAGAGGCAATGCTTTCTGAGGCTTTTTATGTTAAAGATAATTCGCGCTTAGCATGCCAAATTCAAATAACACCTGAAATGAATGGGCTAGACATTGCGTTAGCTCCAGAATCTTAATCAATTTTAAAAAAGGCCTAAAAAGTGACTTTTTTTAAAATTATTGGTCTTAATAAATATAATTAAGACATTTTCAATGGCAATTTTCAAGATTTGTAAAAACAACTCAGGGCAATTTAAAGCTTTTTTTAAAGTTAAAAACTCTATTTTATTTATTTCAAAAGATTACAAATCTCACAAAGATTGTATAAAAGCTGTACTTTCCGTTAAAGAAAATCCTAGTAATTACACTAATATTACTACCCTAGAAGGTTTTATTAACGACACCTTTAAAACAAAACGTGATAAATTAGTTAGTAGTGAAGCCCTTTCTGCTAGAATAGATCCAGAACTTTATTTGTTGTAATACATAGACTAATTTGTATCACTAACAACAGTTGTGCGCAAAGTTGAAAAAAATCCAAACTCATAAAAACAATGATTTTAATGCATAAAACTATGAAAACTTATTTTTTCTTATTTATTTTTAGTGCTTTCACCAATATCTTGATAGCTCAAGTAGGGATTGGTACTACAAATCCACGAGCTGCATTGGATATTAGCTCTACAAATTCAGGTCTATTAATTCCTCGTGTTGCACTTACTGGCCCTAATGATAACACAACAGTAACAATCCCATCTGGCTATGGCGTTGAAGTTAGTACATTAATTTATAATGATGGAACTGGTGGTTTACAGCCGTCTGGTTTTTATTATTGGCAAGGTAGTTCTTGGCTTCAATTGGCTACAAACGAGAAGCAAGTCTATACGGGTAAGTTCAGAATAACAGCCTCTGGAAATACAACAATTGCAGGTTTGCCTTTTAAACCCAAAAGCATTACATTTAATGCCTATGCTAATGTTGAAAACTATAATTTAAATAGCGACAATGGTGTTGGCGACAACAATAGCGGACTTCAAAATTATTTTGGTTATATGCACGGTTATTGCAACCAAAATTCGGGAACTATTGAACAACAAGTAATCTCTGGTGGTGCAAGTGCTAATTCAATAAATGACCATTCACGTTACGCTTCTGACACGTACAGTATAGGTATTCGCTATGCAAATCAAAATGGAATTTTTTTAGGCTTAACAACTGCTTCTCTTACTTCCTTTAATACAGATGGATTTACATTAAATGTGGACAATTTTACTGATGGATTGGTTGTAATTTACACCGCCTACAAATATTAATATTAGAAAATAATAATCTGAATAAAATAACAGACGTTTTAAAATTAAAACTGATTTAAAAACTGTAAGCAGAAAAACCCAGCGCACTACAATATATTTAAAAATAGTGCGAGCTTTTGCCAACACAGAGGTCTGTGCACTTTTTCGAGATCGCCAAATTTGGCGATTTGGGAAAGGAAAAATAAACTTAAAAATTCAGCTCGAGCACAACCGAATGGATAGCGCACTTTTTCAGCGCTAATTTTTATATACTCGATCGTTACCACCAAACTAAAACCACTTTTTGTAGTTCCCCATTTTTAGACTTCATCCAAAAAAGTGCTGAATTTTTTTTTGAAACAAGATCTCCTACAATTCCATTAAAAGCGTTGAAGTTAATCCAATTTACATGTGTATGCGGCTGCACTAGCCAGTCCTTTTTTTCTGGTATAAAAAACTTACAGTCTTTAAATTGCTGTAGTTGTTTTGCATTAATGTAAAATCCACAAATACAGTTGGTATTCAAAGTTTTTAATTCGATATGCTGTGCTGTAAACGGTAAAAATAATTGAGCTTTAAAATAAACATTTTGCTTAATTTGATTTGGCTTCAAATTAAGTGTGCCTAGGTAGTTTTCGCACTCTGAAGTATATAAAATTGGTAATTGTTTGTGTAATAACTTATTAAGTTTTTCTTGTAAGGTATCTTTTCGGTTTGGTCCAATAAAATGTTCAATTTCAGAAGTACCAACACTAGCATCATATAAATAAAACTTGTATATAATCTCTAAGTGAATAGGCTGTTTGTCTTTAAGAAGGATACAGTCTAATTCGCCTAAAGTAATTTTATGCTGTTGAATTTGAATATTTTCTGCAAGAATTGAAATATGTTCGTGTTGTTGTAATTCAAAAGACACCAAGCGTTCTACATATTTACCTAAACGTAAGCTATCATCTATAACGCAGTTAATTTTTTGAAACTTTGTAGTAATTTCAAATTGCGGTAAGTTAGGAATTGCATTATTTTTCCATAAAAGTGGCGTGTTTAAAAAGCCTTCATATCGTTTTTGAAGCATCGCAGGTTTTTTAATTCTAAATTTTAAGCGGTTTTATAATCTGCTAAACGTGTTGGCCCTTCTAACAATACTCGATCAATTTTTAGAGTACCATCTTCTTTTGTTACAATTTGCCATTTAATTAACGAAATTTTTCCATTTTCAATTTCAAGACCAGTAATACTTCTAGGATGTACACAACTACCATCATTAAAAAAAGCAATATCTCCGGGTTGAGGAAAACGTGGTCTGTGTGTATGACCTGTAATTGTAATTAAATTATTATTTTCTGATATCCATTTTTTTGTGCGTCGTTCAATTTTTATGAGTTCTTTATAATTTTTAGCTGGGCTTGTAGGATCTGCAATACCCATAACATTTAGAGGTTTCCATAAAATGCGTACTAAAAACCGACTCCATTTCCAAAAAATATAATTCCACCAATCTGCTTGGTGACCGTGGCATAAAAATAACTCCTGTTGCGTATTAGAGTTTTGTAAAACAATACCTTCATGGTATTCAATATCACAAAACAATGCCGTATCTTCAGCTGTTTTAGTGTCAAAATATGATGTTAAATGTTTATTTACATACGCTTTATTTTTATAAACCATATCGTGGTTTCCCCAAATGAGATGCAAACGTGCTTCGTCATGAAACTGTTTCATTAGCATATACACATTTTTATGGGCATAAAAAATAGATTCAAAAGATAGGTTCTCCCATAATTCATCTCCATCTCCAAGCTCACAATAGGTAAAGCCTTTGGTATAATAATGTTTTAAAGCATGGAAATAAATGTTTCTATTATTAGCAAAATCATCTGCAAAACTGTTGTCACCACGATGGCAATCACTAAATAAAATAAATTTAGAGTGCTCATCAAATGGTAAGCGAATTGCATTTTTATATGCGTTATCTAATCTAGATTTTGAAGACATAAAGTAAATGTAAACAAAAAAATGCAGCTCTAAAGAACTGCATTTTTATAAATTTTATAACGAGACTATAGCCTCTGGATAGTTTTAAGCTTTATTTAAAGGCATTTAAACCTGTAACGTCTAAACCTGTAATTAGTAAATGAATGTCATGTGTGCCTTCATAAGTAACAACACTTTCAAGATTCATCATATGTCTCATAATGGAATATTCACCACTAATACCCATTCCACCAAGCATTTGCCTAGCATCTCTAGCAATAGTTAATGCCATATCTACATTATTTCGTTTTGCCATAGATATTTGTGCGGTAGTAGCGGTACCAGCTTCGCGCATTACTCCAAGTCTCCAAGCTAATAGTTGTGCTTTGGTGATTTCTGTAATCATTTCAGCTAATTTTTTTTGCTGAAGCTGAAACTGACCTATTGGTTTGCCAAATTGCATACGTTCTTTACTATAACGCAGAGCAGTATCATAACAATCCATAGCTGCGCCAATTGCTCCCCAAGCGATACCAAAACGAGCGGAATCTAAACATCCAAGCGGAGCACCCAATCCAGATTTATTTGGCAACAAATTTTCTTTTGGCACTTTTACATTATCAAAAATAAGCTCACCTGTTGCAGAGGCTCTTAACGACCATTTATTGTGTGTTTCTGGGGTAGAAAAACCTTCCATACCACGCTCTACAATAAGTCCGTGAATACGACCTTCTTCATTTTTTGCCCAAACCACTGCAACGTTACAGAATGGAGAATTACTAATCCACATTTTAGCACCATTTAAAAGATAATGGTCTCCCATATCTTTATAATTGGTAACCATACCGCCAGGATTACTACCATGATCTGGCTCGGTTAACCCAAAGGAGCCCATCCATTCGCCAGAGGCTAATTTTGGCAAGTACTTTTGGCGTTGCGCTTCGTTTCCATATTTCCAAATTGGATACATTACCAAAGAAGATTGCACTGATGCGGTACTCCGGACACCAGAATCTCCACGTTCTATTTCTTGCATTATTAAACCGTAAGATATTTGATCTAAACCTGCACCTCCATAAGTTTCTGGTATGTACGGACCAAAAGCGCCTATGTTTGCTAATCCATTTATTATAGATTTTGGAAATTCTGCTTTTTGCGCAGCCTCTTCAATAATTGGTGATACATCACGCTTCACCCAAGCTCTAGCTGCATCACGAACTAATTTGTGCTCTTCAGTAAGTAATTCGTCTAGGTTGTAATAATCTGGAGCCTCAAATAAATCTGGTTTCATATGTAACTTATTAAAAAAATCGATTTAATACTTTTATATTATCATAACAAAAATACGAAAACGTTTTCATTACAAAATCTCCATTTACATTTTGAGGTAGAAATCTTTTGTTAAATTTATGTAATCTTGTGTGTATTGGTGACGCTCAGTTTCAATAATTAATTGATGACTTTCTGTTTTGGTTTCTGTGTAAGAAAACTCAAGAAGGCTTCTTTTTATAATTGAATTTGGATTGCCCTTAACCTGTAATTTTTTATTAACATATAAACCTATTGTAGCTGCTAAAGCAATAAATTTTTTTTCCTCTTTAAATGGAATTATAACTGAAAAAATACCATCATTAGCTAAAAAATCATTAACAGCGTATATTAAATGTTCAAAAGGCATTGCATCGTTAAAACGAGCTACATCTCTAGCTTCATCTTCGGTTTTGTAATCTTCAGAATAAAAAGGTGGGTTGCATATTATGAGGTCAAATGTTTCATCAACAGCTTCAATATACTCTAATAATGAGGCATGAAAACAAAAAAGCTTATCATTCCAAGGGGAATTTTCAAAATTCTCAGAACATTGTTCAAAGGCATCATCATCAATTTCTATGGCTTCAATTTGGCTAGCATCACTTCTTTGAGCAATCATTAAACTGAGAATTCCGGTGCCTGCACCAATATCCAAAACATTAAAAGGTTTATGATTTACTGAGGTCCAGGCGCCCAGTAACACTGCATCCGTGCCAATTTTCATAGCACACTGGTCTTGATGTATTGCGAATTCTTTAAATTGAAATGCTTTGCTCATGAGTAATCATAACATTAAAACGCTTTTTTTTAAATTAACTTTTGTATAAATCAATTAAACCCTCTGGCGTATTTACTTCTATAGTCTTATTGGCTCTATCTACGTTTACAATAAACTCATCATTCATTGGTATTAGTATTTCTATACCATCACTATCTATTTCAAATAAAGACTGTGACGTAGAGTCGTTAATTCCTTTTAAAATACCAACCTCACCATAGTTAGTATCTGTAATTTTAAACCCAATCACTTCATGGAAATAAAACTTTTTACCTTCTAATTTAGGCAAAAGATCTAGTGGTAAATACAATTCAGCTTTAATTAGTGCATCTGCATCTGCCTCAGTTTTTACATCTTCAAAGTTTAAACGCAATAAATCAGATTTATGTAACTGAGAGCTTTCAATAAAAAAAGGTACTAAATTACCTCTTAAATTTATAAAAATGGCATCTAAATTTTCATATAAACTAGGTTCATCAGTATCTAACTTAGCAAGTAATTCTCCCTTAAAACTGTACTTTTTTACAATTTTTCCTAAATAAAAACAATCTTCTTTTTTCAATGAAAATTTAAATTTTCATTCCCGTGAACACGGGAAGCTATTAAACATTTGTACAAATTTTATCAAAACTCCCATTTACATGAGAATTAGTTCACAAAAAAACCCTGACAATCTTTGCCAGGGTTTAAAAGTATCAAAAAATATTATTTACTCTTCTTCGTTTGAAGCAACTGCATCTTCACTTACAGTTTCTTCTGTTTCTTCAACAACAGGCACTGATGCTGCTATACGAGCTTCATTTACAGCTTTTTCTGCTTCAAATGCTTTTGCTTTTACATCCGCATCTACTTTGGATAAACCATCTTGCTTTGCTTGTACTTTAGTTGCTTTTTCTTCTAACCAAGCGTTAAATTTTTCTTCTGCTTGTTCTTCAGTTAAAGCTCCTTTTCTAACACCACCTGCTAAGTGATTTTTTAATAATGCACCTTTATAAGATAAAATAGCTTTTGCTGTATCTGTTGGTTGCGCACCATTTTGTAACCATTGTACTGCACCGTTAACATCCAGTTCAATTGTTGCAGGATTGGTATTTGGATTGTAAGAACCAATTTTTTCAAGGTATTTACCATCTCTTTTAGCGCGAGAATCCGCAGCTACTATCCAGTAATAAGGTTTTCCTTTCTTACCGTGTCTTTGTAATCTAATTTTTACAGGCATAATAATTAATTTGTGAGGTTCCCGACCTCTATTATTAATAAATGAGGGCGCAAATATAATTATTTTTTTTAAAACCAATAGTTTTATTTAGATTTACTCAATATAAAAAAAATAAACGTTTCATATATCTTGTTTTACTATATTTGAAATTAAGATAAAAATTGTAATACTAATGAAAAAGTGCTTTCTAATTGCTCTTGTAGCTCTTAACATATTTGGCTGTGGTAAAGAAGTAAGCTTTAATTCACCTTTTTTTCAAGGAGATCGTAACAATCAACTTTGGAGAGCAGTCACTTTTTCTGCATCTATAAGTACAAATGGTTTTTTAACAATAACTGGCACAAACGGCGTAGAAACTGTAAACTTATCAACACCTTCTGTTGTAGAAGATACTCCATTTATATTTGGAGATGTTAATACAATTGCTGCGCAATATATTGATGGAACCCAAACCCTATATTCTACAAATAACAGACCACAAGAATCAATTTCTTTATACCCAGAATTAGGCGAACTAACAATTACAGAGATTGATTACACGAACGCAACCTTTTCTGGAACTTTTAATTTTTTAGCATTTAATAATGCTGGTTCTACATCTGTTGGCTATGCTAATGGATCATTTTACAAAGTACCGTTAATCTCAGGCACATTTCCAACAGACCCAATTACATGTAGTGATACTGAAGCAGAAACAGCAACTGCACTCGCTGCCTACAACGCTTCAATTGGTGTATCTGAGCCTGGAACTTTTTATAACAGTGTAGAATATGAAGATGCCTGCTCAGCTTATGTTGCTGCATTAAATAATCAACGTAATTACTGTGGCGATATAGATGGCACACTACAAGCATTAATTGACAGTTTAGATTGTACTTATAATTGTGAATTTGCTACCTATAATGTTGCTGAAGCACTTTCCCAATTTGATTTACAAACAATTACAATGGGCAACTATATTTCGCTTTGCAATCAGTACAGCTTTTACTTACAGGAACAAATTACGTTTTGTGGTGATACCGATGGTGGCATACAAGCACTAATAGATGGACTTAATTGTTTAGATACAGATGTTGATGGTGTACCAGATGTTTACGAAGACACCAATGGGGACGGAAATTTTGACAATGATGATACTGACGGAGATTTAAATGCCGATTACATTGACGAGGACGACGACGATGACCTTGTGCCTACAGCTTTAGAAGCTATATTTGATGACGATGGTAATGCTTTAGACACCGACGAAGATGGTATCCCGGATTATTTAGATGCTGATGATGATGGTGACGGCGTACCAACTAGAGATGAAGATTTAGATGGCGATGGCAACCCTACAAACGACGATACCGATGGTGATGGCATTGCCAATTACCTCGATACTGATGATGATAACGACGGCATTTTATCTGTTTTTGAAGACGTTAACAACACCGGGAACCCAGCTGACGATGATACCGATGGAGATATGACACCAAATTATCTAGATATTGATGACGATGGAGACTCAGTACACACCATTTATGAATTTGCAGATATTAATAATGATGGCAACCCTTTTGATGCTAGAGATTTTGACACCGACTTTACACCAGATTATTTAGATGTAGATGATGATAATGATGGCATACTTACCATAAATGAAAATCCAGATCCAAATGGGGATGGCAATCCAGATGATGCTTTAAACTCAGATGCCGACAGCGCACCAGATTATTTAGACAACAACTAATTGCCTAAAATTAAGGGCTACAATATACCAAAGCGCAATTTTTTAATTGCGCTTTTTGTTTACAACTCTTTTTTAGTTTTTCTAATAAAACTGAAAATCTGTGTAATTTTATAAAACTCTTTACAGATTTAAAATGTATACCATTTTTGCATTTCACTAAAAGTTGGTTTACAACTTTAGACCTTAAAAACAAAACTTTTTTAAATCCTATAACCACATGTATTTAATTTTTGATACCGAAACCACAGGCCTACCAAAACGTTGGGATGCACCAATAACAGACATCGATAATTGGCCAAGATGTATTCAAATTGCTTGGCAGCTGCATGATGCTATGGGTAATTGTATTGAGCATCAAGATTATTTGGTAAAACCAGAAGGATTTAATATTCCTTATGATGCTGAAAAAATTCATGGTATTTCTACAGAATTGGCTCAAGAACAAGGCATTTTTCTTACTGAGGTCTTAGAAAAATTTAATATTGCCCTCTCTAAAACAAAGTTTGTAGTTGGTCAAAATCTTAAATTCGATTTAAATATTATGGGTGCTGAGTTTGTGAGAGCAAATGTTAACAATCCATTACAAGAGTTACCTGTTTTAGATACATGTACAGAACATACCGCAAGTTTATGCCAACTTCCAGGCGGTCGCTATGGTAAATTTAAACTGCCCACTTTAACAGAATTACACCAATATTTATTTAATACGCCTTTTTCTGAAGCACACAATGCCACCGCAGATGTTGAAGCTACAACACGTTGTTTTTTTGAGCTTATCAGAAAACAAGAATATACCAAAGCACAGCTAGACGTTAAGGAAGGTTACTTTCAGAAATTTTCAGAAGAAAACCCAGATACAATTCCATTATTAGGTTTAAAACACAGCAACCTAAAACGTGAAAGTGCTAAAATAAGTGCAAGGCTTCAAAAGAAAAACGCTCAAGAACCAACAACACCTGTAAACACAAAAGCCGCTTCAAAACTTACGGAAATAGATTTTGTGCATTTACATAACCACTCACAGTTTTCAATACTTCAATCAACCATTAGCATTAAAGATTTGGTAGCAGCAGCTGCTAATGAAAATATGCCAGCCGTTGCACTAACAGACCATGGCAATATGATGGGGGCATTTCATTTTGTAAGTGCTGTAAATAGCCACAATAAAAAAGTGCATGAGCAACACGAAACAGCCGAAGAAAACGGTGTTGAAAAACAAGGCAACTTAATAAAACCAATTATTGGTTGTGAGTTTTTTGTTTGCGAAAACCATACAGATAAAACCAGAAAAGATAACGGATATCAAATTGTACTGCTAGCAAAAACTAAAAAAGGCTATCATAATTTAGCAAAACTATCATCCAAAGCATTTACAGATGGATTTTATTATGTCCCTAGAATAGACAAACAATTAATAGAACAGTACAAAGAAGATCTTATTTGCCTTACAGGAAACCTCTATGGAGAGGTACCAAGCAAGGTGTTAAATATTGGCGAAAATCAAGCTGAAGACGCACTATTATGGTGGAAAAATACGTTTAAAGACGATTTGTATATTGAATTAATGCGTCATAATCAAGAAGACGAAAATCGGGTAAATCCTGTATTAATTCAATTTGCAAAAAAACATAATATAAAGCTAGTCGCTACAAATAACACGTATTATATAGACCAAGAAAATGCCAATGCTCACGATATTTTATTGTGTGTAAAAGAAGGCGAAAAACAAGCTACTCCAATAGGTCGTGGTCGTGGTTACCGTTATGGTTTACCCAACCAAGAATACTATTTTAAGTCTACTGAAGACATGAAGGCTTTATTTAGAGATATCCCAGAAGCTATAATAAACATTGAGGAAGTTGTAAATAAAATAGAACCTTACCAATTAGCTAGAGATGTGCTATTACCTGCCTTTGATATTCCAGATGAATTCAAAGACAATGCTGATAAAACTGACGGTGGTAAACGTGGTGAAAATGCCTATTTAAAATATTTAACATTTGAAGGTGCAAAAAAACGCTACCAAACAATTACACCAGAAATAAAAGAACGTCTAGATTTTGAACTCAGTGTTATTAAAAAAACGGGGTATCCTGGGTATTTCTTAATTGTAGAAGATTTTATTCGCGAAGCCCGTAAAATGGACGTTTCCGTAGGGCCTGGTCGTGGTTCTGCAGCAGGATCTGTGGTTGCCTATTGTTTATGGATAACCAATATAGACCCTATAAAATACGATTTACTTTTTGAGCGTTTCCTAAATCCAGACCGTGTAAGTATGCCAGATATTGATATCGATTTTGATGATGAAGGTCGTGGACGTGTAATGGATTATGTAATTAATAAATATGGTTCAAATCAGGTGGCGCAGATTATTACCTACGGTACTATGGCTGCAAAATCCTCTATTAGGGATACCGCCAGAGTTTTAGATTTACCCCTTGGTGATGCCGATAGGATTTCAAAATTAATTCCAACAATGTCTAAACTCGGAAAAATTTTCGAGTTATCAGAAAAAGAATTAGCCAATAAATTTAGGGCAGAAGATTTAGAAAAAGTTAATGAATTACTTAATATTTCTGACGGCGAAGATTTACAAGCCGAAACCGTAAATCAAGCCAGAGTTTTAGAAGGTTCGGTACGTAACACCGGTATTCATGCCTGTGGCGTAATAATTACACCAGGCGATATCACCAATTATGTTCCTGTTGCTTTAGCTAAAGATTCCGACTTATACGTTACCCAATTTGACAACTCTGTTGTGGAAGATGCTGGGCTATTAAAAATGGATTTTCTAGGTCTAAAAACGCTAACCTTAATAAAGGACACTGTTAAAATAGTTAAGGCAAAACACGATATTTTATTAGATCCAGATAATTTTCCGCTTGACGATGAAAAAACATACGCATTGTTTCAACGTGGAGAAACCGTTGGGATTTTTCAATACGAATCGCCCGGAATGCAGAAACACATGAAACATCTAAAACCTACTGTTTTTGATGATTTAATTGCCATGAATGCCCTCTACAGACCAGGACCAATGGAATATATACCAAGTTTTATTGCCCGTAAACATGGAGATGAAGCTATTGAATATGACCTGCCAGAAATGGAAGAATACCTTAAAGAAACTTATGGTATAACCGTTTACCAAGAGCAAGTTATGTTACTCTCTCAAAAACTTGCAGATTTTACCAAAGGCGAAGCCGATGTTTTGCGTAAAGCTATGGGTAAAAAACAAATTGAAGTGCTTGATAAAATGAAGCCGAAATTTATAGAACAAGCTGGTGCAAAAGGCTTAGATACTACTAAACTTGAAAAGATTTGGAAAGATTGGGAGGCATTTGCTAGCTATGCCTTTAATAAATCGCACTCTACATGTTATGCTTGGATAGCCTACCAAACCGCCTACTTAAAAGCCCACTACCCTGCCGAATACATGGCAGCTGTGCTCTCTAACAACATGAATGACATAAAATCCATAACATTTTTTATGGAAGAATGCAAACGGATGCGACTGCCTGTTTTAGGTCCAGATGTTAATGAAAGTTATTATAAATTTTCTGTAAACAAAGACAATGCTGTTAGATTTGGAATGGGTGCTATAAAAGGTGTTGGCCATGGCGCAGTAATGACTATTGTGGAGCATCGTAAAGACGGAAATTATAAATCTATTTTTGATTTAGCAAAACGTATAGATTTAAGAGCTGCTAATAAAAAAGCCTTTGAAGGCCTTGCTAATGCTGGAGGTTTTGACTGCTTTACAGATACACACCGTGCACAATACTTTGCTAATGATGGAGATGGTATTACCTTTTTAGAAAAAGCAGTTAAGTATGGCGCAAAACACCAAGAAAATCAAAACTCCGCACAAGTAAGTTTATTTGGCGATGCTAGTGAAGTACAAATTGCAGAGCCACAAGTACCGCCTTGTGAAGATTGGGGGACTATGGAAAAATTATCGCGTGAGAAAGAAGTGGTTGGTATTTATATTTCCGGACATCCTTTAGATGATTTTAAAACTGAAATGAAAACATTTTGTAATGGTCAAATTTCAGATTTTTATAATCTGGTAGCACACCTCAACAAAGAAATTAAATTTGGCGGTGTAGTTACAAGCGTGCAACATCGTGTGAGTAAACAAGGTAAAGGTTGGGCATTATTTACTATTGAAGATTATACAGATAGTTTTGAATTTCGGATTTTTGGAGAAGAATACCTAAAATACCGTCATTTTTTTGTGCAAAATTCATTTGTTTATGTCCGTGCTTTTGTAAAAGAAGGCTGGATAAACAAAAGTACCGGCAAAAAAGGTGAACCACAAATTCAATTTAATAGTTTTCAATTGTTGCATGATGTTATGGATGCACAGTCCAAAAAAATAGCGATACAATTAGATATTAAAACCCTAAATGAAACTAACATTAAAGCCTTAAATAATATCATACAATCGCATAATGGTAACCACACTCTAGATTTTGTGGTCTATGATATGTCAGAAAAACTAAAATTACAAATGTTAAGTAGAAAACAGAAAGTAAAAATATCACAAGAACTATTAAATGCCCTCGAAGCACAAGATTTTAAATTTAAATTGAATTAAGGACCAAGTTAAACTCGAGTGTTTGTAAATGAAAAATTAAAAGCTCTAATCTACAATTTAATAATTGTAAACAATAAATGCACACCACATCTATTTAAAAAAGAAGAAAAAAATAGAAAAGAAAAAACAACGCCAAGTACTTAAAAAAGCAAAATCAAATTAAACCTACAATACAGATGTTTTCATTTTTAGTTAACCATATTGCGCTTTCAGTAAAAAATGTTGACCAATCTGTTGCATTTTACCAAAAAGTTTTAATGCTCAAAGAAATTAAAAATACGGCATCAAACTCTAAAACACGATGGTTGGCACTTGGCGAAGACAAACAATTACATCTAATTCCGCGTCCCAATTCAGAAATAAAAACAGATAAAGCAGTACATTTTGCTCTGGAAACCGCCAACATAACTGCTTTTATTAAACACCTCGACACTTTAAAAATTGTGTTTTCAGACTGGCTTAATACAAAAAATAAAAATTATGTAAGAAAAGATGGAGTAAAACAAATTTATTTCCAAGATCCTGATGGCTATTGGATTGAGATTAATGAAGCTGTTAACACTAATTACATTTCTAAATAAATTGAAACAATACTACAATAGCAAAATCATATATATAGGCTGTAAGGTTTCGGCTTTTTTTTGACTAACATTGCAAAACTATTAGTAAATTAATTATAACTAATACAAGTAAAACACTCTAAAATAAAATATCATGGCATTAGAAATAACAGATGCAAATTTTGAAGAAACCGTATTAAAAAGTGATAAACCAGTAATGGTAGATTTTTGGGCTGCATGGTGCGGACCTTGCCGTATGGTAGGTCCAATAATAGATGAAATAAGTAACGATTATGATGGTAAAGCTGTTGTTGGTAAGTTAGACGTTGATGCAAATCAAGAATTTGCAGCAAAATATGGTGTACGTAATATACCTACGGTATTAATATTTCAAAACGGTGAAGTTGTTGGCAGACAAGTTGGTGTTGCACCAAAAGCAACTTACGCTGAAGCTATTGATGCTTTATTATAAGCATTAATACAAAAGAATCTATAAAAGGTTTGCTGTTATGGCAAACCTTTTTTAGTTTGTAACTAATATTAATGCTTTTAACAACAGATAAAATGGACTTACAATTAGAACTTAATAAAGTTGGTGGTTTTAAAAACCTAGAATTACTTGCAAAACAAGTTGTAGAGGGTTTTATATCTGGCAAACACAAAAGTCCTTTTCATGGATTTTCTGCAGAATTTGCTGAACACAAAATTTATAACCAAGGTGAAAGCACCAAGCATATTGATTGGAAGCTTTTTGCAAAAACAGATAGACTCTACACCAAACGCTATGATGATGAAACCAATTTACGCTGCCATTTAATTATAGATCAGAGTAGCTCTATGCATTACCCAAAGTCAACAAAAACTACGACTTTAAATAATCTAAATAAAATTTCATTTACAACATTAGCAGCTGCTGCGTTAATGCATATTCTAAAAAAACAACGTGATGCTGTAGGATTAAGTGTTTATAGCAATACATATGATTTTTATGCCCCAGAAAAAGGCAGTGAACGCCACCACCAAATGTTATTAAGTACTTTAAGTAAGCTATCACAAACTAAGCCTAAATCAAAAAGCACCGAGACTTACAAGTATTTACATGAGATAGCAGAAAAAATTCATCGCAGATCCTTAATTTTTTTATTTACAGATATGCTTCAAACTACTGAGAATGATGAAAAATTGTTTGAAGCACTAAGACATTTAAAACATAATAAACATGAAGTAGTGCTTTTTCATGTTTTTGATAAGTCCAAAGAGTTAAGTTTTAATTTTGATAATACCCCAAAACGTTTTACAGATATAGAAACTGGAGAAACCATTGATTTATATGCCGATACTATTAAAGAAAATTATAAAACTGCTGCAGAAGCTTACTTTAAAAATCTAAAAACTGTCTGCGGACAATACCGCATTAAATATGTAGAAGCAGACATCAATGCTGGGTTTAGCACCATATTAACTACCTATTTAGTTGAACGGCAAAAATTTAAATAGTTTATCATATATTTTAATGTTTTTTGTTTGCAGAATTAAAAATGCGATGTATATTTGCGCTCGCAATTATGCAACGGTCTGGTAGTTCAGCTGGTTAGAATGTCGCCCTGTCACGGCGAAGGTCGCGGGTTCGAGTCCCGTCCAGACCGCTAAAATTGCTTAAAGCTTCAAAGAAATTTGAGGCTTTTTTTTAAAACAATACATCCAACTATTTGGATTTTAAGATGTTGTGTTGTTCTGAGTGCATACTCAGAATGTAGTGAAAACTTGCTTACAGCAGGTTATCCAATGAAAGGCTTTCCTTTTTTCTTTTTCAGAAAATTGGGATGCTTTTTTGTTTTTGAGTGGTTTCAGTTTTATATACACTTCTCAATGAGAAATCTCTAACCCATGAAAAAACGTAAAAAGAAAAAAGTTTTTAGGAATACTTCAAGAGATTTATAACGAAATTACTTACAAACTACTTTATTAACAGAAAGATAATAAGGCTTATTAATCAACAGTCTTAATTATATAAGTGTTTTTCTTACCCTTATTTAAAATAATATATCGGTTATTTATTAAATCTGCTGGCGTTAATAGGTAATCTTCTTTAACTTTTTCTTTATTAACGGCTACGGCATTTTCTTTTAGTGCTCTTCTGGCATCAGCATTAGAACTTAAAAAATTTGTTTTTGCTGCTAATGCCGCAATCATGTCTAAACCGTTTTCTAAATCTAATACACTAACCTCAGCTTGTGCTACACCCTCAAAAACCTCTAAAAAAGTAGCTTCATTTAAAGTTTCAATATCTGCTTTAAAGGTTTTACTAAATAAAATACGAGATGCATTTTCGGCATTTTCAAATTCAGCTTCAGAGTGAACCATTGTGGTGATTTCTTGTGACAATCGTTTTTGCAATATTCTTAAATGTGGTGCTTCTGTATGAGTTTTTATAATACTTTCTATGGCGTCTTTTGTTAAAAACGTGAAAATTTTAATGTATTTTTCTGCATCTTCATCACTAGAGTTTAACCAATATTGGTAAAATTTGTATGGTGATGTGCGCTTGGCATCTAACCAAACATTACCTCCTTCAGACTTGCCAAATTTAGAGCCATCACTTTTTGTAATTAATGGACATGTAATTGCAAAACCTTTGCCACCACCAATACGCCTTATTAATTCTGTACCCGTTGTAATGTTTCCCCATTGATCGCTGCCACCCATTTGTATGGTGCATTGGTTGGCTTGGTAAAGGTGTAAAAAATCATAGCCTTGAACTAATTGATAGGTGAATTCTGTAAAACTCATACCGTCATTTGAAGACTCTGATGAGATTCTGTTTTTAACCGAATCTTTTGCCATCATATAATTTACGGTAATATGTTTTCCAACATCTCTAATAAATTCAAGGAATGAAAAGTTTTTCATCCAATCATAATTATTTACTAAAACCGCAGCATTTTCAGCATCACTATTAAAATCCAGGAAATGGGATAATTGATTTTTAATGGCATTTTGGTTGTGCGCAAGCGTGGCTTCATCTAACAAATTTCGTTCAGATGATTTTCCAGAAGGATCACCAATCATACCTGTAGCACCACCAACAAGAGCAAATGGCTTATGCCCACAACGTTGGTAATGTGCCAATAACATTATAGGCACTAAATTACCTATATGTAAAGAATCTGCAGTAGGATCAAAACCTACATAAGCACTACGCATGGCTTCTGCTAAATGTGCTTCTACGCCTGGCATGCTATCGTGCAACATACCGCGCCATTTTAATTCCTCTACAAACTGCTTTACCATTGTGTTGTTTTTTTTAATGAAATATTTTACTGGTGAACAAAGATATGTTTCCACTTTATAAAGACAAAAAACAATTTGAAAAAAGCGTAACTTTACTTTTTAAAAGTTTAAGCTCAAAAAATAGTATTAATAATGATTTTAGTTACAGGTGGTACAGGGTTGTTAGGATCGCATTTACTATTGGCTTTAACGCAAAAAAAAATGCCTGTTAAAGCAATTTACAGACAGAAAAAAACTATTGACCGTGTAAAGAAAATATTTTCTTATTATTCTGAAACTCCCTCGGGCTTATTTAACACTATTGAATGGGTTGAAGCTGATATTACAAACATTCCGCAACTAGAACTTGCATTTAAAAATGTTACACATGTATATCATTGTGCCGCAATGGTGTCTTTTGAACCTGACAAGTATCATTCCTTACGGAAAATTAATATTGAAGGCACTGCAAATATTGTAAACCTTTGTATTAGTAACAGCGTTAAAAAACTCTGCTATGTGAGCTCTGTTGCTGCCATTGGACAGGAAACTAACTCAAAAACACGTATTACTGAAACCACAGACTGGAATCCTGAAACTGACAATAGTGTTTATGCCATTACAAAATATGATGCAGAATTAGAAGTTTGGCGAGGTACACAAGAAGGCTTAAATGCTGTGATTGTTAATCCAGGTGTAATTTTGGGTGCTGGCTACTGGCATGTTGGTAGTAGCGGTTTTTTATTTAAAAAAATATACAGTGGTGTTTCAAGGTTTCCAAAAGGTACTAAAGGTTACATAGATGTTTCCGATGTGGTTAAATGTATGATATTACTCATGCAAAGTCCACTAAAAAATGAGCGTTATATTTTGGTTGCTGCTAATTTAAGTTTTGAAACTTTTCAAACTAAAGTAGCAGAAGCTTTATGTGTAAAACCCCCAAAAAAGGCGTTGGAAAATTGGCAGCTGGCTATTGCGTGGCGCTTAGATTGGTTACACAATATACTCACAGGAAAACGCAGATTATTGTCTAAACAACTGGCTGCTTCAATCCAAAATTATACGGCTTATGATAATTCTAAATTAAAAAGTGCGTTAGCATTTAATTTTAAATCTATTGATGAGAGTATAAAAGAAGTGAGCAATACATTTTTAGAAGACCTAGAAGCTTAATCGAATTTTTCTAATTTAGCATCCCCATTTAAGCCAACTTTAGTTTTTATGGGTTTTAGAGAATCTTTTAATTTGCTATTGTTTAATCTTGTAGTTCTAAGCGAATCGTTTTTTATCTTATTTATTGAATCTTCAATTTTCTGAATATTATCAAACACAGATTTTTCTTTTATAAACCGTTCTTCCAGTTGTGTTAACATTTCTTGATAATCCTCTGGAAACGAGGCGTAATAATTATTACTTTGTGCAAATTGTATGCTATCCATATCGTATTTTTCTAATAGATATGTTTCTGGTATTAGTTTATTTTTTTCAAGTATTTTTTTGTGACTATTATTTGCAGCATTTAATAAATACAAATCATAAAGCACATCCATCATCTTTGATTTAGATAACAGGTTATCTGGTTTTTTTGGTGCATTACCATTACAGGCAATAAACACTAAAACCAACGTTAAAAGTAATATTAGTGTATTGTTTTTCATTTATCTATTAAATGTTAAGCGTTTACCAGCTTTTTCGCCAATAACCTTAAAGTTGTTATAAACCAATTGTCCGTTAACAAAAGTATGGGTAATTCTGCTTTTAAAAGTACTGCCTTCAAAAGGAGACCATCCACATTTGTAAAGAATATTATCTTTTGTTACCGTCCACGGATTATTAAGATTAACAATAACTAAGTCTGCAAAATAACCCGGTTTTATGTAGCCGCGTTTTTCTATATCAAATAAAATAGCGGGATTATGACAGGCTTTTTCTACAATTTTTTCAATTGAAATTTTACCATTATGATGCGCTTCTAATAATGCTACTAAAGCATGTTGTACTAATGGCCCGCCAGATGGTGCACTTGTATATGGGTTATTTTTTTCTTCTAAAGTGTGTGGAGCATGGTCTGTGGCAATAACATCTATTCTATCATCTAACAATGCTTTCCATAGCTGCGTTCTGTCTTTTGCTGTTTTAACCGCAGGATTCCATTTTATATGACTTCCTTTTTTGGCATAATCTTCATCTGAAAACCAAAGGTGATGAATACAAACCTCTGAGGTTATTTTTTTGTCTTTTAAAGGTATTTTGTTTGAAAATAACTGAGTTTCTTTTCCTGTTGACAAATGAAATACATGCAAACGCGCTCCTGTTTTTTTTGCCAATTCAATTGCTTTGGATGAAGATATATAACACGCTTCTTCACTTCTAATTATTGGGTGCAACTCCATTGGTATATGATCCCCGTATTCTGCTGTATACTTGGCTAGATTTTTTTTAATTGTAGCTTCGTCTTCACAATGAACAGAGATTACGAGATCTGTACTTGAAAATATTTTTTCTAAAATTTCTGGGTCATCTACTAACATATTACCCGTAGAAGAGCCTAAAAATAATTTTAAACCCGCAACTGTTTTTGGGTTTACCTTTAATATTTCGTCTAAATTATCATTAGTACCGCCAAACATAAATGAATAATTGGCGTAAGATGAGGCTTCTGCAATTGCAAATTTTTCGTCTAATTTTTGAACTGTTGTAGTTTGTGGATTGGTGTTTGGCATTTCTATAAAAGAGGTAATCCCACCTGCTAATGCTGCTTTAGATTCAGTTTCTATATTAGCCTTGTGTGTAAGCCCTGGTTCTCTGAAATGCACTTGGTCATCTATCATGCCTGGTAACACATAATTACCTTCAGCATCTATAATGGTTACCTCAGAAGATTTTGCGCTAATAGAACTTTCTACTGATTTTATATGGTCGTTTTCAATAAGGATATCTCCTTCAAAAATTTCACCTTCGTTAACAATTTTTGCGTTTTTTATTAGGATTGTTCGCATTGTTTATGTGTTCTTAGTCAATAGACTTTTTAATTTTAAATTAATAACCCCAAAGATAGCTTCAGAAATTATGCCACTACTCATTTTTGATTGGCCTTTTGTTCGATCTGTAAAAATTACTGGAATTTCTTTAATTTGAAAGCCTTTTAAATAGGCTTTAAATTTCATTTCAATTTGAAACGCATACCCAATAAATTTTATTTTATTTAAATTAATTGTTTCCAAAACATGTTTTCTGTAACATACAAATCCTGCGGTAGTATCGTGTAGATTCATACCCGTTATAAAACGCACATATTTAGAAGCGCCATAAGATAATAGGACTCTAAACATTGGCCAATTTACAACATTTACACCTTTTACGTATCTAGAACCTATGGAAACATCTGCATTATCAATAGCACAAGCATTATAAAGCTTTATTAAATCATTAGGGTCGTGAGAAAAATCGGCATCCATTTCAAAAATAAATAGATATTCATTTTTTAAACACCATTTAAAACCTGCAATATAAGCCGTACCCAAACCGCTTTTCTGGTCTCTTTCAATAAGGTGCAGTGCTTCTGGAAACTCTTGCTGTAAACCCTTTACACAATTTGCAGTGCCATCTGGTGAGTTATCATCTACTACTAGAATATGAAATTGCTTTTTTTGAGAAAACACAGCACGTATAATAGCGTCTATATTTTCTATTTCATTGTAGGTAGGTATAATAACAATAGCATCCGACATTGGGGTTGTAACCTTTATGTAAATTTAAAGTGTACAAAAGTAAAGTTTTTAGTTAAGAATGCACTATAATTTGACTTTTAGACCTAAGCTTAATACTTTTATTGAAACCTAATTTAAAACTAGAAATATTTATAATTATGACATCCTTAATTTTTTTATAATTTAGCCGCATGCGAAATTTTATCAGCAATAATTGGCTTACACTGTTCATATTTATAGGACTGTTGTGTATTGCATGCGCTAAAACTCTAAATCCATCGAGATTTAGTGATTTTATAAATATTATTGGGCATAGTAAATACTTTAAACTCTACTCAAAAAGTAAAAAGCTCATTTCTGTTTTTAACACCCTTTTGTTTGTGAATTTTTGCATAGCATTAGCCATATTTATTTATATATATTATTACCCAATATCAGATTTTAATTTGATTTTTTTCTTAAAATTACTATCGGGAATTTTTGCGTTTTTGACTGCTCAATATTGGCTAGAAAAAACCATAGGTTATTTATTTGAAATACCAGATCTGATTTCCTTTTATGTTTTTCAAAAAAAAACCTATTTAAACTATGTTGGATTAATTATTTTAACCTCGAATATTTTTTTAATCTACACTAGTTTTAGTTCAAAAAATATCATAATAGCAACAATTGCAATCGTTTTTTTAATAAAGAGTATTAGTTTTATAAGTATAGTTATTAATTATCAAAAAACACTAATTTATAACTCCTTCTATTTTTTATTGTATCTTTGCACACTTGAAATTGGACCCTATATCATTTTGTATAAGGTTGTTAGTGACTATAAAGCCTAAAACGTTTGCTTATGAAAGTTAAAACAATTTTAGTATCCCAGCCAGAGCCTAAAATCGAAAATTCCCCATACTTTGAACTAGAGGAAAAGCAAAAAGTAAAAGTAGATTTTAGACCTTTTATACATGTAGAAGGTGTTAGTGCTAAAGAAATTAGACAACAAAAAATTGATTTAAAAAACTTTACTGCTATAATTTTAACAAGCAGAAACTCTGTAGATCATTTTTTTAGAGTAGCAAACGAAATGCGTTTTAAAGTGCCAGATACTATGAAGTACTTTTGCCAGTCTGAAGCTGTTGCCTATTACCTGCAAAAATATGTAGTATATAGAAAACGAAAAATATATGTTGGTAAACGTAATTTTGAAGATCTTTCTCCATTAATAAAAAAGTATAAAGACGAAAAATTCTTATTACCTACCACAGATAAGGTTAAGCCAATTATAATAGACACTTTAGATGGTTTAGGCTTAAACTGGACAAAAGCTACATTTTACAAAACTGTAATTAGTGATTTATCTGATTTAGCAGATGTTTATTATGATATTTTAGTGTTTTTTAGCCCATCTGGTATAGATTCTTTGTTTCAAAATTTTCCGGATTTCAAACAAAACGAAACGCGTATTGCTGTATTTGGAAATACAACTATAAAAGCTGTTGAAGAAAAAGGCTTACGTGTAGATATTGCTGCACCAACACCAGAAACTCCATCTATGACTATGGCTTTAATGAAGTATATAGATCTTAACAATAAAGGAAAATAATTATCATAATATTAATTACTAATTATTACAACTCTAAATAGACTTATAAAAAACGTCGTATTGTTAATTATAACAATACGACGTTTTTTAATACACTTGCTTTTTAAAATTACAATGTGTAGGTAACCCTAAACGTTACAAATCTTGGCTGAATAAAAGTTTCTGAACTGAACACAGAAATATTTCCAGCACCATTGCTAATATTAGAATCTATATTTAATAAATTAGAGCCCCTTAAAGAGTATTCCCATTTGGCATCGCGGTCTTTTCTGTAACGTAATGATGCATTCCAGGTTTTAAAAGTATCTATTTGGTTATTGCTTTCTTGTTCATTATAAGCAAAGTCTGTTACAAACGTAAGTGCATCCCAGATGTAGGCATCAAACTCTACAGATGGCGCTCTGGTAATAAACTTGGTAGAATTTGCACCTTGGTTGTTATCTCTAACCGTATAACCATAGCGTAATCTTACGTTTGGCGCTTCTCTAAAATTAGTACGGATTTCTGGAGTATAATTTTGTGTGAAACTTTCGTTTAAAGACGGTATTCCCTGTATAAATTGATTGATTTTACTGTAATTAAAATTAGTTCTTAGACTTGCCCTAACTTTTCCAAATGTACGCTGTATTCTTCCAAATAAAGAGGCACTTTCATCTGCAAATTGTGAGTTAAAAAATGAATTTGTTCTAATCACACTTTCAAAATTTGTTAACGATCTAATCTGATCTATATTTTTATTATAATTAGCTCCAGCAAATACATTGGTATAATTAAACAAATTAAAACTGCTGTAAAATAATCTAAGGTTATGAGATAGTGCATTTTGAAGTTCTGGATTACCAAACTGAATGCTATTAAAATTATTTAGTACTATACCTTGTGCTATGTTAGTAACATCTGTAAAGGTGTTGGCCATACTGTAATTAAACTGTAAACTTTCACTTTTTTTAAACTGAATACGTGCTTCAAAATCTGGTAATACGTTAAAGAAATTATCCTCAAAGGTTATGCCTGCCTGTGTATTTTGATTGCCATAGGCATGAAAGGACAATCCTGGTGTAAATGTAAATTTACCTGTTTTAAAACGGTAATGCACACCTAGATAAACATCTCTGAAATTATAGGAAACATCATTAGAGTTCGTTAAAACATTACCATCTGCATCTACAGTTGAAGCACTAGGTGATGGATTAAGTACAGCGCCATCGTCTAGAAACTGAAAGATATTAGAATTAAACTGCTGATTACTAAGTATAGTACCCAACGTAAAATTAATATTACTCTTAGTATTTAGTATGTTAAAATAATCTAATTTAGCATCTAACTGGTTAGACTTTACACGGCGTTGCTGGTTTATATTGAATTGAGACTGCGCTGTATCTAATCCTAAACCTGTTGCTGTAGTGCTAAACACATTATTTTCGTCGTCTAAAATAGCATTGTAAAACGGATCTTCATCTTTTAATAAATGTTGCGCTTCAAAAGCAAAAATATTATTTTCGTTTAGCGTGTAATAATAATTTACATTCTGATTAATACTAAACGGTTTTGCTGCATTTACTTGATTTGTAATTCCAACCACAGAAGATTCTAAATTCTGACGTTCTTGGTCGTCTGAGAGTCTTGCCAATACATCATATTCTAACTGATTATTTACATTTGGCTTATAGCTAGCACTCAGTTTTGCAAGAGCTTGGTTTGTAGCCTCTCTACCTGTTTGATCTGTTTTTTCGTCTGGCGGAAGGTTTGCAGATTCGTCTATAGCTGTATTGGGGTCGTCTTCAATATCTATATAATCTAAAAAGCTAACTTCGCGAGTTTTTAGGCGGCTACTTTTATAAATTAAAAATCCACTTAAATCTAATGCTTTATTTGGCGAATAACTAAAATTTGAAGCTGCTAATTTTGTAATCACTTCTTGCGAATTCTGAACTGAGGTTAAACCACTAAGTCCATTATCTCCTAAATTTATAGTTGTACCGCTTGTTCTGCTGGGTAATCTAAAACCGCCACCAAAATTTCTTATATCCCTGTTGGTTAGTGCCACTTCTCCAATATTATTTAAGTCGCCTATAACATTTATACTGTATTTAGGACTGTAATAAAACAGTTTTGGTTGTACTAGATATAACTCGTCGTTTGGTGATGGAGCCGAACCGCCACCGGCAGTTACATCTCCAAACCAAAAGTTTTCTTTACCTTCTTTAAGTTTAATATTTATAGCAACATTATCTTGGTTGTTTTGCACACCTCGTAATTGACCAACCTCTGAATAATTTCGTAAAACCTGAACTTTATCTACTGCATTAGAAGGAATATTTTTTGTTGCCAATTTGGTATCGCCATCAAAAAAATCTTTACCATTCACCATCAATTTATTCACAACCTTTCCTTCTACTTCTATTTGGCCGTCTTCATTAATTTCTACACCTGGTAATTTTTCTAATACATCCTCTAATTTTCGCTCGCTTCCATTTTTAAAAGAATCTGCATTATAAATTAAGGTATCACCTTTTATGGTTACTGGCATTTCATAGGTTATTTCTACAGCATCTAACATGTTGTCTGTAAAGAGTTTAAAATCTTTTGTAATGTTAGTTTCAGCGGTTGTAACAACTTCATCTATAGACTGTAAACCTATATAACTTACCTTAATTTTATAGGTGCCGTTTTTACCAAGCGCTAAAGTATATTTACCAGCAGCATCTGTCATGGCATAAGACTCTAAAGCACTAGACTCTTGGTTTATGGCAATAATATTTGCTAGTTCTAATGGACTGCCAATACTGTCTTTAACAACACCTTGCATTTTAATTTGAGCAAAAGCATGCGTTGTAACTACCAAACATAGTAGTAGTATAAAATTTTTCATTATTTGGTTGAGTTAGTTTTTGTTAATTTCTTCTGCCACCACGTTGGCCATCGCGGTTTCTGCCACCATACATCTCTCTCATTTCCTTCATTTTTTTGGTAATAATAGTGGTGTATTCTTCTTGGGTAACAACCTCTCCCTTATTGGGCTGTATAATGGTATCTTTTTCTTCTGGGTTCAAAACAATTTTTGTGCAGAGCATTGTAGTTTTGTCTGCATTGACTTCTAAAATTAAACCTGGTAAACCCCAATAATCATCTGGACCTTGATTTACAGGTATTTGTGGTGTGTACCATGCTACAACTTCAATGGTTTTTGGCAATTCAATTTCGGACATTGGATCGTCATTTTTTTCGGATTTAACGGCAACACTATCTGTTTTAGACTTAGTTTTAGCGTCTTCTTGCCTTGGTCTTCTTCGCATACTTCTCCAATCAAACTGATCTACAGTTTTGGTAGCAGTAGCTTTAAAACAGGTATATTGTCCAATTTGCTTGGTTTCTGTACCCATTTTCCATTCTAAAGTTTTTAATTCATCTTTAATTAAAAATTCTTTTCCAAAAAACTCTTGATCTTGTAATAATGCTTTTGTTTTTACATTCTTGTATTTTGGCCCACCAGAAAAACTACTTCCAAATCCACCAAAACCTCTACCGTCAGAGCCTGGAGTTTCTAGTTTTTCATCTTCTTTATAAATAGACTCTACTTTATTAAAGGTTAAGATGTATTCTTTTTCTAAAAAACTTTTCATGCGTTCTTCAATCTGCTTTTTACGCTCTGGTGTCATATCGCGGCCTCCCCATTGACTCATATCCATGGTAGTCTTGGTTTTGTAATAAGCCTTACCTTGAAAGTCTTGCGCGTAAGTTGTGATACAAATTGTTAAAAAAAGTAAGCTTGCAATGCTTTTTAATACTGAAAATTTCATCTGATTAATTTTTGAGTTTTTGTAGATATTATTAGAATTTAGACTTCAAAAAATAGAAAGAGTTTAATTTATCTTTTTATTTTTTTAACCACGTGTTCTGCCTCTGTTATTTCTAAACTCTTTCATTTTTTCTATGATGGTTTCTTGATATTGCTTTTTGGTAATTTCTTTACCCTTATTTGGCGCTTCAATTTCAAGAGTTTCATCTGGATTTAATACTATTTTAGAACACAGCATAGTAGTATTATCTGCACTAACCTCTAGAATTAAACCCGGTAAACCCCAATATTCTAATGGGCCATGACTTACGGGTATTTGTGGGGTGTACCATGCTTCTATTTCTGTATATTTAATTTCAGTTGCTGTAGAATCATTTGCTTTTGGATTTCTAAGTTTATCCCAAGAAAAATTATACCAACTTAACGCATCTGAAGGTACAGATGCTGTAGCTTTAAAACACTCATAATTTCCAATTTTTTTGTTTTCGGAACCCAATTTCCAGGTTATGGGTTGCAAACTATCTTTAACTAAAAATTGTTTACCGTAAAATTCTTGTTCTTGTATTTGGCTGTTTGTTTTTACATTTTTGTATTGCTTCCCTGGTGTAAAATTTTTACCCCAAGAATCTGTGGCACCAGTCATTGCATCTAATTTTTCTTCTTCATAAAAAAAAGATTCAACTTTATTAAAGGTAAGCACATAGGTTTTTTCTAATCTGTTTTTTAAGCGTGCCGCAACTTGCTTTTTTTGTTCTTCGCTAAGTCTTGCACCCCAAGCACCAAGTTCCATTTTAGACTTTGAAAAATAATAGGCCTTCCCTTGAAAATCTTGTTTAACATTGGTTTTTACATTGTAAATATTAAATGAAAGTAATAAAATAAAGATTAAAGCACTGATTTTAAGGCTAATTGATTTCATTTTTAGATCAAATTTTAAAGTGAATTACTGCTTATATTATAGCGCGTTTCACTAATTAATGTTGAACAAATTTAATATAACATTAAACAATACGGTGTTGTTTATTATAAAATTAACATCTTAAAATAGGGAAATAAACTTTAAAACATCTAGCGATACTATCCCCCAAAGTGTATTTCAATTGCTTCACCGTTACTTCTAGCTCCTTTAGCTGGCGCAAAACGATCCATCATTTCTTTACCTTTTTTTTCCATAATAACCTCGTACTCTTTTAAGCTTACTACTTTACCTTTTGTTGGAGCCGAAATTGCAATAGGTTCTTTAGGATTGAGTACAATTTTACTACACATAATATGAAGATCTCCATCATGCACCTCTAAAATTAAACCGGGTAGTCCTTGGTATTCTGCTGGCCCAGAACTTACAGGTATTTGTGGAGTGTACCACGCTGTAATTGTGCGTGTTTCAAATTCTAACTCTGGAGTTTTAGCGGCTTCATTTTCTTCGTCTGTTTTTTTAGTATTAGTTCCTGAGCTAAAGCTAATGCTTTTCATTACCCTGACTTCTTTGGTATAAGTAGCTTTAAAACAGGCATACTCACCAATAAATTTAGTGTCTTTTTCTAAAGTCCAATCTATAGGTTTAATACTATCTTGAACTAAAAAAACTTTACCCATAGTATCTTTTTGATCCACAAAACTGTTGCTTATACTATTTTTATAAAGGATATCTGCAGCACCGCCACTCCCCATAATCATAACCTGCATACCGTCGCCACCAATTTGAGGCTTATCTAATGTAAGATCTTCCTTATAAACGGAAGCTTCTTTATTAAAGGACAAAGTATATGTTTTTTGAAATTGCTTTTTCATCATCTCCATCATCTTGGCATGCATGCCAGAAGGCATTTTTGTACTATCGATTTTAATATCTAATTTGCGCTGTGTTTTGTAGGTTGCTATTCCTTGAAAATCTTGTGCGTTAACCCCAGAAAAAAATAGGGTTAGCACAAAAAGAAAACTGTACGTTATTGATTTCATTATATTTATTTTTTAGTGTTATAATAGTTAATTGCTAAAGCTCGTAATTTTTCAACGCGCTCTAAAAATAAGTCTTTTTCTTTAGAGTTACCCGTAATTTTATAAGATAAGCTAGCGTGTTTACCGTTAGATAATTCTTGTCCTTTGCATATTAATTCAAAAGAAAATGTTTGATTAGCTTCTAACAACGCTAATGCCTTTTTAAGGTCTTCTGTATCTACACTTGATTTTACTTCCGCAGCAGAATCTACTGTAACCGTTACAGACATGTTATCTATTTTAGGAGTTTCAGCTGCATAGTGCGCCTGTTTTAATTGCGACTGACTAAAGCCAAACATTGAGATTAATAAAACTAAACTTGTAATTACATTTTTCATTTTATAAGATTTTATGATTAATACACTACAAATATCTTTGTTTATCTAATGGTTATATGTTAACCAACGTTAACGAGTGTTAACAGATGTACCTCTTCTAAAATTTAACCTTTATTTTTGAATTATGAATGAAAAAAAATACAGATGGATTTTATATACCATTGTTGCAGTTGTAGTTACAACTATTATAATACAGGTGTATTGGAATTATAAAAACTACCAAACCAACAAACAACAACTTATTAACGATGTGCAACTAAGTTTGGACAAAGCTGTGGATGATTATTACGCAGACCTTGCAGAAAATACAACTATAGGAGTTTTTCTAGAAGGAGATCAACAAAAAAATGTTTTTAAGGATAGAGGCAAGCTTAGCAAGTTTTTTAAAAGTATTGACACCGTTAACAAAAAATTTAAAAATTTAGATGATTTTGATATCAATACTGTTGAAGGCATCACTGTTGTTAAAGGCTCTAAAATAGATTCTATGAGCGCTATTCACGAAAAAAAACACAAAACAATCTCAGAGGATTCTTTAAAAAAAACAATTAAAAATTTAAAACGTAAAGCAGAAGATTTTAAACTATCCAATTTAGAGGTATTGACCTCTAAAATTGTAGTTTCTATTAAAAATGATACTTTAGACACCTCTGAAATTTACAAACTTGTAAAGCAAGATTTGGACCGAAAAAAGATATTTATAAATTATGACCTTATATATAATAATCCCATTAAATATAAAAACAATACAATAAAAGACAGCTTAAAACCTAAAGATTATGTACTCACTGCTGTATCAAAATCTACGTTTTTACCCAAAGAAAGTACATTAACAATTGCTTATGTAAACGAAACTAAAACTATTTTAAAACGAAGTTTAACCGGCATTTTAATTTCTACCGTTTTAGTGCTTGCAGTAATTAGTTGTCTTTTTTACCTTCTAAAAATTATTAAAAATCAAAAACAACTTGCCGAGGTAAAAAATGATTTAATTAGCAATATTACCCATGAATTTAAAACGCCAATTGCAACTATAGGTGTGGCTTTAGAAAGCCTCTCTAGTTTTAACGCTTTAGAAGACAAGGACAAAACTCAAAACTATTTAAAAATGTCTTCAATTCAATTAGAAAAACTTACTGTAATGGTTGAAAAAATATTAGAAACAGCAACTTTAGATACGGATAAACTTGAACTAAATAAAGACACTGTTGATGTTGTAGATTTAATAAATGAGCTTATAAGTCATTATAAAATTCAAAACACAGATAAAGAATTTAACACCCAATTTGAAACTGAAAATTACCATGCCTGTTTTGATGTGTTTCATATTGAAAACGCTCTAAATAATATTTTAGATAATGCTGTAAAATATGGGGGCTCTAAAATTACAGTAACACTAAAACACGACAAAAAAAACGTTATAATTTTAATATCTGATACCGGAAACGCACTAAAAAAAGGAAACGCTGAGCGTATTTTTGAGCAATTTTACCGAGTACCAAAAGGCAATACTCATGATGTAAAAGGGTTTGGAATTGGCTTGTACTACACAAAATCTATTATTGAAAAACACGGTGGCACAATTACCTTAAACCTGAGTAAAGATCTAACTACTTTTAAAATTATACTTCCAAATGGACTCTAAAATAAAAGTATTATTAGCCGAAGATGAAGCCGCTTTAGGGCAAATTATTAAAGAAAGTTTAGAGACAAGAAATTTTGAAGTTGTACTCTGCGCTAACGGTGATATTGCCCTAGAAAAATACACCTCTGAAGCCCCAGAACTATTAGTGTTAGATGTTATGATGCCAAAAAAAGATGGCTTTACACTAGCTAAAGAAATTAGAGCCATTAACGAAACTATCCCTATTATATTTTTAACTGCAAAATCTCAAACCGCAGATGTTGTTGAAGGCTTTGCTATTGGCGGTAATGATTATCTTAAAAAACCTTTTAGTATGGAAGAGCTTATTGTAAGAATTCATAATTTAATTAATAGAAGTAAAACACAAAAAAACACTCAAATTATAGCTTTGGGTAATTACACTTTTAATTTTCCAAAGCAAGAATTACAATATTTATCTGAAAAAATTATACAACTCACACACCGTGAAGCGCATTTATTATTTCATTTAATTCAGAATAAAAATAGTGTTTTAGACCGTTCTGTAATATTGAATAAATTGTGGGGTACCGATGATTTTTTTACAGCCAGAAGCATGGATGTGTTTATAAGTAAACTTCGCAAAAAATTGAAACAGGACCAAAATCTTCAAATTATAAATGTGCGTGGTTTTGGATATAAACTTGTGGTTTAAATACCTTAATTACGATTTAAATTTATATCATTCATTTATGCACATTAATTTTATGGTTCATTTTTTGTAATTTGCTGAGTGTATGCAAAAGCTATGTTACATTCTGTTTATTTTTCACTTTGCAAGTTTTTCACAAAAACAGGTTAACGCAAGTCTTAAAGATTCTATAGCAATAACTGTAGAAACACTTTTTGGTATTGATACTTTTAACACGTTGTATTACACTACGGAAGACAATGCATTTTTAAAAAAAACAAATGATACATTAATAGCGTATAACAATTTTCAATTGGGCAAAATTACAAGTGCAAATGTGTTTAATCCGCTTAAAATTAACTTATTTTATCAAGATTTTAATACCGTTATTATATTAGATAACCGTTTGGCAGAAATTGCAAAACTAGATTTTAACACACAAAATCCTTACAAAAATGTGTCGCATATATCTACAGGATTTAGCAATACCCTTTGGCTTTTTAACCAAGATAATCAGCATTTGGAACTTTACGACTATAATACCAACACCGTTCAAGTAAAAACTTTACCCATACCATCTAACGTTTTGGATTTGAAAAGCGATTATAATTATTGTTATTTACTAACCGAAAACTACCTCTATATTTATAACTATTTTGGAAGTTTAATACAAAAACATAAAAACGAAGGCTTTAGTAATATGGCTTTTAGTAAAGGGCATTTGGTTTTAAAAGCAGGAAATTCACTTTTTCTTATGGCAAAAGATAACTTAGAAATAAAACCTATTTCTGGTATAAAAAAATCAATATCTCAGTTTTTAGTAACCAATCAAAGCTTGTATATTTACTGCAACCAAAAGCTGTTTACGTACCACTTAAAAATAGATTAGATTATGCACGTTGCTATTGCCGGAAATATTGGCGCAGGTAAAACTACGCTAACCAAACTTTTAGCTAAACATTACAAATGGGAAGCACAGTTGGAAGACGTTGTTGATAATCCATATTTAGACGATTTTTACAACCAAATGGAGCGTTGGAGTTTTAATCTGCAAGTGTATTTTTTGAACAGTAGGTTTAGACAAGTTAACCAAATCCAGAATGGCAGTAAAGATATTATTCAAGACCGCACCATTTATGAAGATGCACATATTTTTGCACCCAATTTACATGCTATGGGTTTAATGACTAATCGTGATTTTAATAACTACTCCTCTTTGTTTGAGCTTATGGAATCTTTTGTGAAAGGACCAAATTTACTAATTTACTTACGCAGCTCAATCCCTAACTTGGTATCTCAAATACATAAACGTGGTAGAGATTACGAAAGCTCTATAAGTATTGATTATTTAAGCAGATTAAATGAACGTTATGAAGCTTGGATAGACGGTTATGACAAAGGCAAACTTTTAATTATAGACGTAGATACGATAGATTTTGTAACTAACCCAGAAGATTTAGGTGGTATTATTACAAAAATTGATGCCCAAATTAATGGCTTGTTTTAGGGGTTTTAAATTCACTTATTAAAACACTTAAAATTCAATCACTACTTTGCTTCAACTTCTTATAAAACAAAAAAAAGCCGCAAATCATAACTAACACTACATTCTAAATCTAAAGTATTGTTATTATTAGCGTATAAAATTTACTTTATTACTACTTAACAAAACAAAAAAATCGAGTAAAAAACACCGTCTTTTACTCGATTAATCTTAAGCTTTGTATTGTAAACGTATTGGTATTTACATTTTGAAATTTTTAGAAAATACTTGTGCGTCAGTTTTAACAACTACCATATAATCACCACCAATAGAAGCGTCTAATTTATACACTTTATTTAAAATAGGTGAATTGGTATGTATTATTTCGGTATGTATTATCTGGTCCTCATAGTAAATTTCTATGGTGGCTTTTTTAGTGTCCATCATAAATCTAGATATGATAACATTAGAGTCCTCTACTCTAAAAACTGGCTTAAAAACCTTCTTTTTATTAGTTTTATTATAAACTACAGTATGATTCTTAATTTCAATTGTATACTTTTCAATTTCAAAAGCACTATCAATCTCAACGCTATAAATACCATTCTTTAATTCAGAAAAATCATACAGTGAAAAAAGTTGACCTGTACGGTTAACATTTCCTGTGTAAATTAAAACACCATCTCTGTCAGAAACAGAAATATAATCCCCTTTTTTTACTTTACTTTCTTCAACAGAAGGATTAATGTTTACAGTTACATTTGCGTAGCTTGTATATGCTCCCAGCACTACAGCTAATACTAAAAAAATTCTTTTTGCACTCATAGGTTTTGTAATTTTAATTAAGCCTTAGCTTTATATTATTTAACACTACAAATGTATGCTTAGATTAAACTTTAGAAAACTACGTTATTGGTCAATTTATATACTAAATTAACACTATAGTATTTATATGTTTTTGATAAGGTTAAAATAGTATACAATTGTGCTAAAAATAGATAGATACGCAATTTCTAATACATGTAAATTTGTATGTAGATATATAAAATGAATACTAGAAAACCAACATTAAAAAAAATTAGTACAGCATTTGGTAGCTCTATAAAAGTAATAAAGCATGAGACTTTTATTGAAGATCAAAAACCATTTTGGCATTTTCACCCAGAAATTGAACTTGTGTATGTTAATAACGGAAAAGGTAAGCGCCACATAGGTAACCATTTGTCTTATTTTAATAATAGTCAATTACTACTTATTGGCTCTAATTTACCTCATAATGGTTTTATAGATAGGCTTACGGCAAATGGCACCGAAACTATTGTACAGTTTAGACCAAATTTTTTAGGCGAAAACTTTTTTAATGTACCAGAAATGGAACGCATTAATATGCTTTTTGAACGCGCTAAAAACGGAATTTTATTTAGTATGAAAACCAAAAAAAAAGTTGGTAAAAAAATTGAAAAACTTTCTGAAAAAGAAGGCTTTAAAAAAATACTTGTACTCCTAGAAGTCCTAAACATTTTGTCTAAAGCAGAAGATTATACCATATTAAATGCTAATGGATTTGTTTTTGAAACAGAGCCTCAAGACACCTCAAAGGTTGATATTATTTTTAAACATGTTAATACAAACTTTAAAACTCATATTAGCTTAGACGAAATTGCAGATAAAGTAAGTATGACAGTACCCGCATTTTGCCGTTATTTTAAAAAAGTAACTGGTAAAACATTTACAAAACTGGTTAATGAATATAGAATAGTACATGCTACCAAATTATTATCTGAAAGCCAAATGAGCATCACAGAAGTATGCTATGAGTGTGGTTTTAATAATTTTTCTCATTTTAATAAATTATTCAAAATATTTGTGGGTAAAAGCGCCTCAAAATATAGAAGTGAACTAAAACAAATGGTAAAATAAATACCGTGACTTTAACCAAAAAAGCATTCAAAAACCTAAATCCTCGAATGCTTTTATTACTTTAATTTTATATAATTTATGACACTGCCTTTAATTTCTTTAAAGTAGATTTAGATAATTTTTCTTGAGCGTATGTTTTTGTTACTTTTAATTCTGTTTCGTCAGAACCTGGTAAATGAAACATGGCATCGGTTAAAATTTCTTCGCAAAGCGAACGTAAACCACGTGCTCCTAACTTATATTCTATAGCTTTACTTACAATATAATCTAATGCACCATCTGTTATAGAAAAGTCAATGTCGTCCATAGCCAACAACTTTTTGTATTGCTTTATGATGGCATTTTTTGGCTCTGTTAAAATGGCTCTCAACGTTTTGGCATCTAAAGGATCCATGTGCGTTAATACTGGTAATCGTCCAATAATTTCTGGTATTAAACCAAAATCTTTTAAATCTTTTGGAATAATGTATTGTAAAATATTATCATTATCTATTGTAGCATCTGCGTTTATAGAACTGTATCCAATGGCTTGCATGTTTAAACGCTTTGTAATTACACGCTCAATACCATCAAAAGCACCGCCTGCAATAAAAAGAATATTCTCGGTATTAACTTCAATAAATTTTTGGTCTGGATGCTTTCTACCGCCTTTAGGTGGTACATTTACAACTGTGCCTTCTAATAATTTTAGTAATGCTTGCTGCACACCTTCACCCGAAACGTCTCTGGTTATAGAAGGATTATCACTTTTACGTGCAATTTTGTCTATTTCATCTATAAAAACAATACCACGTTCTGCTTTTTCCAAATCATAATCTGCTGCTTGTAAAAGGCGCGTTAGTAAACTTTCTACGTCTTCTCCTACATAACCCGCCTCAGTTAAAACGGTTGCATCTACAATAGCCAAAGGCACATTTAACATTCTGGCAATGGTTTTTGCCATTAATGTTTTGCCTGTACCTGTTTGACCAACCATTACGATATTACTTTTTTGTATTTCTATATCATCATCTGTATGCGGTTGCAATAAACGTTTGTAATGATTGTAAACTGCAACAGACATCACACGCTTGGTGTATTCTTGCCCAATAATATAGGTGTCTAAAAACGTTTTTATTTCTTTTGGCTTTTTAAGCATTAGCTCTGCGCTAAGTTCCGAATTTCCAGAACTTTTAGATTCTTGCAGTACAATGCCATGTGCTTGCTCAATACAACGATCACATATATGTGCATCTAAACCCGCAATAAGCAGACTGGTTTCTGGCTTTTTTCGACCACAAAACGAACATTCTAATTCTTCTTTTGCCATTTTTATAGTGTGTTTTGAAAATTGAAAGATTTAAAAATTCAAAGACTAAAGCATTGAACGTTTAAATAATTAGAGGATTATTTTTTTGACTTCTAATTGAATTATTTTCGTCCTAAAACTTCATCAATCATGCCATAATCTAAAGCTTCGTGAGAATTCATCCAATAATCTCTATCTGAATCTTTTTCAACCTCATCATAGGTTTTACCGGAATGGTTAGAGATAATATCGTATAATTCCTTCTTAATTTTTAAAGTTTCACGCACTGCAATTTCCATGTCAGAAACTTGCCCTTGTGTACCACTCATTGGTTGATGTATCATAACTCTTGAGTGTTTTAAGGCAGAGCGTTTCCCTTTTTCTCCAGCACATAATAATACCGCTGCCATAGATGCAGCAATGCCTGTACATATTGTAGCTACATCTGGTTTTACAAACTGCATGGTGTCGTAAATACCTAAACCGGCATACACTGAACCACCTGGGGAGTTAATATAAATTTGTATATCTTTTGAAGCATCTACGCTTTGCAAAAACAATAATTGTGCTTGTATAATATTGGCTACTTGGTCGTTTACTCCTGTGCCTAAAAATATAATTCGATCCATCATTAAACGTGAAAACACGTCCATGGCAACAGCGTTCATTTGACGCTCTTCTATAATGTTTGGAGTTAAATTTGTTGGATACATACTGGTAAGAATTTTACCGTAATAATTACTATTTATCCCCTGATCTTTTATGGCAAATTTTTCAAATTCTTGTCCGTAATTCATAGTACTTATTGTATTAATTATGATATGTTTTTTAATTATGTGTTAAAATAAAAGTTCTGTTTACTGAAATTTATGTCATTAAAAGCGTTAAAAAAAAGCGTAAAACAACTAATTGCTTCACGCTTTCAAAGATACTAATAATTTTAAAGTCTATTTACTGTAAAATTCTTTTACAAAATCATCAAAAGTAATTTCTTTTGTTTTTACGTTTGCTTCTGTTTTGTATAGGTTTAGTAATTTCTGACTCATTAACTGCTCAGATAAACGTTTAACCTCTTCTTGGTTACCCAAAATACGTGCTGCAATGTCTTCTAATTCTTTTTCTGAAGGATTTAATTGCCCAAATTGTGCCATTTGTCCTTTTATCATTTCCATAGAAAAAGTTTTTAACTCATCAAATTGAACTTGTAAGTTATGCTCTTGTATTAGCTTGCCTTCTATTAATTGGTAGCGCATGCTTTTTTCGGATTTCTCGTACTCAGCTTTTGCATCTTCTTTTGACATAGGTGTTTCACCTGCGGTTTGCATCCATTTCTGAAGAAATGCTGCTGGCAAATCAAACTTCGTGTTTTCTAGCAAATACTCTGTTACATCGTTTAAAAACTTTTGATCTCCTTGTTGTACAAACTGTTTCTCTGAATCTTCTTTAATCTTTTCTTTTAATTGGGTTGCAGAGGTTACAACGTCTTTACCAAACACTTTATCAAATAACTCTTGGTCTAAATCTGCTAATTCTCTTTTGTTGATTTCAGTGATTTCAAAAGTAATATCTACTGCCAAATCATGGGCTTCATCATGTGGCACTTTTAAAAAGGTAGTTAAGTCATGGTCGTCATTAAATAACCCTTTGGTGTTTACAGTAATAATGTCTCCAACTTTTGCACCAGTTAGTGCTTTAACTGCTTTTTTGTCCTTAAGTTTATCTAGGGTTAGCATTGTAGAGTTGTCAATGGCTTTTTCTTCGTTTTTAAAAGTCCCTGTAATTTCAGAGTCGTTTGCAACCTCGGTTTGTGATACAATTTTACCAAACTGCTTTTGTATGCTTTCTACTTGATTGTTAATCATTTTATCGTCTGCAACAACATTGTAGTGCGTAATGGCTTTTTTGCCTTTTAGGGCAACTTCAAATTTTGGAGCAAGTCCTAATTCAAATTCAAAAGTAAAATCATCCGCATCCCAATTTAAGTCGTCTTGTGGTCTTGGTAACGGGTTGCCTAAAACATCTAACTTTTCTTCAGCTAAATATTTACCTAAAGCATCTTGTAATAATTTGTTTACCTCATCTGCTAAAACGGCTTTACCATATTGCTTTTTCACCATGCCCATTGGCACATGGCCTTTTCTAAATCCTGGGATATTAGCCGTTTTACGGTAGTCTGTGAGTATTTTTTCTACTTTTGTAGCGTAATCGTCTTTTACAATTTCTACTTTTACTACAGCATTTAATGCATCAAGGTCTTCTCTGGTAATATTCATTGGTTTCTGATACTAAAATTGGGCTGCAAAAATACGCTTTTTTTTACAACCCAAAAATACTTTAATAACTGTGTAAACTCTATTCCTTATTCTGCTTAAAAAAAGAATGTAATACGGATTGTAATACAGAGAGTAGTACGCTAAATACAATTGCAGACCAAAAACTACTCACAGAAAAGTCTGAAATTAAATGATCTGCCAGCAAAATTATAAACGCATTTACAACTAGCAAAAACAGCCCTAATGTAAATACCGTTATTGGTAGCGTTAGAATAACTAAAATAGGTTTTACAAAAAGATTTAATACAGCCAATACCAATGCCACACAAACTGCAGTGGTGTAGTTTTGAATGGTGACACCATTCAAAATTTCTGCTAATACTAACACTGCAATAGCATTTATTAAAAGTTTTATGACACGTTTCATGATTACAAAGTATTAAATTTCAAGGCTTTAAAACTAATAAAAACTAATCAAAGCACACTTTTAGCCTTTTAATTTTTTATCATTGGTAAAGCAATCCAAAAAAATCGGCTCGCTAAGTGCGAGCCGATTTTAAATAATAGTAATCCCTTAAGGGTTAATTACTTTTTCTTGATGGTTTATAGATTCCTGGTGAATGGCTTTAAACATTCTTAAGATGAACTCTTCGCTTAAACCTTTTTCTTCACCTTCTAAAACCATTTTTCCTAATATTTCATTCCAGCGTTTATTCTGTAATACCGAAACATTTTTTTGCTTTTTAAGACTCCCTATATTATCTGCAACTTTCATGCGTTTACCCAATAAATCAATAATTTGGTGATCTACTACATCTATCTGCGCTCTTAAGTTATTAAGCTCTGTGTTATAGGCAGCTTCTGGATCAGATTCTTTTCTAATTTTTAAATCTTGCATAATCTGCACCAATTTAGTTGGTGTAACTTGCTGTGCAGCATCACTCCATGCGTTATCTGGATCTGTGTGTGTTTCTATCATTAAACCATCAAAATTAAGATCTAATGCGGTTTGAGAGACATCAAAAATCATATCACGTTTTCCTGTAATATGTGATGGATCATTAATTAAAGGAAGGTCTGGAAATTTATTTTGAAACTCAATAGCCAATTGCCACTCTGGGATATTTCGGTATTTGGTTTTTTCATAAGTTGAAAACCCTCTGTGTATGCCACCTAAATTTTTAATTCCGGCAGTATATAAACGTTCAATACCACCTAACCAAAGGGCTAAATCTGGATTTACTGGATTTTTAACCAACACAATCTTATCGGTTCCGGCTAAAGCATCCGCTAATTCTTGCATTATAAAAGGGCTCACCGTTGAGCGTGCACCTATCCATAATAAATCTACATCGTGCGCTATGGCCAACTCCACGTGAGCTCTGTTGGCAACTTCCGTACAGGTTTTCATGCCTGTTTCTGCTTTTACTTTTTGCAACCATTTTAAACCTAAAGCTCCAACACCTTCAAAATTTCCTGGTCGTGTTCTTGGTTTCCAAATACCAGCTCTGTAATAATTAACATCTGTATCTTTTAGCTCGTGGGCTATTTTTAATACTTGTTCTTCGGTTTCTGCGCTGCATGGTCCTGCGATTACGAGTGGATGATTTAATTTCATATCATCCAACCATGTTCTCATTTCTTTTTTGTTTTCCATATTCATTTTCCGCGAAAGCGAAAATCTTTTTAATTAATTATACTTCTGTTTAATACCTATAAGGTTATAGGAACCTTGCAGGAAAATCGTTTATTTAATTGATTCCGTTTAATATTGTTTTTATATAATTTGCAGTTTCCATTTCTTTATAAACTGCTTCAAAGTCTTCGTTTTTAATTAGTGTTTTAAAATGTTGTAAATTTGATATGTATTCTTCTAAGGTTTCAATAACATTTGTTTTGTTTTGCTTAAAAATTGGTGTCCACATGGCTGGCGAACTTTTTGCCAAACGCACTGTACTCTCAAAACCACTGCCTGCCATATCAAAAATATCGCGCTCGTTTTTTTCTTTATCAATAACGGTTTTTCCTAGCATAAACGAACTGATATGTGATAAATGAGATACATAAGCAATGTGCTTATCGTGTGCTTTTGGATTCATATACCTAATGCGCATTCCTAAATCTGTAAACAGTTGTAATGCTTTTTCTTGAAGCTTTGGCGCAGTTTTTTCAACCTCACAAATAATATTGGTTTTGTCTTTATACAAACCGTTTATAGCTGCGCTTGGCCCAGAATATTCTGTACCTGCAATGGGGTGCGCTGCTAAATAATTTCTGCGTTTGGGGTGCGCTGCTACTTTTAAACATATATCTTCTTTAGTAGAACCTACATCAAAAACAATAGCGTGGTCTGAAACCTTATCTAAAACATCTGGCAAAATGCTTAACGTGGCATCTACGGGTATAGCAAGTACAACCACCTCAGCGTTACTTAATTCACTAAAACTTGCTTTTTGGTCTATAACACCGTGGTTTAACGCTTCTGTTATATGAGCTTCATTTTGGTCAATACCATATATGGTAGATTTGGGATATTGCTTTTTTATGTCTAAAGCAAAACTCCCGCCAATTAACCCAACTCCTATGATAAAAATATGTTTCATATTATTAAATTCTGTCTAAAGCTTCTTTAATTTGAGCTTCTGAAGCACACAGCGAAAAACGCACGTAACCTTCACCATTACTACCAAAAACAGTGCCTGGTGTTATAAAAATATCTTTTTCGTACAGCAACGTATCTGTAAATGTTTCGGATTTTTCACCTTCTGGTAATTTTGCCCAAACAAACAAGCCTGTTGTATCTGTATCATAAGTACACTTTAACCGGGTTGCTAATTCCCAAATTAATGCACATCTTTTTGTATAGATTGCGTTCAAATCTTCAAACCAGTTATTGGAGCTTTTAAGCGCAGCAATTGCTCCTTGTTGAATGCCATAAAACATCCCAGAGTCCATATTACTCTTTACTTTTAAAACCGCATTTATATGTGTTTCATTACCCAATAACATGCCTACACGCCAACCAGCCATATTAAAGGTTTTGCTTAACGAGTTTAGCTCTAAACACACCGCTTTAGCACCATTATAACTCATAATACTCATTGGCTTGGCATTGCGCACAAAACTGTATGGATTATCGTTAATTATAAGGATGTTATGTTTTTTGCCAAAGGTAATTACAGCATCGTAAAATGCAGCGGTTGCGTTAGTACCTGTTGGCATGTGTGGATAATTTATCCACATGAGTTTCACTTTGCTTAAGTCTTGTTTTTCAAGAGCTGCAAAATCTGGCTGCCAGTTATTTGCTTCATTCAAATTATAAAAAACAGGCTCTGCTTCTACAAGATTGGTAACCGATGTATAGGTAGGATATCCAGGATTTGGCACTAAAACTTGGTCGCCTTTATTTAAAAACGCCATAGAAATGTGCATAATACCCTCCTTACTACCCATTAGTGGTAGCACTTCAGTTAGGGGATTTACAAAAACATTAAAATGCGTTTGGTAAAATGTGGCCATTTCTTGTCTTAATTCTGGCAAGCCTTGGTAACTTTGGTACTTATGCGCTGCAGCATCTGTTAACCCGTTTTGTAATGCTGTAACCACACTATTTGGAGGCATTATATCTGGACTACCAATACCTAAATTAATAATAGGTTTGCCTTCAGATTTTAATTGCGCAACTTCACGCAATTTTTTAGAAAAGTAGTACTCCTCTACTTGTTGTAATCGGTTTGCTACTTGAGTCATAATCTAGCGTTTTTATAAACTCCTAATATTTTAAAATTTTCTGCCATGAGTTGCATTATTGTTATGGCTTTTTCATAATCTTTTAGGTCATTAAAAGTAACATCCACAAAAAATGCGTACTTCCAAGGAGATTCAATTTTTGGTAAGGACTGTATTTTGGTTAAATTTAATTTACAGTCGCTCATTACATTAAGTATGCTTGCTAAACTACCTCGTTTGTGACTTAACTCAAACTTTAGTGATGCTTTGTTTAACCCTTTTGAATCAATAGTGTCTTGTTTTCGTTTTACAATAACAAAGCGCGTTTCGTTATGTTTTATAGTTTGAATACTTTCTGCTAAAACCTCTAAATTATACAATTGCGCTGCATTTTTACTTGCAATTGCTGCAATGCCCTTTGTCTGATTTTCAGAAATTTGCTTAGAAATGGCTGCTGTATCTTTAGCTTCTACTAATTTAATATGTGCATGTTTTTTAAAAAACACCTTACATTGTAATAAGGCCATAGGGTGCGAGTGCACTTCTTTAATATCTGCAATAGATTGTCCGGATAATGCTTGTAAACTATGCTGAATATCTAAATAATATTCACCAACAATAGTCAAATTATTTGAATCTATTAAAGCGTAATTAGGAATTATAGAACCTGCAATAGAGTTTTCTATAGCCATAATACTGTAATCTGTTTTTCCGTTTAATAAATTTTCTACAGTACTATCAAAAGACATACATTCAATTACAGCTGCATTAGTATTAAAATACCGCTGCGCAACCTCATGATGAAATGAGCCTTTTATGCCTTGTATTGCTATTGGTTTGATCACTAATTTTTATTTTTATGTCTATTCTTAAAACTTATTCAGAAGATTTCAACCTGTAAAACCATTTAAAATGAAAAAGTCCCGATGTAACATCGAGACTTTTTTAATTTATATTTTTAAATATAACATACTAAGCCTCGTTCCTTTTGCTAAAAAAGAAATATAACCAGCTAAAATATGTTACTGTTGTATTCATGTTCATTAATATTTGGCTAAAGTAACTATTATTTTCACAAATCAAAATTGTTGAAATACTTTTTTAAGTATTCGTATTAAATTTTAAAGAATTATGAATTTTTGGTTTGTTTTTAAGCGAAATGTTTAAGGTTATACACTTTGTTTTAATTTCAGTTTTACTTAAAGTGAAGCTGATACTATTTGTTTTTAGGTTCAAATTGAAACTGTTTTCATAATTTAGTAACAGCGTCACTTAGAGTACTACCGTGATTTTAAATTATTAAAGAATTGAGAATTATAACATTTCAAAATTATGAAATACTTACTTTTGAATAAATCTATTTTATATGTCTATAAAGGTTGAAAACATTACAAAGCTCTATAAAACTCAAAAGGCGCTTAACAAGGTGTCTTTTGAGCTTAAACCTGCGGAAATTGTTGGTTTTTTAGGCCCAAATGGCGCAGGAAAATCCACAATGATGAAGATTTTAACCACCTACCTTAATGCCTCTGAAGGTACTGCTTATGTTAATAACTATAATGTGGTTACTGATAAAAAAAAGGTGCAAAGTAGCGTTGGCTATTTACCAGAACACAATCCGCTTTACACTGATTTGTATGTAAAAGAATATTTAAATTTTAATGCCAATGTGTATGGAATTTCAAAATCTCAAATCAATACGGTTATAGAATTAACAGGTTTAGCAGCTGAGGCTCACAAAAAAATAGGCGCTCTATCTAAAGGCTATCGCCAACGTGTTGGGCTGGCTAATGCACTATTGCATAATCCTGAAGTTTTAATTTTAGACGAACCTACAACTGGTTTAGACCCAAACCAATTAGTGGAAATTAGAAATCTAATTAAAACCATTGGAAAAGAAAAAACAGTGTTTTTATCTACACATATTATGCAAGAGGTTGAAGCTATGTGCGATCGCGTAATTATAATTAATAAAGGTGAAGTCGTTGCAGATAAGTACTTAAAAGACTTAAAAGCAGACCAAGACCAAATTGTTATTGTTGAATTTGATTACCGTGTTGAAGATGCATTTTTATTAAGACTTCCCAATGTAAGTACTGTAAAAAATACACATGGTTTTATTTATGAAATCACCTTTAGTACTAAAGAAGATATGCGCGCTCATGTGTTTGATTTTGCTCATGATAACCAATTGAAAATTCTTCAGCTTAATCAAAAAAATACAAGCTTAGAAAGCTTGTTTAGAAAGTTAACTAATTAAAAATGGGCGAATTTTTAGTTGAAGTTTTGTTTACTGGTATTATTGAATCTATACCAAGGTTTTTAGGGACATGCGTACGCTGGTGTTTTGTTTTAGGAAAAAGGCCTTTTAAAGTTATTTTTAAAGAATCTTGGAATAGACGTGTTGGGTTTGTAACGCTTGGCATAATTATTACGCTCTTAATCTACGTATTCAATTAAAAATTAGCTGCCCAGTATAAAATTGATTTACAGCTATAGTAGTTGGTTGGTTTACAGAAATAAGATTACCTGTACCGCGTAATTCACCTGTAAGCGATTGTATAGGGTTTACAACCATATCATTACTGCCACGATGATATACCGTAACATTTTGTGCTATTAAATTAGCGCCTTCAAAACGCCCTGCACCTGAATAGAACCCCACAAAAAGTGAATTTACCAAACCATCTACATAAAAAAACGACAGGTTATTTGACACAATATTTAAGTCTTGTGCATTAACTGTGAGTCTAAAATCCCCAACCGTAAACGGACTATCTTCTGTAAAATCCTCAGAAATAAGTCTGAGCGTGTTATAATTTAAAACACCCGTTGAAGAAATTTCATATTGAGACGATGATTTTATCTCTCTAATATTTGGGGCTTCAACATAAATTTTGGTGCTATTAAAATCTCTTACATAATTGCAGGTATTGTTATCTGTTAGTATAAGTTGGTTGTTTATAACGGTAACATTTACATCATTTATTAAATTTGCGCCAGTTTCTACAATTACCTTATAATTTGGAGCGTCTTTAATGATGAGTTCAATATTTCTGTTTACTAATATATTTTCAAAACTTGAAACGGTAATCTCTTTTTGAATACTATTTCCTGTGGTTTGTAAACAGTCATTTGCAGTTTCACTATCACACCCTAATACTATTAGAGCTACTATGTAAATTATTTTTTTCATAAGCGTACTCCTATTCCAAATTCTACAGCTTCAGCTTTTGCTCCATGCGATTTTAAGGTAACAGCACCAAAAAGCGTTTTACCAAAATAGCGTTTTAAACCAATTCTAAAATAAGTACGTCCTTCAAAATCATATGGGTAATATACATAATAGCCCAATTGGGTTTCAAAAGACATTTTATTAATAAATAACTCATGCCCCACAAATACACCTACACGTTTAAAATCTTCTGAACCATTTACATTATTTTCTGGAAAAGCAACCGATTGGTAATAGATAAGTTCTTTTAAAAAATTAGAGAAAAACACATCCGATCCAAACTGTAAAGCACTGGTATGGCTTAAACGTTTATCTGCATACAAGGATAAAATATAAAACGGAAATTGCCCACTACCAATAACATCGCTTTGGTTAATACCGCTTCTAAACGCAATATTATATTTTAAAGCTGTTTTAAAAGGTTCTGCTTCTAAATTAGAAATATAAGTTTTGGTTTCGGTTTTTAAATCATAGGTAATACCAACATTAAGCGCTATAGTGTTTACACTAGTATTTGGGGCTTTAACGTTAGCATTAGAGTAATGAGAAAAGGTTAAGCCGGTTTGTAAGCCCAAATTTTTAAAGAGGTTCGTTTTTTTATAATTAAGCATAAAATAAGTGGCACTTAATACTGAAGACCCAAAGGCGATATTTTTAGGGTTTTCTATTTTATGATAAGGGTTGGTTGCATATGCTAAACCTTGACCTACTCTAAACATAACATTTCGTTTTAAAACATAAAAATTATAATGTGCATAGAGCGCAAAATTTTTGCCAAGCGTTTCATTATTAAAATCTTGGTAACTAAACGATAATCCGTAATCTGGATAATTAAAGCGCTGCTGCCAAGTGGAATCACCGTAGGTTTTTTGGTTATAGCTTACAATAAAACCTTCGGGTCGGTTTTTAATTAAATGAAGAATATCTGGGTTGTGAAGTATTATGTTACCACCAAAAAAATTTACATCAATGTAGGTATTGGATTGTTGTTGTTCTTGTGAATACGAAAACAATCCAATTCCTATAACTAAACATTTTAGCCAATACTTCATTTGCAAATGATTACAGACAAAAGTATACTAATATTATGTGTTTGTATGAAAATATTTTTTTTGAAATTGACTTATTTTTAAAATTAACACTACCTAAGCCTATATTTTTTAAAACAAAATGCTAATTTGTACTATGAGTTTTATCTAATGCATAAAACGTTGCCTGTGCATAATCGTTTGCATCTCCAGAGTTATTGAGATGGTATATTCCGGCTTTAAAATACATGTATTGTCCGCCAACATTAAAGCCACTATTTACCATATTAACGGTACTAACAACATCATCTTTACCTTCTCTAATAATTGTAACCGTTAAGATGTCTCCAACAACTTTAATGGTGTAACTAAACTTTTCGTCTAGTGCTATTCCATCGGAAGGATTAGAAGCACTATTACTTCTAGAACCAATCATTTCATACCATTGTTCATCACCATTTCCATCAGTAGGTTCATGTGCAAAATAAATAGACCCTAATGCATTGTTTGGTAATTTTCTGTAATACAACCTAATAGGCTCATCACTATTTGCATGTATTTGCCCAATAACAAGACGTCCAACATGGCTATCGCTGCCTGTTGTAGTCACATGATTTATGGCTAAAGTAGCATTCATCTCACCATCATAACCTCCAGCAGCATTAATATCTGCTGTAGGTGCTGTACCAAAAACCCAGTTATTACCATTAACACCTTGCGTTGGAATACTTGTATTTGTACCTCTAAGCATTTCACGCAATTCTACTCTTGTATAAACGGTGTTTGTAGAGGTTGTAAAACCGTCAACAGGGCATTTAAAAACCATACCGCCATCGTTACCTGTATAAAAATAGTTATTGTTTTCGTAACCGCTATTAATTTGGCTTACAGAAATATCTGTTGCCGTACCATTACCATCATTCTCGGGGATACTTAATTTCCAAGTTGATAAATCAAAATTCTCTGAGGGTGTTTTGTTTGGGTCTAAATCTCCAGAGTTTTCTTCACCAGCTGCCTGAGTAATTGTAAGGTTTCTGGTAGTATCTCCGGCTGTAACTATTATAACTGCCGATCTGCTTGTAAGCGCTAAATTTGCTGCAACGGTAACCTCAATTTCTTTGGTGTTAGTTCCAAAAGTTGGTGTAATTGTAATCCAATCACTTGTTTCGGTAACAAACCAATACACGTTTGAAGTAACAGTAACTGTTTTTGTTTCTTGGCTTGCAGAAAATTCTGAAACTGACGATAACTCTAATATTTCTGAAACGCTATTTTCATTTGAATCATCAGAACCACAGTTTACTAAACTCATAAAAACTAAAAAACCAAAACAAATTTTTAATAATTTCATAACAGTACATTTTTACAAAAATAACACCTTTTTAATTTCTCAAAACCAAAGAATTACAATTATGATATAAAAAAACTCATAATCTTAATAAGATATAAAAAATTGAAAGTATCATATAATACACATAATTTTTTCTACTTTTGTATTTAAATTAATTAAGAGGAAAATTTGATCTGATTGCAACCTCTTATTCTGGTTTTACACCAATTTTTTTGGTTCAGAATAAAAAAATGCTAAAGCAGTAAGATACACACTTCTCTAGCGACCAAGCAATCTACAAAGCCTCACAATAAACTAATACATTACGTTAATGGCATATTTATTTACATCTGAAAGTGTTTCTGAAGGACATCCTGATAAGGTAGCAGACCAAATTAGTGATGCGCTTATTGATAATTTTTTAGCATTTGACCCAGAATCTAAAGTAGCTTGTGAAACCCTTGTAACTACGGGTCAGGTTGTTTTGGCAGGTGAAGTAAAATCTAACACGTATCTAGATGTTCAGAAAATAGCAAGAGACACTATTAATAAAATTGGCTACACCAAAAGCGAATATATGTTTGACGGAAATTCTTGTGGAGTTTTTTCTGCAATACATGAACAATCCGAGGATATCAATCGTGGTGTAGATAGGGCTTCTAAAGAAGATCAAGGTGCCGGTGACCAAGGTATGATGTTTGGTTATGCTACTAATGAAACTGAAAATTACATGCCGCTTGCCTTAGACTTATCGCATAGAATTTTAATTGAGCTCGCAGCCTTACGCCGTGAAAACAAAGACATAACTTATTTACGTCCAGACTCTAAAAGTCAAGTTACTATTGAATACAGTGATGATAACACACCGCAACGCATTGAAGCTATTGTAGTTTCTACACAACATGATGATTTTGATACCGACACTGTAATGTTAGCCAAAATTAGAGAAGATATTGTTTCTATTTTAATTCCTAGAGTTATTGCAAAATTACCAGCACACATTCAGCATTTATTTACAGACAATATTACCTACCACATTAATCCAACCGGGAAATTTGTTATTGGTGGCCCTCACGGAGATACTGGTTTAACAGGTAGAAAAATAATAGTAGATACTTATGGCGGTAAAGGAGCACATGGAGGAGGTGCATTTTCTGGTAAAGATCCAAGTAAAGTAGATAGAAGCGCCGCTTATGCCACAAGACATATTGCTAAAAACTTAGTAGCTGCAGGTCTTTGTGACGAAGTTTTGGTACAAGTTTCTTATGCTATTGGTGTTGTAGAACCAATGGGGATTTTTATTGATACTTACGGCACGTGTCCTCTTAATTACACCGATGGTGAAATTGCCGCTATAGTATCACAAATCTTTGATATGCGACCGGCAGCAATTGAAGATCGTTTAAAATTAAGACAACCTATTTATAGCGAAACTGCTGCTTATGGACACATGGGGCGCAAAAATGAAGTAGTATCAAAAACATTTACACAACCACAGGGCGACTCTAAAACAGTAGATGTAGAGTTATTTACTTGGGAAAAATTAGATTATTTAGACAAAATTAAATCAGCGTTTAAACTTTAGTTAAAATTCAAATTAGTAATGTACCATATTAACCTTCAAAATCTATGTATAGATTATGAAGGTTTTTTTATACTAGAAATAGTAATTTAATAGTTATACTTTTCACTTTTACAGACGCTAATTATTATGTAATTTTGCTTTTATTACAAAAGCTATCTATGAAATATAAAAGAATACTGTTAAAACTCTCAGGTGAAGCCCTAATGGGAAATCGTCAATACGGAATAGACCCAGTACGTTTAGCAGAATATGCAGAAGATATTAAAACTATCATAGATAAAGGCATTGAAGTAGCCATAGTTATTGGTGGTGGTAATATTTTTAGAGGTCTTGCTGGTGCTAGTAGTGGTATGGATCGTGTACAGGGTGATCACATGGGTATGCTTGCTACGGTAATTAATGGGTTGGCTTTACAAAGTGCCTTGGAAACTGCAAATATGCCTACACGCTTGCAATCAGCTATAAAGATAAACGAAGTTGCAGAGCCCTTTATTAGACGAAAAGCAATTCGGCATTTAGAAAAAGGACGTGTTGTTATTTTTGGTGGTGGCACCGGCAATCCTTACTTTACAACAGACTCTGCAGCTGTATTACGGGCCATAGAAATTGAAGCCGATGTAATTTTAAAAGGCACACGTGTAGATGGTATTTACAACGCAGATCCAGAAAAAGATGCTACTGCCATAAAATTTGACACTATTTCTTTTGATGATGTATTACGAAAAGGCTTAAAAGTAATGGATACAACAGCTTTTACACTAAGTCAAGAAAACGAATTACCTATTATAGTTTTTGATATGAATAAAAAAGGAAACCTACTAAGAGTGGTTTCTGGAGAAACTATAGGTACAGAAGTTAAACTCTAACAATAGACTCAAAATTTCATAGAATAATAAAATTGTTATTATGGACGAAGACATAAAATTTATACTAGACACTACAAAAGAAAGTATGGATGCAGTAATAAAGCATCTGGAAAAACAACTAAACAATATTAGAGCTGGCAAAGCAAGCCCTGCAATGCTTGGCAGTGTTATGGTAGATTATTACGGCTCACAAACGCCACTAAGCCAAGTAGCTAACGTAAACACGCCAGATGGTCGCACCATATCTGTACAACCTTGGGAAAAAAATATGCTACAAGAAATTGAACGTGGTATTATGATTGCCAATCTGGGTTTTAACCCAATGAATAACGGTGATCTTATAATTATAAATGTCCCACCATTAACAGAGGAGCGTCGTAAAGATCTTGCTAAACAAGCTAAAGCAGAAGGTGAAGATGCTAAGATTGGGATACGAAATGCACGAAAAGATGCCAATACAGAGATTAAAAAATCTGAGGTTTCAGAAGATCTTCAAAAAAATGCTGAAATAGATGTCCAAGAGCTTACTAACACTTATGTAAAAAAAATTGAGGACATCTTAGCCATTAAGGAAAAAGAAATTATGACTGTTTAAGCACTAAAATTGGCTAACATAAGCTTAAAATATTGGCACTACAAGTAAGCTTAATTTTAGATTAAGTCTGGTCTCAAACCGAAAAGACCACTTTAGAATTGTTAAAAAAACTTAAATGCTTAAACACGTATTTTTTGGTATTAGTTTTACAGTTGTAAGTTTCACTTTTGCGCAGGAAATGCACATAAACTATTCTGAAACTTTATCAATTCAGAAAGATTCAACAAAAAAAACACAGTTTAAAAAAAATATTGGCAATGGCTATTTACCAATTGGTTTTTTTAACCTAGACCTTAAGTATCTTATAAAATTTAACCAATATGAAGGTTTTAGAACTGGCTTGGGTGGTGTAACCAATTCAAAATTTTCAGAACGTTTTAGAATAAACACCTATCTTGTTTATGGTTTTTTAGATAAGCGTTATAAATATAGTATTGGTGGAGGTTTAAGGCTCTTTAAAGCAAATAACACCTGGTTAAATATTTCTTATACAGATGATTTACAAGAAACAGGAAGTTCTACGTTTTTAACAGACAAGCGCATTTTCTCTTTTTTTGAACCTCGATTATTAAATATAGATTTATTTCATAGGCACATTACAAAATCAATAGCTTTAGAGCATAGAGTTTCTAATAGTTTACTATCCGAAACACAGTTAGCGACGCGCAGAATTACCCCTACTTACAATTATAACTTTATCGCTAACGGTAATGATTATAATTTTTTTAATGTAAGTACCGCTAAGCTAAGTTTACAGTGGAGTCCTTTTTGCACCTATGCTATTGTAAATGATAATGTAACAACAGTAAAAGATGGGTTTCCTAAATTTACCTTACAACTCACTCATGGTTTTAAATCTGTGTTTGATAGTGATTTTAATTTTTCAAAATTAGATTTTAGAACCGTACATGAGTTTAATCATAAAAATAATTCAAAAACACGCGCTACTTTAGTTGCAGGTATTACTGGTGGAGATATACCGCTACCGCTATTGTATCATGCCTACCCAAACAACATAAGAAAAGAAACTATTTTACAACGCTTTTCTGTGGCAGGTCTTAATAGTTTTGAAACCATGTATTTTAACGAGTTTTTTAGTGATAAATATGCTACCCTTCAGTTTAAACATGCCTTTAATCCGTTTAAAATTTCCCCACGTTTTAGACCCCAGTTAGTATTAATATCTAAGTATGCAATTGGAGAAATGAAAAGTATTAACAGACATCAAAATTTTGAGTTTAATACTTTAGACCATTTGTATTCAGAATCTGGTTTCGAAATTAACAAACTTATTTTTGGATTTGGATTAAGCTTTGCCTACAGATACGGAGCGTATCACCTTCCAAATTTTGAAGACAATTTAGCATTTAAATTCACATTTAATCTTTCACTTTAAAAAATTACATTATGCCTTTACTTTATATTAAGTAATCCCTAGGTTTTTTCTACCTTTGCCGCAAATTTTTAGCATTACACCAATTAGAAAAGAAATAACAATACTGTAAGCGATTGCTCAAAAGTTATTAAAAAACATGTTTAAACTTTTTACCACAGGATTTTGGGAAACCGTTGCACGAATAATTCTTCGCAATAAAATCTTCATATTAGTAAGCTTATTAATAACTACAGTATTTTTTGGCATGCAGTGGTCTAAAATGCGGCTTAGCTATACTGAAGCCAACTTATTACCAGATGACCATGAGGTTAATTTAACATATAACAGCTTTTTAGACATCTTTGGAGAGGAAGGTAACTTAATAATTTTGGGGGTTAAGGATACCACTTTGTTTACCGTTGAAAAGTTTAATGCCTGGAATAATTTAGCTGAATCTTTTAAAACTTATGAAGACGTAGAAACGGTTTTATCTATTAAAGATCTTCAAAAACTCATTAAAAATGATAAAAAAGAACAATTTGATTTAAAACCTTTTATTAAAGATTCTATTTCTAACCTTTCAGAATTAAATAAACTTCAAGATCAGCTTTTTAAACAGTATCCTTTTTACGATAATTTTTTATTTAATGCAGATACCAAAACCATAAGAACTGCTATATATCTTAAAAAAGATATTGTAAATACTTCCGCACGAAAAAAATTCATATTAAACACATTACAATCTAAAATTGCTGCTTTTGAGCTGAAAACAAAATTAGATGTTCGTGTATCTGGCATGCCTTATATTAGAACGCTAAACTCTCAAAATATAGTAGATGAAATTGACTTGTTTATTAGTGCTGCACTTCTTGTAACCTCTCTAATATTCTTTATGTTTTTTAGATCGTTTAGGGCTACATTTATTTCACTAATTGTAGTTTGTATTGGTGTAATGTGGACCTTTGGAATTATCGGTTTATTAAACTATGAAATTACAGTACTTACCGCTTTAATACCACCATTAATTATTGTTATTGGCATTCCAAACTGTATCTTTTTAATTAATAAATACCAACACGAAGTAAAACTTCACGGTAATAAAGTAAAATCTTTACAGCGTGTAATTACTAAAGTTGGTAATGCTACACTAATGACAAATGTTACAACAGCTTCTGGTTTTGCAACATTTATTATCACAGAAAGTAAATTACTCAAAGAGTTTGGTGTGGTAGCTTCACTAAGTATTTTAGCAATTTTTATATTGTGTTTACTCATAATTCCTATTATCTATACCTTTTTACCTTATCCAAAAGATCGCCATTTAGAACACCTAAATAAGCGTTGGATTGGTGGCTTTGTAGATTGGATGGAAAAAATGGTAAAATACCGCAAAATATCTATTTACGTAACAGCACTCATACTCATAATAGCCAGTATAATTGGCATGTACCAAATTAAAATATCTGGCAGTTTGATAGAAGACATGCCCAAAAACGCAACGTTTTTTAAAGATATTCGTTTTTTTGAAGACGAATTTAACGGTATTATGCCTTTAGAAATTTTAATAGACACAAAACGTAAAAAGGGAGTTATGAAACTTGCTACCCTAAAACGAATTAATGACTTAGAAGAACTTATTAATGACATACCAGAACTTTCCAAACCTATATCTGTAGTTAGTTTAGTGAAATATAGCAAACAAGCCTATTACAATGGCAATCCCAAATATTACCAATTGCCAACCAGCCAAGAAAACAGCTTTATTTTAGGGTATGCTAAAAATTCCAATTCGGATGTAGATTTGCTTAAAAACTTTGTAGATAGCACTGGGCAATACGCTCGTATTACAACCTTTATGAAAGATATTGGTACAGACAGAATGGAACATATTGAAGAAACACTTCAACAAAAAATAGATAAAGTTTTTCCAAAGGAACGCTATGAAGTTACCATGACAGGTAAGGCTTTAGTTTTTCAGAAAGGCACAAAATATTTAGTAAAAAACTTAGTGCTTTCTTTATCGTTAGCAATTGTTTTAATTTCTTTATTTATGGCGTATTTATTCCGTTCATTTAGAATGATAGTTGTATCACTAATTCCAAACTTATTACCATTGCTCGTTACTGCAGGCTTAATGGGCTACTTTGGTGTACCCATAAAACCATCAACCATTTTGGTATTTAGTATTGCCTTTGGTATTTCTGTAGATGATACCATTCATTTTTTAGCAAAATACAGGCAAGAGCTTTTAGCTAACAACTGGAAAATAAGAAAATCTGTATATGCGGCATTACGCGAAACTGGAGTGAGTATGTTTTACACATCTATAGTATTATTTTTTGGATTTTCTGTGTTTACCATATCAAGTTTTGGTGGCACAGTAGCACTAGGCGCATTAGTTTCTATAACCTTATTATTTGCAATGTTATCTAACTTACTTTTACTGCCATCATTACTATTATCATTAGAACGCAATATAGCCAACAAAGAAGTACTTAGAGAGCCAGCTATAAATATTATACCAGAAGCATCCGACATAATAGATAAAACAAAAGAATAAAATTATTATTACCATTATAGTTCAAAAAACACTTAAAATATGACATCTAAAACCATAGCACAGTTACTAACGCAAGACCTTACTTTGCAAGACGTTACTATAAAAGGTTGGGTACGCACCTTTAGAGCCAACCGCTTTATTGCATTAAATGACGGTTCAACTTTAAATAACATGCAATGTGTAGTTGATTTTGAAAATTTTGATGAAGCACTTCTAAAACGCATAACAACAGGGGCTGCCATTGAAATTACTGGTGAACTCGTTGAAAGCCAAGGAAAAGGGCAGGCTCTAGAAATTAATGTAAAAACACTAAAAATTCTTGGCGACTCAGATCCAGAAAAATACCCTATTCAACCTAAAAAGCACTCTTTTGAATTTTTAAGAGAAAACGCACACCTTCGTACCAGAACAAATACCTTTAGTGCAGTAATGCGTTTACGTTCTGCATTATCTTTTGCAGTACACAAATACTTTACAGAAAACGGGTTTTACAACATGCACACACCAATTATAACTGGTAGTGATGCTGAGGGTGCTGGCGAAATGTTTCGAGTAAGCACTTTAGATCAAAAAAATCCACCCTTAACTGATGATGGAGCCATAGACCACAGTAAAAATTTCTTTGGAAAAGACACCAATCTAACGGTATCTGGGCAATTAGAAGCAGAAACTTACGCCATGTCTTTAGGTAAAGTTTATACATTTGGCCCAACGTTTAGAGCAGAAAACTCTAACACATCACGTCATTTATCAGAATTTTGGATGATTGAGCCAGAAGTTGCATTTATGGATTTGGCAGGTAATATGGATTTAGCTGAAGATTTTTTAAAATCCGTGTTATGTTATATACTAGATCATAATAAAGACGATCTTAACTTTTTAGATAAGCGCTTACAAGATGAAGACAAAATAAAGCCTCAAGCAGAACGTAACGAATTATCTTTACTAGAAAAGCTGAAATTTGTTACCGAAAACAACTTTAAACGTGTAAGTTACACTGAAGCTATAGACATTCTTAAAAATTCTAAGCCCAACAAAAAGAAGAAGTTTAACTATATTATAAATGAATGGGGAGCAGATTTACAATCTGAACACGAACGCTTTTTAGTTGAAAAACATTTTAAATGTCCTGTAATTTTATTTGATTATCCGGCAAATATTAAAGCTTTTTATATGCGATTAAATGAAGATGGCAAAACCGTACGTGCTATGGATATTTTATTCCCAGGTATTGGAGAAATGGTAGGTGGCTCTCAACGAGAAGAACGTTTAGACGTTTTAAAACAAAAAATGAAAGCTTTAGACATACCAGAAGAAGAACTATGGTGGTACTTAGATTTACGTAAATATGGTACAGCCGTTCACTCTGGATTTGGCTTAGGCTTTGAGCGTTTGGTTATGTTTGCCACAGGTATGAGTAATATTAGAGACGTTATTCCATATCCAAGAACACCGCAAAATGCAGAGTTTTAGAATACCAAAAAAGCCTGATACGTTTTACAAACCTATCAGGTTTTTTTTACTACTTTTATATTTGATACGTTTCGCTAAATTCTAACCCTTTTTTATGGCATTAAAACAATTCTTATCTTTTAAACTTTCTCAAAAGTTATCACCGCAACAAATTCAGCTTATGAAGTTGATACAGTTGCCAACACAAGCTTTTGAGCAACGCCTAAAGCAAGAATTAGAAGAAAACCCAGCTTTAGATACCGGTAAAGAGAATGATAATGCCGAAGAAAATTTTGATGATTTTGATAATTCTTCAGATGATTACAACGATAACGAAACCATAGAAGCAGACGCTATTAATGTAGATGAATATCTAAGTGATGACGAAATTCCCGAATACCGCACTCAAGTTAATAATTACAGTGCCGATGATGAAGACAAAACAATGCCCTATGCCTCTGGCACATCTTTTACACAACACTTAATAAACCAGCTTAATACCTTTAGGTTAAGTGAAGAACACAAGGAAATTGCCTACTTTTTAGTAGGAAGCGTAGATAATAGTGGCTATATACGCAGACCACTAGCAGATATTACAGACGATTTAGCTTTTACCCAAAGCATTTACACTAACGAAGAAACACTAGAAAAAATACTGAAAATTGTACATCAATTAGATCCTGCAGGTGTAGGCGCACGCAATTTGCAAGAATGTTTAAGCATACAATTGCACCGCAAAACACAGACTAAACCAATTGCATTAGCTATAGAAATCATTGATAAAGGTTTTGAACAATTCAGTAAAAAACATTATTCAAAACTAATGCACAAATTTAGTATTGATGAAACCCAACTTAAAGCCGCAATAGAAGAAATTGAACGCCTCAACCCAAAACCTGGAGGATCTTATGCTGGTAATACTAAAACAATAGAGCATATTATACCAGATTTTGCCATTAAAATTAATGATGGAATATTAGAATTAACTTTAAACGGACGTAATGCACCAGAATTACACGTTTCTGGAGCTTACGATAATATGCTTAAAGGCTACAAAGAAAGTAAGCAAAAAACTAAATCACAAAAAGAAGCAGTACAATTTATAAAACAAAAACTAGATGCTGCAAAATGGTTTATAGAAGCTGTAATGCAACGTCAGCAAACCTTATTTGTAACCATGAGTTCTATTATGAACTACCAAAAAGAATATTTTTTAACCGGGGATGAGCGTAACTTAAGGCCAATGATTTTAAAAGATATTGCAGACGAAATTGAAATGGATGTTTCTACAGTTTCTCGTGTTGCAAATAGTAAATATGTAGATACACCCTATGGTACTAAATTAATAAAAGAATTCTTTTCAGAATCTATGACTAATGATCAAGGTGAAGAGGTCTCTACCCGTGAAATCAAAAAAATTCTTGAAACTGTTATAGACGAAGAAAACAAAAAGAAACCTTTAACAGATGATGCATTGGCTAAAATACTAAAAGAAAAAGGCTACCCTATTGCCCGCAGAACAGTTGCTAAATACAGAGAGCAATTAGATATATCTGTTGCACGATTACGAAAGAAAATTTAAACTTAATTAGGATGACTCACTTTATTTTAAAAAGCATATCCTATGTTTTTCATCCATTACTAATGCCTCTTTTAGGTGTGCTTTTTTATTTTCATAAATCACCACGTTTTATTCCAGAACCTTTTAAGTATGCTAAATTGTTTTCGATTTCAATACTTACTATAATACTACCAATACTCTTATATTTTTTATTGAAAACAGTTAATAAAGTAAATTCTTTAGAACTTAAAAATACCAAAGAACGTATATTCCCACTACTTATTAACTGTATAATACTCTTATTAATTCTTTATAGAGTGTTTACTATAAATGAAATTACAGAACTTTATTTTTATTTTTTAGGCTTATTCATTTCAACATTTACGTGTTTAGTATTTGTTTTCTTAAAAATAAAAGCAAGTATTCATATGCTTTCTGTTGCTGCGTGTGTTGCTTTTTGTGTTTGTTTAGGTGTGTATTATAAAATAAATATTAATGGCTCAATAGCACTTATGGTTATTATTACAGGTGCCGTTGCAACCTCAAGGTTACATTTAAAAGCACATACACCACAAGAGTTAATTTTAGGATTACTTATAGGCATTACACCACAGTTACTATTAATTTGGCAATTTTTATAAGATATAAAACATTAAACCTAGTTTAAAAGCACTAAGGTCTAAAGATTGGTTATTAAGTAATGTTGTATTATCAAAAATTGAATTAAGACTATAGTAAGCATGAAAATTCCAAATCCCATAACCCGCACTTAATGTAATACCATACTGTAGTGTGTTAAAGGCTTCTATATTAGACAGATTAAAATTATTTGAATCACTTATAAATTTAGTTGAATTATAAACTAAATAACCCATTTTAAAACCGGTATAAATTCTCCAAAAATCGTAATCAGTAGCATTTGAGGTTCGCCATCTCAACTCTATAGGGATTTCAACTAAATAAGTTGTAAACTTATTTTTAGTGACATTTATGTTGGTTTCATTAATAACTTCAAAAGAGAAATTACTGTTATCTGAAGCAATTTGAATGTTCTGGTTGTATGAATTAGAGGACAAACCTAAGCCAATACCTAATGCTACGTTTCGTTTATTATTGATTGGCATATCTCTAATAAATCCCAAATGAAACCCAGAAGAAAATCCGTTTTGGGAGACGCCATTAGGCTTATTATTTAATAGATTATAGGTTACAGTTGCATAAAACTGATCTTCTCTATATTTAGTGTCAATCGCTAATGTATGAGCACTATTTTGAGAAAAACACCAGCTTGAGAAAAATATTAAAAAAAATATATAATATACTTTCATGTTTCGGTATAAATAACTTAAGAATAATTGTTATGTATTACTTAGTTTCATTTATAAATCTAAGTTATTTAAAGGTTTATTATTAATTAATGGTACTCAAAATTTAAAAACGTAAAAAAATAAAAAAAATTAAGTTATCCACAAAAAAACGCCTCGGTATTAGCGAGGCGTTTTTAACATTAAAAAATTAATGTATTATTCGGTTTTCGCGTTTACAAGATACATTACTTTTAGTGTATTTGCTTTACGTAACTCTTGTTTAATATCAGATACTAAACCAGAATTTGTTTTTTTATCTACTTTTAAACCTACTACAAACTTAGGTTGCAGTTCTTCAACTAAATCTTGTTGTGCCATTCTAACAGATGCTTGTACTTGATCTACATCAATAAAAGCATCATTAAATTGAATACGTGGCTCATCACCAAATTTTTTGAATTGACTACTAGGCTTACCAGCATAGATAAATGCGGTTCTGTCTTTTTTAAGTTTTTCAACTTGATCTGCACTTGGTAGTATGTTCTCAATCATTAAAGAGCTATCACGCATTACTGTTGCAACCATGAAAAAGAAAAGCAACATAAATACAATATCTGGAAGTGATGCCGTTGAAATTGCTGGCAAATCACCTTTTTCTTTATTTCTAAATTTAGACATAAGTGTTACTTTTAGTTATTATCTGGTTCTGCTTCAGACAACTTAAGTGGAAATAGATTTTTTACAGTCTCTATTTGATCGTTAAGTTTATCGTCTTTTTTAAATTGGTTCTTCTCTTTCTCTTCTAACATAGATATGAAAGAACGATTATACAAACGTTGTGCCTCACGCTCTCTTAATATATTGTAGGCTGCAACGAGTTCGTTTTGCACTTCAATATATTTCTCGTAAGAGGTTTCTCTGTCATGTTTCATAGAGATAATTGCTTTTTCTGGATGATCCGAAGAATCCGCTAAGCCTTTACCCTTACAATACGTACAAGATTCACCTGCAGCGTTTGTGCCGCCTGCATTATCTAAAAAATCTATTGCTGCTTGTCTTAAATCCTTAAGTTCCATTTGCTCATCTTCAACAAGCAGTTGGTTGTTTCGGTTAATTAAAACAGTAAATAAGTTTTTTTGTTTAATAATTGGTGGTTCTACTTCTGTGTCATCAATAGGTGGCAAACTTCTTAATAAACCTTTATCTTTTTCTATAGTTGTTGTTACTAAGAAGAAGATAAGTAATAAGAAAGCAATGTCAGCCATTGATCCTGCGTTTACTTCTGGTGCTGCTCTCTTTGCCATATCTATTATTTACTAATTATTTTTTTAGCTCCTGCAAATAACATTGCACCAGCTGCTACAGCTAATAAGATATAGAAAGCAACTAAACCAGCACCTACCATTGTAGATTGGCTTTGTGTTGCAATACCATCTTGTAGTTTGTAGGCTATAGTATCACCACCAGAAACTAAATATGCAAGTACTAAAACAGCAACAAAGGCACCAATGCCAATAAGTGTGTTTTTTAGACCACCTGTATTTGTAAATAGATTTTTGAATACAAAAAACAAAACAAATGCAAGTATAATACCTAGAGTAATGTATGTAATCCAAGCCATTGGCTCAACAAGTCCAGCGCTTTCGCCAGACTTAATAGCGTCATCACCTGCAGCAATAATTCTAACTAAAGATACAATCCCAGCTAAACTTAGTAGTGCAACTAATATTTTTAATATTTTATACATAATTTTATTTTATTTTTTGTGTCTTACTAATAAATCCATCAAGTTAATTGATGAATCTTCCATATCATTTACAATACTATCAATTTTAGCGATAATGTAATTGTAAAAGATTTGAAGTATAATAGCAACAACAAGACCAAATACAGTAGTTAAAAGTGCTACTTTAATACCACCTGCAACTAAAGATGGCTGCATATCTCCAGCAGCTTCAATCTTATCAAAAGCTTGAATCATACCAATTACCGTACCCATGAAACCAAGCATTGGTGCTAAGGCAATAAATAATGAGATCCAAGATACATTTTTTTCTAACTGACCCATTTGTACACCACCATAAGCTACAACAGCTTTTTCAGCAGCATCTAAATCTTCGTTAGCGCGGTCTAAACCTTGATAAAATATTGACGCTACAGGTCCTTTTGTATTTCTACAAACCTCTTTAGCAGCTTCAATACCTCCAGATGCTAATGCATCTTCTACATTTTGAGTTAATTTTTTACTGTTAGTTGTAGATAAGTTTAAAAAGATAATTCTTTCAATAGCAATTGCTAGTCCAAGAATTAAACATAAAAGGACGATTCCCATAAATCCTGGGCCACCTTCAATAAAACGTTTTTTTAATTCTTGATGGAAATTTAAGTCTTCCGCTGGTGCTTCTTCAGCCTGTACCATGTTTGCAACGGCTGCTGTTGTTGTTACTGTTGTTGATGCATTAGCATTAACAGTTCCGATAGCCATAAAAAGTGTGATGGCAAGGATAGAAAATAATCTTTTCATTGTTTTTAGATTCTTAGTTTATTAGTTTATTAGTTTAAAAAGTTAAAGATATAAAAAAATACATAATACGTAAATAAAATCTCAGCAGAGAGGAAGGGATTCGAACCCTCGATACCCTTTTGGAGTATACACACTTTCCAGGCGTGCGCCTTCGACCACTCGGCCACCTCTCTAAAATCATTTTTAGTTACAGTGTGCCAAATAACGAAAAAAAAATTAAACACTAAAATTAATGACGTTAATTTTAAGATATTTCACCGCATAATGCTGTCTCATAGGCATCTCTAAAATCATCTGATTTTATGTTTTTTTCTAAAAGAAACATCAATTTAGTAATTGCAGCCTCTGTAGTGATATCTTTTCCAGAAATAACCCCTATTGTTTTTAGTTGCGCACTTGTTTCATATTTACCCATAAGGACACTACCTCCTACACATTGTGTAACATTTATTACGTGTACGCCTTTTTTTATGGCGGCCGCTAGTATATTAATAAACCAACTCTGGGTTGTTGTATTTCCAGAACCATAAGTTTCTAAAATTACACCGCGCAAGTGCTTTGTTTCTAAAATAGACTTTAAAAGTTCTTTTGTAATCCCTGGAAAAAGTTTTATTAAGGCAATATTTTTATTTAGTTTCTTATATGCTTTTAAGGGTTTGTTTTCATCTGGTTTTAGAAGCTGTTCTGTATTTACCTTTAAATGCACACCAGATTCTGCAAGATTAGGATAGTTTAAAGACTCAAAAGCTTCAAAGTGTTCTGCATTAATTTTAGTTGTTCGGTTGCCTCTATATAATTTGTATTCAAAATATAAACCAACTTCTTGTATTACAGGTTTACCATTTTTTTGAAGCGATGCCATTTGTATAGATGTGATAAGATTTTCTTTTGCATCTGTACGTAAATCCCCAATTGGTAATTGAGAGCCTGTAAAAATAACTGGCTTTGCCAAGTTTTCTAATAAAAAACTTAATGCTGAGGCAGAATAACTCATGGTATCACTACCGTGTAATACCACAAAACCATCATATTTAGTGTAATTAGTTTCTATTATTTTGGCAATCTCAATCCAGTATTTTGGTGACATGTTACTGGAGTCTATAGGTGTTTCAAAGGATTGAGTTTCTATGTTACAATCCAATAAATTTAACTCAGGAATACGTTTTAAAAGATTATTAAAATCGAAAGCTCTTAAAGCTCCAGTTTTAAAATCTTTAATCATACCTATTGTACCACCAGTGTATATAAGGAGTATGTTGGGTTTATTTTTTTTCATTTTAAATACCAAAAACGGCTTTAGAGTTGGCCGTGGTTATTTTAGCAATTTCAGCCTCGGGAATACCATAAATTGTTGCTAATTTTTCTAGCACTTTAAGTAAATAACTACTTTCATTGCGTTTGCCTCTGTTTGGTTTTGGAGCTAAATATGGAGCATCGGTTTCTAAGACTATATGTTTTAAATCTATCTGATCTAAAAACTGGTCTATTTTACCATTCTTAAAAGTGACAACTCCGCCTATACCAAGTTTCATATTATAAGATATGGCCTTATGCGCTTGCTCTAAAGTGCCTGTAAAGCAATGAAAAATTCCGTATAAATTTTCGTCTTTTTCCGCTTCAAGGACTTCAAAAATTTCATCAAAAGCAGCTCTACAATGAATAATTATAGGCAATTTATACTGTTTTGCTAATTTAATTTGAAATTTAAAAGCTTCCACCTGAATCGCTAAAGTGGACGCGTCCCAATACAAATCAATACCTATTTCTCCAACGGCATAAAATGTACGTTTCTTAAAATGGTTTTCTACTAACTGTAACTCTTCCTTATAATTTGCTTTTACCGAAGTTGGATGCAAACCCATCATTAAAAACATAGTATCTGGGTAATCTTTTTCGAGCTGAAACATAGCATCTGTATAGCTAGAATCTATTGCTGGAATAAAAAATCGTGTCACACCTGCTGCTACAGCGCGCTTAATTGCTGCATCTCTATCTTCATCAAAAGCTTCACTATATAGATGTGTGTGCGTATCTGTAAGTATCATACTGCAAAAGTAATGGATTAACGCATTATATTTACCATGAATTAAGTTTTGACTATCTTTTTTAATGCTGAATTATTTAAAATAAGGCGCACTTATTATTGTAGTAGAAATATAGTAACTAATTAAAAACTCTTAAAATATTACTATTAAAATGAATAACGCACTTTGTGATTTTTTATTAACTAAAAGTTATACTAAAATTAAATTGAAGCTTACCAAAACAAATCATTTTGAATTAAAAGCATCTGTAAATGGTACAAAAGGGAGTTTTATTTTAGATACTGGAGCTTCTAACAGTTGTTTAGGCTTTGAAGGCGTTTCTCATTTTAATTTAAAAATTAAAGCTTCTAATATTAAAGCTGTTGGTGCTGGCGCATCTAATATGCTCACAAAAATTTCTAAATTAAATACTATAAAAATTGGAAGATGGATCCATACTAAAATGACTATAATTGTATTTGATCTTTCACATGTTAATGAAGGTCTCATTAACCATAACGCAGATCCTGTAGACGGTATTATTGGTGCTGATATTTTAAAAAAAGGAAAGGCAGTTATTGATTATGAAAAAAAATACTTGTATTTAAAACTAAGCTAAAAAACCTGTTTAGCTATGTTACTAAACAGGTTTTTTTATATTCTTAAAAATAAATACTAAATATTACATTTCTAAAGCTTGCTTTATATTATTATCCATTAATAATTCTACTGGATTTTCTAAGGCTTCTTTAACAGCTACTAAAAAGCCTACAGATTCTTTACCATCAATAATTCTGTGGTCATAAGAAAGTGCCACGTACATCATTGGATGAATTTCTACATTACCATTTACTGCAATTGGACGCTCTATTATATTATGCATACCTAAAATACCACTTTGTGGTGGGTTTATTATTGGGGTAGATAACATACTTCCAAAAACACCACCATTAGATATGGTAAACGTTCCACCCGTCATTTCATCTACAGTAATTTGTCCGTCTCTTGCTCTAAGTGCTAAACGCTTTACCTCAGCTTCTACTCCTCTAAAAGATAGGTTTTCTACATTACGCATTACAGGTACCATTAACCCTTTTGGTCCAGAAACAGCTATACTTATATCTACAAAATCATAAGACAACATTTCTTTACCATCTATCATAGAGTTTACAGCTGGATAGAGCTTTAATGCTCTAACCACTGCTAATGTAAAGAAACTCATAAAGCCTAAGCCTACTCCATGCTTTGCTTTAAAATCTTCTTTGTATTGATTTCGTAACTCAAAAATGGGTGACATATTAACCTCATTAAATGTAGTTAGCATTGCCGTTGTATTTTTTGCTTCAACTAAGCGTTCTGCAACTTTACGACGTAGCATAGACATTTTACTGCGAGATGTACCTCTGTTTCCACCAGTTGGCGCACCCATAGAAGGTACTGCATTTATAGCATCTTCTTTTGTAATACGTCCAGCTATACCAGATCCAGAAACTGAGGCAGCTTGCACCCCTTTTTCGTCTAGTATTTTTTTAGCCGCAGGACTTGGTGTGCCTGTAGCGTATGTTTTTGTTTCTGTTACAACTGGTTTTGGAGCTTCTTTTTTTGAAGCTTCTGGTTTTGCATCAGCTTTAGATGTTACAGCTTCACCTTCTGGTTTTGCAGCACTTGTATCTATTAAACATACAACTGCGCCAACAGCAACAGCATCTCCTTCTCCTGCTTTAAGTGTTATAATACCACTTACCTCAGCTGGTAATTCTAAAGTTGCTTTATCGCTATCTACCTCAGCAATGGCTTGATCTTTTTCAACATAATCGCCATCTTCTACTAACCATTCTGCTATTTCTACTTCTGTAATGGATTCGCCTGGTGAGGGCACTTTCATTTCTAAAATCATAATTTATAATTTTATTTCTTAATTTCTGCGAAAGCAGAACTCTTATTTTTATTACGTTTAATATTAATTTACACTAACTTTTAAGTAAAAGGTATTCAATTTTATTATTACTGTCTAATTTTAATGTTAACAATGCTTCTGATTTTTCAAAATATAATTTGTAAACCTGCTTACCGTTTAATGTAGTTATAAATTCTGTAGATTTACATTTTCCTGATACTGCTTTTACTTTATTTTTATAAAAATCTGTTGTCTTTTGCTTTGTTGAAATTTGCTGTTTTTTGGGCGTATATAAATTGTAAATAGCTTGGTAATTATTAGCATTATAATGTTCTGTAATCTGATTTATTACTGTATTATAATTAGTGTTTTCGTTTGTTTTACAAGATGAAAAAACACTAAAAAAAAGCACTAAAATTAGACTCAATTTTTTCATTTAACGTTGATTATTTTTTGTTTTATCAAACACATAATCTATGACTTCTTGGTGTCTTATTTTAGAACGCACAGAACTTCCAGCAGCAGGTGCACCATATGCACGTCTGCTTGCCGCACGCCATTGTTTTGCTTCTTCTAAGTGCATAAGCATGTGGCTGTAAGCACCCATATTACGTGGTTCTTCTTGCGCCCAAACAATATCTTCTGCCTTACTATATTTTTCAAGAACAGCTTTAATTTCTGTTTCTGGTAATGGAAATAATTGTTCTACACGAACCAGTGCAACATCACTTCGCTGTAAAGTTTCTTTTACTTCTAATAAGTCGTAATAAAATTTACCTGTAACAAAAACTAAGGTTTTTACTTCTGAAACTTTAGCACTTGCATCATCAATAAGCATTTGGAAACTTCCGTTTGCAAATTCATCTACCGTCGAAACTACTTTAGGATGACGCAATAAACTTTTTGGTGTAAATACAATTAGTGGTTTACGGAAATTTGCTAACATTTGTTTACGTAACAAATGAAACATATTGGCTGGTGTTGTACAATCTACTACAAACATATTGTCTTTTGCACATACTTGTAAGTAGCGCTCCATACGGCCAGAAGAATGCTCTGCACCTTGACCTTCATAACCATGTGGTAATAAAAATACGAGTCCGTTTTGGGTTTTCCACTTATCTTCACCTGAAGATATGTATTGATCTATCATTATCTGAGCACCATTACTAAAATCGCCAAATTGCGCTTCCCAGATGGTTAATGTTTTTGGACTTGCCATAGCATAACCGTAATCAAAACCAACTACACCATACTCACTTAATAATGAATTGTATATATTGAATTGTCCCTGGTCTTTAGAAACATGTTCTAAAAGTATTATTTCTTCTTCGCTATCTTCTACTTTAACAACTGCGTGACGGTGCGAAAACGTACCACGCTCTACATCTTGGCCAGATATACGCACATTAAACCCTTCGGTTAAAAGTGTACCATAGGCCAAATGTTCTGCCATTGCCCAGTCTAACTTATCGGTATCAAACATGGTTTGACGAGACTCTATTAAACGTTGTATTTTATTTATAAATTTTTTGTCTTTGGGTAGTTGCGAAATAACTTTAGTTATAGCCTTTAATGTTGATTTTGAAACTGTTGTATCAACAGGTTTTATCATTTCTTTTTCATCTACTCTAACAAAACCTTCCCATTGTTCTGCCATAAATGGGGATATCTTAGTTTTTTCAATTTTGCGAGAATCTACTAATTTTTCTTCAAGCTTATCTTTAAATTCTTTTTCTATAGTTTTTACAAAAGAAGCATCAATAATGCCTTCAGTAATTAAACGTTCGGCGTAAATATCACGTGGATTTTTGTGTTTAGAAATCGCTTTGTATAATAAGGGTTGTGTAAATTTAGGTTCATCACCTTCGTTATGCCCATATTTTCTATAGCCAAGTAAATCTATAAAAACATCGCTTTTAAATTGATTTCTAAAATCTAAAGCAAATAATGCTGCGTGGACTACTGCCTCAACATCATCTGAGTTAACGTGTAATACTGGAGACAAGGTTACTTTTGCAACATCTGTACAATAGGTGCTAGAACGCGCATCTAGGTAATTGGTTGTAAAACCTATTTGGTTATTTACAACAATATGTATAGTACCATTAGTTTTATAACCATCTAATGCTGCCATTTGCACCACTTCATATACTAAGCCTTGACCCGCAATTGCGGCATCTCCATGAACAATAATTGGCAATACTTGTGATGGATCTTCAATGGCATTACTATCTTGTTTTGCTCTGGCAATACCTTCTACAACAGCTCCAACGGTTTCTAAATGTGAAGGATTTGGTGCAATACTTAGGTTAATTTTTTTACCACTATTGGTTTCCCTATCACTGGTCCAACCCAAATGGTATTTTACATCGCCATCAAAAACTTTTTCTTCGTAATCCTTACCATCAAACTCGCTAAAAATATCTTTTGCAGATTTTCCAAAAATGTTGGTTAACGTGCTTAGACGCCCGCGATGTGCCATACCCATAACAAACTCTTTAACACCAGAGTCTGCAGCTTTTTCAATAATAGCATCTAAAGCAGGTATGAGTGACTCGTTACCTTCTAATGAAAAACGCTTTTGACCAACATATTTGGTATGTAAAAAGGTTTCAAAGGAAACGGCTTCGTTTAATTTTTTGAGAATGTGTTTTTTTTCTTCAGCTAAAAACTGAGCATGATTATCGTTTATATTCAGTTTTTTCTGAATCCAATCAATCTTTTCTGGCTGTCTGATATACATGTATTCTACACCTATAGAATCACAATAAATACGTTCTAAATGATCAATAATACTTTGAAGTGTGGCTGATTTTAAGCCTATAATGTCTCCTGCTGAAAACACGGTATTCAAGTCACTTATAGCTAAACCAAAATTTTGAATTTCTAGCGTAGGCAAATACCTTCTTCTTGCTCTTACAGGATTTGTTTTGGTAAATAAATGACCTCTACCTCTGTAACTATCAATAAGTTTTACAACTTGAAATTCTTTTTGAATATGCTCTGGTATATGAACTGCTGAGTTGTCATTACTGTTTTCATTTTCAAATCCGTTAGATTCAGAACCAAAATCATACCCTTGAAAAAAGGCACGCCAACTTGGTTCTACAGAGTCTGGATATTTTAAGTATTGATCATATAAATCAGCAAAATATGCTGTATGCGCTGCATTGAGAAAGGAAAATTTATCCATTTGCTTGTTTGAGCCGTTTTCGTTTCGATAAAATTAATTCAAAAATACAACTTTTAACAAAAATAGGTTTGTTTTTTAGTATATTTATAACGTAAAAATTAACCCACTATGATGTTTATAATAATCAAAAAATTAAAAAAAACAGTAGTTCTTTTCATATTATTTAGTATTGTGCCAATAACATCTTTTTCTCAAAATACTAAAGATGAAACGCTTACTAAAACGTTTTGGGACAAAGTACAATATGGTGGTGGAGTGGGTTTAAATTTTGGCAACACTCTTTTTAGCGCCACTCTAGCTCCAAATGCTATTTACCCTTTAAATCCTTATGTTTCTGTAGGCGCTGGTCTAAACTTTAGTTATAGTGCACAGCGCGATGTTTTTAAATCTACCATTCTTGGCGGAAGTATCATTGGGCTTGTAAACCCTTATGAAACAATTCAGCTTTCTGTAGAATTTGAACAACTGCATGTGAGTCAAAATTTTGAAGAAAATTTTTCTGCAATCGCAGATCGTAATTATTGGTATTCGGGCTTATTTTTGGGTGCTGGCTACCGCACTAATAATATTGTTTTTGGCATTAGATATGATGTGTTATATAACGAAAACACAAGTGTTTACAGCCAACCTTGGATGCCTTTTGTGCGGTTTTGGTTTTAATTAATTAGGCAATTTAGACCTTTCGGCGCATTAATTTATTGCCAAAATCTCTAAGGATTTGTTTTTTTGTTTCAGGTATATTTAGTGTCTCTAAAACCTCAAAAGCTTTCTCTGTAAACGTTTCTACAGCTTTTAATGTGGCAGTGTTTGCTCCAGAACTTACAAAAAGTGCTTTTACTGTTTGCACTTTTTCAGTATCTGTAATTGTGCTGTTTTCTATAGTTGCTTTTAGCTTTTGTACAGTATCCAAATTACCCAACTCTAAAGTTTTAAGATATAAATAGGTTTTTTTATGTTCTAAAATATCACCACCAACTTGTTTTCCAAAAGTTTCAGGATTACCAAATGCATCTAAATAGTCGTCTTGCAACTGAAACGCAATACCCAAATAACGTCCAAAATCATATATTGCATTTTGATTTTCTTCTGATGCTTCTGCAACAATAGCACCCATTTTCATTGCAGCACCGACCAAAACAGCGGTTTTATAAGCTATCATTTTTAGGTAATCTTCAATGGTAACATCAGTTCTTGTTTCAAAATCAATATCATATTGCTGACCTTCACAGACTTCTAAAGCTGTTTTACTAAATAATTTTGCAAGAGCTTGAAAAACTTTTGGCTCATAGTTTTCAAATAATTGGTAGGCTAAAATAAGCATAGCGTCACCAGAGAGAATCCCCGTGTTTATATCCCATTTTTCATGCACAGTTGCATTACCTCTTCTTAAAGGCGCATCATCCATTATATCATCGTGCACCAAAGAAAAATTATGAAAAACCTCAATAGAAAGTGCTGCATCTAAAGCATTTTTTACAGTACCACCAAAAATTTCTGCAGTCATTAAGGTTAATACTGGCCTTAAACGTTTACCGCCAAGTTGTAAAATATAATTTATGGGCTCGTAAAGATTTTTTGGTTCTTTGTGAACTGTAAAATCTTTCATATAAGACATAAAAGATTCCTGATAAGCTTCAATGTTTTGCATACTACAAAAATAAAACTTTGTAGCTATTTAAAGCTAATGTTAGCTGTGTTAAATAATTATTAAAACCATGGAAACTTTTAATGTTTTTATAGTTTCCATTTGTATTTTTGCATTTTAAAATAGATTCAATACTAATTCTGAAACCAATTAATGGAAAACAAAATATTACACATAGCAACAGAGCTTTTTCTAAACTACGGTTTTAAAAGTGTTACTATGGATGATATTGCCAACACTATTGGTATTTCAAAAAAAACAATTTATAAATATTTCAAAAAAAAATCTGATTTAGTTAGTGCATCTATGCTGCATTTATTTAAAGTTATTTCTGAGGCTATTGATGGCATTTGTGCATTGCAAAAAAATCCGATTGAAGAAATTTATGATATAAAACGTGTGGTAATGAATCATCTTAAAAACGAAAAAACATCACCACAATACCAACTTAAAAAATATTACCCGCAAATATTTAATACGCTAAAAAAGAAACAATTTAACATGATGCAAACTTGTGTTACCGCCAATCTTAACAGAGGTCTTGCATTAGGCATTTACAGATTAGATATAAACGTAGATTTTATTTCTAGGTTATACTTTTCAAGCTTACTTGCCATAAGGGACAATGATTTGTTTCCGCTACAAACACAATCTTTAAAAACAATTATTGAACAATTTTATGAGTACCATTTACGAGGTATTTGTACTCCAAAAGGATTGGGGGTATTCAATGATTTTATTAACAAAACACAAACTATTGCTAATGACTAAATTATTAACCCTAACGGTTTGCTTATTAATAGGTTTGAGTAGTTTTTCTCAAGAAACACCAAACAATTTCACACTTCAGGAAGCTATTGACTTTGCATTAAAAAATAACCGACAAGCAACTAATGCCGCTCGTGATATTGATGCTGCAAAACAACAAAAATGGGAAACTATTGCTTCTGGTTTACCACAAATAAATGGTAGCATTCAATACCAGAACAACATTAAACAACAGTTTGATGAACCCATAGATTTTGGAGAAGATGGGTTTATAGATTTTGGTGCACCCCAGTCTGTTATTGCTGGCGTAACATTATCTCAAAAAATATTTGACGGCTCGTACCTTGTAGGCCTTCAATCTGCAAAAGTGTTCTTAGAAATTTCTGAAAATGCCAAAATTAAAACCGATCTAGAAATTAGAAAACTAGTGGTTAATGCCTACGGAAATGTTTTGCTTGCTGAAGAAAGTATCAAAATTCTAGAACGCAATATTACAGTTTTACAAAAAAATTACAACGAAACACTAAAGATTTACGAAAACGGACTTACAGAGCAAGAAAGTGTTGAACAACTTAAAATCACCCTATCTAATGTTCAAAATAACTTAGAAAATTCAAAACGCCTAAAAGCTATTGCTTACAAAATGTTTAATATAACATTAGGTTTAGATGTAGAAAACCAAACGCAATTGTCTGAAAATCTAGAGAAATTAGTATTAAACAACATTAAACTAGATGTATTAAATACTGAAATCCAAATAGAAAATAACATTGATTATAAAATTGCTGAAAACAATAGAGTGTCTAATGAGCTTCTAGTAAAATTGGAACAAAGTAGAGTGTTACCCACATTAAATGCTTTTGTGACTGGCGCATATCTAGCAAACAGAAATGCTTTTGACTTTCTAAATTTTGATAACCCTTGGGTTGGCACAGCATCTTTTGGACTAAATTTAGACATACCAATATTTGGTTCTGGACTAAAAAGTGCGCGCTCACAACGTGCCAAACTAAATTTAGAGAAGGCTGAAAATGATCTTACCGAAACTCAGCAACAACTAAAACTACAAATTGCTAATGCCAAAAGCGATTATCAATTTGCAATACACAACTACCAGAATAAAAAGGATAATTTAATGCTTGCTGAACGTATCGAACAAAAAAACCAAACTAAATTTTTTGAAGGCATTGCCAGTAGTTTTGAATTAAGACAAGCACAAACACAACTATATACCATACAGCAAGATCTTCTACAAGCCATGCTTGAGGTTATCAATACAAAAGCAGAACTAGAAACTATTACAAATACTATACAAAACAACTAATCATTCAAAAAAAACATGAACATCATGAAACATATATTTTCTCTACTAACCTTAAGTTTACTCATAGTGGCTTGTGGTAATGAACCAGAAATTCCAACGAATATAAAGGAACTAAAGAATCAAAAAGCAAATTTAAAACAGCAAATAGATAGCTTGAGTGAAAAGCTTCTTTTGGTTGAAAATAAATTATCAAAATTAGATACTACAAAACGATTGGTGGTTGTTACGACACTAAAACCAGTAGAAAAAAATTTCAAACATTATATAGAAGTACAAGGCACTGTAAAGTCTGACAAAAGTGTTGAGTTACATCCAGAAATGGGAGGAACAATTACTAAAATATATATAAAAGAAGGTCAAAAAGTACACAAAGGACAAACCTTAGCACAATTAGATGCCGGTGTTTTAAACAACAATATATCACAATTAAAAACACAATTAGTTTTAGCAAAAACAACATTTGAAAGACAAGAGCGTCTCTGGAAACAAAATATAGGTAGTGAGATTCAATACCTACAAGCCAAAGCACAAAAAGAAGGTTTAGAGAGTAACTTAAATTCACTTTATGCTCAAGCTAACAAAATGAAGATTACCGCTCCATTCTCTGGAGTTATAGATGAAATTTTTGCAAAAGCAGGCGAATTAGCCAATCCACAACTTCCCTTTTTAAGAATCGTTAATTTAAAAGAGGTCTACTTAGAAACAGAAATTACAGAAACATATTTGTCGGCTGTAAAAAAAGGGACTGACGTAGACATAACCTTTCCTTCTATAAATAAAGTAATGACTTCTAAAATTACGCAAGTTGGTAATTTTATAAACCCTAATAATAGAAGTTTTAAAGCTAGAATAAATATTAATAATTCCGATAATACTATTAAAGCTAATTTATTGGCTAATGTACAAATTAATGATTTTAAAGCTGACGGTATCATTATACCATCTTACGTTATTCAAAAAGATAATAATAATAAAACTTTTGTATACACACTTTTACAAGATAATAACACTCATAAGGTCGTTAAAACACTTGTTACTGTTGGCAAAGAATATAATAATCAAACCTTTATTTCTAATGGCCTAAAAGTCACTGATCTTATTATAGATAAAGGAGCTAAACTTGTTAAGAATAATGACAATGTTTCTATAGCAGAATAAAATATAATAGACCATGAGTAATCAAAAAATAAAAGAATTTAAACTCTCCAGTTGGGCGATATCTAATCGTGTGACTATTGCTGTAATAACATTTATCATCGTATTAAGTGGTATCACATCATATATGGCAATGCCAAGAGAAAATTTCCCAGAAATTAATATTCCGCAAATATATATAGCTACACCTTATCCTGGTAATTCTGCTTTAGACGTCGAGAAACTCATCACAAAACCACTTGAAAAAGAAATAAATGCTATTACTGGAGTTGATAAAATTACATCAAATTCTATCCAAGGATTTTCTAGTATTCAGGTTGAATTTAATTTTGACACAACCCCTTCAGAAGCACTTCAAAAAGTAAAAGATAAGGTAGATATCGCTATGGCAGATAGCGATTTTCCAAAAGACTTGCCAACAGAACCTAGTGTTACAGAGATGAATTTCTCTGAGATGATGCCTATTATGAATATTAACCTTTCGGGCGAATTTTCTATGGATCAGCTCAAAGAGTATGCCGAATATTTAGAAGATGAAATTGAAGAGTTACCCGAAATATCTGGTGTAGATATTAGAGGGATGCAAGAAAAAGAAATTGAAATTGCTGTAGACTTATATAAAATGGAAGCCTCAAAAATAAGCTTTACAGATATTGAAAATGCTATTGTTTTTGAAAACAGAAGCACCTCTGGTGGAAATATCCTTCAAAATGGTACACGTCGTAATGTTAGAGTTATTGGGGAATTTAATAGTGCAGAAGAAATTGCAAACATCATTGTAAAACAAGAAAAAGGAAACATTGTTTACCTGAGAGACATTGCAGATGTTGCGTTTAAAGAACAAGAAAAGGAAAGCTATGCCCGAGAGTATTTAGAATCTGTTGTGATGCTAGATGTAAAAAAACGTGGTGGGGAAAATTTACTTGAAGCTTCAACAAAAATAGATGCAATAATAGCAGAAGCCAAAGCCTCAAAATTTCCAAGTAATTTGGTTATTTCTAAAACCAATGACCAATCTAATGATACCAGAACTATGGTGTCAGATTTAGAGAACAGTATCATCTTAGGTGTCATTTTAGTAGTTTTAGTATTGTATTTTTTCTTAGGGTTTAGAAATGCATTATTTGTTGGTATTGCCATACCACTATCCATGTTTTTATCATTTTCTATTTTAAGCTTCTTTGGCGTTACTCTAAATACAATGGTATTGTTCTCATTAGTCATTGCATTAGGAATGCTCGTTGATAATGGTATTGTAGTGGTTGAAAATGTATATCGTTTAATGGATGAAGGTATTCCAAGATTAAAAGCCGCAAAACTAGGCGTTGGTGAAGTTGCTATGCCTATTATAGCTTCAACTGCAACCACATTAGCAGCTTTCTTTCCTTTAATTTTATGGGAAGGTATTATGGGAGAATTTATGAAATGGCTTCCAATTACACTTATTGTGGTTTTAAGTTCTTCATTATTTGTTGCTCTAGTTATTAACCCAATGTTAATCTCTGTTTACATGAAGGTGGTTTCAAAAAAAGAAAACAAACGCAGCATGTTAAACAGATTAGAAGACAGTTACGAACGTTTTCTTAAATATGCATTAAAAGGTAAGCGGCCAATTGTATTTGTTTTAGGCACTTTTGGTTTATTATTTTTAGCAGGCTTTTTAATGGGTGTTTTTCCACCAAAAACTTTATTCTTCCCAAATACGGAAGCAAAACAAGTGTTTGTGTTTTTAGAATATCCAATAGGTACAGATATTGAAGAAACAAACAAAATATCTAAAATTATTGAAAGTGATATTGAAAATCATCTTAAGAAATATGAAAAAGATGGCGAAAGTTTTTTGGTGACTTCAGTTATTGGACAAGTTGGAGCTGGCACATCAGACCCATCTCAAGGACAACAGGGAGGTAACACACCTAATAAAGCTAGAATTACTATTGATTTTGTGAAATATCAAGACCGTGAAGGTGTAGAAACTGAAACGGTTTTAAAAGAAATTAGAGAGCTACTTTATGGGTATCCAGGGCTAACTATTGTTGTAGATAAACCTTCAGATGGTCCACCAACAGGCTCACCAATAAATCTTGAAATTAAAGGTGAAGATTATGACCTAATCCTAGAGACAGCCAATAATTTAAAATCGTTTATTAACGAACAAAATATTGGAGGTATCGAAGAATTAAAACTAGATATCGACCAAGGAAAACCAGAATTATTAGTTAATATAGATCGTCAAAAAGCCAGACGCCTTGGTGTATCATCAGGGCAAATAGGTGCAAATTTAAGAACTGCACTTTATGGTAAAGAAATATCTACATTTAAAGATTTAGACGATGACTATCCTATAAACATAAGATTAAAAGATGAATACCGCTATAGCAAAGATGCGCTACTTAATCAAAAAATAACTTTTAGAGATCAAGGTAGTGGGCAAATAAAACAAGTTCCTATTGCAGCAATAGCCACCGCAGAAAATTCGTCCACATTTAGTGCTGTCAAACGCTTAGATTTAGATAGAGTAGTAACCTTATATTCTAATGTCTTAAACGATTATAACGCTACAGAAGTAAATGACAATATCAGAAAAGCTCTAAATGATTTTGAGTTTCCAAAAGGAATTTCATTAAGCATTACAGGAGAACAAGAAGATCAAGCTAAAGAAATGGCCTTTTTAAGCAAAGCCTTATTAATTGCTGTGTTATTAATCTTTTTAATTATGGTAGCACAATTTAATTCTGCAACAACACCAATAATTATTTCTATATCAGTGTTACTAAGTTTAATAGGCGTATTATTTGGTTTGTTAATCTTTAGAATGGAGTTTGTTATTTTAATGACCATGATTGGTATTATCTCTCTTGCAGGTATTGTTGTGAATAATGCCATAGTTTTAATAGATTATATAAAACTTATAATAGAAAGAAAAGCGCGTGAATTAAATTTAGAGTATCACAAAAAAATTACAAAAACACAACTTTTAGAAAGTATTGTTGAAGGAGGAAAAACACGTTTAAGACCTGTATTGTTAACAGCGATTACAACCATCTTAGGTTTATTGCCATTAGCTTTAGGAATAAATATTAATTTTAGAACCTTACTAACAGAATTAAATCCTCATTTTTACATCGGTGGAGAAAATGTTGCCTTTTGGGGACCAATGAGTTGGGCTATTATTTTTGGACTTACCTTTGCCACTTTCTTAACGTTAATTATAGTACCTGTATTATATTATTTAGTGAACAGAATAAAACTTAAAAGGGCATAAAACCAGAAGATATTAAAAGCTCAGATAATTCTGGGCTTTTAGCATTTTTTAGCAACCACAACATAGGTGTCAAATGCATAGCTTTTTCTGTCTATAAAATCAACTAATTCAAAATTGCATAGCTCTAAAAAGAGCTCCCACTCATTTTTAGTAAACGCTCTAACTAAAGATTTATCTTCAGCTATTGTAATTGTTTCGCTATCTGTTATTTCATAATATTTGGCATCCCAATTAAACATAAAGTTATCCCTTTGCTTATTTGGTGTCATTTCGCTATCTCTATAATAATGTTTATCGTTAAAACTTGCTTTGTGAGTTACTTTTTTTCCGCCTTTAATGATTTTAAAAAAACGACTCGCATCAATAAAATCAAAACAGAGTAAGCCATTAGTATCCAAAGCATTGTAGATACTGTTTAGTGCATTATAAACGGCTTTATTATCTAAAAGATAACTAGAGGTTCTGCCTGTAATTATTAGAGATTGTACAGATTTAGAACATGTAAAGTTGGTTACATCACCTTGAATAAAACGCCCATTAGGATTCTTTGCTTTTGATAGTTTCACCATGTCATCACTCAAATCCATACCTGTGTATAAAATATCTGAGTTTATAAAATGAGTAGCTAAGTTTCCTGTACCACAACCAACTTCTAAAACATTGTTTTTATCATGTTGTTTTAAAATAGTTGAATAGAATTCAAACTCATTTTTATAATCAATAAACGTTTGATACATCGCATCATATATATGCTCTAATCCATCTTTATATAAACTTTGCATAATTCTTAATACATGTTTTATTATTTAAATTAAAAATAACATTACCATTAGTTTTTCCAAATATAATTCTAAAGCAAATACTAATCCCCGTTGTTATTGATACCGAATTGTGTTTAGGGAAATTGAATTCATAGGTGTCTTATGTCATTACTAAAAAAAATACATTTTTTATTTTGGCAATAGTATTTATAGCTCTTATTATGAACAGTTTAACATCCTAATTTCTTAAAAATTGAAATAAAAAAATGCCCCTTATACAAGAGGCATTTTAATATTATAATAAAAAAAGATTTTTAAAACTTGTAGTTTAAAGAAAAGTTAAACATTGTTCCTAATTGACTAAAATGATACCCATCATAAGTCATTTGAGAATAACGTTGGTTAAATGTAATTAAGTTAGATTGCTCTTTAACTGTAGTGTTTGCAGACGTCCCTGCTAATATAGCATCTCCTTCTGCACTTTCAGATTTAAATTCCCACTCTGGTAATACATTTAATAAGTTGTTAACGTTTAATTGTAACGAAAGTTTTTCTGACACCGCATAGTTAATAGATAAATCTGTAACAATTTTTGGTGTAAATTCTGTTCTTAAATTAAATTTACCGTTAGCATCTGTAGATAACCCTTGTTGGAAAAATGTAGTTTTTCCAAAATAGGTATTGTTTAAGTTAAAGCCAAACTTACCAATATCATAGTTTGCACCCAATATCCACTTCATTTCTGGACGCGATGTAAAGAATAAGGCTTCTTGTGTTTGGTTAACAACAGACTGTCCTGCGTTAGCAACAATAGCTATATCTTTTACGTCACCATCACGTTCGTTTTGGATTACGTAGTTTCCAGATAAGTTAAGGTCTAAATCCCCATTCCCTAAAGCAATATTTTTATACTCTAAAACCACATCAATACCAGATGTTCTAGTATCTAATGCATTAGAAAAGAAACTTAAATCACTTAAGTTATTATTAGCTAATAAAATATCTAATGGGTTTGTTGCGTCACCGCTTGGTCCAATCTCCGTACCTAAAACTATACGATCTTTTACAGCAATGTTGTAGTAATCTACTGTATAAGAGAAATGATTTCCTACTTTTCCGCCTAAACCAAACGTAAAGTTTGTAGATTCCTCAGCGTCTAAACTAGGAATTCCTAGAAGTTTAGCTTGTGTAGATACGTTATTTATTAAACCACCTACTTGAATACCTTGTCCTGGTACAAAGCTATACTGTGCTTTCTGCGTATAAATTTGGTGTAATGTTGGCGCTCTAAACCCTGTAGAGTAAGACGCTCTAAATGCTAATGCATCGGCAACTTTGTAACGCGTACTAAATTTGTAAACAAATGTATTTCCAAAATCTGAATAGTTTTCAGTTCTTAACGTACCCCTTAATAAAAAGGCATCAGATACATCATAGTCTAAAGAAAAATAACCCCCAAAGTTGTAACGGTTAAATTTACCAGAGTTCTCAGGGCTATTACCTGCAAAAGAATCGGCTCCACCACCATCATAAGATGCTAATTCACCTTCAATAACTTCAAAAGTTTCGTTTCTAAACTCAGCACCAAAACCAATACTTACCTTATCAGATAATATTCTGTTAATGTCAATATTTCCTACGTTGTGTGTAAAACGTGTTCCACCCGGATCAAAAGATTGTTGTGAGTTTGCTTGGTATAAAGGTGAACCTTCAGTAATCTCACCAGCATCAACAACACCGTTGTTATTTGCATCTATCCAAGTTGAAGCAGAAAACACTTCATTTCTGTTATGAGAATTGTTTACTTTATACGTTTGTGTGTTGCCACCAGTAGTATAACTTAAATCTACATTCCAATCGTTAATTTTTGTTTTAATACCAACAGTTCCATTATAATCGTTTAACAAACCTTCAAACGTTGGCACATAACCATCATAACCACCTGGGTTATTTGGGTTATTGCCTGGGAAAAAATCTGCTAAGTATGGAAAAGCATCTGTAGTTCTCCAATATGGAGTTCTGTAGTTTGCAAAACTATTTACACTCTTATAAACATAAGCTGCATTAAAATATAGTTCTGTATCTTCAGATAAATCATAACCACCATTAATTAAAAATTTTGAAGCCGCGGTTTCTGGTGATCCATTGATATTACCAGCATCTGGGCGACGCGATAAAAACTCTTGTACATCAGCAATATCAGCACCAAAGTCACCTGCTTCACCTTCAGCATCAACAGTACCAGGTCTGTTTGCTAAATTTACTTTAGACATATCTATAGTATAGTTAATAAAACCTCTACCGTCACCAATAGCAGATCCATTATTTACAGCAAAACCTACCATTTCGCCATCACCTTCACCAGTAATACCAGTTCTTAGTGTTGCAGAACCATAGTTGGCATCGTCTTTAAGTATAATATTCATTACACCTGCAATAGCATCAGATCCGTATTGTGCAGAAGCACCATCTCTTAATATCTCAACACGCTTAATAGCATCTGTTGGTATTGCAGAGATATCTGCACCAGTTTCACCACGGCCTGGAGAAGTTTGTGTGTATAATAACGCACTTAAGTTTTTACGTTTTCCGTTAATAAGGATTAAGGTTCTAGATGGCCCCATGTTTCTTATTTCATAAGGATCTAATAAAGAAGTAGCATCATTAACAGGAGTTTGTACGGTGTTAAAAGATGGTATTCTGTATTGTAACGCTTTATCAAAACTCACCTGACCAGTTTGTGTTAATTCCTTAACACCTACTACATCTATTGGTAGTGGAGTGTCTATGTTACTTCTTGGAGCTGTACGAGATCCTACTAATACAATTTCGTCTAAAGCAACACCAGATTTTAAGGTTACGTTAACAACAGAACCTTTTACGGTAACTTCTTGTGTGTCAAAACCTACATAAGAAAACACCAACACATCGCCATTACTAGCATTTAATGCATATTTTCCGTCAAAATCTGTTGTAGCACCTGTAGCAGTGCCTTTAATAATTACAGAAACACCTGGAAGTGGCTGAGAACTTTCAGCATCAATTACAGTTCCTGACACTTCTTGAGCAAATGCTGTTAGTGTAAAACACAGCATGAACACAAATAGTAAAAAAGAATTTTTTTTCATTTTTTTGATTTTTAGTTAATTTTTAATGGTTTGTAAAAAAACAACAATTTTTAGATATATGTTATCAAAACGTTAATTAATTTGAAGTTTTTATGTTAAAATTACTGATGTATCAGAAAAAACATTTTAAATATACAAACCATAATACTATTTTATAAAATTTAAAAAATCATAATTAGATTTGAGCTTTAGTCTAATGTGTTAAATTTGCAGAAGAAAAAAATACATTATGTTTAGAAGTCATACCTGTGGCGAATTAAAAGCCGCACACAATAATACAGAAGTTACACTTAGCGGTTGGGTGCAAGGAGTACGTAATAAAGGGTTTATGATTTACGTAGATCTTAGAGACCGTTACGGCATTACACAACTGTATTTTGATGAAGAACAGACGGATAAATTGGTGTTTGAAAAGGCTCAAAAATTAGGACGTGAGTTTGTAATTCAAATCCATGGAAAAGTACAAGAACGCGCCTCTAAAAATCCAAATATACCTACTGGCGATATTGAAATTTTAGTAAACGAACTCACTGTTTTAAACGCCTCTTTAGTACCACCATTTACTATTGAAGATAAAACCGATGGCGGTGATGACTTACGTATGAAATACCGTTACCTAGACATACGCCGTAATCCTGTAAAGGAGAATTTAATTTTTAGAGCTAAAGTTACCCAAGAAGTTAGAAATTACCTATCTAATGATGGTTTTATTGAAGTTGAGACACCTTACTTAATAAAATCTACTCCAGAAGGAGCTCGCGATTTTGTTGTGCCAAGCCGTATGAATGAGGGTCAGTTTTACGCACTACCTCAATCTCCACAAACGTTTAAGCAATTGCTTATGGTTGGCGGTATGGACAAATATTTTCAGATTGTAAAATGTTTTAGAGATGAAGACTTACGTGCCGATAGACAGCCAGAATTTACTCAGATAGATTGTGAAATGGCCTTTGTAGAACAAGAAGATATTTTAAATGTGTTTGAAGGCTTAACACGTCATTTACTTAAAGAGGTTAATGGCATTGAAATTGAAAAATTTCCTAGAATGCTATACGATGATGCCATGCGTTTATACGGAAACGATAAGCCTGATATTAGATTTGGAATGGAATTTGGCGAGCTTAACGCTGTTGCACAACATAAAGATTTTAATGTTTTTAATACCGCAGAATTAGTTGTTGGTATTGCTGTACCAAACGGAAATTCATACACAAGAAAAGAAATAGACCAACTTATAGATTGGGTAAAACGACCACAAGTTGGTGCTCTAGGCATGGTATATTGCCGTTGCAATGACGATGGCACCTACAAATCTTCCGTAGATAAATTTTACGATCAAGAGGATTTAGCAAAATGGGCAGAAGTTACTGGCGCAAAAGCTGGTGATTTAATCTGTATATTATCTGGAGATAAAAACAAAGTACGCGCGCAATTAAGCGCATTGCGTATGGAATTAGCAACACGCCTAGGGCTTAGAGACCCTAAAGTATTTGCACCACTTTGGGTTATTGATTTTCCGTTGTTAGAATTAGATGAAGAAACCGGGCATTACCACGCTATGCACCATCCGTTTACGTCGCCAAAACCTGGGCAAATAGAATTATTAGATACCAATCCTGGAGAGGTTAAAGCCAATGCTTATGATTTGGTTTTAAATGGAAACGAGATTGGTGGTGGTTCTATTCGTATTCATGATAAAGCAACACAAGCTATAATGCTAAAACATTTAGGTTTTTCTGATGAAGATGCTAAGGCGCAATTTGGGTTCTTAATGGATGCTTTTGAATATGGCGCACCACCACACGGAGGTTTGGCTTTTGGTTTGGATAGACTAGTTGCAATTTTAGGCGGACAAGAAACGATTAGGGATTTTATTGCGTTTCCTAAAAATAACTCTGGTAGAGATGTTATGATTGATGCACCAGCACCTATTGATGATGCGCAGTTGAAAGAATTGAGTTTAAAATTGAGCTTAAAATAATTATGAAACCCATAAAACTCATAACACTCATTTTGTGTATTGCATCTTTTACCTGTATAGCATTAGGGTATTTTCTCACAGTAAGCTATGCGAATAAGCTTATTGGCTTTGGTGTTTTGGGTTTATTTTTTGTTGTTTTTCCTTTGTTTTCTTATTACCGTTGGAAAGACAAAGATGTTAAAGATTATATGCTTACTAAAGAAAATTTAGATAAGATGAAAGAAAACCAGAAACGCAATAAATACTAATTGGTTTTTAATTAACTACTTTAAATTCTAACATTTATAATTAAAAACGATACCCAAAGTTAACTCCAACTCTAAATTCTATATCATCTAAGTAATCTGTTTCCCAATTGCCAAGATGTCTTGCAATTTCAGTATTAAGTGTTAGTGTAAATTTATTACTAAACAACCATTTATGGCCCAGTCCAAAACCTGCGCCTACTCCATCAACATCATAACTATAAGTATTTTCAAAAGTAGAATCTACAACTTCATCGTAGTAGTAGTAATCTTCAACAGTAACCTTACCGGTTCTTAATCTTAATTGAGGATAAAAGAAAAAACCTTCATGATCTTTATTTTTAGTAAAATAAATAAAGTAAGCCGCTTTTAGGGTTACCGCAGAAGATTCCCTAATATAACCCGCATCATAATAACCATAAGTGTCAAAAAATGTAACGCTCGTAAATAACGACTGATTATTTTTAAATAAACGTTCATAATTTACATTTAAAGATCCTGCAACTACCAAATCAAAAAGATTTGTAGATAATTCTGTGGTTTTTAAAAGTTCACGGTCAGTGCCTGTATCTTGCGCACCAATATTAAGACTACCTATAATTAAGGCTACTACTATGATTTTAATTTTCATAAAATTTAATTATTTGTTACACCATAAAGATACTAAAACGCTATAAAGGTTGCGTGCTTTTTTATTTAAAAATAAGCCTTCAGCTGAACCGTGCCTGTATGTATAGTTTTGCTAGTTTCTGTTTTTCGTCCAAAGTAATTCAGATTCAAATCCAAAAACTTCGTTATTTTTTTTTGGGCAATTAAACTCCACGTAAAATTTTTTCCTGGCTGTAAACCTTCGAGAATTTGATAAGCAACTGGCGTATTTGCATTGCCTTCAAATTCATTTTGAAAAAAGTTAAATTGCCCTGTTAATGCAATTTTTTGAGCATTATTATATGTAAATGAAACCCCGTAATTATTCTGAGACAAAGATTCTAAGCTCCCAATAGTATTTGATTTTTGAGTGAATTGGTAAAACACATCAAACTGTGCGTTTTCGTTAAATACGTAGGCTATTTTAGGAAATAAACGTAGTTCATTTATTTTGAAATTTCGGTTTGTAAAATTTTCGCTCGTACTTTCGTCCTTACTATTATTCCATTGTAAATCTGCTAAAAAATGTGTAGCAAATTTGTGGTTAAAATTAAGTTGGTGTGTTTTCAACTTATTTTCTTGAAAACCTATAGATAACAAATTACGATTTGTGGTGCTTAAAAAGGTATATGAGGTGGTATAATTTTGTTTGCCACGATTATAAAACAGCACATTTCTAAAACTGTTATTTAATGCCAATTGATTGGATTCATCGGTTTCAAAAGGGTTGAGATTAAAATTAGTACCATTTCGTTTTAATTTTCTATCTATTAAAAACGAAGTTTGATTATGATAACTAGACAAAAACTTTTGGATTTTAGATGTGTCTGTGATCCAGTTGTTTGGGTTTAATGTTAAGGTTTGACTTAATCTGTTTTGGTGTGTACGCACAAAAACCTGGTTTGGCAATAACACTCTTATATAACTGCCTTGATCTGCAAATTGCGCAATTTCAAACTCACTAAGTTCTTGTATGCTATTTTCGTTATAATCTATCCAGGTATAAGCTCCTTGTCCGGCTTCAACGGCAACGTAAGTAAAATCTTGTTGTGGCAAACTGCCAGAATTGGTTTCAAAATTAGTATTCCAAATAACACCATTTTTAAATAGTTTTTTATTGAAGTTTAAGCGACTATTTAAACTTTCTTCATCCTGAGCTGATGCATCATTGGCTTTTAAAACCCTATAATTTGCAAATAGCTGTAATTGTGTGTTTTTATTTTGAATAAAGCGCGACTTTAAATAATAGGTATCAGAGCTATTTACACGAGCTAGTGCATTACCACGTAAACTATCGTTAAAACGTTTTATGTACCCAAGCTCTGTAAATACTTTTGTACTATCGCCAATACCAACAAAGGTTTCTAGAGCATTAAATTTTTGACTTAAATTGGTTAAAGAATCTGTAGCAATTACATTTTGGATATTTGCTTCTGAAGCCAATTTTACACCAGCCCAACTATGCTTTCTGTTAAAAACAACCCTATTGAATGTTCTAAAAAATTCCGAAGTATTTAGGTTGCTTTTACTAGTTAAAAAACTAGACTTAGAAACTATATTGAAATTCCCTAAAACAAGATTAGCATTAAAATTATGGCGGTTGCCTTTAAAACTATTTACAAAATCCAAATACTCTAAATTATAAGACACAGTTCCTTTTTTTGAGTGTTTAAGATTTAAACCCGTGGTTAGCAAAAATTGATTACCATTATTTAAGTTGCCTTGGTTAGTTGTGATAGGTTCTAAATTCCAATCTCTGCTAAATTCTGGTTGGTATAAACGCTCTATGGTTCTAAAATTTTGTTGCATAAAATCTGTATTTACCAAAGCAGATAAATTCCATAAACTATCTGAGGTTATCAGTTGTTGCCTAATTTTAAATTTTGCTGCGTACCCATCATTATCATCATCATTTAGGCTGGAAAACAAATTAATATCGTTTTTACTACCAGCCAATTCAAAAAAGACATCTGTATTTTCGGTAGGTTTATAATTGCCATTTACTACAGCAACTTGCAAACGTTCTGGGGCAATTAACTTTGTAATTGGACTGTAATTACCTTGTGGCACACCGTTAATTGGAGCAATATATTCAAAAATAGCACTCACCGCTTCATTGTTTAGCAACACATAATTGCCTTGGTTTGCACCAACTAAAGTAAAGCGCACACTAAACAAGTTGTCTTCCGGATTGTTAGAAAACACAAAAATATCTTCTGTACCACTTACTTCTTTTCGGTATAAAATACGGTTTTCAGAAAACGTTTCTGGTGTTTCAGAAGGCGCAAACATTAAACTAGCATCATCACCAGCATTTGCTAAAACCTGTGTTTGAGCTGTAGATAAATTTTGTTGTAAAGGTTGGTTTTTGGCATCACTTTCGGAGTAAACAGACACGTTTAGTTTTAGTTTTTCCGTGTCGTAATTTGCTCCACCAAACACTGTAAAACGTGTGTAATTACGATCTGTAAACTGGTAATCTACAGTTATGCGCATTTCAGAAGTTATGGGATAGGTTGAGTTAAATATAATTTCGCCCGCATTATAATCTATAATATAATCATTGTTTTCGCCACGTTGCAAAGGCAATCCGTTTACATAAACAGTTTCACTACCAGAAACAATAAGCACAAAAAGGGCATTATTTGCACCACGGAGTTTATACGGTCCTTGGTTACCTTCTTGCGCAGTAAACTGTGAGGTTGTAAATTGCCCACGGACTATAGCCCCAGAACCAAAAGCGGTAGTATTTTCAGTTAAATTAGCACTAACTTTAAGACCTTGTACACGCTTATTAAAATTTGCAAAATAACTGTTGGAATTACTTAAATCAATATCGCCTGCACGGATATTCCAAGCATCACTGTACAACTCTATAAACACTTGGTCAAACTCATCTAAACGCTGAGAATACCCACTTTCTTGCAACGGAATATTAGCATCTTGTATTGAAGCACGCAAGGACACTTTATCACTCAACTTACCAGAAATCTGCAAATCTAAAGCACTATTTAATACCGCGTTTTGGTTATTACCTATGGTAACACCACGAGATATACTTCCAGATGTGGTTAAACCATCAAAAGGCGCTAGCGTGTTTTTTGGGGTTGAAGTTTCTAAACGATACAATTGCCTAAAACCTGCATTTTCATCAACTATAACTGCATCATTAAGTTGGCGGTAAACCTTGGTTAAAAACTTAGGGTATTTTAAATACGATACCGTTACTGAATCTGTATCAATTTTAGTTTTAAATTTTAGAAACGCTTTAGCAAAATTTACATGGTAAAGTGAAGTGTCTATTACAGTGTTAGATTTGGTTTTTAAAATAAATTTACTAGGATTTATACTTACAGAATCAATGATAATAGTGTCTGTAACTGCAAAACGTTTTGTTACATAATTTTGCTCAATGTTTTGCGCAGCCAAACCAAGGGAAACAAAAAATAATAAATAGAGTACTACCGTTTTCATTGTTTAACTATAACTGCTTAAATTGAAAATTATTTTAGCGTTAAAACCTACATAAAATAGTAGCGTAAAAGTAGGGTATTATTTATTTTAGCCTTTTAGTAGTTTAACAGATTGAAACTATTTTGCACAACCTCAAAATTAAAGTTAACTTAGAGGCTACAAATTAAATTTTTAATGAAAATAATATCCTATAACGTAAACGGTATAAGAGCAGCACTAAACAAGGGTTTTATAGATTGGCTTGTGGCTTCAGACCCAGATGTGGTATGCCTGCAAGAAATAAAAGCCATGGAATCGCAACTAGACCTTTCGCTATTTACAGCCGCAGGATACCATTTTAATTATTGGTTTAGTGCGCAAAAAAAAGGCTATAGCGGTGTTGCTATTTTATGTAAAAAAGAACCAGATCACATTGAGTTTGGAACCGGAATTGAATCTATGGATTTTGAAGGGAGAAACATAAGGGTAGATTACAAAACTGTTTCTGTAATGAGTATGTATTTACCTTCTGGCACTAATACTGAAAGACTAGAACATAAGTTTGAATACATGGATTTAATTAAGACGTATTTAAACACATTGCAAAAAGAAAAACCAAAATTAGTAGTTTGTGGCGATTATAATATTTGCCACGAGCCTATAGATATCCACAACCCTAAATTGAAAGGGGTTTCTGGATTTTTACCCGAAGAACGCGCTTGGTTAAGCAATTTTATAGATAGTGGTTTTACAGACAGTTACAGGCATTTACATCCTGAAAAACAAGAATTTTCTTGGTGGAGCTACCGTGCAAATTCTAGAGCAAACAATAAAGGTTGGCGCTTAGATTACGCCATGGTTAGTGTGCCACTTAAAGAAAAAATTAAACGTGCGCTTATACTAACCGAAGCTATGCATAGTGACCATTGTCCTATTTTAGTTGAATTAGATCTCTAACAGTCAGAAAAAAATATAACCTAACCATGATTAAAAAACTTATAACACTTGCAATTTTATTAACAATAACAACGTCTTGTGTTTCAAAAAAAATACACACAGCATTAGAAAGCAAGTACGCAAATCTTAAAAAAGAAAATCGTTTGCTTTCTGAAACAAATTCAGATTTAGAAGCTGCACTAAATAGCGCCAAATCTGAGCTTAAAGCCTTACAAGACGATTATGATAAGGCTGTTGCACAACGTAACCTTTTGGAAGGAGATTATAAAGCTTTAGTAACAGAAAACCAAAGGTTACAAGAATTATATAATGCTTTAGAAGCCAACAGCACTGCTGCTATTGCTGCCAATTCAAAGAAAAATAAAGCACTTTTAGCACAATTAGATGCAAAAGAACAAGCTTTAATTGCAGAAAACTCTAGGTTAGAAACGCTTAAAAAAGCATTAGAAGACCGCTCTAAACGTATTTCAGAATTAGAAAGCATGATTGCCACAAAAGATTCAAACATGCTAAAATTAAAAAATGCAATTTCTAAAGCACTTACAAACTTTGAAGGTAAAGGTTTAACTGTAGAGCAACGCAACGGAAAAGTATATGTATCTATGGAAAATAAATTACTGTTTAACTCTGGGAGTTGGTTTGTAGGTTCAGAAGGAAAAAAAGCGGTACAACAACTTGCCAGTGTTTTAGCAGAAAATCCAGATATTGCTATTCTTATAGAAGGCCATACAGACAATGTGCCATACACAGGTAATGATCAACTAAGCGGTAATTGGGATTTATCTACCAAACGTGCAACAGCCATAGTTGCTATTTTAAGAGAAAATAAGGGCATAAATCCAGAAAATTTAACTGCTGCAGGTAGAGGAGAATACGCGCCAATTGCAACCAATGACACCACAGAAGGAAAAGCCAAAAATCGCCGAATAGAAGTGATTTTAACACCAAAATTAGACGAGATTTCTAAGTTGTTGAATGATATATAACAAATTCCTGTAAATACAAGAATCTATTAAATTTAAGTCTTCAAGTTTTTTAAAAAATCTAGAGGATCTACTTATATTTGAATACTAGAGCTACTTAAAACGCATAGGATAATGAAAAAAACAATTACACTTTTTTTAGGGCTTATTACTTTAGTAGCATTCGCACAAGAAAAAAAATTATGGGCTAAATCTTACATTAACAAAAAAGCACCAGAATTAATTGTCGAGAATTGGATTTCTGATAAACCAGAAACCCAAGGAAAATTCATTCTTATAGATTTTTGGGCAACTTGGTGTGGCCCCTGTAAAAAGGCTATTCCTGAATTAAATGCATATCACAAAAAATTTAAAGACAAATTAGTTGTAATTGGACTAAGTGATGAATCTAAATCTACAGTTAAAAAACAAAGAAATCCATTAATAGAATATTACAATGCTATAGATACTAGAGCACGCACAAAAACTGATTATGAGGTTCAAGGTATTCCGCATTGTGTAATAATAAATCCAAAAGGTATGGTTGTTTGGGAAGGATGGCCACATCAAAAAGGTTATGAATTAACCGAAGCAGTAATCGTAGATTTATTGAAAAATTAAGCTTAATTAGTAAAACTTCTTCAAGTACAGAAAGTAACTATGAAATATACTATACTACCAAATACAGATATAAAAGTTAGTAAAATATGCCTTGGCACCATGACGTGGGGCAACCAAAACACACAAGACGAAGGCTTTGCACAAATGGATTTAGCCTTAGACAAAGGCGTTAATTTTTTTGATGTTGCAGAACTCTACCCCGTACCAGCAACCGCAGAAACCTATGCCGAAACTGAACGTATTATTGGTAATTGGTTTACAAAAACTGGCAACAGAGATAAGGTTGTCTTAGCCTCAAAAATAGCTGGTCCTGGAGATTATACCGCACATATTAGAACCACAGGTTTTAGTAAAGATTCGTTAAACGAAGCCGTAAACAACAGCCTAAAACGCTTAAAAACAGATTACATAGACTTATACCAGCTACATTGGCCAGAGCGCCAAACCAAAATGTTTGGAGTACGCGATTACACCCACAATCCTAACGATACTTGGGAGGATAATTTTAATGAAATTCTTCATAATCTAGATGAAATTATAAAGTCTGGCAAAATAAGACAGGTTGGTATTTCTAATGAAGGTGCTTGGGGAACCATGCGTTATTTACAGGAGTCTAAACAACATAATCTGCCAAGAATGGCAACCATACAAAATGCATATTCGTTATTATGCAGAACGTTTGAAGGTGACCTTGCAGAAACTGCACACAGAGAAAATATTGGGCTATTAGCATACTCACCAATGGCTTTTGGTGTGCTCTCAGGAAAATACATTAAAGGTAACGCAGCAGATAATGCACGCTTAAAATTATTTCCAAGATTTGCACGTTACAGCAATCCAAATGCTACTGAAGCTACTAAACGTTATCTAAAGATAGCTGAAGACCATGGTTTATCACTAGCACAAATGGCTTTAGCTTTTGTTAACCAAAGACCATTTTTAACCAGCAACATTATTGGTGCTACAAACCTTAAACAATTAGAGGAAAATATCAATAGTATAGAGATTGAGCTATCTACAGAAATTATGGAAGCAATAAATGAAGTTCATAATACAATTCCAAATCCTGCACCATAGCTAAAAAATAAAACAACAAAAATAAATTCCTTTTTGAAATTAAAATTTACTATATTTGAGCTTAATTTTTTATTACATATTATAATGACTGGAACAGTTAAATTTTTTAATGATTCAAAAGGATTTGGATTCATTACCAACAAAGAAACACAAGAAGACATCTTTGTACACGTATCAAACCTAAATGGCGTAGAATTACGCGAAGGTGACGAAGTAGAGTACGAAGAAGAAGAAGGAAGAAAAGGCATGGTAGCTGCACAAGTGCAGGTATTATAATTTATATATCTTAAAAGTTTCAACGCTCAATCTAACGATTGGGCGTTTTTTTTTGCTTATTATTTAACAATTTTAAATACTACAGGCAAATCACTTTTAGATAATTTTACAATACAGTAAGGCTGATTCATTACAGAAGTTGCCATGCCTTTGGGAGCTTTTGATAAAATAGAGACAAGTATAGCATCTGTGTTATAAACTACATCTAAGTCTATGCTATAACCGCCTGAAGATTTTACGGTTTCAAATACAGCAATAATATTGTAGTTTTTAAAATCAATATCAGTTTCTGAAAACCCATCTGAAACGTTGTTAACCGTATTAATCTTAGACAACAATGCGTTCCAATCATTTTGATTAGTTATGATACTTTTTTGAGCCGTTATACCTTCAGCACCAGCACCATAGAGACTACCTTTACCTATTAAATTAGTTGTGTTTTCTGTCTGTTTCAATGGAGTTTGTTTGGTTTTACAATTTAAAACAAATACCAACGGTAAGATGAATAAAATTTTATACATAGCTAATAGTTTTTAGTTTAAATTCCGTTTTTCAACAAAAAAACGTTTGAGTAATACTGAGGCTTCATTGGCTAAAATACCTTCAACAACTTTAGTTTTTGGATGTAATTTGGTACCAAGGGTTTTATAACCTCTATTGTCGTCAGAAGCTGCATAAACAAGTTTGGACAACTGACTCCAATATAATGCACCAGCACACATTTGGCAAGGCTCTAAAGTTACATATAGTGTGCAATTTGTAAGGTATTTACCACCTAAAAAATTAGCAGCAGATGTAATAGCTTGCATTTCTGCATGTGCAGTAACATCATTTAATAACTCGGTAAGGTTATGAGACCGAGCTATAATTCTGTTTTCAACAACAATAATAGCACCAACTGGAATTTCACCTTTTTCAAAAGCAATTTCTGCCTCTTGTAAGGCTTTTCGCATAAAAAAAGTATCATCAATTGGGTTTATCATCTTAATTTTTTATTATTTTTTTATTAAGGTTAATGGCATCACCCTTAATATTTAAAACATAAAGTCCTGGTTTTAGTTTTTCCATTGAAATTTTTAAAACTCTAGTTATGTTTCGTTTTAAATTAACAACAATACGGCCGTTTAGATCTATTAAGGAAATTTCAACATCGCCTAAACTTTTAGATGTTTCAATATTTATGGCGTTGGATGAAGGATTTGGATAAATATTAATCTGTGGTGTACTTAAAAATTCTGATGTACTTAAAGTTGTACAATTTGCTAAGGATAAGTCAGTATTTGGTGGCATCGTAAAATCTTCAACTTGATCTGTTCTAGAGGCAGATAATCCTTGAGAGGCATTAAAACCAAGGCCACGATTAGCAAAAACCTCCCATATTAAGCATTGATCTTCACCATTATTTATTGCAGTATCTGTGGCCAACAACGCATCTCTACCATTTACAAATCCAGGATTACATTCTTGTAATTTTAAACCATCTAAAACTAATCGCATTACACGGTTATTGCCACCAGTACCATTATATAAATCAGGGTCAAAACCATATTTATCTATATATGCCCATGTTAAATCCCAAAGCATAGTTGCCCAAACAAAACCAACACCATGTGGTTGAGATATATTGGCAGTATCATTTGAATCTGCGTAAGTAAAACCATTAATCGTAAAATCTGTACTGTAAGGTGCTGGTCTTATTCCATTTCCTGTGATAGGCTGGCTAACAGCAAATGTTCCAATACCACGACGTGTTGCACCTACATCTGTGGACTTCATTGTAATCATTAATCCGAACCAATCTGACCAGCCTTCTCCCATTTGCTCATCGTTAAAAAGGCAATTTACAGAGGATGGCCCACCTGTTAATCTATTGGAAATACCATGACCAAATTCATGAGCAATTATACCATTATCAAAATCACCATCTATATTAAATGGACCATTATTTACAAGTGTAGCTGAGAGCACCTCACCGTTTTGTAGTGCGGATATTATAGCTTCACCATCGGTTTGACTTACCATAACAGAAGGTATGGTAACGCTACCACCATCTGCACCAGGGCCCATAACTATTGGATTACCTGCTTCGTTATTTACCATTATTACAGCTAACGCACCCGCATTTTCGGCAGTTAAAACTTTTCTACCAAACTCACAACCACCTCTTCTAATAACAACAATATTACCGTTTAAATCTGAAGCATTAATAACAGGGTTACAAGCGTCTGAAGTATCGGGTATTAAATCTACTAACAAAGCTAAATTGCTAGTAATAGGGGTTGTAGTTAACTGACTACCAAAAGATGCTGCTACTCCAGAGTAATCACCTGCCAAAGGGCCGTTATTTATTGTTAGTGGGTCTGCTAACGGGCCTGAAGGTGTCCATAAAAACATACTCATTACGGGGTTAAAACCATCTGGTGGTGTACCAAAAGTCGCATTATTTGTACCACTACCATCTTGAGCATCTGCCAAAACAAAATCGTTTTGAGCACCACCATTACCATAATTATTATCTTGAAAATTACCAGCACTCTCTGTAAATCCATATTGATACCAAATATCATGCATCATATTATTTGTATAAAATAAATTAGTTACTGATACATCTTGATAGTTTTGAGGTGGTTGGCTAGTATTAAGAGGGAAGTTAAAATTTAATGCAGGTCCACCATCTGGCGAGAAACCTATTCCGTCATTTCCATCAAAATCTTCTTGTGCCCAAACATTATTTCCACGGGTAATTGTAAAATCAGCTCCTGCAACACCATCAACATCATGCCATCCAAAAGGGGAAGCATTTGGGTTAGCAGGATTAGAAACTATTTGTAAAGGTCCGTGATTTGGGCTTTCTGCGGGTAATGCAAAAACGTTGTAAACAGATCCATCTACTAATATTGAATTTGATTGTTTCGTTAAAGTAATAAACCCTTGGGGTTTAATCGTTTTGCTATGATTATGACCAAATGTACATTTAAGCAACAAATCATCTACGTTTAAAATAGTATTATTAGAAGCATCAATTTTTATACTTAACCAATGTTGGTTGTCCTTTGTGTAAACTAAAATATCCCAAGATAATTTTAAAATTTCATCGTCTAAAAAATAACCTAATTTTACCGATATGGGCTTTTTTGAAATATTAGCATTAGAAAACGTGTATGTATTATTAGTTTCAGATAATACTTCAAGATTCTCAGGTGTCCCTAATTCAAAATACGTGGCGATTTTATGTATTGCATTTTGTGGAGTTTTAACTGGGGTTGTTGTATTGATTTTTGAAGCTATATTGCTTAAAAAATTATTAGCATAATATACCACTTTATTATTTTTTAAAGCAACACTAGAAATTGCATTAAATAAAGGAATACCGTTGTAAGATTGATTAACATATACATGAGTGATACCAGAATGCTCTGTAAAAACTGTATTGTTAATTATTAGCCCTTCAAGATCAGAAGTTTCAAAACTATATTTAGGATTTTCGATTAGATGGTCTTGTATTAATGCTATTACAGGATTTGATTGCGCTTTCGTTTCAAAGTAACTACATGTAATTATAAAGAGACAAAATAGGGAGTGTGTTATTTTTTTCATTATTAAAGTTCTTAAATATTAAATATTCTTATAAAACAGCTAAAACATGATTCGTTAATTGTATATTTTTAAACACTAATAATTGAATAAAAATAGTTACACTTTGAACATTTCAGCAGTCAAAAAAACTTTCAACTACGCTAAAGGTAAGCTTAAAAATGATTTCATATTAAAAATATGTAAATCAGTACATTAATAATCAAACTCAGATTATCAAGTATGTTAAACACTTTACTCCTCGCTATCTATTTTCGCAGGCTTTACAGAGCTGTCATGTGCGTTATAATACTCATGTAATAAATTCATGGTAGCAGTTAACAAATCTTTAGTTTCTAGTAATAAACTAAAGTATAGTGTTGTGTTTTTAGGGCTAGACTCTTCAGTTCTTGTGCGTTCAACCTGTTTTGTGATTTTATCAGTAACAAGGTCAAAAACTTCTTTTTTACGATTAATAATGCTGCCAATCTGCTCAAAAGAACGCGACTTAAACGCTTCTTTAGTAGCGTTAAAAAGCGTTTCTAATGTGTTATCTATGTCTTTTAATTCTTTAACCTGACTTAGTTTTAATTTCTTATGATTGTTATTAATATGCTTGTGGCTTGCTTTAGAGATGTATTCTAAAGATTGTGTCATGTCTTGTAAATGGCCAAGAATGTTTATATAAAAGTTACTTGCTTTTAAACTTGTTTCTTCTAAGTTTTTAATAAAATAAAAGATATTATCGCGTAAGCTATCAACTTCATTGGCTAACTTTTCTACCTCTTTTTTATTATTTTTTAATAACTTTAAGTCTTGTTTTGCTAAACCGCTTACAGCGTTAGAATAGATGTTGTTACCACGTTTTACAACACTTGCAATATTTGTTGCGCTCTCATGAATTACACCTTGCGTAGATCTGCTTTCCGCTTTTTTTAATTTATCTTCTTCAATAAGTAATTTACTAATTTTACGATGTGCTAAGTAATTACGTGTTAATAATACTATGGTAATTAGTATCAAAATTGCTAATGCAGTACCTTCACCATAAAACAAAATTATTGCAATAATAGCAGAAGCTACAAAGGCACTAAATGCAGTAAAAAACCAACCTCCTATAACGTTTAGCACACCGGCAACTCTGTAAACAGCACTTTCGCTTCCCCAAGCTCTATCTGCTAATGATGTTCCCATGGCAACCATAAAAGTGACATACGTTGTAGATAAAGGCAGTTTCATGGATGTGGCTATGGATATAAGTACACTAGCAACCATTAAATTTACAGCAGCTCTAACCAAATCAAAAGCGGGAGCGTCTTTTGTGCTAAATGAGTGTTCTGGTTTTATAAATTGAGTATTGGCCCAGGTTTTATAACGCTCTGGTAAAATACTGTTTGTGTATTCAGATAATCTTATGGTAAATCTTACGATACTTCGCGATAAAAAATTAGGTTCAAAACGTTCTTTAATGTCGTCTTGACGAGACAAATCTACGGAAGTTTTAACCACCGATTTTGCTTTGCTAGAAAACCAAAGGGTGGCTACCATTATTAGACCTGCTAAAAGTAAAAAGTAGGATTTTGTAGGAAGCTCACCAGCCAGACTTTCCATACTATATTCTGATGGTAAAGTGCCAAATGTAATAAATGCTTGATGCCATTTTTCGTAAGCATCAAAACCAGCTATAGGCACACCAATAAAATTCACAAGGTCATTACCTGCAAATGCTACAGCTAATGCAAATGTGCCAACAATAATAATTAGAGTGTAGATCTTAGCTCTAAAGAAATATATGGTTAGAAACGATAATAATGAAAATATAATAAAACTTAAACCTATAAAAGTTATTGGGTTGGTACTTAAAAATTCTTTAATATATGATGGCATAAATGCAGCATTTTTAAGTCCTTTTATAATAATAAAATATAAAATAGACGTGATGGCAAAGCCACTAAATATGGCACTATAGACTACTGGTTTTTCTTCAAACTTAAAAGACAGTAATAACCTTGATACATATTGAATAATAGCACCAATACTAAATGCAACGACAACGGAGAGTAGAATGCCTAATATAATTTCAATGGCCTTGTCATTATTAATATAATTGGTTAAATCTGTAAGTGATTGCGAATCATTTGAATATATTTTAACAATTGCAATTGCAACGGAAGCCCCTAAGAGTTCAAAAACAATAGAAACCGTAGTAGATGTTGGCATACCCAATGTGTTAAAAAAATCGAGTAACAGAATATCTGTTAGCATAACGGCCATAAAAATGACCATGATTTCATTAAACATAAATTCTCCAGGATTAAAAATACCTTTTCTAGCCACCTCCATCATTCCGCTAGAGGTCATAGCGCCAACGGCAACTCCAACACTAGCAACTATCATTATAGTTTTAAAGGATACTGCTTTAGAGCCTATGGCTGAATTTAAAAAATTTACCGCATCATTACTAACACCAACAACTAAGTCTGCTATTGCTAAAAATGCCAGCGCGGCAAGCATATAGATATATAGATTTTCCATGAAATTGATTCGCTAAATTTTAATGCAAAATACTTTTTTTATTTCTAATGCCACGTTATGTAAAGATTATTTTAATAAGCATTTTTCAAAAAGCAAAGGCTATTAAAATCAACTTTGGTTTACTAATTATTAGCCATACCAACCCAATGTTACTTTAATGTTATGTAAGTTGTTAACTTATGTTTTCACTATAATACTGATTATCATATATTTATATGTTTAATGTTAATTTAATGTAAATTAAACTTTGATTAAATGTAAAAATAATGTTATGTTTGTAAGGTAAATATTAATTAAATAAAAAAGATTATGAAAAAGATAGTAATGTTGTTAGTAATGCTAAGTGTTGGATTTTCTTATGCACAAAAAGAAAGAACTTTAAAATTAAATAAAGCCACCAATCTTATAGAGGTTGTATATTATCATGATAACGGCGAAATTAGCCAAACAGGATTTTATACTTCAGAAGGTAAATTACAAGGCGAATGGCTTAGTTATTCTAAAGAAGGCAATAAATTAATAGCTGCTAAATATGACAATGGTACCAAAGTAGGTAAATGGTTTTACTGGAATGCAAACACACTAAAAGAAGTAGATTATACTCAAAATGCTATTGCAAATGTTAGCGAATGGACTAACAACACAGCTATATTAGCGTCTAACAAATAGATTTTACAAATCGTATTAAACGAAAAAGCATCCACAACGTTAGTTGTGGATGCTTTTGTATGAAAATAAATAAATATTAACTATTGTACAGTCCAAACAGCTCCCCAAGTTGAAAAATCTGTGCCAGTCCCATTTCCAATACCAGATAAGAAATCGGAATCTGTAAACGTATCGCCTGTATCATTTTTAACTTGAAGTGTAACGTCTGTAAACGTCACATCTGTTACAGATAAGTCACCGTTTAGTACACCTGTTCCTGTTGGGTTATCACTACTTGCTCCAGCATCACCATCTAAGTCAAAACCTTCAGCAAAACCTTCTAATAGAACATTATTAAATATGCCTTGTGTGCCTGCTCTTAATCTTACAGCTTCGTTTCCTGTACCGGATCCATTACCTACAATAGTTAGGTTGTTTACAGTTGGTTTAGACCAAAATAGTGGGCTAGAGTTGTTACCTATATCTGTATTATAACCATCAGCCTCAATACCTTTATCGTGTTCAGCACCATGTAATACATAAGCGTTTGTAATAGTACCTGTGTAACCTTCTGTCCAGTCTAAAGAATCATCTTGTGCGTTTACAACAACAGCATAATCAACATTAACAGTACCTCCAAAAAATTCAATACCGTCATCTTTACCTTCATACACTTGTACATACTCTACAGTGGTACCGTTACCAACTCCGTAAAAAGAAATTCCGTTATTTTCAGATTGTCCATCTGCAGAACCTCCAGAATATTGTACACGTACATATCTTAAAATGCCTGAGTTGTCAGAGGTATCTGAACCGCCATAAGGTAAACTTGCAATTTCAGATGTTGCAGTTGCAGTACCTGTAACCGAATTTATTGGTGCATCTCCTAAAATAATTAATCCGCCCCAATCTCCAGCTTGTGGTGCAGAAGCATCTGAAGTAAATACTATAGGATTATCTGCGGTACCATTAGCAATAATTTGTGCGCCTTGAGAAATGGCAACATATACGTCAGATCCTTGTGCTAAAGCTTCAAGAGTCATACCAGCAGGAATGGTTAACGTAGTGCCAGATGCCATGATTAGAGAACCATTTATTTTATAAGTATTATTGGCATCTAAAGTTAAATCTTCAGTAAAAGTACCTGATAAAAATATGGTTTGTGGGTCTGTTGTACCACCACCATTATTATTGTTGGTAACACTATTATCATTGATAATAATATCAGCAGTATCATCTGATGTACATGAGTTGAAAAGCATTCCGAAAATTGCTAATCCTAATAATAGATTTTTTTTCATCGTTTTTGAGTTTAATTTAATTTTTATTTAAAATTTATAGTTGAATTGCAGTCCTACATTAAGACCACGTTTGTAATTGGTTACGTCTTTTCCGTTTGGTGAGGTCACTAATACATCACCAACAGAGGTGCCTTCTCTTAAATATTGAATGGTTGGGTTTAAGATGTTTTTAAGACCAAAGTTGAGTTCCATTTTGTCGGTCAACTTATTTTTAAGTACAAAATCTAATGTTGGAATTCCTTTCTCAATCACGTTACCTAATTGTCCAGAACCTAGTGCGTCAATGCGATCTGAGAAGTATGAAAAGATAAGGTTGGCTGTGGGTTTATAATTGCCAAATGTTGGTGAATAATTAATGTCTGCATTAAAAATAATTGGTGACGCTCCTTGTAGTTGTTCTTCACTTTTATTAAAACTTACACTATACGTTCCTATAATAGATTCGTATAAATCTTGTTGTGTATGCATATACGTTAAGTTGAAACCACCAGATAGTTTTGGGTTGTCAGTTTCAGCATCCATAAGAATGTTTTTTCTTAATTCGATTTCAAAACCTAAAATTTCAGCTTTCTCACCTGTTCTAAAAAAACGTTGTGTTCCTGTAGCATCAAAGGCTACAACTTGATTTACAGGATCGTTGATTTGTTTGTAAAATGCCCCAACAGAAAATAATTCTGATCGACTCATAAACCATTCGTATTTTAAATCTAGGTTTATAATACTTGAATAAGACACATCTGGTACATTTGTATATTCTATACCTTCTTGTCTCCCTAACAAATCAGGGTTACCTCCTATACGCTGTGAGATACTCTCATAAACAAAAGGCGCTACTTCTTTAAACTCTGGAAGCGATATGGTTTGGCTGGCAGAAAATCGTAAATTTTGATCGTCGTTAAGTCCGTATTTTACACTTAAGCTTGGTAAGAATACGGTCTCATTTACAGCAATATCAATATTAGTATTACCAAGGTTAATGAAATTACCAGCAATGTCTTGGCTAATATTCTCCACACGAACACCTGGTACTAATAACCAGTTTTCGTCCAAGTTTAATTCAGCATTAAGATAACCTGCATACACATCTAAATTACCTGTATAGGTGTTTTCAGATAAGCCTGGTCTATTGGTATTACTCAACCCAGGGATGGATCTAAAGACTTCGATTTCATATAATCCACCATCACCTTCATTAAGTAACAAATTATCGAGTGTAAAAAAACTATTAAGGTTGTTAACATCTAAAATTTCTGTGTTATTGGACATTCCATACCCATATCTAATGTTATCAAACTGCCGTTCTTTAGCTCTACCTGCAAAACCCATATTAATCTTTGTGTTTTCGGTTGGGTTATACGCTAAGTTTAATCGGCTATTAAGCTCGTTATCTTCTATATTTTGAAAATACCTTTGATTATCATAAACTACATTGCTATAAAAAATAGGACTAGTTAATGGGTTATCATCTAAAGCAAACTGGTAGTTTTCAACACTTATACGCTTTCTATCTGGCTCATGAGCGTTTACTATATTATAACCCACTCCCCAATCTACATCGTATTTTCCGTCCTTAAATTTGTGTTTCCCTGTTAATTGATTCACATAAATTAAGTTTTGGTTAAACTGCACATTCATTTGGTAAAACCCTTCATCTGTGCTTACAAAAGCATCTCTATTTCTACCTGTACCATCAATACCAAAATATCCAACTTTGTCTGATGCGTTATTAATGAATAATGAGTTGAATTTTAAGGAATTGTTATTATTAATCATATAATTAATAGACGCCATTGCGGTAGTTTTTGTAGAATATTCAAACTCTTCAGCATCTTCAAAAGCTTTCTTTTCTACGTTGGTGTAATCTACGTTAGAACCTCTTCTGTATTCATAACCATTTTCAAAACCACCTGTAGCATAGAAACTTAAACGTGATCCGTTTTCAAAATCAAACGATTTACCAAAAGCGCCACCAAAACTAATATCAATTGGTGTTGCAGCTTGCTTAGGGTCAAAACCATGAGACAAGACTACAGCAAAAGGGTTATTGTCATATCTATTATAATATCCAAAGTAGCTAGTGCCTTCAGACTTCATAAACGTTTTATCTGCAGCATTAGAATTTACAGAAGACCCAACATTAAAATCAAAAAAGCCATTGCCTTTGTAATCTTTTGAAGTAATATCTACATTACCTGCAGAGAAATCTGCAAAAAACTTAGAAGAATACGCTTTACTAATAGAGACGTTTTCAATAATATTAGATGAGAATAGGTTAAGATCCATGTTCTTTTTATTCACATCATTTGAGGGTAATGATAACCCATTCATGGTAGTATTTAAGTAGCGGTCTCCTAAACCTCTAACATAAACATTGCTAGAACCTTCTTGTTTAGACACACCAGATATTTTTGCAACAGCTCCAGCGGCGTCACTAACTCCTTTTCTAGAAAGTTCTTCTGCACCAATACTTTGTTTTATCTCTACAGCTTTCTTTTGATCTAATAAAGTAGCAGCTTCGCTTACTTTTCTGTTAGTTATGGGAGCCAGAATAACATCATCTAAACTAGCAGAACTTCCTAGCATTACAACGTTTAGTGTAGTTGTTGTGTTAGCAGTTACAGTAACGTTTATCTCTTGGGTTTCATAACCTACAAAACTAAAAACAAGAGTATAGTCACCAGTATCTAAATCACTAAAAACATAGTTGCCATCAATATCTGAAGTTGTACCTGTTGTAGTGCCTTTTAATAAAATGTTAGCAAACGGAAGTGGCTCGTTATTAAATTCCTTATCGGTTAATTTACCAGCAATGGATCCTGTAGATTGCCCAAAGGAAAACACCGTTGTTAATAGAATAAGTAATACGTGTAATTTTTTCATCTTAATTCTTAAATATTTACGCTGCAAAGAAACGGCGAATACCTAAGTTGAAGGTTATTCAAAAATTAAAGATTTGTAATTAAAAGGTTAGCTTAAAGTTAGGTTTGTATTAACAATTTTAAACTTAAGGAAACAATTTGGTAACATTAAAAAGTTTGAACGTATTTTAATGTTAAAACGAATATCTTAAGGTGTGTAAAGCAAATTATATATCTTGCAACTCTAAATTGAGACTATGAATTGGGAACAATTACTATCCTTAAAACGTTTTGGTGACACCAACAAACGCTTAAGAAAAGAACAAGACGAATCGCGCTTAGGATTTGAGGTAGATTATGACCGTATTATTTTTTCTTCGGAATTTAGGAGTCTTCAAGATAAAACCCAAGTTATACCATTATCTAAAACAGATTTTGTGCATACACGGCTTACGCACAGTTTAGAAGTCAGTGTTGTTGGACGCTCTTTAGGCAGAAAAGTAGGGCAATTGGTTTTAGAAAAACACCCACATTTAGAGCGTGTACATGGTTATAAAATGAACGATTTTGGAGCTATTGTTGCAGCAGCTGCTTTGGCACATGATATTGGAAATCCGCCTTTTGGGCACTCTGGTGAAAAAGCCATTGGAGCTTATTTTAAAGACGGAAAAGGTGCCGATTTTAAATCGTTTTTAACTGCAAAAGAGTATCAAGATTTATGCGACTTTGAGGGCAATGCCAACGGATTTAAAATATTAACCGAAAGCAGAGAAGGCCGCGCTGGTGGTTTGCGTCTTAGTTATGCAACATTAGGAGCTTTTATAAAATACCCCAAAGAATCCTTGCCAAAAAAACCAACAAAACATATTGCAGATAAAAAATATGGGTTTTTTCAAAGTGAAAAAGACATGTTTTTAGACGTTACTGCAGATTTAGGGTTGCTAAAACGCAGTACAACAGATTTAAGTTACCACAGGCATCCACTTGCTTTTTTGGTTGAAGCAGCAGATGATATTTGTTACACCATTATAGATTTTGAAGATGGTATTAATTTAGGTTTAATAGATGAAGATTATGCGTTAGAATATCTCATTACCTTGGTAAAAACCATTAACAGAAAAAAATATTCTGAACTAAAAACCACTCACGATCGTGTCAGTTATTTAAGAGCCCTAGCCATTGGGACTTTAATAGACGAAGCTGCGTTACTTTTTATGAAAAATGAAACCGCTATTTTAAATGGCGAATTTGAAACTGCTCTGTTAGATGTGAGCCAGTATAAAGCGCAAATAAAAGATATTATAACGCTAAGTGTAAACAAGGTTTACCGTTCTAGAGAAGTCATAGATAAAGAAATTGCAGGTTACGAAATTTTGAACCAATTGCTTAATGCTTTTGGCAATATGGCATATAATTATTATAAGAATGAAATGTCTAATTACGATAAATTATTACTTAATGTGTTACCAGAAACTATAAGTTTAACTACTGAGTCTTTATATAAAAACCTGTTAGTAATTTGTCTTTATATTTCTAAATTATCCGATTCTAATGCGATGCTTTTGCATCAAAAATTACGCGGACAGATTTTGTAAAAACGCTTAATTTGAATTTAAATTTTGAGCTTTAAGCTCGGTTTCAATGGTTTGTTTAAGGGCATTAACATCTAATTTTTGAAGCCTTTTTAATTGTTCAATAGTACCGTGTTCAATAAAAGCATCTGCAATACCTAAAATTTTAATAGTGTTTTTATAACTATTGACATTTGCAAATGATAATACAGAACTTCCAAAACCGCCAATAATAGTACCATCCTCTACAGTAATAATAGTTTTGTAAGTTGTAAAAATGGTGTGTAAAAGTTTTTGGTCTAAAGGTTTTACAAACTGCATATCATAATGTCCAATAGATTCATTGTTTTCAATTGAAGCAATAGCATTTTCAACAGGTGTTGAAGTTGTACCAATGGTTAGTATTGCAATTTTTGACCCTGTTTTTAAGCAGATGCCTTTTCCTATTTCTAGGGGTTCAAAAGGCGTTTTCCAGTTTTTTAAATGACATCGACCACGCGGATAGCGTATGGCAATTGGGAAGTTAATTCCAAGTTGTACGGTGTACATTATATTTCTTAAAGCAGTGGCATTTCTGGGAGCAAAAATCACTAAATTAGGAATGCAGTTAAGGTAGGCTAAATCTAAAACACCATGGTGAGTTGCACCGTCTTCACCAACCAAACCAGCACGATCTAAACAAAAAATTACAGGAAGGTTTTGCAATGCTACATCATGAATAACTTGGTCGTAAGCACGTTGTAAAAAGGTAGAATAAATATTACAAAACGGAATTAAACCTTGTGTTGCCATACCAGCCGCAAGTGTTACGGCATGTTGCTCTGCAATACCAACATCAAAGGCACGGTTTGGTAATGCTTCCATCATATATTTTAAAGAACTGCCTGTAGGCATTGCAGGAGTAATACCAATAATTTTTTTATTCTTAAGCGCTAATTCTAAAATAGTTTCCCCAAACACATCCTGAAATTTTGGAGGTTCGTTTATTTGAGTTTTAGCAATAAGCTCACCAGTTTTAGCGTCAAATTTACCTGGGGCATGATATTTTACTTGATTGTCTTCGGCTTGTTTTAAGCCTTTACCTTTTGTTGTGATAAGATGAAGAAACTTTGGTCCTTTTATGTTTTTTAGGCGTTTTAATTCAGAAATTAATAGTGGTAAATTATGCCCATCAATAGGTCCTGTATATTGAAAATTTAAAGCTTCAAAGATATTGTCTTCCTTTTGTGTTCCGCTTTTAACATTGGTTAAATAGTGTTTTAAAGCACCTACACTTTGGTCTATACCAATAGCATTATCATTGAGTATTACTAATAAATTTGCATCCGTGTCACCAGCATGGTTTAAGGCTTCAAATGCCATGCCGCTGGCAATAGATGCATCACCAATTATAGCAATATGATGTTTGTGTTCACCATTTAATTGTGCGGCAATTGCCATGCCCAAAGCTGCAGAGATTGAAGTTGAGGAATGTCCAACACCAAAAGCATCGAATTCACTTTCGCTGCGTTTTGGGAACCCACTTATACCGTTAAATTGCCTATTAGTGTAAAAAATAGATTTTCTACCTGTTAATATTTTGTGTCCATATGCCTGATGTCCCACATCCCAAACTAAATTATCCTTTGGGGTATTAAACACATAGTGTAATGCAATAGTAAGTTCTACAACTCCAAGACTAGCTCCAAGATGCCCTTCTTTTGAGGCAACAATAGTTATAATATAATGTCTTAACTCTTCTGAAAGTTGCTGAAGACTATTAATACTTAGCGCCTTTAAATCTCTAGGAAAATTAATTTTATTAAGTACAGTATAATTCACAGCGTAAAAGTAAAGTAATTATGGTATTTATATTTTTTAAGTTTAAAATAACACTTAACTTTTAATGCTATTTACAAAATTAGCTAGATGGGTTGTTTTTTAAAGTATAGAATATAACTAAACTATTTTAATTTTAACAAATCAATTAATTGTAAAAAATATGATAAAAAAGCATAACAAAAACGTGTATACTTAATTATTTTAATAAAATGTCTTTACCTCGTTTAGTCGCAACTACAAACGTTTAAAATTAATACTCTAAACTGAAAATATTACTATGAGTTATATCAAATTCACGTTAACGTATTACTTTAGCTTAGCTATTACCTAAATATATAATTTTTTTAGCGCTGATGTAGTTATATTGAAGTTAAAACGAAAACAATTACGACTATGCTTAAAATTTTATGTTCCACTAAATACCATCCCTTAAAGTAGTTTTTATTCACTTTATTAAACAAAAAAACCGCCTGAAAATTCAGACGGTTTATAATATGCGATATAAAAATTTATATTTTAGAAATTGTAACGTAAACTCGCATTAAACGTTCTTCCTACACCTAAGAAATATCCAAAAGCATCTCTTTGATTAATATAAGATTCGTTAAATAGGTTGTAAACATTGGCTCTAAGTGTCATTGTGTTATCACCTAAAGAAAATTTGTAGGTTAAACCAGCATCAGCTAAGGTGTAGGCTGGTAATCTAACAGCTTCGTAAGTGTTACCCATTAAAGCTTCCGCTGCAACATCTTCTACATCAACAAATTCATATAAATCAGTATAAATATTATAATCTATATCAAAAGAAAGACTTTCTGATACATTTGCTCTAAAACCAAAACCAAAAGATGTTTGAGGCGCATTACCTACTTTTACATTAGTAAGGTTTGCACTACCATTAGTTTCAACAAATTCTCCTGTATCATCATTTTGTAATGTATAAGGGGTTTCTCCATCATACTTCCAGTTACCTAAAGATCCGTAATGTCTAACACTCCATGTTCTTGAATCTGGGCGGTATTCTAAATCCCACTCAACACCTCTGTGCACTTGTGTAACATCTGTTAATCTGTATGTACTAAACTCATCATCACTAGAACTTTGACCGTTTTCACCATCTACAATTCCGTCTGCTCCTGGCTGAACTGGACCATTTGTTGCAATAAATCTATTACCCCACTCAGTATTATAAACATCTAGGTTAAATCTGAAGTTATTGTTTTTAAATCTGTAACCACCTTCAAAACCTATAATCTCTTCATTTTCAACTTCTGGAGATACAAGTTCATTTGAATACTGGATATTAGCAAAAACGTTATCTAAAAATGGTTGACGAGAAAATAAACCTGCATTAGCAAATACAGAGTGTTTATCATCTAATTCATAAGCCAAACCACCTTTAATTTGATAGCCAATTTTATTTAATTTATCTGATTTTCCTAAACCATCACCAGTACCAGTTAAACGGCCTTCTCTTTGGTAAGATTGGGTTGAAACTGCACCTTGTACAAACGCAGAGAAACTATCTTTAGAATATTCAGCTTGACCAAAACCACCTAAATAATTAATGTTTTCTGAATAATCTCTATCATAACGCTGATCTTCATCTGCATAACTAAATAATGCTGCCCATGGGTTAGCTTCAAAAGTATCGCTAATTACATAATCGCTTGGTCTATCTGTTCTAAAATTATCTACATAACCATTTAAACCAAAAGTTTCGTTTAGTTGTCTAAAGTGATTACCTCTATAAAAACGTCCATCAAAACCAACATTTAACGATACGTTTTCGCCAGCTTCAACATTTAAGTTTGATAATAAACCATACCAGTTGTGGTTGTTTACAGAAGAACGTCTTAAGTAAGAATCCCCAAAATTACCGTTACCATTTGCATCTGCAGATGCAATATTGTTTACAGCAATTTGATCAAAGTTTATTTCTCTTTCATTGAGACCAAAAATACCAGCATCTTCGTTTCTTACTCTACCACGACCTAAACCACCGGTTCCACCACCACGTCCCCATGATGCATAAAGTACTGTAGATAAATCTAACTTATCATTAATGTTAAAATCCCAGTTTAAGTTCATTACGGGTTTATGGTAATAGTTACGTCTTTCTGTAAAACGCTCTCCTTCATAAAAACCTGTGTTACTATTTGCTTTTTCACCATACTCTTGGAAAAACTCTAAGTCTTGAGAAAAATTTTGGTCATGCCATTGTGGTGCACCAGTTAATAAGAAGTTAAAAGAGTGTGTTTCGCTTGGTTTATAACCTACTGCAAACATATAGTTTTGTCCTTGACCAGCAGTACCAATTGAATACTTTCTGTGGGCTTGCCAGTGATCTAATAATACTGAAAATGCCCAACCTTTATCATTTACACCTGTATTATAACTAATTGTACTTTTTACGTAGCTATCATTACCACCAAGAAATCTTACAAAACCTCCTTTTTGTTTATCTGCAGCTTTAGATACAATATTTACTGTACCACCAACAGAAGAAATAGCTAATTTAGAGGATCCTAAACCTCTTTGTACTTGTACTGCATTTGCAACATCACTCATACCAGACCAGTTAGACCAGTACATTCTTCCATCTTCCATACCATTAATTGGCTGTCCGTTTAATAAGAATGCTGTGTTGGTTTGGTCAAAACCTCTCAAGAAAATTTGAGAGTCCCCAAAACCACCAGCCTGATTAGAAACGTAAACTGAAGGTGTGTTTTTCATAGACTCACCAAACTCAACGTTACCTGTAGCTTTTAATTGAATTTCTCTACCTGAAATTGTAGATACAGCAACAGGTGTTTTTCTGTCGCTAGCTAAATCAATAATACCAGATCCTACAACTACAACTTCTTCTAGAGCATTGTCTAGGTTAAGTGATACTTTACCTAAGTCTAAATCTCCACTAAATTTAATAGTCTTAGACTCATAACCCACATAAGAAATTACAAGCGCACCAGTGCTAGCCGAAGCCGTTATTGTAAAATTTCCATCAAAATCTGAAGTTACACCATTTGCAGTTCCTTTTACTATAATATTAGCCCCAGGAAGTGGTGAGTTCATTTCAGCATCTATTATTTGCCCTTTAATAGTGCTTTGTGCAAATGCTAGTGTTGTACTTAGCATTAATACACCCATCAATAAAATTTGGTTAATTTTTTTCATTCTAAAATTAAGTTAATTGATTTTATAATTCGCTGCAAAAATACAAAATCATAGCCATGTAATATTAACATAAAGTTAAGAAGTAAGAAAAATACAAATACTTATAAATACCTTAAGATTAGTGGTGTTAAATTAAGTAATGCTTAGAAAATTAACATTTATTTTTGTAAAATGTTATTAGATTTTCTGTTGAGCTGTCATGAGAGCCTTTGGATTGCTCATTTTCTAATTCGGTAAGTATAGATTTTGCAAGTTGCTTACCTAATTCTACACCAAACTGATCGTAACTATAAATATTCCAAATTACTCCTTGTACAAATATTTTGTGCTCATACATTGCTATCAGTTTTCCTAAACTTTGAGGGGTTAACTTTTGAATTAAAATAGATGTTGTTGGCTTGTTGCCTTCAAATATTTTAAAAGGTGCTAATTTTTGTTTTTCTGATTCTGAAAGTGATTGTGCATCTAATTCAGCTAAAACCTCAGCTTCAGTTTTGCCGTTCATTAGTGCTTCGGTCTGTGCAAAATAATTAGACATTAGCTTATCATGATGATCCTTATTACCATGAAGCGATTCTATATACCCAATAAAATCTGCTGGAATAAGTTTTGTACCTTGGTGTATGAGTTGAAAAAATGCGTGTTGTGAATTTGTACCTGGTTCTCCCCAAATAAGTGTACCTGTTTGGTAGTTTACAGGTTTGCCAAACCTATCAACACTTTTTCCATTACTTTCCATAATACCTTGTTGCAAATACGTAGCAAATTGATTTAAATATTGTGTATATGGTATTACAGCTTCACTCTCTGCATTAAAAAAGTTGTTGTACCAAATAGTTAACAACGCTGAAATTACAGGGATGTTTTCTTCAAAATCTGCAGTTTTAAAGTGGGTATCCATTTGATGTGCACCCTCTAATAAATCATTAAAATGCTTGAAACCTAAGGCTAAACTTATAGATAAGCCAACGGCACTCCACAACGAGAAACGACCACCAACCCAATCTTTCATTGGAAAAATATTGGCTTCATCTATACCAAATGTCTTTACACTTTCTATATTAGTAGATACGGCAACAAAGTGTTTAGAAACAGCTTCTTTTGGTTGTGATTCTAAAAACCAAGCTCTTATAGAATTTGCATTAGATAAAGTTTCTTGGGTTGTAAAAGTTTTGGAAACAATTACAAACAATGTGGTTTCTGGATTTAGGTTTTTTACAACTTCCTTATGGTGGTCTCCATCAACATTACTTACAAAATGTGTATTTAAATGATTTTTATAATACTGAAGGCTATCTACTACCATAGCAGGACCAAGGTCTGAACCACCAATACCAATGTTTACAACATCTGTAATGGCTTTACCGGTATAGCCTTTATGCACTCCACTTACAACGGCGTTGGTAAAAGTCTCTATTTTTGCTTTTACAGTATGTATTTCTGGTATTACATTTACACCATCTACAAAAACTTCTGCGTTTTTTGGAGCTCTTAATGCTGTATGAAGCACTGCACGTCCTTCGGTTTCATTTATAGTGCTTCCACTAAATTGTTTTGATATTGCATCTTTTAAATCTGCAGATTCTGCTAATTGTATTAAAAGCTTTAAGGTGTCTTTTGTAATTCTGTTTTTTGAAAAATCTACGTAAAAGTCTTCCCATTTAATGGTTAAATCTTCTGCTCTATTTGCATCTGCTTTAAATAAGGCTTTTAAGTGTTGCGATTTTATGGTTTTAAAATGAGCTTCTAGCTTTTTCCAAGCGTCTGTTGTTGTTGGGTTGGTTGTTTTTAATGCCATTTTTATAAGAGGTCTGTAATTGAGTCTTTAGTTAATATAAGTTGGTGTTCAGTTGGTTCGGGTTTAGAAAACTCTATGGCGTCTAATTGGAGTTTAATGGGTTTTATGTATTCTAAATAGTTTGCTTTTAGACTGTCTGAAATTTGTTTAGCTTCTGGTAATTTCTGTTTTAATGGATCTACTTGTTTTCCATTTTTCCAAAATCTATAACACACATGAGGGCCACCAGAGTTGCCCGTCATGCCAACATAACCAATAATATCTCCTTGTTTTACAAATTCGCCTTTTTTTACTGTACGTTTGCTCATGTGTAAATACTGTGTAGCGTATGTGTCGTTATGTCTGATTTTCACATATTTACCATTGCCTCCACGCCATGCAGATTCTATAACCGTACCGTTTGCAGTTGCCATAATTGGCGTACCTATTGGTGCTGCAAAATCTGTACCTTTGTGAGGACGTACTTTATAACCATAATAGGCTATGCGTCTATTTAAATTATATCTTGAAGAAAGTCTTCCAAATTTTACTGGCATTTTTAAAAAAGCTCTCCTAAGGTTTTTGGCGTCTTCATTAAAATAATCTTTAATACCTTTAATGGAATCTGTTTCATATTGAAATGCATATAATGAATCACGGTTGTGTTCAAAATACGCCGCTTTAACTTCGTGAACACCAGAGTAAATGGTATCGTTTATATACTTATCTGTGTAAATAACTTTGAAGCGATCTCCTTTTTGTAAGCGTCTAAAGTCTATGGTCCAGGCATAAATATCATCTGCAAGAAGAAATGCTAATTTTTGACTTACCCCTTTATTATCTAACGTTTCAGAAATGTTGTTTTCTATAACTCCTGTTATTGTTTTTTCAACATAGCTTAAAGGCTTTGTTTTTTTATATGCTTGTATTGAGTCTTTAAAATCAATAACTACATAATCTTCTTGGTTAGATTGATAAATGAATGTTTGTGGGGTTTGTAAAGAGTCTTTAGCGCAAAGTAAAGTATAAGGCTTGCCTAACTGAAGGGTTCTAATATCAAAACTACTTTTTATTTTTTCTGCAATATTAAAAACCGTTGTATAGTCTATATTGTTGCGGGTAAGTATTTCACCAAAATTATCACCTTTTTTAATGGTATCGCGTTTTACTATGTAATCATTTAAGTTAAAACCAAACTCTACCACTGGTTGAGGTTTTAAAACTTTATTTATGGATGCACTTGATACTTTTGATGTATTATCGCATGCCGTTAAAAAGGTAACTAATATTATAAAACACAAGTAAATACCAACATTCAATTTTTTAAACATCTGTGCCCCAATTTTCTAATTCTTTTGCGCTCCAAAGTTCAGGAAAAAAAATACGTTTCTGATATTTTGGATGCATATATTTTTTCCAGTCGCTGCCGCCGGTTGCTTCACCATCTCCTGTGCCGCTGTCAATGTAATGTTTAGCGGCATTGTAATGTGCCATTACCCAAGTTACATTTACGGTATAATCATAATGCCGCATGGCTTTCACTAGGTCTTTATCTTGCTGATCTTGTTGTGGTAATTCTTTAAAACGTGTCCAAAGGTTTTTGGTATTGTACGTTTTCATAAATCTTAAAAACTCGTCTTTGTAACGGTTTTCAAAATTATTTAGTAAGGTTGATTTTTTACCGGTTTTATGGTCTTTGCCAGCTGCTTGCCAATATAAATGTTCAAAAGCGTGAGTGTAAGGTGTATCTCGGTCTATATCTTTTCTAAATCTGTAATCTATAAGATTTATTAACTCTGTTGAAGCAAACTCTATAAGTCTGTATTGTGCACTCTGAAAACCGCTTGCGGGAGTTAGTGTGTATCTAAATTTCATGTACTGTTCCACATCCATACCTTCTCTCATTATATTGAACGATGTGGTTAGCATATCAAAATAACTACTAATACGCATTATTCTACTTTCAAAAAAAGAGGCATTTAAGGCTTTATGCTCTGCTACTTGGGCTATTTCCCAAAGAATCATTTTAAAAATAAGCTCGTTAATTTGGTGGTAGGTAATAAATACCATCTCATCTGGTAAGGTAGTGCGTTGTATTTGCAGATTTAAAAGCGCATCTGTTTGGATATAGTCCCAATATGTAATGGGTTTGCTATGCAATAAACCCATTAAATGATCGTCAGTATCTTGATCTATAGCGTCATACTTCTGTTGAAGTGCTGATATAATGTGATCGTAGTTATTTAGTTTTGACATAAACTAGTTATCAACTTCTATTTTAAATGAATGTTTTAAACCTTTAAATGCTACTAAGTTTGCACGTAGAGAACCAACTGCTAAATCTGCTTGTACTTTTAATGGTATTTTATTTTTATCTGCACTTACCCAAAGTGTTACGCTTTCTTCTTCTTTAAAAACACGACCTGCTAATACCGAAGGTCTAAACTTTAACGTTTTCACACTAATTTTAGAATTGTTTACTTTAACCTTTATGGTTTCTGTACCTAAATATTTTAATTTAAAACCATAATTTTCTTCATCAAAAAACAAATCTAATTTTACAACGTCACCCGTTTTTATTTTGTTGGTGTCATAGTTATTTCTAAGATAATAGAACGAAGAGAGCATGTCTTGCACATCGCTATTAATGCTAATATTTTTTACAGTATTGTGTTTGTTATTAGTAACTTTAGCTGTTTTTGAGCCGTGATTAAACTCAATTTCTATGTCTTTAGTATGCCCACCTTCATCTATTTTTCTAATAAATTTATAAGGTAAACCGGTTGTTTTATCAAAATAACTTTCATAACGGTCTTTAACTTTAAAAAACCATTTAATAGCGCCTGTTGTCCAGCCTTTGCCTACTACATGATAAACGTCTTTACCATTTATATTAGACGTTTTTAATGCCATTGTGGCGTTACCTGCTTTTAAAAAACCGCTGTAACTCATTTCAAACTTAAACCATTCCCCGTCTTGAAAGGCAGATTGGTTTTGTGAAAAAACAGAAACGGATATTAATAGACTTATAAATACTATGGTAACGTGTTTCATGGAAGATAAATGTGTAATTGATTTTTAAAATAACAATATGAAAATTATAAATGATACTAAATTGAATATTCAATTACTATTCCGAAAGTATTAAAAAAAGATCTTTATTTAATGTATGAGCATTAAATTAACAGAATTTTAGTTAAAGTGTCCCTCTTTTAGCTTGTTCGCGCTCAATAGATTCAAACAAGGCTTTAAAATTACCAGCGCCAAAACCTTGTGCTCCCATACGCTGTATGATTTCAAAAAATAAAGTTGGGCGATCTTGTAACGGCTTTGTGAAAATTTGAAGCAAATACCCTTCTTCATCAGCATCTACTAATATGGACAAACGTTGAAGTTCTTTTATATCTTCTTTCATAACATCCATGTGTACACCAAGACGCCTAGGAATATCGTCATAATACGCTTGTGGTGGTGGTGGCAAAAACTCTACACCTCTTGCTTTAAGTTGTGCAACAGTTTCAATAACATTATCTGTAGCTACTGCCATATGCTGCACACCAGCACCTTCATAAAAATCTAAATATTCTTCAATTTGAGATTTTTTAGCAGCTTTTGCAGGTTCGTTTATAGGAAATTTAATACGGCCATTACCATTACTCATTACTTTACTCATAAGTGCCGAATATTCGGTATGGATTTGTTTATCATCAAAAGATAAGAAATTTACAAATCCCATAACGTCTTCGTACCATTTTACCCAGGTATTCATTTGACCCCAACCAACATTACCAACCATATGATCTATATATTTTAACCCTACAGACTCTGGATTGTAATCGCTTTCCCAAGCTTCATAACCTGGTAAAAATACTCCGTTATAATTTTTACGTTCTACAAACATATGAATGGTTTCGCCGTAAGTGTATATTCCTGCGGTAATAACTTCACCATGTTCATCAGTTTCAACCTTAGGTTCTTGATACGATTTTGCACCACGTTTTGTGGTTTCTTCATACGATTTAAGAGCATCTTCTACCCAAAGCGCAATAATTTTAACACCATCACCGTGTTTAACAATATGGTTATTTATTGGTGATTTACTATTTAGTGGACTTGTAAGTACCAGCCTTATTTTATCTTGTTTTAATACATAGCTTACAGTATCTCTAGAGCCCGTTTCTAAACCTTTATATGCAAAAGACTGAAAGCCAAATGCGGTTTTATAAAAATGTGCAGATTGCTTGGCATTACCTACATATAACTCTACATAATCTGTACCTAGAAGTGGTAAAAAATCTTGAGCTCCTTCAAATATTTTTTCTAATCCGTAATTAACTGATTTTATTTCTTTTGACATGTTTTTAATTTTCTGAAATTAATATGATTTTTCAAAAGTCTAGCCCTGATTGCAGCGGCATCCTTTTTTGATTTTTCTTCAAAAAAGATATAGCGGAAAGCAGGATATAGCTTCTAATTATTTTAATGCGCTAACCAAGATTTGTAGTAATCTTCATCGGCTATTTTTAGGGCTTCTTCTGTAATTTGAAGCGGCTTAAATGTATCTACCATTACAGCCAATTCATCGGTTTTGGTTTGCCCAATGCTACGCTCTGTTGCTCCTGGGTGTGGCCCGTGCGGAATACCAGCAGGATGCAATGAAATATGGCCTTGTTCTATAGCATTTCTGCTCATAAAATCTCCATCTACATAATACAAAACCTCATCTGAATCTATATTGCTATGGTTGTATGGCGCAGGAATACTATTTGGGTGATAATCGTACAAACGTGGTACAAAGCTACACACTACAAAGGCATCAGTTTCAAAGGTTTGATGTACCGGTGGTGGCTGATGAATACGCCCTGTAATTGGCTCAAAATCGTGAATTGAAAACGCATAAGGGTAATTATAGCCATCGTAACCTACAACATCAAAAGGATGTGAGGCATACACCATTTCAAAAATAGCGTCTTGTTTTTTTACTTTTATTAAAAACTCTCCAGTTTCGTTATGGGTTTCTAACTCTTGGGGTTGACGCAAATCGCGCTCACAAAAAGGTGAATGTTCTAGAAGCTGACCAAACCAATTGCGGTAGCGTTTTGGTGTGTATATTGGACGGCGCGACTCTACTATAAAGAATCTGTTGTCTTCTGTATCAAAATCTAATTTGTAAATAACACCTCTTGGCACTAATAAATAATCCCCGTATTTAAAGTCTAAATTGCCTAAGTGTGTTCTTAATTTTCCGGTGCCTTTGTGCACAAAAATTAACTCATCTGCATCTGTGTTTTTATAAAAATATGTTTTTGTAGATTGTTTTGGAGCGGCGAGTATTATAGTACAATCACTGTTTGTTAAAATTGGGGTTCTGCTTTCTAAATAGTCTTTTTGTGATTTCACTTTAAACCCTTTAAAACGATACGATTGTATGTGGTTGGCCTTAGCAATTTTTGGTGCAACACTGTATTGTTTTTTTATGGCTTTAACTTGTGTTGGGCGTTGCTCATGGTAACTGTTTGTGGACATACCATCAAAACCAATGGTGCCAAATAATTGTTCGGAATACAAGCTGCCGTCTGCTTTACGAAATTGTGTGTGGCGTTTTGGTGGTATTTTTCCTAGTTTATGGTAAAATGGCATAATGAAATTGATTGAGTTAAGCGCTAAATTATATGGGTAGCAAAGTGAAGTTTAATTAAAAACTAAACCTGTAATTAAAAATTATTCAGGATTTCTTTTAATAAGTGCCTGAGAATGACATTTTGTATAAGACCAAAGTGTGTTCATTATTTTAATAATTTTTTTAAGCTATGGCTCTAAATTAAAACATTTAATAGAAATATTAAAACGGTCTTTGCATAAAAGTATTTAATCTGATATCTATTATTTAACAATTTAAAACCAAAACCCTAAATTTAGAAATACATAACCTTGGTTTTCCTTTGGTAAAAAGGAGTATTTTAGTTCTAGTGGTCCTAAAAATGTTTCTAAAGCATAGCCCAAAGCATAACCTTTATAACTTGGCAAAGCTATCCAATTTACAGAATTAAATAAGCCATCTTCAATGTTAGCGTAATTTGCCGAAACTATGATGTGGTTTTTTTTAAAAATCTCAAAATCAAAATCAAATGTTGTTTTAATAAAACTATCGCCAGTAATACTACCATAATCATAGCCATAAAATGTATGAAAATTATTTATAAAATTATTGGCATAGCCACCAAATGCAAAATCTAAACTCTGGGTTCCTGTATCCCCAATTCTAAGACCAGCACTGGTAGTAATTTTTAGTACAAGCTCATTATTAAAACTGTAAGCGTAGCCTAAATCTGCTTTAGCAATAGAAAACGGTTTAAAGTTAGTGTTAAAACCCGAAGCGTTAAAATACCAATGAAAATCACCATTAAAATAAATACCGTTTTTGGGAAAATGTGGATGGCTATAGCTGTCATATTTTAAAGATCCGAAAAGACTTAAATAATGTGATTCTTCAAAAATAACATTGTCAGTTTGGTCTTCATTTATTAAGGTTTCTGAGTCTAACTTTAAGTATTTGTGTTCGCCACCTAAACGTAATGCAGAATCTTTTCTGTAAATGGTTTGCACAAAAAATTGATTTGTAAAGTCCTGATATTCAATGTTAATTTTATTTAAATCAGAGCGTAATGGCGAATCTTCTTGAAGTATAAACAAAGGATTTAGGTTTTTATTAAACTGGTTGTACCTTGAGTTAACTCCAAGACTTAAATAAAACCCTTTATCTATAAAATAATTAAAATTAAACCGTGAATTGTCACCTAAAATTAAATCAAAGGATGCAGTATCATTATTAAAAAATATTCTTTTTGATGTTAAATTTAATAATGCAGCACTTTTATACAAGGGATCATAATGCAAACCTAATTTTAAAAATGTTGAGCCTTTAGATTCTTTTAAACTGCCATATAAGTTGTAGCTATTATTAGTATTGTTGGGTGTTAATGCGTATCTAAACGCATCAAAATTATTGGTTACAATTAAATTATTTATGCCATCTGTTAAATCAGAGTAACTAATTTTAGTGTTATTTTTAAATTTTAACTTCCCAGTAATATATGCTCTTGTATAATTTTGACTACCCGTAATATTTATGTTTTTAATAAAAATACTGTCCGTAGGTTTAATTGCTTGTGGTGTATAAATATATTTTTGATTTTTTTTTAATGCTTTTAATTGGATTACGTTGTTTAGCGCAGCTTTTTCGCCACTAGCAATAATACTATAACCTTTATCAAATGAAAGTAATGAATAATTTGTAACATCTGGTTTTATATAAATATCCGTTAGTGGTGCTTTACTACTCATGGTATTTATGGTTCTAAAATTATTAATTTGCATTAAAATGCCTAAAGCAGATTTTAGGTGTTCTCGGTCTTTTAAACCATCTTGTACATCTACTCCAATAATAATATCCATCCCTTTAGCACGTAATTCTTCAACAGGAAAATTATTAGTAACACCACCATCTATTAAAATTCTATCGTTTATAGTAACGGGTTCAAAAAACGAAGGCAAAGCACCACTTGCAGTTACGGCTTCGGCCAAATTACCTTTATCGAAAATTAAAGATTCCCCTGTTTCTATATCTGTTGCAATACAGAAAAAAGGAATGGGTAATTTTTCAAAATCTTTGGTTGTGCTTTGATGAAGCATTAACTGATACAGTAAATTATAAACATTTTGCCCTTTTGATAACGCAGAAGGTAACGTTATTTTAAATTTATCAAAAGGTAAACTAAAGGCGTAACGCTCTGTTTGCTCTCGCTGATAGAGTGATTTGGTACTGCGTGGAAACACATCATTGATAAGCTTGTCAAAATCTGTATTCTTAAAAATACTATCTAATTGTTTTCCTGAGTAGCCAGAGGCATACAAAGCGCCAATTATTGCTCCCATACTTGTACCTGCAATATGATCTATTTTTACACCAAGACTATCAATAACTTTAAGTACCCCAATATGCGCAAAACCTTTAGCACCGCCTCCACTTAGCACCAATCCAATTTTTGGGTCTTTTGGTATGTTTTTATTCTGAGCATTTAAAAACACACCTACTAATATTAAAAAAATTACGCTAAGGCATTTAAAATTCATGGTTTAAAACTACAAAAAAAATAAACTAGAAAATTTATTTATATTAGTCTTTATGGTAATAATCATAAATCTTAGAAGCTCTTGATACGCCTACAACATCTTCTAATTCGTCTAGTTTGGCATTAGCAATTCGTTTTACGGTTTTAAAATGCTTCATTAACATCACAATGGTTTGCTCACCAATACCATTAATATTTTCTAGTTCTGTGTTTAATGCGGCTTTGCTTCTTTTGTTTCTGTGATGTTCTATACCAAAACGGTGAGCTTCATTTCTGAGTTGCTGTATAATTTTTAGAGTTTCGCTTTTCTTATCTAAATACAACGGAATTGGATCGTCTGGATAAAACAACTCTTCCAAACGTTTTGCAATACCAATAATGGCAATGGTGTTTCTTAACCCTAGAGCATCTAAACTTTTTAATGCTGAAGACAGTTGTCCTTTTCCACCATCTATAATAATGAGTTGTGGCAATGGTTGTTTTTCTTCTATCAAACGTTTGTAGCGCCTATAAACAACCTCTTCCATAGACGCAAAATCATCTGGGCCAACCACCGTTTTTATATTAAAATGTCTGTAGTCTTTTTTACTTGGTTTTCCGTTTTTAAAAACCACACAAGCTGCAACAGGGTTTGTACCTTGTATGTTAGAATTATCAAAACATTCTATATGCCTAGGTTCCTCGGTCAGTCTTAAATCGGCTTTCATTTGTGCCATTATTCTGTTGGCATGGCGGTCTGGATCTACTATTTTTATTTGCTTTAGCTTATCCATGCGGTAATACATGGCGTTTCTTCGGGATAAATCTATAAGACTTTTTTTATCGCCTAACTTTGGAACTACAATTTTTAGATTATCACCTAAATCTACTTCAAAAGGCAGATATAGTTCTTTTGAGTTAGAGCTAAAACGCTGTCTAATTTCTGTAATTGCTAGGGCTAACAAATCGGTATCAGATTCTTGTAATTTCTTTTTTAATTCTAAAGTGTGTGATCGTATTATAGATCCGTAACTTAATTGCAAAAAATTAACGTACGCATAGGTTTCGTCACTAACAATAGTAAACACATCTACGTTACTAATTTTAGGGTTTACTATGGTAGATTTTGCTTGGTAGTTTTCTAAAACTTCTAATTTTTCTTTAATTTTTTGAGCATCTTCAAACTGCATATTTTGTGCATAATGCTTCATTTGAAGTCTAAATTGCTGAAGCGAATCTTTAAAATTTCCTTTTAAAATTTCTCGAATTGCTTTTATATTTTCGTGGTATTCTTCCTCGGTTTCATAATCTTCACAAGCTCCTTTACAATTGCCTAAATGATACTCTAAGCACACCTTGTATTTGCCAGCTTCAATCTTAGACCTAGACAAATTGTGGTTGCAGTTTCTTAATTGATATAAACCTTTTATTAATGCTAATAATGTTTTAACGGTTTTTAAACTTGTATATGGTCCAAAATATTCAGAACCGTCTTTAAATACGCGTCTGGTAGAAAACACTCTCGGAAAACGTTCTTTTTTTATACAAATCCAAGGGTAAGATTTATCGTCTTTTAAAAGTACATTGTATTTTGGCTGATACTTTTTAATAAGATTATTCTCTAGCAATAGAGCGTCATTTTCGGTTTCAACAACAATATGTTTTACAGATACAATATTTTTTACCAATACACGGGTTTTGCCATACTCATGGGTTTTATTAAAATAACTGCTCACCCGTTTTTTTAAGTTTTTTGCTTTGCCAACATAAATAAGTTTTTCATTAGCATCAAAATACTGGTACACACCTGGCAATTGAGGGAGTGTTTTTATCTGAATATCTATGGTGGTGTTTGGCATTGTTTCAAAGGTAATAATTAGTAGTGTAATATTATGGTATCGCTTAAGTTTATCATTATCTTTAAAACCTAGAAAAAGATGAAATTTATATGACCAAAAAAACCTTAGGACGAATTGAAACTATTGATTTTCCTGAATTAAATTTAGTTAATATTGAAGTAAAAATAGATACTGGCGCTTATACCTCAGCCATTCATTGTTCTAATATTAAAGAAGAAAACAATAAATTATATTGTATTTTTGAAAGCAAAGCACACCCTAATTTTAAAAGCGAAACTATAGTTTTTGAAAATTATACACATACTAATGTAAAAAGTAGTAATGGACACAAAGAAAACCGCTATAAAATTAAAACCAATGTTGTGTTTTTTAATAAAACTTATACCATAAATTTAACCCTAAGTACTAGAAATGATATGCGATTTCCGGTACTTATTGGTCGTAAATTTTTAAAAAATAAATTTATTGTAGATGTAGATCTCGATAACCAATCTTATAAAAGTAAACTAACATTATGAATATTGTAATCCTATCACGAAATCCTAAACTATACTCTACAGATAGGCTTGTAGAAGAAGCTAAAAAACGTGATCATAAGATTGAAATCATTGACCCCTTAAAATGTGATATTATTATAGAAAAAGAGAAACCTACTATTTTTTATAAAGACCGTTATTTGGATTACGTAGATGCTATAATTCCTAGAATTGGCGCCTCTGTAACCTTTTATGGTTGTGCAGTTGTAAGACAGTTTGAAGAAATGGGCGTATTTACAATAGCATCTTCTGATGCCATTTTGCGCTCTAGAGATAAACTAAGGAGTTTGCAACGCTTATGTAAAGCCGGTATTGGAATGCCAAAAACGGTCTTTACAAATTACTCACGTGATGTTGAAGAAGTTATAGCCCATGTAGGTGGCACACCTGTAATTATTAAATTATTAGAGGGTACACAAGGTTTGGGTGTTGTGTTAGCAGAATCTAAAAATGCTGCAGAATCTGTTTTAGAAGCTTTTAATGGTTTACAAGCTAGAGTAATAGTTCAAGAATATATTAAAGAAGCTAAAGGAGCAGATATAAGAGCATTAGTGGTAGATGGCCAAGTGGTTGGCGCTATGAAACGCCAAGGAAAAGATGGCGAATTTCGTTCTAATTTGCATCGTGGTGGTTCCGCAAAAATTATTAAATTAAATGAAGACGAACTTAAAGTTGCCGTTAAAGCCTCTAGAGCTCTAAAACTTCCCGTTTGTGGAGTAGATATGTTACAATCCTCTCGAGGCCCTTTACTTTTAGAGGTAAATTCTACACCAGGACTAGAAGGAATAGAAGCTGCTACACAAAAAAATATTGCACGTACAATAATTACATTTATAGAACAGAACAGATAATAAATGGCGAGTATAGATTACTTAGAAATTTTAGGTGAAAAAATAGCACCTGGCCAAAGTGCAACCGTAACCTTTGAGGTTGCTAAATTGCATACTCGCAATACCCTAGATGTACCCATAATTATTGAGCGGTCTAAAAAACCAGGACCAACGGTTTTAATTACCGCAGGTATTCACGGAGATGAAGTTAATGGTGTTGAAATTGTAAGACAACTTATTGCAAAAGGTATTAATAAACCTAAAAAAGGAAGCATTATTTGTGTACCTGTTATTAACGTTTTTGGATTTTTAAACATGAATCGCCTATTCCCAGATGGTAGAGATTTAAACAGGGTATTTCCTGGTAGCAAAAAAGGGTCTTTAGCCAGTAGAGTTGCTCATTTTGTTATGCAAGAAATTGTACCACATGCAGACTTTGTTTTAGATTTTCATACGGGCAGTGCAGACCGCTTTAATGCAGCACACATAAGAATTACTAAAAACAATCCTTATTTAAAAGAACTGGCTATGGTATTTGGTTCTCCTTTTATATTGTATTCAAATAATATTAAAAAATCGTTTAGAAGTGCTGTTCAAAAATTAGGAATACCCATCTTACTTTTTGAAGGTGGAAAATCCTCTTCTATAAACACTAATATAACTAATACAGGAGTTAATGGCATTAAGCGTGTATTGCAACATTTAAATATGCTAAGTCCAAAATTTAAGGCTTCACAACCCAAAAACAATACAATTGTTATTAAAGACAGTTATTGGATACGCGCTAAATATTCTGGTATATTTAAACCTATTATTGCGCTTACTAGCTACGTAAATAAAGGAGATGTTATAGGGTATATCACAGATCCTTATGGTAGTTTTAACCATTCTGTAAAAACACCCAATGATGGTTATATTTTTAATGTGAATGAATCCCCAATTATCTACCAAGGTGATGCCATTTTTCATATTTCTAAATCTTTAGAATAAAAAAGCTGAAACATGCTTACTAAAAATCAATTACGAAAAAAATACAAAACCTTAAGAACGCAATTAACAGCGTCTGAAATTGAAGACTACAGTCTTGCTATTGCCAACCAACTCTTAACCCTAAATATTTGGAATAAATCTCTGTACCACATTTTTTTAACTATTGAGGCACAACAAGAAGTAAACACAGATTATATTCTGAATATTCTCTCTGGTAAGGATAAAAATATCAGTGTTTCTAAATCTAATTTTGAAACCTACACCATGCGCCATTTTTTGCTTAGCGATAATACAACGCTACAACTAAATAGCTATAATATTCCAGAACCTATTGATGGCTTAGAACTGCAGACTTCTCAAATAGACATTGTTTTTGTACCACTACTTGCATTTGATATTAACGGACATCGAGTGGGCTACGGCAAAGGCTTTTATGACCTATTTTTAAATGCATGTAAACCAAATACTCTAAAAATTGGACTTTCTTTTTTTGAAGCTGAAGCTGAAATATTGAATATATCAGAAACCGATGTAAAATTAGATTACTGCGTAACTCCTAAAACCGTTTATCGTTTTTAATGCCAACTATTAAATAATTTAATGGTGTTATGCTTTAAACGCCTTTTTATTAAATACAATTAAAATACCAATACCTGTGCTAATTGCCATATCTGCAATATTAAAAACAGGATTAAAAAACGAAACAGATTTACCACCAATAAAAGGGATTCCATCTGGCAAAGCACCACGCCAAATAGGAAAATGTAGCATATCTACAACCATACCATGAAACAACCCAGCATATCCACCAGCTTCTGGCAAAAAAGTAGCCACCCTAAAGTTGCTGTCGCTAAACAACAGTCCGTAAAATACAGAATCTATAATATTACCTAAAGCCCCACCAAAAATTAGTGAAATTGCAAAAATTAATACTTTAGATGCTTTACGCTTTGTTACGTTTATTAGCCAAAACCCTATGCCTGTTATGGCAAATATTCTAAATAATGTTAGTGTTAGTTTTGCAGTTTTATCTGAAATAAAGGTTAAAATATCACTCAGTTTAGTACCCCAAGCCATGCCATCATTTTCAATAAAATTAATTTTAAACCAAGAAAACACCGTAACATCCTCATGTAACATAAAATGTGTTTTTATGTATATTTTACTACTCTGATCTGCTAATACTATAAGTATAATTAGTAGTGTGGCTTTTTTTAGAGTCATTGTTGGTGATGTCTATTTAAAACTTTAATACGCAAAAAAGTTTAGTGTTTAAGTATAGTTTGTAAATATAAACAAAGCAAATCCAGTTTTTTTTATGAGTGATTAATGGTTGTTTACGAATTCGCTTTTGTTTGAATACTCTTTTTTATCTACTATATCTTATACCATTAAGCATTTGGCTTTGCGAATGCTCTATTTTATATTGACATAATTCAATTATTTGATATGTATTTACAGCAAAACAAATCGTTTTCAAAAGTAAACAAACGCCAAAGCAATCCGTTTAAAATGTTGTTGTGCTTAGTTATTTTAAACTATAAATTGTTTTATTTTTTTCTCCTGTTTTTTCAAATAAACCTAATTCAGATCCTTTCTTTAAATCTCTACTAGCTGTAGCAGAAGAAATATCTTTAAAAACATCCATATAATCCTTTCTTGTAAATTCGGTTTTATTCAATGAAACATAATATTCCAATCTGTCTATTTCGTTTAAGATTCGATTATTAAAATCTAATAATTCACGTATTGAAATGTCAATTACGTTTAGCATATATTCAATAAACTTTGTTGATTTTCCAGATTTATCACTTTCAGCCAAAGCTTTATAATATTTTTCTTGGTCGTTACTTATTAAAGTTTCAAATGGTAAATACTCAAATACTGGGTATTTTTCCATTAAAATTAATGTTTGCCATAATCTTCCCATTCTTCCGTTTCCGTCTAAAAATGGATGTATAAATTCCATTTCGTAATGAAAAACACAACTTTTTATTAATTCAATGTCATCTGAATTTTTCAAGTATAGAAAAAGGGCTTTCATTAAATAATGAACATTTTCAGAAGGTGGTGCTAAATGTTCAACTTTTGAACCTTTTACGATTCCAATGCTCTGATTTCTATATTTTCCAGCATTTTCAATTAGACCATTCATTAAAATCTTATGCGCTTTTAAAAAAGACTTTTCACTAGAAGGTTTATACGCTTTTAAATTTTCATAGATTTTAATTGCATTTAAAACTTCAACAACATCTTTTTTAGGGCCAACAACTTTTTTGTTTTCAAGAAGCGCTGTTATTTGTTCTTCTGTAAGTGTATTTCCCTCTATCTTTAATGAAGAATGAATCGTTTTGATTCTATTTTGTTTTCTCAATTTTGGTGAAGGTCTGTTTAATAAATTGGCATTTACTTCACCTATTTTCTCAGATATAGAAGTGATTAATTTTAAAATTGAAGATGTAATTACGTAGGGTGGTTTCATCTTTGATACTATCATTTGATACTATCAAAGATACAATCATTTAGCTTGAATATGTTATGAAACGGAGTTTTTAATTGGGTAAAATGGATTTGGGTTTAATTAGCGAGGTGTTTAAATACTCCATTTTGCAAATAAACACAGATAGAACGTCCGCGAGTAATTTAGTAAGCTAGTAACTAATTTTTGTACGGTGTTTGCAACACAGTATTTTCTCTTAAAAATTTTATTAATCTTTCAAAATATTCATCTCCACCTGTTTTCCATACATTCAAGTGATTAGCATTTTTTATTTTTATAAATTCTTTTTTTGCACTTGGGATTTTTGAAAAATTATCTTTTGCATATTGAATATTAATTCTTTCGTCTTTATTTCCATGGACTATTAAAATAGGCTGTTCAATATTTTCACAATATTTAATTGGCTTTGCATCATTTGGAGTAAATTCAGCTATTTGTCCAGCTCTATAAACCAAATAATTAGTTAAAGGTCTAATATTAAATCCAGTGTGATATTTAAAATAATCATTTGTTATTGTTTTAAAATCGGAAAATGTGCTTTCTATTATTCCAAACTTTATTCGTTTATCAATTCCAAGAGCTTGTAAACCAATTGCTCCTCCTAGAGATTGACCCCAAACTCCAATATTTTCAGTTATTCCTTCTTTTTCTGACAAAACACTAATTAATTCAGAAACATCTTTTTTCTCTTTTACTCCAAAAGTACAATGTGCTCCACCGCTTTGTCCGTGAGCTCTTGAATCCAATGCTACTGAATTGAAACCAAGTTTTGATAGCTTATTACTTAATTTAATGAAACTTTCTTTATTAGACCTAATTCCATGCAATAAAATGATTGTTCCTTTTACCGAATCTAAACTTGAGTACGTTAAATAACTTGAAAATTTTGTATCGTCAAATGAATTAAAATTAATGTATTTTCCATTTAGCTCATTATTTTCGAAAATTGGATGTGCTGTAATTAAATCATTTCCTTTGATTAATTCTAGGAGAGGATTCTTTATTTCTGTTATAAATCTTGGCACATAAAAATGTAAAAAAAGAAATCCTGAAATTATCAGAACAAAAAATATTCGTTTAAATATCTTCATTTTTTTTATTCATATTAATGCCACCTCAAAATTACAAGAACTCATCACAGCTTCAAAACACATTTATAGTGTTGTCTGTATTTTTTAAAGTATTGATTTTTAGACATATAATTATTACACTAACTATATTGAAACAAAAATAATAAACTGTTTTTACAATTTTAAAAACACTGGCTTTAAGTGTTGCAAAACTGCATCACGCAGAATTACGACTCGCATTAATATTACCAAACAATGAACGTGTTACCATATTTGCAAAAATCTTCATTTGCGCATCATTTGGCTTAGCACCTGCTTTTTCAAGCTCCTGAATTTTCTTTAAAGCATATTGTTGTATGGTTAGTAATGGCAATACAATAGATTCTCTTACGGCTATTGAGGCTTTTCCGGCTGGTTCTTCTTGCATTAATTCGTTATAGCCTGTAAGTTTCAAAATTAAACGCTTTGAGGTTTCGTATTCGTTGTAAATAATAGTCCAAAACTCGCCATACTCAGGGTCATCTGCCATATAACGTGTTAAATCAAAAAACGATTTAGACAAGGACATCATACTGTTTTCTATTAACGTTTTAAAGAAATCTGAGGTTTTAAATAACGTTTGTACTTTTTCAAATTCGCCAGCATCTTCGTAATGTTTTAAAGCTGTACCCACGCCAAAAAAGCCTGGTACATTTTGCTTTAATTGACTCCATGAACCTACAAAAGGAATGGCTCTTAAATCTTCAAATACCAAACCTTCAGACTTACCGCGTTTGGTTGGTCTGCTACCAATATTAGTTTTTGCATAGTATTTTAGCGTACTCATGTGTTCTAAGTAGGCTATAAATTTAGGGTGAGCTTTAAAATCTGAATAGGCTTTATAACTGCGGTTAGACAGATCGGTCATAACAACCCTGTTTTCTGGCAGCATACTCAAATCTGAATCGCTTAAACTGTTATGAATACCAGAACTTATTAACTGCTCTAAATTGTATTGTGAGGATTCTAAAGTACCAAAATTAGAACTTATGGTTTGTCCTTGTATGGTTAATTGTACCTCTTTGTCTTCAATAGTTGGGCCAAGAGATGCATAAAAATTGTGTGTTTTTCCGCCTCCACGTGCTGGTGGTCCGCCACGGCCATCAAAGAAAATTACTTTTATACCATAATCTCTAGATACTTTTGTAAGTTGTTCTTTTGCACGGTAAATTGCCCAGTTTGCCATAAGATAACCACCATCTTTTGTGCCATCACTAAACCCAAGCATTATAGTTTGTTTATAACCTCTAGATTTTAAATGTGTCGCATACTCTGGGTTTGTGTATAAGGCTTCCATTACAGCTGGTGCATTTTCTAAATCTGTTATGGTTTCAAATAAGGGTCCAATATCTACAGTTAATGCATCTTGAAAAGCAACTAACTTTAACATTGCAAACAGCTGCATTACATTTAACGCTGTTTGGTTATTACTAATAATGTAACGGTTTGCAGCCTTTTCGCCATTTATGTTTTGTATGGTTTTTATGGCTTTCATGGTGTGTAGCGCTTTCAGGGTTTCTTCATCTTTAATTAAAGATAAATCTACGTTTCCTTCAACTTTAGATAAAATAACAATCTGCTCGTTTTCAGTTAAATCATGGTAATTTTTAGGAAAAATAGTGCTTCCGCTTTCTATTAACGCATTAACCATATCGTTAAAAAACTGGTTGTGCTTTCGGCTATCTTGCCTTATGTCTAGGTTTGCAAAATGAAACCCAAAAAGATGTATTTTGTTTAAAAGGCTATTAATTTCTGATACATAAAGTGATTGGTGCTTCTCAATAATAACGTTCTTAATTGCTTTTAGTTCTGCTGCAAAACTATCTGCAGTTAAGGTAGATTCCTTGTTGGTAATAATTTTATATAATTCTGATTCTAGGTCAATAATCTTTTCTTCTACACCTGCAAAGGTTAATTTTCTTTTTAATCGGCGTGCATCACGGTAATAGTTTTTAATAACGGTTTCTCGTAAACGTTTTGCAACATTTAATGTAATTTCTGGGGTTACAAAAGGGTTGCCATCTCTATCGCCACCAGGCCAAAACCCAATATTAATAATATCGTTTTCAATATGTTTACCGTCAAAAATATTCTGTTGTATATAATCGTAAATACCACCAAAAGATTTATAAAATACGTTTTCTAAGTACCATATTAAACTAACAGCTTCATCATAAGGTGTTGGTTTTTTATGTTTAAAAAAGGGCGTTTTACCTAATTGTGCTAACAAATCGTTTATTCTAAGTAAATCATTTTCACGTATAGCCTCCGTTAAATCTGTAATAATACCAAGTACAGATCCTGGATAAAATTGTGTTGGATGCGCCGTAAGCACAATACGTACTTTAAACTCTTCCAGATACTTTTTTAGAGCTTCTAGCTTATTATCTGCAGATGCAGATTCTTTTAAACTACGTAAGGTACCAATACCATCCATGTTATTTACCACAGGAAAAGCGGCGTCTTCTATAGCATCAAACAAAACTACCTGGCGCTCTATGTACTGAATAAATTTAAACAGTAAATTAATTTTACTTTCAGGTGTGCGTCTGTCTTGGTATTTTTTAAAAAACGTATCTACAATAGTTGTAGGATCTTCTTTGTTTTCAAAACCCTTTTGACACGTTTCATGAAAAAGCGGTAATAACGCACCCGTTTTTGTAACAGAATCAAAAGGTAAGGTCATAAAAATACTATTGTAAATTTGGTATTTAGACAGTACATTTTGATTAAATCTGGTAAGCTTTGGTTGTGTAGGCATTGGGTTATATTATTGTAGATTGTCCTAAGTGAATATTTGTAAAGTTTAAATTACTTTCGTTGGGATTGTTAATAAAATCCTCAATAAAATCACCCACCTTACTCGTAGTTACATTATCGTATTTAGCATTTATATCTGGTGTAGATATATTAAGTTTTAAAGATTTTTCTACCCCTAGTTTTATTAAATCGGCCTCGTCATGCAAATCAAAATGTTCTAGTAACATGGCGGCAGATAATATAGACGCAATAGGGTTAGCAATACCTTTACCTGTTGCCTGCGGAAAAGACCCATGTATAGGCTCAAACATTGCAAAAGTATCTCCCACAGATGCGGAAGCCAATAAGCCAATAGACCCACCAATAACACTAGCTTCATCACTAATGATATCGCCAAACATGTTTTCTGTTAAAATAACATCAAACTGTTTTGGGTTCAAAATCATTTGCATGGCTGCATTATCAACAAACAAAAAGTCGAGCACCACATCTTTATAATCTGCCGCAATTTCTTTTACTACCTTTCTCCATAGCCTAGAGCTTTCCAATACATTTGCTTTATCAACCAAGGTTAGTTTATGGCGTCTGTTTTGTGCTGCTTTAAACGCCAAATGTGTAATGCGCTCAATTTCTTCTCTCGTGTATAAACACAAATCAGATGCCGTATTGCCATCATCGCTTAAGTGTTTTTCACCAAAATAAATACCCCCTGTAAGCTCTCGGTATATACTAATGTCCGTACCTTCAATAATATGTTGTTTAAGCGGAGACTTATCTAGCAACGTCGTATAGGTTTTAACGGGTCTAATATTTGCATACAAACCAAGTTCTTTTCGCAACTTTAAAAGGCCTTGTTCTGGGCGCACTTTTGCAGAAGGGTTATTATCGTATTTTGGATGCCCAATAGCCCCAAACAAAATAGCATCTGTAGATTTACAAAGGTCTAAAGTACTATCTGGTAAAGGATCATTATGGTTATCTATAGCAATAGCACCAACATCTGCGTTAGTAAATTTAAACTCATGGTTAAAGTTAAACGCAATAGCTTTAAGTGCCTTTATGGCTTGGTTAGTAACCTCTGGACCAATACCATCTCCTGGTAAAACAGCAATATTTAATTTCATGTGATATTAGTTATTATTTTTTTAGCGTTACCTAAAGGCCGCGCTTTCCGTTATATCTTTTTTTGGTTTTTTTACTATGTAATGGGTATTAAAAACCAAAAAAAGGATGCCACTGCAATCGCTAACGCAATTACTTGCTAGTGTTATTTTCAAAAGTAATGATAGCTTCTTTTTTGCTAATTAAGTAATCAATGTCATCATAACCATTAATTAAGCAGGTTTTTTTATAGACATCAATTTCAAAATTCTCAGTAATATCTGAGTTTTCAATACCAATAGTTTGTGTCTCTAAATTAATAATGAGCTCAGTAGTTGGTTTTTGTGTTATGGTTTCTAAAAGGGTTTTTAAAAACGCTTCTGATACTTGTACTGGTAACAAACCGTTGTTTAAGGCATTGCCTTTAAAAATATCTGCAAAAAAACTAGATACAACAACCTTAAACCCATAACCAACAATAGCCCAAGCAGCATGCTCTCTACTAGAGCCACAGCCAAAATTATTACCAGCCACTAAAATACTACCAGAATATGTTTTGTTATTAAGCACAAATTCTGTGTTTTCAGAGCCATCCTTATGGTAGCGCCAATCTCTAAACACGTTATCTCCAAAGCCCTTTTTATCTGTAGCCTTTAAAAACCGTGCAGGTATAATTTGGTCGGTATCAACATTTTCAATATGTAGTGGAATAGCTGTTGATTTTAATGTTGTAAATTTTTCCATATTATGCTTCCTGTAAAATTAGGAATCTCTTTTTAGTTATATTTCTCTATGGTTTAGCAAAGTAGCAAATTTTTCAATTCATCTAAAATGGTGTATTTAACTTCACGACTTACAATAAAAGTTACAAATGTTTTACTTTCATAATAAACGCGCTAAATTAACAACGCAACTAATTTAAATATTTAGTAACATCAATTATTTTGCCTTCAATGGCAGTTGCTGCAGCAACTAATGGGCTGGCAAGTATGGTTCTAGACCCTTGACCTTGTCGGCCTTCAAAATTTCTATTAGATGTAGAAACGCAATATTCGCCTTGCGGTATTTTGTCATCGTTCATTGCTAAACATGCCGAACATCCTGGTTGGCGTAATTCAAAACCGGCCTCATCAAAAACAGTTTTTAAGCCTTCCGCAATAATTTGTGCTTCAACTTGTTTGCTACCAGGTACTAGCCAAGCGGTTACATTATCTGCTTTTTGTTTGCCTTTAATAAAATTTGCAGCTACTCTAAAATCTTCAATTCTGGAGTTGGTACAGCTGCCAATAAACACAAAATTAATAGGTTTATTAATTAAGCTTTCGCCAGCTTCAAAATTCATGTATGCTAATGATTTTTTAAACGATGGATTGTCATCCACAGGAATAGTTTCAGTAATTTTAATGCCCATTCCAGGGTTGGTGCCATAGGTAATCATAGGTTCAATATCCTCAGCATCAAAGTAATATTCTTTATCAAAGATGGCTCCTTCATCTGTAGGTAAGGTTTTCCAGTAGGCAACTTTTTTATCAAAGTCTTCGCCTTTAGGTGCAAATTCTCTACCTTTTACATACTCAAAAGTGGTGTTGTCTGGCGCAATCATTCCACCTCGTGCACCCATTTCTATACTCATATTACAAACGGTCATACGACCTTCCATACTCATATCTTCAAAGACGTTTCCGGCATATTCACAGAAATAACCTGTACCAGAATTAGTCCCTAATTTTGAAATAATATATAAAATAACATCCTTTGGTAAAACCCCATTTTTAAGTGTGCCGTTAACGTTAACACGTAAGCTTTTGGGTTTGGTTAATAATAAGCATTGACTAGCAAAAACTTGTGCGACTTGGCTTGTGCCAATTCCAAATGCAATAGCACCAAAAGCGCCATGTGTAGAGGTATGGCTATCGCCACAAACCATAGTCATACCAGGTTGTGTTATACCCAACTCTGGTGCCATAACGTGCACAATACCATTGTATTTATGCCCAAGTTGGTATAAGGTTATATTGTTTTTTATACAATTTTTAGAGAGTTGCTCTAACTGTAACCGCGATAAAGTATCTTTTATAGGTAGGTCTTGATTTAGAGTTGGTGTGTTGTGATCTGCTGTTGCCACAATTTGCTGAGGTCTAAACACCGGTATGTTTCTTGCCTCTAGCTCATTAAACGCTTGCGGACTCGTAACTTCGTGAATTAGATGCTTATCTATATATAAAATTTGTGGGCCATTTTCTATGGCATCTACAACGTGAGCGTCCCAAACTTTGTCAAATAATGTTTTCTTTTCCATAGTAGTTTAGCTTAATTGTTCGAATATACTACTGGTTTCAATAATTTCATGAATATCTTTATCGTTAACCTCCTTTTTCTTGTCTGCAAAATCAAGAAAGTTGGCGTAGACTTTATCTAATTGTAGTTTGGTTAACTCATAGCCAACATTTTTAGCTCTGTATGCTAATGCAGCTCTTCCGCTTCTTGCGGTTAATACAATAGCAGATTCTGTAACACCAACATCTTTAGGGTCTATAATTTCATAGGTTTCTCTGTTTTTTATAACACCATCTTGGTGTATTCCAGAGCTGTGGGCAAATGCATTAGCACCAACTATAGCTTTATTTGGTTGTGTGTAAATACCCATATTATCACTTACCAATTGACTTATACCATATAACATTTGAGTGTTTATATTAGTATCTAAATTCAAATAGGGATGCTGTTTTAATACCATAACCACTTCTTCTAAAGCGGTATTACCAGCACGCTCACCAATACCATTTATGGTACATTCTATTTGGCGCGCGCCATTAATAACTCCTTCAATTGCATTAGCGGTAGCTAAACCTAAATCGTTATGGCAATGGCAAGATAAAATAGCGTTTTCAATGCCTTTTACATTTTCTTTCAAATATTTGATTTTAGCACCGTATTCGCTAGGTAGGCAATATCCGGTTGTATCTGGAATATTTAATACTGTAGCACCAGCTTTAATAGCAGCTTCACAGACTCTAGCCAAATATTCATTATCTGTTCTACCAGCATCTTCCGCATAAAACTCTACATCTTCAACAAAGGATTTAGCATATTTTACAGCTGCATACGCACGCTCTAAAATAGCTTCTTGTGTGGTTTTAAATTTATGAACAATATGCGATTCTGAAGTACCAATACCTGTATGTATTCTTGGCCTTACTGCATATTTTAAAGCTTCTGCAGCAACTTTAATATCGTTTTCTACAGATCTTGTAAGTCCGCAAACCGTTGCATTTTTCACAATTTTAGCAATGGCTTCTACAGATTTAAAATCGCCCGGACTAGATACAGGGAAACCTGCTTCAATAACATCTACACCCATAAGATCTAGTTGTGTAGCTATAATAACTTTTTGATCTGTGTTTAGTTTACAACCCGGAACTTGTTCGCCATCACGAAGTGTAGTATCAAAAATTTGAATGTGATTTGCTGACATATTTTAACTCAATTTTAAATTCTGTAACGAATTTATACTTTCAATTTGTAATATGGTGTTATCTTTGGTTATATATTACGATGTTCAACATAAAAATAAGCACATAAATATCTTATTTACAAACACATAAACTTGTTTTCTATTGACAACTAAGCCGCAAAAAGATAATTTATTCCTATTAATTAAGTCCTTAACTAAATCTGAGAAACGCCAGTTTAAGCTATACGTTGGACGCTTAGGTGTTAATGCCGATTCAAAATTTTTAAATTTATTTACGCTTTTAGAAAAAGCTAAAATCTATGACGAAGCTGCAATTTTAAAAACCGAAATTATAAAAAAGCAACAGCTCGCTAATGTAAAAGCACATTTATACAAACAAATTTTAATAAGCTTAAAGTTAAATCCTTCACACCAAAATGTACGCTCTCAAATTAGAGAACAGTTAGATTTTGCATCTATTTTATACCACAAAGGCTTATACAAGCAAAGCCTTAAAATTTTAGATAAAGCTAAAGAACTAGCACTTGCTCATGAAGAAAAAAACATGGCTTTTGAAATTGTAGAGCTTGAAAAAATTATTGAAACTCAGTATATTACACGAAGTATCAATTCGCGAGCCGATGCTTTAGTATCTGAAGCAGAAACGTTAAATACTGAAAACTCAATTGCTAGTAAACTTTCAAATTTATCGTTGCAACTTTACAGTATAATTTTAAAAATGGGCTACGTTAAAAATGAAACTGAAAGTAAAAAAATAACTGTATTTTTTTGTGAGCGCTTACCAAAGGTAACTATTGAAAAGCTTGGGTTTAGAGAAAAATTATGGTTGTACAAAGCACACTTATGGTATAGTTTCTTAGTACAAGATTTTTTAAATTGTTATAAATATGCTTCAAAATGGGTTGAATTATTTCATCAAAACCCTAAAATGATACATCTAAACCCTGTTTTTTACTTGAAAGGGAATAATTACCTTTTAGAGGCTACCTATTTTTTAAGAAATAAACCCAGGTTTTTAAAAAAATTAGAAGCTTTTAGTGCTACAGTTAATAACAAAGACTTTGTAAAAGATGAAAACATAGCAACACTGGTTTTTTTGTACACTAACTTTCATAAAATTAATAGCCATTTTATAGATGGTAGTTTTGAAAAAGGTTTAACAATCATTCCAAAAATTGAATCTGAGTTACAATTTTTTGATGATAAAATAGACCAACATCACAAAATGATCTTTTACTATAAATTTGCCAGTTTACATTTTGGCGCAGGTAATAATGAAGCTTGTATTGCGTATTTAGACAAAATTATAAACAATAAAACACTCTCAATGCGCGAAGATTTATTATGCTTTTCTAGAGTTTTAAATTTGGTTGCGCATTATGAAGCCGGACTAGATTATCATTTAGAATCTCTGCTAAGAGGTACCTACAAGTTTTTAATAAAAATGAACGATTTACATGAAGTGCAAAAAGCCATGATAAAATTTATTAGAGGTTTACAACACATATATCCGCATGATCTTAAAAAAGCATTTATTGCATTATTAGAAACCTTAAAAATATATGAAAATCACCCTTATGAGCGTAGAGCGTTTTTATATTTAGATATAATTTCTTGGCTAGAGAGTAAGGTTAAAAACACCTCTGTAAGTAATATTATTAAACAAAAATACATTGCCAATTACAAATCTTAATTGCTGTGAAGTGTTAAAAAATTTAAAATAAATTTGGGAATTATATTTTTATACACATATATTTGCACTCACAAAGTTCAAATTACTTACTGAAATGTTATCAAGAAAGGCGGAGGGATAGACCCTATGAAGCCTTAGCAACCCTTAGACTTACTAAGAAGGTGCTAAATTCTACTTAATTTTCGATTCATTTATCGATAAATTGGATAGATAACTAAATCCCAATTACCCATCTGTAATTGGCAATTTCTTATAACATTTTTCTATTAAGTACGCTTTTAACAAAGCGCATTCATCTTTGGTTTAATTTATTTATAAACTCAAAAAAATTAGAAAAATGAGTACACAAAAATTTGCAACACAAGCGTTGCACACCGGACACGATGTTAATTCAACAAACGGAACAAGATCTGTTCCTATTTACCAATCTTCAGCCTATGTTTTTAACGACTCCGATGATGCCGCAGGCCGTTTTAACTTGTCTGTACCAGGATTTATTTACACACGTTTAAACAATCCTACAAACGATATTTTAGAACAACGTTTAGCAGCTTTAGAAGGCGGCATTGCTGCAGTAGCCACAGCATCTGGCACCTCAGCAGTTTCAACAACATTACTAACGCTTTTAAAAGCAGGAGATCATATTGTAGCTTCTAGCAGTTTATATGGAGGGTCTTACAACTTACTAAACGTAACATTACCAAGACATGGTATTACAACAACCTTTGTAGATGCTTCTGACCCTGAAAATTTTGCAAATGCTGTACAAGAAAACACACGAGCTGTATTTATAGAATCTTTAGGGAACCCTAAATTAGATGTTTTAGATATTGAAGCCATTGCTAATGCTGCAAAAGCTCATAAAGTACCACTTATAGTAGATAATACTGTTCCAACACCATATTTGCTTAATCCAATTAAACATGGAGCAAACATTGTAATTCATTCATTAACCAAATACATCAACGGTAATGGTACAACACTTGGTGGTGTGATAATAGATGGTGGTAATTTTGATTGGACTAACGGAAAATTTCCAGAGTTTACAGAACCTTCCGCAGGGTATCACGGTTTAGTTTATAGTGAAGCTATAGGTGCAGCAGCCTTTATTGCAAAAATTAGAATTGAAGGTTTGCGAGATTATGGTGGTGCGTTAAGCCCTTTTAACGCATTTCAAATTATTCAAGGTCTAGAAACGTTAGAACTTCGTATTAAACAACATAGTAAAAATGCTTTGGAATTGGCTCAGTGGTTAGAGGCGCAGCCAGAAGTAAACTGGGTAAATTACCCAGGTTTAGAATCTAGTGCATACCACGTATTAGCAAATAAATACTTGCCAAATGGGCAAAGCGGTGTGGTAACCTTTGGTGCTAATGGTGGTTATGATGCGGCAAAAACTATTGCAGATACCACAAAAATATTTGCGTTAGTTGCAAATTTTGGAGATACAAAATCTTTAATTATACATCCAGCAAGTACTACACACCAACAATTAAGCGAAACGGCACAAGAAACCACAGGAGTTACAAAAGATCTTATTCGTTTATCCGTTGGTATTGAAAATATTGAGGATTTAAAAGCCGATTTAAAAGCTGCTTTTGCTGTTGTAAAACAAAAACTAGCTGAAGTTAATTAATCGAAAAAACGATTTTCATTAATTATTGGATACCGCTGTCTTGTAAAAAATAGCGTTCAAAATAATAGTTCAATATTTACTGCTGTTTAGAAAACGTTTAAAGTTGTTTTATAAAATTATATTATGAGTCTATTAAAACACATTCCTATTTCAAATTATAAAACTCAAAATGGTAAGACAACAGACATTATGTTGTCTTACCAAACTTTTGGTAAGCCGTTACAAACTGCCCCAATAGTTATGGTAAACCATGCGCTTACAGGTAATTCTAACGTAATTGGCAAGGCTGGTTGGTGGAATGATTTGATTGGTAAGAATAAATGCATAGATACAAATACATATACAATACTAGCCTTTAATTGCCCCGGAAATGGGTATTGTAACACCCCAGAAAGTATCATTAAAAACTACAAAGACTTTAAAGCTCGTGATATTGCTAAATTATTTAGCTTAGGATTAGAACATTTAGAAATAGACCATCTTTTTGCAGTAATTGGAGGTTCTGTTGGTGGTGGTATTGCTTGGGAATTGGCAGCATTAAAACCAAATTTAATAACGCATTTAATTCCTGTTGCTACAGATTGGAAATCTACAGATTGGCTAATTGCAAATTGTCATATACAAGATGTATTATTAAATAACTCTAGCCAACCATTGGTAGACGCCAGAATGCATGCAATGACTTTATATCGCACACCAGAATCTTTAACTCAAAAGTTTAAGAGAACTTTTAAAGATGAGACACTGTATAATGTTGAATCTTGGTTAAGTTATCATGGCACTACATTAAGTAGTCGATTTCATTTGGCTGCTTATAAGTTTATGAATCAAATTTTAAGAACCATTGACATTACAGATGGTAAATTTAATTTTTTAGAAGTCGCATCAAAAATTTCTGCAACAATACATATTGTGACCATAAATTCTGATTTATTTTTTAAACCTGAAGAAAACTGGAATACCTATGTTGATTTAAAAAGCAGAAAAGAAAATGTATATATACATGAAATAAAATCCATACACGGACATGATGCTTTTTTAATTGAATTTGATCAGCTAAAAACATTTTTATCACCTATTTTTAAGATTGAAAAGCAGGAATTTTTAACATCCCAATCTGAAAATACTAAACTTAAATATGTTTAATTTATTTACGCGTGAAGCCTCTAAAAGTAAACCTTTAAGTTTTTGAGAAGTGAGTTAACACAGTTTTTTTGAGAAAACGCTATTTTTATATCCTGTTCCATTGACACTAAAATTAACATCGCCTACGTTTTTAAACTCATTTTTTTCATAAAACCTTATGGCTCTATAGTTTTTTATGTAAACGGTTAGCCACATAGTATCTAATTTTAGTTTCTTAACATGTGCTTCAACAAAAGTGAGTAACTTTTGTCCAATTTTTAAGGCTATAAAATCTTTAAGAATAAAAATACGCTCTAATTTACAACTGTTTTGGGATACAACATATTGGTTAGATGCACTTACAACTAGTTTTGCATAGCCAACTGGTAAATCGTCTACAGATATAATAAAATAAAGGTGTGCCGTATTATCTAAACTCTTTTTAATTTCTGAAACCGAAAAATTTTCGTTGAGGTATTGTAATACATCATTATAATCTTCAATGAAATTGCCATGAGATTCTGCCCATGTTAATCGCCCTAAAAGTGCTAAAATAGTTGTGTCTGCTTTTGTAGCAAATCGTATTTTAATCATTATTTTTTTTAATTATGCGTAATCGTCTTATATGATATCCATGAAGTAATACTGCAATTGTACAGCCTACAATTAGTGGAGTTGCATTAATTAATACACCATATAAAATGTAAACCATATTGGCAATAAAAGAAATAAGCCTTAGCTTATACTCACCTTTAGTGGACATGGAATATAAGTTTATGACTAAACCACCATACCCAATGCAATCAATTAAAAATGGACTCATACTTTATTATATAATTGATAGGTTACCTATAAATTTACAGTCGTAAATTTAGTGTGTTTATGCTAAACCTCTAAGGTGTTAATTAGTGAAATTAAATAGCTTATTATAGAAAACAAAAAAACCACTACATAAAGTAATGGCTTTGTTTGCTCCTCCTCTTAGGCTCGAACTAAGGACCCTCTGATTAACAGTCAGATGCTCTAACCAACTGAGCTAAGGAGGACTGTTTCGCTATTGCGGACGCAAATATAAATATATTTTTTAGCTACACAATATCAATTTTTATTTTTTTTAAAAAATTATCGTGTTATAGCTTTAAAGATATCATTACCATTTGCAAATACTACTAATGCAATTAAAATAAAGAACCCTACTACTTGTGCACGCTCTAAAAACTTTTCGCTTGGCTTTTTGCCCGATACAATTTCAAAGAGTAAAAACACCACATGGCCACCATCTAATGCTGGTATTGGCAATAAGTTTAATATACCAAGCATAATGGATAAAAATGCGGTTAAACCCCAAAATGCTTCCCAACTCCACGTTGGCGGAAACACATCAAAAATAGCTTTAAAGCCACCAACACCTTTGTAAGCTCCAGTGCTTGGTGAAAATATTTTTGCAAGCTGATCAAAATAATCCGAAACTTGGGTTTTAAATTTATCAACACCACCACCAAAACTTTCAGTAAAAGTATAGTCTTTATGAATGATATTAAAATAACCCAAATCACTAAATCTTGAGTTATGCTCTGCTGGATAAATACCAAACTCACCTTTTGTATCTACTTTTAAACTGCGCTCAATTTTTTCTTCACCTCTTAAAAATACGGTGCTAACGGTTTGGTTTTTATAGGTTTCTAAAGTAGGAGATAACTCATCAAAATAACGCAATTCATTGCCGTTAATACTAAGTAAAATATCCCCTTGTTTTAAATCTACACCTTTATTTACTGACGAATCTGCAACCTCACTAACTAAAAACGGAATACGTAATTTAAATGTACCATTTTTACGCTCTGCAGAAGATAATTGCCCTAAAAAATCTTCTGGCAACACAATATCTTTTAGTGCCCCATTTCTTTCAATGGTATATTTTTCGCCTTTTACAATACTCTTTTTAACTTCAAAATACGTATCAACTTTTTCATCGTTAATGGCAATAATTTTATCGCCAGTTTTAAAACCTATATCTGTTAGCAACTTGTTTTCAATCCAATACCCATCTTTAATACTATCTGTAGTAATATCAGTGTCTCCATAAGTAAAAGACATAACTACATAGATAAAGTAAGCCAAAATAAAGTTTACAGTAACGCCACCAAGCATTATAATAAGCCTTTGCCATGCTGGCTTAGATCTAAATTCCCATGGTTTTGGTGGTAAGGCCATTTGCTCCTTGTCCATACTCTCGTCAATCATTCCCGCTATTTTCACGTAGCCGCCAAGTGGTAACCAACCAATACCATACTCGGTTTCTCCAATTTTCTTTTTGAAAAGTGAAAACTTAACATCAAAAAAGAGGTAAAATTTTTCAACTTTAGTTTTAAAAAGTTTTGCGGGTATAAAATGGCCCAATTCATGAAGGACTATTAACAGCGATAAACTAAGTAAAAATTGAGATATTCTTATAATAAATTCCATGTAATTATTTTCAGAAAAATTAAGGAACAAAAGTAAGCTTTTCAGTGTATTTAGAAAATTTTTGTTTTCGCAAAGCGCTTAATTTAACACCGTTTTGTGTTTAAGGCTTTAAGAGCATAATTAAAGACTTTATTTTAAATTATAATTTATGACCCTTTAAAGTTTCATTGGCATAGCTAGCTCTATAAATTTAAAGCTAAGTTTTGTGTTAAAATTGAAATTAAAAAAATCTTCAAACTGTATCTTTGTAACCTCAACAATTAAGTTATAAAATGGCGTTACTTTCGTTTTTTAAAGGGTACAGAAATTTTGCTATTTTCTTTATGATATTATGTGTCATAATTATAAGTATTATCTATAATATTCTGAATGTAAAATCGCCGTTACCAGTATATCAGCCCGCTATGGTAAACGAAGAAATGGTAGATAGCACCATTCAGCATAAAGCAAAGTACCATAAAATTGCAGATTTTAGCCTTATTAATCAAAACGGCGATACCATTACCCAAGACACTTATAAAGACAAGATTTACGTTGCCGATTTTTTCTTTACAACCTGCCAAACCATTTGCCCTGTAATGACAGATCACATGTATAAAATTCAGAAAAAAATTATACGTGATGATGACGTGATGTTGCTATCGCATTCTGTAACTCCAAAAATAGATACCGTAGCCCAACTTAAAAAATATGCTATGGAAAAAGGTGTTGTAGACCATAAATGGAATTTGGTAACAGGCGATAAAAAACAAATTTACAAATTGGCAAGGCAGAGTTACTTGGCTGTAAAAACAGCTGGCAACGGTGATGAATATGATATGATACATACTGAAAATTTTATACTCATAGATAAAAAACGCCAGATAAGAGGTTATTATGATGGTAGAAAACCTGATGAAATTGAGCAACTATTAAACGATATTGAAACCTTAAAACACTTTGGAGGTTTTTAAAAAACACAAAAAAAATCACAAAAATTAAGTAAGGTGTTTGTTACCGTTATTTTTCACTTATTTTTGTTACTTAAATTTAATCTAAATAAGCATAAGCTTGACTCTAGCAGAATTAAAACGTGGGCAATTAGGAATTATTGAAGACATTTCGTCGTCTCTAATACCATTAAAACTCTTAGAAATGGGTTGTTTACCGGGTAATACGGTAGAGCTTGTGCAAGTTGCAGCATTTTCAGACCCAATGTACATTAATATTAATGGCTCTCATTTGGCAATTAGAAAAGAAACGGCAAGTCATATTATAATTAAAACTATAAATGAGTAAGCAGATTAATGTTGCTTTAATTGGAAATCCTAATACCGGGAAAACTTCGGTTTTTAATGCACTTACGGGTCTCAACCAAAAAGTAGGAAATTACCCCGGTATTACTGTTGAAAAAAAAGAAGGTATCTGCAAATTACCTCGTGGTGTAAAAGCACATATTTTAGATTTACCTGGCACATATAGTCTTAATGCTTCTTCATTAGACGAAAACGTTGTTATAGAATTACTTTTAAATAAAAACGATAAAGATTTTCCAGATGTTGCCGTTGTAGTTAGCGATGTAGAAAACCTAAAACGTAACCTACTACTGTTTACGCAAATAAAAGACCTAGAAATACCCACCTTATTAGTCATTAATATGGCAGATCGAATGACCTATAAAGGCATTTCGTTAGACATTCCGTATTTAGAAAAGCAACTCAACACCAAAATTGCACTCACAAGCACCCGAAAAAATAAAGGGATAGATACGCTTAAAACCCTTATTGGTAATTATAAAGAGCTGTCAACAAAACCGTGTTTAAATGCGTCTTCTATTGACGATGTGTATTTTAATAATCTCAGAAAAGCCTTTCCAAATCAGTTATTATACAAACTTTGGTTGGTTATTACTCAAGATGTTAACTTCGGAAAAACAGACCGTAACACCATTGCAGCTGTTGCCAATTTTAAAACAAAATCTGAAGGAGATTTAAAACGATTACAACAAAAAGAAACCATAAAACGCTACCAGTTTATAAACCATACACTAAAAATTGGGCAAACTATAGATGTTAATACTGCTAAAGATTTACGCATTAAATTAGACCGTATTTTAACACACAAAATCTGGGGTTATTTTATTTTTAGCTTGGTATTGCTTGCCATATTTCAGGCTATTTATGTGTGGTCTAGTGTGCCAATGGATTTTATAGACGAATGTTTTGCCGCTTTAAGCGAATGGACAAAACACATAATGCCAAGTGGTGCGTTTACAAATTTGTTAGCAGAAGGCATTATCCCAGGGCTTGGTGGTATCGTTATTTTTATTCCGCAAATTGCGTTCTTATTTCTGTTTATTTCAATTTTAGAAGAAAGCGGCTACATGAGTCGTGTGGTTTTTTTAATGGATCGTATTATGCGTCGTTTTGGACTTAGCGGCAAAAGTGTGGTGCCATTAATATCTGGTACAGCTTGTGCCATACCAGCAATTATGGCAACGCGTAATATAGAAAACTGGAAAGAACGCCTTATTACCATTTTAGTAACACCATTTACAACATGTGCTGCAAGATTGCCTGTATACCTTATAATTATTGCATTGGTAATACCAGAAGGCAGCTTTTTAGGATTAAGTTTTCAGGCATTAACCTTAATGCTTTTGTATTTAATTGGTTTTGCAACTGCGGTAGGTTCTGCATACATATTAAATAAAGTTTTACACATAAAAAGTAAATCGTTTTTTGTTGTAGAAATGCCTAACTATAAATTACCATTACTAAAAAATGTAGTGATAACGGTTTTAGAAAAAACCAAATCTTTTGTTTTTGGAGCGGGTAAAATTATTTTGGCCATTTCAATAGTGTTATGGTTTTTAGCCTCTTATGGCCCTGGAGATCAATTTAATAATGCTGAACAAATTGTAACTGCACAATACGCTTCTGAAACCATAAGTGATGACGCACTGCAACAAAAAATTGCATCACATAAGCTAGAACATTCCTTTATTGGCTATGCAGGACATGCTATTGAACCTGTAATTAGACCATTAGGTTACGATTGGAAAATTGGCATTGCTATAGTAAGTTCTTTTGCGGCTCGTGAAGTATTTGTGGGTACGCTAGCAACCATTTATAGCGTTGGTAATGACGAAGAAGAAACCATAAAAAACAGAATGGCTGGCGAAATAAACCCCATTTTAGGTGGCCCACTGTTTAATTTTGCATCTGGCATATCACTACTATTATTTTATGCGTTTGCCATGCAATGCATGAGTACACTTGCCATAGTAAAACGCGAAACCAACTCTTGGAAATGGCCAATATATCAACTTATTATAATGAGTGCATTTGCTTATGTTGTAGCATTAATTGCGTTTCAGGTTTTAAAATAGCGTTAATCTTAAAAAATTGAGTTATGAATACCTTTATACAAAACCTATTAGTTTTTTCAGCCCTAGGTTTGGCATTGTTTTTTTTGATACGAAAGTTTGCATGGTCTTCAACAAAAAAACAAGATAAGGCCTGCGGAAATGATGACTGTGGTTGTCATTAAACTGAATTAAATCCCCTTTAATACTTCAACTTAAAAACAAATTCTAGTTCATAAGCATCAGAATTAACAGGCAAATTACCACTTGGATAAGGCCATAAATTAAAACCATAAGCTTTAAAATTTTCAGTATTGATAATGAGATTGGTAGTTTCCATAGCATAACCACTTGCGTTAATTTTTAGTTTTTTATCTTCAATAAAACTACCGTTTTTATATACCGAAACACTTACAAAAGCTTCGCCCGCTCTAACACACATTGCATTTTTGGGACATCTTGAATCTGTAATAACATCAGAAAATTTAAACTCATAATTCTCAAACGCTACTTTTTCATTTAACATTACAAACACAGTTGTACTCAACGTATCTTTTATAATTTGTTGTTGTGCAGTAACACAAAATGAAACTAAACAAACAATTATTAAGCCTATAGTTTTTCTCATAATACCAAATATAGAACTAAGGCTGTATAAACGTTTTTGTTTTAGGTAAATTTTAATATTTTAGTTACATTTGAAAAATTTTTAAGTATACTTAAAAATTTAATTAGCCAATACTAAATCCTTTATACTAATTAAGTATTAAAAATATGTCTGTTGCTATAGAAAATTTTGTGAAAGCCATTTACAAAAATAATGCACATGATGCGCACAACACAAAACCAAGCGTTATTGCAAAAAAATTAGGCATTTCTAGTGCAGCTGCAACAGATATGGCAAAAAAATTAGCTTTAAAAGATTTACTACATTATCAAAAATACCAGCAATTACAACTTACAGAAAAAGGCCGATTAATGGCATTAAATATTGTGCGAAAACACAGATTATGGGAGGCTTTTTTATTTAAAATGTTCGACATGTCTTTGCATGATATTCATAAAGAAGCAGAACTGTTAGAGCATCAAACTTCAGATGTTTTAGCCGAAAAAATAAGTGCGTATTTGGGGCATCCTAAATTTGATCCGCATGGAGATCCTATACCAAATGCTGCTGGCGAAATTACCACATCAGACCATTCGTTTCCGTTGTCTGATGCCACATCTGGGCAACATTATAGCATTACGCGACTAACCAGTGACGATAAAGAATTTTTTGAGTTTTGTGCCAATCACAAACTTAAATACGGACAAGAAATCACGGTTGTAAAACAATTTCAGAAAACCAAAATGACTGAACTTTCTGTTCAAAACACAACTATTTTATTAAACCGCGAATTTGCAACCTTGATATATGTTAATGAAATTCAATAAAAAAAACATGCTATTTGCTGTACATTTTTGTAGTGGCGTGCTTTATTCTGTAAATGGCAACAAATTGGATGATGTAACAAGTGGCTTATCGCCATTATTAGTAGGTCTAAAATTAGATGTGGCGGAAGAAAACGGCGCATTTCCAGAAGACAGTACCGCAAATCATTATTGGGATGGTGGCTTTACCTATTTGGCGTCTAAAAATTTACAGTTTGATGTTTATGGAGGCACAAGCATTTCAAAAGGGCAAGATATATTACTTGGCATGGGATTAAGCTATAGAATTAAAAATACCAAAAACTAAAATTAAAACATGAAACACTATATATTATGAAAAAATACATACTCTTATTAACGCTAATTACTTTGCTTTTTAGTTGCAACAGCACCACTAAAAACAATGGCAAATTAAATGTGGTAACCACAACTACAATGCTTACAGACTTGGTGCAAAATATAGGCAAAGATTCAATTCATATACAAGGTTTAATGGGCTCAGGTGTAGATCCGCATTTGTATAAAGCTAGTGAAGGTGATGTGTCTAAGCTTGTAAACGCAGATGTTATTTTTTATAATGGCTTACATTTAGAAGGTAAACTAGAAGAGCTTTTAAAAAACATGGCAAGCCAAGAACAAACTACTGTGCCATTGGCAGAAACACTTGATAACAATCGATTAATAACCTCACAAAATTTTGCCTCAAATTACGATCCACACGTATGGTTTGATATTGACTTTTTTATTCAGTTCTCAAAAATAGTAGCCGAAGTATTATCCGAAAAAGATCCAAAAAATAAAGCATTTTACACCCAAAATGCAACAGACTACATTGCAGATTTAGAAACATTAACTGCAGATGTAAAACGTGTGGTAAATGCACTTCCTAAAGAAAAAAGAATACTTGTAACCGCACACGATGCATTTAACTATTTTGGACAAGCCTATGGATTTAAAGTTGTGGGTTTACAAGGCTTATCTACAGCCACGGAGGCAGGCGTAAAAGATGTTCAGCAACTTTCAGAATTCATTATTGAAAATAATATTAAAGCCATATTTATAGAAAGCTCTGTGCCAAAACGTACCATAGAAGCACTGCAAGCTGCCGTAAAAGACAAAGGCCATGATGTTGTCATTGGCGGAACATTATACGCCGATGCGCTAGGAGATGCGGGCACCTATCAAGGCACCTATCTTGGTATGTATAGGCACAATATTAAGACCATAGTAAATGCTTTAATGTAGTATTAATTTTTTTTGAAGCTATCTCCTGCTATCCGTTATATCTTTTTTTTCGTTCCTCAAAAAAGGATGCCACTACTATCAGGGCTAAAGCTTAACAGATAACATTTATAGTTATTTTTCAAATTACAATCACCAATGAAAGAAGCACCCATAAAAAGTAAGGTTTCCAAAACTATAGCCGTAAAAATAGACGACCTTACCGTTGCCTATAATTATAAACCCGTACTTTGGGATATTGATTTAGAAATTCCGGAGGGTGTGCTCATGGCCATAGTCGGTCCTAATGGCGCTGGTAAATCTACACTTATAAAATCTATTTTAGGCATTCTAAAACCAATAGCAGGTAGCGTTTCAATTTATGGAAAACCGTACAAAAAAAACCGCCATTTTGTAGCTTATGTGCCTCAAAAAGGAAGTGTAGATTGGGATTTTCCTACCACAGCATTAGATGTTGTAATGATGGGCACTTACGGAAGTTTGGGTTGGATAAAACGTCCTGGTCAAAAACAAAAAAAAGCCGCACTAGAAGCTTTAGAGCAAGTAGGCATGTTACCTTTTAAAAGCCGTCAAATAAGTCAACTTTCTGGCGGACAACAACAGCGTATATTTTTAGCACGTGCATTGGTGCAAAACGCGTCTATTTACTTTATGGACGAACCTTTTCAAGGTGTAGATGCTTCCACAGAAATAGCCATAATTAACATCTTAAAAGCCCTAAGAAAATCTGGCAAAACTGTAATTGTAGTGCATCACGATTTGCAAACCGTACCAGAATATTTTGATTGGGTAACCTTTTTAAACGTGAAAAAAATTGCCACCGGACCTGTTAAAGATATTTTTAACGATGATAATTTAACAAAAACCTATGGCATTAATTATAAGGTAAGTGTGCAAGAGTAACAAAAACTGAACATGAAAAATAGAATTTATATTAAACATTGGCAATTGCTAAAACCTCAAAATTATAGCAGTAATACAGATTTATACTATCTTGATATTGCAAATAAAGTGTATGCCAATTTAGATGAGGCTTCAAAATCAGTACTGCTAGAGTACCTAAATGAAGATGACGTAAAAATACTGTGTTGTTTTTTTACATGTTATTTTGAAGATATTATTTCCGAAACTAACATTTGGGGAACTTTTAAATCTGAATACAAAAAAATATATAAAAAAACACTACCGTTTTATGAGATAGATAATACTTACGAAACGGATGAGATTAATAGTGAGGATATCGCTTTTTTAACATGGTATTTTTTAAATACCATGCAAAACCATCATTTTATAAACCCAGTTAATAGATTTATTTTTGATATTGCTTACAGTACCCTAGCTGTTTTTGACGCGTATTACGAATATGCACCAGAAAACAAAAAACTTAAATCCTACTTTAGCATAAAAGAATTACCATTAGATTTTTATGAATGTAGATCATTTATTCAACATGTTTTTTTTGATTCTTATTTGTTTTTCACAGATGTAAAACAACGATTAGAGCTTGACATTTTTGACGTTTTAGAAACACAAAGTGACACCATTGAAAATCCCGAAATAGCAAACACCTATATTAGAGAAATTACCGAAGAATACACCTTTAACAAAAAAAGTATGCTATTGGCGTTTAGTGCCAAAGACTGGGCTGCTGCACTTATAGGTAAAAAACACAGTCTATACAATAAACTAAAAAGTATTTCAACTAAAGTATTCGGCTTTTTCTTGTATAAAAATCAAGATGAATATTGTTTTTATTTAGAACATATTGCATCAGGATATATTTTTAATGTTACTAAAAAGTCTTTTGATTATTATAAGGATTTAAAAGAAGACAGCATTATACAAATTGGCTTAACACAATGGAATAATGAATGGTGGTTTTCGGGTACTTTTAGTGCTTCAGAATTTGACGCAGACCTTATTTTAGATGAAAAAAATTCCACAAAATCACGTTCAGATGTTAATTTTTTAAACGATTCTAAAAAAGAAAAAGCGATTATAAAACATCAAAAAGCGCTCTTTCTTAAGTATAATAACGGAAAACCTATTGCGTTTCTTATGGCTAAGGATGTTGATAGGTTTACTTTAGAATTTATTGATTTTTACAACGCATCTCTTGGCTTATCAAAAAAAGAAAAAGAAGCTGCTCTTAAACGTAAAAAAGCAGACGGCTTTTTAGCTGAATCTTCAGGTATTGAACCATCGGATTTAGATGAAAACCCAGTCGTTGTTTTTTTTAATCCCAAAAGTGGTTTAGAAATTTATCAGAATGTTATAAATGCCTTTCCAGATAAAGACAATCCTTTTTTTACAGAGGAAAACCCAATGGATATAATGCTATTATTAATAAATGATTTTTATTCTAAAGAGTTAGTTGAATACGTTATTGATACTTACGAAGACAAGTTGGAATTTTTTAAAAATGAGCAATCACAAGTGTATTTAGACAATATTGATTTTTTACTTAGGTTTTGGAAAAAAGAAGCCTATCACACAAAATCTACGTTAATATCCATTGGTAAAAACAACACATCATCAACACTATAATAGATTATATTAATCAGGTTTTTTCAGACTATACCTTAAGGAATATCACCTTAGGCACTTCTATTTTGGGAGCCGTTTGTGGTATGCTAGGAAGTTTTGCTGTACTCAGAAAACAGAGTTTATTGGGCGATGCTATTTCGCACGCGGCACTTCCAGGCATTGCCATTGCATTTTTAATTACAGGTGCAAAAGAAACCGACACCTTATTACTTGGGGCTTTAATTAGTGGTTTAATTGGTACATTTTGGATTAGAGGTATTGTAACAAAAACGCATTTAAAATCAGATACGGCACTTGGACTTATTCTGTCTTTATTTTTTGGTTTTGGCATGTTATTATTAACCTATATTCAAAAACAACCTAATGCCAATCAGGCTGGATTGGACAAATATCTATTTGGACAAGCTGCCACATTAGTTGCACGAGACGTTTGGTTAATGGCCATTGTAACAGGCATTTGTTTTATAGTAATGCTTACCTTTTGGAAAGAATTTAAACTCTTACTTTTTGATATAGATTATACCAAAACGCTTGGTTTTAATACTAAAATCATAGATGTACTTATTACAAGCTTTATAGTTTTAGCCATTGTTTTAGGACTGCAAACGGTTGGTGTGGTTTTAATGAGTGCCATGCTTTTGGCACCAGCAGCAGCTGCACGGCAATGGACAAATAGTTTAGCAATTATGGTGTTTTTAGCAGCAATTTTTGGTGCGTGTTCTGGAGTTTTGGGTACTGCAATAAGTGCAAGCCAAAACAATTTGCCTACCGGACCAGTAATTGTTTTGGTGGCTGGAGTATTTGTGGTGTTTTCATTTGTGTTTTCTCCAAGTCGTGGTTTATTATTTAAACAAATTAGAGTTATAAAAAATAGGCGCGATTTAAAACTTCATAAAACCCTAACTTTTATGTATCATATTGCCAAAACTCATGAAAATATTTCGCATCCGCACACCATTAAAATTTTAAATAATTTTCAAGGGTTCACAAAATCTACACTACAAAAACTTGTAGATAAAAATTATGTAGAAATTAAAGGAAAGCAATGGTATTTAACCACTGAGGGCTTTAAAACTGCTAAAAACTTGTATAGCCAACAAAATAATAATAATGAGTAATGCACAAATAGAAATACAAGTGATAGCAAGTTTGGTAGCCTTAGCCTGTGCCATACCAGGAACGTTTTTAGTATTGCGTAAAATGGCCATGATAAGTGATGCTATTAGTCATTCCATATTACCAGGTATAGTGGTTGGGTTTTTTATAACCCAAGATTTAAACGCGCCTTTACTCATATTTTTAGCAGCATTAACAGGTATAATCACTGTGGTTTTGGTGGCTTATATTCAAAAAACAGGTTTGGTAAAAGAAGACACCGCTATTGGTTTAGTGTTTCCGGTATTGTTTAGTATTGGAGTGTTATTAATTGCTAAAAACGCCAATGATATTCACTTAGACATTGATGCGGTTTTGGTTGGCGAACTCGCTTTTGCACCTTTTGATAGATTTATGGTAAGCGGCTTAGATTTAGGTCCAAAATCGTTATGGGTTGTTGGCACCATTTTAAGCAGTACGGTTTTATTGCTCTTCTTGTTTTTTAAAGAACTTAAAATCAGTACTTTTGATAAAGGATTAGCAGCTTCTTTGGGGTTTTCACCAGCGGTAATGCATTACGGTCTTATGTCTGTATCTTCTATTACAACCGTTGGTGCCTTTGATGCGGTAGGAGCTATTTTGGTGGTTGCACTTATGATTGCGCCAGCAGCAGCAGCCTATTTACTCACCACAGATTTAAAAAAAATGCTAGGTTTAGCCTGCGGGTTTGGTGTATTTAGTGCCATTTTTGGCTATTGGATAGCGCATTGGTTAGATGCCTCCATTGCGGGTTCTATAGCAACTGTACTTGGGCTTATTTTTCTTTTGGTGTATTTATTTGCACCAAACAAAGGTATTATTGCTGTTTTTTATAGAGAAAAACAACAACGTATTGAGGTGTCTTTACTAACGTTTCTATTGCATTTAAAAAACCATGACGATGCTGAAGAACGCCACGTAAATCATTTAAACGAACACATTAATTGGCAAAAAATAAAGGCTAAAAACGTATTAAATTTAGCCTTAAAAAATAACATGATTGTTATTGAAAACGATAGTGTTTCACTTACAGAAAAAGGACAGGTATTTACAACAAAAGCTATAGATTACATCATTACCAACAAAGACACTCAAATTGAAGACATGAAAAATGATTTCTTTTTATTTAGGGGTTAGTTGTATTGAAGTTTTTAACAGCTTTAGTTTCTTATTTATGCTGTTTTAATTTTAGGGTTTTTTATTGTGTTTTGGTAATGATTGGTGTATAATCAGTTGTGTGGTTAAGAAACTAATTTAGTAAATAAAAACCTAATAGAAAATCCGCGAGGATTTTAATAAGTAGGCGAGTATTAGCAATTAACGATGCACGGTATTAGCCAACGTTTTTTTTTAAATCCAAGATATTACAGTCACAATTCCGATTATTATTAATAATCCTACACCAATTAAAATTCCAAAAAAGAAATATTTGATTAATACATCTTTCCACGTTTCTTTATAAACAGAATCAGGTTTAATTTCATTTCGAGCTTCTTTTTTTAACTCAACGTAGTCAAAGAAAAAATCGCTTTCTTCGTTTGTTATTCCTTGGTCAAGTCCAAACGTTTTAATTTTACCCTTTTCAAATTCTTTCTCTGTTTCAAGCGCTGCTTCTAAAAGTTCAGCAGCGTGCAGTTCAAGTCCTTGTCTATTCGCTTTCATACAACTTTCGAAAGGTCCGCCCCCATATTGGAAATATCCAATATACGCTTCGTCATAATTTTTTTGACTGCGTAATTCATTAATCAATTTTCCAATTTCCTTGTCATTCATCTAATCTTGGGTAACGACGTGTTTGTGTATGATTTCGTTGCGTGTTTAAGCACTAAAGTTAGCAAATAAATCACAGATAGAAAGACCGCGAGGACTTTCGTAAGTAAGCTATAACTAGCAATGAATTATACACGGTGTTGGCATTTCGTTATTCTTTTCCTAATCTCAATTCTTTAGGTAAGAATTTATCTATTTCTTTATTGCTCCAAGTAAATTCTTCATCCGTATTTCCTTTCAAGCCAAGCGCTTTTTGTGCTTGTGAATAATCCTCATAAGTTGTGTTTGGCGAAAATTCTCCAATTGCACTATATTTTTTTAAGAGTTTATCACGCTTATTTTTAAGCTCTTTTTCATCAGTCGTGTTTGACATTATTTCTTCTATTAAACTCATATATTTATCTCTGAGTGTTTTATACTTTTCAGCAGTATTTTTTTGTTGGTACATTAAAATTGATAAATCTTCTTTGTTAATTAATTCAAAGACCAAGCTTGCACCTGTTAAAACCAAACCAACAAATGCGGAAACATTGATAAGAGTTTCATAATCGTTTTCTAAGCCAATGACTTGCAGAATCAAGAGGATTATTGTTATTGCTGAAAATGTAATTACAATATTTGAAATTAAGGCTTTTCTTTTTTCTAATCTGCTGTAAGCTTTATAATGGCAATTATTCATAAAAACAGATTGTGCAAAATAAAACCTAACGTTTGCTAATAAATATTCGTTCATATTTTATATTTTTTTCTTAATTTTTTTATTGTTCTTCTAAATTCAGGTCGTGATTTACAATTGAAATATTTTTTAAATACAGCCGAATATTTTGCTTTATCTTCTAAATATAATTGATAATATCCTAATTCTCCGTGTCCATATTCTGGCCAAGGTTTTTTATTATATTTTTCATAGTAAGAAATCCAATATAGATGTTCTTCTATGTGTTCTAAAAGTATCTTTATGTCAAAACCATTTGGATATCTTTCTTTAACTTTAGGTGGTAAAATCATACACATTTCTCCATCTTCATTGTTTAGATGCAGATTACCGTAAAAAGTGTTTTTCTGATTTGCAATACCTAATATTCTACCATTTATTTCACGTACTATTGGCATACCTAAATCTGACACTTGATTTAAGTCTATTTCTATATTATAATAGTCTGTAATTTGCTCCTTGTCCTTATATTTTAAATCAAAATCCAAAACACCTACAATCACATTTTTAATGTGATCGTAGGATAGTTTAGGATAATTAGTATTTAAAAATGCTATTTGTTCCTTATTTAGTTTTAAAACTGGCATATGGTGAACTTGGTGTTGCAAATAATCTTGTTTTACTTTCACTAACAGGATTTACTGTAACTAATGGATATTCATTACCAAATATCTTTCTATATTCTATAGAAGCTTCCGAAGGTTTATTATTATCTATATAATCAACTGCTTTATCAGCTCTATCAAAAGCAGATTTTAAATGACCATCTAAACTGCTATCGCAATTATCTTTTAAATATTTAAAACATTCTTTTATAACTAAATGATAATCTGAATAATCAGCTCCATTTTCATAATTTGTTTTTAGGAAATTCATTATGTCATTTAACAAATTGTATGATTTGTATTTTAAACTTGAAGTATTATCTACCCAGGTTTTCATCATTCTTGTTAAATCGGCAGTTAGTGAATTGGTAGTAGAATTAGAAGTCCTAAAAGCTTCCAGTTGGTCTCTAGGGTCAAAATCATCCCAACTTCCACCGTTTTCTGAATTTGGGATTATAAAAGTTTTATTCTCAAGTTCAAAAGCAGGTAATACTTCTATATTATGCTTATTGTTTGCAAATTGTACTAAAACAACTTTTCCCCAACCTTTTATTCTTTCGGTTGTTGTATAAGTTTTTGCTAAAATATTCTTGATTTCTTGTAATAAAGCAGAAGGACCGTTCCCGTTATAATTTTTAAACTTGTTATAAGTTTCTTCTGGGATTTTAAATATAACATCTACGTCTTGGTTTTCCGATAGAGGTCTTGTATTTGTTTTAGTTCTGTAAGAACCAAATAACAGTTTCGTTTTGCCATCATATTCGTTGTCATAATATGATTTGTGAAGTGTTTTGCAAATTCCGCTGTATTTTGTTTTTGCGTCAGTTTCTTGACTCTCTTTTAATCGGATGTTTTCCGAAAATTTGGTAAATTGTTTTTTCATATAAATATATTATTTGTTTATCCGTTAGCAATACGCTCAGGTGGATTATTAAACCTGAGTTAAAGAAATTTGGATATTCAAATAATATTATTACATTAGCCGTCTCAAAACAATATAATTTACATTCTGTTATCTAAATTTTTTAACATTTTGAATGTAATTCAAACAATATGCCTAAAATGTATATTGTTTTTTTTGTGTCTTTTTGGCAGTTTTTTGTCAGTTTCTCTTTCATTTTAGTGTTTCCTGTCAGTTCATATTGTGAAATTACTGTCAAATATTCATTTCGATAGCGTTTTTTATAATGAATGCCAACGTCTCGGCTATGAGTAGTTGCGTGGGTTAACACTTAACTTAGCAAGTACACACCAAACTGAAAATCCGCAGGGATTTTCAGAAATAGGTGTGAACAAGCAATTACTTATAGCCATTGTTGTACAGCGTGATTGGTTTAAATTCTTTTATTTCCATAGATTCCAAAAACTCTTAAAAAAGAATGATAATTATTAATCAAACTTTCATTATTTAGTTGATTAGCAATTATATTATTGAAGCCTATAATTTTCCATTCGGCTGATTCATCCATAACTAAATTATATGTTCGGGTCGAATCTTGATTGAATATACACTCAACACTATTATCAGAAAAGGTAGTGTATCCAACCCAAGTTTTAAAAGAATTTCTTTTTTCATTAATAGAATTCAGAGTCTCTTTTTCTAGGGTGTAATCAACAAATATTTTCATAAACGCTACAACTTCGATTGAGCATAAACTATTTAAATTGCTAAAATCATGATTTTTAAACATTTTATCTAATTCTCCTTTAAATTGTTCGATTTTTGCTAAAACTGGTCTGGATTTAAATATATTCTCATTTTCTTCTTTTCGTTTAATCAGCTTTTGCTGTCTTTCTTTTATAAGTTTGGATGTTACATATTCGCCATTTGTACCGTGGACTAACCATTTCTCATCTCTTTTAATCAAGTTTATCTCCTTAAAGCTTATCCCTTTCATATAACATGATGCAGAGTCTCCTGAAATTGATACTTTCACTATAGATTCAGCTCTATTCGTTTGAATAAATGAACGATTACTATAACCTTCACTAAAAAGTATTTGCATTTCCTTATTATAAATTGAGTGTAGTGAGTCTAATTTCTCACTACTAACTTGATTTAGTAAAGTTAAATCACCTGATTCATACATTTTTATTCGCCCTTCAAGAAATGAATTACAAGTTGACCGAATTACGTTTTCTTGCGAATTACAACTTGCTATCAATAAAGTAAAAGTTATTAAAAATAATGTTTTTAAATTTTTCATTTCTTTTTTCATGCTGAACAACTACTAACATCAACACTATTCATAAACTTTCAACCACAAAACCCTATTTAAACCCACGTTCTTTTTGGATACGCTCATAAGCCTCTTGTACTTGTCTAAATTTAGCTTCGGCACCAGCCTTATGTTCGTCACCAAGATGCTCTAAACGGTCTGGATGGTATTTTTTTGCCATGGTTCGGTAGGCTTTTTTAACCGTATCGTCACTAACAGAATCGTCTATTTCTAATACCTTATAAGCATTGGCTGTGCTATTATAAAACATGGCTTTAATGCTTTCATAGTCCTTATTACTAATGCCTAAATATCCAGATATGCTATATATTTGTTTAATTTCATCATCAGTTACTACTCCATCTGCTTTGGCAATTCCAAATAAAAAGTGCAAAAGTTGTAAGCGCGATGCATGATCCATCATTTGCTTTATTTGCAAACATACTTGGCGTGTGGCTATGTTTTGTTTTGCAATACCTTTAAACAATCTAAACGCATTATTGGCACGGTCTTTACCATACATGCTTATAAACTGCTGACGTACAAAATCTAACTCACGTTGGTCTTGTATGCCATCTGCTTTTATAACTATTGATGCTAATATTAGCAGGCTCACCTCAAAATCTCCAGACTGTGTTTGTGGGCGTTTACTTGTGTTTTGTGTGTAGGTTTTACTGTAAGGATCTTTTTTAGATCTGCTTTGGCGCTCACCAATAAGCGGACTTCCATTGTCTGAAGCGCCATCTATAAAACTACCTATAGCTAAACCAATAATAGCACCTATCGGGCCACCAAAAGACCAACCTAATGCACCGCCTATCCATTTTGCAAAATTCATTTTAATGCTTTTTATGTTTATTTCAAATATACCAATTGTTAGTCGGGTTTTATAGCTTTTTGTTACGAGCTGTATTATGCTTTCAATAATTTTAATAACGAAACAATCTACCACTATATGCAAAAATGGCACAAAACAAATGCTTTAATTAAAGTAGCATAATTTTTGATTAACTTTGTAATATCATAAAGAATTCAATAAATAACTAAAACTTAAAAATATGTACCCAGCAGAATTAGTAAAACCCATGCGCGAAGACTTAACAAAAGTAGGGTTTCAAGAATTACATACCGGAGACGCTGTAGATGCTGCCATTTCTAAAGAAGGCACTACACTAGTGGTTGTAAATTCGGTTTGTGGTTGTGCAGCTGCAAACGCAAGACCAGGAGCAACTATGAGCTTAAATAACGCAAAAAAACCGGCACATTTAGTTACCGTGTTTGCGGGTGTAGATAAAGAAGCTACAGACAAAGCAAGGGCTCACATGGTGCCATTTCCACCAAGTTCGCCAAGCATGGCATTATTTAAAGATGGTGAGTTAGTGCACATGTTAGAGCGTCATCATATTGAAGGCAGACCAGCAGAGTTAATTGCTGAGAACTTAATAGATGCTTATAATGAGTATTGCTAACATCACATAAAACATGTAACCCAAAAAAGGCTTCAATTTTAAAAAAATGTAGCCTTTTTTTTATTCAACTCAAGGATATAAAAAGTAAAGATTATTAAAAAAATGTACCTTTATACCATATAATTTAGCAAATACTATGTTCGGTAAAAAAAAACAGGGTTCTACCATAGATAAAGACCAACTCGCATTAATTGAAGCAGCACAAAAGCGCATAAAACAAAAAAAACGTTTATACACCCATTTTGTAATTTTTGTAATTGGAGCGGTTGCATTATTTGTTATAAATACAGTTTTAGAAATTGGGACTACCTACAAAATAGCGGGTAAAAACTGGTTTGTATTTGCCATATTAGCCTGGTCGTTTTTATTTATATATCATGTAATAACGGTATATGTTACCAATAAATTTATGGGCAAAGCATGGGAAAATGCCCAAATAGAAAAGTTGGTAACTAAACAAGAACAACGTATTGAAAAGCTTAAACAAGGTTTTCTAAAAGAAGAAACAAAACGCGCACAAACAGAAGCTTACACAGAAGCAAAAAAAATAGAGCCAAAAAATACTAAAGCGCAAACGTTAACGCTAATTGTTGCTGCTGGAGAACAAAACGCTATTGGAAAAGATAACGACTTAATTTGGCATTTAAGTACTGATCTTAAACGCTTTAAATCGCTAACCAATGGCCATCATATTATTATGGGTCGTAAAACTTTTGAAAGCTTCCCAAAACCATTACCAAACCGCACACATATCGTAATTACAAGGCAAACTAACTATAAAGCACCAGACGGAGTTATTGTGGTAAATAACCTAGAAGACGCTATAGATGCTGCAAAAAAAGACACACAGCCTTTTGTTATTGGTGGTGGCGAAATTTACAAACAGGCATTAAACCTAGTTGATAAAATAGAAATTACCCGAGTGCATGCTACTTTTGAAAATGCAGACACGTTCTTCCCTCAAATTGACAAAACTATTTGGAAAGAAACCCACAGAACGCTACATGATGCCGATGAAAAGCATAAATACGCCTTTTCTTTTATTACTTATGTACGCAGATAAAGCCTTGTATATACCTTTACATTTCATTTCACTAGCTTTGTATTATGATAAAAGCACTGCAACTGCGTATTAATTTACATCAAGAACGTCAACCCAATGGCTTACTTAATAATGCAGCGTACCAATTGGGAATGCAGCCTTCAGAAATTACAGGGATTAAAATTCTAAGAAAATCTATAGATGCTCGTAAACGCAATATTATATTTAACTATAAAATTGACGTTTACATTAACGAGCCACTTCCAGAGCATTCAGAATATACCTTTGATTATAAAGACGTTTCTAAAGCAAAACCCATACATATTATAGGTTTTGGACCAGCAGGCATGTGGGCAGCATTACGCTGTATAGAGTTAGGGTATAAACCCATTGTTTTAGAACGTGGAAAAAATGTACGCGATAGACGTAGGGATTTAAAAGCCATTAATCAAGACCATATTGTAAATGAAGATTCTAATTACTGTTTTGGAGAGGGAGGCGCTGGCACCTACAGCGATGGTAAACTTTATACCAGAAGCTTAAAACGTGGTGATGTACGTCGTGTTTTTGAAAGCCTTGTATACCACGGAGCTACAAACCAAATACTTATAGATGCACACCCACATATTGGCACTAATAAATTGCCAAAAGTGGTGCAAAATATAAGAGAAACCATTTTAAAATATGGTGGCGAAGTTCATTTTGAAAGCAGAGTTATTGACTTTACACTAAAAACAAATACAATTACGGCGGTACAATTACAAAATGGAAAAGAATTACCAATAGAAAAAATTATTTTAGCCACAGGGCATTCTGCACGAGATATTTTTTATCTATTAGATTCAAAAAATATTGCCTTAAAAGCCAAATCTTTTGCAATGGGAGTTCGTGTAGAGCACCCACAACATATTATAGATGGTATTCAGTACCATTGTAAAAATGAACCTAGAGACGCTTTATTACCAGCCGCAGCTTATAGTTTGGTTCAACAAGTAAATAACAGAGGTGTGTATTCTTTTTGTATGTGTCCAGGTGGTTTTATTGTACCAGCAGCAACTGCAAATGGAGAAGTTGTTGTTAATGGCATGTCGCCGTCCAAACGAAATAATACGTTTGCAAACTCTGGGATTGTTACAGAAATTAATGTAGAAAAAGACCTTTACAAATACGAAAACTATGGAGCCTTAAAAGGCTTAGAGTATCAGAAAAATTTAGAACGTTTAGCATTTACTTCAGGAGGAAGAAATCAAACCGCACCAGCACAACGATTAACTGATTTTGTTGAAGGTAAACACTCTAACACTCTAAATGCAACGTCTTATCAACCAGGTTTAAATGCATCTCCATTACACTCGTTATTACCAAAATTAATAGGAAGTGCATTGCGACAAGGATTTAAAGCCTTTGGCGAAAAAATGAAAGGCTATTATACAGAAGAAGCAAATATTATAGGTGTAGAATCACGCACATCATCGCCAGTAAATATTCCAAGAACTGAAACTTTAGAACATCCACAAATTTCAAATTTATTTCCTTGTGGCGAAGGTGGTGGTTATGCTGGCGGCATTGTATCTGCCGCTATGGATGGAGAACGTTGTGCAGAAGCTGCTTGTTCTTAAAGCTCAAAGTTTTAATATTAGCGTATAGTTTGTTTCGAGTTAATTTCGAACTGACTTAAAACTAAGACCGAGACTGTAAACTGAAAATTATTATTCCTATTTTTGTGATTAAATTCGAAAATAAAAAATGAACGCATATATCTTTCCAGGTCAAGGAGCACAATTTACGGGTATGGGTTTAGACCTTTATGAAAATTCCCCTTTAGCTCAAGAATTATTTGAAAAAGCCAATAGTATTTTAGGATTTCCAATAACAGATATTATGTTTGAAGGTACTGCGGAAGCCTTAAAGGAAACCAATGTTACACAACCCGCTATTTTTTTGCATTCCGTAATATTGGCAAAAACATTAGGTGATACTTTTAAACCAGATATGGTTGCTGGGCATTCTTTAGGAGAATTTTCTGCACTTGTTGCCGCTGGAGCGTTAACCTTTGAAGATGGCTTAAAATTAGTTTCGCAGCGCGCGCAAGCCATGCAAAAAGCTTGTGAATTACAACCAGGTACTATGGCTGCAGTTTTAGGTTTAGAGGATAGTGTTGTTGAAAACGTTTGTAAAGACACAGACGGAATTGTGGTTGCCGCCAATTATAATTGCCCAGGACAATTGGTAATTTCTGGAGATATCGATGCCATTAACAACGCTTGTGAAGCGCTTAAAACTGCTGGTGCTAAGCGTGCTTTGGTATTGCCTGTTGGTGGTGCATTTCATTCGCCTTTAATGGAGCCTGCAAGAGAAGAACTCGCTATGGCAATACAAAACACTACATTTAGCAAGCCTAACTGCCCTATATATCAAAATGTAACAGCTACAGCAATTACAGATGAAAATGAGATTAAAACAAATTTAATTTCGCAATTAACAGCACCTGTACGTTGGACACAATCCGTACAGCAAATGTTAGCAGATGGCGCTACACTTTTTACAGAGGTTGGTCCAGGAAAGGTACTACAAGGCTTAGTTAAAAAAATTAATAGAGAAGCAGAAACAGCATCTGCTTCATTACATACAAACGCTTAATTCTAATACATTTTGAAAAGAAATATACTCATTATTGTTCTTATTATTTTTAACATCGCTTTAGATCAAATATCAAAAGTATGGGTACGTGCAAACTTTGCCTATGCCGAATCAAAATCTATTATTGGCGACAACTTTATTATGCAATATGTAGAAAATAAAGGGGCGTTTTTAGGAATGGGCAGTGATATGAATGCCACTTTAAAACTATTATTATTACTTATTTTGCCAACATTAGTATTAGGTTATGTTATTTATTACGTATTAAAAACAAAAGCTTTAGATCGCCTTAGTGTTATCGCATTTTCTTGTATTATTGGAGGAGGAATTTCTAATGTTTTTGACCGTATTATTTTTAAACAAGTTACCGATTTCTTCTTTATTGATTTAGGTGGAATTTTTAAAACAGGCATCTTTAATTTTGCAGATTTATCTGTAACCACAGGTATGATATTGCTTTTAGTAAGCGGTTTTTTAACGCGAAAAAGAGAGCCAATTTCAGAATAAGTTTCCCTTAAAATTTAGTTAGCATTTATAAACTCTAAGACTGTTTCTGTAATAAACGTAATTTGTTCATCATCTAATTCGGTATGCATAGGTAATGAAATTACAGAGGTAACAAGCTTGTTAGTCACTTCAAAATCACTATCATTATAATGGGCACTTTTGTAAGCCTTCTGTTGGTGTAACGGAATAGGGTAATATACACCACAAGGAATATTTTTTTCTTGTAAATGTGCCACTAAAGCATCTCTATCAACATTTTTTAGGTTTAGTGTGTATTGGTGAAACACATGGCAATCACAAGTATCACAAATACCATCACAAGAGCTTAATCCGCTCGGAACTGTAATTTTTGGATGGTTTTTAAATGCTAAATTGTATTTTCTTGCAGTGTTTCTTCGTGTAGTGTTATAAGCGTCTAAATGTGGTAATTTAGCGTTTAAAACCGCTGCTTGTATAGCATCTAAACGCGAGTTTACACCAACAACATCATGGTGATAGCGTTTGTACATCCCATGATTTACTATACCTCGTATGGTATGCGCTAAATCGTCATTATTTGTAAAAATAGCTCCTCCATCTCCATAACATCCTAAGTTTTTAGAAGGAAAAAAAGAGGTTGATGCTACATCGCCAATAACACCAGTTTTTGTTTTTGAACCATCTTTATGTGTATAATTAGCTCCAATACCTTGAGCATTATCTTCAATAACATATAAACTATGAGCTTTTGCTAATTCCATTACAGCATCCATATTTGCAGCTAAACCAAACAAATGGACTGGCACAATGGCTTTTGTTTTTGGAGTAATAGCTTTTTTAATGGCGTCAATATCTATATTAAATGTTATTGGATCTACATCTACTAGGATTGGTGTAAGTTTTAACAATGCAATAACTTCTACAGTTGCAGCAAACGTGAAATCTGCAGTAATAACCTCATCACCAGGCTCTAAACCTAAAGCCATCATTGCTATTTGTAATGCATCTGTACCATTTGCACAAGGTATAACGTGTTTTACATTAAGATAGTCTTCTAAATTTTTCTGAAATTTGTGAACTTCTGGACCATTGATAAACGCCGCAGAATTCATAACCGCTTCTATAGAGGTATCTACTTCAGATTTTATTTTGACATATTGACTTTGCAAGTCAACCATTTGAATTTTTTTCATAATGCAATTTTTTGATGTTAGCTGTAGCCTCAAATTACAAAGCTAAGGTACAAAATTGTGATTGCTATGGCAATGCTGTTTATTGAAAGAACTGTATTTTAGCAAAAATATTTTTTTTGAAAACACTGTACACTATAGGAATTATTATTGTGAGTCTAATTATTAGGCTATTAGCAGTATTTAATACCAAATTAAAAGCTGGTGTTGTTGGCAGAACGGAAACGTTTACTAAACTTAAAAATGCCATACAGCCTACTGATAAAACCTTTTGGTTTCATTGTGCTTCTTTGGGCGAATACGAGCAAGGTCTTCCTGTTTTTGAAGCTTTAAAAGCTAAATTTCCATATTATAAAGTTGTACTTTCATTTTTTTCACCTTCGGGTTACGAAATAAAAAAAACAACTAAAATTGCAGATGTTGTTGTTTACTTACCATTGGACACGCCTAAAAATGCATCTCAATTTTTAGATCTTATACATCCTAATTATTGTGTTTTTGTAAAGTATGAGATTTGGCCTAATCTGCTTCACGAATTAGCTAAAAGAAAACTTAATGCTATTTTAATTTCGGCTGTTTTCAGAAAAAAACAAGCTTTTTTTAAGTGGTATGGTTTTTTTATGACAAGTGCTCTTTTTGCATTTAAACATATATTCACTCAAGATGATACTTCTAAAACCTTATTAAATAGTATTAATTATAACGCAGTTTCTGTTTCTGGTGACACCCGTTTTGATAGGGTTAGCGCTCAATTACATACTGATAATACTGTAGATTTTATTAAACTATTTAAAGCTGAAAGTACACTATTAGTTTTAGGAAGTACTTGGCCAGCAGATGATGCATTGTTTATAGATTATATAAACAGGTATGCTTCTAAAAAGTTGAAGTTTGTAATTGCACCACATGAAATTAAACCTAAATATACGGCAACGCTAAAATCTAAAATTAGCGCAAATACTATTTGTTATTCTGAAAAAGAAAATCTAAATATAGCTAACTATAATGTTTTTATTTTAGATACTATCGGTTACTTAAGTAAAGTTTATAGTTATGCAGATATAGCTTATGTTGGCGGTGCTGCTGGTAATACTGGCTTGCATAATATTTTAGAACCGGCTGTTTTTGGAATACCAATACTAATTGGAAAAAACTTTGATAAATTCCCTGAAGCTAAACTTTTAATAAAGCATGGCGGAGTGATTTCTGTAGCCACTCCAACTGCTTTTGAAACCGAGTTACAACACTTAGTTTCAGATACCACTTACAGGACACACATAGGTGCAATTAATTCTAATTTTGTGAATGCTCAAAAAGGTGGAGTACATTCTATTATTAACTATATCTGTACAGATTTACTTTAATATTTGTTTTAATGCTTTATCCAATTCTGCTACTGGTAGTTTGCATGTACCATTAACACAGACATATATAAATGTATTGTTGGTTGTAAACTTGTAAGCTGATAAACCAACTAAAGATATTGCATAAAAAAAGACTGCCTTTTCAGACAGTCTTTTAATAACATATATTTTGAGATCTAAATTATTCTCTAATAAGCTTAACAGTTTTAGAACCATTTACGCCATCAATTCTTGCAAAATACACACCTGTTTTAAGGTTAGAAGCGTCAATTGAAGTTTCTAATGTATTAGGTGCTGTAGATAATACACGTTTCCCTAAAATATCAAATACATTAACCGTATTAATTGTTGCTGTACTTTTTATATTCCAATTGTTATTTGTTGGATTAGGAAACACTGTAAATTGAGCCGTATTAAATTCTTCTGTGCTTAATACAGTGTTTTTATGGAAATAAATGTTATCTACATAAGCTACACCTAAATTAGAAGTAATAATAAATTGGGCTAAATCATCTCTTGTTAAATTATTTGTAAATCTTGAAGCTATTTCTACATCAATTGAAACCCATGTACCGTTAACCACACCTGGTGTTGTTCCATCATTTATGTTTAATTCCATAGCAGATACTTCACTGCTTCCACCACCCCATTGAGAAAATTTAGAATTAAAAACTTTACCTAATAAATTACTATTATCTGTCCAGAAATCCATATGGAAATGTGTGAAGTCAGATGCATCTATTCTGTTATTTACAAACTCAACACCAATAAAATTACCAAATGTAATTTTTTTAATGTCATCACCAAAAGCAACTTGATCTTCAGAAGTAGAATCATCCCATGCTGCGTTCCAAGTTTCAATAGTAGTATTTGAGTATGCATTACTGAATAATGAAATTACATCCGCAGCTGGTCTAGCTGGTGGAGTTGGTGCTGCAGAAGTAGGTCCTACAGCTGCAAATGAAACAGTGTAAGTAGATTGTGTTGTACCGTCTGCAGCAGTTACAAGTACTGTTGCATCACCAGGAATTGTTGTAGCTTGAGTAATAGCTACATCTGTTGCATTAGGATCATTTGATGTTGCTGTTGTTATTTGTGGTATTGCTACGGTACCTGGAGCTAAATCAAAAGTATAGTTGGTTATTCCAGGTGAAAAACCAGATAATGGTGTATTATCAATTTCTAATGCACTCAATGTAGCGTCAGTACCAGCAGCTGTTGGGTTTTTCCAAAAGTATAAGTTGTCTACGTAAATAGCATCGGTAGTTCCATTACCACCATCAAACTTAAATTGTATAGCAGCACCAGTGTTTCCTGTAATTCCTGAAACAGGTATGTCCACACTAATCCAAGTACCAGAACCTGTATTTGTAATTGGATGTGCAATTTCTGCTCCTGTACTAATTACATAAACATTAGGGTTAAATGTACCATTTATCCAAATATCAACATGTAGATTTTCCATTAATGATATATCTTGAGCACTTCCAAATTGATTTCCTTGGTAGTTAAAGTTTGGATACGCTAACACTAAATCACCAGTACCAGGATCAAAAGCTGTATTTGCAGATCCAAAACCTGCCTGACTCCAATTTGGGTTAAAATTTGTACCCGCTACATCTGTGTATTCCCCACTAAAAATTGAAATCACATCACTTGCGTTTCTAGTTGGTGGTGTCGTTGCGTTGTCTGTTGGAGATTGAGAGAAACCAAAGGTTGCAGACAACATCATTAATAGTAAAGTAATTTTTTTCATAATTGTTGTTTTTATTTAATTGTTATTAATAATTGAAATTTAAAATTGATTATAAAGTAAAAATAATAATTCTTATTTACATATTTCGTAAGTTTAACACTATAAAAACAATAATTCATATATTTTGAATCATAAAAAATGAAATATTGCTTAAATAAAACCTAATAGCACTTTTTTTTATGCTTATTTGTAAAGTATATAGTTTATGTATCTCTGTTTTTAAATTTTAGTGTATGTTAATTATACGTCTTAAAACTTTAATTTTTCATGTTTGTCCCATAACCCCCAATAGGCTCCCACATCTCCTTCGTCACCTGTTTTCCAAGATTCATCAAAGGAAGAGAAGTAAAAGGTTTTTATGTTTGCTTTTTTTGCCCAGGCCTGTGTGTTTATAAAGTATTTCATAGCGTTTTCTTCTGATGAAAATGCACTTTTTAAACTTCCGCCTTCACTTGGCCAACCTGTTTCTGTAATTAAAATTGGTTTTCCTTGCGCAACAGCTTCAACTTGCGCATACATGTGTTGCATGTGACCTAATGCCCCGTCTATATGTGTGCCCTCCCAATAAGGGTAACAATTGCTAAGAATAATATCGCTATGCGCTACAAGTTCTGGATGAACCGAAAACTCATAATACGCATCTACATAACCAACAGGTGTATTTGGTAATGCTTTTTTTACACGTTTTATATAGCCTAGCAATTCCTCTAGGGTAAGCTCATTTCTGTACAAAACCTCATTACCAACTGCTGCAATATCTACAGCTCCTGTTTTTGCTAATTGTATTAAGCCATCTATTTCCTTTTCATTATCGTCTTTGTTATCACTTAGCCATGCGCCTACTAGAGTTTTAAGTCCGTGTTTTTTTGCCATTTTTGGCACATGTTCGTTACCTTCTATACAAGAAAATGAGCGTATCCATTTGGTGTAGGGTTTTAAAATTTTAACGCGTCTTTCTACTTGTGCTTCAGTAATTGTATCTCCGGGCTGTTGCCCATCTTCATACATACTAAAACAAATGCCGTGCATGCCTTGTTTTAAAGTAGCATTCCATAATTTTTTTAAACCTTCTAAACTGTATTTACTAAAATCAGTTCCGGAATGTTCGGTAAAATTTATACCGTTGTACAAATGATAGGCTTCGTCTCTGTATGACATGGTTTGTGTTTTTTATAAATAATTTTACGCCTCGTATTTTAGTGCTTCATCTTTATCCCAGATGCCCCAACGCGCACCAACTTCTCCTTCACTAGCTACTTTCCAAGATTCATCAAAAGATGAGAAATGGAATATAGATACACCTTCACTTTTTGCCCAATTTTGAGTATGTATAAAGTACGTCATGGCATTTATTTGTGATGGCGCTGCGTCTAATACAGCTTCGCCTTTACTAGGCCAACCTGTTTCAGAAATAATAACGGGTTTTCCGTTTGCAGCTTGCTTGGTTATGGCATGCATTTTTCTTAAATTAATAAGTGCATCATCAATACTGATTCCTTCCCAAAATGGATAACAATTAGATAGAATTACATCTGATACTTCTACAATTTTAGGACGCTTATGAAATTCATAATAAGTATCTACATAACCAACAGGAATATTTAATCCAGTTAATGCTTTTTTAACGCTGTTGATATATCCAATGAGTTCTTCTTCTGTGCAATCGCCTCTTAATAAAACTTCGTTTCCTACGGCTGCAATATCTACTAAACCTGCTTTTGCAAGTTTAATTAAGCTTTGTATTTCCTGTTCGTTTTTGTCTTTATCAGCACTTATCCAAGCTCCAACAATAGTTTTAAGACCATTTTTGTGAGCGTTGTTAGGAATTAACTCGTTACCAGCTGTACATGAAAAAGAACGTACCCATTTGGTGTAAGGAGAAATAATATCCATACGACGATTTATTTGTGATTCTGATAAAATATCACCAGTATTTTGACCTTCTACATAAGGACTAAAACATAAGCCGTGTAATTGATTATTTAGTATGGTTTTATATGTGGCTTTAAGATCTTTTTCAGTGAGTTTACTAACATCTGTTGGAGTGTATGATTTTAGATTTAACTCTAAATTTGAAAGTGATGTTAAATTACCTGCACCATAAGCAGATGAGGTTTTACTCACATCATTTTTTCTTTTATTTAATGCCGTTCTAATTTCATTTGCACGAGCTTCATCTATACTGTAATCTTTCATTATATACATGGCAATCAGCGTCCCAATAGCCGGGAAAAAACAAAAGAACGCATGCAGTCCATCAACTGCTCCTTGTTGTTCTGTTGAAGGTATATCAGCAGTAAAACCAACTATCCATATTATTAATCCACTTAACGCTCCTGCAATTGCAAAGCCAACTTTTACCATCCACCAATAGATAGCACCAAATGTGCCTTCTCTTCGTTTCCCTGTATTTAATTCATCTACATCTATAACATCTGCGGTCATTGACATCATAATTACAAATAAGCTTCCAATACCAAAAGAGAAAAATGGAAGTCCAATGATATACATCCATGGTTTACCAGGTATAAATAAAAAGTAGAGTAAGATATATCCAAAAAGTGATATGCTTTGCGCAATCATAAATGCTTTTTTCTTTCCAAATTTTTTAGATAGCCAAGTTACTGTTGGTATCACTAAAAAAGTTGTACCTAATGCACCAAAACATCCAAATAATGACACCCAAATACCAGTAGCGCCAGCGTCTCCATTAAATAATTTGTAAACAATAACAAAAAAGGTAAGTGACGCTACGGTATTAAATGCATTAAAAATTAAAAAAGTTGCACCACAAAGTTTTCTAAAGGCTTTAATTTTAAAGGCTTCTTTAAAACTGGTAAGTATTTTAGTTAAACTACTTCCAATGTTTGCTATGTTTAAAGGTTCATAATCTTTATTTAATGTAGATCCTTCTTTTATAAATAAAGCTGGTATCATGGCACATAATGCACAAGGTATGGCAACCCAAACTGCTAGCGTTCTAACCGCTTCTTCGGCAGATGGAAACCATTCTGGATCATACATGATTACCCAAAACCATGGTGCAATTACCCAAGCCCACTGTCCCATCCATTGTGCAACAGCCATAATGTTTGTTCGCTCATGAAAATCATCACTCATTTCATAACCCATAGCAACATAAGGCACACTAAAAAACGTAAGTCCTAGATAAAACACAACAGACCACAAAAAGAAGTACCAGAAGTTATATTCTAATGAATTTTCTTTAAAAAGTTGCCACATAAAAATGTAAGCCACACCCATAATTAAACCACCAATAACTACATATTGGCGACGTCTTCCCCATTTAGATTTCGTATTGTCTGAAATAAAACCCATAATAGGATCTGTAATGGCATCAAACAACCTAGGAAACAGGTATATCATTGCCCACATTAAACCTGTGAATTTCAAATCTTCTACAAGTACCACCATGAAGATTCCAAGAATGGCAGGAAACATTTGGTTAGCAAACATACCTGCTCCAAATGCAATTTTTAAACCTATTGGTACTTTTGAAGAACTTCTTGTATTACTCATGGTTTTACGTTGTTTAGTTAGTTGGTATTATAATAGTTTGTAAAGTCTGTGCATCTATTTTAATAGCTACAGTTTTAGCATTTAGTTTAAGATTAAAGGTTTTGTTGTTTTCACCTTCGTTAAAAACAATTACTGCTATGCTGCCATCTGTATTTTTTGCAGCGGTTACTTGTAATGTTTCGTTTGTGTTTTCAAACCCAATAACTTCTGCACCTGGTCTAATATACTTGCTAAAATGTGCCATAGTATAATATAATGGCGTAAAATACACTTCATCTGCTTCTGGATCTACAATAACCGGGGCATGACACCAATTTTTAAACCAATTTGGACCTCCTTGGCGGTCTAAAACCATATTCCAATCTATCCATCCATCTACCCAATTGTTTAGGCAGCCAATAATATCTCTAGCATAACGGTTTACTGGGGCATATTTTGGATGTAGGTATTTTTTTTCAGCCTCGCGCCAATCATAACCCCAATCTGTGGCCTCTTTACTCCAGTACCAATTGTCGTCTTTCCATTTTGGTACTTCAGAATCTATACAGCCTTCAGTTTCTATTAAATATTTATGGGGTGCTTTGTTGTGTGCGTACTGCAGTGCTTTTGGAAAAACATCATAAGTACTTTCATACCAATGTATGGCTGTACCCGCAAAATATTTTGAGGTGTTTTCATCTTTATACATTGCATCTACCCATTCTTTTATGCCATCTCTGTTTTGATCATAGCCTAATATTTTAATATCCCCAAATCCTGTTTTTTCTAATTTTGGTCCTAAATGATGCTGAACAAAATCGGTTTCTTCTTCTGGTGAAAAGTGCATACTTTCCCAATTATTACCATTACCATGAGGTTCATTAACTGGTGTTAATCCCCAAATATTAATGCCTTCTGCTTTATAAGCTTCTAGATATTTAGTAAAATAGAGTGCAAATGTGCTGTAGTGTTCTGGTAGTAATTTTCCGCCAACATACTTATTGTTATCTTTCATCCAGGGCGCTGCACTCCACGGTGATGCTATAATTTTAAAGCCATCTTTAGAAATTTGCATGGCCTCTTTAATCATAGGAATTAAATCGTCTTGATCTTCTTTTACTGAAAAATGTTGAAGCTCTACATCTCCTTCAACTGGTGCGTATGTATAATTATTTAATGAAAAATCACAGGAAGCAATGTGAGTTCTTGTGAGTGAATAGTTTGCTCCGTCTTCACCAAAATAAGCCTCAAGTACTTTAGTTCTATTGAATTTACTCAAACGATTTAGTAAGTAAGCAGAAGATTCTGTAAAAGAACCACCAATACCAGTTATGGTTTGAAACGTTTTGTTTGGTAACAAGGTTATGGTATCATTAGTAGCCTCTGCCTCAAAGTTTGTGATTTGTGTTAGTTTATGTCCACTTTTTGAAGTTTCGTAAACTGTAATGCTTAGTTTGGTGTCTTCACAACCCATTATTAGTAGTGCTAGTATAAAAATTAGTATAATTGGTTTTATGGCTTTCATGTTACAAATGATAAAAATGACTTTAAATTTGTTTTTAGATCGTTTTATTGTTTTAATGGTGGCACTGCAACTCTTTTTAATAGTTGGTTTTTATTACCATTATAGGTTTTTGTAATTGGTTTTCCATCTCGGGTTAAGCCTTCAAATTTTCCTTGATCTACCATATTCCAAACGGCATATTTGGCTTCGCTTTTAAGGTTAATTAATCCAAAATGATTTTCTGAACCTTCTGGGTTTTGAGCATCTTTCCATTGTTCATCAAAAGCTTCAAAATAAAAGCACGAAATACCAACGCTATTGGTCCAGTTTCTAATTAATTCATAATATCTACCAGATTTATATTCATCTGTAGCTTTAGAGCCATTTTCTCCATAAAAACCATTTGAAACTGTTGCCCAGCCCGTTTCTCCAATATGTACGGTTTTGGTACTATCTATACTTTCAACATAATTTTTTACAGCACTGTATTGGTTTTTGGCAAATTTATAAGCACGTTGCATTGCAGCTTCAATTTGTTCTTCTTCAGAAAGGTTTTTTTCGTAATTAGGAATTAACCAAAATTGCGGATTGTAATGTGTATTATGCATAGGGTATGTATGCATTGACACATAATCAACAGCTTTAATTAATTTTTCTAAATCTTCTGTACGGTAACTTAAGTCGCCACCACCCCAAGAAGAAAAATCATCTGAACTAGTAATCCATAGATCTTTTGGTAAATCACCTTTATTTTTAAGTGCTTGTAAATGCGTAACCCATTTTAAAATTACGTTTGGACGCACAAAATAGCTGGTTGCCCAGCGTACCATAGCTTCATTACCAACTGCAATAATTTTAACAATATCTGGATATTGTTTGGCCAGTGCTACCGCTTTATCTACTTCACCAGCGTTTGCTTCGCTTTCAATGTCGTGGTTTGGCTCTTGGACTGTCCATGCATTTTTGCAGTCTATCCAAACGCCAAGCATAACGTACATCTCAAAGTTAGGATTTTCTTTTTTTAACTCTGTTATAGCCTTTAGAATATTTGGCGCTTGAGCTAATTGTAAATTATAGGTTCTTAAGAGCTTAATACCCATAGCGGCCAAAAGCTTCATATCGTCTTTTAGCTCTGAGATGGTTGGTTGTACATCTCTTGTTTTTTGGCGATAGCCACCATAAGAAATCGCTAAATATTCTGGGTTACCTAATATGTCTTTAGCTGTTACCATGTTTTGTTTTGGTTGTGTGGCATTATTTTCTTTAGTATTAGTGTTACAAGACCATAGCATTGAAGCCAAAAATAGACTTATGATGATGATATTGTTTTTCATTCTGAATTTCTAAAAATTATTTAAGTATTTCAGGCTTTATTGTGACGTTAATTTGAAGGACTTCGTCTGTACGTTCAAATAATTTTGTGCTAGTTTCTAAATCTAAACTTAAATCACTTAGCGTTGTTTTACTACCATCATTTAATGTAACAACACAACTATTTTCTGCACCTATTTTGTAAATAACAGGCACTTGGCAGTAGGTAAAGCACAATTCGTCTTTATTTAATTTTATGAGTTTTTTTTCTGAATTTACTGTTGTATAATCAAATGTTTTTGGGTGACTTAAAAATTCGTTTTTTCGAAGTAAACATGGGTGAAATTGCAGTTTTCCTTGTGTAACAAATACACCAAGCTCTCCAAATCTGCTTAAGATATCTTCTTTAACTTGCCCAGTCATACCAGGTTGCTGCGCACCTTTACCGGCTGGTGTGTGGGAATATGGATCTGTTGGAAACGCTCCGTATAATTTTGGTGTTTTATGTAAGCCTATCCCTGCATTAATTTCGTAATAATGTTCTAAAAGACGACCAATAACCTCATCACTTTCATTATCATTTACAGCTTTTAAACAACACTCTTGTACTGCTAAAAGTAGTTTAGATACCATGTGCCAGTATATAGATCCCAAACCTTCATAACCATAAAATGTACCCGATCTTCCTGTAAATTCTTTGTGGTTAAAAACGTCTTCAAAAATAGCTAAAACTTGTTTTTTATCTGTTGTAGAAGCTTCAAGGGTTTCTAATGCCGCCTCTAAATCATTTGCATTTTTAAAGTTACCATTAAAATGAAAGTTTCCGTTTACAGCCTTTTTAATAATAGTAGTATTTCCAGCGTTTAGTAATTTTTTTAATAAACTAGAGTTTGAAACCGCTTCTGTAGGTATTGTATTTCGCTGTAAAAACCCTTTTAATTCTTTATTTGGATATAAAATATAACTGTATTGGTCTGGTCTAAAAAGTTTACTTGCCTTGAGTGCATCTAAAACTTCCAACGCTTGTTTAGAATTGATATAACCAGAGCTTAAAACCGCAACTTGCCCTTCTAACATTTCGTTGAGATACGAAATTGAAATGTCCGAATTATCCTCTACAGTCATTAAATTATAAGCATGGTATAATTTATCTTCACGTTGGTTAGCCTCAATAGCGTGTTCTAGGTATTGAAGACTTAGGGTAACAAAGCTTCTGATTTCACTTATACCAAGTATATCCTTTCTACCAGAAAAGGGGTTATTATAAATTTGATTTCTGTATGCACTTCCTGCCAAACCTAAATCATCTAATATTGCACGACGCTCTGTATCATTTATTTTTCCATTTAATATATTTTTGTGTGCATTAAATGTTGTGTTTATAGCATTGAAAAACTCTAGAAGTTCTTTTGAAATTTCTACATTTTCAGTCTTTGTGTTTTCAAAAATGGCATCAAAAAACTTTAAGAAACGTCTTAAGTAATACAGTGTTACCATTGATACTCCATTACCAACTAGTGCATTGTTAGCATCGTTCCATTCTGGGCGTTGGGTATTCATCCAAATACCAGCTTCTGGAATAAAGTTAGAAAGTTTTGCTAGTGTTGTGGCTAAGATTTTTTCAATGAAATTAACTTTAATGATAAATCTGTTTTCATCTCTTAGAAGTGCGCCATCTACACCAAGTTCTTTACGCTCTTTTCTTATTTTTTCGTCTAAAGCCTCGTCAAATTCAATAGTATCTTTTGGGTTTTTAATTAAATCTTTATGGCTTTTTATTTTGTAAGGAACATTGGCGTACACAAAAAGATCTTGATTAAAGAAGGTCTCTAATTTTCCTGGTTTATGTTTTTCTAAAAACTCTAAAAACTTAAGTAAATATATAATTTGGTGGTCTCCCCAATACCCAATGTAAGACCACGGATCGTCTGGTTCTATAGTTTCCCAATCGAAACCGCCTTTGGTAACGCGGTATGGGTTGTAGCCATCAAAAGTTGTTGCGTTTAAAAACTTATGAATCATACTTTCAATAAACTCTGGGTAAGCGTGTGCTAGTGCTTCCCAGTTTTGAAAGATGTCGCGCCAGTTGCCTTCGTAATCTAATATTTTTGAGCCATCAATCTCACTACGTGTGTTTATTGAAAACTTATTCCATGGCCTACTTGGATCACCATGACGACGGCTAAATTTTAGCGGCATATACTCTAAACATAAGCGTTTAAAATTTTTGTTATCGCTGTTTTTAGCCATGTCTTTTAAATCGGATAACGAAAATAACTCTGGCAGGTTATTAATAGTTTCCTCTGTAGTTCTTGCTACTTTTTTATTTGCATTTAGAAGGTAATTTTTAAAATCCCATTTTTCTATTTGGTAATTCTTATCAAAAATACCACCACGCATTATGTTGAATAGTGTGTTTGAAAAATGTCTGGCATCTCTAAACTTATCAGCTGTAAGTTGTAAGCCATCAGACCCTGCATTTAATTCAATAAGGCGTTTTGTACCTAGATCTATATTATCTTGAATTTCACTATTTAAATTTTTGTTATTTGTAATACTCTCAGACAGTTCTGCAATGGCTGCATGGTCTAAATTTACATCTGCTACAATCTGCCAATTTTTAGTTTCATTAGCGTCTAAGTTAATGGTGCTGCAAATAAAGTAAGCGCCTTTTTCAGCTTTTACATCTTCCTCTTGGATAATATGTTTACCATTACGGAAGTTATTAAGCTGCAAAGATGATAATAAGTATTTAGGACTTTCTAAACCCACAGACCAAACTGCATTTGCTTTTAAAGCCTCACTAGGTTCTGCTTTATCAACAATTATGGCACTTAGAGCATAGATACCCATACCGGTTTCAGCATCTAATTCGTTACGTTTGTAGGCGTCTACAAGGTTACTGCAAGCGTTTTGTAAATCACTTCCAACACCATAAGGTAATATGTTTTGAATACCATCTAACAAATTAATATTCTGAGTTGTGTTGGAGGTATTTATTAGTGTTGCTGTTTTAACAAATCCAAAACGGTCACTGGAATTCCATTGGTATCTAAATGTTAACCCAAGATCGTTATTAATTTCCTCAAAAATTACTTTATTTCCGTAGCTGTTTTTGTAAAGGTTTCTTTTAATACTGTACAACCCATCAAAACGTTGCGAAAATGGTTCCCAAAGCTGTGTTTTACCATTAGCGGTCACTTGAAAAATAGATTTACTTCCTGTAATTTCCGCAGACTCCGTGATTTTATCGTCGGTGTAATATGGAAAAAGTGCGTATTCAGAATTTTTTCGTCCAGCGGTTAATGCACCATTACTTGAGATAAACATCCAGTGGTTGGAATTACTAATTATACTCATAAAAAATGGACGCATTTCATTACTATCAGAAATTTTGAAATACAATTCGTTATCTAAGTGTACTTGTTCTAAGGTTTTATGTTCAGGTTGAGACATTATGTTTTTTAAGGCTTAATATGGTTTATCCGTTTTGTTTTAATATTGAAATATGGTATCTATTATTCTTGAATAAGGTCGTCAAAGTAATAAACGTCTCCATCACATGGAGTATTTCTTTCAAAATAGATAATAATACTCTTATAGGTTCCTGTAGTTACAGCTGAAAAATCAAAAGTAAGTTCTTGCCAATCGCCTAATTGCGTAATACTAGCAATACGCTCTTGAGATGGCTCTGTTGCAGGAAATGGCAAACGCTCTAAACGCAGTGTTACATCTGTTAGTTGCGTTTCTGCTAACACTTTCATTTTAAAAATTTTGTTTGTAGCTGCATTTTCAAAGTCTAATGCTGTTTCAATTTCTACACCTGCACCAGACCAGGTTTGGCAACCGTTAAATTTTTCGTATTTAAATACATTACAACTTGTATTCACCCCGTTTGCAGTTGGATTTGGCACAATGCCGCCACCGATATCTCCAAAGGCATCAAAATTGGCACTACCATCTGTAGATAAGAATGTCCAATTTAAATCGCCGTTTGCAGGGTCAATATTTTCATCACATTCTACAGCACACGGCAAATCTATTACTACAGTGCTTTGAAATGTGTCTGACGCACCAGATTCATCATAAGCTGTAAGTGAAATGTTATACGAACCGTTATTACAATATGTTTTTTCTTCGTTTATGGCTGTTGACTGTGTGCCATCTCCAAAATCCCATAAATAGCTTGTAGCATTGTTAGACGCGTTTATATACTTTACAACGTTAAGATTTGTATCTGTTATAAATTTTGCTTCTAAGCCTATTATATCTATACCGCTTTCATTATCTTCACAAGAGGTTACTCCAAGTAGTAAAATAATGAGGTAAAGCAGGTTTATTTTATTATTTAATAATTTCATAATTTCATTTTTTGTTTAATTATATACTCTCACATAATCTACTAACATCCTTTGCGGAAATATAGTGTCTGCATTTGGTGGCCCAGGAAGGTTACCGCCAACTGCTAAATTAAGAATCATGTAAAACTCACGGTTGTCAAAAACCCATTGGCCATTCCCATTTGTTTCAGCTTCTACATTTTCTGGTTTTAGCGTGTGATATAGTTTATCATCTACATAAAAATTAATTTGTGCTGGTGACCATTCCATACCAAAAACATGAAAACCGGTATCGAAACGGTCGTTTTCTAAAACATAACTTTTAGAAATTGACTCGCCACCAGAATATCCAGGGCCATGTATGGTACTAAAAACAGTAGTAGGCGCGTTCCCAAGATATTCCATAACATCTATTTCGCCAATTTCTGGCCAAGTGCTGCCATCGCTGTCCTCACCAAGCAACCAAAATGCTGGCCATAAACCTTGACCAGTTGGTACCTTAATACGTGCTTCAAAACGGCCATATTGCTGCTGAAATAAATTTTTGGTAATTAATCTTGCAGAGGTATAATTTGAACCATTAAAGGATTCAGATTTAGCGGTAATTACTAAAAGCCCATTTTCTACTTTTACGTTTTCTTCTCGGTCAGTGTAATATTGTAATTCATTATTTCCCCAGCCTGGAATGCCTTGTGCTGTGCCATCGCCAATTTCAAAAGCCCATTTGGTTGGGTCTGGCGCGCCATTGGTATCAAAATTATCTTCCCAAACAAGGTTGGTTAGGGTTGCTACTTCTTGAGTTTCGTCTAAATTACAAGCCATAAGGCATAGACCAAAAATAATAAGTGGTATTATTTTTATATGTTTCATGTTATTTTTTAATTAAATTAATTTTGATAGAAATAAATATTATCTAAGTAAAAATTCTCTATAGATGATGTTGTTGGATTATTGATGTTTTCATAAATAATTTGTCCAATATTATTTCTATTAGCAATAGTTATAGGGATCTCTAAAGTAGCCCAAGTATTGGCTTGAAAATCATTAGCATAAAAGAATGCCTGTTGTATAGTATCATCTCCGCCACCATCTGCTTGGTCTGCACCAAAATCTTTTATTGTGATTAAAAAGTCTAAATCTGCAGGAATGTCGGCAGGTATAAACATATTAACGTGTAAATTAGATTGTACTGTAGCATCTACAGTAGGGCTAGAAAACTGATGACCAACAAAATTAAAATTTGTATAGCTTAAAATATTATCCCCGTTTACAGCAAAATCTGCGGAAAGTGTTGTTTGAAAAGGCTCCCAATAGCCATTAAAGAAATCTACAGGAATACTTGTATAGTGGTCACTAAAAATAGAGGTTACATTATTTGGATCTCTTGTTGGTGTTGGTGCAAATTCAAAACTACCAACAGAATTAATAGTTACAGAACCTTCCGCATCCATATTATTTAAGGTTGCTGTAATTACTGTTGTTCCGTTAGTAAGAATTGTAACTTCGCCAGCTGCGTTTACAGAGGCAACACTTGGGTCTGAAGATGAAAAGGTATAATAGCCTGGCGCAACTTGTACGGTTTGATTATTGCCATTAGCTAAATTAAAAGTTTCTGTTAAGCCATTTATAATTACTGAAGCTCCAGCAAATGTATCTACAACAATATCATTACCGTTTGCAATAGCAGGTCTAGGTTGTGCAATAGTTCCTAGTTTTTCAAACTTAATTTCGTCTAACCATATTGTATAACCAAAACCTCCTGTGCTTTGAGTACCTGCAGCATATCTAAACATGCCTCTTTCTTCTGTTAATTTAGAAGCGTCTGGAATTGGAATAATATACTTTTCCCAACCCGTTCCTATACTTAAATTTGTAATAGACGTAACGTAGTTGTTTTCTAAAAAATCTTCACCAAAACCAATTTGATCTAAGGTTATTCCTTGAGAAGCTTTTGCATAAAATGTTAAGGCATCAAAACCAGATAAATCTCGCCCAGCGCCATCTACTCTAAAAATAGCACCTGCATAATTTCCGTTTACATTATCAGCATTTGGGACATTAATTTCTATTGAGGCATTACCTTGATAAGTATCTGTACCTTGAAAATTAATGACTTCGAAATTTGAATTCCCGTAAGGAAAATAAAAATCCTCGCCTAAACTAACCGGTGTATCATTAAAAATATCACCTGTTGTAGAAAACCCTGCTAAAGGGGCATTGTCATCTAATTCTCTTTCACAGCCTAGTGCTACAACTAATAGCGTAAGCAGTGCCATTTTGAATGTTTTAAATTTTATAGTTTTCATAATTACAATTTTTTATTTTCCAATATTTATATGAACATAAGTTCTAATTTCCCATTCTGATCCGTCTGGAAAGCCAGTAGGACTAAGTACTGGTATTGCAGGAAACGTATTTGCTGGTACTGATGTTGGAGAATATCTTGGCGAAAAATCGTTTAAAGATCTCCATGTCCCTCTAATACCAATTTTTGTGCTTGGTAGTATAAACCAATCTGGTTTTCCAACGCTTGTAGATAAATCTAACATTAATTGTAGTGGGAATGTTAGGTTAAAATCTCTGTGATAATCAAATGGACCCCAATCGTTAACTTTTACATGAGCTTGTAACATATTCTTTTTATAGATAGCTCTTACATCTCCTCCAAAACGTGTAATTGTTCTGTCTGAGTCCCCATTACCTTGACCATTTCCGTAGTAGAAATTACCAATAAGACCTAAATCTGGATTTAACTTAGACACCACTCTAGAGTGCACTTCCCATAAGTCTTCTGCTGGTGCAGAATTAGGAAACGCAAAAAACTGTCTGTTTGCTAGGAAACCAATATGGGCATCCATAGTTGTTGGTAAACGGCGGTACACAAAACCTAAATTCATAGCTAATTTTGCATCTTCTGCTCTATCGTTATCCCACTCATACATCCATGTGCCAGGTGTTGGATCAAAAGTTACAAGCATTTCGTAACCGTACATTTCACGGTTACCGTTACGTACTGCAAACGGATCGTCAATTACATTACGTAATCTTGCTGCCCCACCAAAGTTATTAGGAATTGCTGCTAAAAGTGGTTCTTGATACATAAAATTTGGTGCTACTTGAATATTACCAAATGAATATGTAAACCCAGTTAAGGCATTTACCATATTACCACTACCGCTATCTTTTAATCTCCAACCTGTGTACGTTTGTGTTTGGTCTGTGCCACCACCAGCAACTAAGCCCATGTAAGATGCTTGTCCGTACCAGTTAAAACGTCCGTTTTGATAGGTAAATTTTGCTTTACCACCCCAATTATCACTACTTGTAATTTTATCTTCTACAACATCTTGATTGTCATTAATACCTTGGAAAACACTACCGTTTAAAGGACTACCTCCCCAAATACCACCAAGTGTTAATCCAAAATTACCAAACTTACGTTCTACAGCAATTGTAGCACGTTCAGTTGGCCATGCAGGGATAATACCTGTTCTTACTTGGTTTTCATTTAAAACACGCTGACCTGTTTCATCAAAATTTAAACCTGTATCTAAATCTCTGTGGTAAATACCAGCAACATCCCATTTACCAAATGTGCGTTGGTATTTTAATAGTGCTGTTGGGTTTGCTCCCCACCATAATTGTGGACCAAAAGCTGCTTTTAAGCCTTTAAGCGCTCCTTTACCATCTATTTCTGCACCTAAAATTTCACCATTATATAAATCTAAATTTGGGCCGTAATTAGCTTCTGGATAAAGGTTGAAAAAATCACCTTCGTAACCCCAATGGTAATGCCCTGTTCTGTAAAACCCTCTTAGGTCAAAATCTTTTGCATTCCATTCAAATTCTGCTTGGTACACTCTCAGTCTATTTACATCTGTCATTACAACTTCTGTATTAGTACCGCCATCTGTACTTATAACGGTAACAGGTCTGCCAACGTTTTCGTAAAATATTTCGTCTATAGGGTTACCTGCAACGTTTCCAAGGATGTTAAAATTAACTTCTGCTCTCATATTAGATGCTGGTTTACCTTCAATACCAACAAAATAAGACTGCATATGATCAAACCCAAGTTGATTTGGAAAATTGTTTGCATCCGGATCTGGTGTATCTGGTGTAGTTATTAAACTGCCACCAGTATTAAATGTTGTAAAACGTGCAGAAAGTTGACTAATTCTTAATTTTTCAGAATCTCCTCCACCTAATGCTGCTTTATCCCCACGAGCTCTTAATACCGCATCCATTAAATTAATATTCTTGAAGTAGTTTTCAACAAAGTCTGCAGTTACACCATCGTCATAAGGATTTAAGTTATGTGCTTCTTTAAGCGAATAATACGCTGCTCTTGGATAAAGTGTATATAAACCACGCTCGTTATTTAGACCTTTTGCGCAAATACCAAACCATTCTTCATTCATATTATTATCACCTGGTTTTCCTATATCGTGTGGATAACCACCATTAGACCAAGATGCATTAGTATCGTGTATATCTAAATTTTTTGTTTGTCCGAATTTCCACCAACCATCACTAAATTGAAATGTAAAACCACCTATAGAGTTACCTGCCTTTCCTAAACCAGAAGCATTTTGATAAATTTCTTTCCAATTTCCAACCATATAATATGCTTGTGCTTTTTGATCTTCCTCATTTGATACTGCATTAAAAGCATCTGCACCAAACTCAGTAAACAGAATTGGTTTATTTAATTTGTCTTTTACCACCTGAAATGCGTCTCCAAAAGATACACCACGGTACATGTTTGTACCATAAATGTCGACATCTTTACACTCTTCTGCAATGATATCAATGAATAAAACATCGCCATTACATATAGCAATTGGAATGGAAGAATTAATAGACTTCATTTTAACCGCTGCATCATTCATAAGTTTATACATTGGTCTTCCACGTTTTTCACCTACTTCTCTTCTTTGATCTTCTTCATCTGGAAAGTCTTCGGTTTCAGATCCTGCCCAAAATAGGCCGTAGTTATTTTCGTTACCTAACAAAAACATTAAAAGACCTGGCGTGTTTTTATAGTCTTCTGCTAGTGTTGTTATTTCAGAAATTAACAACTTCTTAGTTTTATTATCTCTGTAGTCCGTTACTGGAACCCAAGTTCCGTCAATAGTAAGACCGTAGCGCCCAAATGAATGATTAAGCATAGTATATATACCATAATTTTCATAGATGTAAGTTATCCATTTAGGTTGTATGCCAGTATATTGTCTTATTGCATTAACTCCCATGTTTTTTAAGAGTCCCATTTCTGCATCTAAAGCCGCTTTAATAACATCATCGGATTGTTTCCATAGACTGTAATTGTAATTAGTACCTATTGGAACATAGTCCCAATTCATACCATTAATCATAAAATTTTTACCGTCAACTTTTAATCGCATTCCATCATTGCTACTCTCAACAATCACTTTATTTGCTTGAGCAAAAACAGATGATGTTAAAAGAAGTAATACAAATCTTAAAACGTGTTTTTTCATGGTTTAATTTTGTTTTATGTTATTTTTTGGCTTTTTTAAATTTTTAATATTGCAACTTAAAGTAAAATTATTAATGATTTCTTAATAATAACAATACAAAAAATATACAATTCAAAAAACAAGTTAGTTTTTTATCAAATTGTAACAAAAATAGGTGTTTTTTTATATAATTCACTTTTAGGCGTTCTTAAATGTAACTTAAAAAAAACCCTAAATATAAAAATGTATGGTTTTTGTATAGGTAAATTAATATCTTGTATAGGACTTAGGTATTCAAAATATAATCTGTTAAGCTGGTTTGATTTGTAAGTTCTAGTTTTTTTCGCAATCGATAGCGTTTAACTTCAACACTTCGTGGTGATATACTTAGTAGTGGCGCTATCTCTTTTGAAGATAAGTTTAATCTAAGATAAGCGCATAAGCGTAAGTCATTAGGTGTAAGTAGCGGGTGTTTACTTTTTATTTTTTTTAGGAAATTTTTATCGGCATTATTAAATGCTTCTTCAAATAATTTCCAGTCGTCTGTTGTGTTTAAATTTTTATTAATAAGCTTTACAACAGCTTTTAAATCTTCTATTTGTTTTGTGTTATTTAGTTCTTTTTTTATCGCGTTAAGTAATTCATTCTTTTTAATTAAATTCATTGTAGATAAGCCTAACTCTCTATTTTTATTTTCTATATCATGTTGAAGCTTATCATTTTTATATTGTATAATTTTTTTCTGACTTTCTAATTCCTTTAACGCTAATTCTTTTTCTTTTTTGACAATAAGCTTTTGCTTTTGCTTTTTGTAATAACGTCTATTGAAGTATTGTATTAAAAAGGTTATAAAGAAGAATATAATTATGTAAGTAATAATTGCCCACGTATTTTTGTACCATGGATTTTCAATATTAAATCTGTAAACTGCTGTATCTGTAGGTGGATTATTACCAACTTTAGCTCTAACAAAAAATTTATACTCTCCAGGTGGTAAATTTTCAAAATAAACATTTGGTTTTTCAGACCAATCACTCCAATTATTATAAATCCCCTCTAATTTATATTGAAAAAGTGATTTAGAAAAGGAATTAAACTGTGCCACACTATAATAGATACCAATATTATTATCCTTATTTTTTAGAGTAACCTCTTTTTGTAATGGTAAAGCGATTTTATCTTTGTGCAAAGCATCAAAATACACATTATTTAACTGAACAGATTGTGGTTTTGTAATAATCTTATCTGTATTTAGAACAAGGTAACCCTCTCGGGTTCCTATTAGGTAGGTATTATCGTTTAGATTTAATACATTTTCATAACCAGACTTATTCTTTCTTAATTCAGAAGGCAAGTAAACTTTAGTTATTTTCGGCTCGCTGGTTAGTTTCCCTGGTTCTAGATATGTAATTTCATTTTTAGTAAATACCCACACTTTGTTAGTTTTATTATCAGTAATTAGCTTACCAGACACGTAATTAGAATTAGAATATTCCTTACTTAATAATGTGTCTTTTATAAAAGAATTACTATTGTTACTATATTTAAAAACACCTGTTTTATTTACGTATAAAATTGCACCGTTATACTTGGATATACTTGAATTATATCCTTTTACTGCTGTTGTATCTTTTTTAAAATTTTCAACTTTAGTATAGTTTTCGTTTAAATTAATATGATACACACCTTTATATTCATGACTAACTAATATTTTATGAGGATCCGAAAATTCTAAATACCGGGAAGAAATATCAAAACCAGAAATTTTATGCTTTAAGCTCCATACATTTTTATTATTTTTTTCTAAAACACTTAACCCCTTGTAATTGCCTTGTAAAATTAAATTAGGGTTATTTGGAGTTTCTCTTAAACACCATGTGCCTTTTATATTAGATATTTTGGTAGCATTAATGTTATCAATTATGAATGTTCCGTTATCGTGACCACAAAATAAAGTACCATCAATTAATTTTAAGTCCCAGACTTGACCTTTAGTATTAGCAATAAAACGAAATGGTGTATTTGCATGAATTGATTTGTAAAAAAGTCCTTGATTAGTCCCCAAATACAAATAATCTTTAGTTTTTGCCGAAGCATAAATTGTACCTAAAACACCTTGAGAATCTCTATAAACTTTGATTGGCGAATTTATATTTATGATATTAATACCATTATCTAATCCTAGCCATATATTACCATCATTATCTTCAAAAACAGATAAAACTGTGTTATTGGTAAGTCCGTTTGATTGGTTTATATGAAACAATACATCACCATTAGTACTTATATGGTAAATTCCCTTAGAAATGGTACCCAATAAAAAACTTCCATCTTTAAGTTTAATGCTACTATATACACTTGCATTTTGAAGTAGTGGGTTTGCAGAAATATCCCATTTTTTAAGCGTATTATTTTTGAAGGTGTAAAAACCAGAATCTTTTGTTTGTAAAAGAATATAATCCGAAATATTGTAAATATTAATAATTTCTAAATTGTTAATAACCGCATTGTCTATCAATAAAACTGGATTACCATTTTCAATTTTAAAAATACCTTCTTTTAGCTTTTGAAAGTAAATAGTATCATCTGTCTTAAATATTTTATTAATTCTTGTGTCTGAGGTTATTGTATTAACCGTATTATTTTTAGTATTATATATATAAATACTTTCAAAAGATTGAAACAATACCCAATGTTCCAATTCTATGATTTGCCAAAATTCTTCATCATCACTAATATTAAGCTTTAATTGATCTTTGAGAGATGTGTAAGTTAGCTGACCAAAATTATTACGCATCCAATACCCAAAATCCATGTAAAATCCTGTGTAAACTTTGTCATTAATAACTTTTACAGACCGTAAAATACTCTCATTTGGCGATCTATAAAGTTGCCATCTAGACCCATTATATTCTAAAAGTCCTTTATTATTAGCAAAGTAAAGTACGTTGTTTTGCGCCTGAGAGATCCCCCAATTCTGGTCCTCTGCTCCATATTCTTGTGGCGTAAAAGTTTTTATAGGCGGTAGTTCTTGAGCATTAACTATTACTGAGAATACTGCATATAAAAGACACGAAAAAGCGATTTTTATTTTCAATTAAAATGATTGTTAAACATTAAAAAAAATGAAGTTTATATTAATTTAAAAAAACATAAAATTAGCCTTTTTTAAATAAAACATATAACGTACATTTAGGATTTTGAATATATGACTTAAAATTTATGAGTGCTTTAAAAGCAATTGTTTACTTTTCTGTTTTTAAATACCCTTTAACAAAAAGTGAAATATTTTCATTCTGTTCATTGTCAGATATTAAAATCCTAGAAAAAGAATTAAAACATTTATTAAAAAACAAAATTATATTTAAACACGGTGACTATTATTCAGATATAAAAGATAACACAATAGTAGAACAACGAATAATTGGCAACGAAATGGCTCAGAACATAATGCCAAAAGCTTTAAAAACAGGGAAATTTATAATGAAATTTCCATTTATAGAGTCTGTATGTCTTTCTGGAGCTTTAGCAAAAGGCTATTATGATAATGATGGTGATATTGATTTTTTTATAATAACAAAACCTAAATATTTATGGTTAGCGAGAACCTTCCTTATAATCTTCAAAAAAATATTTAAGCTTAATTCTAAAAAATATTTTTGTGTTAATTACTTTATAAGTAGTAATGCATTAGTAATTAAAGAGCAAAACAGATTTACGGCTACAGAGTTACTAACTCTTATACCGCTTTATGGCAAAACTGTTTTTAATTCATTTATAGATGCCAATACTTGGGCTACTAAGGTATTACCAAACAAAAAAAATAATACAACATTTTTAAAATCCGATTTTAAAAAACCATTATGGTCTAGAACTTTAGAATCTATTTTTAGCACTAAAATGGGACAACAATTAGATACGTATTTAAAACAGTTGACTTTAAAAAAATGGAATTCTAAATTTAAAAATTTAAATAAAGAAAATTTTGATATTGCTATGAAATCAACAAATGATGTATCTAAGCACCATCCTCAAGATTTTCAGAATAAAGTTATTGTAGCATTAAATAAACGCTACAAAGAGAAAAATGAAGCCTTTAATTTAAATCTGGTTTTAGAACATGCATAATATTGTTTTTTCGCACACCTATTATTATAAGTTTGACGCTAAACAATGGGCAAATAAAACACCGTTTCCACCATTAGGTACATTATACGCTGCTAGTTATTTAAGAGTAAACAACTATAACGTTAGTCTTTTTGACACCAACCTTATAGATAATCCAAAAACTATTAAATCGTTTTTAGATCAAAAACAACCACAACTATTTGTACTTTATGATGATGGTTTTAATTATCTCACAAAGATGTGTTTAACAACCATGAGGGATGCAGCTTTTGAAATGATAACCATAGCAAAACAATACAACTGTAAAATTATTGTAAACAGCTCTGATGCCACAGATCATTTTGAAAAATACTTAGATGCAGGCGCAGATTATATTATAAAAGGTGAAGGTGAACTTACACTTAAAACACTTGCAGATGCACTTACACAAGGCACAAGTATTGAAGAAGTTAAAGGTGTAATTTACAAACAAGACAACGCAATAATAAAAAACCCTGAACGTCCTGTACTAAAAGATTTAGACCAATTGCCTTTACCAGCCTGGGATTTAATAGACATGCTGTCATATAAAACTATTTGGGAAAGCGGCGGAAACCAATTTACATTAAATATTGCCACAACAAGAGGTTGCCCATTTAAATGTAATTGGTGCGCCAAACCAATATATGGTAATCGTTACAACTCGCACTCGCCTAAATATATAACAGAGCATATTAAATTCCTATCAAAAACCTACGGAGTTAATAAATTTTGGATGTGTGACGATATCTTTGGATTAAAACCAAATTGGGTTCAAAATTTTAATACTGAATTAAAAAAAGAAAACCTCAAAATAAAATACTACATACAAAGCAGGGTAGATTTATTATTAAAAGAGGATACCATTGATGCATTAGCGGATAGTGGTTTGGAAGAAGTATGGGTAGGCGCAGAAAGTGGCTCGCAAAAAATACTAGATGCAATGGATAAACAAACCAAAGTTGCGCAAATTTATGACGCCACTAAACTACTTAAGCAAAAAGCCATTAAAGTTGCCTTTTTTATTCAGTTTGGATATTTAGAAGAAACCAAAGCAGATATTAAAAAAACCATCACAATGATAAAAGAATTGGTGCCAGACAACATAGGAGTTTCGGTATCTTACCCATTACCTGGTACTAAATTTTACGATAAAGTAAAAGACGATTTACAACTTAAAGCCAATTGGACAGACTCCGACGATTTAGCTATGCTATTTAAAGGCACATATAGCACTAAATATTATAGAAAGTTACAGCGCTATGTACATAAGGAGTATCGAAAAAGTGTGGCATTTAAAAACCTAAGAAAGATATTTAAGCACCCTTTCAAAATTTCGAAACAACAATTGCGATCTATAGTACTATTGGGTTATTACTTACCGACTGCATTTTTGGATAAAATGTATTTGAAAACTATGAAACCAGAAAATGCATAACGATTTCGACATAGCATCCCAGCATTATGATTCTGTTTTTACATTCTCTAAAATTGGAAAAGCGCAACGCCGTATAGTTTTTAAATACCTCAATCCAATACTAAACCAAGATAAAAAATTGTCTGTTTTAGAATTAAATTGTGGTACTGGAGAAGATGCAATTCAGTTTGCAAAACAAGGTCACGAGGTTATAGCAACCGATATTTCTGAAGGCATGATTGCTGTTGCAAAATCAAAATTAAAATTAGACAATCTTAATTTTTTAGTTCAAGATATTAACACAATCACAACGACATCATTTAAGAATAAATTTGACCTTATATTTTCAAACTTTGGGGGGGTTAATTGTCTATCAAAAACGCAATTGACTTCATTTGTAGAAAAATCAGTTAATCTGTTAAAACCCAACGGAAGATTAATATTAGTTATTATGCCAAAACATTGCCTTTGGGAGCGTTTATATTTTTCATTAAAAGGAAATTTTAAAAAAGCAAAAAGACGTCAAACTACTAAACCAGTAATTGCAAATGTAGATGGAGTAGAAGTGAAAACCTGGTATTATAACCCTGAAGCTATTGTAGAATTAACAAAATTAAAATATTCAAAAGAAAAACTAAAACCTATAGGATTAGCAATTCCTCCATCTTATCTTGAGGATTCATTTTTAGCAAAAAAACCAGTGCTATCAATTTTAAAGTTTTTAGACACTATTTTAACAGGTGCTTTTTTTTCAAAATATGCCGATCATTTTCTAATTCAACTCAAAAAAAAATAGCTGTATAAATGAGCATTGTTTTAACACATACCTATTTTTTAAACGAAGATGATAAAGAGCAAAAGATAATGAAACCTTATGCACCTTTGGGTTTGCTTTATATTTCGGGATATTTAAATGAAAATAAAGTTGAAAACCATGTGTATGATTCCACATTTTATTCCAATGAAAGTCAGCTTCAGTTTATAGCAGAAAAACAGCCCAAAGTTGTTGCTATTTACACCAATTTAATGACAAAAATTAATGTTGTTATTTTGGTTAAAACTCTAAAAACAGATTCAAAATATGGCTTCCCAAAAATAATATTAGGAGGTCCTGATATTACGTATAATTTAGAAAATTATCTAAATACCGGTGCTCATTTTTTAATTATTGGCGAAGGAGAGCAAACCACATTAGAGCTTTATAATGCAATAGTTAATAATGAAACTTATACTACCATTACAGGAATTGCTTATTTAGAAAACGCTGTGGTAAAAAAGACGCCACCACGAGTAAAAATGAAGGACCTATCGGAATTACCATTACCAAACCGAGCTGCAATCCCGGTAGAAAAATATTTAGATACTTGGAAAACACATCATGGCAAAAGCTCTATGACTGTTAGTACACAGCGTGGTTGTCCATATACTTGTAAATGGTGTAGCACAGCGGTTTATGGGCAAAGTTACAGGCGTAGACCAGCAGATTTAGTAGCCACGGAATTAAAAATGCTCAAAGACACTTACAAACCAGATAGTGTTTGGTTTGTAGATGATGTGTTTACAGTAAGCCACAAATGGATTAATAGTTTTCATGAAGAAGTCTTAAAACAAAATGCCATTATCCCTTTTGAATGTATTACACGTGCAGAGCGTTTAAATGATGACATTTTGCAACTTTTAAAAGAAGCAGGTTGTTACAGAATTTGGATTGGTGCAGAAAGTGGTTCACAGAAAATATTGGACGCTATGGATAGGCGTGTTGATGCCAATGTGGTAAAAGAAACCATCCAAAAAACCAATGCTATTGGTATAGAAACGGGCACTTTTATAATGGTTGGGTATCCTGGTGAAGATGAGGATGACATTAACGAAACCATTTTATATTTAAAAGCCGCAAACCCAACCCATTTTACAATTACGGTTGCGTACCCAATTAAAGGGACATCGCTCTATAATGAAATTGAAGACAAAATAACAGCGCAACCCAATTGGGAAACCTCAACAGATAGAGATATAGATTTTAAAAGAACTTATTCTCGTAAATTTTATAATTATGCGGTTAGAAAAGTGGTTAACGAAGTGAATTATTATAAAGAAAAGCAATCAGATAAAGGCCTGAAAAACCTATTAAAATATAAGTTAAAAGCTACATTAGCTAGTGCATTAATGAGATTCTCTAAATAAAATATGAAGCAAATTATATTATATATTATTATAAGTATTGTATTGATTTCATGCAATAAAAAGGAAGCTTATAATATTAATTTAAAATGGAATAAAGCATACCCAGAAGATACGTTTCAAAGAAATATTATAGGTTTAAAATGGGCATTATCATACTTAGGGTCACCAGTTGCAAATGATTCAACTTTTATTAAATTTAATCCCGAAGATTCTATAATTAAATTAAATATTAAAGATTTGGGGTTTTCTGAAGATGCAAGTAAAACATTAGCTCAGCTTCAATATCAATTTAAAAACACTGATAATTATAAGGCTAATAATAGTTTTGATATAGGAAGATACGTCGCTTTAACTTTTGGAAACCCTAAGCATTATTATGCTATTGTAGACATTTCGGAAACCTTTAAAAGATTCAAACAAAATTATGTATTCTCAGAATCTAAAGGTTACATCAACAACTCGAGCGTCTCAAATGTACATCGTATCATTTCTTTTTCTAATATATCTAAAACTAATAACCAAGCTTTTATATCTGCAGAAATAGATTCTATTACCAAGGACACTTTAGAATACGAAACCATGGAAGTGATGCCAAATGGTCAATTAAAATTTGGGGTTTATGATGTAAATGGAAACCTCAAAGATGCAGCTAGTCGAGAATTCACAAGAGCTGGAACACCTGCTAAATGTATATGGTGTCACGAAGTTGTTGTACAGCCTCTATATAAAACGCAACAAAATCAAAAAGGCTACTTAGATTATTTAAAGCTAGATGATACTTTAACTTACTTTAATAATAAACTTCAAAAGTATCAAGATAAATTATGGGTAGATGAGAGTTTTACAAATAAAAAATTACATACAGAATTAGAATTGCTTTATATTTCTTTTATGGAACCTAGTGCTGAAAGAATCTCAAAAGAATGGCAAATGCCTTTAGATAAAGTGAGGCAAAAATTAGCGCATTTAAAAACGCATAAACATGTGGAATTTCCGTTTTTAGGTGATCTATACCATAGAAAAGATATTGATGCACTAGCACCATACAAAGTGATTAAAGCTCCTAAAAGTATAAGAGAATAAATAAATTATGAAAACCGTGTTTTTAGATAGAGATGGAGTAATTAATAAAGACATAGGCTACGTATACAAAATAGAGGATTTTGAATTTATAGAAGGTGTATTTGCCAGTTTTAAATATTTGAAAAAGAAAGGGTTTCATTTAATTATTGTTACCAATCAATCGGGCATAGGAAGAGGTTATTATACAGAACAAGATTTTAATAATCTTAACGATTGGATGTTGCGTAAATTTAAAGCACAAAGTATAGACATATTAGATGTTTTTTATTGTCCGCATCAACCAAAAGACCATTGTCTTTGTCGAAAACCAAAAACAGCAATGTTTGAAGCTGCTGATGCTAAATATAAAATAGATAAGATTAATTCATGGATGATTGGAGATAAAGAAAATGATATTGAGGCAGCTCATAATTTTGGCATTACGAATACCATACGAATTGGAAGTGTACCTGAAATTGACAAAAAAAGCAGCAACGCTAAATTCATTTTACCATCAATTAAGGAGATAAATAATTATATAATTTGATGTTACTCTAATGAAGATAGACTTTAATAATAAAACGATTTTAATAACTGGAGGAGCCGGATTTATTGGCTCTAATATTGCGTTTTATTTGCAGAATAATTACCCAGATAGTAAAATTATAATTTTTGATATCTTTAGAAGTGGAGCAACTTTCAATAACGGCAATTTAAAAAGCTTTGGACATTATAAAAATTTAATAGGATTTAAAGGAGATATAATTTGTGGTGATATTACTAATGATGAAGATTTAAGTAAACTAGAGAATTATAAATTAGACTATATTTTTCATCATGCAGCTATTTCAGATACACGTGTCTATGACCAAGACATCATCATGAAAACTAATGTTAATAGCTTTTATGAACTATTAGAAATTGCTAGAAAAAATGTAGCGAAATTGGTATACGCAAGCTCTGCTGCAACATATGGCTCTAGTCCATCACCTCAAAAAATAGGAGACGATGCTCCCGAAAACCTTTACGGGTTTTCTAAATATGTCATGGATCAAATTGCTGATAGGTATATTAGAGAATACCCAAATATGCATATTGTAGGTCTTAAATTCTTTAATGTTTATGGAGAAAGAGAGTACTTTAAAAATAAAACATCATCTATGATAATTCAACTGGCGCATCAAATTTCAGCAGGGAAATCACCACGTATATTTACGGGTTCGGATAAAATTATGCGCGATTTTGTTTATATAAAAGATGTAGTTACAGCGAATATACTAGCGTGCTCAACAAAAGAAAACGGGGTTTATAATATTGGTAGTGGTATTAGTCGTAGCTTTTATGACATAGTCACTATTTTACAACAGCAATTACATACAAACTTAAAGATAGACTATTTCGAAAACCCATATTCTAAATATCAAATGGACACCAAAGCAGATATTAGCTTAAGTCAAAAGATTTTAGACTACCATCCAAATTACACCTTAGAAGAAGGTATTAAAAATTATATGCCATATATCAAACAAACACTTAATTGGGATACTAACTAATGGGAAAGATTTTAGTCATCGGAGATATTATGATAGATAACTACCTAATTGGAAGTATTGAGCGTATTTCGCCAGAAGCTCCAGTTCCTGTAGTTAACATAAATGAAGAGAAATCGGTTTTAGGTGGCGCTGGTAATGTTCTTAATAACCTATTAGCTTTTGGAGCTAAAGTCGATATTATAAGTGTAATAGGCAATTGTGAAAATGCCCCTTTACTGTATAATTTGCTGAAAGAAAAAGACATAAGTACAAATTATATAACTGTTGAAAATGACAGACTAATAACCAAAAAAACAAGAATTTTATCATCGAATCAGCAAATTGTACGTTACGATAAAGAAACTACGAAAGCTATTAATAAAGAGAGTTCAGACAAGGTGTTTGATGCATATAAAAGTATTATTACTAACTATGCAATTATTATTCTTTCTGATTATGGTAAAGGCGTTTTAACGGCTAATTTAACTACTAAGATTATAGAATTGGCCAATGCAAAAAATATTAAAGTATTAGTAGATCCTAAAGGCAGCGATTATTCAAAATACACAGGCGCATATTTGCTAACTCCAAATAGTAAAGAAGCAAGTATTGCAACAGGTATAACTATCGATAATAATAATTTAGAAGATGCAATCCGTAAACTTAAATCTACATATAAACTAGCAGTTTCTATTATTACACTTAACCGAGAAGGTATTGCTGTTTTTGATAACGAATTAAGAGTATTCCCAACCCAAGCAAAAGAAGTCTACGATGTAACAGGAGCTGGTGATACAGTTATAGCTGCAATAGGCTATAAATTAGCACAAAATTGTCCTATTAACATTGCTGTTGAGTTTGCAAATAAAGCAGCCAGTATTGTTGTTGGAAAAACAGGAGTAGCTACAGCTACAATTGATGAGATTAATTTTAAACAGCATTCAAATCTCGATTATCAAGCAAAAACAAAAGAAGACATTGAAACCATAGTGTATAAATTAAAACAAGAAAACAAAAAAATAGTTTTTACAAATGGTTGTTTTGATATTTTACATTTAGGCCATATAAAATATCTAGAAAAGGCAAAAAAATTGGGAGATGTATTAATCGTTGGAGTCAATACTGACAAATCAGTTAAAAAATTAAAAGGAGAAAAGCGTCCAATTAACCCTCAATTTGATAGAGCGTATTTAATAAACACACTACAGTTTGTGGACTATACCGTATTATTTGATGAAGCCACACCTTATGAATTAATTGAAATCATAAAACCAAACATTTTGGTCAAAGGAGCGGATTACAAAAACAAAGACGTTGTTGGCAGTAATTTTGCACAAACCACTAAGTTAATAGAATTTGTTGATGGTAAAAGCACGACTGATATAATTAATAAAATAAGCAATGATATCTGAAAATTTAAAAGAACATATTCAAGTAATAGAACAAACTATTAACAAATTTGAAGATGACATTAATTTTATTGCAAATAAATGTATAGAACGCCTAGAATCTGATGGAAAAATCATTGTTTTTGGTAATGGAGGTAGCGCCGCAGATGCTCAACATATGGTAGCGGAACTAGTTGGTAGTTTTAGCAATAAAAAAAGACAAGCTTTAGCTGCAATAGCTCTAACAACAGACACATCTACACTTACTTCAATTAGTAACGATTATTCGTATGATGAAGTTTTTTCTCGTCAATTAAAAGCTTTAGCTTCAAAAAAAGATGTAGTAATTGGTATTAGTACAAGTGGTAAAAGTAAAAACATTGTCAATGCGCTTAAAGTAGCAAAAGAAAAAAAATGCTTTGTTGTAGGTTTAAGTGGTAATAACGGTGGTGATATAGATACAATTTGCGACACTAATATTATAGTTTCTTCTAACCATACCTCTAGAATACAAGAGACTCATTTATTTATAGAACACAGTATTTGTGAGATCATAGATAAACACTTTTTAAAATAAATGCGACATAAGCTTTTAATCACCATCGATCAATTACTTAAGCCTATCTATGTGTTTTTAAATACATTAAAATGGGTAAAGCGCAAACATTGTGATACTCAAAATTTCATTGTCATAAAATTTTTCGGAATAGGTAGTATTACAAGAATTGTTCACGTAATTAACACTATAAATATTGCAACAAATCGGGTAACATTTATAACATTATATAAAAATAAAGCAGTAATTGATTTGTTGGATGCAAACGCAATGTATATTAAAACAAAACATCCTCTAGTTTTAATAAGCAGTATTTTTAAAGTAGTTTTTCAAACCTGGAGACAAAGACAAACCTCCATATTAGATATGGAACGCGCTTCAAACGCATCAGGTATTTTTAGACTACTAATTGGAATCGGAAAACAATGTAACTCATTTTATTTCAAGCCTAAAAACAAGAATAAGAACGGACAATTTTTTGTGTCATTGCAAAATAAATCGGCTACAAAAGCCATTTCAGAACTGTTTAAAAAAACATATACCAATCCGTCAGTAAAGCCAAATAAAAAAGCAGTTTCTGCTCATAAAGTATATGTTAATATTAATGCTGGCGACTATCTTCCAGAACGTAAATTTACTTTACCAGAATATGCTACCTTAATCAAAATGCTTCATAATAAAAATCCAGATTGGCATTTCTATTTAACAGGTGTAAAATCTGAATATGAATTTGTTACCTCGTTTAAAGAGCGTTTAATAAATAAAGGAATTCCATTAAAACAAACATCAGTTATTGCAGGTGAGCATAACTTATCTGAATTTGTAAACTGCTTAAAAGAAGCAAAACTATGTATTACAAATGATTCTGGACCTTTGCATTTAGCTCATTTTTTTGGTGTTAAAACAGCGGCTATTTGGGGTCCAACATCATCACAATTAGTAGGTTATCAAAATAGTGAACAGATGCTTAATTTAGAGTTAGATATGCATTGTTCTCCTTGTTTTTTTCACCCAAAATCTCATGTAGCAAAATATTGTCAAGGAGACTTAACATGTTTTAAATCTATGAATCCAGAAGAAATGGCTTCAAAAATTATTAGATTCGTTGAGTCAGATAGAAACAAAGATTAGCTAGTACATGGCAAAAATTTGAAGAGGCATTTCAATTGTCAGGTCGAGCGCAGTCGAGACCTTATTTTATAGGTAATTATAACACTTACAACCTCTCGACTGCGCTCGAGGTGACATTTAAGTTTTTTGTCATGTACTAGAAAAAATTAATTGAATGAGTTTAGCAAAGCGTATCTTATTTTTAAACCCTCCAGGCAAAAAAATCTACATTAGAGATTATTATTGCTCAAAGGTATCTAAAGCATACTACTTGCCACAACCTGTTGATTTGTTGATGCAATCTACATTTTTTAATGCACCAGAGTATGAAGTATTAGTAATGGATTGTATTGCTGAAAAATTATCAGAAATCAATGCACTTAAAAAAATAAAAAGTTTCAACCCAAACTATATCATTGGTTTAATAGGTTCTGTTTCATTGGTAGAAGACCAAGTTTTTTATAAAACTATTAAAGCTGAAAATCCTAATGTAGTAATAGCGTGCTCAGGTGATGCGTTATTAGAAAAATATGAAAAGAGATTTGAAAAATACAGTTGGTTAGATGCTATTATAACTAATTTTTTTAAAGATGGGTTTAAAAAATTCATAGAACATACCAATGGAATTGAAGGGTTAGTTTACCGTAAAGACGGAGCGTTAATTGTTAGAGAAGGAAAACGCTCTAAATCTATAGAAATGGCTATTCCTAAACAGCACCTTTTTAAAGGAAATTATAGAATGCCATTCGCTAATGCATTCCCCGTAGCAACGGTTTTAACCAATTATGCTTGTCCTTATCCTTGTACATTTTGTATTATGTCTACGCTGCCATATATTACTCGAACGGCAGGTTCGATTATTGCAGAATTAAAAGCATTAAAAGCAAATGGCTATAGATTTTTATATTTTTCAGACCAAACTTTTTTTCAATCCAAAGCCATTACAAATGAAGTGTTAGAATGGATGGTTGCGGAGAATTACGGTATTAATTGGATGTGTTTTTCTAGAGTAGATGTGTTAAGTGAAAAAGAACTACAACTAATGAAATCTGCAGGATGCACCCTAATTATGTTTGGTGTAGAATGGGCTGAGGATGATTTGTTGACCCATTATAAAAAACACTACACAATTGAGCAAATAAAAAGAACGTTTGCATTAACAAAAAAACTAGGTATAAAACGTCTCGGTACTTTTCTAATTGGTGTGCCAGGTCAATCTAAGGCATCCATATTAAATACTATAGAATTCGCAAAAACCATTAAAGCAGATTATGCATCATTTAATGTGGCTGTGCCTCGAAGTAATACGTCCTTTAGAACCGAAGCTTTATCTGAAGGATTAATTAATGATTCATTAGAAATAATGGACCAATCGGGAAATGAAGTTACCATTGGCACAGGCATATTAAGCAGAGATGAATTACAACAATTAAAAAACAAAGCTTATAGATCGTTCTATTTGAGGCCAACATATATTTTACAGCGGTTATATAGTTTAAGAAGTTGGACGGAATTTAAAATTCATTTAAAGGAGAGCTTCTATATATTAAAAGGATTGTATTCAAAATCGTAATTTAAATGGCGACAAAAAAAATAATAGCACGTTTTGCACCAATAGTGAGAGGCTTATGGCTTATTTTGGTATTTATAGCTATTATTTGGAAAGGCATTATACCAGGCTGGCAAGATAAGCCAGCAGATTTTAACAATTATTATGTGTCTGCTAAACTGGTTTCAGAAGGATTACCAATTCACCAGTTTTATGATAACGATTGGTTTAATTATAAGGCAAAAGAAACAGGCATAAAAGAAGGAGCTAAATTCTCACCTTTTCCACCTATTACGGCTTATGCGTATTTACCCTTAACATTTTTTGAAGCCTTAACAGCAAAAAAAATCTGGCTAGTATTTAATATTTTAATACTATGCATTCTACCTTTTCGGATACGTAAAATAACGAAGTGGTCTTTAACTCAAGCACTTCTCTTTTTGTCATTGTTTTTCATTCCTATATCAAGTTGTTTAAATTCTGGACAAGCATACTTGTTAATAGGTTTTGTATTAATGGAATCATTCGGTCAACTCTATACACGAAGCAAACCGAGATTATTAGGATTAGTTATTGGAGTTTTAGCGTCACTAAAATATTTACCTATACTATTTTTAGGTTACGTACTTAATAATAAAAAAGTATACCGTGTTCTCCTTTACGTTTTTTTAGGTATTGCTATACCTTTTTTAATTGTATTTGTTATAGATGGCCAAGCATATAGGGCTTTCTTTCAGCATTTCTTATCACACATTCAAGGCAACTTACCTGGGCAAGGAGAATATGCAATAGGTTTTCAGTCCATAGACTCTTTGCTTAATAATTTATTTGTTTATAATGAATTAAAAAATCCGTTTCCACTTTTGGATTCACCAATTTTAAAACCGATTATTAAATATGCATTATTTGGGGTAATTATAGGATTGTTATTAGTGGTTTTTAAAAAGAATCGCTATCAAATTACACCAGCTATAATATCTATTAGTATTGTTGGAGCTTTTGTAATGATTCCCGCATCAGCATCTTACCATTTCTTATTGTTATTGTGGCCAATATTGTGTTTAATAAAATGGTTGGTTTCTTTTAAATCAAAGCAAGCGTTAATCATCGTTTCTTTACTAATATTTATAAGCTTTACTATACAGCAGCATCATATTCCAAATTTTAATCAATTTCCTATAGTTAATTTATTGCTTCATTACCCAAGGTTCTGGAGCTTATTATGTGTATTTTTAGTACTTAATTTTTACTATATCAAAGCCCTTAATAAAAACTATGGCTAAATTGTTATTTCTTCAAAATATGGATTACGAATTCGTTGGTCCAATGTATATTGCGTCAATGATTAAATCTCATGGGCATGAATGCGATTTAGAAATAGGACAGGAGTTAAAAGATTTTGAAATCATAATTGAACAATTTCAACCAGATATTATTGGTTTTTCTGTTATGAGTGGCAGTCATAACTGGGGAAAAAGAATTGCTAAAGAGATAAAGAAAAAATACAACATCAAAACTTTATTTGGTGGTGCGCATCCTACGTTTTTCCCAGATTTTATAAGAGAAGATGGTGTAGATTATATGATACGAGGTGAAGGTGAAGAATCGATGCTAGATATTCTTAATGCTATTGATAGTAAGCAGTCTTTTGAGCATGTACCAAACTTATCATACATTAATTCAGAAGGTAAAGTAAAACATAACTCGTTACGAAACTTACGAAAGGATATGGATGATTATCCTTATCCAGACCGTGAGCTATACCAAACTTTAGATAAAAATCAGCATAGACAAGTTAGAAATGTCATTACATCAAGAGGTTGTCCATTTCATTGTTCCTTTTGTTTTGAAGACGCTATGCGTGAATTATATAAAGGAAAAGGAAAATATGTAAGAATTCGTGATATTGATAAAGTCATTGAAGAATGTATTAGACTTAAAGAAGAAACTCCCGTAGAGGTCATCTATTTTGCAGATGATGTTTTTGGGATGAATCGATCTTGGCTTTACGAATTTTTAGAACGTTATAAAGCAGAAGTAGATTTACCATTTATATGTTTGGTTAGGGCCGATTTAGTAGCTGCCGATAGAGACTATGCCTTTAACTTAGCTAAAGGTGGTTGCCAGTCTGTGTTTTTTGGAGTAGAATCTGGTAATGAAGACTTAAGAAACCAAGTATTAAAAAAGCAACTAGACGACAAACAAATTATAAAAGCCGCAGAATTATTACATGAAGCTGGCATAACTTTTAGAACTTATAATATTTTAGGATTACCAGACGAAACTTTAGAAGATGCGTTTTCAACAGTAGAACTCAACATAAAAATTAAAGCAGATTATCCGTGGTGTTCTATATTTTCACCATTTCCAGGAACGGAATTATCAGATTACGCATTAAGCAAAGGCTATTTGAGCCCTACATTTTCTGTTGAAGAATTAGACAAATCCTTTTTCCTTTCCTCACAGTTAGAATTACCCCACAAAAGAGAATTGCAAAACTTACAGAAGTTTTTTCAAACCGCTGTACTTTGGCCTTGGACATTTCCATTAATAAAAAGGATAATTAAATTACCGCCAAACATATTGTTTCGTGCTTGGTTTGGGTTCATTTATTTTATAGTGTATATCCGTTCAGAAAAGCGTAATTTTTGGGAAACATTTAAATTTGCTATTAAAAACTATAAGCACGTTTTAGTAAAAGAGTAATACTTATCATTACAAGTCTATAAAATAAGATGAATAAAATTATTGCTCGTACATACCCTATTGCACTTAATGGTTTTAGAAGCATTCTGAACCCGTTGTTTGCAATCATATTCTCTTATGTTATTGTTAACTATTTTTCGAAAGAACTTTGGGGTGTTTTTGTAGAATATGTCTTGTTTTTTCTTATCGCTATAATTGTATGTAATTGGGGAAATAAAAGTTATTTACTAAGAGCATTTAGTAAAAATCCTAAAAACATGATTGCTAATTGGCAAGATCATTTTTTAGCAAGAACTGCAATTTGTCTGCTATGTGTTGGAGTGATAGTTTTTGTTTACCCTTGGCAATTAATTGGGTATTTAGTGCTATGGTTATTAGGTACTTTCATATACAATTCATTTTTGGTCATAATATACTACAATAGAGATTACATCAAATCTATTAGCATAGAAGTTATAGGTTTTTGCGCACTTATAATTCAATTACTTGCTTATCAAAATAATTTAGATTTAGCACTATTAATAAGAAGTTATGCAATTAGTATTGCTGTAAAAGCGATAGTATCTGCTATTTATTATTATCCGTTTTTAAAGTTTAAAACACTGCGATTTAATATTAGAGTTCTAAAATTGAGTTTGCCTTTTTTTATATTAGGAGTTACTGGGTTTTTACAATCTAAAGTAGATGTGTATGCCTATAGTTTTTTCTATGATGGAAAACTCTTAGGCGAATATCAAATTATTTCAGGGCTATTTATTTTTGCAGCCTCATTGATAACGCTATTATCATTTCCTTACATAAAAAACTTTTATAGACTAAAAACAAAAAGTATTCAGAATTTAAAAAAGGTGATGATTAAGTATGGTATATTAATTAACCTTATTGCAATAGCTGTAATTTATATATTACTGTTTTATGCATTTAATATAAAGTTATCTGCCATACAAATAGGTATTGGTTATTTTATAAGTTTTCCTTCATATGTATATACAACACATATTTATAATTTAATAAAAAACAAAAAAGATATTATTATTGTAAAGATAAGCCTGTATAGTTTTATTATAAACCTTATCCTTTCTTTATTCTTATTATATTTAGGATGTAATGTAACTGGTGTTATGTTGGCTAATGCTATTGCACAATTATTTTGTATGTTTTATGCTTTAAGATTTAAAATTAATGAGTAGTTATAGGTTTAATTTTTTTAAATGGTTTAAAAAGACAAAAACCATTCCGAATGATGATTTCATTAAACGATTACAATGTTCTGTAATTGGTGAAGGCATGCTACATAAAGGCAATATGTATTTAATAAATAAGGCTATTAAAAATATGCCAAATGATGGTTATGTAGTAGAAATTGGTGTTTATGGAGGTCTATCTACCAACCTTATTCTTCACTTGCTTAAAAAGAATAATAAACCACATATTATGGTGGGCTGTGATGCATGGATTTACGAAGGCTATTCGGATTATAAAGGTAATGCAGACACTCATATAGATGGCAGAAATGATATTGAAAGAACCACATACATGCAATACATTAAGAATGCTTATATCAATGCTACAAGACTATTAAATCCAAATAACTTACCATATACATGCCATTTAAAGTCTAATCAATTCTTTGAAAAATGGAATAAAAAAGAAATAGTAACCGATGTTTTTGGAAGACAATTTAAGCTAGAACAAAAAATAGCCTTTTGCTATATAGATGGAGACCATTCTTTTGAGCAAACAAAAACCGATTTTGAAAACGTAAACCAACATCTTGCAAAAGGTGGTTATATTTTAATTGATGATTCAGCAAAACACATGAGTTTTGGTAGTGCTCGTTTTATAGATGAAATTAAAAGATTAGATGATTATAAAATAATAGAGAATAATCCTAATTACCTCATTCAAAAAATAAAATAATGCCCAACAAAATCATCATATTTAATCCAAAAAGTGCAAATGCAAAACATAGAATCCCTAATTCTATTTTGCAAGTAGGTGCAGCAATTCATGGTAAATATAATTATGTGTTTGTAGATGGTAATTTAGAAAAAGATCCTTGGCAAACCATCTCAAATTATTTTAAAACAGGTGAGTTTAAGTATTTCTGTTCAACCGTAATGCCTGGCCCACAATTAAAACAAGCTATTCCATTCACAAAAAAAATTAAAGAAAACCACCCAGAATCTATTACTATTTGGGGAGGCTATTTCGCTTCAAATCAATATAAAGTTTCTATTGAAGCACCTTATGTAGATTATATAGTCAATGGACCAGGTGATGCGACTTTTCCGGAATTATTAAAAATTTTAGAAACGGATAATTTAGAAGCACTTCCTAATATTATGAATCTTATCTATCTGGATGAGAATGGAATAATCGTCAGCACTAAAAAAGAGAAGCTTCTCGATCAAGATACATTACCACAATTACCTTACACACACCTCAACACGTTTTATAATCTAGAAAATTATCTAAGTAAGACATTCTTAGGAAAGAAAACATTTTCTTATCATTCTAGTTTAGGTTGTCCTTTTACATGCTCATTTTGTGCTGTTGTCCCTATTTATAGTGGACGCTGGAAAGCCAAGTCTGCACAAACCGTTTATAACGACGTAAAATACTTTAAGGACAACTATGGTATAGATGCCATTGAGTTTCATGACAATAACTTCTTTACGTCTAGAAAACGTGTCGTAGAATTTTCAGAATTAATTAAAGATGATGGTATTACATGGTGGGGAGAAGGCCGCATCGATACCATTAATAAATATTCTGATGAAGACCTAAAACTTATGAAAGATGCAGGTTGTAAAATGATTTTTTTGGGAGCAGAAACAGGTAATGATGAGATTCTCAAGCAAATGAATAAAGGAGGTACACAATCAGGTCAAGGCATTAAAGATTTTGCATCAAGATTATATCCAATAGGTATTATACCAGAATTCTCTTTTGTATTAGGTATGCCTGCGGACACTCCAGAACAGGTTATGAAACAGATAGAATGGGATATAAATTTTATTAAAGAGATTAAGGAAATTAATCCAGACGCAGAGATTATTATTTATTTATATAGTCCTGTCGCTACCGAAGGGTCCGAGTTGTACGAACAAATTCAAAAAGCAGGTTTCAGTTTCCCTAAAAAATTAGACGATTGGTTAGACCCAGCTTGGGAAAATTTTGATTTACGTAAAAATCCATTGACACCTTGGTTGACTCCTAAAATGGTAGATCGTATTATGAATTTTGAAACGGTTTTAAACGGTTACTATCCTACAGCTTCAGACTTCAGAATTAAAGGATTTAAGAAAAAATTACTTCGTTCTATCTCTAAACTACGATACAAAACAGGCATCTATAAATATCCATATGAAATAAAAGCACTTCATAAAATTTGGAAATATAGACAGCCAGAAATAGAAGGATTTTATTCAGAATGATACGGCAACTACTTAAAAAACTTACACATCCGTTTTTAAAATATGGAACACAAAAGTATTTCTCAAAGCCAAGAACATATAGCTACGAAGGTATTGAGGTAGTGGTAATGCCAGAAGTCTTTCCGCCACATTATACATTGAGTACTAAAATCTTATTAGATTATATAAAATCTTTAGATTTAAAAGATAAAACAGTTTTAGAGTTAGGCTGTGGCTCAGGGATTATTGCATTGTATGCAGCTTCAAAAGGAGCAAAAGTTACCGCTTCAGATATTAATAAAGTAGCACTTTCGGCTTTAAAAGAAGCGTCAATAAAAAACAATTTAGAGTTAGAAATTGTTTTTTCAAACCTATTTGAGACTATTAAGAACCAAAGTTTTGATTATATAATTATCAATCCGCCATATTACCCTAAAACACCTAAAAATGTAAAAGAAAAGGCTTGGTTTTGTGGTGAGTATTTTGAGTATTTCGAAAAGCTATTTAAACAATTAACTGAGCGAAAAGATAAAACCACATTTATGATTTTGTCTCAAGATTGTGAGATTATTAAAATTAAAAATATAGCGTTTCAAAATCATTTGCAATTTGATGTAGAACAAGAACGAACTACTTTAGCAGAAAGAAACTTCATTTTCAAAATATCTAAATATGTCTAAAAGATTAAGAACCATTTGGGTTATAATACGTAATGTTATCATACTATTTCTCATATTAGAAATAGCCCTTACTTATTATTATGATTTAAAAATGAAGAACGAATATAAGGACTACATCACTATGAAAATAGATGCCAATATTCACCCAAAAATGAGTGCAGATGATATAAGAAAAATGTATGATGAATATTTAGATATAGAAATGCAGTGGATGCCTTTTACACATTGGTCACCAAAACTATTTAATGGCACATATAATACCATAGACAGCTTAGGCCATAGAAAAACATTACAATATAAAAGCACTAAAAAAAACGATACCATAACTGTTTTTTGCTTCGGTGGTTCAACCATGTATAGTGTAGGTGCAACAGATGATACCACTATCTCTTCGTTATTAGCACTTGAACTTGGAAAAAAATTCCCCAATAAAAATTTTAATGTTACCAATTTTGGTGTTATTGGCTATAATAGAGAAGAAGAGGCCATACAATTAAAACGAGAATTATTAAAAGGAAACATCCCAGATATTGCTATTTTTTTTGATGGTGTAAATGACGTTTTTGGAGCATACCAAAACAATGATGTAACCATTACTCAAAACGCATATAATAGACAACTGGAGTTTAATGCATCTAAAACATATAAGAAAAAAACACAACTGGTATTAAAATCTAGCGGTTTAAATAGATTGATTAAATATATCCAAAGAAAAGCAAATCCAAAACACACTACTATAAATACCAAAACGTTATCAAAAAAAATTGCGGCTAACTATCAAAGACTTGTTTTTCATTCAGATGTTATAGCTAAGGCATACGATTTTAAAGTATTCAACTTTTTACAACCTACAATTTTCACCAAAAAGGAACTGACACCATTTGAAACGATTATGAAAGATAATCAAGCCTATTTAGAGCCTTTATATAATCATACCTATAACGCAATAATTAAAGATTCTATTTTAAATCAAAGCTCATCATATGCAGATATTAGCAATGTTTTTAATACAACAAGAACCAATGTTTTTACAGATTTTTGCCATGCTACTGAGGTAGGAAATGCTATTATAGCTAAAAGAATAAGCTCATATATAGACGTATCCATGTTATCTAAAACTAAAGATTCTATAAATTAAAACAAGGAGTATACAAAAGGTGCTAACACAGAGTTTTCAGTAAAAAGAACTAAAGCACCAAATATTACCAAAACAATAATAATAGGAATTAGCCAATACTTTTTTTGAGTCATTAAAAACCTAATGAAAGACTTGAATGTTGCAAACTTGCTCATAATACTAATTTAACTTAATTCTTCATAATTAATAGTATCTCTTCGATCTATCCATTTAGCTGAATATCTTTTGGTTTTATCTCTACTATTTAAAAGTGTTGTAATTGGAGTAAAAATAATATAATAAACAATAGCCAAGATAATAAAGCTACTAAGTTTTCCTAATAGCTCACCAATTAAAAACCAGACAAAAAGTAAGGGATACAATGCCTTTACAAAAGATAATGTGAGCACAATAAAAATGACTAATACTATTAAAACAATACTTTGTTTAGTGTTAAATATTAAACCGCTTTTATAAATTGAAATTGACAAATACAAGGCCAATAAAAAACTAACTAAATAACCAAATTGTTTCTGCTTCTTAGTGTTTAAGCTGTTTCTAACACTAGTTTTAAATATAGTTTTAATCCAATTCATAATTTACTACTTTAGTTAGTGCTTCGGGCACATTTTTATTGTCACTTTTAGTAATAATCTTATTTTCCAAAACTAAAATATCCATTCCTGTTTGAAAAAAACATTTCAATGCATCTAATGGTGATTCAACAATTGGCTCACCTCTAACATTAAAGGATGTATTTATTAAAACAGGGCAATCTGTTTTCTTATAAAACAAATCCATTACCGCATATAGCTTTTCATTATCTGCCTTAGCTAAGGTTTGTACCCTTGCAGTTTTATCCTCGTGAATACAAGAAGGAATTTCATTTGCTCTATCACTTTTGTATGTATAAAGCATGTATTTTGAAATATTACAATTCTTAAACCATGCTTTTGCATCATCTTCTAGAACAATTGGTGCAAATGGTCTAAAACCTTCACGTTTTTTTATGTTTAGATTAACATGCCTTTTCATATCTTCAAATAACGGGCTTGCAAGTATACTTCTATGACCTAAAGCTCTAGGTCCAAATTCCATTCTGCCCTGAAACCAACCTACAATTTGTTTATCTATTAACGCATTACTTACAATATCGTTTAAACTATCAGTATCATCATAGGTTTTAAATTTTAATCCATATTGATTAAGTATCGATTCAATTTGAATGTTTGTATAAGAAGACCCTAAATACACCTGATCTTTTAAACTGTTTTTTAAAACGATTCTTTCTTTTTTCGCATAATGATACCAACCCACAAAAGCAGCGCCAATAGCACAACCAGAATCACCAGATGCTGGTTGTACCCATATATTTTTAAATATATTTTGCTTTAACAATTCTCCATTAGCCTTACAATTTAAAGCAACTCCGCCAGAAAAACATAACGTATCTAATCCTGTAATTTGTTTTGCATATTTAGCTAAACATATAATAATATCTTCAGTAATTTCTTGAATTGAGTTAGCAATATCACAATAAAAAGCTTCCATTTTATCTTCGGCGAATCGTGCATCTCTACCAAAAAGTTTACAAAATGTTTTGTTAATGGTAGATTTTCCTCTTTCAAAAGCAAAGTATTTTAGGTTTAAAGTAATAACTCCTTCATCGGTGTAAGATACTATGTTATCTAGTATAAATTGTTTGTATATAGGTTTTCCATAAGGTGCTAATCCCATTAATTTATACTCACCAGAATTGACTCTAAACCCGCAATATTGTGTAAAAGCAGAATATAACATACCCAAAGAATGCGGATAATGCTGTTCTTTTATAATCTTAACTTTATTGGCTTTACCTATAGCAATTGTTGTACATGCTTTTTCGCCAACAGCATCAGTAGTTAAAATAACACTTTCTTTAAATGGAGATGTAAAAAAACTTGCAGCGGCATGGGCTTCATGGTGTTCTGAAAAAATAATTTTTCCAGAATAATTCAACTTACTTTTTATAAGGCTAGGAATCCATAATTTAGTTTTTGTCCATGCTGTTATAGATTTTCTAAAAAATGAAAAGCCAAAAGGAGTTTCGTACTGTAGGGAATTAATAATACGATCAAACTTTAAAAACGGTTTTTCATAATAAACGATGAGATCAATATCGTTAATTTTTAAATTGGATTGTTTTAAACAAAAGTTTATAGCATTTATAGGGAATGAAGAATCATGTTTTAATCTAGTAAAACGCTCTTCTTGTGCTGCCGCTATTAATTTTTCATCAGACAATAAACAAGCTGCGGAATCGTGATATAAAGCAGATATACCTATAATATTCATGTATATAAAACCTATTTTTTTACTTAAAACAAATATAAAACAATAATCAAGGTATTATTGAAGCTAGTTTTTTTAAAATTTCATTCTATGACTATTAAAATTGATGCAACGATAAAACTATGACTTTCAGTCTAAAAAAACACTGTCTAGGTTTGGTTATCAAATACTTTATCGTAAATTTGCAAACTCTTTTTTATAGAGAAATGTTTAATCTTTTGCGCTGTGAAGCGTAATAATAAATCAAATTAGTGTGGATACATTAAGCTACAAAACAGTTTCAGCTAACAAAGCTACCGTTAATAAGGAGTGGGTTTTAGTTGATGCTGAAGGACAAACTTTAGGTCGCTTAGCTTCAAGAGTAGCAATACTTTTAAGAGGTAAGCACAAACCTAATTTTACGCCACACGTTGATTGCGGTGACAACGTAATAGTTGTTAATGCAGAAAAAATCAACTTAACTGGTAACAAGTGGACAGATAAAAGTTATATCCGTCACACAGGTTATCCAGGTGGTCAAAGAAGTTTGACAGCTACAGAGTTGTTTGGGAAAGACCCAAGCCGTCTTGTAGAAAAGTCAGTAAAAGGAATGTTACCAAAAAACAAATTGGGAGCAGCTCTTTTTAGAAATTTAACTGTTGTTACTGGCGCTGAACATGCACATGCTGCACAAAAGCCAAAAACAGTACAACTAAACGAAATTAATTAATGGAAGTAATTCACAAAATTGGCCGTAGAAAGACGGCTGTTGCTCGTGTGTATGTTGCCCAAGGTAGTGGCAAAATCACAGTGAACAAAAAAGACATGGCGGAATACTTTACTACTGCACCATTGCAGTACAAAGTAAACCAACCTTTAGCCTTGACTAACAATGATGGCAACTTTGATATTACTGTTAACGTATATGGAGGTGGTATCACCGGCCAGGCAGAAGCAATACGTTTAGCATTATCTCGTGCAATGTGCGAACTAGATGCTGAAAACAGATTAGTATTAAAGCCAGAAGGTCTATTAACTAGAGATCCTAGAATGGTAGAACGTAAGAAATTCGGACAGAAGAAAGCACGTAAGAAATTCCAGTTCTCTAAACGTTAATATCCAAAAACATGTAATTCAGAGTCCATTAAATTGGACTTTGAATTATTTAATTTTATTAAAAACGCTGAATATTTCAGCATATCAAACCAGTTATTGTTATCTATCATTGCTAAGGCATGAAGATTTAGTTTAGCATCTAAATGCGCTAAAAGCTAATAGTTAATCCCTAAAAGCTATAATAGTACATTGCTATTCAACAGAACGTAAACTATTACAACATGGAAAAAGTAGAAGTAAAAGAATTACTTGAAGCAGGTGTTCATTTTGGTCATCTAACACGTAAGTGGAACCCAAACATGGCTCCTTACATTTATATGGAGCGTAACGGTATCCATATCATTAATCTTTACAAAACAGCAGCAAAAATTACAGAAACTTCTGAAGCTTTAGCTAAAATTGCTGCCTCTGGAAAGAAAATCTTATTTGTAGCTACAAAAAAACAAGCCAAAGATATTGTTGCAGAAAAAGCTGCAGCTGTTAACCAACCATACATTACAGAACGTTGGCCTGGCGGAATGTTAACCAATTTCATTACAATTAGAAAAGCTGTTAAAAAAATGGCTATGATTGATCGAATGAAAAAAGATGGAACATTCAACTCATTATCTAAAAAAGAACGTTTACAAGTAGATAGACAACGTGCTAAATTAGAAAAGAATTTAGGTTCTATTTCTGAAATGACACGTTTACCGGGTGCGTTATTTGTAGTAGATATCATCAGAGAACATATTGCTATTAAAGAAGCTCAAAAATTAAATATTCCAATCTTTGCTATGGTAGATACTAATTCTGACCCTAGAGAAGTAGATTATTTAATACCATCTAATGATGATGCTTCAAAATCTATTGATAAGATTTTATCTATTATTACATCTGCAGTTCAAGATGGTTTAGACCAACGCAAAAATGAGCGTGCAGACAAAGATGTAAAAACAGAAGCAAAAAAAGACGTTAAGGCAGACACTAAAACCGAAACTAAAAAAGCTCCTGTAGCAGCATCTCAAGAAGAAGAATAAATAACATTTAGAATACCTATAAAAAGTCGTTTAATTTTTTTCTAAATAGAAATTTAATTAACCGACTTTTTTTAAATTTAATAACTATGGAAAACACTGTAAAAGTAACTGCAGCAGAAGTAAATAAGCTTAGACAAGCAACTGGTGCTGGTATGATGGATTGTAAAAAAGCTTTAGTTGAAGCTGGTGGCGATTTTGATAAAGCCATTGAAGTTTTACGTAAAAAAGGACAAAAAGTTGCTGCAAAAAGAGCAGACAGAGAATCTTCTGAAGGTGCAGCTGTTGCAAAACTAAATGCAGACCAAACTAAAGGTGTATCAATTGTACTGGGTTGTGAAACTGACTTTGTTGGCAAAAATGAAAATTTCTTAAAACTTGCAAGTGATTTAGGAGATATTGCCCTTAATCACAATTCTAAAGAAACATTTTTAGCAGCAGATTTTGACGGCATGACCGTTGCAGATAAATTAATAGAGCAAACTGGTGTTATTGGTGAAAAATTAGAAATTACCGCTTTTGAAATCATTGAAGCACCTTATGTTGGTGCTTATGTGCATATAAATAAAATTGCTGCTATTGTTGGCTTAACTTCGAAAGTAGATAACGCTGATGTTTTAGCAAAAGACCTTGCAATGCAAATTGCATCTATGGGAGCATCTACACTATCTTATAAAGATTTTGACCCTGCATTTGTTGCTTCTGAAACTGAGGCTAGAATTGCTGTAATAGAAAAAGACAATATTGAACTAGGACGATTAGGTAAAACGCTTAAAAACGTACCTAAATACATCTCTATGTCGCAAATTACTCCTGATGTTATTGCTGAAGCTGAAGAAACTGCAAAAGCAGAATTAAAAGCTGAAGGTAAACCAGAACAAATTTGGGATAAAATTTTACCAGGCAAAATGGAACGCTTTATAGCTGATAACACTACTTTAGATAAAGAACAGTGTTTATTAGATCAAAACTTTATTAAAGATGAAAAGCAGAATGTAGCTCAGTATGTAAGCTCTTACGGCGAGGTTGAAGTATTAGGTTTTAAACGAGTTTCTCTTGGTTAAACATTAATTTTTATAAGAAAAGCCTCAAAATTAATTAAATTTTGAGGCTTTTTTATTTGTATTATTTTGTTGATTTGAATGATCCTATTATTAGACATAGATTTAAAAATAACAAAAAAAAGACTGCAATTAAAGACAGTCTTTTTTTATAATATATTTTTAATATTTACTAATCCGCTAAAATAATAAGCTTATTAGCGTTCATTTCTATGGTGCCAGAATTAATCTGTAACGTTAAAACTTTAGTATCATTTTCAAGTGGTTTCAAATTATCGTGCAATTCGTCTAACACAAAGGCGTTCTGATTATGTGTGTTGATTTTAATTGTTCCTGCTTTTAAAATAGATACAATTGGAGCATGATTGTGTAACATTTCAAATTCCCCATTAATACCAGGTACAATAACAGAATCTACATCTGAGCTAAATAATTTGGCTTCTGGTGATACAATTTCTAAATACATATTCATTTAATTTGTAGTTGCAGCTTACAATTTACAGCCATACTTAAGACTGTAAATAAGGATTTCATTACGATTTACGCTTCAGCTAACATTTTCTCACCAGCTTCAATAGCTTCTTCAATAGAACCTTTAAGGTTAAATGCTGCTTCTGGTAAGTGGTCTAATTCACCATCCATAATCATGTTAAAACCTTTAATTGTTTCTTTAATATCAACAAGCACACCTTTTAAACCTGTAAATTGCTCAGCAACATGAAACGGTTGTGACAAGAAACGTTGTACACGTCTTGCACGTCCTACAGCCATTTTATCTTCTTCAGATAATTCTTCCATACCAAGTATGGCAATAATATCTTGTAACTCTTTATAGCGTTGCAATAACTCTTTTACACGTTGTGCACAGTTATAATGTTCATCACCTAAAATTTCAGCAGTTAAAATACGTGAGGTAGAATCTAAAGGATCTACCGCAGGATAAATACCTAATTCTGCGATTTTACGAGATAATACGGTTGTTGCATCTAAATGCGCGAAAGTTGTAGCAGGAGCAGGATCTGTTAAATCATCTGCTGGTACATAAACCGCTTGTACAGATGTAATAGAACCTCTTTTGGTTGATGTAATACGCTCTTGCATGGCGCCCATTTCTGTTGCTAATGTTGGCTGATAACCTACCGCAGAAGGCATACGGCCTAGCAATGCAGAAACCTCTGAACCCGCTTGAGTAAAACGGAAAATATTATCTACAAAGAATAATACATCTTTACCTTGCCCTTCGCCAGCACCATCTCTAAAATATTCAGCAATTGTTAAACCAGACAATGCAACTCTAGCACGTGCTCCAGGTGGTTCATTCATTTGTCCAAAAACGAAAGTTGCTTTAGAATCTTTCATTATGGTTTTATCTACTTTTTGAAGATCCCAACCGCCTTCTTCCATAGAATGCATAAAATCATCACCGTATTTAATAATACCAGACTCTAACATTTCTCGAAGCAAATCATTTCCTTCACGAGTACGTTCACCTACACCTGCAAAAACAGAAAGACCACCGTGACCTTTTGCAATATTGTTAATTAACTCTTGAATTAATACTGTTTTACCAACACCAGCACCACCAAATAAACCAATTTTTCCACCTTTAGCATAAGGCTCAATTAAGTCAATAACCTTAATACCAGTAAATAAAACTTCTGTAGACGTAGATAAATCTTCAAATTTTGGTGCTTGTCTGTGTATTGGTAATCCTGCATCGCCCGCTTTAGGTAAATCTCCCAAACCATCAATAGCATCACCAATAACGTTAAAAAGACGTCCGTAAACAGCTTCACCTATTGGCATTTGTATAGGTGCGCCAGTTGCATGAACTTCTGTTCCTCTACTTAAACCATCAGAAGAGTCCATTGCAATAGTTCTTACCGTATCTTCTCCAATATGAGATTGTACTTCTAAAACTAATTTAGAACCGTCTTGTTTGTTAATTTCTAATGAATCATAAATCTTTGGAAGTTCTGAACCAGAAGCAAATTCCACATCAATAACTGGACCTACAATTTGAGCAACTTTACCTGTAACTTTAGACATTACTTATCTGTTTTAATGTTCTTAATTTATAAATGAAAAAAAATGCGTCAATCTAATTGAAAACGGATGTTTTTTTGCGTTGCAAAGATATGTTTTTATTTAAAAAAATGAAGTGCTTTTATAAAGGTTTTAAACACAAAAAAAAGTGTACTAAAAATAGTACACTTTTTTTTATAAAAAACTTTAATTCTTATTGTAATGTTGGTGAATAATTTGTTGGGTAATCACCAGCTTTAGCTAAATTGCCAGAGGCTTCAAAGTTTGAACCATATGAGGTATCAATAGCTTTTAAAAAGGCATTAGCCATTAGCGCATACCCTCTTGAGGTTAAGTGTACACCATCTAAACTTACAAGTCCACCAAATACTAAATCTGTATTAAGGAAATAATCATCAAAAACAATTCCTGTTGAAGATGCTTCTTCTAAAATAGAGTTTAAGTCTACCAATGCTAATCCATTTGCAGTTGCGGCTGCTGATATACTAGCATTGTAAGCCAACGTTGCATCTGCAATTTCTTGCTGCTCTGATGGTAATAGTACAAAAGTATCTTCCATAGGATAAGTTATCCCATTAACAGCTAACTGACCCGCAGTTGTAGCTGGAACTCCACTTCCGACAAGTGTGTTAAAATAATTTTGATTTAATGTACCTATTACAGAAGCACTAGTAAGTAACAATAAATCATCCGCTGTTGCTTGTCTTGATTGCGCAAACTGATTAGATAATAAACCAGCTGTTAGTGGGTCTAATCCTCCACCTTGTAATACAGCATTTAATTGCGCTGCAATATTTGTAAGAGATTCATCATGTATAACTACTGCACTTGCTTCTGATTGAGAAAATGTAATTGAACGTTCTGGCATACCTAAAAATGCAAATGCTTGATTTAGAGCTGCAAACGTTGCGTTTAGTGTAGGTATTTGTGGGCCAAAAGTAGCATCTGTAGGATCTAATGGATTATGAGTTACAGTTGTAAAAAATGATAAACTTGTAATATTAGGTAAATTACCAATTGCACCTTTTGCTCCATTGGCTGTCATACCAGCTACTAAAGTGTTTAAAGCAAAATCAAATGTTGTAGTATCAGTAATTGGATTACTACCATTTCCACCACTAGTAGCATAACCTAAAACATCATTTCCACCAATTTCTGATAGCGTGAAGAATGTTGGACTCTGTGCAGCAGCTAATTCTAACATTGATGCATTTGGTGTGCTCCCTGTTAAACGAACTGCGTATGGGTTTGCATTAGGTAAATTAGCGATGTTTCCATAGCCTGGTGCTATCATGTGGAAACTTTTTGCTCCAGGAACACCAAGATTATTAAAAGGTCCAGTTGGATTACTAGTTAAATCTGTAGAAACCGTTACTGGCCCTACAACGGACTCTAAAGGTACTGGCCCAGCACCACCAAATACTAATCTTGGCTGTGTTAATCTGTTTCCATTTAAAGCTAAACCACCATTATTATCATTCATTAAGGGTTGTGAAAAAGCACCACCTCCAATCTTTGAAAATTGTGAAGCTATAATATTTGGAAAAGAATTTTCTTGCGTTGCTATAAATAAACCATTGTCTGTAAAACCCGCAGTAAATGAAGCACCAACGGCAACATAATTTGAGAAGTCTGCACTTCCTGTGGTTAATTCGGGTAAAGTTTCATCAGAGTTGCCTCTATTTCTTAGATCGTTTAGCTCCTCATTTTCACAAGACACCAAACCTATTGTTAATATTGATAATGCTATATATTTAAATGTTTTCATTGTTTTATCTTTTAGTGATTATAAATTATTGATAGTCCAAGATACATAATATTGTGACCCTATTAAACCTGTACCAAATGCTGTAAAATACTCATCTGCTAACAGATTTGTTGCACCTAATTTAAATGTAGATTTTAAGCTTTCAATTCTATAATTAATCTGAGCGTCCATTACATTTATAGCAGGAATTTCACCATCACCAAATGAAGCTTCCCAGAAATAATTATCACTCCATCTCCAAGAAAGATTAAAACCAAAATTTTTGAATAATTCTGTTTTACCAAAAGACGCTTTTACTTTGTGCTCTGGTGTGTTAAAGTTTGTTCTAAAATCTGGATTTATTTTCGTGTCAAAATCTAGTTTGGCGTAAGTATAATTTGCGCTTAGGTCAAACCCGTCAAACACTTTTGTTGAAACTTGTATTGCAGCACCATAAGATTTTACATCCGCATCTGAGTTTGTGTAGGTTTGATATGCCTGAAAATCACCACTAGCTATAGCTGCAACAGCTAGAGGTGTTCCATTTGGTAACGTTTGAGTTAAAGCAACGTCTCCGTAGAAAGGAGATATTACCGTTTCATTAGCCAAGAAATCTTTGTAAGCATTAAAATAGGCTGAGGCATCAATAATAAAATCTTTTACCTTACCTCTGTATCCTACTTCAAATGAAGTTACTTGCTCTGGTGTAGCTAAATTTGAGTTAGCAATTTGTAAATTAGCAGGGTTTCCACTATCTGCAAAATTTGATACTGATGATGCAAAAAATGAATTATTGTAAGCTCCTGTTCCATTAACATTAATGTTTGTTAATCCTGTTATTGAAGTACCCGTAGGACTTAAATCATAGTTTCTAATATCTCTTTCTGGATTATCAGATGCACCACCAATTAATATAGCACGTCCAACATCTAAACCAATATATAAATCTTGTGTGGTTGGATTTCTAAATCCTGTTTGGAATGAAGCTCTAAAGTTATGATTTTTGTTAACCGTAAAACCGGCAGATAATCTTGGTGAAAAGAAGCCATCAAATAATTCAGACTTGTCATAACGTAAAGAACCTGTTAATTTTAGTTCTACAGCGTCAGATAACTCAAGAGATCTTTGTAATTGCGAATAGACACCTGCTTCTGAGTAATTAATTGGGCCGTCTAAATCTGTATATATAGTCCCAAAGGAATTTAAACTATACGTTCTGAAAGAACCCCCAATTTGCACTTCAGCAAAACCAATTTTGTCGCCAAAGTTATAATTTGCATCTGCATGATAAATTTTAGAATTATCTTGAAATTTAGACCCTGTGCTTAAATCTGGATTATTAATACTGGCATTAAATGCATTTTGAAACTCTAAGGATCCTGGTAAAAAACGACCTGTATCTGCTTGAGACCTTGCTATATTATGTGCTGCGGTATCTGTAGCCCCACCAAGTGTAGCGCCAATGTAACCAGCAACATACTCACCAAACCAAGTGTTATCATCTTTCCAAGCTCTGTTAATATTAATACCTGTAAATACCATGTCATAAGAATCCCCAGCTTTATCTTCAGTGATGTAACCTCTTACAAAAAAATCATCATTTCTAATTTCAATTTTGTGTTGCTGTAAAAAGAAACCTTTAATATTATATCTGTTAGCTCCTTGATAAATAGTATTACCAGAACCTACTTTACCTACGTATTGAATCTCAAAATCATTTGCCCATGGTCTAAAGTATAAACCCCAATCTGCTTTAATACTTTCAGCATTGTAGTTTGTTAAATCACTCTCATTATAACCTGTTCTACTTACATTAACAGATGGTACTAATGCAGATGACCCCGTTGGTGCTAAACCTAAATTTTCTAAAACTTGTGCAACACCATTTATATCTGTGCTTACTTCGTCGCCATACACATTTACACCATCATAATCTTTATCTGCTCTTGTAAGCCCACGATTTAATTTATCTGTTTGATTATTTGCTGCCCAATCTGTTCCTTTTAGGTATCCAAAATTAACTTTTACAGCAAATTTATCATTAAATTTATATGCCATTCTTATTCCTAAATCCGTATAATCATTGTCCCCAGCAGCTTCCTGTGAGGTAATTCCTCTTTTAATATAAGCACTTATACCTTGATGATCAAAAGGGCTTTTACTTCGCATAAATAAAATTCCATTAAAAGCATTTGCACCGTACAAAGCTGAAGATGCACCAGGTAATAATTCTACACTTAAAACATCTGTTTCTGTCATACCTAATAGGTTACCCAATGGAAAGTTAAGTGCTGGCGCAGAATTATCCATGCCATCTACCAATTGCATAAAACGTGTGTTTGCAAAGGTTGCAAAACCTCTAGTGTTAATAGATTTAAATGTTAAACTGTTAGTATTAATATCAACACCTTTTAAATTTTCTAACCCATCATAGAAATCTACAGATGCTGTATTTTTGATTTCTTTTAAACCAAATCGCTCTACAGTTACTGGAGATTCAAAGATGCGTTCTGGAGTTCTTGATGCAGAAACAACAACCTCATCTAGAGCATTGCCTTCTTCTAAAGCCACGTTGATTGTTTGATTGTTTGCTGTAACTTCAAGAGTTTGAGTTTCAAACCCTGTGTAACTCACACTTATTGAGAAAGGTGGTTCTTGGTTTACAGTAAACACAAAATTCCCATCAAAATCTGTTACAGTACCAGATGACGTGCCAACTGCAACCACATTTGCTCCAGGTAAAGGCAGTTCTGTGTTATCTGTAACTTTCCCTTTTACTGTGGTTTGTGCAAAAGACGTCACGCAAAAAAATAGTGTAAAAAGCTTTAATATTGTCTTCATTTTTTAATATTGATTAAATTATTTGTGGAGGGCAATTTAGTTATTTATATCAAACTTTTATAATAAATATTTTAAAAAATTATTTTAAAACTAAGATTTATAAAATAATTAAGCCTTTAAATTGATAAATAACCAATTTAAAGGCTTAAAAATGAATATTAAGGAATTGTTATTCCACAGTTACAGACTTTGCTAAATTTCTTGGCTGATCTACATTTTTATCTAACATTACAGCTATGTGATATGATAATAACTGAAGAGGTATAGTTGTTAATAGCGGTGTAAAACATTCTATGGTTTCGGGCACTTCAATAACATGGTCTGCTAATTCTTTTACGTTAACATCACCTTTTGTTACAATACCAATTATTTTACCTTTTCTAGATTTAATCTCCTGAATATTACTTACTACTTTTTCGTAGTGTCCTTTTTTAGTAGCTATAACTACTATAGGCATTTGTTCATCTATAAGTGCAATTGGCCCGTGTTTCATTTCGGCAGCTGGGTAACCTTCTGCATGTATGTAAGATATTTCCTTTAATTTTAATGCGCCTTCTAATGCTACTGGAAAGTTATAACCACGACCTAAGTATAAAAAGTTTTTAGCGTTTTTGTATATATCCGCTACCGTTTTAATGTATGAATCAGACTCTAGAGCTGTTTTTACCTTTTCAGGAATGGTTTCTAATTCAATAAGATGTTGTCTAAACTCAGAACTAGACAATTCACCTTTGGCTTTTGCTAATCTTAATGCAATAAGACTTAGAACAGTTATTTGGGTAGTAAATGCTTTTGTTGAAGCAACACCAATTTCTGGTCCTGCATGAGTATATGCTCCAGCGTCTGACTCTCTTGCAATAGATGAGCCAACAACATTACAAACCCCAAACACAAATGCGCCTTTAGATTTTGCCAATTTAATGGCCGCTAAAGTATCTGCTGTTTCACCAGATTGTGAAATTGCAATCACAATATCTTTATCTGTAATAACTGGATTTCTATACCTAAACTCGGAAGCATACTCTACTTCAACAGGTATTCTGGCAATATCTTCAAAAATATATTCTGAAACCAAACCTGCATGCCAAGATGTGCCACAAGCTACAACTATAATACGGTTGGCATTCAGAAATTTATTCATATTATCCTCAATACCAGCCATTTTTATAATAGCTTCGTTACTTAGTAACCTTCCTCTAAAAGTATCTAAAATAGCATTAGGCTGCTCATATATTTCTTTAAGCATAAAGTGGTCGTAACCTCCTTTTTCTATTTGCTCTAGGTTAAGCTGAAGTTCTTGTATGTATGGAGCAACAAGCATGTCGCTTTTAATTTTACGGATTTTTAAATCTTTACCTCGTCTTATGATTGCCATTTCTTCATCTTCAAGATAGATGGCGTTTTTAGTGTATTCTATAAATGGTGAGGCATCACTAGCAATAAAAAATTCATCTTCACCTACACCAATTGCTAATGGGCTACCTAACCTTGCAACAACAATTTCGTTAGGTTTATTTTTGTCAAAAACAGCTATTGCATAAGCTCCTACAACTTGATTTAATGCAATTTGAACGGCTTTACCTAATTTTACATTTTCTTTTTTCTTGACGTCTTCAATAAGGTTAATTAACACCTCCGTATCTGTATCTGATTTAAAAGTGTAACCGCGTTTAGTGAGTTCTTTTTTTAAAGCATCGTAATTTTCTATAATCCCGTTATGAATAATTACTAACTCCCCTGAATTAGAATAATGCGGATGCGAATTAACATCGTTAGGCACGCCATGAGTAGCCCATCTTGTATGGCCAATTCCTAATGTGCCATTTGAGGTAATCTCACTTTCTAAACGTATTTTAAGATCCGCAACTTTACCTTTAGTTTTAGAAAGTTTAATATTTTTACCATCATACAAAGCAATACCTGCGCTATCATAACCTCGGTATTCTAGACGTTGTAATCCTTTTATTATTATTGGATAAGCCTCTCTGTGACCTATATATCCTACAATTCCGCACATATGTTTTTAGTTATTTGGTTCAGTATAATATATTTCTAAATAAACTTTTTTAGAAGTATCTTCTGTAGCATTACCATGTAATACAGTACCTCTAGGTGATACTATAGAACTCATTGGGACATTATCGTCTTGGGTAAGCACATTAGGTTGAGAAAAAGAATTTTCTAGGTTTACATTTAATGAAACAGCTAGCCCTAACTCTACATTTGTAGAATCTCTTAAAATTAGGTTATTAAGGTGTTCGGTGATTTTCAGTTTATATTTAATACCCTCTCCATCAACTTCATCATCTACACGTTGTAATGGCCCTAGGTGATTTGCAATTGAGTTTTCTGGATTTGTACTACTTGCATCTAATAAATAGTCTATTAAAACCGTATTATTTTCTGCGTCATAAATGTATAATCTGTTTGGTTCTAAACCATTTACTAAATTTTGATCTACATGAAATACAAGATTAGCTTCATTTATAAGTCGTTTTGAAAAAACTTTACCATCTTCATCAAAACCTACAAATTGATTTTTCCAATCGTCAAAAACCATTGAAGTATCATCATCATCATCATCCCCGCCAAAGAGTTTAATTTTTGCAATTGCGCCTTCTCCGCCTTTAAGATAAAGTCTTGCATCCCCATTATCTGGATCTGGATTTATGCTAGTTTCAGTTAGTGGTATATTTGTAAAATCTTTATCTAAGAAGTTTATTCTATTAGATCCAAAATTTAATACGTAAGTAGCTTGTTCTGTAGCATCAGCATCATCTGTGGTGGATGCTGTTAATCTTGTATAATATATTGTAATGTTAGCATTAGTACTGGCTGTATTTAAAATTAAAAAACTGCCTGTATTACTTGCGTTTGGTTCAGCTTTAAAATATAAACCTTTAAAATAGTCTGCAAAATTAGTTGGACTGCTAAGTCCAGTCCCGTCTTCTTCATCAATAATTTTACTTTCCCAATAATTTTTATCGAGCAACACTCGGATACCAGGTGATTGACGCTGAGAAATTTGTTTTTCACCATCTTCATCTTCTGTATATAACACAAAACCTTCTTCACTAACCTCTATAATATTACCTCCTAAATGCGAGTTTTGGTTGCCAGTAAGCATTACAAGTTCTTGACCTTCTAAATCAGAGTCTAAAATAGTTTCTGTTGGAGATGCCGATTGATTTGAAAAAAACATCTGACTGTCATTAAAATCACCATTTGGATCAAAATCTCTTATAAAATAGTTGCTTTCGTAAATGCTTAATTTTATGTTTTCGCTTCCAAAAACAGAATCTATTTCATAAGTTATATTTCCGTCATCGTCTACATCTGTACTAGTGCTATAATAAGGTAAAGACAATACCACAGAATCTACAACCACTTCATCACCAAAATCTGGCTCATAGGAAGAAGGTGTTAATTGTGTTAAAAACCTAGCGGTTGTTCTGCCATAGGTATCATCATATATGCCAAGCGAATTAACGGGTAAACCGTTTGTTTGTACAGGCTCTAAAATATTTGTGTAAGTAATAACATCATACTTTTGAGAAGTTACATTAAAATTTGAAGCATTATCTGAGTTAATTACATCAGAAGCTAACGTATTTGCGTCTTTCTCACAGGCAATAACGCTAAGTATCATGATACAAAGTGCGGTAATGTGTATTGTTAATTTATGTTTATTCATCATTTTTAAATTTGTAAAACGTCTTAATAATTAGACTAACTGTAGGTCGTGCATTTTAGTATAATTCTTAGTTATTAAATACCGTGTTTGAGTAAAACTCTGTGTATGGATCTGCAAATTCTTCAATAGAATAATAATCTAAGACAGGTTTTGTTAACGAGTTTATATAGGTTTCTAATTCTTCTGGCAAGGCTTCAGAACCTTTAATGATAGCATCAGAGTTGTCTATAGCTATCTTCATTAGGTTAACATAGTTTGGTGTTTTTAAAGCCTTAATAGCTTCTTTATCAAGGTTATCAAAACCAACTTTATCAATTAGTTTTCTGTCTAGTGTGCCTTCAAAAGATTGATTGTAAACCGAGGTTATAATTTTACTTTCTTTAAACAATGGTTCTGTTTTATAAAAGTCTTTTAGGTATAAGGGTAATAAAGACGCTAACCAACCATTTACATGGATAACATCTGGCGCCCAATTTAATTTTTTAACAGTTTCAATTACCCCTTTTGCAAAGAAAATTGCGCGCTCATCATTGTCTGCAAATGATGCACCATTCTCATCTGTTAAAGTGGCTTTACGTTTAAAATAATCTTCATTATCTATAAAATATACCTGTATACGTTCTTTAGGAATTGAGGCAACTTTTATTATTAAAGGCATATCTAAGTCGTTAATCACTAAATTTATACCAGAAAGCCTAATAACTTCGTGTAATTGATGTCTACGCTCATTAATATTACCAAAACGCGGCATAAATATTCGTATTTGACCTCCTTTTTTGTTTACCATTTTTGGAGCTTCAAAAGACATTGAAGAAATTTCTGTTTCTGGTAAATATGGAACAACTTCTGAGGACACATACAATATTCGCTTATCTTTCATAAATCTTCTGCGTTTAGTTTTTATCAATAACTTACAAAATTACAAAATTTTATGCAGATTAAAGGTATTATGTTATGTTTGTAAGCGTTAATATTTTGTTATCTAAGTGATACTAATCCATAAAAATGATAGGTTTATAGCGCATTTAAATGCACTAAAAAAGCAAGAACGTACAATTGGTTTTGTGCCCACTATGGGTGCTTTACACAATGGACATATTTCTCTAGTACAAAAAGCTTTTGAAACTAATACAAATGTTATTGTTAGCATTTTTGTAAATCCAACACAGTTTGATAACCAAGAAGATTTAGTGAAATATCCTAGAACATTAGAGTCGGATATTGCATTATTAAAAGCACATTTTAAAACTAACATAACAGTTTTTGTGCCTAGTGCAAACGAAATATATAACCATAGTGTTAAGTCGCAAACCTTTAATTTTGATGGTTTAGAACACCAAATGGAAGGCGCATTCAGAAAAGGGCATTTTGATGGCGTTGGCACTATTGTAAAAATACTATTAGAGATTGTAAACCCTGATTTTGCTTACTTTGGCGAGAAAGATTTTCAGCAATTACAAATAATTAAAAAACTAGTTACTATACATAATCTAGCTGTTAAAATTATTGGTTGTCCTATTCATAGGGAAACAGACGGACTAGCAATGAGCTCAAGAAATACAAGACTTCCTGCTGCTCACAGGGCAATAGCGCCATTTATATACAAAACGCTATTAAAGGCAAAATCTAAATTCCAAACAAAAAGTGCTAAACACGTTACGAAATGGGTAGAAAAACAGTTTGTTAAACAACCACTTTTGGATTTAGATTATTTTACAATTGCAGATACTGAAACTTTAAAAACCGTAAAAAGAAAATCTAACCACAAAACTTACAGAGCGTTTATTGCAGTATACGCTAATGATGTAAGACTAATTGATAATATTGCACTAAATTAATTACCTTTACAATATGCAAATACAAGTTGTTAAATCTAAAATTCATCGCGTAAAAGTTACTAACGCGAAACTTAATTATATTGGCAGTATCACTATTGATGAAGATCTTATGGATGCAGCAAATATTATACAAGGCGAAAAAGTTCAAATTGTAAATAATAATAATGGTGAACGCTTAGAAACCTATTGTATTCCTGGGCAACGCCAAAGTGGCGAAATTACACTTAATGGTGCTGCTGCCAGAAAAGTAGCTGTAGGGGATACGCTTATTCTTATCACTTATGCATTTATGGATATTGAAACAGCTAAAACCTTTAAGCCATCTTTAGTATTCCCAGACGAAGCTACCAATCTTTTAAAGTAAATTTTGAACCTAGCTTTAAAAAAAACTGCCGCTATCTTTATTCCAATACTTCTAAGCATAGGTTTAGTATGGTATTCTTTAAGCAAAGTACCTTTAGATAAAATTTTATTAGAGGCTCAAAAAGCAGACTATATTTGGGTGTTTGTTAGTGTTATTTGTTTAACTTTAAGCCACTTATCTCGTGCTTACAGATGGATTTTTATGCTTGAACCAATGGGCTACACTATAAAATTTAAAAATAGTGTCATGGCAGTTTTTGCAACATATTTAATAAATTATGGCATTCCAAGATCTGGTGAAGTTGCAAGAGCAACTATACTTTCTAACTATGAAAACGTGCCTTTTGAAAAAGGATTTGGAACAATTGTAGCGGAGCGTGTTGCAGATTTAATAATGATGTTATTAATTGTTTTAGTAACGCTAATAATTCAATTCGATTATATAATGGCATTTTTCTCAGAACGTTTTAATGCTAATTTATTTTTAATACTAGGTTTAGCTGCAGTCAGTTTGGGTATTTTGTTTATAGTTATAAAAATGTGTAATTGTACATTTTTCAAAAAAATAAATACTTTTATTAATGGTATAATTGAAGGTGCTTTGAGCATTTTTAAAATGAAAAAAAAATGGGCATTTATTGGGCATACACTTTTTATATGGACACAATACCTTTTAATGTTTTACATAACCACTTTTGCATTTAATAGTTTACACAACCTTCCAATAGCCGCAGTGCTTATCGGTTTTATATCTGCTAGTTTTAGTATTGCAGCTACAAATGGTGGTGTTGGCGCATATCCCGCAGCAGTTTTTGCAGCATTCTCTGTTTTTGGAATTTCAGAAAACATAGGTTTTACATTTGGTTGGGTGCTATGGGGCGCACAAACACTTGCTATTATTATTTTAGGTGGTTTATCTTTAATTTACCTTCCTATATATAACAGAAATAAGCAAAGCGTCTTATAATATTTTATATCTTGCTCTAATAACTTTTAATTATAGAGTGATATGAAGTTTTCATGCCTAGCAACAATCTTTTTTTCTTTATCAATAACTTTTGGTGTACATACACAAACAAGTTTAGAACCCATAAATTCTAAAACACTAGGTGTAAAAAGGGATTTAAAAATTCAATTACCAAGAAATTACAACACTAAAACAAACCAAAACTTTCCTTTAGTCATTGTTTTAAACGGTGAATATTTATTTGAACCCGTTGCGGGTAATATAGATTATCAGTCCTATTGGGAAGATATACCAGACTGTATAGTTGTTGGTATAGACCAAAGTAATACTGCTGAAGACGATTTTTTATTAGATGGAGAGGCTAGTTCAAGCGGATTAAAATTCATGAGATTTATAAAAGAAGAAGTAATAAAACACATTGAATCTCAATACAGAACCACAGCTTTTAGAATTATTGTAGGCCATGATAATGGTGCCAATTTTACAAACCATTTTCTTGTTGAACACTCAAACTTATTTAGCGCTTATGTAGTTTTAAGCCCTAATTTAGACGAAGTAATTTCGCAAAAACTAAAAAACAAAATACAAACATTATCAGAAAATAATTTATTTTATTTAGCTACTGCCGAAAATGACTTAAAAGACTACAAACAAAACACAAATACCCTTAACACAACGCTTAATGCAATTAAAAACACTAAATTCAATTATCAATTTAATAATTTTAAAGATGCAAATCATTTCTCTTTAGTAGGTTTAGGAATCGCAAAAGCTTTAAACCATTTTTTCGCTCTTTACAAACCTATAAACCGAGAAGAGTATAAAACAAAAGTGCTTACCTACAAAGGATCTCCTTACGATTATTTAATACACAAATACCAAACCATAAAAGAATTTTATGGCTTTGAAAAGAAAACAGCTGAAAATGACATCAGAGCAATTATAGCAGCGAGTGATAAAAAAGATGATGTTACAAGCCTTGAAAATATTACTGAATTAATACGTGAAGAGTATCCAGATTCTATGCTAAAAGCATACTACTCTGGTTTACTTTACGAAAAGAAAAATGATCTTAAAAACGCACTTATCCAGTATCAAAGTGGCTTATTTTTAAAACCATCACAATCCGTAGATAAAGACATGTTATTAGATAAAATTTACACACTCAAAAAAAATTAAGTGTTTATAAAATAGACAAAATTTTAAAATGGTAAGATTTATAAAAAATGAAAATTAAACATATATTAGTAGCTATTTATCTGTTTGGCGTATTTGGGTTTTCACAAGTTAAATACACTGAAATTAGCTCTTCAAGATTAAACACCAAAAGGAAATTAAAAATTAAATTACCTGCTAATTATAGTGAGCAATCTACTTTAAAATATCCGTTAATAATTGTTTTTGATGGTGATTATTTGTTTGAACCTGTTGCTGGGCAAACAGATTTTCAAACCTATTTTGATGATATGCCAGGTTCAATTGTAGTTGGCATAATTCAAGGTAAAGACAGATCTTATGATGGTCTTTGCGACGAAATTACGGGCTTGCCTATTGAATCTGGACTTAGATTTCATCAATTCATAGCAGAAGAATTAATTCCGTATTTAGATAATAATTACAACACCAGTAGCTTTAGAGTTGCAGTAGGTCACGATTTAATGGGGAATTTTATTAATTCCTATTTATTTAAAGACACACCTCTTTTTCAAGCCTATGTCTCAATTAGTCCAGATTTATCTGGCACAGTAAAGGATTATTTAGCAGAAAGACTTAGCCTATCTAAAACCGATATATTCTATTATATGGCAACCTCAGATAAAGACATTTCTTATATTAGAGATTTAGTGCTCCAAACAAACGCACAAATACAATCCGTAGAAAATAAAAACCTTACCTATTATTATGACGATTTTGAAAACGAATCGCACTACACACTAGTAACCAATGCCATAGTAAAATCATTCGATAAAATTTTTGAATTGTACAAACCCATCAGAGAGAAAGAATTAGAAGAAAAAGTAATGGTTTATGAGCAAACGCTAGATAAATATTTAGTAGAGAGATATGATAAAATTGAAGAATTATTCGGAATTAAAAAACCAATTACAGAACAAGAATATGAAAAAATTCTAAAAATTGCAGAACTACGTGAAGATCTTGAATCTATTGAAAAATTAGGGCGATTAGCCCAAAAAAGACAGCCCGAAAGTCTTCTTGGCACCTACTATTTGGCACTACATGCTGAAAAAAACGAAGCTATAAAAAAAGCAAACAAACTTTACCAAGAAGCCTTACTTTTAGAAGAAACAGAACTTTATAGTTATGTATTTATAGAAAACAAACTAGAAAACACAACAAACACCATATTAGATGCTGAGGCAGAAATAGAAGCAAAAAAAATAAAAGAAAAACAAGAGAAGTCTCAAAGAAAAGAAGAGAAAAAACTTAAAAAAGAGAACAATTAATTTTTAAATAATAAGATACTTGGCTAAAGTAAAAACTACATTTTTCTGTCAAAACTGTGGCAGCCCTTATGCCAAATGGCAAGGACAATGCACCGCATGCAAAAACTGGAATACAATTGCTGAAGAAGTTATTCAAAAGCCCGAAAAAAGCAGTTGGAATCTCCCAAGCTCAGTTTCAAAACGAAGCTCAAAACCCTTAAAAATTAATGAAATTGATACCTCGCAAGAAGCACGTTTAAACCTACAAGATGCCGAATTTAATAGAGTACTAGGCGGCGGCATGGTACAAGGTGCTTTAACCCTTTTGGGTGGAGAACCTGGCATAGGAAAAAGTACATTACTTCTTCAAATTGCGCTAAAATTAACCTATAAAACGCTTTATGTTTCAGGTGAAGAAAGTCAGAAACAAATAAAAATGCGCGCAGAGCGTATTAGTAAAGCTGCAAATAATTGTTACATACTTACAGAAACTAAAACTCAACATATATTTAAACAAATTGAAGCTTTAGAACCCGAAATAGTTATTATAGACTCCATTCAAACCCTACACAGCGACTACATAGAGTCCTCTCCTGGTAGTATTTCTCAAATTAAAGAATGTACAACAGAGCTTATAAAATTTGCAAAAGAAACAGGTACACCTGTTTTGTTAATTGGGCATATTACTAAAGATGGCAATATTGCGGGTCCAAAAATTTTAGAACACATGGTAGATACTGTGCTACAATTTGAAGGCGACCGCAACCATGTTTTCAGAATTTTGCGCGCCAATAAAAATCGGTTTGGTTCTACCAACGAATTGGGTATTTACGAAATGCAAGGTTCAGGTTTAAGAGAAGTGTCTAACCCTTCAGAAATTTTAATTTCAGAAAAAGATGGAGAACTTTCTGGCAATGCTATTGCAGCAACTTTAGAAGGCATGCGCCCTTTAATGATAGAGGTACAAGCATTGGTTAGCACAGCAGTTTATGGCACACCGCAACGTAGCGCAACAGGCTTTAATGCTAAGCGTTTAAACATGTTATTAGCCGTTTTAGAAAAACGTGCGGGGTTTAGATTAGGAGCAAAAGACGTATTTTTAAATATAACAGGAGGCATCACCGTAGATGATCCTGCAATAGATTTGGCAGTGGTAGCTGCAATTTTATCATCTAATGAAGATGCTGCATTACAAAGTGATTATTGTTTTGCTGCAGAAGTTGGTTTATCTGGTGAAATAAGACCTGTACAACGTGTAGAACAACGTATTCTTGAGGCCGAAAAATTAGGGTTTTCAAAAATATTTGTATCCAAATACAATAAAATAGGCATTAAACCAGAAGGCATAACCATACAGTTAATTTCAAAAATAGAAGATCTGGTTGGTTTTCTAGTTTAATATTGCTTAACTACTAACATTTTAGTTATTAAATTAACTTTAAATTATAAAAATAAATAGAAACCCACCTATAAATTAATTAAATTTAGTCCTTAAAATACCATTATTAACTTATAGATAATATGTTTTAATTTAATTATTAGATTTAAATCTATTGCATTAATAATTAAGTTTTTAAATGGAATAAATTGTCTGAGCTTTTTTTAGATTACACAAAACAAATTCCACAAATTTCTTTAAATTCGCAAGACTTATAAGAAAACAATAAAATGAGCGCAAAGTTCCCTGAATATAACGGACTTAACCTATCAAAAGTTGCAGAAGACATCGGTAACTATTGGGATGAAAATAGCATTTTTAAAAAAAGTGTTACCCAAAAAGAAGATAAAACACCATACATATTTTTTGAAGGTCCTCCTTCTGCAAACGGATTACCAGGTGTACACCATGTTTTGGCACGTGCCATAAAAGATATTTTTCCTAGGTATAAAACCATGAAAGGTTTTCAAGTAAAACGAAAAGCAGGATGGGATACGCACGGACTGCCGGTAGAGCTTGGTGTTGAAAAAGAACTGGGAATTACTAAAGAAGATATTGGAGAAAAAATTACTGTAGAAGCTTACAACGAAGCATGTAAAAAAGCAGTAATGCGCTACACAGACATCTGGAATAACCTCACCAAAAAAATGGGTTATTGGGTAGATATGGAAGATCCCTATGTAACCTACAAGCCAAAATACATGGAAACCGTTTGGTGGCTTCTAAAACAAGTATACAACAAAAATTTATTGTACAAAGGCTATACCATTCAGCCGTATTCACCAAAGGCAGGAACAGGCTTAAGTTCTCATGAACTTAACCAACCAGGCACCTATCAAGATGTTACAGACACAACCATTACAGCACAATTTAAAGCAAATGGAAACGCTTTGCCAGATTTTTTAAAGGCTTATAAAAATTTACACTTTCTTGCTTGGACAACCACACCCTGGACATTACCAAGTAATACCGCACTTACCGTTGGTCCAAAAATAGATTATGCAGTTGTAGCTACTTACAACCAATATACGTTTGAGTTTGTTCATGTAATTTTAGCTAAAAATTTAATACCCAAGCAATTTGACGCTAAATACAAACCTGTAGAAACAGCATCAGAACTGTCGGATTACACAAAAACCGATAAAAAAATACCATACAGAGTTGTTTCAGAATGTAAAGGTTCAGATTTAGTAGGTATAACTTATGAGCAACTTTTAAGATACGCCTTACCAAACACTAATCCACAAGATGCTTTTAGAGTTATTGCAGGAGATTTTGTAACTACAGAAGATGGTACAGGTATAGTACATACAGCTCCAACTTTTGGTGCAGATGATGCTTTGGTTGCCAAACAAGCAATACCAGAAATTCCTCCATTATTGGTAAAAGACCAAAACGGAAATTTAGTACCGCTGGTAGATCTTCAAGGAAAATTTAGACCAGAATTGGGTGAATTTGCTGGTAAATATGTTAAAAATGAATATTACCCAGATGGTGAAGCACCAGACAAATCTGTAGATGTAGAACTTGCCATAAAATTAAAAACCGAAAATAAGGCCTTTAAAGTAGAAAAATACAAACACAGTTATCCAAATTGTTGGCGTACAGACAAGCCAATTCTATATTACCCATTAGATTCTTGGTTTATAAAAATTACAGATGTAAAAGGCAGAATGCACGAGCTAAATATGGGCATTAACTGGAAGCCAGAATCTACAGGAACCGGACGTTTTGGAAATTGGCTTGCCAATGCAAACGACTGGAACTTATCGCGCTCACGTTTTTGGGGCATTCCGTTGCCAATTTGGAGAACAGAAGATGGTAAAGAACAACTCTGTATTGGTTCTGTTGAAGAATTAAAACACGAAATGGCAAAAGCGGTTTCTGCAGGAGTTTTAGAAAAAGATATTTTTGAAGACTTTAAAATCGGAAATTTATCTGATGCTAACTATGATACCATAGATTTACATAAAAACGTTGTAGATAAAATTACATTAGTTTCGCCAACAGGAAAACCCATGAAACGCGAAAGCGATTTAATAGATGTTTGGTTTGATTCTGGTGCTATGCCATACGCACAATGGCACTATCCTTTTGAAAATAAAGCTCTAGTAGAAAACACCTGGAGAAAAGCAGATTTTATAGCAGAAGGTGTAGATCAAACACGAGGTTGGTTTTATACACTACACGCCATTGCAACAATAATTTTTGATGATGTCGCTTATAAAAACGTAGTATCTAACGGATTAGTGCTAGATAAAAACGGACAAAAAATGTCTAAACGCTTGGGTAATGCTGTAGATCCTTTTGAAACGCTTTCAAAATACGGAGCAGATGCCACACGTTGGTATATGATAAGTAATGCCAATCCTTGGGACAATCTAAAATTTGATAGCGAAGGCATAGCAGAGGTTAGTCGTAAATTCTTCGGAACACTATACAATACCTATTCTTTCTTCACGCTATACACTAACATTGATGGTTTTAATTACAGTGAAACAGATATTCCTCTGGAAGAACGTCCAGAAATAGACCGTTGGATACTCTCAGAATTACATACGTTAATTAACAACGTTGATAAATTTTACGAAGCGTACGAACCAACAAAGGCAGCCAGAGCTATTTCAGATTTTACACAAGATAATCTGAGCAACTGGTTTGTGCGTCTTAGCAGACGACGTTTTTGGAAGGGAGACTACCAAAACGACAAAATTTCAGCATACCAAACCCTTTATACCTGTATGCTTACCATTGCAAAATTAGGAGCACCAATTGCACCATTCTTTATGGACCGTTTGTATTTAGATTTAAATACTGTTACCCAAAAAGAACATTTTGAAAGTGTACATTTAGCAGATTTCCCTACGTGTAATTCGGGTTTTATAGATAAAGCTTTAGAACGAAAAATGGAGAATGCACAAACCATTTCTTCATTAGTATTATCATTAAGAGCAAAAGAAAAAATAAAAGTAAGACAGCCTTTACAAAAAATTATGATTCCCGTGGATACTTCACAACAAAAGGATGAAATACTAGCGGTTGCAGATTTAATAAAACATGAAGTTAATATTAAAGATATTGAGCTTTTAGAGGATGCATCAGACATCTTAGTGAAACAAATAAAGCCAAATTTTAAAGCTTTGGGGCCACGTTTTGGAAAAGACATGAAACAGGTTGGATCTGCAATTATGACTTTTTCAGCAGAAGACATTAAGCAAATAGAGCAAAATCAAAGTTTTGATATTCAAATAAATGGAAACACAGTAACCTTGCATCTTACAGATGTAGAAATACAATCTAAAGACATTGAAGGTTGGCAAGTTGCCAGTGATAAAGGTATTACTGTAGCGTTAGATATTACTATTACGGAAGCTTTACAAAAAGAAGGTATTGCTAGAGAATTAGTAAACCGAATTCAAAATTTGCGAAAAGAATCTGGATTTGAATTAACAGATACCATACATATTCAGTTAGAAAAAGACGATACTTTAGCTTTGGCTATAGCTGCAAATGAAACTTATATTAAAACTGAAACTTTAGCAACCTCTATAGAAATAAATGACACTTTAGAACAGGGTACAGAAATTGAGTTTGATACTATTAACACGAAACTATTTATAAAAAAACAATAGCCCCTTAAAACTATGGACACAATTAACGTAAGATATTCGGACAAGGATTTGGAAGAATTTAAAGTATTAATACAAGAAAAAATAGGTCATGCTGAACGCGATTTAGACCTCATAAAAAGTGCCTACATGAACGATCTTGATAATGGCACAGAAGACACTTCGCCAACCTTTAAAGCTTTTGACGAAGGTAGTGCCGTTATGAGCAAAGAAAGTAATGCGCAATTAGCTATCAGACAAGAAAAATTTATTCGTGATTTAAAAAACGCTCTTATTAGAATAGAAAACAAAACCTTTGGTATTTGCCGTGTTACCAGAAAACTTATTGGTAAAGAACGTTTAAAACTTGTACCACACGCAACACTTAGTATTGAGGCTAAAAATATGCAGTAGTTTATTCGGTCAAGGATTTTAATTAATGAAATCTACAATTTATTTAAAGTGAAAAGAAATCTTAAAAAATAGGTATTATATAAAAGAGTATAGCAAATTTAAAGGTTCATTTTTGAGTTGTAAATTATGTTATAACACAAGAAAGCCTTCGAAACTTAAGTTTCGAAGGCTTTCTACTAACAAATTAAAAACTAATTTTAAAAAATATATAAAGTTTATTAACCTCTATCACGTTTACCTGGATAAGCGATTGCTCCGTGTTCAGCAAAATCTAATCCACTTTCTTCTACTTCTGCACTTACACGTAAACCAATAGTTTTATTTAGTATAAATAATACAATAAAAGAAGTTAAAATTGCCCAAACAGCATAAGCTAATACACCAATAGCTTGAACACCTAATTGAGATGCACCACCGCCATTAAATAAACCAATAGCCGTATCACCATCTATACCCCAAAGACCAATTACTAAAGTTCCCCAAGCACCAACAACTCCATGTACTGAAACTGCACCAATAGCATCGTCAATTTTAAGTTTTTTCTCTATAAATTCTATTGAAAATACAACAAGTACACCTCCTAATAAACCCGCTAATACAGCACCACCTGAAGTCATGTTTCCACAACCCGCTGTAATACTTACTAAACCGGCTAAAGCACCATTTAAAGTTTGTGCTAAATGTGGTTTACCGTACCAAATCCAAGTGGTAATTAAAGCACCTAAACCACCTGCTGCTGCAGATAAGTTAGTTATAAGTACTACGTTAGAAGCACCAATAGCATCTGCGCCGCCCCAAGCTAATTGAGAACCTCCATTAAAACCAAACCAACCTAACCATAGGATAAAAACACCTAAAGTTGCCATAATTTGGTTATGTCCAGGAATAGGCATTACTTTTCCATCTACAAATTTACCAATACGTGGCCCTACTAATATAGCAGCTACTAAAGCAGCCCAACCACCAACAGAGTGTACAATTGAAGACCCCGCAAAATCAATAAATCCAAGTTCGGTTAACCAACCAGAACCTTGCCACTGCCATCCACCAGAAATTGGATAAATAACCGCCGTCATAACTAATGAGAAAATTATGTACGTAGAATATTTTGTTCTACCTGCAATGGCACCAGAAACTATGGTTGCAGCTGTTGCGGCAAACATGGTTTGGAAAAATAAATCGGCACCTTCTCCTTGAAATAAACCACCCCAGAAAAACCATCCGTTAGACGTATCCCCGTACATTAAAGAATAACCTACTATCCAGTATGTTAAAGACCCTATACAGATATCTAAAACGTTTTTCATGGCAATATTAACTGCGTTTTTTGAGCGCGTCATTCCAGACTCTACAAGTGTAAAACCAGCTTGCATAAAAAATACGAGTATTCCAGATAAAAGCATCCATAGCATACCTAAGTCGCCATTTATTGCAGTTACTGCAGCTTCAATATCTTTTGTTGTTGCTGGCACAGCATCCTGTACCGCAGCAATATTTGGTAAAAATGTTAAAAAATTATTGATCATAATTTATGTTATTAGTTAGTATAGTTTTAATTAAAATGTATAAATAGCTGCTAATGTAAATGCTGCTAAATTATCGGCAGCTGCACCATCATTATCTATATATGGCATAGCATCACTCCAAGAATCTAATCTAATTTCTGGCTTGATAATTAAGTTGCTATCTACAGTAAAGCTTCCTGTTAACGTTGTAGCAAAAACGCTTTCTTCTGCAGGGTTTGCATCACCATGTAATGCAAAGTACTCTCCTCTTAAGCCAATAGAAAATGTATCAGAAGTAGCTAGTTGTGGATATAACGCAGCTCCGTAAAAACCAGAACCATCATTATCATTATAAGCAGCATTGATGCCTAAGAAAAAGCTATCCGACAGATCAAAACCACCTGTATAATCAACTTCAAAACCTAAACCACCATTAGCACCACTATCATAGTAAAGGTTTAAATACTGACCTTTGTACCCTAATTGTGCACCTAAAGCATATTCCCCTGTTGAAGATACATCATTAGTATCCCATGGATTAGTAATTGCTAACATTAAGCTAAAATCATCAGATAACGCAAAATCTGCCTTTAAACCCATATGAGAAAAAGGACCGCTAGAAAACAAATATGATGTACTGTAATTAAAATTTGCAGCTGGTGCTATAACCTCATAACCTAAAAACGTATTAAATCTACCAAAGGTTAATGTCGTTTTATCGGACACATTCCAATACACATAAGCTTGGTTTACAATACCGTCTACTATATCGTTACTAAAAGTAGCTCCGGCACCTCTTGGCCCTGTAACTAAATCTAAAACCGCACCTACTTTACCTTTTTCATAGCTAGCAATTAAATTACCCATACCTAATGCAAAACCGGATTGACCAGCAAAAGCAGTTCCAAAACCAACACCAGCGTCATCTGGCGCTGTTAAATAGGTTTGATAATAAGCATCTACACTACCAGTTATCGTAAAAGCCTTTTCTTCTTTAGGCGCTTCTGTTTCTTGTGCTGTTAAAGCTAATGACGCAAACAACAACGTTAAAGTAAATAGTTTTTTCATAATAAATTTGATTAATTCGTTTAAATTGAACCACAAATCTATTTTTTTATATTTAAACCCCAAAAAAAATAATGTTGATTGTGTAATTTTTATGAATATCAAATATTAAACCCTATTTTTTTTAGGGTATTATTATTTTAGGTCTAAAAAACATTAAAATGACAATCTAATTTCATAACCCTTAAAGAATACAGCATTTGTTTAGCAATTTTTCAATGTATTTTTTCTTTTCAATTATTATTATCAACTAATACTAATTTCCATTACATTTTATTCATTAAACAATCAATAAAATATTTGGGTTATCAATAGTATATATTCATTTTTAATGCATACAATTATCAATTTGAGAAAAATTTTCTGTGCTTTTTTTTAACCAAAAGCTTATTATATATTAGTAGGCCAATATGGCTTAAAAACCCTAATTTATTTCTGAATTATGCTGAAGAAACAAGGATTATACCTCCCAGAATTTGAACATGAAAATTGTGGTGCAGGTTTTATATGCAATCTCAAAGGAGAAAAAACAAATCAAATTATACATGATGCACTAGAAATTTTAGTGAAATTAGAACATCGTGGAGGTGTTAGTGCAGATGGAAAAACAGGTGATGGCGCAGGTTTACTTATAGATATTCCGCATGCGTATTTTAAGCGTGTCTGTGGTTTTAAAGTGCCTGTAAAAGGTAAATATGCTGTTGGAATGGTGTTTTTGCCAAAAAACAGAAACCAATACCGCTTTTGTAAAGAAACTTTTGAAAAGGAAATTATAGCTCAAGGCCTTTCTGTAATTGGCTGGCGCGAAGTCCCAGTAGATTCAACACAACTGGGTGAAATTGCATTAGCTTCAGAGCCTAACATAGAGCAAATTTTTGTTGGTAAATCTAATGAAATTTCAGAGGCAGATTTTAATGCAAAACTCTATGCAGCTCGCAAAATTACAGAACATACCGTAAGACATTCTAAAATGTCGCAAAGTGCTTACTTTTATGTATCAAGTTTATCCATGAATACGCTTATATATAAAGGTATTATTATGCCCGAAGATATTGGCTTATACTATAAAGATTTACAAGAAGATGACTTGGTAACACGCTTAGCCTTAGTGCACCAACGTTTTTCCACTAACACCATGCCAACTTGGGAACTGGCACAACCATTCCGCTTTATGTGTCAGAATGGAGAAATTAATACCCTTCGTGGTAATGTTAGCCGAATGCGTGTGCGCGAAGAAATTATGAAAAGTGACGTTTTTGGGCCACAAATAGAAAAATTATTTCCTATTATTCTGCCGGGAAAATCAGATTCTGCATCTATGGATATGGTGGTAGAACTCTTAACACACACAGGACGATCATTACCAGAAGTAATGATGATGATGATACCAGAAGCTTGGGAAAAACACGCTACCATGTCACCAGAGCGTAAAGCTTTTTACGATTATAACTCTTGTATTATGGAACCTTGGGATGGCCCAGCATCAGTGCCCTTTACAGATGGCAATTATATTGGCGCATTACTAGACCGAAACGGATTAAGACCTTCCAGATATACGGTTACAAAAAGCGGAAAACTCATCATGTCTTCAGAAATTGGTGTAGTAAATATAGAACCAGAAGATGTAGAACGTCATGGCCGTTTAGAACCCGGAAAAATGTTTTTGGTAGATATGAACCAAGGTCGCATTATTAACGACGAAGAAATAAAACAAAAAATAGTAAGCGAACGGCCTTACCAAGAGTGGTTAGACAAAACCAGGTTACATTTAAAAGATATTCCTTACACCGGCGAAACTTGCCCTATAGAAACCCTAGACATTAAAACTAGGCAACGTTTATTTAATTATACCTTTGAAGACATACAAGAGGTCATTACACCAATGGCTCTTAAAGGCAAAGAGGCTTTGGGTTCTATGGGTATTGACACTCCGTTGGCCGTTTTATCTAACAAACCACAGTTAATTTCTAACTATTTTAAGCAGTTATTTGCCCAAGTTACAAATCCGCCTTTAGACGGTATTAGAGAAGAAATTGTTACCGATATTAGTTTAGCTCTAGGAAGAGATAGAAATATTTTTAGTATTACGGAGCGTCAATGCCGAAAACTAAAAATTCAAAACCCTGTTATATCTAATGACGATTTAGATAAAATTAGAAATATTAATGTTGAAAGCTTTAAAGCCGAAACCATAGAAATTCTCTACAAAAAAGACAGAGGACTCAATGGTTTAGAGGATGCTTTAGATGCTATTATTATTCAGATAGAAAAAGCATTAGAACGCAAAACAAACATTATCATTCTTTCTGATAGAGGTGTTAGTAAAACACTAGCACCAATACCGGCATTATTAGCGTGTTCTTATGTAAACCACCAAATGAATCGTTTACGTAAACGCTCGTATTTTGATATTATTATAGAATCTGCAGAGCCGCGAGAGCCTCATCATTTTGCAACATTATTTGGCTATGGCGCAAGTGCTATAAATCCATATATGGTAAATGAAATTATAAGAATACAGGTTAAAGAAGGTTTTATTACAGATATGGACGAGCAACAAGCAGTTGATAATTTTAATAAAGCCATAGGAAAAGGTATTCTTAAGATAATGAACAAAATAGGTATTTCAACACTACGTTCATATAGAGGTTCTCAAATCTTCGAAATTGTGGGTTTCAATTCGCAATTTGTAGAAAAATATTTTCCATATACAACTTCAAGAATAGAAGGTATTGGTTTGTATGAAATTGAAAAAGAAATTGACAAACGCTATGAGCACGCCTATCCAAACTCAGACTCTACGAAAAGTTTAGGGCTAAATATTGGAGGCGATTACAGATGGAGACGTAACGGAGAGCGTCATTTATTTAATCCTACTACCATTGCAAAACTTCAGCAAGCTGTTAGATTAAGTGATCAAAAAAGCTACGATGTTTATGCCAAAAACATTAATGAGCAATCTAAAAACTTAATGACCATTCGTGGGTTGTTTGAATTTAATAACATAGATCCCATACCAATAGAAGAGGTTGAACCGTGGACAGAAATTGTAAAACGTTTCAAAACAGGTGCTATGTCCTATGGTTCAATTTCACGGGAAGCGCATGAAAACTTAGCTATAGCCATGAACAGAATTGGAGGTAAATCCAATTCTGGCGAAGGTGGTGAAGACCGCAACCGTTTTCAGCCAGATGTTAATGGAGATAGTAGAAACTCTGCTATAAAACAAGTAGCTTCAGGACGATTTGGTGTTACCTCGCACTACTTAACAAATGCAAAGGAAATTCAAATTAAAATGGCACAAGGAGCAAAACCTGGAGAAGGTGGCCAACTCCCTGGAGAGAAAGTATTGCCATGGATTGCTGCAGCTCGTAATTCTACACCTTTTGTAGGATTAATTTCGCCACCACCTCATCACGATATTTATTCAATTGAAGATTTAGCACAATTAATCTACGATTTAAAAAACGCCAATCGCGAAGCACGTATTAATGTAAAATTAGTTTCTGAAGTTGGTGTAGGTACTATTGCTGCAGGTGTTGCAAAAGCAAAAGCAGATGTGGTTTTAATTTCTGGCTATGATGGAGGTACTGGAGCTTCGCCACTTACCTCTCTAAAACACGCAGGATTGCCCTGGGAACTTGGTATTGCAGAAGCACAGCAAACGCTAGTACTTAATAACTTAAGAAGCCGTATTGTAGTAGAATGCGATGGGCAATTAAAAACAGGCCGTGATGTTGCCATTGCGGCATTATTAGGTGCTGAAGAATTTGGATTTGCCACTGCACCTCTAGTGGCTTCTGGTTGTATTATGATGCGTAAATGCCATCTAAACACCTGTCCGGTTGGGATAGCAACACAAGATAAAACGCTGCGAAAAAACTTTAAAGGCACACCAGAACATGTTATTAATTTCTTCTATTATATTGCAGAAGAATTACGAAGTATTATGGCAGAATTGGGCTTTAGAACTCTAGCAGAAATGGTTGGTCAAACGCACAAAATAAACGCTAACAAAGCCATTAATCACTATAAAGCCAAAGGTTTAGACTTATCTTCAATTTTATACAGACCAGAAGCTTATGGTAAAATGATAGTTAAGAATACTGAAAAACAAGATCATAATTTAGATAATGTTTTAGATTTCAAAATATTAAAAGACTCACATCGTGCACTATACCGTAAAGAACAAATGACCTTATCATATCCTATTAATAACATTAATAGAACTGTTGGTGCTATTGTAAGTAACGAAATTTCAAAAATATACGGGCACTTAGGCTTGCCAGAAGACACCTTAAATATCAATTTTGAAGGTTCGGCTGGTCAGAGTTTTGGTGCTTTTGGCGCACATGGTTTAACATTTAACCTTCAAGGCAACACCAACGATTATCTTGGTAAAGGCTTATCTGGCGCTAAACTTATTGTAAAGAAACCTGAAAAAGCAGATTTTATAGCAGCAGATAATATTATTGTTGGTAACGTTTGTCTTTTTGGTGCAGTAGAAGGCCAAGCTTATATTAACGGTATAGCTGGCGAGCGATTTGCAGTAAGAAACTCTGGTGCTACTGCGGTTGTAGAAGGTGTTGGCGATCATTGCTGTGAGTACATGACTGGCGGAAAAGTAGTTGTTCTTGGTAAAACAGGACGAAACTTTGCCGCAGGCATGAGTGGTGGCATTGCTTATGTATATGACCCAGAACATAAATTTGTAAACGGATTGTGTAATACCGAAACCATTGAATTTGAAACCATTTTGAAAAAAGAAGCTGCTGAATTAAAAGCACTAATTCAAAAACATATCAACTATACAAATAGTCAAAGAGGAAAAGATTTAATTACAGATTGGGACACCAGCTTAAATCATTTTGTTAAAGTAATGCCCACGGAATACAAACGTGCTCTAAAACGTTTAGAAACCGAACCACAAATGCTAGAAGCCTTAGAAACCGTATAATATCAAAGTACGTTTTTAAGCCATAAAATTATAATAAAATTAAATATAAAAAGCTGGTGGAGATGCCAGCTTTTGCAAGAATAAGATGGGAAAAATAACAGGTTTTAAAGAATTTGAAAGAAAAGACGAAAAATATAAACCCGTAAAGGATCGTTTAAAACATTATAAAGAATTTACAGTACCGCTTAAAGAAAATGACCTAAAAGAACAAGGATCGCGTTGTATGGACTGTGGTATTCCGTTTTGCCATAGTGGTTGTCCACTAGGTAATTTAATACCAGATTTCAATCACATGGTACACCAAGGTGAATGGCAAAAAGCCTCATGGATACTGCATTCAACTAATAATTTTCCAGAATTTACAGGACGGTTATGCCCAGCACCATGCGAACAAGCCTGTGTATTAGGTCTAATCGAAGACCCTGTTTCAATAGAAAACATTGAGAAAAACATTGTTGAGCGTGCCTTTAAAGAAGGTTGGATAAAACCTCAACCACCAAAAATTCGAACTGGAAAAACAATTGCCATTGTTGGTTCTGGACCAGCAGGTTTAGCAGCCGCACAACAGTTAAATAGAGCTGGACATACCGTTACTGTTTTTGAACGTGACGATGCTATTGGCGGACTTTTACGTTATGGTATTCCTAACTTTAAAATGGAAAAAGAAATTATAGATCGTCGCTTAAAAATTTTAGAAGCCGAAGGTATTGTATTTAAAACCAACGTTAATGTTGGCGTTAATTATGATGTTGAAGACCTAAAAGCCTTTGATGCTGTTGTACTTTGTGGTGGTGCTAGTGAACGTAGAAGTTTACCAACTCCCGGAGTAGATGCCGAAGGTGTGGTACAGGCCATGGATTTTCTCACCCAACAAACAAAAGTTGTTTTCGGGCAAAAAGTAAAAGACCAAATTTTAGCAACAGATAAAAATGTGATTGTTATTGGTGGTGGAGATACAGGCTCGGATTGTATAGGCACCTCAAACCGTCAAGGAGCAAAATCTGTAGTAAACTTTGAAATTATGCCAAAACCTCCAGGGCATCGTTCTCCAGCTACACCTTGGCCATACTGGCCGTTGCAATTAAAAACCTCATCTTCTCATAAAGAAGGTGTAGAACGTAATTGGCTAATTAATACTAAAGAATTTATAACCGATAATAGTGGAAAACTAACCGCTTTGAAAACTGTACATGTAGAATGGGAAATGGTACCAGGTGAGCGTCCTAAATTAATAGAAATTGCAGGCACAGAAAAAACTTGGCCTTGTGATTTAGCACTATTAGCATTAGGATTTACGGGTCCAGAATCTACTATTGCAGACAAGCTAGGTATTGAAAAAGATGGACGTTCTAACTATAAGGCTAGTTACGGAAAATACCAAACCAACATTCCAAATATATTTACAGCTGGCGATATGCGCCGTGGGCAATCCTTAATTGTTTGGGCTATTTCTGAAGGAAGAGAAGCCGCTCGCCAAGTTGATATTTATTTAATGGGTAAATCTGATTTAGCTACAAAAAATGCAGATGGTGATTTGGTGGGATTGTAAGACTTTATTTTAATATGATTTGAAAAGCATCTGGAAACAGGTGCTTTTTTTTAGTGATCAACTGAAAAGCGAATTAAAATTTACACCCCTAAAGTCGCTTCTAGGAGACAGTCCTCAATATTAACTTCAGTTCTATTGTCTCCTTGAGGGGGCTTTAGGGGTGTTTTTTATTTTATTTAGGATACTTAGACCTAATAGCATCCAAACACAAATTATGAATACTCCCAATATGCGAGTGTGCTTTACCTAAATCTGGTTGGTAAGTTCCAGCTTGTACTTGGCTTCCAATTTTTTGATACGCCTCTCTAAAACTCATGCCTTCAACCACTAAATTATTAATACTATCTACTGTAAATAAGTATTGGTATTTTTCATCATTCAAATCTATATCCTTAACACTAATTTGTTGAATAGAATACGTAAAAATATCTAAAATGTCTTTAACGTCTTCAAAAGCATTGATGATATTGTCTTTCAATAACTGAAAGTCTCTATGGTAACCACTTGGTAAATTGTTAGTGATTAATACCATTTCAGAATGTAAGGCTTGTATTTTATTACACTTGCCTCTAATCAATTCAAATACATCAGGATTCTTTTTGTGTGGCATAATGCTGCTTCCGGTGGTTAACTCATCTGGAAACGTAATAAACCCAAAATTCTGACTCATATATAAACAAATATCCATTGCAAAACGTGCCATTGTGTTACATAAGCCACCTAAAGCACTCGCAATGGCACGTTCACTTTTTCCTCTGCTTAATTGCGCGGCAACCACATTATATTTTAAGGTTGAAAAGCCTAATTCTTTTGTTGTAATGTCTCTGTCTATAGGAAACGAACTTCCGTAACCAGCAGCCGAACCTAACGGATTTTGGTCTGCTATTTTTGAAACTGCATTCAGTACATATACATCATCAATTAATAATTCTGCATAGGCAGAAAACCATAAGCCAAATGATGATGGCATGGCAACTTGCAAATGCGTATAACCTGGCAAAAGTTTAGTTTTATGAGTTTCAGCGAGACCTAAAAGTGTATCGAAAAATGTTTTTGTTTTTAAATTTATGATTTCAAGATTCTCCTTGTAATAGAGTTGAAGCGCTACCAAAACTTGATCGTTTCGAGAACGCGCCGTATGGATTTTCTTTCCGACGTCGCCTAAGGTTTTTGTAAGTTCGTACTCAATTTTAGAATGTACATCTTCAAACGTGTCTTCAATCACAAAACTTCCATCCTCAATAGTTAATGATAGCGTCTGTAAGCCAGTTTTAAGTTGTTTTAATTCTTCAGAAGTAATAATTCCGACAGATTCTAACATTATGGCGTGCGCTCTTGAGGCTTGAACATCATATTTAGCAATATGCATATCAATTTCTCTGTCGTTACCAACAGTAAATAATTCTATTTTTTTATCTATTGAATAGCCTTTATCCCAAAGTTTCATAATATAAATTTTAATTCTTAAAATTTAGAACCAAGACGCTAGACCGCTTCGCTGTTAGAGTATAGACTGCTCACTCCTATTTTTGAGCTTTCAGTCTTGATTCTTGTCTCTTGATTCATTTATCTTTTTAAAGTACTTTTTCTAACAACTTAATATACAATTCAACGCCTTCTTCAATTTCTGCTAAATAAATAAATTCATCGGCTGTATGTGATCGTGTGCTTTCACCTGGTCCTAATTTTAAAGACGGACAGGTTAAAACGGATTGATCTGAAAGTGTAGGTGAACCATAGGTTTTTCTTCCTAATTGAATACCCGCTTTTACTAAGTCGTGATGTAGAGGAATAGACGATGAATTTAAACGCAAACTCCGTGCTTTAATACTTAAGCATGGTGAATTTTTAGTTAAAATATCTGCAATTTCTTGGTTAGAATATTTATCATTCACACGTACATCAATTACCAAATCAACTTCCGCAGGAACCGCATTATGTTGTTTACCAGCATTGATTTGTGTGACCGTCATTTTTACATCACCCAAAACTTTAGATGTTCTTTCGAATTTATAATCTTGAAACCATTTTAAAACCGCAATAGTATTATAAATTGAATTATCCGTATTGGGATGTGCTGCATGGCTAGCGGTTCCTTTTACCTTCGCATCAAAAACAACTAAACCTTTTTCTGCAATGGCTAAGTTCATTAATGTAGGTTCGCCAACAATGGCAACATCGATTTTTGGAATGATGCTCAACATGCTATTTAATCCGTTTGGCCCACTACTTTCTTCTTCAGCAGAAGCGACAATGACTAAATTGTAATTAAGCTCTTTTTTATCGTAAAAATACGTGAACGTCGCAATTAAAGATACCAAACATCCACCAGCATCATTACTTCCCAAACCATATAATTTTCCGTCTTCTACAATGGCTTTTAACGGTTCTTTGGTATAACCTTTATTTGGTTTTACCGTGTCGTGATGCGAGTTTAATAATAGTGTTGGTTTGCGCTCATCAAAATATTTATTGGTCGCCCAAATGTTATGATGATTTCTTTTAAAAGGCACATTGTGTATTGAAAACCAATTTTCAATGTGCAACGCTGTTTTGTCTTCTTCAGATGAAAATGACTGCGTTTCTATAAGCTGCTTTAGTAAAGCAATAGCTTCTTGGGTTAGTTTTTTAATCATTGTGTTATGGTGGTGTGTTTATTGTTGGCATTGAAAAGCATCGCTGACTTTCCGATACAAACTTTTTGAACATTTTGATTTATAGCATGAAAACAGTTATCTAATTTGGGTAACATACCTTCAAATATGATATTGTTGTCTTTTAATCTTTGGTAGCTTTCTGTGTTGATGTTTTCAATTACCGAATCGTCATCTTCTATGGTTTCTAAAACACCATTTTTCTCAAAACAATAATAGAGTTCTGTGTTATACGTTAACGCAAAACCTATAGCTAGTTCTGAAGCTATAGTATCTGCATTGGTGTTTAGTAATTGTCCGTTTTTATTATGAGTTATGGCGCAAAAAACAGGTGTAATTTCGTTGTTTAAAAGTATTTCTAAAACGTTTGTGTTAACATTTTTTACATTGCCAACAAAGCCATAATCAATAGTTTTAATTGGTCTTTTTTCTGAAACTATAGTGTTGCCATCTGCACCAGAAAACCCAACAGCATTGCAGTTATTGGCTTGTAATTGTGCTACAATATTTTTGTTGATTTTACCTGCATAAACCATTGTAATAATATCTAAAGTTTCGGCATCTGTGATGCGTCTGCCTTCATGCATGTTTACAGGAATATTCATTTTTGTGGCTAATTTGGTGGCTAGTTTTCCGCCTCCATGAACTAAAATTTTAGGACTTTTTATAGTTGAAAAATCTTTAATGAATGCTGTTAATGCGTCTTCATTATCAATAATGTTTCCGCCAATTTTTATGATTTTTAATGTTTCCATTTTATCGCTTTTTGTAACTCTGAGTGAAACGAAGAATCTCACATAAAAAAGAGTATTCACGCTGTTCAGAATGACATTCCATTATTGGTTACAAACCTTCCAAAATTTGCTTTAATACAATCTGAGCAGCATAGGTTCTGTTATTTGCTTGTTTTATAACTACAGATTGCTCGCCATCTAAAACGGCATCTTCAACCACAACATTTCGTCTTACAGGTAAACAATGCATAAATTTTGCCTTACCTAACTTGGCTTTGGTCATCATCCAATTTTCATCTTTATTTAAAACTTTTCCGTAGTCTTTATAACTACTCCAATTTTTAACATACACAAAATCTGCATCTTTTAAAGCCTCTTCTTGATTATGAATTATAGTTGTGTATTTTGTGATTACTTCATTTAACTCATAACCTTCAGGATGCGTAATTGTAAAATTTACATCCATATTTTGCATCATTTCCACAAACGAATTAGCAACAGCTTGTGGCAATGCTTTAGGGTGTGGCGTCCAAGATAAGACCACTTTAGGTGTTTTCTTTTCTGATAATTCTGTAATTGTAATGGCATCTGCAAGAGCTTGTAATGGGTGTGCGGTAGCAGATTCCATGTTTATAATTGGCACAGTTGCATATTTTTTAAAACTATTTAAAACTAATTCTGATTCATCTTTAGCTTTATCTTTTAGTGTTGGAAATGCTCTAACTGCTATAATATCGGCGTATTGAGAAATCACTTGAGCCGCTTCTTTAATATGTTCTGATTTATCGAGGTGCATTGTAGTGCCATCTTCAAATTCTAAATCCCAAGCATCATTTACATTAAGAATCGTCACTTCCATGCCTAAGTTTTTTGCAGCTTTTTCAGTGCTTAATCGTGTTCTTAAACTGGAATTAAAAAACAGCATTACTAAGGTTTTATATTTTCCTAAGTTCTCAAATTCAAAAGGATTGATCTTTAATAAAATTGCGTCCTTTATGGTTTCCGAAAGGTTGGATATGTCTTTTATATTAATAAATTGTTTCATGTTTTTTCTTTTGATTTACACCCCTAAAGTCCCCTCAAGGGGACAATTCTCTAAATTAACATCAGTACTATTGTCTTCTTGAGGGGACTTTAGGGGTGTTTTATAATTTTTTTTATTTCAATTCTTTTTCTAAAGCCTCAAAAAAGCTGTCCATGTGTTTTTTCTGAATTGTTAATGGTGGAAGAATTCTAATGAGGTTAGGATTTTTAGCACCTCCTGTAAATATTTGATGTTTGAAAATCAGTGCTTTTCTCAATTCTGAGATTGGAAAATTAAACTCTAATCCGAGCATTAGTCCTCTTCCTTTAATAGCTTTTAAATTTGGTAATCCTTTTGCTTTTTTAAAAAAATATTGTGAGATTTCTGAGGTGTTCTGCATCAGATTTTCTTTTTCAATTACCTCTAATACAGATAATGTAGCAGCACAAGCTAAATGATTACCACCAAATGTAGTTCCTAATAAGCCAAATGAGGCTTCTATTGAAGGATGAATTAAAATGCCACCAACCGGAAATCCATTTCCCATGCCTTTGGCCATTGAAATAATATCTGGTGTAATATTGTGCTTTTGAAAAGCAAAAAAATCACCAGTTCTTCCAAATCCGGATTGTACTTCATCAGCTATTAAAGCTGTATTGTATTGCTTACAAAGTTTTTCTAGACCTTGGTAAAATTCAGTTGTATTTTCATCTAATCCACCAACCCCTTGAATGTATTCTATAATGATTGCACATGTCAGATTTTTTTTCAGAATAGTTTCAACAGATTCTAAATCACCTAATTCTACAAAATCAACCTTTTGTTGTGCATTTAAAGGAGCAACGACTTTAGGATTATCAGTTGCTGCAACAGCTGCTGAGGTTCTGCCATGAAATGAATTATTAAATGCTAATATTTTGTGCTTTCCGTTGTGGAAAGATGCTAGTTTTAATGCGTTTTCGTTCGCTTCTGCGCCAGAATTGCATAAAAACAACTGGTAGTCTTTGCAACCCGAAAGTTTCTCCAATTTGTCAGCTAATTGCGTCTGTAATGGATTTTGAATGGCATTACTATAAAAGCCTAGTTTTTCAACTTGATTTGAAATAGCTGAGACATATTTTGGATGCGAATGTCCAATAGAAATTACAGCATGTCCACCATATAAATCAAGATACTCAATACCTTTATCATCGTAAACGTAAACATCTTTTGCGCTTACCGGTGTAACATTATATATAGGGTAAACATTAAATAAACTCATAATTTTCTTTTTTTGTCATTCAGAGGGAAGTATGACTGAAGAATCTCAATTACAAAAGATTCTTCACTACGTTCTGAATGACAGTTCGTTTTAAATCTGTTCCTCTTTTATATTGTTAATTTTATTAAATGAAGCTACCATACCTTGTATTAAAGAAGAGCTCAACCCTTTATGTTCCATTAGATTTAGACCCGTAATTGTACAACCCATTGGTGTCGTTACACGATCGATTTCTTCTTCTGGATGGTCTCCATTTGTAATTAATAAATTGGCAGCTCCTTCACTTGTATACATCGCTAATTCTTGTGCTTCTTTAGCATCGAAACCTAATTGAATTGCAGCTTGTGTTGTGGCACGTATTAATCGCATCCAAAAAGCGATTCCACTAGCACAAACTACTGTTGCGGCTTGCATTTGTGTTTCTGGAATAGCTAGAGTATGCCCTAACCGATTAAAAATAGCTTCAGCAATCGGTATACGTTTTTTGCCTATTTCATTACTACATAAACAAGTCATAGATTTACCTACAGCAATTGCTGTATTTGGCATTGCTCTAATGATGAATTGGTCCTTGCCAACAATAGCTTCAATCTGTGGAATTAAAAATCCTGTAATGGTAGAAATTACAACGTGCTTTTCTGTTAAATACGGTTTTAAATCATTTAATATATTATCAAAATGTCTTGGTTGAATTGCAAATATTAAAATATCAGATTGCTTTACTGCTTCAATATTGTCTGTTGTTAATACTACGTTTTTGTAGCCGTCCAAATCTTGAATATCAACCAAGTTTCTTTTGGTTAAGTATAATGTGGTTATGGCATTGTTTGTAATTAATCCTTTTGCAATGGACTTGCCTAAATTTCCTGTTCCGATGATTGCTATTTTCATGTTGTTAATTTCATGTTTATCCTGCAAGGTTTCAAAAACCTTGTAGGTATTAATTGTTGTTCCATACCTACAAGGTCTCAAAGACCTTGCAGGATATTAAAAATAATTAGCCTTTAATTGTAAGCCTTCTGTTTCTTCAAATCCAAACATTAAATTCATGTTTTGTACAGCTTGTCCAGATGCACCTTTGAGCAAATTATCAATAATGCTTGTTACTAATAATTTACCGTTGTGTTTATGCAAATGCATAATACATTTATTAGTATTAACCACTTGTTTTAGATGAATATCGTCTTCTGAAATAAAGGTAAACGCGGCATCTTTATAAAAAGTTGAATACATTATTTTTGCTTCCTCTAGTGTTCCGTCAAACTTGGTATAAAGCGTAGCAAAAATTCCTCTTGAAAAATTACCACGATTTGGCATAAAGTTGATGTCTGAATTAAAATCGTTTTGTAATTGATTTACGGTCTGATTAATCTCTCCTAAATGCTGATGTGTAAAAGCTTTATAATGCGAAAAATTGTTATCTCTCCATGTAAAATGCGTAGTTGCAGATAAAGATGTTCCTGCCCCAGTTGCACCGGTTACGGCATTAATGTGAACATCGTTTTTTATAATCCGAGCCTTAGCTAATGGTAATAATGCCAATTGAATTGCAGTTGCAAAGCAGCCAGGATTTGCTAAGTATTTTGCTTTTTTAATGACTTCTTTATTTAACTCTGGCAATCCGTAAACAAAGGTTTTACCATTAAAAACTTCATCTTTTGTTAGTCTAAAATCGTTACTTAAATCAATGATTTTAGTGCTATCGGAAAAACTGTTTTTTTCTAAAAAGGCTTTTGAATTACCATGACCTAAACACAAAAAAAGGACATCAACCTCTGAGTTAATTTCACTAGAAAACACTAAATCTGTTGAACCTACTAAATCTTGATGAACTTTACTTACTTTATTGCCAGCATTAGATGTGCTAAAAATAAAATCGATTTCTATTTTAGCGTGATAAATCAATAGTCTTATTAACTCACCTGCGGTGTAGCCTGCACCTCCTATTATTCCTGCTTTTATTTTTTTCATTTTAATTATTTCTTACACCCCTAAAGTCCCCTCAAGGGGACAATCCTAAAAATTAACTTCGGTATTATTGTCCCCTTGAGGGGACTTTAGGGTGTTTTTAACTATTTACTTGTTGGTAGATTTTGTTTTGATTTCCAAAGATTTTAATAAACCCTTTGGCTTCATCTGCGGTCCAACCTTTGTTTTCTTCTCCATAACTCCCAAATTTTGCATTCATTAAATCGTGTTTTGATATCACACCATCTAATGAAAAGTGATACGGTTTTAATGTTACCATAACATCACCAGATACTTTTGCTTGACTGCTTTGTAAAAAAGCTTCCATATCTCGCATCACAGGATCTAAATATTGCCCTTCGTGTAAATGCATGCCATAGAAATTCGATAAATAATCCTTGTGCTGTAATTGCCATTTGGTTAAAGTGTGTTTCTCTAATAAATGGTGTGCTTTGATAATGATTAAAGCAGCTGCAGCTTCAAAACCAACTCTACCCTTAATACCAACAATAGTATCACCAACATGAATATCTCTACCAATGGCATAAGTCGAAGCTATATCATTTAATAATTCTATGTTTTTGTAAGCTGCATCTTCGTTTCCATTTAAAGCAATTAATTCACCTTGCTTAAACGTTAAGGTTACTTTCTCTTCATCCTCTTTTTTTAATTGCGAAGGATAAGCGGATTCTGGTAATGGTTTTTCTGAAGTTAAGGTTTCTTCTCCACCAACACTAGTTCCCCAAAGCCCTTTGTTTACAGAGTATTTTGCTTTGTTCCAAGACATATCGATTCCATTTTCAATGAGGTAATCAATCTCTTGTTGTCTCGTTAATTTACCATCTCTAATTGGTGTAATGATTTCTATTTCTGGTGCTAAAGTTTGAAAAATCATATCAAAACGTACTTGATCGTTTCCTGCCCCAGTACTTCCGTGTGCAATATATTTGGCTCCTATACTTTTGGCATATTCAACAATTTCAATAGCTTGGATGATACGTTCTGCACTTACAGACAAGGGATAGGTATTGTTTTTAAGCACATTTCCAAAGATTAAATATTTAATCACTTTATCATAATACGATGCGATAGCATTAATATTTTTATATGTAGAAACACCCATTTTGTAAGCATTATTCTCAATTGTTTTAATTTCTTCAGAAGTAAAACCACCTGTATTTACGCTTACTGCATGTACATCATAACCAGCTTTACTTAAACTTACAGCGCAATACGATGTGTCTAATCCACCACTGTATGCAATTACTAATTTTCCTTCTCTGTCACCCTGTGACAACTCTTCCAAAGGAAGAGAATAATCAGAATTAATCTCTTTTGCCATCTTTATCTTTTTTTAGGAACATGGATTGTTTGATATTCTTCAATCTTGTCCATACTTTTTTATCAATGTTTTTTTGTTCTGGTTTTGCTTCTTCCTTTTTATTCGGATCGTAAAGCATACCTGTACATAAGCACATTTTTTGTTCTGTTCTTGTTAAAACGTCAAAATTCTTGCAGGTCTGACAGCCTTTCCAGAAGGATTGATCATCTGTTAATTCAGAGAATGTAACGGGTTTATAACCTAAATCGCTATTCATTTTCATGACAGCCAATCCTGTTGTAATACTAAAGACTTTAGAATCCGGGAATTTAGTTCTCGAATGTTCAAAAATTACTTTCTTGATTTTTTTAGCAAGGCCTTGATTTCTATAATTTGGGTGTACAATTAATCCAGAATTGGCAACAAATTTTCCATGTCCCCAAGATTCGATATAGCAAAAACCGGCAAATTGATCTCCGTCTAATGCAATTACTGCATTACCGTTTTCCATTTTGGTAATAACATACTCTGGTTGGCGCTTTGCAATACCAGTACCTCTAACTTGCGCAGCTTCTTCGATAGTTTTGCAAATGATGTCTGCGTAAACTGTATGTGATTTATCAGCAATAACAATTTTCATTGTAATTGAGTTTTAATTAAAAAATGTGATTTTGTTTTTGTTTGAAAGCTAAACCGGACGCACCTAAGTTTAATAGATAGAAATACACCCTAAGGGCGACGCGGAAAAAAGCGGCGTACAATGCTATGATTATCTGTTGAGATAATTAAAGATTGAAACTGATATTTGAATAATAAAGTGTACACAATAAGAAAAATTAAATGCAGCGTTTATTGCTAAATTGAATACTTGGCAGCCGAGTTTAAAAGACCAACACCCATGTGGGTCTTGTAACTCTAAATTTATGTATTATTATGAGCATAATATAAATGTAAACGATAAATTACACATAGCAACAGTAGCACAGCAATTTATTAAATTTTTATATGTTTCTAAATAATTTGCTATAAAACTGAGAATATCTCAAAAAAATAGTTAATATAATTTAATAAACCACTACTACTATTTTAATAAATAACGCTTTAATTCTTCGTAATTAGAAATAAGAATACTTTTTTTATCGCGGTTTAAAATTGCTTTTATCTGATTAGGCATTTCAATTTTATCTGCAATATCTTTAGGTATTACTGGTAAAAATTTAATAGGGTGTGCGGTTTCTAAAAACACTCCTTCTGTATCCTCAGCGTTTTTTAAATAGGCTTTTAGTGCTAAATAGCCTATTGCACCATGCGGATCTGCAATGTAGTTTTTTGTTGCATATAAATCGACTACCGCTGCTGTAGTTTCTGAGTCTGTATAACTGTAGCCAGAAAGGTTTTTACGTAACGCTTCAAAATTATTATCGTGTAATTGTTCTATACGAATAAAATTACTTGGCGCACCAACATCCATAGCATTAGATATGGTTTGTACGGATTTTTTAATTGAATAATTACCTGTTTTTAAATACTCTGGTACTACATTATTAGCATTGGTACCCGTAACAAAATGATGAATTGGCAACCCTAATTTTTGAGCCATCATGCCCGCACAAATATTACCATAATTACCGCTAGGCACAGAAAAAACTAGCTTTTTATTTTTGGCTTTTAAAGCCTTATACGCAAAAAAGAAATAAAACATTTGAGGTAACCAACGTGCTATATTTATAGAATTTGCTGAGGTTAATTGTTTTTTTCCGTGATAATCTGTATCCAGAAAGGCTTGTTTTACCATAGCTTGGCAATCGTCAAAAGTACCATCAACCTCTAAAGCAGTAATATTTTGCCCCAATGTGGTTAACTGTTTTTCTTGTATGTCACTCACTTTTCCGCTTGGGTAAAGTATGGTAACATCTACGCCATCAACCCCTAAAAATCCGCTTGCAACAGCTCCTCCTGTATCTCCAGAAGTGGCTACTAAAACGGTAACTTGGTTTTTATTAGCATCTTTTTTATTAAAATAGCCTAGACATCTTGCCATAAAACGTGCGCCTACGTCTTTAAAAGCCATAGTTGGCCCATGATAAAGCTCTAAAGCTGAAATATTTTTTTCAACAGGCACTACAGGAAATTCAAAATTTAAAACCGCTTTTAAAATAGTTTTTAATTCAGACTCTGGTATTTCGTCACCAACAAATTGCTTAATAGCTTCAAAAGCTATAGTAACATGATCAAGGTTTTCAATATTCTGAAAAAAATGATCTGGCAATGGGGTTATTTCTTTTGGAAAATACAAGCCTTTATCTGGCGCTAAGCCTTTTATTACGGCGTCTTTAAAAGAAACATCTTCAGCGCTATGGTTTAAACTATAATAAGTCACTAATATGGTATTTTTAACAGACCTCATAGGTTTTAAAAACCTTCAAAGTCTAGATTATTTTCACTCCTTCATTACTAATTGCGGAGGTGTATATATGATATGCAATTCCTGTTTTTTTATAAACAGTATCCATAGCTTCAGCTACTTTTTTAGCCATTTGAATACCTTTACTTAATGCAAAAATGGATGGGCCAGAACCCGATATTCCAGCTCCTAAAGCACCGCTTTTTAGAGCTGCTTGTTTTACAGCATCAAAATGCGGAATAAATTGTTTTCTTACTGGCTCTGCAATATGGTCTATTAAAGATCTGCTAATTAAGTCGAAATCTGCCGTATGCAAACCACTTATTAGACCGCCAACATTAGACCATTGTGCAATGGCTTTGTGTATTGGAATTTCTGAAGGAATTACTTTACGTGCATCTTCAGTTTTAATTTCGATTTGTGGATGTATAAGTGTTGCCACCAATTCTGAAGGTGGATTAATTTTCACAATATCCAAAGGGTCATAGTTTCTAACCAAAATAAAACCGCCATAAATTGCTGCTGCAACATTATCTGCAATTGCAGTACCGCAGGCAACAACCTCACCTTGCATTGCAAATTTGGTGAGTTCTAGATTTGTATATGTATTTTTTAGAAGTTTATTAACCGCATAAGCTGTACCAGCAGCACTAGCAGCACTACTACCTAGACCGCTTCCTGGTTTAAAATTTTTAAAGATTTGTATGGTTACACCAAAATCTGCTTTGCTATCTTGAAGCATTAATTTTGCCACCATACCTGCTACATTCTTATCAACCTCAAATGGTAATTTAGCACCTTCTATTTTCGAAATGGTAATGGCTTTTGATTCCGTTTTAGTAAAAATCATGTGGTCACCCAAGGATTCTAAGGCAAATCCCATAGCGTCATAACCGCAAGACACGTTAGCAACTGTTGCTGGTGCAAATATTTTAACTGATTCCATTTTTAATTTTTACCTATTGTAATAATATCAGCAAATAAACCGGATGCTGTAACTTCTGCACCTGCACCAGCACCTTTTATAATTAGGGGCTGCTCTGGATAGCGTTCTGTAAAAAATAAAACGGTATTATCCTTTCCTTTTAGGTTGTAAAACGGACTGTTTGTATCTACAGCTTGCAAACTTACTTTTGCTTTGCCTTTATTAAACTGTGCCACATATTTTAACTGAGCTGATTTACTTTTTGCTTCTAAAAATAAATCATTAAAATGTGAGGCATTAGCTTTTAAACTTTCGTAAAAATCTGCTACTGAATCTGCTTTTAAACTGGCTTCTGGCAAAAAGGAAACGTTTTCAATGTCTTCCAAATTCATTTTAAAACCTGCTTCTCTGGCTAAGATTAATAACTTTCTTGCCACATCTACACCACTTAAATCTATACGTGGATCTGGTTCTGTATAGCCCTCTTCCTGTGCTTGTTTTACAATATCGTAAAACGTAGTGTTTTCATTAAAATTATTAAAAATGAAGTTTAAACTTCCGGATAAAACAGCTTGAATAGATGTAATTTTATCCCCAGAATTGATTAAATTATTTAAGGTATAAATAATTGGCAAACCTGCACCAACGTTGGTTTCAAATAAAAACGAAGCGCCGTATTTTCTGGTTAATTCTTTTAGGTTTATATAAGATTCGTAATTAGATGAACAGGCTATTTTATTGCAAGCGATAACCGATATACTTTCCTTTAAAAAGTCTCCATAGGTGTTTGCCACTGCAGCATTTGCAGTAACATCAATAAATATGCTATTGCTTAAATTGTAATCTATAACTTTTGCTAAAAAGCTTTCGTGTGTTTTTGGCAGCCCATTTTTTAAATCGTCTTGCCATGTTTCTAAGGCAATACCTTCAGCATTAAATAGCATTTTTTTAGAGTTACTTATCCCTATGATATTAATGTTAAGTAATAATTTTTCAGCTAAATACTTTTGCTGTTGCTTAATTTGATTTATTAAAATTGCACCTACATTGCCTACTCCAACAATAAATAAATTAAGTGGTTTGGTTTGGTTTTCAAAAAAAGTATTGTGTATTGTGTTTAATGCTTTTTTAATGTCTTTGTGGGCAATTACTGCTGAAATGTTTCGCTCTGAAGCACCTTGAGCAATGGCTCTAACATTAACATTATTTTGTCCTAAAGCTCTAAACATACGACCGCTTATACCTTGATGATTTTTCATGTTATCACCAACTATTGCAACAATGGCTAAATTATCTTCTACAAGTAAGGGTGTGATTTTATTGAGTGAAATTTCATATTCAAACTCAATATCTACTTTCATTTTTGCAATAGCTGCATCTTTAGTGTACACACCCACACAAATTGAATGTTCAGAAGATGCTTGAGTTATTAACACCACGTTAATTTTTGCTGTAGCTAATGTAGAAAATAACCGCTTAGAAAAGCCAGGGATACCAACCATACTGTTACCTTCTAAAGTTAACAGGCTAATATTTTCTACATGGCTTATTCCTTTTACAGGTTCTTTTTCATTTACCGCTTTGTCTGATATTAAAGTTCCTTTTGCTTCTGGTTGAAATGTGTTTTTAATAACAATTGGAATGCTTTTTTGTAATGATGGCTGTAGCGTTGGTGGATATAAAACTTTAGCACCAAAATGCGATAATTCCATAGCTTCTTGGTATGATATTGTTTCTATTGGCATTGCCTGGCTCACCAATTTAGGGTGCGCCGTAAACATGCCACTAACATCTGTCCAAATTTCTAATTGTGATGCATTAACTGCAGCTGCAATAATTGCTGCGGTATAATCTGAACCTCCACGCCCTAATGTTGTACTATCACCAGTTTCGCTTTTAGAAACAAAACCCGGAAGTAGCGTTACACTATTATGATTAGTACTAAAATATGCCGAAATATTTGAGTTTGTAATACTAAAGTTAACATTTGCATTGGTGTGCTCTGCGTCTGTAATAATAAGCGTTCTACTGTCTTTTAATACTGCATCTGTTAGGTGTAATTTTAGTGCTTCAGAAATAATAAAAGACGATAAAAGCTCCCCAAAACTTAAAATTTTATCCCTAGTCTTATCTGAAAACTCATTAATTAAAGAAATACCGTATAATAAATTTTTTAGCGTTTCTAATTTAGTTTCAAGATTAGTTATTACAGATTTAGAGTTTGGTATTAACAGCTGAGCCGTTTCTATATGACGTGTTTTAATAGTGTCATAAACCATTATATAGCTTTGGTCTTTTACCATTGCTAACTCACCTGCTTTGATAAGTAAATCTGTAACTCCACCGAGTGCAGAAACCACAACGGCTAAGCGTTGGTTTTTACTTTCCACTTTAATTATTTCTATGACTTTTGAAATATTTTCTGCATTTGCTACAGAAGTACCTCCAAATTTTAATACGTTCACGTTTCGTTTTTTTAATTTATTACACTAAAAATTGAAATAATTCTGTTTTATCATTAAGATAATCCCCATAAAAATTGTGAGATTTCATTCTAGTGATTAACGGTTGAAGATCTTCTGGTGATTTTAATTCTAAACCAACTACGGCGACCTCATTTTCTCTGTTTACTTTTTTGGTGTATTGAAAATGTGTAATATCATCTGTTGGGCCAAGAATATCCACAACAAAATCTCTTAAAGCTCCAGCGCGTTGTGGAAATTTAATAATGAAATAATGCTTTAAATTGGCATAAAGTAACGCGCGTTCTTTAATTTCCGCGGTACGTGTTATATCATTATTGCTTCCTCCAATAATACAAACTACATTTTTGCCTTTAATTTCTTCTGAAAATTGATCTAAAGCAGATAGACTTAATGCTCCTGCTGGTTCTACAACAATGGCGTCTTTATTATAAAGGTCCAATATAGTTTGACAAATTTTGCCCTCATCTACCACCACACTATCATGAAGGGTTTCTTTGCATATTGCAAAATTTAAATCCCCAACACGTTTTACTGCTGCACCATCTACAAAATTATCTATAGATTCTAATTCTGTATTTTTATTATTTCTAATAGAGGTTAGCATAGAAGCCGCTCCTTTTGGCTCTACACTTATAATTTTTGTTTGTGGGGATAGTAACTTAAAAACTGAAGATAAACCCGCTGCAAGACCACCGCCACCAACGGCAACAAACACATAATCTATTGGGTGTTCTTTAGCTTGGTCTATAATTTCTAAACCAACTGTAGCTTGCCCTTCTATAACTTTTTCGTCGTTAAAAGGATGGATAAATGTTTTATTTAAACGATCGCACTCTGTTTTTGCAGTTTCGTAAGCATCATCAAAAGTATCGCCAATTAAAACTACTTTTATATAATCCTCACCAAACATTTTTACTTGTTCTATTTTTTGATTTGGTGTAGGAGATGGCATGTAAATAGTGCCTTTTATTTTTAATAGTTTGCATGAAAGTGCAAAACCTTGTGCATGGTTACCAGCACTTGCACACACAATTTCATTTTCTTTTTGTATGGTTGTTAACGATGAAATTTTATTATACGCACCTCTTATTTTATAAGATCTAACTTCTTGTAAGTCTTCTCTTTTAAAATATATGTTTGCATTAAAAAGCTTAGAATATCTTGTGTTTTTCGATAAAGGTGTTAGGGTTGCAATACCTCTTAACTTTTCTGCAGCAGCTTCTATAGCTTCTAATGTAGGCTTGTATATTACAGTTGGTTTTTTCATTTTTATTTATCTCGCAGCAACATTATTTTGTTCTATTTACTGTTTTACACTTGAATTCGAGCAATCGTTTTTTACTTATTAGGAGATTTAAATGCGTTTTTTTTAATCTAATCAATAAACTAATTTAATAATATCATTGACAGAAATATGTGTGCGTAAATTTATGAAACTAAAACAAATGCTGTATGATTACTCCGTTTTAATAACTTTCATAGCAGTCATTGCAGCTCTTAATCGTTTTCCAACCATTTCTATTGGATGATTTCTTATGGCGTCATTAATAGAAATTAAAGCTACATTATCTACAGCATTGGTATTAGAAAACGATTTTCCAATTATGGTGGTTGTTACTGTTTTCATAAAATCTTCTAATAAAGGCTTACAGGCATGATCAAATAAATAACAACCATATTCTGCTGTATCTGAAATAACTCTATTCATTTCAAATAATTTTTTACGTGCTATTGTATTGGCAATTAATGGCAGCTCATGTAAAGACTCATAGTATGCAGAATCTTCTATAATACCTGCACTTACCATGGTTTCAAAGGCAAGTTCTACACCAGATTTTACGAATGCTACAAGTAAAACACCATGATCAAAATAAGTTTGTTCAGAAATTTCATCTGTAGTTAGTGTTGTTTTTTCAAAAGCGGTTTCGCCAGTAGCTGCACGCCATTTTAGTAAATTGCTATCGTCGTTAGCCCAATCTTCCATCATGGTTTTAGAGAAATGCCCAGAAATAATATCGTCCATATGTTTTTCAAATAAGGGACGCATGATATTTTTTAATTTTTCGGATAATTCAAAAGCTTTAATTTTTGCTGGATTAGAGAGTCTGTCCATCATGTTAGTAATACCGCCGTGTTTTAAAGCTTCAGTAATGGTTTCCCAACCATACTGAATTAGTTTTGCAGCATAACCAGGCTCAATACCTTCTTCTACCATTTTATCAAACGATAAAATAGCGCCAGTTTGTAATAAGCCACATAAAATGGTTTGCTCTCCCATTAAATCACTTTTTACCTCCGCAATAAATGAAGATTCTAAAACTCCTGCACGGTGCCCACCAGTTGCAACAGCATAGGCTTTTGCTTGTGCCCAACCTTTTGCTTCTGGATCGTTTTCTGGGTGAACTGCTATTAATGTTGGTACTCCAAAGCCTCTTTTATATTCTTCTCTAACTTCTGTTCCTGGGCATTTTGGGGCTACCATAATAACGGTAATATCTTCTCGTATTTTAGTACCTTCTTCTACAATATTAAATCCATGAGAGTAGCTTAACGTAGCACCTATTTTCATTAGTGGCATTACTGCTTTAACAACGTTTGTATGTTGCTTATCTGGAGTTAAGTTTAATACCAAATCTGCTTCTGGTATAAGTTGTTTGTAGGTACCAACTTTAAAACCATGACTTGTTGCGTTTTCGTAAGATGCACGTTGCTGATCTATAGCTTCTTGGCGTAAGGCATAAGCAATATCTAATCCAGAATCGCGCATGTTTAAGCCCTGATTTAGCCCTTGTGCACCACAGCCTATTATTACAATTTTTTTATCTTTTAGTGCGTTTACACCATCTTCAAACTCTGAAGCTTCCATAAAACGGCATTTGCCTAGTTGCTCTAATTGTGTTCTTAAGGGTAGCGTGTTAAAATAATTTGACATGATTTGTGTTTTTAAATAAAAAAAGAGGGAAAAGAATGGACTTAGTTGTGTCTATAAAATTGCCTGTTTTCTTTAATGTATTTTTTTAATTGTTATAGTTTTAATTTTGAAATGCTTTTAATAGCGTTGAAATTTTCATTTCATCTTTTGTAACAGCAACGCGTCCTGATCTTGTAAACTGCATAATACCAAAGGTGTTTAATTGTTGGTGTAAAAGATCTATTTCTTCTTTTCTACCCGATTTTTCAATAACAAAAAAGTCTCGGTTTACGGTTACAATTCTTGCGTTAGATTCCTTAATTATATTCTGAATTTGTCTGTCATCAAATAATAAGTCTGATTTCATTTTAAAAATACAGGACTCTTGGTAAATGATTTGATCTTCAGTATGATAAAAGGCTTTTATAACTTCTATTTGTTTTTCAATCTGACCAATAATTTTTTTGATTTGTACCTCTGGAAGTTTCACAACGATAGTCCATTTAGATACGTTTTCAATTTCTGAAACTGAAATGTTAACACTCTCAATATTAATATGTCTACGTTGAAAAATAGCAGAAATTCTATTTAACAATCCAATATTGTTTTCAGTATAGATTGAAACGGTATATGTATGTTTTTCTGTACTCATAGTTTTAATAAAGCGGTTTGCTCTTAGGCTTTTACCTTTAGCATGTTTTTCTTTCTTTTTATCTTTATTTATAGAATTAAAATTATTCTAATCTAATGTCTGAAACACTTGCTCCTGTTGGAATCATTGGAAACACATTGTCTTCCTTTTCTACACTAACCTCTAAAAAATAAGGGCGATCACTTGCAATCATTTCTTTTACAGCAGCGTGTAAATCTTCTCTTTTAGATACTTTTTTAGCATCAATATAATATGCTTTAGCTATGGCTACAAAATCTGGGTTTACCATTTCTGTAGAGGCGTAACGCTTATCAAAAAACAATTGTTGCCATTGGCGCACCATACCTAAGAAATCGTTATTTAAAACAACGATTTTAACGGGTACTTTTTGCTGAAAAATAGTACCCAACTCTTGTATGGTCATTTGGTAGCCTCCATCTCCAATTATTGCCACAACCTCACGCTCTGGTGCTGCCATTTTTGCACCAATTGCGGCTGGCAATGCAAAACCCATAGTGCCCAAACCACCGGAGGTAATATTACTTTTAGTAACATTAAAATCTGCGTAGCGGCAAGCTATCATTTGGTGCTGCCCCACATCGCTTACTATTGCGGCTTGGCCTTTTGTTTGACTATTAATTTCTTTTAAAACCTCACCCATGGTTAACCCTTCTTTTGTGGGATATAGATCTTTTTTAATCACTTTTTCAAATTCAATAGTGTATAAATCTTTAAATTTTTGATGCCAATCTGAATGCTTATTTTCTTTTAGAAATGGTAATAGTATTTTAAGACTTTCTTTTGCGTTACCCAAAACCGCAACGTCAGTTTTAACATTTTTATCTATTTCTGCTGGGTCAATATCAAAATGAATAACTTTTGCTTGTTTTGCATAGGTTGCTAAATTACCTGTTACACGATCATCAAATCTCATGCCTATAGCTATAAGAACATCGCATTCATTGGTAAGCATATTTGGACCATAATTACCGTGCATGCCTAACATACCAACATTTAATGGATGTGTGTTTGGAATGGCAGAAACCCCTAAAATTGTCCATGCGGCTGGTAAACCTGCTTTTTCTATAACGGCCTTAAATTCGTTTTCGGCTTCACCCAAAATAACACCTTGACCCCAAACTACGAGTGGTTTTTTAGCATTATTAATTAATTCTGCAGCAGCTTTAACCGCATTTATATCTGTATCAGGAACAGGTTTGTAACTTCTTACACCTGTGCATTTTTTATATTGAAAATCGAATTCTTCAAACTGAGCGTTTTTAGTAATATCTATTAAAACCGGTCCTGGCCTTCCGCTTTTTGCAATATAAAATGCTTTTGCTATAGCTTCTGGTATTTCTGAAGCTTTGGTTACTTGGTAATTCCATTTAGTAACTGGTGTAGAAATACCAACAATATCTGTTTCCTGAAACGCATCACTTCCTAATAAATGAGATCCTACCTGCCCTGTAATACACACCATAGGTGTGCTATCTATTTGTGCATCTGCAATACCTGTTATAAGGTTTGTTGCACCTGGCCCAGATGTTGCGATAGCAACTCCTACTTTTCCTGAAATACGCGCATAGCCTTGCGCAGCGTGTGTTGCGCCTTGCTCATGACGTGTAAGTACGTGGTGTATTTGGTCTTGATACTTATGCAGCTCGTCATAAACAGGCATAATTGCGCCTCCAGGGTATCCATAAAGTATGTCTACACCTTCTGCTAATAAACACTTTATAACGGCTTCACTACCAGAAATACGTTCTGTAGTATCAGATGTTGTGTTTGTAATGGTTTGTGTTTTTTCCATTTTTTATAAGTTTCAATTCCTTTTTAGTTATTGAAAAAGGAACACGTTTTATTAGTTTTTTAGCGTATTAAGCATCCGTAATACACCCTTTTGATGCTGAGGCTACTATTTTAGCATATTTATATAAAATGCCTTTTTTATGTTTTAGTGCTGGTGCTTGCCACGCAGCTTTTCTTGCTGCAAGTTCTTCTTTAGGAAGTAATACATTTATGGTATTATCTTCAGCACTAATTTTTATTTTGTCACCTGTTTTTAGTAATGCTATGGTTCCGCCAGATTGAGCTTCTGGTGTAATATGCCCTACAACAAAACCATGAGTACCACCAGAAAAACGACCATCTGTTATTAATGCTACAGATTTTCCTAAGCCAGCTCCCATAATTAATGAGGTTGGTTTTAACATTTCTGGCATGCCTGGACCTCCCTTTGGACCTACATAACGAATTACTACAACATCTCCTTTCTCTACTTCACCATTTGAAATACCTGTATTTGCTTCTTGTTCACTATCATATACTACTGCTTTACCTTCAAACAGTAAACCTTCGTTGCCAGATATTTTTGCAACTGCGCCTTCTTCAGCTAAGTTTCCATATAAAATTTGAATATTTCCTGAAGTTTTTAAGGCTTTGTCTTTGGGATAAATAACATCTTGTGAATTTTCATCAAAAGTTAAAGCCTCAACGTCTTTTAGGTTTTCGGCTAAAGTTTTTCCGGTAACGGTTAAGCAATCGCCGTGCAAATAGCCATTGTCTAATAAATATTTCATTACTGCTGGTGTGCCACCTATACCATGCACATCTTCCATGAGGTATTTACCAGATGGTTTTAAATCTGCAATAAGTGGGGTTCTATCGCTTACGCGCTGAAAATCTTCTAATGTAAATTCAATATCTGCAGCGTGTGCAATGGCTAAAAAGTGTAAAACTGCATTGGTTGAACCACCTAATGCATTAACAATAGCTATGGCATTTTCTATAGATTTTTTAGAAATAATGTCTAAAGGTTTTAAATCTAATTCTAATAAATTAAGAATGGCTCTTGCCGTACGCTCACTTTCTGATAACTTATTTGGGTTTTCTGCTGGTATTGACGAGTTGTATGGTAATGCAAAACCCATAGCTTCTATTGCAGATGCCATAGTATTAGCAGTGTACATACCACCACATGCTCCTGCGCCCGGAATAGCGCGTTTTATAATTTCACGGTACTCTTTCTCATCAATTTCGCCAGCAACTTTTTGTCCTAAGGCTTCAAAAGCTGACACGATATTTAATTTTTTGCCTTTATAATTTCCTGAAGCAATTGTACCACCATACATCATTATAGAGGGACGGTTTAAACGTAACATAGCTATTACAGATCCAGGCATATTTTTATCGCAACCTACAACAGATACTAATGCATCGTAGCTTTGTGCATTCATAACGGTTTCAATAGAATCTGCTATGATGTCTCTTGAGGCTAAGGAATAATTCATGCCAGAGGTTCCCATGGAAATGCCGTCACTTACACCAATAGTGTTAAATCCCAAACCAACCATACCAGCTATTTTGCATTCAATTTTTACCTCAGCACCTAGGTTGTTAAGATGCATATTGCACGGATTACCATCATAACCTGTGCTTGCAATACCTACTTGAGGTTTTTGCATATCTTCATCTGTTAAACCTACTGCATAAAGCATGGCTTGAGATGCGGGTTGAGATGGATCTTGGGTAAGTCTTTTACTGTGTTTATTGAGATGCGACATAAAATGATTGCTCTTAGTTTTCTAATAAAATAGATTTAACCTAAAATTTTAAACTAAATTAATGTTTAAAGGTTGAAGCGAATACCTTGTTTTTGTATAAAACTTTAAAGCCACCTACAATTTGCCGTTTTTAAAAAGTTGAAAATCAATTATTTAAATTATATTGCTTATGATGTTCAAGTTGGTATTTATTTTAAAAAAATTGAATATTAAATGAAAATAGCATTTATCCATTAAAATCAAATCCATCAAAATTTATAAAAAAAAGGTTTAGCGCTCTATTGAAGTCTTACGCTAAACCCAAAAACAGATGTTTTATTGGTTATATTAATTATTTATCACCAAAATAAGAGACTTCACCACCACTAAGGAAGTCTTCTCTAACAGGGCTAAAAGTATCTATTAGCATTCCTTCTTCTAAACATACTGCGCTGTGTAACAAATTTGGCTCTATATATACACCATCTCCAGCTTCTACTATTTGCTTTTTACCATCAATTTCAAACTCAAACTTACCTGAAACACAGTATGTTGCTTGTGTATGAAAGTGTTGGTGTGGTGCGCCTAATGCACCTTTGTCAAATTTTACTTGTACCATCATTATTTGATTATCGTAACCTAAGAATTTTCTTGAAACTCCGCCACCAAGTGCTTCCCATTCCATGTCTTTTGTAATGATGTATTTTTCACTAAATCTTTTCATGTTGTTTTATTGTATGTTAATTTGATTGAAAATTTTATAATTTTAATTAAAATAATAATTACCAGACCAACTGTATGTTTTATTATCTATTTCTAGTTGATGTTTAGTGCCTTTTATTGCGTTTTTATTTACAGTTATAAACAACTTTGGGTTACCTTGAATAGGTGTTATTGTAATTGCTGTATAAGTATCATTATTAAATACAACTTTTAATGCTTTAATATTACTTGTTGAGTTTACTGCGGATTCCGTTACTGGGCTATAACTGCCGTGATGTTCTATAACAGTTGCAAATACAGTGTTTTTTGAATTTTTTCTTCTTAATATTAAAGCAGGGTCGCGACGTAAATTAAATTCTGGGTCATTAGCTCCAATTCTAGTAAACAACAATGCGTCTTTATTATTTGTGACTGTTGTTAGTGAATAAAATTTACGGTTATGCATCCAAGAAAATTGAGAATTATCTGGTTTTGCCTGTCCAGAACCTTCCACAAATAAATGTTGGTAACCGTTTTTAGTACCAAATGGTTTTAAGGTTTCTGGTGTTTTATATTCAAAATTGGTATCAATGATTTGCCCAAAATAATAATACGGAAAATCGTATTGGTTAGTTTTATCTGAAGTAACCTTCATGATATCTAACAGGTATGGTTTTTCAAAATCTTCGTCTTTAATAAGTGCCATTGTGCGAAGCATTTTAGTGCCTGGATAGGCATTTTGTTCTTCAGCACTTATAACTTTAATATGATCTGCTTCAAAAGAAAAATAATTGAGTTCAGAATGGTGTAAACTTCCTAGGTCATACTTACCATTAAAATGGGAGGTTTCATTTTGTGTTAACGTATTATGTGCTATGGTCTGTTTTGCCCAGGTTTTGTTTTCTTTTAGGTAATTTCCGCCACCTTTTTGACCAATATTTACAAAACGTGCCAAACCATAATCTTGAATTATTTCTTCTCCGTTTTCATATAACGAATATGATAATTTATCGTAATGCCCATGGCTAGAGCCTTGAGCTGCATACTTAAAAACCAGTTCTATACCTTCATTACGTAAAATACCAACTCCACCTTCTTTACCATCTGGTCCATCGGATAAATTAATGGATACTTTTTTGAATGGTGTTTCTTTTCCGTTTTTAATACCTAAAGCTACTGCTAAACCAGAGTCGTCTAACAATACTTGGTCTTGCTGTTTGGCAATACTTAATAATCCCGTATCTTGATTACCGTAATGATAAGACACATCTACAGCTGTTACCAAAGCTCCGTTATAATAAGACATGCCTTTTTGACCATCGTTTAGTGGAAAAAAATCACCTTTAGCATCTGAGAGATTGAGCAGTGCATTTATAGATTTTAGAAGCACACCATCTTTATAATCCCAAATTTTTAGTTCTGGTTTTACATTATGCAAACCTTCTGCAAACACTAAAAATGGATACATGGCGTAGCGTTGGTAGTAAGGGCCTTCATTGTAGTACCCATCTGGTGAAAAGGGTTCTTCTATATTGGCTAAAAAACCTGCTTTTCCATCTTTGTTTAAAAAACCGCCATCGTCGTCTTTTTTGTTAGCATCTAATTTTAAATCTTTAATGCCATATAATGCACGGTCTATTAATTCTTTATCGTCCATTACCAAACCAATCATACCTACTGCAGCATTGCCCCAAGTGCTATGGTTGTGTACACGTTGATAAAATTGTGGACTATCTATTGAAATATGATCTGCAAATGGTCTGAATAAATTGGTTTCTAGCTTATTACGTTCTTCTTCAGTTAAATAATTATAAATACAATCGTAAGCCTGACTTACATAAACCAGCCAATTAGAATCGTTTAAGCATTGCCAAAATAATTTTCCTCTGGCATAAGATCGGGTTTTAGGATGTAGTGGTAATGTTTTATATAATGCTTCATATTGCATCAACATATCCTTAACATACTTGGCATATTTTTCGTCATCCAAAATTTGATAAAGTAACCCCGATTTCTGTAATATAAACCAATTTTGTTTGTGTGTAACGTGTGTATAACCACCCGAATAGTCTTGTGGTACTGGCACATCTATGCCTTTTTCTATAGCTGCATCTACCTCTTCTTTTACTTTTTCTAGAGTCTTATCAAAAATTGGAATACTACCTAATTGTGCCCTAATATCTTTTACGCCTTGTGCCGTCAGAATTAGTTTTGGGTGATCTTGAGAGTTATGTTCACTTTGACTTTCAGTGTTAGCTGTATTATCTTTTTTGCAAGAAAATATAACTACTGTAATTAATATAAATTTTATAAAGATAGATTTTATGAGATTCATTTTTGATTATTAATTGGTTTTCCAGATTGGTTTACCAAATATAATACTATTTTAATACATTTAAATAAATAGCAAATTACATATTGTAAACACCTCCATTAATATCTAATGTTGCACCTGTAATAAAACCATCATACTCAGAAGCTAAGTACAAAACTGCACGAGCTACATCATCTGCATTACCTGCTCTGTTTATAGGAATGCCAGCTATTGTTGCCGCAGCAGACTCTTTGGTGGTATGTGTATTATGAAATGAAGTGCCTAAAATTAAACCCGGCGCTACGGCATTTACACGTATGCCTTGAGAACCAAGCTCTGTTGAAAGTGCGCGTGTATATGTTAAAATAGCGCCTTTGCTTGTTGCATAAACTAATGATCCTGGGTGACCACCTTTTCTGCCAGCAAGTGATGCTAAATTAACAATACTGCTATTTTTATTTATTGCTAAATGTGGTGCTGCGGCTCTGGTAACAAATTGCATAGACGTCATGTTTATATCCATAACTTTATGCCAAAAATCGGCTTCTAAATCGCCTAATAATTTTCTTGCTACAAGTGAACCGGCATTATTTATAAGTATGTCTAAACCACCTAAAGCTTCTACTGTTTTTTCAACTAAAGTGTTGGCATCTGCTTCCTTTGTTAAATCCCCTGATATTGCTACTGCATTTTGTCCTTTGTTAGTTGCATACTCTACTAAGGTATTTGCTGTTTCTGCACTTGAGAAATAATGAATAGCAACATTGGCTCCATTATCAATAAAATGTTTTGTTATAGACTCACCAATGCCTTGAGCACCAGCTGTAACTAATATATTTTTACCTTTTAATTTAGTGTTCATTTTCTATGTTTTATTTTACTTTATCATTTTTATTAAAATAACCTTCATTTGAAACCGCATTTACACTTACAGAAATGTACCCTTTTTTAAACCATACTTCAGCATAATTACCATTTGCATATTGCTTTGCAATATCACCACCATGTGTTTCTGCACCAGAACACCAATTTTTATTAATTTCTGGTGATTTTCCGTTGGTTTGATTGTAACAACCTAACTTAAAAAAACAACCTTCGCCTGCATAAGCGTTTTGGCGCTCAATACCATCTTGACCAATAGGTACAAATAATTGCTGTGTTTGTTCTGGCATGTCTGCTTTTGTTGCATATTCTGATACAATTAAGTTTTTAGTAAAGGTTTTGGTAGGATGACCTTCACTCATAAATTTTAAATACATAATGCCATTTTTAACGTTTATTTCATAACTAAATGTTTCGCCTAATGCTATGCCATCTATGGGTTCTTTTGGATAGGTGTTTTCTGAAGTACCCACAACTGAAAAATCGTGACCCCAAACTGCTGTAGAAAAATCCCAACGGCCAGAGTTATCATCTCCTTTAGTGTTTATTTCATAATGCCAAAACACAGAACCTTTGGTATGACCAGGAAATTTCTTGTAAAATATTTTAAGTGGTTCGTTTTCATGACCATCTGCACTATGAATTTGACCAACTACTACAGAGTACGAAGCTGCGACGCGAGCATCACCAGTTTTAGACACATTTTGTACTTTAAGTGTGGCTGTCATTTTATCATTAGCAGTTTTAGGATACCATTTTTTGGTTTGCCCCAATTCTGTTCTGGTATTGTTAGAAGTACCATGAGTGTTACCAGCATTTGGTGTTTTAAAAACTACCCAATCGCCTTCCTTGTCATTTTTTGTGTAAAAAAACGCTTTGTTTTCAAAATTAATAGGTGTTCCAACGTTTGTACCATCACCTAAAATGAGTTTAAAATTTTCAAAAAACGGAATTACATCACTGGCATAAAGTGGCTTTTGTGTGTTTTCTGTTACGTCTTGTGTGTCTTTATTTTTACAACTATTTAAAATTAATAGCATACTAAAAACTAATACTTGTAATACTGAAAAACTCTTGTTTTTAATCATTTTATTCTTTCTTTAATATAGTACGTGCTCTCTTCCTTAATAACTATTTTTTGCATTTAATGTTATTACGTTACACTTATAAATATTTAGTAACTAGCCCAACAATACCTGTGTAGGATATTACACATGAAAAAAACAATGCTGAAAACAAGCCAATGTTTAACAGAAGGCTAGTTTTGTAGCCTTTCATCAGTTTTTTATTATTTACTAATAGTATAATGCTTAACACCACAAGCGGTAAAACAAAAACATTAAAAATTTGAGATACTATTTGAACCAAAATTGGTTTACCACCAAAAAATGCAGGTCCAATTAAAGCGACCAAACATGCAATTGCTGTGATTGTTCTAAACTGTTTAGAGCTTGTATCTAAAGTACCAGATTGATAATCTGCTACTAAAAGCGGAGCAATTAATAAACACGGAAAAATAGAAGACAATCCGGCACTTAATGTACCAAAGAAGAACACCGCTACTGCAAATCTACCTGCAATAGGCTCTAACGGTTTTGCCATATCTAAAACATTATCTACTGGTGTCCCTTGGTGAAATAATGCTCCACTAGCTACCGCCATAATAGCACCGCTAATAACAAAGACTAATAATGCTGCAGTTATGGCATCTTTTCTTTGTTTACCTACATCTGCAATACCCCAGTTTTTTCCTTTTACAAACAAAGGCCGCGATAAAAATGTAGCCGCAGCCATTGTGGTACCAACAAATGCAGCTACCATCATATTGCTTGATATTTGAGAATCTTTAGATTCTGGAATATATGGTAATAAGCCCTCTAAAACTTCTGATGGTAATGGGTGTACAAAAAACAGGGATACTATAAAAGATAAGCCCATAAACGTAACAAATATGACTAATATTTTTTCAAAAAAGGTATATTTTCCAACCAACATTAAGGAGTAGAAAATACCTACAATTAAAATAGCAATACCAAGTACTGTTTCGTATTCATAGGCTTTAAGTCCTTCAAAATAAATTGCAAAAATCTCATAAAGCATATTGGAGGATATGGTTAAAATACCCATAAGCGATCCCCATTGCCCAAAAGAAATGCCAACAACAATTAAAAGCGCTATAATTTTGCCGCCTTTTATATATTTTTTAAAACTAAATAGTGCTGTTTCCCCAGTAATTAAAGTATAATTACCATAAACAAACATAAGAATCCCAGAGAATAAACAACTTAATAAAAGTACCCAAGTAAGTTGCATACCATAGGCACTTCCTGCTTTTATCATAGAAGTTACACTACCAGTGCCAATAGTATAACCAATGGCAAAAATGCCTGGACCAAAGCCTAATATTATGGCTATAACTTTTTTGAGTAATGAGGGTTTTTGTTTGGTTACATCCATAATATTAATGCTTTATTTATTTGTTACTGTATCGTTGGGCATTGGCTGATAGAAAATATATTTTCTTAAAAGCACCACGTAAAACATGCCGAAGCCTGTTTTAATTTAATATTTAAAAGACCTCTGGTTTAGCTTAGACAGCTTTTTTAAAGAGAAAAAAATGTTTACTTTATAAATAATCCTTGAGGTTTTACTAATTTTTATTTATCAATTCCAGTTTGTATGATAACTTTTATCTGTTGCATCATCTATTCTTTTATATGTATGTGCCCCAAAATAATCGCGTTGTGCTTGTATAATATTTGCCGATGCAAATTGAGTGGTAATGCCGTTAAAAAACTGAAGGGCTTCACCTAAAGCTGGAGTTGTTAAATCACTACCTACGCTTTGCATAATTACGTTTTTTATTGAAGGCTTATAGTTTTTCAATATATCACTTAGCACAACGTTTGTTAAAATAGTATTGGGGTTTTTAAATACTTCTACTAAATCTTCCATTAACACAGATCTAATGATGCAACCGTTTGTCCAAATTCTTGCAATTTCGCTAAGGTTTAAATTCCAATCTGATTTACCTGAGGCTTCACTAATGAGTTTAAAACCTTGGTAATGGTTAATAATTCTGGCAAATTGGTAGGCTTCTAAAACCTCTTTTGTTGTACAATTTAATTTTGATGTATTAACGGCTTCAAAATGTTTACTTAGTTGAACTCTTTCAGCTTTATAAAATGAAATGTATCTAGAAAATAAAGCGGAAGCAATTAAGGTACTAGGTACTCCAAATTCTGCAGAGGCTATGGTTGTCCAATTACCTGTGCCTTTGTTACCAGCCTTATCTAATATTTTATTTACCAACCAATCGTCTCCGTCTTTTTTCTTAAGAATAGTTGCTGTTATTTCTAATAAATAACTGTTTGCTACTGGTTTCCAGGATTCTAACGTTTTAGAAATTTCGTCTGGATTTTGACCCATAGCGTTTAAAATTGTAAAAACTTCTGCCAATAGTTGCATTTCTACGTACTCAATGCCATTATGCACCATTTTTATAAAATGTCCGCTGCCTTCTGAGCCAATATATGTGCAACACGGCAAACCCTTTTTATCTTTTGCAGAAATTTTTTCTAAATAAGGCTGTACGGCTTTGTAAGCTTCTTTATCTCCGCTTGGCATTATGGATGGCCCTTTTAGAGCACCTTCTTCTCCGCCAGAAACTCCTGTTCCTATAAAGTGAATCCCTTTTGTTTTTAAATAAACGTTGCGCGCTTTTGTTTTTTTGTAATTTGAATTTCCACCATCAATTAAAATATCATTTTTGGATAAATAGGGTAACAAATCTTCAATGACGTCGTCAATAGTTTTACCTGCATTAACCATTAGCATAATACGTCTTGGTTGTTGTAAAGCATTTACAAAAGCAGCGATATCATCAAAAGCTTTGGCATTAGATAATTCTGTAAATTCTGCTTTAAAATTTTTGGCAACATCTACCTCAATCGCATCTACATGTCTGTTAAACATTGCAATCTTAAAATCGTTTTTAGCTAAATTTCGGCAGAGGCTTTTTCCCATAACGCCTAGGCCAAATAATCCAAATTCAGATTTTTCTTCTAATTGATTTTTCACTTGGTCAATAATTTCTTTAGGCTTCAAACTAATATCTATTGTAATTGCATTTTTGGGTGCTTCTAAAGTATCAAACTGAGACTGTAATAAATCTGAAGGCATAAAATGATTGTCTCTGTTATTTAATCTTTCAAAAATCTGACTGAAAGAACCCCATAAATGCACCCATTTTGTTTGATTTTTAATATCTAAACTTAACGTTTCTCGATACTTTTTTTTTAATGCTGAACATACAATAACACAACTGTTTTTGCTAAGTTGTTGCTTTGCTAATTCATTTAAAGATTCTAACCAACCTTGCCTATCTTCATCATTTAAAGGCTGCCCATTTGCCATTTTTTTGATGTTACGCTCAGAATGAAAATCATCGCCATCAAAAAAAGGGATGTCTAATTCTTGGGCAAGCATTTTTCCTATTGTGCTTTTTCCAGAACCTGAAACTCCCATTATATAAATAACGCTATTCAATCTTTATCAATTATAATTTGCTTTGAGAGACTTAATTGATGTCCAGTAACTTTTAAAACATAAGTTCCACCACTTAATTTAGATATATCTAATATGTTTTCAGTAGAGTTAATATCAGTTTTTTCTAATATTTTTCTTCCGTTTATAGTGTAAATGGCAATACTATTAGCGCGTTGCGATAAACCAGTAATATGTATGGTGTTTTTCGTTGGGTTTGGAAAAACTTTAACATTAGTGTTGCTCTCTAAAGTATTTAAAGAAAGTGCATCTACTTCTTGAATGCTAAAATTGGCAAATAACACGCTTTCGTCTCTTAAATCTTGTGCATTATTTAGACTCCTATAAATTCCCCATTTTGGACGAACAAAATCTGCGTCTTGTCGCCAGTTAATACTATTGGTGTTTGCATACGAAAATAACAGAGCGTTATCCGTTACACGTTTTATTTCAATATCGTAACTTCCAGATAATCCGTACACTATCGTTTCTGTTACTTGTAGCCAGGTATCTAAAAGTGGTGCTAAATCTGTTTGCGCTAATGTAATTTGTGTATCTGTTTGTGCATATCGTAACTCTAAACGGTCTGGATTTGCTTTGCGTGCTGTAAGTGTGTACATTGGCATACTTTCCAAAGGTCCTCCAACAGATTTTAATTGGTGTAAGTGTGTGAAACTTGAAGAGGTTTGAAAACCGCTTGGCAGTTTAAATTTCCATTTATAAATTACTTTTTCTCCAACAACACCAAGTAAATTATCTGGAGATTGGTTATAGGTTTTTATTTCGTTGCGCTGTCTATCAATATTTATACACCTATCATTATCTGGTGTTACGTGTATATAAAAACGAAAAACATTTGTATTTAGAGTCGCATCAAAAACTTCATCTATATGCTCTCCAAAACTTGAGTGGTTACAGTCTGGCACTTCAATTGGATTGTATCCTGGGGCAAGAACAGATGTTATTAAACTATACGTATTCCCTGGACCATCTGCATCTAAAAGCACTTGTGCGTTACTACTTAACGTAAATAAGAGCAGTGCAAAAATGATTACATTTTTCATTAGTTTACTAAATTTGGATCTGTACTTTCTCCTACTGTAGCAGCTTTAAACCAAACTTCTGCATAGCTTCCGTTTTCATATTGTTTAACTATGTCACCACCATAGGTTTCTGATTTTGTGCTTTTTGGATTGGCTTGATTATAACAACCTTGTTTAAAATAGTTTTTTTCGCCAGCATAAGCAATTTCACGCTCTACTCCACCACCTTTTTCACGATTTGCATAAACAGCTTTGACCTGTTGCGGAATAGCTGCTTTTGTTGAAAATTCTGATTTAATTAAACTTTTAGTGAATTTTATAGTATCGTGAGCTTCACTGGTAAACGTTAAGTACATAACACCTTTATAAACATTTACTTCATAGCTAAATTCTTCGCCAAGCGCAATGCCATCTTTTGGTTCTTCAGGATATTCATTTGGACTTTTACCAACTACAGAAAAATTGTGCCCCCAAACGGCAGTAGAATAATCAAAACGTCCAATATTATCACCCTCAGTATTGATTTCATAATTCCAAAATACAGAGCCTTTTGTATGACCTGGAAATTTTTTGTAATATATTTTTAAGGGTTCATTTTCATGACCTTCACCACTATGTATTTGACCAACTACTACTGAGTAAGATGATGCCGCAGTTGCATCTCCGGTAGTAGAAACGTGCTGTACTTTTAATGTACCTGTAAGTTTGCCACCTGTTTCTGGTATCCAGTTTGCTTTTTCGCCTAATTCTGTTCTTGTGTTGCTAGATGTTCTTGAGGTAATACCGGCATTTGGTGTTTTATAAACTACCCAATCTGTGTCGTTTTCATGTTCAACATAAAAGAAATCGTCTTTTTGATAGTTCACTAAATCATTAGTATGCGTGCCATCTCCTAAAAGAATTTTCCATTTATCCATAAACGGAATAACTTCACTTGGGTAAACTAAAGTGGTTTTAGTTATAATAGAAGAATCTGAGTGTGTTTTAGGTTTATTTTTACATGAAAAATATGCTAAAAGAATTATTATTACAGATGCTGTTTTTTTCATTTTAAAAAAATTTATTTAGTTTTAAAACTTAATACATCAAGGTCATCACTAAATTTTCTTCGGTTTTTAGTTGTCCAGAATTACTTACACTATTTTCAGATTCAACATTATTTTTTGCACCCCAAAGAATAGATACAAACTTAACCGCGTTATTTTTAAATGTGTTTTTTGTAAGATTTACATTAACAATACCGTTGTGGTTTAAGAGCCTTTTATTTATTTCTTTTGCACCACAATTTGTAAATGTACTGTTGGTTATTAAAAGATTTCCGCCAATGGTGGATTCGTCATAACCACCTCTGTAATAATCTACAACATTTTGTTTTACGTTATTAAAATTACAATTTTTAATGGTTAAATATTCGGTGTTATAATCGCCTTTGTCATTGGTTTCTTCGGAAAGCTCTAAACCGTTTTCACAGTTTGAAATTGATGTACCTTCAAAAGTTACGCGCTCTGCAAAAGATTCCTTGTACACTTTTAACACGTAATTAAAATCACTTATTTCAGAATTTGAAACCGTTAAACCAAAATGATTAGACATATTTTGTTTTAAACTAGCAAAGGCATAGTTGGTGTTATTTCCTATTAAAATTAGATTATTTAGGGTAAGTTTTCCGTAAGGTTGTAAAGAAAATAATGGGGTATTTGCTTCACCTGAAAATATCAATTGCGCATTTCCTTTAGATTGAATGGTTAGCGTTTTATTAATAACTATTACTGTGTTTATAGTGTGAATGCCTTCCGCAATAGCGATAATATCACCTGAGTTTGCAGCGTTAATTTTTGCTTGTAATTCTTCTGAACTAGAAACTGTATGCGTTACAGGATCTTTAGCTTCTGCTTCATTTGAAAACCAAGTAGTTCCATATTTAGATTTGTCTAAAATATTAGGATTAAAAACAGCTTTACCCATTATGGCACCAATACTTGTATCGTCTGTTCTGGACACTCCTAATAGGTCGGTTTTTATGGTATTAAAATCGAAACCTTTATAGGCCTCAAAATCGTCTGGAATACCTGTAGGAATAAAAATATTATCTGATAGTTTTTTTAAATCTAAAGTAGCGGCAACAATGCCAGCATCAAAATCTTTAAAGGTTTTGCCTTGATTGTCTATAATATTATTTTTAAACGTTACTCCATCTGCTTTATCGTTTTCTATAACAACGTTTTCTAGACCTTTTTCGTTGTAAATGATATTATTAGCAACTGTAGTTCTGATGGCTCTAGCTGAGCGAATTTCGGACTTAGGCAGTACATCTGCTTGAGCAATATTTGTACCAACTCCAAATTGCCATGGTGCGCTACAATTAACATAGGTGTTATAAGCTACAACCACATCGGTAACTTGATTGTAGCGGTTTAGTGGTGATTTTGGTATGCCATTCATTACAGCTAAAGGGCTTCTAAAACTCTTGCCTTTTAGTCCATAAAAATAATTGTTTACAACCCAATGCCCTGTGTTTATAATTCTAATTCCGCCATAGTTTTCGTTAATACCATCGCCAATAAAATAGTTGCCATCTACGGTAACATAGTTTCCGTGGCGTGTTACTAAAGAGCCTTCACTTTTATAAAAAACGTTATTTTTAAATACGTTAAAGTTTGTTTTACTAGAAATAACCTCTACCTCACCATTACATTCTTCAAATAAATTATTGGCTACATACGTATAGCTAGGCGACATGGATGTGTAGCTATCTCCTAACTGAATGGTTTCGCCACTAGGACCGCCTTTTACTGGTCTTGGCCCAAAATGATTGTTTATAATTTGATGGTAATTATTAATACTTTCAATACCAGAAATACTTACTCTAACGGTTGGTCCACGATTGGTTTTACCAGCAATATAACAGTTGCTTAACTCATTATGTCTGCCCCAAAATTGCACCCATAAATCGCTATCATCTCGTTTTGGTTTATTAAAATCTACAATAACAGTATTGGTAACTTTACAGTTGTTAGAAATTTCGTCTGGTTGGTCTTTATGACTAATTTTAAAATCGATTACCGCATTAGATGGTGAGTAGCCATTTTTAAAATGCAAGCCTTCTGCTATTAAATATTCGCCACCAAATTTTAAATACGATTGGCCTTCAATAGTTACTTTACCTGCAGTTTCTGCTTTTAAAATTATGGGCTTGTCTTTTGTGCCTTTTCCTCTAAATTTTATTTCAACATCTTTCCATACTCCATTAGCTAAAATAATCTGATCACCAGCTTTACAACTGTCTATTGCTTTATTTAAAGCTTCGATATTTGAAACTTTTATTTGAGTTACAGATGTTGTTTTGCCACATGCTACTAAAAAAAGCACACTGATGATAATTATAAGTTTCTTCATAGGAATGATGGTTTTTTATTAAAAGTGGTCTTAGTGTGTAAAACACAAAAAGCCTTTCTTACTAAAAAAAGGCTTTTTGGTTTACTTTAAATTATACTATTCAATAATTATTTTCTTTGTTATCACTGAATTAGATGCTGAAGTAATCTTCATTACATATAAACCTTTAGATAAACCTGACACATTTAGAGTGTTATTTGCATTTAAATTTCTGTTTAATACATTTTTACCTAAAACATCAAATACAGAAACAGCAATAGTTTCGTTAGTATGAGATGCAATTGTAATGTGATCTTTAGCTGGGTTTGGATAAACTTTAAAGTCTAAAACATTAACATCCGTTGTAGATAACTGAGAGGTTTCAATAACCGATATATTATCAAAAAAGATCTCCGTTGTAGCATCGGCAGCTGTTGCTGACCCTATGTAAATAACAGCCGTAGTGGTTGTTGGTGTAAACGTAAATGTATTTGTTGTAAAGGTATCTAAAGTACTAGATGACTTAGTGGGGTTGTAATCATTATTAATTAGATAATAAGCATCTACTCTAGAATCTGCTGTTAGATTTTGTAAACCTACTTCTGTATCAATTTCTTCGTTTAAGATATAAACACCTGAAAGCGCACCTGTTGCCTCAGAACGAGAATCTACAGAGAATGTATATTGAGTACCCGCAACAACTGTAATTTTTTGGTATATACGTCTGCTTACTTCATTTAATTTAACACCTCTACCAGTACCAGCGTTAGGTCCAAATTTATTACCATCACCTGAAGATCCAGGTTGTTCGCTATCATCTCCAAACGCAGTGTTTAAGTATGCGTCTAATGCAGAATTATTCCAAAGCGCATTGTAAGGGCTATTGTTTGTTCCTCCGTCAATTCCTGATGGTGGAGTCATATCAAAAGCGTCTGCATTATCGTTAACATCGACCGTGTGCGCCTCACAGTTACCGTTTAATACAAGATTAGTTTGACTCCAGCTAAAACTCATGCATAATAAAGACAAAAGTAGTCCAAAAAATAAGTTAGCGTTTTTTGTAAAAAGTAGTTTTGTTTTCATAAAATTTGTTTTTTAATTGTTAATTGTGTTAGCCAAAATAGTAATACAGTAATTAAAAACAGAAACTTATGCTGTTGCAAATCAGTTGGTTTACCAGATTGGTTTACCAAAAATAATCTTTTTTAATTATTAAGCAAATTTCAGACTCATCTTTTTTAAAAACATTAGCTAAAATTTGGGCTAAAAACTAAATTATAAAGTTGTTAGGAATTTTAGCATAAACGCGTTTATACAAACACACTAAAATTAAAATGTATTATTTTTAAGACGTTTTAGATTCTTAAATCATTTAAACGTTTTACATATTTACCAATAACATCAAATTCTAGATTTACAGTATCATTTACTTGTAAATCTTTAAATGTAGTATGCTGATATGTATAGGGAATAATTGCTACTGAAAAAGTATTTAATTCAGAATTAACAACGGTTAAACTCACCCCATTTACGGTAATAGAGCCTTTTTCTATAGTAATATTATTTTGAGATTTATCGTACTCAAAAGTGTAACTCCAACTTCCGTTTTCTTCTGTTACTGCTTTACAAATAGCCGTTTGATCTACATGACCTTGCACAATATGGCCATCTAAACGGTCTCCAAGTTTCATAGCACGCTCTAAGTTTATGGTTTGGTTTATTTTAAGATTACCTATATTGGTTTTATCTAAAGTTTCTTTTATTGCTGTGACTGTGTAAGTATCATTTTCAATTTTAACTACAGTTAAACACACCCCATTATGCGCAACACTTTGGTCTATTTTTAAAGCGTCTGTTAAATTAGACTTTACGGTAATGTGTAGATTTGTGTTTTCTGTTTTTAAGTTTTCTATTTTTCCTAAATCTTCTATGATGCCTGTAAACATATAAATCAGTTAATTTGGTTAAATTTGCAATCACAAAGGTAATTACAAAATCAACCCTTCTTAAAATTTAACATAAAAATAAAGCTTAGCCATTTTAAAAGTATGGGCTTAAAAGAACTTTTACTGTTAAAAAGTTGAACGTTAAAGATAATAATAGGTTATAAAGTATAAAACATGACGAATGAAGATCGCATAACGGTAGGTATTTCTATTGGAGACCTCAACGGTATTGGTGCAGAAATTATATTAAAATCTTATGAAGACCCAAGGAGTTTAGAACTTAATACTCCCGTTATTTTTGCCGGTTTAAAAACATTGAATTTCTACAAAACACATTTTAAAAGCAAAATTAATTTTCACAGTATTAACACTGCAGAGCATCGTGTTCATGGAAAAGTAAATGTTGTAAATGTTTGGCAAGATCCCGTTAAAATTGAGTTTGGGCAATCTAATCCAAAAATAGGAGCCTACGCCATAAAATCTCTTGAAGCGGCAACAATAGCATTAAAAGAAGGCAGTATTGATGTTTTAGTAACGGCACCTATAAACAAGAATAATATTCAATCAGAAACCTTTAATTTTCCAGGTCATACAGACTATTTAGCAAAAGCATTAGATGGCAAAAGTTTAATGTTTATGGTAAGTGAAGATCTAAGAATAGGATTATTAACAGACCATGTACCCGTAAAAGATGTGTCTAAAGAAATTACTGAAGCTCTAATTATTGAAAAAGTTGAAACAATCTCAAAATCATTAATTCAAGATTTTGGTATTAGAAAACCTAAAATTGCAGTTTTAGCTATAAATCCGCACGCTGGAGATAATGGAGTTATAGGCAATGAAGACGATACGGTTTTAAAACCTGCTTTAGAACACTTAAAGAAAAAAGGCGATTTAGTGTATGGCCCGTATCCAGCAGACAGTTTTTTTGGTTCAAATACTTACAAAGGTTTTGACGCCATCCTAGCCTCTTATCATGACCAAGGCCTAATTCCTTTTAAAACAATTGCTTTTGGCAAAGGTGTAAATTTTACTGCCGGACTCTCCAAAGTAAGAACCTCACCAGACCACGGTACAGCTTATGAAATTGCCGGAAAGGGCCAAGCCGATGAAAGCTCATTAAAACAAGCTATAGATACTGCAATTACTATTTTTAAAACTAGAAAAGATTATATTAACAATTCAATAAATCCTTTAAAAAAACGCTAAAATAAGATACAAACAAATTTTGTTGATATCTTAGTGTTTAGTATTGTAAATTTTTTATATTTGCAGGCTCAAAATACATGTTGTAATGAAGGAGTTAAAGACGTATGCTATTCCTTTTGTTGGTTTAAAAGACGGATTACATTATTTTGATTATCAGATTGATAATACGTTCTTTAATATTTATGAGTACAAAGAGTTTAATGCTACAAACGTATCTATAAACCTCGCCTTTGAAAAAAAGGCAACGCTTTTAGAATTGCATTTTTCAGCAAAAGGGTATGTTAATGTTAACTGTGACATTAGTAATGAACCTTTTGACTTAGCGCTAAATGACACTTTTAATTTGGTTGTTAAGTTTGGTGAAGCTTTCAATAACGATAACGAAGCCATACTAATTATACCACATGGAGAATACGAAATTAATATTGCACATTATATATATGAACTCATCATATTAGCAATACCTGCAAAACGTATTCATCCTGGTGTAGAAGACGGCTCATTAAAATCAGACATACTCACAAAACTAGAAGAATTAAGCCCAAATACTGGGCAAGAAAAGAAAACATCTGAGGCTACTATTGATCCTCGTTGGAATAATTTAAAAAAACTATTAACGGATAAATAACATTTAAAATGGCACATCCAAAACGGAAAATATCGAAAACAAGAAGAGACAAAAGAAGAACACATTATAAAGCTTCAGTACCTCAAATAGCAACATGCCCAACTACTGGTGAGCCACACTTATACCACAGAGCGCACTGGCATGAAGGTAAATTATATTATAGAGGTCAAGTTCTAATAGATAATTCTGTTGAAGAAGAAAACGTAGCATAAATATTATGCATGCATATATTTAAACGCTCACTTGTGAGCGTTTTTTTTGGTTTAATTTTTAAAATGAAATTAAATCTACTTAAATTGCACATAATTCTTTTAAACCTAAAGTTGAAAATACCAACTTTACACGCGTTTAAAAATTAACTTAAAAGCTAAAAATGAGTAAAATCACGGCGGCAATAACAGCTGTAGGAGGTTATGTACCAGACTTTGTTTTAACAAACAAAGTTTTAGAAACTATGGTAGATACCAATGATGAGTGGATTACAACTCGTACTGGTATTAAAGAGCGTAGGATTTTAAAAGACGAAGGCAAAGGCACCTCTTTTTTAGCTATAAAGGCAGCCGAAAACTTAATTCAAAAAACAAATCTAGATCCAAAAACTATAGATTTGGTTATTGTTGCAACAGCTACACCAGACATGAAAGCTGCAGCAACAGCAGCATTTACAGCAACTGAAATTGGTGCCACAAATGCTTTTTCTTATGATTTAGAAGCAGCCTGCTCAAGTTTCTTATTTGGTATGTCCACAGCTTCTGCTTACATAGAATCTGGTCGTTACAAAAAAATATTACTTATAGGAGCAGATAAAAATTCTTCATTTATAGATTATAAAGACCGAGCTACTTGTATTATTTTTGGAGATGGAGCAGGCGCAGTACTTTTTGAGCCAAATACTGAAGGTCTTGGTTTACAAGACGAAATATTGAAAAGTAATGGCGAAGGCAGAGCTTTTTTAAATGCAAAAAAAGGTGGATCTTCATACCCAATTACAAAAGAAACTTTTGAAAAAGGTGAACATTACGTATTTCAGGACGGAAAAACCGTGTTTAAAAACGCAGTATTTAATATGGCAGATGTAGCCGAAAAAATACTGCAAAGAAATAAACTTACCAACGACGATGTTTCATGGTTAGCTGCACACCAAGCCAACAAGAGGATTATTGATGCTACAGCTAACAGAATAAATCTAGAACCTGCAAAAGTAATGATGAATATTGAAAAATATGGCAATACCACATCGGCTACGTTACCTTTGCTGCTAAATGATTACGAAACACAACTAAAAAAAGGTGATACTATTATATTTGCTGCTTTTGGCGGCGGATTTACTTGGGGCTCTATTTACTTCAAATGGGCTTATAACGCTAACTAACAATTAAATTAAAAGTTATATAATTATGGATTTAAAGGAAATTCAGAACTTAATAAAATTTGTAGCCAAATCTGGCGCTAGTGAAGTTAAGTTAGAAATGGATGATGTTAAAATTACCATTAAAACAGGTGCTCCTGAAAATGAAACAACCTACGTACAACATGTACCGGTTCAAGCAGCACAAATGTCACAAATACCTCAGCAACAAATGCCTCAAGCACCAGCAGCAGAAACATCTGCTCCTGCTGTACCAGTAGCTGAAGATTCTAAATATATTACTGTAAAATCTCCTATAATAGGAACATTTTACCGAAAACCATCCCCAGATAAACCTGTATTTGTAGAAGTAGGCACTTCAATTAAAGAAGGTGATGTACTTTGTGTAATAGAGGCAATGAAATTATTTAACGAAATTGAATCTGAAATATCAGGTAAAATTGTTAAAGTATTAGTAGACGATTCTACACCTGTAGAATATGACCAACCCTTATTCTTAGTAGATCCTTCATAATTTTAAGTTTAGAAGTTTAAATTTTTAATGTCAAAGTAAAAATTACTTAACAACATTAAACAACTAAACCATAAACTCTTAAACTAAAAAGACGATGTTTAAAAAAATACTAATTGCAAATAGAGGTGAAATAGCATTACGTGTTATTAGAACCTGCAAAGAAATGGGTATTAAAACGGTAGCTGTATATTCTACCGCAGATGCAGACAGCTTACACGTTAAATTTGCAGACGAAGCCGTTTGTATTGGCCCACCACCAAGCAATTTATCTTACTTAAAAATTCCTAATATTATTGCAGCCGCTGAAGTTACCAATGCAGATGCTATTCACCCAGGATATGGTTTTTTATCAGAAAATGCTAAATTTTCTAAGATCTGTGAAGAACACGGTATTAAATTCATTGGAGCTTCCGAAGATATGATCTCTAAAATGGGAGATAAAGCAACTGCTAAAGCAACTATGAAAGAAGCTGGTGTGCCTTGTGTGCCTGGTAGTGATGGGATTATTAAAGACTTTAAAGACTGTGAAAAAACAGCGCATGAAACAGGATATCCTGTAATGCTTAAAGCCACTGCTGGTGGTGGTGGTAAAGGTATGCGCGCAGTTTGGAAACCAGAAGATTTAAAAAATGCTTGGGATTCTGCAAGGCAAGAATCTAAAGCTGCCTTTGGTAATGACGATATGTATATGGAAAAACTCATAGAAGAACCACGCCATATCGAAATACAAATTGTTGGAGATAGTTTTGGTAAAGCTTGTCATTTATCTGAACGCGATTGCTCTGTGCAACGTCGTCACCAAAAACTTACAGAAGAAGTTCCATCCCCATTTATGACCGATGAATTAAGAGATAAAATGGGTAAAGCTGCTGTAAAAGCAGCAGAATATATTAAATATGAAGGCGCTGGTACCGTTGAGTTTTTGGTAGATAAGCACCGTAATTTCTACTTCATGGAAATGAATACTCGTATCCAAGTAGAACACCCAATCACAGAACAAGTAATAGATTTTGATCTTATTCGTGAACAAATATTAGTAGCCGCTGGTGTGCCAATTACAGGTAAAAATTACTTGCCAAAATTACACTCTATTGAGTGTCGTATAAACGCAGAAGATCCTTATAACGACTTTAGACCTTCACCCGGAAAAATAACAACACTTCATGCACCTGGCGGACATGGTGTTAGATTAGATACACACGTCTACGCCAGTTACAGCATCCCCCCAAACTACGATTCTATGATTGCCAAGTTAATTACAACTGCGCAAACTAGAGAAGAAGCTATAAATAAAATGAAACGTGCTTTAGATGAATTTGTAATTGAAGGCATTAAAACCACTATACCATTTCACAGACAACTTATGGATCATCCAGATTATATAGCTGGTAATTATACCACTAAATTTATGGAAGATTTTAAAATGGAATCTTTATAACTACACATATCATAGCACAAAGCAAAAAAGCCGGCAAATTAAAATTTACTGGCTTTTGTTTTATAAAAATAGTTGTTCTTATTCCTTATCTTCTTTGGCTTCTTCTTTAGTAGCTTTCTTAAACTCTTTCAAACCATTACCAATACCTTTCATTAATTCTGGAATTTTTTTTCCACCAAACAATAACAAAACCGCTAAACCAATTATAACAATTTGCCAAGGTCCCATTGCTAAAAAAATATTATTATATATCATAATTTTAAAATTTAGAATACAAAGTTAATAATTATAGTTTAATAATAACGTTATTACATTAAGTTTTAGAAGTTATCACAACTGAAATACTACTATTTTAATTAATTTTGTTTGAATGGCACAAAAGAGACAAAAACAAAAAAAAATTGTAAAGAAACTTTTAAGTAAATACCGTTTAGTTATCCTGAACGAATCTACTTTTGAAGAGCGTTTTGCTATAAGATTAACGCGACTTAATGTTTTTTTAATAGCTTCATTGGCGTCTATAACACTAATTTTTTCAACCTTTATTTTAATTGCTTATACCCCACTTAAAGAATATATACCAGGGTATTCTTCAACTAAACTAAAAAAAGAAGCTACTTTGTTAAATTATAAAACAGATTCTTTAGTACAAAGATTACAATATAATGCACAATATTATGCATCTATAAGAAAAGTACTTACCGGTGATGTAAGTGCAGAATCTGTAAATAAGGACTCCTTAATTATAGCTACACAAAACGCCATTGCAACAAATCAAATTGCGATAAATAAAGAAGATTCTTTATTAAGAGAAAAAGTAGAAAAAGAAGATAAATACAATTTATTTGAAGATGGTTTAGACCAATCTAACTATGTGTTATTTCCTCCTGTACATGGTGCAATTTCTGAACACTATAATATTAAAGAAAAACACTATGCCGTAGATGTGGTTGTTGCCAATAATACCCCTGTAAAAGCTACAGCAGACGGTACAGTTATTTTTGCTGAATGGACTCTAGAAACTGGTTTTGTGGTTATTTTAGAACATAATCAAGAGTTAATATCGGTATATAAACACAATTCAGAAATCACAAAAAAACAGGGTGATATTGTAAAATCTGGCGAAGTTATAGCCATGTCTGGAAATACTGGCGAGTATAGTACAGGGCCCCATTTACATTTTGAACTTTGGAGCAAAGGGTATCCTATTAATCCAACTAATTTTATTGACTTTCAGTAATGGCTTCAATTAAAACTGTACTTTCAAAGGGTTTTGCAAAATACATTGCAAAACGTATAAAAAAATGGGCAACACATCCTCATAAAACTCAAGAAAAAGTTTTTAAAATGCTAATCGCAAAAGCTAAAAACACAGCTTTTGGAAAAGCTCATAATTTTAATACCATAAAAAGTTATAACGATTTTAAAACACAAGTTCCCATAAGAGATTACGAAGCACTAAGACCTTATATAGACCGAGTAGTAGCTGGTGAAGAAAATGTGTTATGGAAAGGAAAACCGTTGTATTTTGCCAAAACATCTGGCACTACTTCTGGCTCCAAATACATACCAATTACTAAAGATAGTATGCCAACGCATATTGAAGCTGCCAGAAATGCCATCTTATTATATATTAATGAAACTGGTGAATCTAAATTTGTAGATGGCAAAATGATTTTTTTGCAAGGTAGTCCTATTTTAGAAGCAAAAAACGGTATTAAATTAGGTCGCCTCTCAGGAATTGTGGCGCATTATGTACCAAAATACCTTCAGAAAAACAGACTCCCAAGCCTAAAAACTAATTGTATTGAAGATTGGGAAACCAAAGTAGATGCTATTGTAGAAGAAACCATAAACGAGGACATGACCATCATTTCTGGAATACCATCTTGGGTACAAATGTATTTTGAAAAACTAATTGTAAAAACAAACAAAAATGTTGGTGATATTTTCAAAAATTTCAATCTATTTATTTTTGGAGGTGTTAATTATGAACCTTACCGAGCAAAATTTGAAAATCTTATCGGTAGAAAAGTAGATGCCATAGAACTTTATCCAGCCAGTGAGGGTTTCTTTGCGTTTCAAGACACACAAACAGAAAACGGAATGTTGCTGCAATTAAACTCTGGCATATTCTATGAGTTTGTGAAGGCAGATGAGTTCTTTCAACCAAACCCAAAACGCATTACTTTAAAAAACGTTGAAATTAATACTAATTATGTAATGTTAATTTCTACAACAGCAGGTTTATGGGCATATAATATTGGCGACACAGTACAATTTACAACTTTGAAACCCTACCGGGTTATTGTAAGCGGACGCATAAAACACTTTATTTCTGCATTTGGTGAACATGTAATAGGTAAAGAAGTAGAAGAAGCTTTAAAAGTAGCAACAGCTAAGACATTAATAGCCGTTAACGAGTTTACAGTAGCCCCACAAATTAATCCCATAAAAGGGCTACCATATCATGAATGGCTTATAGAATTTGAAACTGAACCACAAAACGAATCAGAATTTATAAACGCCTTAGAACATTCATTACAAACACAAAATAGTTATTACCTAGACCTAATAAATGGGAAAGTTTTACAACCATTAAAGCTTACAAAAATTAAAAAAGACGGCTTTCAAACCTATATGAAATCTATAGGGAAGATGGGCGGACAAAATAAAATTCCGAGGCTCTCAAACGACAGAAAAATAGCAGATAAATTACACGAGCTAAACCTACTTAAATAATTATATTTGCGTCGTTGTCTTATGAAGAATAAACACACACACGAAAGAACACGCGCTCAAGAAAGCTCTAGTGCTATAGAACGTTTGTATATAACAATGCGACACTTATTTAATCGTGGTTTTTACAAACCTATGGGTGTTTCTGGCGAAACACTACGTGAAGCATTATTGCTTTTACGTCCAGAAATTTATGGTTCTATCTCTGAAGAAAAAGCGGAATTAGAGGGTTTACTTTATGTTATAGATCGTTTACCTCAAGGTATTGAGGAGTGTACATTTATTAATTTAACAAGTGATGAAGGTTATGCAAACTCCCATTTTAAAGTTATCATTCCTTCAAAACGAAGACGAAATTGCTACAGAATTGATAGTGAGCAAATGAATATTGAAGTAACCAGAGGGCGGTCAGAAATTTATGATATTTTAACCCATCTTACCTTTTTATTTATTGAATCTCACAAAATTAGTAACCGTGTACTTATTAATAGTAAAGGAGACACTAATAGAGATTGGCAAAAATTAGAAACAGCTGTAAAATCTGGCAAAAAACTTACCCAAAAAGAACGGGAAGTAGCACAAACGCATACAGCAAATATTATTGGCAGAACCTTTAGTGAATTAAGTGAAGTGTATTCAAAATTTGCAACCCATGACCAACCAGAGCGCCTATTGTACATAGTATATTGGTTGGGAAAATTAGCAATAAAAGAACAGCTAAATTATACCAAACGTACCGTAACATTTAGCCCTGTACTACGCGAACGATTAGGGCATCATATTCATGGAGAAATATGGGCACACAACATTAAATCCGTTTTACAAGAAACTAATTTATTAGACCGACCAATACATATCATTAGCGCAAACATGCATAGTGTTATGAATTCGATTTTTACTAAAACAGCATTAAAAGAAGATGTTCGTAAAAAAGATGATTTTGGAATTTTTGAAACCCTTAGCGACTCAAAAAATAAAGCCTTACGCAATAAAGTAGAAAAAACAGCGTTGCAAAGCGGTATGCTTTATATAAAAGACCAATCTGGAACTAACATTGACGTGCAAATTTTTGATACAGATAAAATAGATTTCGCAAAAACTAACTTTTCTTATTCAGAAAACGTTACAGCGCATAAAGCCGTCATAATTGTAATGGATTATGCATTTGGTGAACAAGCATATGAAACCCTAGACGAATTATTAAAACCCATAAAAGTAGCCAATAACAAAGTGCATTTAGATGTAAAATCTATTTCTATAATGGGTAAAGCTGGTATATTAGAAGGTGGTAAAGGAGATATAATGATACCTTCTGCTCATGTTTTTGAAGGCACTGCAGATAATTACCCTTTTAAAAACGAACTCAAAAAAACAGATTTCAGCACTAATGATATTCGTGTTTTTGAAGGCGCTATGGTAACTGTTTTAGGCACATCTTTACAAAATAAAGAAATTTTAAAATTCTTTAAAAATTCTACTTGGGATGTTATTGGTTTAGAAATGGAAGGTGCACATTACCAAAAGGCCATACAAGCAGCTTCTAAAGTACGTGGTAATATTAATGAAAACGTAAAAGTAATGTATGCATATTATGCCAGTGATAATCCTTTAGAAACAGGCAGTACATTAGCATCCGGAGGTTTAGGCACTACCGGTGTAAAACCAACTTATATAATTACAGAAAAAATTTTAAAACACGTATTTAATTCTTAAACTATGAATAATAAATTACCACAACAAAATACTGAAGACGATGTAGATCTTGGGCAACTCTTTAATGCCATAGGAAATTTATTTAATAAGCTATTCAATTTTATAATTAGTCTATGTAAAGGTGCATTTAATTTAATAATATTGTTATTAAAACCTATAGTTAATAATATTAAAATTGTAGGTGCTGTATTATTTATTTGTGCCATCGTAGGTTTTATAGCTGATAAATTAAAAGACCCTGTTTATAAATCTAATATGTTGGTTAAGCCACATTTTAATTCTAAATATCAACTTATAAATAATGTAGATTATTTTAATTCATTAATTGGCTCTAAAGATTTAAAAACACTATCAGAAATATTTGAAATTGACACTTTAGCTGCCAAGAATTTAAAAGGTTTTGACATAAAAATTGGGCCAGAGTCTAAAGCAGAACTCCTAGAACAATACAATGATTATGTTAAAACTGTAGATACCTATGTCAAAAACAAAGAAACAGATTCTGTTAGAGCAGCTTATTTTACCTACAAAGAATTTATTGACAATAGAGATGAATTAGATGCAGATATTTATGATGTTTCAGCTAAATCTTTAGATAAAGCTATTTTTTCTAAATTAGAAAAAGGATTTATAAAAATCTTTGAAAACGATTATTCAAAAAAATTAAAAGAAAAAGCAGATAAAACTTATGCTGTTAATAAAGCGAGTTACTTAAAACAATTGGACCGTGTAGATAGCTTACAACAAGTATATGTTGAGGTTTTAAAAAATGACTCAAAAAACAATAATCTCTCTTTTGGTGGCAATACACTTATGCCGCTAGCTAAAGAAAAAACAGGAACCAAAGAATATGAACTTTTTCAAGAAGAAATTAGAATAAGGTATAATCTTAAATATATAGAAGAAGAGTTTATAGAAGATGAAGATTACTATGATATTGTAGCGCCTTTTGGAAAAATTGGTACTCCAGAAAAAGACACTTTAAATCGATACCTATTTCTTTTTCCATTGCTTGGTATGTTATTATTAATTACAATTTTTGTATCATTTAAAATATTCTTATTCATAAAAAACTTCAAATAAAATATCGTAACAAACCGTTAATAAAAAATATAAATGACTAAAAAAATAGCTTTAATAACAGGTGTTACAGGACAAGATGGTGCGTATTTAAGTGAGTTTCTTTTAAATAAAGGCTACGAAGTTCATGGCTTAAAAAGACGCTCTTCTCTTTTTAATACAGATCGTATAGACCACCTTTACCAAGATCCACATACAGAAAATCCAAGTTTCTTTTTACACTATAGTGATTTAACAGACAGCTCTAATTTAACCCGGCTGATACAAGAAATTCAGCCACATGAAATTTATAATTTGGCTGCAATGAGTCATGTACAAGTGTCTTTTGAAATGCCAGAATACACAGCAAATGCTGACGGTATTGGTACATTAAGGTTGTTAGAAGCTATTAGAATTTTGGGCTTAGAAAAAAAAACAAAAATATACCAAGCCTCTACATCAGAACTTTACGGAAAAGTGCAAGAAGTGCCACAAACAGAAAACACACCATTTTATCCAAGAAGCCCATACGCAGTTGCTAAAATGTATGCCTATTGGATTACGGTAAACTACAGAGAGGCTTATGGGATGTTTGCCTGTAATGGTATATTATTTAACCACGAATCACCTGTTAGAGGTGAAACCTTTGTAACCCGAAAAATAACAAGAGCTACCTCTAAAATAGCCTTAGGTTTTCAAGATAAATTATATTTAGGAAATCTAGACGCTAAAAGAGACTGGGGACATGCAAAAGATTATGTAAGAATGATGTGGCTTATACTCCAAGCAGATGAGCCAGAAGATTGGGTTATTGCTACCGGAAAAACGACAACAGTAAGAGACTTTGTTAAAATGTGTTTTTTACAACTGGGTATAGAATTAGAATTTAAAGGTAAAGGGTCTAAAGAAAAGGGCTTTATAAAAAGCTGCGCTAACCCAGAATATCAAGTAGAAATTGGCAAAGACGTTATTGTTGTAGATGAAAAATACTTTAGACCTACAGAAGTAGATTTACTGGTTGGTGATGCTTCAAAAGCTAAAAACAAATTAGGTTGGGTGCCAAAATATGACTTAGAAGCCCTAGTTAAAGATATGATGCAAAGCGATATAAAACTAATGAAAAAGCAACAATTTCTTCAAGATGGAGGCTACAGAATTAAAAATTATTTCGAATAGTTAATGCAAAAAGATTCTAAAATATTTTTAGCTGGTCATAGAGGTTTAGTTGGCAGTGCTTTGTTGCAAAATCTTACAACTAAAGGTTACACTAATATTATAACAAAAACACACAAGGAGTTAGACCTAACTAACCAAATAACAACAGAAGCTTTCTTTAAAGAAGAAAAACCAGAATATGTATTTTTAGCAGCTGCCAAAGTTGGTGGCATTGTGGCTAACAACACCTACAGAGCAGATTTTATTTATGATAACTTAATGATTCAAAATAATGTAATTCATCAAAGTTATTTACACAACGTAAAAAAACTATTGTTTTTAGGCAGTACATGCATTTATCCTAAAAACTGTCCTCAACCTATGAGAGAGGATTATTTATTAACAGACACTTTAGAATATACCAACGAGCCATACGCCATTGCAAAAATTGCTGGCATTAAAATGTGCGAAAGCTACAATATACAATACAACACCAATTTTATTTCGGTAATGCCCACCAATTTGTATGGTCCAAATGATAATTTTGACTTAGAAAAATCTCATGTATTACCTGCATTAATTAGAAAAATGCACCTTGCTAAACTACTTTCTGAACAGAATTACAATGTGCTTTTAAAAGACCTTAACGTAGATACTTTAGATGCTGCCAAAAACTATTTAGCAAACTTTGGTGTTACAAAAAATAGTGTTGAAATTTGGGGCTCTGGTAAGCCACGAAGAGAGTTTTTATGGTCTGAAGACATGGCAGATGCATGTGTGTTTTTAATGGAAAACAGAGATTTTAATGACACCTATAACAAAGACACCTTAGAAATTAAAAATACACATATTAATATTGGCACAGGCACAGATATTAGTATTAAAGCGCTTGCAAATACTATTAAAGACATTGTAAACTTTAAAGGCGAATTGGTTTTTAATGCCCAAAAACCAGATGGTACATTACAAAAATTAACAGATGTTAGTAAGCTTAACGCATTAGGCTGGAAACATACTGTTGCCTTGGAAAATGGGATAAAAACATTATACCAATGGTACTTAAACAGATACGGTGAAATCAAATAAAATCCTTACAAAATATCTTACTTTTTTAGAAAAAAAAAGCCCTAGAAGTGTTAATAATATAAAACACATTATCACCTCTTTTTTTTTAAAGCAGGTTCTATTTTAATTAATTTTTTATTAGTTCCGCTTTTAATAAAATATTTAAATACCCATAATTATGGGGTTTGGTTAACCATAAGCTCATTTATTACTTATTGTTATTAATGATTAATACTTTACAATACTAAATAGAAAAAGTACTCTAACCAATCAAAAATATTTTCAAATAAAAATTCTGGTTACTCACAGTTATTTTTACAATTTACTGTTTGAATTAAAAATGAGTTATGTTTGATTATAGTAAAACCATTAAATGAATAAAAATAAAATATTAAAATCCAATATAGGCTACGGTTTTATTTGGAAAATACTAAGTTTAGTATTTTCATATTTAACGATACCTTATTTATTAAATTATTTGGGAGAGGAATACTATGGTGTATGGGTAACATTTTTTTCAATATTAAATGTTGCCTTTTTAATGGATTTAGGAATTTCATTAGGTTTAAAAAATAAATTAACTCAATGTATAGCAAATAAAGATATAAAATCCGCCAAATCTTATATAAGTACAGCTTATTTTACATTGATTTTGTTTTCAATATTAATAATTTTTATTGGTGTAATTATACTTTATAATTTAGATTATCAATTGCTACTGAATACTAATAAAATTGAAGCGTTTGAGTTAAAGTGTTCTATTATAATTTGTTTTATACTTATGATAATTTCTATAACGATAAGTCTTTATAAAAATTTATTTCTTTCTTACCAAAAGTCTGCAATTATTGAGTTTTCTGTTTGTGTTTATCAGTTTTTAATTTTATTACAATTTATAATACTGCCATATTTTATTGAAAAATCGTTAATTGTTACCGGTTTAGTTTACGGAATATCAAACCTATTAATAGGCATAGTATTTACAATACTTTTCTTTAAAAAAAATATTATGTTTATTCCAAAAATAAAAAATTTTGATAAAAATAAGCTCAATGATCTTTTTGGCTTAGGTTTAAATTTTTTTATAATACAACTCTGTTTAATTATTATATTTTCGACTGACAACTATATTGTAACTCGTTTTATAAATCCTGAGGCAACAACCTCTTACAGTATAGTTTATAAACTTTACCAACCACTTATAGTTTTGAGTACTTTTATACTAACACCAATGTGGACTCTATATACAAATGCATTTGAAAAAAATGATTTCATATGGATTAAAACTACATTTAAAAAGTTTAATTTACTTTTTTTATTGCTAATTGGGGTTGTGATTATTCTATCCATAAATTTAAGATTTATTGTGTCTATTTGGATTCCGAAAAAAATAGATTTTGATAACACATTAATAATTTTAATGGCCGTATTTGTTTTAATTAAAATTTATGGTGATATATATATGACATTTATTAATGGTATAGGTGAAATTAAATTACAAATGTATCTTTACATAATTGCTGCCTTTTTAAATATTCCACTATCTATTTTATTCATAAAATACTTCAATTTAGGGAGTGCTGGAGTAATATTGGCATCTTCAATTTGTATGCTTATATTAACCGTAATTATGCCTGTGCAAGCATTAAACATCTTGAATAAAAAAATGAAAAATAGATAATAAAATGAAAATGTCGGTTATAACAGCAACATACAATAGCGAAAAAACTATAACAAATACTTTAAATTCTATTTTAAATCAAACAATAACAGGTTTTGAATATGTAATTATTGATGGTAACTCTCAAGATAATACTATCAAAATAATTAAAGAATATGAATGTAAATTTGCTAATAAATTTATTGACTTTAAATTTATATCAGAATCAGATTATGGCATTTATGATGCATGGAACAAAGGCTTAAGGATGTCTAAAGGACATTGGGTTTCTTTTTTAGGTTCTGATGACACATATGTAAATAATGCCATAGAAACCTACCGAAATGTTATTTTAGATTCACCAAGTGAAACAAGCTTAATTTACAGCAATATTACTCAGATAAAAAACGAAAAATATTTGCGAGAATTAAAAGGCACTTGGAAATGGAAAATTTTTAGACGTTACATGAATATAGCCCACGTTGGATCTTTTCATAATAAAGATTATTTCGAGACTTATGGTAACTTTGATACAAGCTATAAAATAGCAGGTGACTATGAAATGCTGTTAAGAGCTAAACAAAACTTAAAAACAATAAAAATAAATAAGTCTACAGTTTTTATGGGTACTGATGGTTTAAGTAACTCAAATATATTAAATGTGTTTAAAGAAACATTCAGAGCAAAACATGAAACAGGTAAAATAAATAAATTAATTTGTAGTGTAGACTTTTGTGTTGGATGCATTAAATTTTATGTTAAAAAATTGTATGAAGCCTTTAGATAAATTTATAACCTACACTAGTGTTTTTGCGATTTTTACAGAAAATTTTTTCTTTAATTATATTATAGATTTAAAGCTTTTTTATTTAATATTAATAGTAAATTTTTCTATTTTAATTTTTCAAAAAAAAGCTGTACTACTTTCTAAAAACCATCTATACTTTCTTTTATTTTTAATTGTTCATGGTTTATTATCTGTACTTTTTTTTTCTGTTCCATTGTTAGAATTCATTAAACAGATATTAGGTATTAGCTTTTGTAGTTTGTTTTTTTACGCATTAATAAAAAGATATAATCATGACGTTTTATTTAAAATTTATCTAGACTTAGCTTTTATTATAGCATTTATTGCTATTCCAATGTTTTATTTAAGAATAAATGTATTTAATAATGGGTACAGACTGAATGGAATATTAACAGAGCCTGCTCATTATGCAGCTATTATGCTTCCTGCAACTTATTATTTTTTTAAAGAAAAAAAATACTTGAAATTTAGTATTTTATTAATAACAATTTTACTTTCAAAATCAACAATTGGTTATTTAGGTTTAATACTTATTGTTCTAATACCAACAATAAAAATTAAATACCTATTTAAATACTCAGCAATTATAATATCAATTATAATAACAATAATTATATATTTATCTGCAAATTGGAATAATGATAACTTTAGTGAAGATTCTAATGTATTTGTAAGAAGGATAAAACAAACCATTGAATCTACAAGTGCAGTTTTTAATGGGCAATTTAAACCTTACACAAATTTAAGTTCCTATGCACTATTAAGTAATTCATTTATTACAATAAAGAACTTTCAAAATCATTACTATTTAGGGTCTGGGTTAGGCTCTTATTCTACACAATACGAAAATTTCTATAGTTTATTAAAACCCCCACAATATTTAATAACATTAGAACAATCTAAAATAAATAAATTAGATGCAAACTCGTTAGGTCTTAGAATGTTAGTAGATTTTGGCCTAATAGCACTATTATTTCTAAGCTATTTTGTTTTTCGGTCTTTTAAAGTTTTTAAAAATGAAAAAAAAATAATACAACAATCATCTTTTTTTTATTTGTTTTTAAAAATTTTACGTGAAGGGCATTACTTTCCTCCAGAGTTTTATTTTTTTCTGTTTACCTTTATAAAAAATTCTAATGAAAATACTGCATATAGTAGAAGACTTTTCGACAAATAGTGGTGGAGTAAGAACGGTAGTAAACAAATTAAATTTTGAATTAAATAATTTTGGTTTTACATCAATTGTGCTCAGTTCTAAATGTGAGAAAAACGATGATACGCTTTTAGTTGAAGCAAATACGATTTGGTTATATTCTAAACAATGGCATTCACAATTAACTCAAATACACAAGACTAATAAAATTAGTGTTATTCATATACATGGTGTTTGGATGCATGCTCAATTTAGCTCCATAAAATTTGCTATTCATAACAAAATTCCCTTTATAATATCGCCACATGGTATGTTTAACCCATGGCTTTGGAAAAAAGGTGCCTTAAAAAAATATCTATATCTAAATGTTCTTTTAAATAAGTACATAACCAAAGCTAATATAGTACATGGTATAACAGACATTGAGATAAAAGCAATTAAGAATTTATACCCCAAAATAAAAACTATAAATATTCCAAATTTAATTAATAATTTCAATAAGCCTATTAGAGCTATTGATTATCCTGAAAAATATATCTTATTTCTTGGTCGCCTGCATAAAGTAAAAGGTGTTGATTTATTGATTGAAGCATTTTCTATGATAGAAAACAAAAACTATAAGTTAAAGATAGTAGGTGAAATAAATAATTATCAAAAAGAGTTATTAAAACTATCTAATAAATTTAATGTATCTAATAAAATAGAATTTTTAGGAAAAGTAACTGGAGAAGAAAAATTTAAGTTATTTAAAAACGCTTTTGTTTTTGTTGCACCATCCTATTCTGAAGTAATTGGAATGGTAAATTTAGAAGCTGCTATTTCTAAAACACCTGTAATAACTACTTTTCAAACAGGTATAAATGAAGATTGGAGTAAAAACGGAGGAATCCTAATAAATCCCAATATACTTGAGTTAAAAAAGGCCTTAGATAAAGTTTTAAGTTACAGTCCAATAATAAGAAATGAAAAAGGTTTGGGGCTATATAATTATGTTACAGAAAATTACACTTGGAAAAACAAATTTGTTAATTGGATTGATCTTTATAAAAATTTATAAATACTTGTAACTAAATTTTGAAAATCTCACAAATAAAAAAGTATATTAATACTCTAATTCCCTTTTTCTTTTACTTAATTGGTATGTTTCCGTTAATGAAAGAAAACTTTAATTCATTAACTATAATAATTTGTTTTGTGTTATGTCTAATAAATTTTGTTCTTGACAAAAGAGAGATCATAAACCCAAAGAAAATAATAATACTTTCTATTTATTTTTTATTCTATTTTATCTTTTTTATATTCAATCACATTGACCTCAAACACTTTTTACTTAATCTACCTTTTATAGTATTTCCAATATTATTTTATATAAAGCCAAAAGATTTGAATGGGAACTCATTTATTATTAAAATGTTAGTTGTCTTTCAGATCAGTGTCTTTTTAAAGTGCATAGAATATTTATATATATTTTTAAAAAAACATAACTTAACCCAATTATTTGATATAAATAATTACAACATACCTCTATTTAGAGATTATGTGCAAACTAATTCGTTATTAGAAATACATCCTACATACTTCTCTAGTTTTTTATTATTTAGTTTTATTATCTCATTATACAACTTATTGACTTTAAAAAAGAAGAGTACTCAGCACATATTGTTTAATTTAATAATTTCTTTAAATTCTGTTTTTTTTATTTTTTTATTTAGCTCTAAAATAATACTGCTTGCGCTACTTCTCTCACTAATTGTTTTACTTTACACTTTAAAAACACACTATAAGAAGTACAACATACAGATTTATGCATTTATTCTAATAACTCTAGGAATTTGCTTATTTAAATCTAAAGATTTACTGTATAAACGTTTCAATGAAATTAAAACAGAAATTAACAAACCAATTGAAGGAGATTATCACAACTCCATTAATATTAGAGTAGCAATAATTAAATGCTCAATAAAACTGATTAAACAAGTGCCTTTTTGGGGTTATGGAAAGTATTTAAAAGAGGAATTAAATATTTGTTATAGCAAAAATTTTAAAAGTGATTTTTATAAAAAAAACAACTACAATACACATAATTTTTATTTAAACACCTATTTATACGGTGGTGTTATATTTTCATTAGTTTTTTTGATTTATATGATTGTAATTTATAATTACATAAAACATTCTAAATTAGCGCTCATGATTTTTTTCAGTATTTTAATTATAAATCTAACTGAGAACTATTTTTCACGGCACTTTGGTATAATTTCTTTTAATTACTTTATATCATTATTTTTGTTCGGTAAAATAAAGCCTAAATTATATTAAATGAGTAAAATATTAGTGACAGGTGGTTCTGGTTTTATTGGAACAAATATTATTAATTTTTATAAAAATGAAAATGAAATTATAAACATTGACATAAAACCCCCAAGAGATAAAACTCAAATTAAATACTGGAAGAAACTTGACATATTAAACAAAAAGGAACTGATTAGATTAGTTTCAACATTTAAGCCAGAATATATATTTCATATGGCTGCAAGAACAGATTTGTTTGGTAAAACAATAAAAGACTATGAAGCAAATACAAAAGGTGTTGAAAATATTATAAAAGCTATATCTGTTACAGACTCAATTAAAAAAGTTGTTTTTGCATCAAGTAGGTTAGTTTGTGAAATTGGTTTTGAACCTAAAGATGAATTTGATTACAAACCAAGTACTATCTATGGAAAAAGTAAAATTGAAACTGAAAAAATAATAAGAAACTCAAAAGAACTTAATAAAAATTGGATAATTGTCAGGCCAACATCTCTTTGGGGGCCATGGTTTGATATACCTTATAAAAATTTTTTTGACACTATAAAAAATAAATTATATATACATCCCAAAGGAATTGAAATTAATAAAAAATTTGGTTTTATAGGAAACAGTATTTACATACTAGATAAATTAATTTATGACACCTCACTTAACAACAAGACCGTTTATCTTTCAGATTTCAAAACATTAGAAGTAAAAGAATGGGCAAATATAATTAGTCAATGTTTTCATAACGAAAATGTAAAACAAGTACCTTTTACAATACTTAAAATATTAGCTAAAATTGGTGATTTATTTAATTTAATAGGTTACAAGAACCCACCATTAACCTCGTTTAGATTGAATAATTTGACTACAAACATGATATACAACACAAATAATGTTGAAAAAGTAGTTGGACCACTTCCTTATGATCTAAAAAAAGCTACAATAATTACATATAATTGGTATATAAATAATTAAAAATGTATCAAGACTTACAAAAATTTAAAGTGCCAAAAAAGTTCAGAGGAAAATCAAAAGTAATTGTTCAACTTTGGTGGATGGTTGAAAAAACATTTTTTGCCTGTTCTCCTCAATTTTTTTATGGCTGGAGAAGATTTCTTTTAAGAATTTTTGGCGCCAAAATAGGAAAAAAAGTATTAATACGACCAACAGCAAAATTTACATATCCTTGGAAAATAGAAATCGGTGATTACACATGGATTGGTGAAAATTGTGTGCTATATAGTCTGGGCAATATAAAGATAGGTAAGCATGTAGCGGTAGCACACGGAGTTTATTTCAATACTGGTTTACATGACTATAAGACCTTAGAATTTAATATTGATTCAAAAAATATTTTAATAGAAGACGAAACATGGATAACTAACGATGTTTACATTGCACCTGGTGTAACAATAGAAAAAGGGACAGTAATAGGAGCTAGAAGCTCAGTATTTAAGAACATGCCTTCAGGTTTTATCTGCTATGGAAACCCCGCAAAACCGATAAAAAAAAGGACTTTTGACTAAAAATATAACAATTATTGGAGTTAATTATTACCCAGAAGATACTGCTATCGGCTTGTATACAACCCAAAAAGCAGAGTTTCTTTCAAAATTAGGCTATAACGTTTCAGTCGTTACTGGTTTTCCATACTATCCAAACTGGAAAATCAATCAAGAATATTCAAAAAAAACAAGCTTTTACAAAGAAATAATCAATAATGTTAAAGTTCACAGATATAAACAATATGTGCCAAAATCACCTTCATTTACAAAGCGTATTATACACTTATGTAGTTTTACATTGGGGAGCATTATAAATTTATTCAAAATAGATAAACCAAATATTGTTATATGCATAGTTCCATTTACATCATCAATAGTTTTGGGGTGGTTATTAAAACTACGCTATAAATCTAAGCTATGGGTTCATGTACAAGATTTTGAATTTGATGCAGCAATTGAATCGAATTTAATTTCAACAAAGCAGAATAAATTGTTTAAGTTACTGTTAAGTTTAGAGTCGTTTTTGTTAAATAAAGCTGACATACTAAGCTCCATCAGTAATGCTATGGTTAAAAAATTAAAAGATAAAAGTGTGGTTAGCAATATTAATTACATACCAAATTGGATAAGCACCTCAAAATTTAAAAAAAAAACAAAGCACAAATTTTTAAACTCTAATAAATTTAAAATTTTATACTCCGGTAATATAGGTGAGAAACAAGATTGGGAACTTTTTATACAGTTTGCTGATGCTTTAAAAAATAATAAAGAAATAGAACTTATTTTAGTTGGTAATGGGGCAAATAGTAAAAAAATAAAAGAACAAATAAAAGATCACCCAAACACATATTGCTATGATTTAGTACCATATGATGAGTTGACAAATCTATTATCAAGCGCTGATTTACATATTTTATTTCAAAAACAAAAGGTGCTCGATACTGTAATGCCCTCAAAAATATTAGGTATGATGGGTAGCGCAAAACCTTCAATTATTACAGGACACAAACACTCAGAAGTAAAAACAATAATTCAAGATTCTAAAGGTGGATTTTATATTGATAATAATATACTTGAAACCTTAATAAAAACTGTATATCAACTAAAGAACGACAAAAAGCTTTGTTTACAAATTGGTGAAAACGCTAAGGAATTTGTTTTTAAAAATTTTTCAAAAGAAAAAATCTTTAATAATCTAAATAAAATAATTCAAAATTCTATTCACGATTAGGTTATTATTCGACCTACATCATTAAATTTGATATTAAAATCACAATACTCAATTAATGAATACCAAAAAAGTACTTATTACTGGAGCAGCTGGGTTTTTGGGTTCTCATCTTTCAGATAAATTCTTAAAAGAAGGCTACAGAGTTATTGGAATGGATAATTTTATAACTGGCGACAAAAAAAACATCGCTCACCTCAGCAATAATAAAGACTTTTCTTTTGTAGAGCATGATGTTACAGAGCACATAAATATAAAAGGAGAACTTAATTACATATTACATTTTGCTTCACCAGCAAGTCCAATAGATTATCTAAAAATACCTATACAAACCCTAAAAGTTAGCTCATTGGGCACACACAATTTACTAGGCCTTGCAAAAGCTAAAAACGCAAGAATACTTATTGCATCTACCTCAGAAGTATATGGCGATCCATTAGTGCACCCACAACCAGAATCCTATTATGGTAATGTTAACACCATTGGACCTAGAGGTGTTTATGATGAAGCCAAACGTTTTCAAGAGGCGCTCACTATGGCTTATCATAGAGTTCACGGTTTAGAAACAAGAATTGTTCGTATTTTTAACACCTATGGACCAAGAATGCGATTAAATGACGGACGCGTTATACCAGCATTTATGGGGCAAGCGCTAAGAGGTGAAGATTTAACCGTGTTTGGAGATGGCTCTCAAACCAGATCTTTCTGTTATGTAGACGATTTAATAGAAGGTATTTATAAATTACTACTAAGTAATTACGAATTACCAATTAATATTGGAAACCCTCATGAAATCTCTATCAAAGATTTTGCTGAAGAAATTATTAAACTTACAAACACAAACCAAAAAGTAATATATAAAGATTTACCAGTAGATGATCCAATGCAACGGCAACCAGATATTACTTTAGCAAAAAAAATTCTAAATTGGGAACCAAAAGTAAGTAGAACTATTGGTATGCAAAAAACCTATAGTTTTTTTAAAGCATTGCCTCATAGTGCTTTAAATAAAAAGGAACATAAAGATTTTTCAAAGCACATAAAAAGATAACGCTAAGTGTTTAAACAAGGTAGATATTCAGGGTATTTAAAACCTATTTCATATGGTATTGATTTAAGTATCATTGTATTTGCTGCTATACTTTATTTATTAAAAGGAAAAGACTCGTTAATTTTTATTTTATTTCTAACAGTTGGTTGGATATTACTTTCTCTATATTCAAAATTTTACCAAGTTTACAGATACACAAGACCTATAGATATTTTTTCGCTAATTGTTAAGCAAAGTGTCTTATTTGTATTATTTGTTTTTGCGTTTTCAGGCCTATATCACGAATTAAAAATATATCCAAGACCAATTGTAAAATATACTATTCTGTGTTTTTTATTAATAACAATTGCTAAGTTTGCTATATACTATTTATTACAAAAATATAGAGTGTCTTTTGGCGGAAATTACAGAAATACTGTAATCTTAGGTGTTAACAAAACCACAAAAGCACTGGAGCATTTTTTTAATCAAAAACCACAATATGGGTATTCTCATAAAAAAACATTTGATTTTAAAAACCAAAAGACACAACTTCAAGATTGTTTCAATTTTATTCTAGAACATAGTATAGACGAAATTTACTGCTCAATTTCAGAATTAACAAATACGCAAATTGCAGATATTGTAGATTTTGCAGATAACAATTTAAAAATCTTAAAATTTATACCTGACAATAAAGAAATATATTCAAAAAAACTAAAATATGAATATTACGATTACATCCCTATACTAACTCTTAGAACAATACCACTAGAAGAATCCTTAAACATGTACATTAAACGTGGTTTTGATATATTGTTTTCTAGCTTTGTAATTCTGTTTATACTATCCTGGCTAACCCCAATAATTGCAATTTTAATTAAACTAGAATCTAGAGGGCCTGTGTTTTTTAAGCAGTCTAGAAACGGGTTTAATTTTAAAGAATTTAATTGCTATAAATTCAGATCCATGACCCCAAATAAAGAAGCCCACTTACACCAGGTAAGACGGGGTGATGCTCGTATTACTAGAGTAGGCAAATTTATTCGTAAAAAAAGTATTGACGAATTACCACAATTTTTTAATGTACTATTTGGAGATATGTCTGTTGTTGGGCCAAGACCTCACATGGTAAGCCACACCATTATGTATGCAAAAAAAATTGATAAATTCATGGTGCGTCATTTTGTAAAACCTGGTATTACCGGCTTAGCACAAACAAGTGGTTTTAGAGGAGAAATAGAAACCGATAAAGATATTATTGGCCGCGTAAAATATGATATTTTTTATATTGAAAACTGGTCTTTATTACTAGACGCAAAAATTATTTTTCAGACCTTTATAAACGCTATAAAAGGTGAAGACAAAGCATATTAACCACTACTTAAAGTAAACAAACACGTAACTAATGAATATTTTAATATTAGGCTCTGGAGGAAGAGAACACACATTTGCATGGAAAATTGCACAAAGCAAACATATTAATACCCTTTTTGTAGCCCCAGGAAACTCTGGCACAGCTACCATAGCCACAAATCTTGAGATAGCCGTTACAGATTTTGAAGCTATTAAAACGGCTGTATTAAAACACAAAATTACAATGGTAATTGTTGGCCCAGAAGATCCATTAGTACTTGGTATTCACGATTTCTTTTTACAAGACGAAGCTCTTAAAAATGTGACTGTAATTGGCCCTCAAAAAGCAGCTGCTGCATTAGAAGGTAGTAAAGAGTTTGCTAAAAAATTTATGATGCGTCATAACATCCCAACTGCAGCTTACCAAAGTTTTACAAAAGAAACTGTAGCCGATGGCTATGCGTTTTTAGAAACTCTTAAATCACCCTATGTATTAAAAGCAGACGGTCTTGCAGCAGGAAAAGGTGTTCTAATTCTTGAAAATTTAGACGACGCAAAATCAGAATTAAAAAAAATGTTGGTAGATGCAAAATTTGGTGGAGCCAGCTCAAAAGTTGTTATTGAAGAATTTCTAGAAGGCATAGAACTAAGTTGTTTTGTGCTTACAGATGGTAAAGATTATAAGATTTTGCCAACCGCAAAAGATTATAAACGCATTGGCGAAGGAGACACTGGGCTAAACACAGGTGGTATGGGTGCTATATCGCCAGTGCCATTTGCTACCAAAACATTCTTAGATAAAATTGAAAAAGAAGTTGTTAAACCAACTGTAGAAGGTTTAAAAAAAGATAATCTACCCTATGTTGGTTTTATTTTTATTGGTTTAATTAAAGTAGGAGACCAACCTAAAGTTATAGAGTATAACGTAAGAATGGGAGATCCTGAAACCGAAGTTGTATTGCCTAGACTTAAAACAGATTTGGTTAGTGTTTTTAAAGCAATGGGAAATCAAACCCTATCCGATATTTCTATTCAAATTGACAGCCGTGCTGCAACAACCGTAATGCTTGTATCAGGTGGTTACCCAGAAAATTACGAGAAAAACAAAGACATCTTAGGTATAGAAAACGTTGAAGACGCCATTGTATTTCATGCAGGATCAAAAATTATAGAGGGCAAAACTGTAACTTCTGGTGGAAGAGTTATGGCGGTTACCGCTTTTGGAGATACTTACAAAGAAGCTATAAAAAAATCTTATCAAAACATTGAAAAGATATGTTTTGATAAGATGTATTATAGGAAAGATATTGGGTTTGACCTATAGGTAAGAGTGTGCAGATACACTTTTATCTTCCTCGTTATTAGCACTATGCTTTTTAAGCTGAAGCATCCAATATACAAATGCTACTGAACCAATTAGTATAAATATCCAAGACATTATATTTGCTAAAAACCAATTCTCTAACTCTAATTCTCGCAAAGCATCAAAAGGTTTAAATAATCCGTTTACAAACAAATCCTGTATTCCGTATAAAAAATCTTCCATAATTTTATAAATTTACAATACAAAAATACAAAAAGAGTTAATGGTTACAAGCATTTTTAAGAAATCTAACCCTATAAACTTTGTAATATTAATTGTTTATTTAACTTTAGTTTTTGCAATTGTAAATAAAGCCACATTATTTAACAATGCTAAGGACGCTTTTTCAGATATAATTAGTTTTTTAGTTCTTATTTTTTTTGGTATTACTATGCACTTTATAGTCAGTAAAAACAGCCTAACTCAAAAAAATAATTACAGCCTATTAATTTTTGTAGTATTACTTCCGTTTTTTCCAAAAGCCTTTGTTAATTTGGATTATCTTTTTTCTAGTGTATTTATACTTTTATCCCTCAGGAGTATTCTAAGTCTTCAAAACAATATCAACCTTAAAAAAAAACTCTTTCAAGCCGCTTTTTGGATTGCCCTAGCAACCCTATTTTACTTTTGGGCAATACTATTTTTTATTATTTTATTAATCGCCTTATTGTATGCAGTACAAAATGATTTCAGAAATAGTATAATGCCATTACTAGGAATAGCATCTGTTTTTATTCTACTTTTTATTTATAATATTATATTCTTTGATGCTTATTTTGTAGCGTCAAATTTTAATATTAGCACGGATTTTTCTTTTTCAAATTATAACACTATATCTTGGTTTATAAAACTAACATTTCTAAGTATTGCAATACTACTGTTAAGTATTAACTATTTTAAAATTTTAAACAAAAAAAGTAAAAATCATAAATCTTCTTATGCGTTGCTTTGGGTTTCAATGGGTATTGGATTACTTATACCTATAATTACCCCATATAAAGATGGCAGCGAGTTTGTGTTTTTACTTGCACCACTATCTATTCTCTTAGCCAGCTTTATTGAAATAATATCAAAAAAGTGGGTAAAAGAAGTCCTGGTATTACTCTGTATTACTGTACCTATTATAAGTTTGTTTCTTTAACTAAATCAATAATTCAAACTATATTTGTATATAAATTTATTTCCTATGTTTTCAGAAAAAGCAAATCTAATATTTCAAGACGTTATAAAAACGTATAAAATTTTAAATACCGTTGAGCAGCCATTTACCAATAAGTATAACAAAAACGAGGATTTAATAGCACATTTATTATACAGAAAATGCTGGATAGATACTGTACAATGGGCTTATGAAGACATTATTAGAGACCCAAACATAGACCCTGTTGCTGCATTAACTTTAAAACGAAAAATTGACGCTTCTAATCAAGATCGTACGGATACCGTTGAGTTTATAGACAGTTATTTTTTAGAAAAATACAACGCTGTTACCCCAAAACCTAATGCAAAAATTAACTCAGAAAGTCCAGCTTGGGTAATAGATAGGCTTTCAATTTTAGCCCTAAAAATTTACCACATGCATCTTGAAACTGTTAGAGAAGATGCTAGCGATACCCATAAGGCTTCATGCCAAACTAAGCTAAATGTTTTATTAGAACAACGTAAAGATTTAAGCACCGCTATTGACGATTTATTGGAAGATATTGCAAATGGAGACAAGTACATGAAAGTATATAAACAAATGAAAATGTATAATGACAATGAGCTTAACCCTGTTTTAAGAGGTCAGAAGTAAAAATTTCTAAACAATCAAAAATCGAATAATCGAAAATATACCTCATTCAATTTATTGTAATTACATAGCTTCATTTTCAAAGGTAAATGTTATCAATCCTATAATGTCCTACCCAAAACACATACTCGTTATACGATTTTCTGCAATGGGAGATGTTGCTATGACAGTGCCTGTTTTAAGAGCATTAACCCAGCACTATCCCAAGCTAAAAATTACTATTGTAACCAAAGAATTCTTTAAACCTTTTTTTAAAGACCTTAAGAATGTTGAAGTTTTTACAGCAGATCTAAAGGGCAAACACAAAGGTGTTTTTGGGCTTTACAAACTGTCTAAAGCTTTAAAAAAACTAAATTTTGATGCTGTAGCAGATTTACATAATGTGCTTAGAAGTAAAATTTTAAAACTATTTTTCTTCAGGAAAACGGTAATTCAAATTAATAAAGGTCGTGCCGAAAAAAAAGCGTTAATTTCTGGCAAATTAGTAAAACAACTAAAAACCACACACCAACGCTACGCAGATGTTTTTAAAACGTTAGGCTATCCTATTAATTTATTAGATGTAAGTTTGCCAAAACCAATATCTTTAAGACACAAAAGTGCTGCGTTTTTTTCAAATAAAAGTTTAAAAACTGTGGGAATTGCACCTTTTGCTGCGCATAAAAGTAAAATGTACCCTTTGCATCAAATGGAAACTGTTATAGCATTGCTTTCTAAACGTTACAACGTCATTTTATTTGGTGGCGGACAAGATGAGGTTAAACTATTAAATACGTTAGAAACCAAATACAATACGGTTAGGTCTGTTGCTGGAAAATTAAACTTAGATGAAGAACTTGCAGTAATTTCTAACCTAGATGTTATGTTGGCTATGGATTCTGGCAACGCACATATTGCCGCAATGTTGGGTAAAAAAGTTATTACCATTTGGGGAGTAACGCATCCTTTTGCTGGTTTTGCACCTTTTAATCAACCAGCAGATTACGCATTAGTTGCCAACAAAGAAAACTATCCATTAGTCCCAACATCTATTTATGGCAATAGATTTCCTAGCGGTTATGAATATGCTGCTGGCAGTGTTTCCGTTGAAAATATTATAGCTAAAGTTGAGTCTGTTATTTAAAGTGAAATAGCTAAACGTTATAATATTATACCATTTTAAACATCATCATAATCCACCAAAATAGTATCCGATGTAGGATGCGCTTGGCAGGTTAATACCAATCCTTCTGCAACTTCGCTATCGGTTAAAATATTGTTTTGTCGCATTGTTGCTTCACCTTCGGTAACTCGTGCTATGCAACTACTACAAATACCGCCTTGGCAAGAGTATGGCGCATCTATATTTTGTTTTAAAGCTGCTTCTAAAATTGAGTGGTCTTTAGACATGGTAAACTCAAACGTCTCCTCGTCTACAATAACTTTAATTGTTGATTCACCAGAGGCGGTTTCAGATTTAATTTCAGAATTAGCGTCTGCAGAAGCCGTAAACAATTCAAATAAAATAGCTTTTTCTTTTATGCCATTTTCAACCAAGACAGCCGAAACATTCTGTATCATTTGTTCTGGACCACAGAGGTAAAATTTTTCTATAGTAACGCCTTTGTATTTATTTTTTACAATAAAGTTAACCGTACTTTTTTCAATTCGCCCAAACAAAGCATCCGTTTCTTGCGCTTGGCTGTAAATAAAATGTATGTGAAAACGATTGCCGTAGCTGTTTTTTAAAGCCAATAACGTTTCTGTAAACATGGCGTCTTGTATTGTTTTATTGCCATAAACCAATATAAAATTGCTAAATGGCTCACCTTCTAAAAGTGTTTTTGCAATACTTAATATTGGGGTAATGCCACTACCAGCAGCAAAGGCTGCAACTGTTCTAGTTTTTGCAGCGTTGGGCTCAAAAACAAAACGTCCGTTTGGTGGTGCAACTTCAATGGTGTCACCTTCTTTTAATTGTGTATTGGCAAATACAGAAAATAACCCACCATCAACTGTTTTTATAGCAACCGTGAGTGCTTCGCTTTGCGCAGAAGCACAAATGGAATAATCTCTTCGTACAGCTTCACCATTAATAGCGGTTTTTAAAGTAATATATTGTCCGGCTTTAAAGCTGAATATGTCTTTTAAAGACTCTGGAATATTAAAGGTAATTGCCACTGATTGTTCAGTAACCTTAACAATTGATTTTATGGTAAGTGAATGAAATTGCGCCATGAAAGTATTTTTTTCAAAGATAATAAATCTCTATTGAGCCTTGCAGAATTTTACAGTCTTGTTATTCTAAAATTATTTAAAATTTATACCTAAGTTTAGTATGCATAAGAAAATTAGGTATATTTGTGTTATGAGTAATTCAAAATTATACAAAGGCAGTTTAAGCACCATTATTTTAAAACTGCTTAACGAGCACCAAAAAATGTACGGCTATGAAATTACCCAAAAGGTAAAAGCGTTAACAAAAGGTAAACTTCATATTACGGAAGGCGCACTTTACCCAGCTTTGCATAAGTTAGAGGCCGAAGGCTTATTAAATGTTGAAATAGCTAAAGTAGATAACCGTTTGCGAAAGTATTACAAACTCACAGAAAATGGCACTACAGAAACGGCTAATAAACTTGAAGAGTTAGCCGATTATATTAAAATAATGCAGGCTTTAGTGAGCCCAAAGTTGGTTTAATAGTCCCTAAATATTTATGAAGTTAACAAAGCAAGAAATAGAGTTTATAAACAATTACCTTATTAAGAATAAAGTAAAGTACTGGGATGTTCGCTTAGAGTTATTAGACCATATTGTAACTGCGGTTGAGGATAAAACTACAAATCAAGGTATTTCTTTTAATGAAGCTTTGCTAGAGGTACATCTTGGTTTTGGTAATCAACTAATAAAAGGAAGCGTATCCTCACATGAGATTTTAAACAAGGGTTTGTATCAAAGCAATATTGGGTTTCAAAAGTTTATTAGACAAGAACAAAAAGAAATTGGCAAAAAACAAAGAAAGAAATTTTGGAGCTCACTATTACCTTTTGTTTTTTCAATACGTTTTTTATTAGAAGTCTTATTATTAACAAGTATAACTTATTTAGCATACTTATACAGCTTAAAGACTAGTTTACTTGTATTAATTATAACAATAGGTTTGCTTGAATTCTCAAAAATGTTCTACGGTGGTTTTAAAAAATTTAGTAATACATCATTGAACATGCAAGTTGCCATTTCTGCTTCGTTATTAATTATGCAGTTGCCTTATTTAACAGTAATGCTTTTTAATTGGAGTTTTGAAGATGTAGAAAACAAGCCTTATTACCTGTTATTTATTATGGGATTTATAGCAATTGTAATTAGCAGACACGGACTAAACAATTATATTAACACCTATAAAACCTATAAAAAAAGATATTCATTATTAATGTCATGAAACTAACCCAATCTCAAATAGAAGATTTATATGCGTTTACAAGACAGCATTTTGTAGTCTATTATGATTTACAAACAGAGCTTGTAGATCATCTTGCTAATACTATTGAGCATCTTTGGGAAACCGAACCAAAACTACCGTTTGAAGACGCTAAACAAAAAGCATTTAAAAAATTTGGCATCTTTGGGTTTATGGATGCTATTGCACAACGAGAAAAAGCAATGAACAAACGCTATACAAAATACTTATGGAAAGAGCTAAAATAGTGGTTTAGGCTGCCACAACTATTAGTAACACTTTGTGTGTTTTTGGGGTACTACACGGCATTTCAATCTAAATTTATGCTGTATTTTGCTATTGCATTTTACAGCTTAATTATGATTTTGTCAATATATAAAGGGATACAGCTAAACCGGCAATTTAGACGTCGAAAAGAAAAGTCTAACAAGAAATGGCTGCTAGAGGAACTCATTTTTAAACAAGCTAGTGGTGTAGGTTTTATTTTTATGTCGCAATTACAATGTTTTAGTTTTATTACAGACAACTTCATCCTAAATTTTTATGCCGTTATTGCTTTTGCTGCAGGCTTTACATTAATCACTTTAATTAATTATATTAGCCTAGAAATAATGCCACATAAAGCCGAAAAACTATTATTAGAAACTTATCCGGAATTTTCATTGTAACAAATTATCATAAATAACTACTAACACAAATAAACAAAAACACTAAACATGAAAAATTTATTTACACTAGCTGCTGCATTACTTTTTACAATTGTATTAACAGCACAAGACAGCACTACTTTTAAAAAGGAAACTATTGAGTTTATTAAAATTACTGGCGCAGGATCTGCTTTTGATGATGCTATAGCGCAAATAGGTGGCATGGTGTCTGAGGCTAATAAAGCCGCATTTATAAAAGAAGCTCAAGGCACTTTAGAGCCGTTATACGAAAAATTAGCAGACCTTTACATGAAAGAGTTCACACAGTCTGAAATCTCAGAACTTGTAAAATTTTACAACACAGCTCTTGGTAAAAAACTAGCCTCAAAACAAACTTCTTTAGCGCAACAAGGTATGCAATTAGGACAAACTTGGGGTATGGAAGTTGGTCAAATAGCTCAAAAATACGCTAACTAAACTAGAGTTATATTTAAAAATATGACTCGTTTTTTAAAGTATAACTAGCCAACCAACTTATGATAAAACATTTTCTAAATCTTGAGTGGAAACAGTTTTTCCGATCCTCGTATTGGCAAAAAAGTATAGCTATTAATATCCTTATGGTATTATTTGCGCTATGCTTTTTAGGTATGTTTCTTTTTATTGGAGCATTTTTATATAAAATTATATCCAAATTAGTACCAGACCAAGATCCTTTTACGGTTGCTAACAGTTACTTGTTTTATTGGATTATTGGCGATTTACTCTTCAGGTTTTTCTTGCAAAAACTACCCGTTATGAGTGTTAAGCCTTTGCTTACTTTGCCCGTAAAACGATCTAGTATTGTTCACTTTGTATTAGGAAAATCTGCCTTATCATTTTTTAATTTTTTACCCTTATTTGCATTAATTCCATTTGGTATTTCTTTACTGCTAAATGGTTATGCAACGGTCATAGTGTTAACCTGGCTAACTACCATGATTTGTATTGTGCTCATTATAAATTTTTTAAATTTTATTATTGAAGCCTATTCAGCAGAAACCGAAATTTCATTTTTACCCATCATAATTGTAGTAGGCGCACTTTATGGATTAGATTATTTTGAGGTTTTACCCATGAAATCCCTAATTGGTAGTGGTATTGTAAGCATTGCAAATTCGCCATTACTACTAAGTATTCCGTTTGCAATTTTAGCAATTTGCTATGCCTTTAATTATAAAATTTTAAAACAAAAATTATTTTTAGATAGTGGTTTAAAATCTAAGGCTGTAGAGGTAAATGCTGCAAATTTATCTTGGACCAAACGCTTTGGAGATATTGCGCCTTTTATGCAGTTAGACTTAAAACTTATCTGGCGAAATAAACGCACCAAATCTATGGTTATGCTACTAGCTATTGGTTTACTTTATGGTTTGTTTTTTTACCCGCAACCCATGTATCGTGAACTAAGCTTTATGGCTGTTTTTATTGGCATCTTTTCTACAGGGTTTTTTCTCATAAATTTTGGGCAATTTATTCCTGCCTGGGACAGTAGTTATTACAAACTACTAATGAGCCAAAACATTAAATACAAACAGTATTTAAAATCTAAATTTATTCTTATGACTATGAGTGTGGTTGTGCTTTTTGTTTTAGGCATTCCGTATGTGTTTTTTGGATGGAAAATACTAATTGCGCATTTTGCTGCTGCCATATATAATATTGGTATAAACACCCATGTAATAATGTGGGGAGGATCGTACAACAGAAAAAAAATAGATTTAGACAAAAAAGCTGCATTTAATTACCAAGGTACTGGCGCTGTGCAATGGCTTATTGGCATACCCTTAATGGTACTGCCAATGGCTTTATTTGGCCTTGTAAATTGGTTAGTAAATTTTGAAGCTGCCATTGCATTTCTCGTAATTATGGGTGTTGTAGGCATTTTGCTTCACCAAAAAATTATGACAGCCATAACAAAACTATACCTTAACTCTAAATACAAAATGATTAACGCTTTTAGTCAAGATAATTAATTACAGCTATGATACAAACAGCAAATCTTTCAAAAACATATAACGGTAATACGGTTTTAAAAATTGATGCTTTAGACATACCAAAAGGGCAAAGTTTTGGACTTGTAGGCAATAATGGTGCTGGCAAAACCACCTATTTTAGTTTGCTTTTAGATTTAATTCAACCTAGTACAGGACACATAAAAAACAATACTATTTTGGTTAATGAAAGTGAAGATTGGAAACCCTTTACTTCAGCATTTATAGACGAAAGTTTTTTAATTGGCTACCTCACACCCGAAGAATATTTTTATTTTATTGGCGATTTACGTGGACAAAACAAAGCAGATATTGACGCACTTACCAGTAAATTTGAAGACTTTTTTAATGGCGAAATTATTGGTAAGAAAAAATACTTACGCGATTTAAGTAAAGGAAACCAGAAAAAAGCAGGCATTGTAGCGGCACTAATTGGGAATCCGGAAGTTATTATTTTAGATGAACCTTTTGCAAATTTAGACCCAACAACACAAATACGCTTAAAACAAATTCTTAAAGATTTAGCTGAAAAACAAGGCGTTACAGTACTGGTTTCTAGCCACGATTTAATGCATGTTACAGATGTTTGTGAGCGTATAGTGGTGTTAGAAAAAGGAAGTATTGTTAAAGATTTAGAAACCAATACGGCAACTTTAAAAGAGCTTGAAGCACATTTTGCAGGAAACACTATTCTAAATCAAGAAGAAGAATAGTTATAACACTCACGCTATAAATAACTTATGTTTCAAATGTTTTGTTAAATTTGAGATATTAAGTGTTTTAATATTAAAACTATAAAGCAGTAACCTTTTAGAATTTATCACTAAAAAGCGTTACTGCTTTATTACGTTTTGTAAGTTCTGTAATTTAATGCACCTTTTAATTCAAAAAGATGTTTATTTTTACCAAAGTATTACACTAAATATAATAAAATTTAGTTATATTATAAAAAACAGAACTCACGTTGAAAACCGCTTTCAGAATACTTCTTTCCCTTTTTTGTGTTGTGATACTAACACAAAGCTGTTCTCGTAAAAAAGACCGTTTTATTAGCAGAAACTACCATGCATTAACAACAAAATATAATGTATTGTATAATGGTAATATTGCTTTAGAGCGTGGTAAAGCCTCAATTAACAATCAATATACAGAAAATTTTTGGCAGCTTCTACCTGTAGAACGCATGAGTGTTAGCAACGATTTGTTTCCTTCAGATAAAGTTAAAAACGAAGATTTTTCGCGTGCAGAAGACAAAGCTATAAAAGCCGTCCAAAAACACGGGATGACTATTGAAGGTAAAGAAAAAAACCCTCAAATAGATGAAGCCTATTTACTTTTGGGTAAAGCACGGTATTACGACCAGCGTTTTGTACCAGCATTAGCCGCTTTTAATAATATTTTAAACAAATACCCAACCAGCGATAAGATAAATAAGGTTAAAATTTGGCGCGAAAAAACAAATATGCGCTTAGATAATAACGCGTTAGCTATAAAACAACTCAAAAAACTTTTAAAACAAGAAAAATTAGAAGACCAAGACTATGCAGATGTAAATGCCGCTTTAGCGCAAGCTTACATCAACACAAAATCTACAGATAGTGCACTTCCAAAACTTTTAGAAGCCGCTAACTTTACAAAGCTAAATAATGAGCGTGCGCGTTACCATTTTATTAGAGGGCAACTGTATAACGCATTTGAAAAAAAGGACAGTGCAAACTTGGAATTTGATGCTATTATAAAAATGCACAGAAAGATACCTCGAGCACTATATATAAATGCACACATTCAAAAATCCTTCAACTTTGATATAAACAAAGGTGATAGTGTTGCTTTTGAAGAATACCTTTCAGATTTAGAACAAAATAGAGAAAACCGTCCGTTTTTAGACAAAATCTATTACCGTATCGCTGAGCATCATAAAGCCATGGATTCAGACAGCATATCTGAAGTGTATTACAACAAAGCGTTACTTAAAAGTAAAAATAACGATTTGTTTTTAAGTGCTATGATTTATGAAACCTTAGCCGATAAATATTTTGATAATAATAGTTACAAAACTGCAGGGTTTTATTACGATAGCACACTAACAGCAATGCAACCCAAAACAAAACCGTACAGAGTTATTAAGAAAAAACGTGAGAACTTAACCGATGTTATTTTATATGAAGATGTTGTACAGGTAAATGACAGTATTCTATACATGGTTAGCCTGCCAAAAGAAAAGCAGTTAGAAATTTATACCAATCTTACTAATAAGTTAAAAGCAGAAGCGTTAAAAGCGAAAGCACAAAAACAAGCCGAAGCTAATAAACTTCAAAATAATGCAGCCCCTAGTTTTAGTTCACTTAGTGATATAAATAGTTTGTCAAAAACTAGTTTTAAAGAAACACCTAGTAGCAATCTAAACAGTAATAAAAGCAGTTTTTATTTCTATAACCCTACAACGGTTGCCTATGGTAAAAATGAGTTTTTAAAACTTTGGGGCAACAGAAAACTTCAAGATAATTGGAGGCTTTCTAAAACGTTAGCAAACAATAAAAACAGTGTTTCAGAAAGCGATAACTTAATAACTATTAAAGATAATAAGCGCTTTAACCCAGAAAATTATATAGCATCATTGCCAACACAACAAGTAGAAGTAGACAGTCTTATTAAAGATCGGAATTTTGCTAATTATCAATTGGGTATTATCTATAAAGAAAAATTTAAAGAATACGAACTCGCGAAAACAAAATTTGAAACAGTATTAAACGATAACCCAGAAGAACGACTAATTTTACCATCAAAATACAATTTATATCGTATTTACGAATACTTAAAACTAACTAACAAGGCCGACGTAGTTAAAGCAGATATTATAAAAAATTATCCTGATACCAGATACGCAGAAATTTTACTAAACCCTAATTCACAATTATCTACAGATAAAAGCAGTCCCGAGTATATTTATACAAATCTTTACAGGCAATTTTTAAACCAAGAATTTGACGCAGTTATTAGCACAGCAGAAAAACAAATTTTAAGACTTGAAGGCGATGCGTTTCTTCCAAAATTTGAATTATTAAAAACTACTGCAAAAGGACGTCTTTTTGGTTTTGAAGCCTATAAAGAAGGCATCAACTATATTGCTTTAAATTACCCCAATTCAGAGGAAGGAAAAGAAGCCAGCGATATTATAAAAAACGCTTTGCCAGTGCTTGAAAAAAAGGAGTTTATATCTGATACAATTTTGGGAAATTTCAATGTAATTTATCAATTTAGTACAACTGAAAACACAGATAGTTTTATTGAAGAATTAGAAAAAGAATTAGAAAAAATTAAGCACCTAAAACTTACAATCTCAAAAGATGTTTATAACTCAAACACCGTTTTTGTTGTTGTACACGGATTAAGAAATAAACAAAACGCAAGATATTTTTCTCAGTTATTAAGTGGTATTAATTTAGATGAAAATGGCAAAACATTAGGCCCAAAAATTACAAAAGAATACCTAGCTGTATCTTCAAAAAACTATACCATAATACAAAGACACAAAAACTTAAATACATACTTAGAACTACAATAATTCCAAAAAACATAATATGGCAATTTTTAACAACTCTAAAAATACTGATACTAATAAACCTAGCAATAAACAAAACATATTGGGTTTTGGCACTACGGTAACAGGAAATATTTCTTGTGATGGGCCAATTAGAATAGACGGCAAATTAGAAGGTAATATTTCTTCTAAAAATAAAGTGATAATTGGAAAAACAGGTGAAATAGAAGGTGATATTCTAGCAAATGATGTGGATATTGAAGGTCGTGCTAACGGAAAAATCTTGTCTAAAAACACCATATATATAAAATCTACTGCAAAGGTAGTTGGCGAGGTAGCTTCAAAATCACTATCTATTGAAGAAGGTGCCACTTTTAACGCTATGTCCAAAACCAATAAAGAAGAAACGCTACAACTTACAAGCAACACCAAAAATCTGAAAGCCAATTAAGTATTGAAATCCCCAAGTAAGTATTTGCAGTTTACATCCATAGCGTTTCAAATGGGAGGCACTATTTTTTTGGGTAATTACTTTGGTAAATACCTAGATACAACATACAACTCAGGCATTTGGGAATCTATAATTACGCTGCTGTCTGTTTTTGCTGCTATATACTTTGTAATTGCTAAAGTAATTAAAGTCTCAAAAGAAGATGATTAAATCTATAGCTACCTATACAATTGTGTTTGCATTGGTTTTTTTTAGCATTTACTTTTCTAGAGATTATACTTTTGGATCTTTACCAAGCCTAAGATTTAAAACTTGGGATACAGATAAATTTTTTGCGCTAACTTCACTTATAATATGTGTACATTTTAAATTGTTCTCAAATATAAAAGCCCTAAAACCTCAGTTGGGTTTTATTTACCTGCCAACTCTATTTATTAAAGGTGTGTTGTTTTTCATTCTTTTTAAAACATCGGTTTTTACGCCAAAAAGTTTAACGGCTTCAGAACAATTACACCTATTAATTCCGCTGCTCATATTTATAGTTTTAGAAGTTTACTATGTTGTAAAAATTATAAGAGCTATAAAGCACTAAATATTAAAAACCAAAACTTATTTTTAATTTAATATTTTACGTACTTTTGCACCGAATTTGAAAAGAGTGATATTTTTGATTTTACAACAATGAAGATATTTCAACAAAAGTATAAGTTTTTAGCATTCGTAGTGTCGGTGTTTATCTCTACAAGCATGTTTGCTTCTGACCCTAGTAATGATGGCGGACAAATAGACACAAAAAAAGAGGTTGAAGACTATATCTTACACCATATTCAAGACTCACATGATTTTTCATTATTCTCATACACTAATGACAACGGTGAACGTAAACATATTGGTTTTCCGCTACCTGTAATTTTATGGACTAGCAATGGGCTTACCACATTTATGTCTTCAGAGTTTCATCATAACGATGATGGCCATGTTATTGTTGAAAAAAACGACTTAAAATTTGCAAAAATTCATTCTAAGATTTATGAGTTAGATGCTAACGCTTCTACAGTAGCTTTTGATGAAACACATCATGCAACAAACGCACACAAGGTTTTAGATTTTTCTATCACAAAAAGTGTTTTTGGCATACTACTCATAGGCTTGTTACTCATATTCTGGTTTTCACGATTGGCGAGGCAATACAGAACAAAACAAATACCAACGGGTTTCGGACGCGTATTAGAACCTTTGGTTATATATGTTAGAGACGAAATAGCAAGACCAAACATTGGAGACAAACACTTTAGAAGATTTACAGGGTATTTACTTACGGTTTTCTTTTTTATATGGGTTTTAAATTTAGCAGGTTTAACACCTCTAGGTTTTAACGTTACTGGGCAATTAGCGGTTACTGCGTGTTTGGCACTATTTACGTTAGTGATTTATACCGTTAGTGGTAATAAAGAATATTGGAAACATATATTATGGATGCCAGGCGTGCCAGTGTTTGTTAAGCCAGTATTAGCTATCATAGAATTAGCAGGAGCATTAATCATTAAGCCTTTTTCTTTATTGGTACGTTTATTTGCTAATATTACAGCTGGTCATGTTGTAGTAATGAGTTTGATAGCTATTATGTTTGTAATGAAAAAATCCCTTGGCGTTGTTGGTGCTACTGGTTTATCATTCGTATTGTCAATGTTGATTATGGTTATTGAAGTACTGGTTGCATTTTTGCAAGCCTATATTTTTACGATGTTATCTGCACTATTTATTGGTATGGCTGTAGCAGAACACGATCATGAACATTAGAGATATATTTTTTTAATTTTGATAGAATTTTACGCTGTCAAAGTTTTTATTTAAAATGAGTTTTTTTAATTTAACTATATAAACTATATTATTATGTACAATTTAATTGGAGCAGGTTTAATCGTAATTGGTGGAGGTATTGGTCTTGGTCAAATTGGTGGAAAAGCAATGGAAGGTATTGCTCGTCAGCCAGAAGCGTCAGGTAAAATTCAAACTAATATGATTATTATTGCAGCACTTTTAGAAGGTTTAGCATTTGGAGCTTTAATCTTAGGTCAAGGTTAAGAATCTTATGTCGTAAACAAAAATATGTTCCTGTAACGGTTGGTTACAGGACGTATTTTTAATTTAAATTAAAAAACACATTATCATAAAAAATGGAAGCATTATTTAACGATTTTTCACCAGGTTTATTTGCAGTATCAACACTATTACTGTTAGTTTTAATTGCACTTATGGTAAAATTTGCATGGAAACCTATTCTGAGTTCTTTAGAAGAACGCGAAACAGGTATTCAAGATGCTTTAGATGCTGCGGCAAATGCCAAAAAAGAAATGGAAAACTTGCAAGCAGATAATCAAAAGCTGTTGCAAGATGCACGTTTAGAGCGTGAAACCATGTTAAAAGAGGCACGTGAACTTAAAAGTAACATGATTGCAACTGCAGAAACAGAAGCCAAAGCGCAGGCAAACAAAATGATTGCACAAGCTCAAGAAGCCATAGCAACAGAAAAGAAAGCTGCAATGGTAGAATTAAAAAATCACGTTGCTGGTTTATCTTTAAGCATTGCAGAAAAAGTAGTACAAAGTGAATTAGGCGACAAAGACAAGCAACTTCAACTTGTTGAAAAAATGCTTGGCGAAGCCACATTAAACTAAAATTATGAGTAGAGCAGCCATTCGTTATGCAAAAGCGGTTTTAAACTTAGCAACAGATCAAAACTCTGCTGAAGCTGTAAATAGTGACATGAAATTAATCGCTAAAACAATTGCTAACACTAACGAACTAAACCTTGTACTTCAAAATCCTGTTGTAAAATCATCAGACAAAAAAGCAATATTAGCTGCAGTTTTTAAAGACACAAATATCATTACTGGTAATTTAATAGATACTTTAATTTCTAATAAACGATTAGCACTTTTAAATGCTATAACTAAAAGCTTTACAAATTTGTACGATCAGATGAGAGGAACTCAAGTTGCTACCGTAACTACAGCTGTTCCTCTAACTGCAGACTTAAAAACTAAAGTTTTGGCTAAAGTAAAAGCACTTACAGGTAAAGACGCAGAAGTAGAAAATATAATAGACGAAAGCATATTAGGTGGTTTCATACTAAGAGTTGGCGATATTCAGTATAATGCTAGTATTGCAACTAAACTAAATAAATTAAGAAGAGAATTTACATTAAATTAAGGAATTAGAGAGGTACTAAGCCCTCATAACTAATCCCGAAAACCTAAATAAAGATGGCAGAAGTAAAACCAGCTGAAATATCAGCAATCTTAAAACAACAATTGTCAGGTTTTGAAGCAAGCGCTTCATTAGACGAAGTAGGAACAGTATTAACTGTAGGTGATGGTATTGTACGTGCTTACGGATTAGCAAACGCACAATATGGCGAATTGGTAGAATTTGAAGGTGGTGCAGAAGGTATTGTACTAAACCTTGAAGAGGATAATGTTGGTATTGTACTTTTAGGAACTTCAGTAGGCGTAAAAGAAGGTTCAATCGTAAAGCGTACAAAACGTATTGCATCTGTAAAAGTAGGTGAAGGCATTGTGGGACGTGTTGTAGATACCTTAGGTAATCCAATTGATGGTAAAGGCCCAATAGCTGGTGATACTTATGAGATGCCTTTGGAACGTAAAGCACCAGGTGTTATTTATAGAGAACCTGTAACAGAACCTTTACAAACAGGAATTAAAGCAATTGATGCCATGATACCTGTTGGAAGAGGCCAACGAGAACTAGTTATTGGAGATCGCCAAACAGGAAAAACAGCAGTTTGTATTGATGCTATCATTAATCAAAAAGAATTTTACGATGCTGGTGAGCCCGTATATTGTATCTATGTTGCTGTTGGGCAAAAAGCATCTACAGTAGCTTTAATTGCTAAAACATTAGAAGAAAAAGGCGCTTTAGCCTACACTACAATAGTAGCGGCTAATGCATCAGATCCTGCTGCAATGCAAGTTTATGCACCATTTACTGGCGCATCTATTGGAGAATATTTTAGAGATACTGGTCGTCCAGCATTAATCGTATTTGATGATTTATCAAAACAAGCGGTAGCTTACCGTGAGGTATCATTATTATTAAGACGTCCACCAGGACGTGAGGCTTACCCTGGTGATGTATTTTACTTACACTCAAGATTATTGGAGCGTTCTGCAAAGGTTATTAATAATGATGCCATTGCTAAAGAAATGAACGATTTACCAGAATCGCTTAAGCCAATGGTGAAAGGTGGTGGATCTTTAACGGCATTACCTATTATCGAAACTCAAGCTGGTGATGTATCTGCATACATCCCAACTAATGTAATTTCTATTACAGATGGTCAAATTTTCTTAGATGGAGATTTATTTAACTCTGGAGTTCGTCCGGCAATTAACGTAGGTATTTCTGTATCTCGTGTTGGTGGTAATGCACAGATTAAGTCCATGAAAAAAGTATCTGGTACTTTAAAATTAGATCAGGCGCAATATCGTGAATTAGAGGCATTTGCTAAGTTTGGTTCAGATTTAGATGCAGTAACATTAAACGTTATTAATAAAGGAAAACGTAATGTTGAGATTTTAAAACAAGCACAAAACGATCCTTTTAAAGTTGAAGATCAAGTTGCAATTATATACGCAGGTTCTAAAAACTTACTTAAAGATGTACCTGTTGAAAAAGTTAAAGAATTTGAGCGAGATTATATCGAATTCCTAAACGCAAAACATACGAGTACACTAGAATTGTTAAAAGCTGGTAAATTAACAGACGAGGTTATAGATACCTTAACTGCTGTAGCAAAAGATCTATCTGGAAAGTATAGAAATTAAAAAGTTCAGCGTTCAGAGTTTAGAGTTATGAGTTTGGAGTTTTTCTTACTTATAACTTTAAGTTCAAAGTCAACAAAAAATGGGTTTAAAAGAAAGTCCTATAAGAATTAAGAGTTTCGAATTTGCATGTGAAATAGTTAAATACTGTGATAAATTAAAATCACAAAAAGATTTTGAATTAGCTTCTCAATTATTAAGAAGTGGAACAAGTATAAGCGCGAATACAAGAGAGGCACAAAGAGAAGTTAGTACAAAAGATTTTAAAAATAAGTTTGGTATTGCATTAAAGGAAGCTGACGAAACTAAATATTGGTTAGAAATTTTGGAAGCCACAGGTAGAGAAATACCAAATGGAATAATGTTTAAATGTGAAGAGTTAATAAGAATTTTAGTAGCAATTATCAAAAACTCATAATTCATAACTCTGCACTCATAACTTAAAAGAATGGCAAACTTAAAAGAAATACGTAACAGAATAACATCGGTATCTTCAACCATGCAAATTACCAGTGCCATGAAAATGGTATCTGCTGCAAAATTAAAGAAGGCACAAGATGCAATTACTGCAATGCGTCCGTATGCTAATAAACTTACAGAGTTGTTACAAACCTTAAGCGCAACTTTAGATGCAAATGTTAGTAGTAAATACGCAGAACAACGTGAAATAAACAACGTACTTGTTGTTGCAATAACCTCTAACAGAGGTTTATGTGGAGCATTCAATTCAAACGTTATAAAACAGACTAATGTTTTGATTAATGATGTTTATGCTACTAAAAAAGTATCAGTATTAGCCATTGGAAAAAAAGCAAATGACGCTTTTACTAAACAAAATAGAGTTACCGCAAATATTAGCGATGTTTTTGATGACCTTACCTTTGCAAAAGTATCTGACATAGCAGAACACCTAATGAAAACTTTTATTGATGGTAATTTTGATAAAATAGAAATTGTTTACAATAGTTTTAAAAATGCTGCTACACAAATCGTAATAACAGAACAGTTCTTACCAATTGTACCTGTTGAAGGCGAAGACAATACAAATCAAGATTATATATTTGAACCCTCTAAGCTAGAAATCGTTGAAGCATTAATTCCAAAGTCATTAAAAACGCAATTATATAAAAGTATTAGAGATTCTTTTGCTGCAGAACACGGCGCACGAATGACTGCCATGCATAAAGCAACTGATAACGCTACAGATTTAAGAGACCAACTTAAATTAACGTACAACAAAGCGCGTCAAGCTTCAATTACTAACGAGATTTTAGAAATTGTTGGTGGTGCAGAAGCTTTAAATAATTAAAAAAAATAAGAAATTAAGAAAAAGGCCTTTTTCACTTAAAATGTGAAAAGGCTTTTTTGTTTTTTTGTATATTTCGAAAAAATTAATAAACCCTATAGAAACCCTCGATCATGAAAAAAATATTAACATACCTTATCTTTTTTATAAACATAGCGGTATTTGCGCAATTAAAAGTTGGCAATATAGATTTAAACTTTGGTGACACCATAGATTCTAATGATGGGGAAGTTGTACAAATAGCAGGGCAATTAGAGAATACAATCTATGCATTAGCAAAAAAGAAAAAAAAGCTTTTTTTACAAACTTACAGTGCTGATACTAAAAAGTTTAAATCAAGTACATTATTGGAATTTGATAAAATAAATGGCAATAACGTACTTATTGAAGATTTAGCACTAATAGGAGATAAAGCATTTATTTTTGTGTCTTATTATGATAAAAATGCCAAAACATATAATTTTTTAGCAAAAGAGTTAAAAGGCACTAAAATTGTAAAAACAAAAAACGTATTATCTGTACCGGCTGAAAAAAGGAGAAAAAAGGGAAGTTTTGTATTTACGTCGTCTTATGATGAATTAAATTATTTAGTAGCTCATGTTGGTTTAGATGATAAAAAAGAACAATTAAGCTACAGAATAACGCTTTTAGACAGCGGTCTAAATTCTGTTTTAGAAGATGCATATGAAGTTACCTTTGATGAAAAAAACAGCCAATTGTTCGATTTTTCTGATCTTCAAGTAAATGAACATGGTGATGTGCTCATAGCAACTACAGAAAGTTTTAGAGATAAAAAAAATAAAACTAGAGTAAATAATATCACTATTCATTCTTATATTGAAAAAGATAACTACGCAAAAAAAGTAACAAACGTGACGTTACTTGGCAAAAGAGCTCTAAACTGTAGTTTATTAGAAACCAAAGACAACACATTACATGCTATTGGGTTTTATTCAGATTTAAAACGTAGTGGCAAGTCTGAATGGACTGTTGAAGGCATATACGATGTTACTTTTGATTATAGAACAGGAAAAGTAATAAAAGAAACATTCAATGATTTTACAGTAGATGTAAAAACAAAATTAATTGGTGAGCGACGTGCTAAAAAAGGGGTAGATCTAAAACCATATTATAGAAACATAGCTTTTGTAGAAAGAGAAAATGGTGGTGTTATTATATTATCAGAATACGCATTAATTATTGAGGGAAATGCTGCTGGTATTGGCCCACTATCTATTACACCATATACATATATAGCTAACGAAATTATAGTAACAGCTCTAAATAAAGATGGTAGTTTAGACTGGAGTAATGTAATACCTAAAGAACAACAAGTAACTGTTTCTGAATTAGGTTTCTCATTAGCCTTTTTTGGCAGTTCTGGCGGTGTATCTGTATCCGCAGCTATATATTTTCCATTAACAATATTAGGTAGTGGGCCAGAATATTTAAGTGCAGTGCCTATTTACCACAATGGTATGCTAACAGTGTTAGTTAATGACGACCCTAAAAATATTGGTATTACAGATATGGATGATGTAAAAAAAGTACGTAATGTTAATAAAATGATTCCTGTTGCTTTTAGCTTTAACGAAGATACAGGCGAATTAACTCGAACAGATCCAACAGATTTTGAAAAGAAACAAATTGTGTTAAGACCATCTTCTCAATACCAATTAAATTCTGGGCATTATTTAATTTATGGTGGAAATAAAAAAGGTAATAGTATGGGCGAATTAATTATAAAATAAAAAGTAGACAGAAACATTTACTATAAATAGTAAAGCTGCTGATATTAATAATATTCACTTTTACCTAAGCAAAAACAGATTTAGTTAAAATAAAACCTATTTGAAAAACTTAAAAACTATAATATCATTAGTATTAATTTGTATTACTATGGGTAGCGTGTATAGATGTGCTAGTGCACAAACTGCATCAAAACTTCAAACAACAGCCCCAAAACAAATGCAAAACATTTATTACCAAAGATGGAATGCGGGTGTAAAAGAAAGTGGTTATGGTGTTGATGTATATGTAAATATAACTGATAATACCTTAGTTTTAGATAGCGTTTATTTTAGAAACAAAGTCGCAAAGCTTAAACTAAACACAAAAAAAAATGTGTATGTAGGTAGTTTTAAAACACCGTACTCACCTTCAGAAGATACCGTAATAAGTAGTAATCCAAATGAAGAATTACAAAACAAAATAACACTACCGAAACCTAAAATTCCTTTTGATTTACAAGCAAACGAATGTGTTATAACAACTAAAGAAAATGGAAAAACACGCTATTATAAAATTTCAAACCTTGTAGAAAAAGAAGCATTAAACTTCCCTGCAGCACCACCCAAAAATCACTAATCATACTTACGCTTAGCTTTTTAAACTTCAACAACTAAATTTCTTGAGCGGATTAAAATCACTTTTTAAGCAAACGTTTATATACGGTTTAGCAACTGTGCTACCCAGAATGCTTGGGTTTATTTTAGTACCACTATATACAAATCCAGAGGTTTTATCTTTAGAAGAATACGGTAGTGTTTCCTTTATATTTGCTTACTTTGTACTCTTTAATGTTGTTTTAGCTTATGGCATGGAAACCGCTTTTTTTAGGTATTACAATAAAGTAGAAAACCAAAATAAAGTTACAAGTACAGCTGCAATAGCTTTAATTTTAAGTTCATTTATAATTATAGGCATTGCATTTCTGTTTAGAAACACAATATCAGAACTCATAACAATTCCTATAAAATACCTCAATTTAATTCTTGGTATTTTAACATTAGATACGCTAGTTATTATACCTTTTGCTTGGTTACGAGCCACTGTAAAACCTATGCGTTATGCAACTCTTAAACTATTAAATGTAGCTATTAATTTAGGGCTCAACATCTTTTTGTTGTTGTATCTAAAAGATTTAGCAAAAAACAATGTGTTTTTTAATAGTATATATATCCCAGACTTTGAAATCAGTTATATTTTTATTTCAAATCTTGTTGCTAGTGGAATTACACTTGTATTACTTCTGCCCTTTTATGCAAGAATTAAACTCATTTTTGATGTTACATTATGGAAAAAAATGATGCATTACGCTATGCCTGTTCTTATTGCAGGCATAGCTTATTCTATAAACGAAACGTTTGACCGCATTTTATTAAAAACTCTATTACCACCAGATGTTGCCGAAGCACAAATTGGTATGTATTCAGCATGTTACAAACTAGCATTATTTATAACGCTATTTGCCACAGCATTCCGCTTAGGTATAGAACCTTATTTTTTTAGCCATTCAAAAACAACTAATCCTCAAAAAAACTATGCCAAAATCTTAGAGTATTTTGTGGCTTTGGGAGCAATAATTATGTTAACTGTTGTGGTTTTTGCAGATTTAATAAAATCATACATAATACTTAGCGATGCCTATTTTGAAGCGCTATGGATTCTACCATTTATTCTACTTGCCAATTTCTTTTTGGGTATCTATCATACACTTTCAGTATGGTATAAAATAACAGACCGCACTAAATATGGAGCCTATATTTCTGTGTTAGGCGCTTTGGTAACACTTATTCTAAATTGGATTTTAATACCAAAAATTGGGTTTAAAGGCTCAGCAATAGCAACACTTTCGGCATACAGTTTTATGGCAATGGTATCGTTTTACTTAGGAAGAAAATATTACCCAATTCCTTATAATCTAAAAAAAATAAGTGTTTATCTATTAACCTCATCGGTGTTAACATTTTTATTTTTCTTTAACTACAGAGAAAATTACACTATTGGAATTGTAATGTTAATTGTATTTTTGATACTCGTTTTTCAACTTGAAAAGAAAGACATCAAACAATTATTGAAAAAATAGACTACCTTAATGGGTTGTATTAAACATGATATTAAAAATCGTTAACAAATCAGAACATCCATTGCCACACTATGAAACCATAGCATCAGCAGGAATGGATTTAAGAGCAAATATTACAACGCCAATAGTTCTAAAATCATTAGAAAGAGCCCTAATTAAAACAGGTTTATTTATAGAATTACCTATAGGTTATGAAGCGCAAGTAAGGCCACGAAGCGGTTTGGCAGCTAAAAAAGGCGTAACCGTACTTAATGCGCCAGGTACAATAGATGCAGATTATAGAGGTGAAATAGGTGTAATTTTAGTAAATCTTTCAAATGAAGATTTTACAATACAAAACGGCGAACGCATTGCGCAATTAGTAATTGCGAAACATGAACGTGCTGAGTGGGAAACTGTAACTGTACTATCTCAAACAGAGCGTGGAGAATCTGGTTTTGGAAGCACTGGTATAAAATAAAAAATTAAGTATAACTATTTATACTAAATTATTAACCCTCAATTAAACAAATTAACTTTAAACGCACAAACTTACCGAGTATGAAAATAATAGTCCCAATGGCTGGTAGAGGCTCACGTCTTAGACCACACAGTTTAACAGTTCCAAAACCATTAATACCAGTTGCTGGTGAGCCTATTGTTCACCGTTTAGTAAAAGACATTGCTAAGGTATTAAAGCAACCCATAGAAGAGATAGCATTTGTTTTGGGTGATCCAGCATGGTTTGGAGATGATGTAGTTTCAAGTCTTACAGAGTTAGCTGAGGGTTTAGGGGCAAAAGCATCTATTTACAGACAAGACCAACCTTTAGGCACAGGTCACGCTATAATGAGTGCAAAACCATCCTTATCTGGACCAGCAGTAATAGCTTACGCCGATACGTTAATTAGAGCAGAATTTGATTTAGACCCAAAAGCAGATAGTGTTATTTGGACTAAAAAAGTTGATAACCCTGAAGCTTACGGCGTGGTAAAGCTCAACGAAAAAGAGGAAATTGTAGAACTTGTAGAAAAACCCCAAACTTTTATAACAAACCAAGCTGTAATTGGTATTTATTACTTTAAAGATGTTGCCGTTTTAAAAGAAAAACTTCAAGAAATATTAGACGAAAACATAATGAATGGTGGAGAATACCAAATTAATGATGGTATTAAACGCATGATGGCAGATGGCAAAATATTTAAAACAGGTACTGTTAATGAGTGGATGGATTGCGGTAATAAATCGGTTACCTTAGAGACTAACGCAAAAATGTTAGGGTTTTTAAACGCAGACAATCAAGAGCAATTGGTTGATGCTTCTGTTGTGATAGAAAATTCAAAAATCATAGCGCCTTGTTTTGTAGGCAAAGGCACCATTTTAAGAAATACAACCGTTGGCCCTTTTGTTTCAATTGGTAAAGATTGTATTATAGAAAATTCTATCGTTAAAAATAGCTTAATTCAAAATGAAACTAACATTAAAAACGCTAATTTAGACGAAGCCATGATTGGAAATTATGTAAAATACAATGGAAAATTTACAAAAATTAGCATTGGTGATTATTCTGTTTTAGAATAACAACTAAAACGTGCTGCTGTACTTATCAAAAAAGTCTTTTGCAAATATAGTAACTGTATTGAACTCTAAATTTTAAGTTGAGTTTAGGCAAAAAACGGTTTATTTAAATGAAAACAAAAAAATATTACGTTTTAATTTTAATCGTAATGGGTTTAATTACCCAACACGCCTCAGCACAAGCAGATTTTAATAAACAACCAAACCAAGATGCTGAAAACGTTAAAGACGAATTTCAAGAACATTTTTTTGAAGCCTTAAAACAAAAAGGCATTGAAAATTACGATAAGGCTATTGTTGCGCTTCAAAAATGTTTAACCCTCAACACAAAACAGCCTAGTATTTATTTTGAACTCGGAAAAAACTATAACAAACTCAAAAATTATACTGCAGCAGAAGACGCTTTAAAACAAGCAATAGCGATGCAGCCAGATAACGAGTGGTTTTTAGATGAACTGTATGACGTTTATTTTCAGCAAAACAACATTGATAAAGCCATTGAAACCATTAAGCAACTTGTAAAGTATCACCCAGATTATAAGCAAGATTTGGCAACCTTATACATTAGAGAAAAAAAATACAAACCCGCTTTGGAGCTTTTAGATCAATTAGACGAAGAACTTGGCACAAGCGACTCTAGATCTGCCATGCGTGAAACTATTTATAGTGCCTCTGGAAACACTCAAAACCTAATAGAAAACTTAGAAAAAAATATTCTAAATGATCCAAATAACGAAGATAATTATTTAAAACTCATTTACAGGTACAGCCAATCTGGCGCTGAAGATAAAGCCTATGCTATTGCAAAAAAATTAGTGCAACTAAACCCAAATAACAAACAGGTGCATTTGGCATTATACAAGTTTTATTTAGAGGACAATAAAATACAGGATGCTATTAACTCTATTAAAACAGCGCTTTTAAGTCCAGATATTTCTGCTGATGCTAAAACAAAAGTGCTTAAAGATTTTGTGAGTTTTGTGTCTAAAAATCCGGAATATGAAAGCAATTTAATAAACATTACAAGCTTAATAGAAACTACAAAAACCGCTCAGAATTATGAAGATTTGGGTCAATATTATCTAAAAACTGGCGATACTATAAAAGCCCTTTCTAACTTTAGGGCTGCTTTAAAACAAGATAGCACTAATTTTAATCTCATAAAAAATGTGCTGCTTTTAGAAGTGGAACTTCAAAATTACACAACAGTAATAAAAGAAACCAATGTAGCTTTAGAGTTGTACCCAGCGCAACCCATATTATATTTGCTTAACGGTTTGGCTAATGTTAACTTAAACAATTACCAAGATGCTATTAATAATCTGGAAATGGGATTAGATTTTTTAATTGAAAACCCTAAAATGGAAATCGATTTTTATTCTGAATTAAGTAAAGCATTCAGAGGCATTAATAATATTAGTAAATCTGAAACGTTTGCTAAAAAAGCAGAAGCTTTAAAATCCAAATTGTAAAAAATGACATTACCTTACTATAAACTATTTAAACGTATAACAACTCTAAGTCTTGTAGTACTTGCATTAAATTGTAAATCTGCAAAGCGTGTGAGTGCAACTGGCGAAGCTGGTACAAAACTATCTGCAAAAGAAATTATTAAAAAACATCAAAAAAACGATGCTGTATTTAAAACCTTACAAGCAAAAGTAAAGATAGATATAGTACAAAACGAAAAAGAGCAAGGCTTAACCTTTAGTTTCAGAATGGAAAAAGACAAAGCGATATGGTTAAGCGCACCTTTGGGCTTAGCCCGTATGCTAATTACACCAAGTAAAGTTCAGTATTACAATAAATTAGAAAATGAATATTTTGATGGCGATTATAAATTATTAAGTGATGTTGTTGGTGTAGAATTAGACTTTAATAAAGTGCAAAACATCTTACTTGGGCAAGCCATATATAGTCTAAATACACCTCATAACGTTTCGGTTAGTGAAAACACCTATGCCTTAAGTCCAAAAAAACAAAACGCACTTATGGAGTTGTTTTATCTTATAAACCCCACACATTTTAAGATGCAAAGCTTACAGTTGCAGCAACAAAAGGAAAAACGCTTTCTACAAGTAGATTACACAGCATACCAAAATGTAAATGAACACATACTTCCTAAAGGTATTAACATTGTAGCTGTAGAAGACAACAAACAAGTTTCTGTAACTATGGATATTAAACAAGTTTCTGTAGATGAACCGGTTCGGTTTCCTTTCAAAATACCATCAGGATACAAAGAAATTGTAATTAAATAACTATGAAAAATAGACGTCGTTTTACATTTCTGCTTTGCTTTTTATTACTCAGTATTCCTGCAATTTCACAAAGTAAAAAACAACAAGCATTAGAAACACAACGACAGCAAAAACTTAAGGAAATAAAACAGATGAACGCTTTACTTTTTAGTAAAGGAAAGGAGAAAAAATCTGTTTTAACCGTCATAGAAGACTTAAATTATAAGGTACAACTCAGAAAAAATCTCATCAGTATTACCAACACACAGGCCAATTTATTAACCAAAGAAATTAACGCCAATCAGAACGAAATTTCGCGTTTAAGAACTCAGCTTAAAGCCTTAAAAGAAGATTATGCCGCTATGATTGTAAAAGCTTATAAAAGCAAATCACAGCAAAGTAAAGTAATGTTTTTGTTATCCTCAGAAAATTTTAAACAAGCCTACAAACGTTTACAATATATTAAGCAATATACCAATTATCAGAAAGCGCAAGGCGAAATTATAAAAACGAAAACGGCTGATTTACAGGCTTTAAATCTAAATTTAAGCGCTCAAAAAAAGGCAAAAAATACGCTTATTGCTGAAAACAAGGTTGCAAAACGCGAATTGGAAACCGAATTAAAGGCGCGAGAAACCCTTATGGCATCCATTAAAAAGGATATAAATACATATGCCAATGAGGTTAAAAAGAAAACACAAGAAGCTGCTAAATTAGACAAAGAAATAGACCGTTTAATTAAAGTGGCTATTGAAGCTTCAAATAAAAAAACAGGTAAAAAATCGGAAACAGGAGAATTTATATTAACACCTGAATCTAAAAAACTTGCCAGTAGCTTTGAAGCCAATAAAGGTAAATTAGGATGGCCCGTTAACCGAGGTGTAATTAAAAGTAAATTTGGCAAAACACGCTCTATAATAGACACTAGTATTGAGGTAAATAACTCTGGTATTAAAATAGCTACTGAAGAAAACGCCGCTGTAAAAGCAGTTTTTAAAGGTATTGTAAGTAAAATAGTTGTTGTTAAAAATGCAAACCCAGGTATTATGATAAACCATGGTAACTACTTTACAATATATTACAACCTCTCTAAAGTAAATGTAAAACCTGGCGATAAAGTTTCTACAGGCCAAGTTATAGGGCAGGTTTTTACTAGCAAAGCAACAGGTGCTTCACTGTTAGATTTTAGAATTTTTAAAAACGACCAAAAACTTAATCCAGAATCTTGGCTTACACGCTAGTAGGTTTTATAATGTGGGTGTAAAAGTAGTTGGCAACAAGCTGAAAAACTGCTCGAATGAAAAAAACATTAATCATACTACCAATTATAATCTTAATAATGGGATTTTCACTATTTAACAGGCAATCAAAAGAAGAAAAGTTTTGGAATTGGGTTTCTAAAAATAAAATTGAACTCGAAAATTTCATTAATTCTGACCAAGAAGATTATACCATTTATAATCAACTGACTAAAGAAATGAAAAAATATAATTCAGTTCTTTTTCCCGAAATGACATTGACCGAAAAAGATGAAGTAGTTCTAATAATTACACCTGATGGAATGACAGAAGGTGTTTTGCCAACCGAAAAATTATATGACTCAAAACCTGAATTAGATAATTGGATAATCAAAAAATTCCGAAAAGCAACAGACGAAATCGGGCTAAATTATGGCGGAATTGAATATCCAAGTTCTGATATTGAAATTATTCCTGAATTAGACAAAGAACGAGGAAAAATAAATATTCAAGTTTATATTAAAAATATGAATTCGGATGTTAAAAAATATCAAGCATTATCATTTCTTTACCTTGACCACATTCTCGGAGAATATAATACAATTACCAAAGTTGGATACATAGATTTTTATCATTTAGAAAAAGACAAAAACGTTGAGAATGGAATTTCAATTTTGGAATTAAGAAAAATGATAGAAAAAGAGTTTAACACAACGGAAAAATAAAAAAGCCAGTTACCAACACCCCATAAAATTAATGGCTAGTGCTAGCCTACTTACGAAAATCCTCACGGACTTTCTATCTGTGATTTTGCTAAATACGAGCTAAACCACGCAACAAACCATACAAAAACCCTTGCCATAAATACAATAAAAACTACATTTATCAAATTTTGTACATATATTTGTACTTTATAAAATACAACATTATGCTAATTGCAACAGTTTCTGACTTTAGAAAAGATATTAAAAATTACTTGGATAGAGTAACAAAAAACTTTGAGACTTTAATTATAAACCGAGGAAAAGATTCTGGAATTGTAGTTATGTCATTAAATGAATATAATTCTTTAATAGCTACTAATCATGAACTTTCTTCTCGAAAAAATGAATTAAGATTAGATTCTGCAATTGGTAAATTAAAAAGCGGAGCGTCTTTCAACAAAGACCTAATCGAAAATTAAAATGAAGTATATTTTTGTTGACGAGTCTTGGGAAGATTATTTGTATTGGCAAAAAACAGACAATAAAAAACTGAAGAAAATAAATGAACTTCTGAAAGACATTGCTCGAAACCCATTTGACGGCATTGGAAAACCCGAACCACTAAAACATAAATATGCAGGATTTTGGTCAAGAAGAATTGATAGCGAACATAGATTGATTTACCAATATAGAGAAAGAGAAATATTAATTGCGAAATGTAGATTTCATTACGACTAAAAAAAGTACTACTTACAACACCGCATAAAATTAATGGCTAATTCTCGCCTACTAACTGTAATCCTCACGGCTTTTCTATTCAGTTTTTATTTGTTTTTAATTTGCTAAACGTGCAACAAATTTTACCCAACAAAGTAACAAAACCTACTCAAAAAGCGCTTTTAGCTCTGTGGCCTGGCTAGGCTTTATTTTTCCGGCTAATAGTAAACTGAGTTGCTTACGTCTTAGTGCGGCGGCAAAGCGATCTTTTTCTAATGGTGTTTCTGGTATCAGTTCTGGAATTTTTACAGGTCTTCCGGTTTCATCTACAGCTACAAAAGTGTAAATAGCTTCATTGGCTTTTATACGCTCACCAGATTCTCGGTCTTCAATCCATACATCCATATAAACTTCCATAGAGGTTGTAAATGCACGTGATACTTTGGCTTCAATCATTACAACACTTCCTAAAGGAATGGCTCTATTAAACGCTACATGGTTTACAGAGGCGGTTACTACAATACGTCTAGAGTGTCTTCGGGCAGCAATACTCGCAGCTCTATCCATACGTGCTAGCAATTCACCACCAAATAAATTATGAATTGGATTGGTTTCGCTGGGTAATACTAAATCGGTAACAATAGTTTTAGACTGTAAAGCGGTTTTTCCTTGCATAAATACATCAATTAGATACAAAGATACGCTGCTTTACTTTAAGTACAGAAGAAGTTATACTAATCTACTTTTTTTACAAAGACCCAAGCGTCTGGGTTGTGATCTTGTTGTATAAACCTAAGCTCTCTAAAGGCTTCTTCTTTAGTTTGAAAACTTCCGTAGATCACAACATATAATCCTGTAGCATTCTGACCTACAATTTTTGCACCTGTAAAGCCTTTGGCTTTTAATTGTTTTACTTTTCGTTCTGCATTGGCTTCAATTCTGAAAGCACCTGCCACAATATGATAATTACCCGTTTGAGCTTTATCTAAAGATAAAATAACTGCTGGCAAAGGATTGCTAATTACAAAGGTTGCCTCTTGTACTTTAGCGTCTAATTTTGCATTTGCATTTTGAACAGCAATTTCGTTTTGATTATGTATTGTATTACTGTAAATACCTGTACTTATTGCACTACTTAAACCCAATAAAATAACTGCAACTGCAGCGTATTTTAACCAATTGGTTTTTTTAGATCGTGTTTCTAGTGTTAGTGCTAGTGGCGCACTTGCCTCTAAAGCAACAACTGTGGCTTTATGAGCTTCGCGAGCAACATAAGGTGCTTTGCTGAAGTGAGATAACCCGAAAGCGTCTGTTAAATAATTTACACTATTTATAGGTCTAAAAACGATTTGACTTTCAGAGTTAAGCGTTAACGCACCTATATTTTGTAAATTAATGGTTTGTCCGGCTAATAACTTAGACTTCAATGCAGTAACTTCTAATTCAATTTTAGAAACCGCATTTTGATATGGTGTGTTTTCAAATTCAGCAATATAATTTGCTAATAAACCATCATTGTTTTGTAGTTGGGCATTAAAAGCAACTTCCTTTTTTGGAGGATAAAAGCTATTTGTGTTATCGTGATGTATTGCAGATGCCTGTTGGGTTAAAAAAGCACCAAAATCTGGGACTATTACGCAGTTATATCTGTATAAAAGGTCGCTTATGTAATTTTCTATCTTCATAATACAAATTTAGTTTTTTTTTAAGAAAAAACAACACCCTATTAAAATAGAACTTAAAATATGGTTCTTAGGTCTATTAACATAGCTAAGAAACTATTAATTCTTATTTTTAACTTATGAAATATTTTTACTTTTTAATCTACACCTGTCTCGTGTTCAAGGCATTCACACAAGAGGTTAATGATGGAAACACGTCTAATTACATTATAAGTACAGAGATAATGCTAGGAGGCTCTACAGCGTCTAATAGTTTGTTTCCTAAAAGAGGAATGCAAACACAATTTACACTTGGCTTAGCTAAAAAACATGAAAACAGCACTCATGAATGGGCTTACCGCCTTAAATACCCAAAAACCGGACTAACTGTTGGCTATACTAATTTTGGTAACTCGGAGGCACTTGGTAGCGCAATTACAGTTATGCCATTTATAGCTTTTGATGTTTTTAAGCGTCCAAAAAAGGATTTAAAACTGCACCTTGGTTTAGGTGGCTCATATTTTACTGAAAATTTTGACGCCGAAGTAAATCCATACAACCGAGCTATAAGCACAACGCTAACATGGTCTTACAGAGCTACTTTGTTTTATACTTTAAAAGAAACCCAAACTGTAAATTATTATGCCGGTCTCACTTATTTTCATCATTCTAACGGGCATACAAAACTTCCCAACCAAGGATTTAATTCTTTTTTAGTTAGTACGGCTTTAGACTTTAAAACCAAACAAAAGAAACCACAAATTAACACCTCTACACAACTAAAATCATCAGAAAAAAGTTTTTATAATTACATGTCGTTTAGATATGGGCTTGGTTTTAATACATTTTCATTTGCCTATAACTATAAAAAACCTGTAAACACTTTTTCTGCGGAATATGGCAAGGTATGGAGCAACACTTTTAAAGTGGGGCTTGGATTTTATTATAGACATTACGAGCATTATCAAAATTATATAGAAAACAATCAATATCTTGTGCAAGAAGGACAAGAGTTTGAAAGCCTTAAAAGTAAACCATTTATTAACGCCTCTGCATTAGGCCTTTTTATTAATGGCGAATTTCTTCTTAACTATATTGGTATTGATTTTCAAATTGGCGGCAATCTATTTAAACCCGCTTATAAAATAGACTGGAGAATTAATCAGGGTTGGGAAAACCCACCAAGAGAACTTCCCGAAAACTGGATGCTTGGAGAATACACTACCTATTTTAAATTAAAACATATTATATCTACACGAATGGGGCTTAAATATTACCTTATAGGTACTGCCAAAAAGCCAGAACACAATGTTTTTGTTGCAGCTCATATAAACTCAAATTTGGGTCAGGCCGATTTTTCTGAACTAAGTTTAGGTTATGTTTACAGTTTTAATAAGCAAACCAAGCCTCAGTAAAGCCATGAAAGACCAAGACCTTATTTATACATTAGCGCTACAGCACGTTCCAAAAATTGGTGCCATAACAGCTAAAAAATTAATACAACACTGTGGTTCTGCTGAAGCTGTATTAAAAGAAAAGAAAAATAACCTTCTTAAAATTGATGGTATTGGTTTGCTTACTGTTAAAAATTTAATGGATCAAAATCATATTAAAGATGCTACTAAAGAGCTAAAATTTATTAAAGATAATGCCATTAAAACGCACTATTTTTCAGATGAAACCTACCCAGATCGTTTAAAACATTGTATTGACGGTCCTATTTTATTATTTCAATCTGGTACAATAAACTTAAAACAGCAGCCTATAATTAGTATTGTTGGTACAAGAAAAATTACAACCAGCGGTATCGCATTTTGCGAAAAATTAGTAGATACCTTGGCCTTTTACAATCCAATTATTATATCGGGTTTTGCTTATGGTACAGATATAACCGCACAAAAAGCGGCTTTAAAACATAACTTACAAACCGTGGGTTGTTTGGCACATGGGCTTAATCAAATATATCCTAAAGTCCATAAAAAGTATGTGGCTGATATTGAAAAATATGGCGGTTTTTATACCGACTTTTGGAGTACTGATCCCTTTGATAGAAATAATTTTTTAAAACGAAACCGACTTATTGCGGGTATAAGCGAGGCAACAATTGTAATTGAATCTGCAGAAAAAGGTGGCAGTTTAGTTACCGCAGACATTGCGGTATCTTATAATCGTGAGGTATTTGCAGTACCTGGTAGAGTAACAGACTCCCAAAGTATAGGCTGCAATAATTTGATAAAACAACAAAAAGCACACTTACTTTCAGATCCAATGGATGTTCCTTATATTTTAAACTGGAAGTTAGAATCTGACAAAAAACCTGTGATACAACAGCAACTGTTTATAGAGCTGCAACCAGACGAAAAATTAGTATATAACTACCTAAAAGAAAATAACAAAGACCTGTTAGACACAATTGCTAACCAATGCCAAATACCAACCTACAAATTGGCTGGATTACTTTTAAACATGGAGTTAAAAGGTTTAATACGGCCGTTACCTGGTAAATTATTTGAAGCCATTTAATTTATACAGAAAGTACTGCTAATAATTAATTAAACTTGCGCTCAATTATATCCATAAAACGAAGCTCATAAGTTTCTTTTCCTAACCAATTGTTGTAATCTGGTTTTACAAATTCAGAAATTAATTTTTGCGCCTCTAACAAGGTATTACTCGTATTGATTTGAGAAACTACCCTATTGTAATCTTCGCTGCTTCCGTCAAATAAGTGTTTTATAAATGCAATTTTATTATTTAGATCTATGTAAAGGCTTTGTCCTTTTAATTGATCATTCAAAGACTTTTTATTATTTGCATTTGCTCGTATATCTGCAGCTTCTTTAGGTTCAAATTCTGGAATACTTACAAAATCAGCATTTAAAGTTTCAAAATCTAAAACCGCTAGAGATTCTTTTGATAATTGTTGCTCTATAATAGTATCTATCTGTTGTGATTCTTGAGGCATCTGCGCAACCATATCTTTTATTTTTTCCATTAGTGGCTCAACAATAGCTTCACTTTCATCTGTATCCATGTTTGTATAAACTTTATCTTCAACCTCAATAGTATCAGAAATTTTATTATTAAACGCAGTGTCTAACATTTCAAAAAACGAAGAGTCATTCCCTATGGTTGGCAAAGCATCATCAAAATTTTCTTTGGCAAATTTTAAAATCGTAAGTTTTTCATAAAGGTTAGAAACTTCTTCATGCATTTTATTAAGATCTTCTTTTCCTTTTAATTTTAGAATCCTATGAGCAATACTCATTAATTCTGATTCTAATTTTTTTTTCATGGCTTTTACTTTTGATTTTTAATAAATTTGCAGCACCTTTATAAAACAACATTATCTATTATTTAGTGCTAAAATTACAAAATGTTTCTCGAAAATACAGTAAATCATAAAGAACAATTTGGTTGGATTGAGGTCATCTGTGGCTCTATGTTTTCTGGTAAAACCGAAGAGCTTATTAGACGATTAAAACGCGCTCAATTTGCAAAACAAAACGTTGAAATTTTTAAACCTGCTATAGATACACGTTATGATGATGAAATGGTAACATCTCACGATGCTAACCAAATACGGTCTACACCAGTGCCAGCAGCAGCTAACATACCTATTTTAGCAGATGGCTGCGATGTTGTTGGTATAGACGAAGCTCAGTTTTTTGATGACGAAATTGTACGTGTCTGTAACGATTTAGCCAATAAAGGAGTGCGTGTAATTGTTGCGGGTTTAGATATGGATTTTAAAGGCAATCCTTTTGGACCAATGCCCAATCTTATGGCTACAGCAGAATATGTTACTAAAGTACATGCTGTGTGTACAAAAACGGGGAATTTGGCACAATACAGTTACCGTAAATCTAAAAACGACAACTTGGTTTTGCTGGGTGAAGTTAACGAATACGAACCCTTAAGTAGAGCCGCATATTATAAAAGTATGCTTAAAGATAAGCTAGCGTATTTGTCTGTAAATGATGCCGAAACACTTACTAATAAAGATAATACCTCTGATGATTAAGGCGCAAGAAACTGTTCTCGAAATTAATTTAAGGACCTTATCACACAACTATAACTACTTAGCGTCAAAATTACAACCCAAAACTAAGTTTTTAGCAGTAGTTAAAGCATTTGCTTATGGCAGTGATGCTGTTGCAATTTCTAAAAAACTACAAGACTTAGGAGCAGATTATTTTGCTGTGGCTTATGTTAAAGAAGGTGTTTTGTTGCGCAATGCTGGCATTACTAAACCCATTTTAGTGCTTCACCCACAACCTATAAATTTTAATAAAATTATAGAACATTGTTTAGAACCTAGCCTTTATAACGCAACTGTTTTAAAACTATTTATAGCTTGTGCAACATCACATTCACAATCTAATTATCCTGTACATATTAAGTTTAATACGGGTTTAAATAGATTAGGCTTTTTAAAAGAAGATGTACATTTAATAGCCGCTGAGTTAGAAAAAACAAAAGCTATAAAAATAAAGTCCGTTTTCTCACATTTAGCAGCTAGTGAAGATCTGGCTGAAATAGATTTTACTAAAACTCAAGTAGAAAAATTTAAACATGCCGCAGAAATATTAGAAAACCTTTTAGGTTACAAACCGTGGCAACATATTAGTAATACTTCTGGTGTTTTAAACTATCCTGAAGCACATTTAGATATGGTACGTTGCGGAATTGGCTTATATGGCTTTGGAAATTCTGCACTTGTAGATAAGCAACTTTTACCCATAGCTGAATTAAAATCGGTGATTTCTCAAATTCATCACGTTAAAAAAGGAGAATCCGTTGGTTATAATAGAGCTTACCGTGTAGAACAAACAGAAATAACTGCTACAATACCAATTGGACATGCCGATGGCTTAAGCCGAAATTTGGGCAACGGAAACGGTTTTGTAATTATTAATAACCAAAAAGCACCTATTATTGGCAATGTATGTATGGACATGATTATGGTAAATATTACCAACATAGATTGTAAACAAGGAGACGAGGTCATTATTTTTAATGCAGCTCACAATGCCAATACTTTAGCTAGTTATGCAAAAACGATATCTTATGAAATTTTAACAGCTATATCGCAACGTGTTACCAGAATTGTTATTGACAAATAGGATGTACTTTCATGTTACAATTTTTATTACATTTACCGCACATTAAAAACTAATATTTATAATTATGTTAAAAGAATTTAAAGAATTTATTACTGGCGGAAATGTTATTGAATTTGCCGTTGCAGTAATTATGGCAGGTGCTATTGGCGCTGTTGTAACTGGTTTTGTAAATAATATTGTAATGCCAGTTGTGGGTCACTTTACGGGTGGTACTGATTTTGCAGACAAAAAATACATCTTATCTGAAGCTGTTTTAGATGCTAGTGGCGCTGTAACAACCCCTGAAAACGCTATCATGTGGGGATCATGGGTTAACACTATAATCAATTTAATTATAGTAGGTTTGGTTATGTTTATAATTGTAAAAGCATACAACAAATCTAAAAAGCCAGCAGAAGCTCCAGCTCCTGCAGGTCCTTCTCAAGAAGATTTATTAGCTGAAATTAGAGATTTATTGAAGAAATAAGTTTTTAGAAAAGCTACAAAAAAGCCTAATTGAATTATCAATTAGGCTTTTTTTATACCGCAACCTTACCTTTTATATGCGGATGTGGATTATAGTCTGTAAGTGTGAAGTCTTCAAACTTAAAATTAAAAATATCTTTTATTTCAGGGTTTAAAATCATTTTTGGTAGTGGTCTTGGTTCGCGAGATAGTTGAAGCTCTAGCTGCTCTAAATGATTATTATAAATATGTGCGTCACCAAACGTATGAATAAAATCACCTGCCTCATAACCACAAACCTGTGCCATCATCATTGTAAACAAGGCATAACTAGCAATGTTAAATGGTACTCCCAGAAAAATATCCGCGCTTCTTTGATAAAGCTGACAAGATAGTTTGCCATTTGCTACATAAAACTGAAAAAAAGCATGACACGGAGGTAATGCAGCCTTTCCGTTTGCAACATTTTCTGAAAACGATTTTGAAGTATCTGGTAATACAGAAGGATTCCAAGCAGAAACTAACATTCTACGACTATTTTGATTGTGCTTTAATGTAGCTATAACCTCTTTTATTTGGTCAATATCCTCACTAGCCCAATTACGCCATTGATGACCGTAAACAGGTCCCAAATCTCCGTTATCATCTGCCCATTCATTCCAAATTTTAACGCCATTTTCAGTGAGGTAGTTAATATTTGTATCTCCTTTTAAAAACCACAATAACTCATATATAATGGATTTAAGATGTAGTTTTTTGGTTGTAACCATAGGAAAACCTTCACTTAAATCAAAACGCATTTGATAACCAAAAACACTTTTTGTTCCTGTGCCTGTACGATCTCCCTTTTCATTTCCGTGTTCTAAAACGTGTTTTACTAAATCGTGATATTGTTTCATGCTATCTAAATGTCTTCTAAAAGGAAATAAATTATTTTTTAAACGTGAATTAGATATAATAATACTTAATTAGTTAATTATATTTTAATGAAAACGCTTGTCATTCTGAGGTAAGCGTGGCGATGAAGAATCTCATTATTTAGAATCAAAAGATGCTTCATTGCATTCAGCATAACAAATATCAATAATATAAAGTATAAATAACGTAAAGGTTTATAACAAATTCAAGTTTTTAAAATAACTATTCACAAGGTTAAAAATAAAAAAAAGGAGTAACAGATTTGTTTAGGTGCTCTATAAAGTTTATAAAGTTATTAACTATTCAAAGTAATCTTTATGCGTTTTAATTTTTGGTTTTGTTACATCTACTAACGTTCTAAAACATCAACATAGTTATCTCGTTTTAACAAAAAATCAAATACTACAGATAAGTTAATATGTAATTTGGTGAAGCTCAAAAACTTTTTATTATAAGCGTTTTTTTTGGAGGTAGTGTTACCCTATTATCATACCCGCTAAAGTTGCGGTAAGTAAAGCAGCAATGGTACCGCCTATAAGTGCTTTAATACCAAAACGCGCAAGATTTGCTCTTTGCGATGGTGCTAATACACCAATACCACCAATTTGAATTCCTATTGAGGCAAAATTAGCAAAACCACATAATGCATACGTTGCAATAACAACAGATTTACTGTAGGTTAGTACTTGTGCCTTTTTCATATCTCTTAAAGACTCATAGGCAATAAACTCATTTATTATGGTTTTTTCTCCTAGCAATTGCCCAATTAAAACAATATCTTCAGATGCCACACCAATAAGCCAAGCAACTGGTGCAAAAAGATACCCCAATATAAATTGTAAAGACAAGCCATTATAGAGTGCATTGGTGTTTTCTGCAATTACAGTATTTAATCCCGTAACATCCCCCAATAAACTAAGACCCCCATTAAAAACGGCAATTAATGCTGTAAATACTAATAGCATTGCACCAACATTTACGGCTAGTTTAACTCCGTCTGTTGTGCCTCTAGAAATGGCATCTAAAAGATTTGTGCCTATTTTTTCTTTTGAAACATCTAAACTGGTATTTATTTTTTCTGGTTCGGTTTGCGGAATTAACATTTTAGCAACTAGTAATGCTGCTGGTGCAGACATAATAGAAGCTGTGAGCAAATGTTTGGTAAACATAATTTTTTCGGCATCACTTTCACCACCTAAAAAACCAATAAAGGCTGCCAAAACACCACCAGCTATTGTTGCCATACCTCCTACCATTACTGATAAAATTTCAGATTTGGTCATTTTATCCAAATAAGGTTTTACAACCAATGGGGCTTCAGTTTGCCCAATAAAAATATTTGCTGCTGCTGCTAAGCTTTCTGCACCAGAGAGTTTCATGGTTTTGCTCATTACCCAAGCAAAAACAAATACTATTTTTTGTAAAATACCTAAATAATATAATAATGATGTAAACGCTGAAAAGAAAACAATTGTTGGTAAAACTTTAAAAGCAAAAATATACCCAAAAGTATTCATGTCGGTAACTAAACCACCAAATAAAAATTCAGCTCCTTTATCACTTAAAGCAAGAAAATCAACAATTTTTTTTGAACTAAAATCAAATGCCGTTGCTACAAAATCTACTTTTAAAACTAGTAATGCAAATAAAATTTGCAATCCTAAACCCATTCCTACTAATTTCCAGTCTATGTTTTTTTTATTTGAGCTCAATACATAACAAACCACAAGTAAAAATAGCACTCCTAATAAACCTCTAAAAAAACCAATTAAAGAAAATCCTTGATGTGTTAACGTATCTTGTAAAAGTAGTAATGTAGTCATAAAAAGTGTTTACCGCTTAGAAATTTCATCTCTTAATCTTGCTGCAAGTTCATAATCTTCATTAGTTACCGCTTTTTCAAGAAGACTATTAAGTTCTTCAATAGATTTATTAGTGTAGTTTTCTGCTTCAACAAAAGGTTCTGAATCCTCTATATCTTCTGTTAAAAGTACTTCGGCTATTATTCCATCTTCTAAAGCTCGAGTATTTTTAGTATTACCAGTTGCAGAAATTCCTGCTTTATCTAAAATGTTTTTATATGTAAAAATAGGTGCATTAAATCTAAGTGCAAGTGCAATGGCATCACTAGTTCTTGCATCTATTATTTCTTCAATTTCGTCACGCTCGCAAATAAGACTAGAGTAAAAAACACCATCTACAAGTTTATGAATTATAACTTGTTTTACAACAATGTCAAATCTATCTGCAAAGTTTTTGAATAAATCGTGAGTAAGTGGTCGAGGTGGTCTTAATTCTTCTTCTAAAGCAATGGCTATAGATTGTGCTTCAAAAGCACCAATAACAATAGGTAATTTTCTGTTACCTTCTAATTCATTTAAAATTAAAGCATAAGCCCCATTTTGGGTTTGGCTGTAAGAAATACCTTTAATATTTAAACGGACTAAACTCATAGTTAATAAAACACAAAGAACTGCTTAAATTTGGACTTTAGCAACTCCCTAAAGAAGTTTCACAATAAATTAAGGCTTTTACCTTAATATATTAAGTCAAATTTAAACAGTTCTTTACAACTTAAAATGCCTTTGTAATTTAAACTCGCTTAAAAGCGTTTATTATGCATTTTGTGTTTTAAATACTTTTAATTTTTCTATAAGCTGAGGCACAACTTCAAAAGCATCTCCTACAATACCATAATCTGCTGCTTTAAAAAACGGTGCTTCTGGATCTGTATTAATAACCACTTTTACTTTTGAAGAATTAATACCTGCTAAATGCTGAATTGCACCAGATATGCCAATAGCAATATACAAGTTAGATGCCACAGGCTTGCCTGTTTGTCCTACATGCTCACCATGAGATCTCCAGCCTAAATCTGATACCGGTTTAGAACACGCTGTAGCCGCACCAAGTACATCTGCTAATTCTTCTATCATGCCCCAGTTTTCTGGACCTTTTAAACCGCGTCCAGCAGATACAACTACCTCAGCATCTGCAATACTTACTTTATTAGTTGCTTTGTCTACAGACGAAATAGTAACACCAGACTCTGGTAAAACTGGTGAAAATTCTTTTACATCTGCGCTGCCTTCGCTTTCTACCAAACCAAACGAATTATTAGATAAACCAATTATTTTAATGGCTGTTGTAATTTCAGTATTTGCAAACGCTTTATTTGTAAATGCAGAACGTTTAACGGTAAAAGGTGCTGTGTTTGATGGTAGTTCCATAACATTGGACGCATAACCGGCTTCTAAATTTACAGCTAAAATTGGTGCAATATATTTACTGTCTGCACTAGAGCTTAATACAACAACATTTGCAGCCTCTTGTTTTGCTGCCTGTGCAATGGCTGCAGCATATGTTTTTGCATTAAATGCTTTTAAGGTATCGTTTTTAACACTAAGCACCTTTGAAGCTCCGTATTTACCTAAAATGTCAGTGTTGTCTGAATTTAAAGCTACTGCTGTTAAGGTAGTGTTCATTTTCTCGGCAATTGCTTTTGCGTAAGACACCACTTCTAATGCTGCTTTTTTAAACGTTCCGTTTACTGATTCTGTATATACTAATATTGGCATAACTTTTTGTTTTTCTTATTAAAAATTTTTTATTTTAAAAAGTAAGAATTGTATTTTTTTATTTTTAACGACATGTTTAGAAGCCTTTAGAAAGACTTAACACGATCTTATATAACCTTTGCTTCGTTATGCAGTAAGCTAATTAATTCGTCTATATTGTCTGCATCAACTAATTTTACAGTCCCTTTTGGTGCTGGTTTTTCGTAGCTTAAGGTTGTTGTTTCTTCATTTACAGCAATAGACTCTATAACATTTAAAGGTTTTTTACGAGCCATCATTATCCCACGCATGTTAGGTATACGTAAATCGCTTTCTTCAACTAAACCTTTTTGACCTCCTATTACAAGTGGTAATGCGGTATTAACGGTCTCTTTTCCTCCATCTATTTCTCTAACAGCAACAGCTTTTGTGCCTTCTACCTCTAAAGAAATACAATTTGTTACAAAATTAACATCTAGTAAGGCGGCCAGCATACCTGGTACCATAGCACCATTGTAGTCTATGGACTCTCGTCCTGCAATAACTAAATCGTATCCACCATCTAACACTACTTTTTCCAATTGTTTTGCAACGGCAAAACCATCTGTAGCTTCCATATTTACTCGGATAGCTTCATCTGCGCCAATAGCCAAAGCTTTTCTTAATGTTGGTTCTGTTTCAGGTCCGCCAACATTTACTACAGTTACAGTTGCTCCTTGTTTTTCTTTAAACCACATGGCGCGTGTTAAGCCAAACTCATCATTAGGATTTATAACATATTGGACTCCATTGGTGTCAAACTTGGTGTCACTATCCGTGAAATTTATTTTTGAAGTGGTATCAGGTACATGACTGATGCAAACTAATATTTTCATGCCTTTTATATTTTTTAAAAATATTTATATAATACAAAAATAAATATTTAATCTATAATTTACTATGCACGCATAATAAATTTATTGTTTTTTTATAAAATTTAACATTTAGAGCGGTTATTAGCAATAATTTTTGAAAAAATTGCGAATTTGATTACCATATAGCTTGCTTTAAAAACCTTCTAAAATTCAACTTTTCTTATGTCTAAAATTTTAAATAGATTATAATGAATTATTCCTATTTTTGTTTTACAATTTATTTTTAATTTAAAAACAACTTTCCTTTTTGGAGGTATGTAATAAAAAATATGAAAACGATACAATTTAGAGAGGCAATTTGTGAGGCCATGAGCGAAGAGATGCGCAGAGATGAAAGTATTTATCTTATGGGCGAAGAAGTTGCAGAATATAATGGTGCTTATAAAGCATCTAAGGGAATGCTTGATGAATTTGGTGCAAAACGTGTTATTGATACCCCAATTGCAGAGCTAGGGTTTGCAGGTATTGCTATTGGTTCTACCATGACTGGTAACAGACCTATTGTAGAATACATGACCTTTAACTTCTCTTTGGTTGGTATTGATCAAATTATTAATAACGCCGCAAAAATTAGACAAATGTCTGGCGGGCAATTTAAATGTCCTATAGTTTTTAGAGGCCCAACAGCATCAGCTGGACAATTGGGAGCAACACACTCACAAGCTTTTGAAAATTGGTTTGCTAACACACCAGGTTTAAAAGTTGTAGTGCCGTCTAGCCCATATGATGCAAAAGGGTTACTAAAATCTGCAATTCGCGATGACGACCCCGTAATCTTTATGGAAAGTGAGCAAATGTATGGAGATAAAGGTGAAGTGCCAGAAGGTGAATATACCATACCATTAGGTGTAGCAGAAATTAGACGCGAAGGCACTGATGTTACCATTGTATCTTTTGGAAAAATAATTAAAGAAGCGTATAAAGCTGCCGACGAATTAGCCAAAGATGGAATTTCTTGTGAAATTATAGATTTACGTACCGTTCGCCCAATGGATAGAGCTGCTATTGTAGCTTCTGTAAAGAAAACAAACAGATTAGTTATTTTAGAAGAGGCCTGGCCATTTGGAAATGTTGCTACAGAAATAACTTATTTAGTTCAATCTGAAGCCTTTGATTATTTAGATGCCCCTATTATAAAATTAAATACTGCAGATACTCCAGCACCATATTCTCCTGTTTTACTTGAAGAATGGTTGCCAAACAGCAACGATGTTGTAGCCGCTGTAAAAAAAGTAATGTACAAATAAGTGCACAACGCTTTATCATACAAACTTCATAAACAACCCTAACTCGTTTTAGCACAATTGTTTGTGAAGTTTTTTTTATTTAATTATGAAAACAAAATTGCTACTTACCTTATGCGTTCTTGCAAGCTTTACCTTATTTTCACAAACTAAAGTTAGTGGTTATGTTTATGATGAATATAACACACCTATAGCCTATGCCAATGTTTTATTTAATGGCTCTACAGAAGGCACTATTACTAATGAAGATGGTAAGTTTTATTTAGAATCTGAAAACAGTTGGAATGCCCTTACGGTTTCATTTTTAGGTTTTGAAATTTTAGAAGTCCCATTAACCAAAAAAGTAAATTACGATTTAAAATTTGTATTAAAAGAAGAAGCTTCTTCTCTAGACGAAGTACTTATTGTAACAGGTAAACAATCTAAAAAAGCAGAAGAAAATCCTGCCATACGTATTTTAAAAAAAATATGGGAGCGCAAACGAAAAAACGGCTTAAATCAATTTAAACAATACGAATACAGACAATACGAAAAAGTAGAGTTTGACCTTAATACCATAGATAGCTCACTTATAAAAAGTAAACTTTTTAAAGGTATGGAATTTGTTTTTGAAGAGGTCGATACTTCTAGGGTTACAGGTAAAACTTACCTCCCTATTTTTTTAAACGAATCTGTAAAGAAAATTTCTGGTGACAACACCATTAACAAAGAGCGTGAAGATTTACTAGGAAATAAAAATTCTGGATTTAGTAACAATCAAACTATTATAGATTTTGTGGACGATTTATATTCAGAATACAACATTTATGATAACTATCTAAAGTTTTTTGATAAAAGTTTTGTAAGTCCGTTAAGCCGCACTGGTGTACAAACTTATAATTATGTATTATCAGACAGTGCGTTTATAGATAACAAATGGTGCTACAACATTATCTATTACCCAAGACGAAAAAACGAACTTACTTTTAAAGGAGATTTCTGGGTAAATGACTCTACATATGCTATCAAAGAAATAAATCTTCAGGCTTCTAAAAGTGCCAATATAAATTGGGTAAAAGAAATTTATATAGAACAAGAATTTGAGGTGTTAAACGATTCAATATTCCTAATAAAACGCGATTATTTTTTGTCTGATTTTGCTTTAAACAAAAAAGAAAAATCTCGCGGTGTTTATGGTAAAAGAACCACATTGTATGATAATTACAAATTTGATGACCCAAAGGAGCCCAAGTTTTACGAAAAAGAAGTTTATAATTTTAACGCAGATGTTTACAATAGAGAAGATGAATTTTGGGACACCAACCGCTTAGAAGCATTAAATAAAGATGAAAAAGGTGTTTACAAAATGTTAGACACTTTAAAAAGCGTTAAAAAATTTAAGCGTCTTTACAACCTTGGCAGTATCTTAGGGTCTGGCTATGTAGAATTTTCAAGTCTTAATTTAGATTATGGCCCTATTTTTTCAACCTTTGGGTTTAATGCTGTTGAAGGATTAAGACTCAGAGCTGGCGGTCGCACATATTTTGGCCCAAATGATTTATGGAGATTAGAAGGCTTTGTAGCTTACGGTTTTAGGGATGATAAATTTAAATACGGAATCTCTGGGAAATGGCTACTCGATAAAAAAAGTCGCTTTACAGTATTTGGTGGAAACCGACGCGATGTAGAACAAATTGGCGCAAGCCTTACAAGCTCTACCGATGTTTTAGGTAGAAGTTTAGCATCTTCGGCTGTTATTGGCACTGGTGCAAATGATAAATTAACCAATATAAATCTTACAAACCTTGGTGTTTCTTTAGAGCCTTTTAGAAATTTTGAAATCCGATTAGACGGCAGCTATCGCACACTCCGCTCTGCATCGCCTACGTTTAGTTTAGATTATAATGTGCCTGAGACTGCCTCTGAGATTAGGTCTGAGGTTAATCAATTTGAAAGTCGGTTGTCTTTTGGATTCTTCCCAAAACGACAAATGACAGGGTTTGGAGTAGAGCGCAAACTAAAAAACGACAATTTTGCGCGCCTTTTTGCGCAAGTTAGTCGTGGTGACAAAAACTGGATTGATAGTGATTTTGATTATACAAAAGTGCAGTTTTCATACATACAACCCTGGTCAATTGGTGGTTTTGGCAGATTAACAACATCTATTGAAGCGGGTAAAACTTTTGGTGACGTACCTTTAGCATTACTTAATGTTGTACCAGGTAACCAAACTTATTTTTCAATTTATAACACGTTTTCTCAGTTAGATTTTTATGAGTTTGTTACTGACAGCTATTCTTCAGTGCATGTAGAACACAATTTTAATGGTCGCATTTTTTCTCGCATTCCTTTTCTTAAAAAATATAATTTAAGAGCACTTCTGGGAGTAAGAGGTGTTTGGGGTAGCCTTTCTGAAGAAAACATAAGCTTAAACACTACAACTAATTTAGCTCAAATACCACTTACAGCTCCAAACACCCAAATGTATTATGAATACAGCTTTGGTGTGGCTAATATTTTTAAAGTTTTACGATTAGATTTTAACTTTAGAGGTAATTACTTGGAAAATCCAGCTGCAAGACGATTTGGTGTTACTGGTAGTTTTGGGTTCTTTTTTTAGTATAATCCCAATTTAGATTTAAAAAGACAGGGGTTGGAAGTCTATAAATAATCGTCTAAGTTTGTTATACTATTTTTTCATTTAAAATTGAAAAATAATATTGATGCTATTTTATATCAAATTACTGTTGTCAGATTAAATTTAGCTAAAGCACTTTAAAATAATCATAGTATTGATTTTAAAGAGATTTTAAATAGAACACCTTGCTTTTGATACTTCTTTATAATTTATGATGTATCGAAAAAATTAAAACCATAATGACACTGCTTTTTAGTTAGTTATAGCCAAGTTTTTTTCTTGATTCTAAAAGCGAAAGCGGTCTTTTATCGGACAATAATTAATGAAATAGAAAAATAAAGGTTTTAGCTTTATTTTAAACAATTAATAAAATAGTTTTATAATAAACGTTTTTGACTTTTTTGGGAAGTCTTAAAATATTGATTAATATTGTATTATATGAAGAAAACAGTTACCTTATTTTTATTATTTTTTGTTCTTTTTCAATCGGTTTTGACTCAGGCTCAGGATATCATAAAAAGCTCAGATTTAAGCACTTTAAAAGTAGCTAATCTTACCGATGCAGATATTGCAAATATCAAAAATCAACTTCAAGCAAACAATTTAACTATTGAGCAAATAATGCCCATGGCGTTAAGCAAAGGAATGACTTCGGAAGAATTCATTAAACTGAGAACGCGATTAGGGTCTGCAACTCCCCAGGTTAATGAGCCTCAAGGAGTAAAACCAATTAGACAGCAAGCTGCAGTTCAAAACATAAAGATAAAAGATGGTCAGAATCCATTAATCTTTGGGTCAGAATTATTTGACAATCCAACACTGAATTTTGAGCCAAACTTAAAAATTGCCAGTCCAATGAACTATATTTTGGGACCTGGGGATGAGTTACAAATTACTGTTTTTGGAGTTCAAGAATACAGTACAACTGTTCCAATAAGTGTTGAAGGCAAAGTAAGTATACAATATGTGGGGCAACTTTCAGTTTCAAATTTAAGTTTTGAGGCAGCTACCCAAAAAATTAAAAGTGCTATTGCCAAGGTTTATACAACCGTAGCTTCAGGGAAGTCGCAAGTTGAGGTTAGCTTAAGTCGCATAAGAACGATTAAAATAACGTTAATTGGAAGTAAGCAGCCTGGTAATTATTCTATATCATCATTGGCCACAGTGTATAATGCGCTCTTTTTAGGTGGTGGACCAGGAAAGAATGAAACGTATAGAAATATTGAGTTGTTAAGAGGTAATAACATAATAAAAAAAATAGATCTCTATAATTTTTTGGTTAATGGAAACCAAGAGGATAATGTGGGTTTGAAAGACAATGATGTTATACGAATACCAGCTTACAATCATAGAGTTACTTTAGAAGGTCAGGTAAAACGTTCTGGGATTTTTGAGATGAAACAAGGCGAAACATTTGAAGATTTACTAAAATTTGCATCTGGATTTAACGACATGGCTTATAAGGCTTCTGTAAATATGGTTCAAAAAACAGATAAAGAATTTAAAGTTAAAGATTTACAAGCCTCTGAATTTAAAACCTACATGCCTAAACCAGGTGATGCATTTAAAGTCTCACAAATTTTAAATCGGTTTGAAAATAGAATCAGTATCGGAGGAGCTGTTTTTAGACCAAATACATACTCATTTAGTAATGGTATGCGCATTTTAGACTTAATCTCTAAAGCAGATGGTTTAAAGGAAGATGCCTATACAAATAGAGCTATAATTATTAGAGATAAACCAGATTTAACCACAGAAATTGTAAATGTTAATCTTTCCAAAGCACTTAATGGAGATTCTGAATCAAATATTATTTTGAAAAAGGAAGATAGAGTAACGGTATATTCTATTCTTGATTTTGAGGAAGACTATACCATTACAATAGATGGCGAAATTAACATACCTGGCGTATATCCATATTACGACAATCTAAGTTTAAATGATTTATTGGTACAAGCAGGAGGTTTAGCTGGCTCAGCATCTAAACGTGTGGAAATAGCAAGAATGAAGCAATCTGATGAAATAGATGAAAATAATTTTGAGAAAGTAGAATTAATAAATTTAGAAATTTCTACTGGTAATAATGAACAACTAAAGAATTTTGAATTAAAACCGTTTGATGTAGTAAACATTCGTAAAATGCCATTATACGCAAAACCAGAGGTGGTAACCGTTAATGGTGCTGTAAACTATGTAGGGAATTATGTTTTAGCAAATACAAAAGACAGAATATATGATGTGGTGCAAAGAGCTGGAGGATTAACAACTTTAGCAGATATTGAAGGGGTTAAAATATTTAGACTCACGGATAATAAACAGACAAAAGCTTTACAGAACATTGATTTAAATTTAGGCACAAAAAACAATGCCTTAAACAACTCAAATTATGTAACCATACCCGTAGATTGGAAAGAAATTGAAAAGGATCAAAACAGTAATACAAATGTTACATTATTCCCAGGAGATATTATTGATGTAAGTACCTTTAGAGAAGGTGTAAAAGTATCTGGTAATGTAATTTTGTCTTCTGAAATTCCTTATGAAAAAGGCAAAAATTTAAAATATTATATCAATGCGGTTGGCGGAGTTGACTCCAAAGGTTGGCTCAGGAAAGCTTATGTAGTTTATCCGAATGGAGAAGCAGCAGTTTCAAAATCTTTTATGTTTATACCTAATAAGCCAAAAATAACTCCAGGCTCACAAATTATAATTCCTCAAAAACCAGAGCGTAAAAAAATCACTACCCTTGAAACGGTAAGCATAGTAAGTATCTTTTCAAGTCTTGCTTTGTTAGTTATTACCGCTTTTAAATAACAAATTTCAAAATATAGCATGGAATTAAATCCAAACACAAAAGACGAGCTTTCTATAAAAGAAATAGTATTGCGAGGAAAAGGTTTTTTGGGGCATATTGTATCTAAACGCAAAACGATTTTTATAGCCATGTTTATTGGTGCAATTTTAGGATTTACCTATTCGTTTCTAAAAAAACCTATATACACTGCATCATTATCCTTTGCTTTGGAGGATATAAGTTCTGGTGGTATAGGTGGTAGTTTAAGTTTCAACAGTCCTTTAGGAATAAATTTAGAAGGCAAAGGTAGTGGTAATGCTTTTTCAAGATCTAATTTACCCGAGCTTTTTCTATCCCGTAATATGGTAGAAAGAACTTTACTAACGCCAGTGGTAATTAATGAGCAAAAAATATCATTGGCTGAAATGTATATTCAAAATATCGGTTGGCGCAAAAAATGGGCAAAAGATTCAGAATTCAAATCGATCCAGTTTTCTCCAAATGCAATACGTACAGCCTTTACAAGAGTTCACGATAGTATTTTAGGGGTTATTTATAAAGACCTCTCTAAGAGCGATTTAAAAGTGTTTCAAAAAGATGACAAAGTAGCTATCATCATTATAGATGTAGAGTCATCTAACGAATTGTTTGCTAAATATTTCACTGAGGCAATAGCAAAGGAAGTCTCTGATTTTTATATTGATTACAAAAGTAAAAAAGCTCGTGAAAATGTAGCTATTTTAATGAAACAAACTGATTCTATTCGTGAACAACTGAATAGTGCTATAACTGGGGTTGCAGTTTCTGTAGATAATACATTTAACCTCAATCCAGCTTTAAATGTACGCAAAACGCCAACCATTAGAAAGCAAGTAGATGTTCAGGCTAATACCTCTATTTTAAATGAGTTAGTAAAACAAACCGAATTAGCCAAAGTAACTCTACGTAAAGTGACACCATTAATTCAGGTTATAGATAGCCCTATTTTACCTTTAAAAAAAGACAAGATAGGTAAAGTAATTGGCGCAATTACAGGAAGTATTATAGCTTTATTTTTAATCTTACTCTTTATAGTTTTAAATATTTTTTTTAAACAAATTATGGAATAATTTCTGACGCTCAAAAAATATTTCATCCAAGAATAGAACATAAATAATAAAAGAGAACTAGCTAGTTATACTTAAATCTTTTATACATGAAATGTTGATCTAAGATAACAATGATAAATTTAAAATTAGCTGAGAAGTTTTTTATAACAACATTATTCTTCAGTGTCGTTTCTTCCTTTTTATGTCAATCATTTGTTAATGATAAATATTTATCGAATTTATTAGTATGTTTTAACATATTAATGTTTTTGATTTTACTTACCCTGGGAGTAGTTAAAAATAATAAAGCTAAATTTCTAATATTTATTTTTTTCTGTCTTAGAATATTCTTATTGTTTCTAGATTATTACGGGAAAGAAATAGTCAATATTTTACATAGTGGTGGTGATACTGAAAGGTTTTATGAGTGGGGCTTATATATTTCAAAAGACCTGGATAGAATGAAAGAAATTTCCTATACGTTGTACACAGATTTTTTAGGAGTTTTATATTGGATTATTGGGGATCAAAGATTTTTTTCGCAATTTATTAATGTAATCTTAGGGATGTGGTCAATTTTTGTTTTCTGCAAAATTTTAGATCTAATAAAACTAAAAGATTCTACAAAATTGTTTTTTTTAGCTCTATACGGGTTTTATCCTCAAAATATAATATTTTCCTCCATATTATTAAGAGAAGCACTTATTCAATTCTTTTTTATTTATAGTATACTCTTTTTTACGAAATGGTTGATGTTAAATAATAGGGTTAATATATTTAAAACTCTATTTTTCATACTATTAAGTTCATTGTTCCATTCTGGCATGACACTTAGTTTGCTAGTTTATAGTTTTATGTTTTTATTCTTAGATATAAAAAATTACAGATTTAATTATTCTTTTAAAATGAAAGCTATATTTGTTTTATTTTGTGGTTTGGCATTTACCTTTATTACATATAATTCATCTGTTTTAGATGGCAAATTTGCATTTTTAGTGTCAAATGATAATTCAAGTTTAATTGAAAATTATCAATCAATGAGAGGGATTGAAGGAGGAGCAACTTATTTAAGAAATTATAGAATAAATTCTGCGGTTGATTTGATAACCTTAACACCATTGAGATTAATTTATTTCATTTTTTCACCAATGCCATATGATGTAAGAGGTCTTGGTGATTTAATAGCAATTTTATTTAACAGCTCGTTTTACTATTTTTTAATTTACAAAGTCGTAAGTGGTAGAAAAATTATTAGTGGAAATGTTTTAAGTATATTCCCCAAAATATTTCTTATTTTATTTTTAATTATAGCTATTGGTTTTGCCTTTGGAACAGAAAACTCAGCTGTTGCAATGAGGCATAGATCAAAAATATTTCCCGTTTTAATAATAGTGGTTATTTTTATTGAAAGTATTAAGCAGAACAGATTATCTATTTGGAATGATAAAAAAATTAATTAAAACCCTTAAGCAAAAATACGGAGATGGAATTCTTTCAATTGCCTCTGTTTTTATTCAAAAAGGGACCTTTTTAATTGTAACAATAGTATTGGCTCGTCTTTTTGGACCTACATTATTTGGAGAATATACTTTTTTAAAACAAGCTTTCGATGTTTTAATAGTTTTTATCTTGTTTGGAGGAGATAAATCTTTGATTTATTTTTCTGCAATTAATAAAAGTGATGGTTTAAATAAGCTTTTAAGTGTCATTAAGTTTGTAATAATAATTGTTGTAGTATTGTTTTTAGGGAGTATATTCTTAAGAGATAAGTTACTTGCTAATTATGATTTTTCTTATAATTTATTTTTTCTTATAATTTTTGCTTCAACAATTCTATTGAATGTTATTTTAATTTTTATTGAAGGTTATTTTATTGGAATAAAGTCTCTAAAAACATATTTTAAGTCAGTAATAATAGCAGCAGTACTTTATTTGCCTCTTTCATATTTTTTGGGTTACCGATATGGTATAATTGGTGTTTTTGCGGCTTTATTTCTACACTATTTATCCCAATTTATTTATATATATAAAAAAGAGAATCATCATTTCAATAAAATAAAAGTAAATAAAATAAAAAAGGATTTAAAACAATTATATACTTTCTCTTTCCCAATAGGTATAGGCGAATTACTGGTAATTATCACAGCGTTTATTACAACTATAATTTTAATACAGTACGCAAGTTTTGAAGAATTAGGTATTTATAATGTAGCAATGCGCATGGTTATGTTTATTGTTTTTATACCAAATTTATTAAATAACATCCTACTGTCTTATTTATCAGTAGAAATCAATAAAGAAAAGTTTTTATTAAAAACCGTTCTTTTAAATTTAGTGCTATCTGGTTTTGTTGGTTTTGTTTTTTTTATATTTTCTAATCAAATTTTTGGGCTTTTTGGAGCAGATTTCGAAGAAAGCGGAAACGATGTCTTTATAAATTTAATCTATGGGATAATACCTTTCTGTACTAGTCTTGTATTACTACAGTATTTAATTTCTATAAAAAAAAGATGGAGTTACCTTTTTTTTAGACTTTTAAGACAACTGTTAACAGTAGGTTTTTTTGGTTCTTATATAAAATTAGACTTTGTAGCAGATGCCATGCTACTCTCTAAATGTTTTGTGTATTCAAATTATATTAGCTTAACCTTATTACTCTTATTTATTATCATCAATTATTTTTATGAAAGAAAAAAAACAATCGTTAACATTTAAGTTTTTAAAGAGGTTTAATTTAATTTCAGATGATAATAAATTTGGAAACATTTCCATTCTCACTTTTATTGGTTTCGTGTTTAAAAGAATTTTAGTGTTATTACTTTATAAATACTCGTATTCCTCAATGTTATTAGATTCTTGGAATTTTAAATTTATTAGAGCTCGTCTTTGGAAATTTTTTGGATGTAAGGTTGGTAAAAATGTAACTATTGGAAACAATGTTGCCATGGATTATGGATTTGCCAATCTTATTGAATTAGGAGATAACGTAATGATTGCGAATAGATGCTTGTTTTTATGTCATAAAAGAGATTTATCTAATTTTAAAAAAGGGGATGACCCAACTAAACTAGGTTATAAAATAGCTGGCATAATATTAGAAAAGAATTGCCAGATAGGAATGGGAGCCGTTATTTTACCAGGTGTAACTGTTGGAGAGGGAGCTATTGTTGGAGCTAATAGTCTGGTAACAAAGGATGTTGAGCCTTGGACAATTGTAGCAGGCCAGCCCGCAAAGTTAATGAAAATAATTTCTTAAGTTTTTATACTATGAAACACGGTTATTTTGTTATTTCTTTAGATTTTGAATTGCATTGGGGCGGCATTGAATATTATGATATTAATAGAAAAAAAGAATATTTTGAAAATACACGAAAATGCATCCCATTTATTTTGGAGTTATTTTCTCGTTATAAGATACATTGTACATGGGCAACGGTAGGCCTTTTATTTGCAAAAAATAAAGAACAGGCCATAAAATTTAGCCCAATACTGAAACCATCTTATTTAAATAAAGAGCTTAATTATTATAACCATTTATTTTCTGATAATGTTGGTAATGATGAAAAGTCTAGTCCATTTTATTTTGCTTACTCAATCATTGAATCTATCTTAAAATATGATAACCAGGAGTTAGGCTCTCATACTTATGGGCATTATTATTGCCTTGAAGAAGGGCAATGTATAAATGAGTTTGATAGTGATTTAAAAGCTGCTAAAGATTTAGCTAAAGAAAATTTTGGAGTAACTTTAAAGTCGCTTGTTTTACCTCGAAATCAATTTAATACTGAATACTTAAAAATTATTGAGAAAAATAAATTCAGTTCAGTTCGTGCAAACCCCGATATTTGGTTTTGGAAGAAAGATCTTTTAATTAGTACAATCTCAAGAGCTATAGATACTTTGTCTCCAATATTTGGTAATTTTAGTTATAAGCTAGAAGAAATGGAAAAAGACACTAATTTATTAATAATACCATCAAGTAGGTTTCTTAGAGGTTATAGTGATAATGTGAAGTGTTTAAAACAATTCATGCTACATAGAATTAAAAGCGAAATGACTCATGCAGCAATTAATAATGAAGTATATCATTTGTGGTGGCATCCTCATAATTTCGGTAATAATATTAATAAAAGCATAAGTTTTCTAGAATCAATATTAGAACACTACATTCATTTGAATAATCAATATAAATTTGAATCGATTACAATGAATGGATTAGCTAATTTAAGATCATGAGTTATTAGAATCCGACCTTGGTAAGATATAGAATGAAACTAGTTTTTAAAAGTGAAATATTACAAAAAGATAAATATGAGAAGGAATAAGTTTATTGACTTAGGCACTTGGTCAATATCATTTTAATCAGTAAATTAGGGGATACTTATATTTACATTATGGAGCAAAGATTTAAAAGCCTGTCTATTTTTGAATTTCAGAAACGCTATGGCAGCAAAGAAGACTGCTTGAGAGACCTTGCCCAGCAGAAATGGTCGCAGGGTTTTACCTGTAGCAAACGCAACCATGGACATAGTTGTGATGGTAGTTCGGCATATTCGAAACAATGCACGAGGTGTCGCTATGTCGAGTCGCCTACCGCAGGCACACTTTTCCACCAGGTCAAGTTTGATCTGCTAAAGGCATTCTACATTGTTTATTTTGTGAGCACCAATAAAAAGGGCATTACCTCTACCGAACTTAGCCGCAAGCTTGATCTCAGGCAAAAGACCTGTTGGGCCTTTAAGCGTAAGGTAATGAAGGCAACAAAGAGCTCCCGCAACTATCCCATTACCGGTAACGCCGAGGTGGACGAGACGGTCTTCGGAGGCCAGGAGGAGGGAGTCAGAGGTCGCCAGAACAAGAATAAGAAGCTTGTGGTGGTAGCCATCGAGAAAAAAGGAAATGGTGTCAGTAGGTTGTATGCAAGAGTAATTGAAACGGCAGGTTCAAAGGACCTAGGGCCGTTCATGAAAGACCATATCGATAAAAAAGCGAAGGTAACCACCGATATGTGGACGGGATATGCACCTTTGAGCAAGGATTTTGAAAACCATATCAGGATCTATTCAGGCGATAAGGGCGGGAACTTTCCCGAACTCCACAGGGCGATAATGAACCTAAAGGGATGGCTTAGGGGGATGCACCATCACGTAACCGATCTGCAGGATTATCTTGACGAGTACTGCTATCGATTCAATAGGAGCTTCATGAAAGAGGAAATATTTGATAACCTATTGAAAAGGATGATTGACCATGAACCATGTTTTATCAAAAATATTAGTAGTTAAATGCCTAAGTCAATAAGTTTATTTAGAATTACTACTAAATTTTAAAAATATATTAATCTAACTGTTATTAATAGAGGCTTTTAAGTTGTAAATTACTTAAAACATACATTTGTATTAAATTTAAATATCGTTTTAAATCCATTGACTTAATAATTTATATTGTAATTGTGAAACGAGCACGCTAAATTATTCTTATCTAAGGATAATGATTAATGATGAACAGCATGTGTCCTTAAAAAAACAATAAATATAACTCATGAAAAGAAAAAAAATATGTTTCGTAGTTCCGTCTCTTGGCACTGCAAGGGTATTTCTTATAAATCACATTGAAAAATTAAACGCTTATTTTGAAATATACTTAGTAGCTAGTGTTAATGAGGAAGAAATAATTTATTTCAAAGACGTACCCTTAAAAGAAATAAAAAATATATCCATATCAAGAGCTATAAATCCGATAAAAGATTTTCGAACTTTATTATCTTTAAGTGCTTATTTTAAAGAAAAGAATTTTGATGCTGTGCATACAGTAACACCAAAAGTGGGTTTATTAGGTATTTCAGTAGCGCGTTTGGCAGGTGTAAACAAGCGAATTCATATTTTTACAGGACAGGTTTGGCATACAAAAAAAGGCTTTTTTAAATTTATTTTAATGATATTAGATCGTTTTACCGTATGGAATTCCACTCATATATTAGTTGATGGGCAATCACAAAGACAATTTTTAATCAAAAATAAAATAGTTAAAGCATCTAATTCTTTTGTTTTAGGAAAAGGGTCTATAAGTGGCGTAGATACAAATAGGTTTAAACCAAATACCAAGTTTAAACAGGAAGTTAGAGAAGAATTAGGAATAAAAGAAAATGAAGTGGTCTATATGTTTTTAGGGCGTATGAATACTGATAAAGGTATTAATGAACTCGCTGAAGCTTTCAATAGATTACGAAAAAAACATCTTAATGCCCGTTTATTGCTAGCCGGAGGTGATGAAGAAAACATGACCACCATAGTAAAACAAAAAGTAAAAGATATAGAAGCTGTTATTTTTTATGGAGTTACTCCAACACCTGAGCGTTTATTACAAGCATGTGATGTATTTTGTATGCCTAGTTATCGAGAAGGTTTTGGTACGAGTATAATAGAAGCTTCTCTATTAGAAAAACCAATAATATGCAGTGATACTTATGGACTTAAAGAAACCATTATTGAAAATAAAACGGGGTTAAGACATAAAGTAAAAGATGTTGAATCTCTATATTTCGCGATGGATAAATTAATTATTGATAAAGCTCTAAGAGAGTCTTTAGGTACTGAGGGAAGAGCATATGTCTTAGAGAATTTTTCAGCACAAACTATATCAAAAAAATGGATAGAATTTTACAAGAAAAATGTGTAATTTCAATTAAATGAGCTACTCACTTTTTACTTCGCTTACAGTATTGTTTTCCTATTTATAGTGATAGTAATTGTAACCATCTTGCAAAACATGCTAGATTAATATAATTTTTTTTTATAGTTTAAGCATTTTATAATCTGTATTGCTTATTTAGGAATATACATTAGTTTATATTTTTTTACAAGGGTTAATAATAATAAAGTTTCTATGGACGGCAATACACATATTAAATACCTAACACACTCAGATAATTTGATAAAAAAACAATTTCGGCAAGCTTAGAACGGCTTAAAGTGATTCAGTCCAGGTGGTATCAAGAACATATAAAAGGATTTAATCAATTATTGCAAAATGCATCTACTGAAAAGAATATTTACACACTGTTTACAAAAAATTATTTTTCAAGACTCTTTGTTGTTATCCGATATAATTTTAGTTTGAATAGAAGCTTCAAAAAAAACATACAGTTTTTTATTATTAGTGCTTTGCCTTTGTTTGAAAAAATTTAATTAGTGTTGCATTATTTGCTAATTTTTTTAATTTAAATATGTTTTTAGCAAAAAAAGAAATGAATAATTACAAAATATACATGTTACAACCTATACAAAACCACAACAAAGCTGTAAAAACACACATTTATTATTCTCAATAAACAAAAACAATTTCAAAAAAAATTCTTAAAATAACTGTTACAACAGCTGTTACAAAAGCTGTTGTATTGTTAGTTGTATGACAACTAGTTGTTGTATAGTTTTTTTATCATTTGATGATATTGAAAATCGCACTAATTTTGATTAAAAGTATGCTTGATAAATCTAATGAAAATGAAAAATAATATTACCGAATATTTTAAAAATACGGTAAATAATTATCCTAATAATATTGCCGTTGACGACAATAATGGGGCATTTTCATTTTCAGAATTAAACAAAATTTCTGACCAGATTGCATTAAAAATAATTTCTAAAACACAAGATATAAGAAAACCTATTGCTGTTTATTTGCCAAAACACCGATGGGCTGTAGCTTCATTTATTGGAATTTTTAAAAGCGGAAATTTTTATATTCCACTAAACATAAAATCACCTGGGGAACATGTTTTAAAAATCATCGAAACACTTAATCCTTTTTGTATTATAACAATTTTTGAACAGAAAGATAAACTAATCAGCTTAGGTTATAAAGGAGAAATTATTTGTATTGAAGCGGTTGAAAACACCTCAATATCTAATGATGATATTTCAATATTAAACCAAATATCTAATTCAATTATAGATTTAGATCCAATTTATTCAATTTTCACATCAGGCTCTACAGGCAACCCAAAAGGAGTTTTAATCTCTCACAGAGGGGTTATAGACTTTGTAGAATGGGCAATTACCACTTATGACTTAAACAATAAAACTTGTATTGGTAACCAGGTTCCGTTGTATTTTGATATGTCTGTTTTAGATATCTATTTAATGATTTTTAAAGGAGCAACTTTAAACATTATACCTGAAGATCGTTTTGCTTTTCCCATCAAACTAATTGAATATATAAACCAAAAAAATATAAATTTTATTTTCTGGGTGCCTTCAGTATTAAACAATGTTTCAAATTTTGATGCCTTTTCTGTAATAAAACCAACAACATTATCAAAGGTTTTATTTGCCGGTGAAATAATGCCCAACAAACATTTAAATTATTGGCGCAAACACCTTCCTAATGCCTTATATTCAAATCTTTATGGGCCAACAGAAACTTCAGTTATTGCCACTTATTATATTGTAAACAGAGCCTTCAAAGACAGCAAACCTTTACCTATTGGCAAAGCTTGTAAAAACACCCAAACCTTAATCATTTCTGACAAAGGCAAACTTGTTAAACACGGAGAAACAGGAGAGTTAAATATAAGAGGTTCTTTATTGGCAATGGGTTATTACAACAATGCTAAGAAAACAAAAGAAGCTTTTGTGCAAAACCCAACACATAATTTATATCCCGATATTGTTTACAAAACAGGTGATTTAGTTTATGAAAATAATTTAAACGAAATTATTTTTATAGGCAGAAAAGATTCTCAAATTAAACATCTTGGTTACCGCATTGAATTAGGCGAAATTGAAACAGCAATTTTAGGAATCGAAGACATAAATAATGCTTGCGTTTTATACGACGCTAACCGAACCAGAATTGTGGCATTCATTATAGGCAAAAAAACAGGTGCAGAAACCAGAAGAGAACTTGCTTATTTTTTGCCAAAGTACATGATCCCAACAAAATGGATTTCTATTGAACAATTTCCTTTAAATGCCAATGGGAAAATTGATAGATTACAATTAAAAACCATGTTTAAGTAATAATCTATATTTGTGAAACGAGCATGCTAAATTATTATCACCTAAGAGAATTATTAATAGCGAATAACATGTGACCTTAGAAAAACAATAAATATTGACACTTGAAACTAGCATGTTAAAAATAGTATCACTCAAGAGAATTATTAATAGCGAATAGCATGTGACCTTAGAAAAACAATAAATATAAACGTATGAAAGAAAATTATCTTGAGCAAATAAAATTAGGGATTAAGTGTACCAATGGCTATTGGTCTGGTAAAGAAGCATTAAGTAAGCTTGAAAAAAATAGCACATTAATTGAAAATCAATCTCATGCTATGCTCTTTATAGATAAAACACGCTATGATTTTTGGCGATTATATTTTTACATTCAAGATATTACAAAAGTTAATTGGGTTATTTTTAAAGACAAAAAATTAATTGCTGAAATTGTAGTACGCAATTCTAAAAAGGAAAAGTGGGATTTAATCGTGCAAACATTTATAAAAAAAGGAGGCTTTAAAAGCTATAATACATTTATTAGATTGGTTAAAGACAAATTAGATGTTGATGTTAAAGGTGTAGATTTTAGTAGTACAGAAAAACTGAAAGAACATGATTTATTAACAATACAAAAGCTGTTAGAAGCTAACTTTGATTCCAAATCTGATAGAATCCCGTCTATTGAAGATTTAACTAAATTAACCAAATCTTCATATGTAATTAAAGACGAAGGAAAAATAGTAGCATTTTTTATAGCAGAAAAATCAGGATTCACATTAATTTTTAGATACTGGTTAGTATTAGAAAATTATAGAGGCAGAAAATATGGAGACATATTAATGAAACGCGTTTTAACATTTGACCCAGACATAAAAAGAGTAACGTCATGGATAAGTAAAAAACTAGACTATTCAATCCAGGCACACAAACACCTTGGTTTTAAAGAAGATGGATTAACTAATTATATATTATATAGAGACTAATGAAAGATAAAGTTATTGAGATATTAAAAGAAATACGTCCAGAATTTGACTTTAATATAGAAAGCACAGATTTTATAAACAAAGGAATGTTAGATTCCTTCGATATTATTTCAATAGTGTCAGACTTGGAAGAAGAATACGATGTTGCAATTGACGGAGCAGAAATTCTACCAGAAAACTTTGATAGTATTGAAGCAATAGTAAACCTTATTAATAAAAGTAACGCATAATATTAATGAAGTTATCATTCAAAAACAAAAAAATATCGGGCATCCTATCTGTTCTTCCAAGCAATGAAGTTCATTATATGGACCAAATAAACAATTATAATTTCACCGAAAAACAAAGCGCTAAGCTCGGTAAAATTATGGGTTATAGCACCCAGCGCATTGCAGATAAAGATACTACCGTTTCAGATTTATGTGTTTTTGGCATGAATTATTTGTTTGATAATAATTTACTCAATAAAGAGTCTATTGGCGCAGTTGTTTTGTGTACACAGTCTCCAGATTATTTTTTACCCGCAACATCCAATGTAATATCTGGTAAACTTGCTCTTGGGCAAGATGTAATTTCTATGGATATTAATCAAGGGTGTGCAGGTTTTGAAGTAGGTTTAATGCAAGCCTTTATGTTATTAAACACAGGTAGTATTGACAAAGTAGTGCTTTTAAACGCAGATGTTTTAAGTCAAAAAGTCTCATTAAAAGACAGAAACAGTAGGCCGCTAGTTGGAGATGGTGCAACAATCACAATTATAGAGAATTCTAATGATAATGAAGAAATAGATATGTTTATTAAGATGGAAGGAGCAAGCGCACTAAGTTTGCAAATTCCTGCAGGAGGCTTTAAGCTACCATCTTCACCAAAAACAGCAGAGTTAATACAAGATGAATCTGGAAATCTTCGCGCATTAGACCATTTAGTAATGATGGGCGACGAAGTTTTTAACTTTGTTCAAACAAAAGTTCCAGAAATGATTCACGACATGTTTGATACTTTAAAAATTGATAAATCGTATTTTGATTACTATCTTTTTCATCAACCAAATAAATTTATGTTAGAAAAGTTAGCTCAAAAAATGGAGATTCCATACGAAAAAATGCCCAATAACATAAGTCAAAAATACGGAAACGGAAGTAGCATTACAGTACCTTTAAATGTTTGCGAAAACATTGGCAAAAACGCACTAAACAATACTTATAAAGTTTGTTTTGGAGGCTTTGGGGTTGGTCTAACCTGGAGCTTGATTAAATGGAAACTAGAAAAATTAGACTTTTGCGAAATAATAAATTATTAAACCATGAAAGATCTATATATAATTGGAGGAGGAGGATTCACAATAGAAGTTTTGTTTTTAATTGATAGATTTTACAAAAATTCTTGGAAGAATATTTACATTATTGATGATAATTCTGAAAAAATTGGCTCTAAAATTAGAAATATTACTGTTATTTCTAATATTAATGATTTTATAGTTAAATGTAAAAATGAAGGAGAGATAGAAAAAGATGTATTAATTACAATTAATAATCCAAAAATAAGAAAACGTATCGTTGAAAATTTTTTAGAAGAAAAAATCAAAATAAATTACCCCAGTATAATTGATAAAACTGTAATAATTGATAAAGAGTACAGCAAAACAGGGAAAGGCAATATTATAATGGATTTTGTTGGTATTACAGGAAATGTAAGTATTGGGGACTTTAATATTTTTGGAGCTAGAACAGGAATAGGACATGACTCTAAAATAGGTGATTTTAACACCTTTTCGCCTAGAGTTTCCGTTTCAGGGCATGTGGTCATTGGAAGCGGTAATCAATTCGGTTTAAATTCTTCAATTCTACAAAACAAAGTTATAGGGGATTATAATGACATCTGGTCGTACACAATGATTCTAAAAAACGTTAAGAATAACTGCACCTATTTTGGGATGCCAGCAAAAAAAATACAAATTTAAATTTAATTATTATGGAAGAGTTTATTGAAAATTTTCACGAAATTTTAGACGACACAGAAAGACACGAAATAAATCAAAATATAGAATTTAAAAACCTAGATGAATGGGATTCTATGACCACGCTAATGCTAATTGCAATGGTAGATGAAAAATACGAAAAACAAATTAATGGTGAAGACATTAAAGAATGTATAACTTTAGAAAATTTGTATATTAAAATACAATCTAAATAATTATGACAGACGGTATCTTAAATATCTCTAATGTACAAATATCCGGTTCTGTAAGTTGCGTGCCAAAAACTAAAATATCTAATTCAGTAAATCCACTTTTTAATTCTTCTGCGGAAGCATTGAAGTTTATTGAAATGACTGGTGTTGAAGAAAAAAGACATTTAGAATCTGGTGTTTTGGTATCTGATTTATGTTATGAAGCTGCGGAGTTATTAATAAAAAAATTATCCTGGGACAAAAATGAAATAGGAATATTAATTATGGTAACACAAACACCAGATTATTTACTTCCTAATACCGCAATAATTTTACAAAATCGTCTAGGTTTGTCAAAAAACACAGCTTGTTTTGATATTCCATTAGGATGTAGTGGTTTTGTTTATGGAGCATCGGTAATTTCGTCAATGCTAACTTCTCAGGGTTTTAAAAAAGGTCTTTTATTGGTAGGGGATTCATCTACTCTTCTTGCACATAAAGAAGACAAACAGTCATCCCCATTATTTGGCGACGCAGGATGTGCTACAGCTTTTGAATTTAATAAAGACAAAAATATAAATTTTAAACTTTGGACAGATGGATCTGGATTTAAATCTATAATTATTCCAGATGGCGGTTATCGAAATACATTGTCAGAAAAATCACTACATGTTACAGAGGATATAGATGGTAGTAAGAGAACTAAGATTAATCCTAAAATGAATGGAACTGATGTTTTTTCTTTTGGAATAACACAAGTGCCTCGTGTAGTAAAATCGTTTTTACAACACATTAGCAAGGAAGTTTCTGAATTAGATTATTTTCTTTTCCACCAAGCCAATAAGTTTATGTTAGAAATGATTAGAAAAAAATTAAAATTAGAAAGTAGTCAGGTTCCTTATTCAATTATAAAATATGGCAATACAAGTTCCGCTAGTATACCTTTAACTTTATCACTTATTGGTAATGACGTAAAAAATAAAAAAATTGCTATATGTGGTTTTGGTGTTGGATTAAGTATTGGTTGTGGATATTTTGAAATAGGAAACGTGTTTATTAATGAATTAATTGAATATGAAGGATAGTAATTTTTCTTTAATTGATAAAACAATTTTAGTAACTGGCGCTACATCTGGTATAGGTTTTGAAATATGTAAACAAATTGCTGTTGCTGAAGGTAACTTTATTGGTATTGGTAGAAATATTGAAGAATTACAAAATTACATCGATGATAATGAATTAGAACTATCTAAAGCAATTAAGTTTGACTTAATCGATTTAGATAATATTCATTTATTAGTTTCTGAGTTGCATATAAAAATTGATGGTTTTGTTCATTCAGCTGGAATTGCACATGTAAGCCCAATGCATTTCTTTAATTATAGTGATTACGAAAATATTAGAAAAATAAATTTAGACTGTGTTTTAGTTTTATTTTCTGAATTGTTGAAGAAAAAGAAAATCAACAAACAATCATCAGCTGTTTTTATAAGTTCTATCTCTGCTATTAGAGGTGCTAAAGGAAATGGGTTATATGCTATTACAAAGTCAGCTTTAGATACTATAAGTAAAGTTTATGCAAATGAATTATCCTCAAAACACATTAGAGTTAATACACTACAACCAGGTATGGTGCAGACTGAGATGTCTATGCAAGCAGAAACTATTCTGTCAAAAGAAGTAATGGATATTGATCGTGCTAAATACCCATTAGGGTATGGGGAGGCTAAAGATATTGCATTACCTGTTATCTTCTTGCTTTCCAACGCTTCAAAATGGATAACAGGTCAATCAATCGTTATTGATGGGGGTAGAACTTCATTTTTGTAAATAAACTACCCTGACCCAAGGATGCAAGGATGCAAGGATGCAAGGATGCAAGGTATTAAACCATAAAAATAATTGAATTCTTTCACATAATATTTAAGAATCTGTTTGGTGTTATTATTACAACATTCCCTTATATTTGCAGCACTTTTAATAGCAAATATGTCAAATACAACCAGATTAACTTTCGATGTTTTAATAGAAATACCTAAAGGAAGCCGTAATAAATACGAATACGATTTTGAATTGAAAAAAATCCGTTTCGATCGTATGTTATTTTCATCCATGATGTATCCTGGCGATTATGGTTTTATACCTAAAACCCTTGCTCTAGATGACGATCCATTAGACGTTTTGGTACTATGCCACGAACCAAGTTTTCCAATGTGTGTTATGGAGGTAAGACCAATTGGAGTGTTTCATATGACTGATGAAAAAGGTCCTGACGAAAAAATTATATGCGTGCCTGTGTCAGATCCAATTTGGAGTAACAACAAAGATATTAGTGATTTAAACCCGCATCGCTTAAAAGAAATTGAGCACTTTTTTAAGGTTTATAAAGATTTAGAAAAAAAGAAAGTTGATACCGGTGGTTGGGGCAATGCTGATGAAGCTGTTAAAATTTACCATGAATGCGTTAAACGTTATGATGAAAGTGACCATAAAAAGAAGCGTACATTTACCATCTAATTTATTGATATCATAGAAATAATCTTTATTTTCTTTAAAAAATAATAAAAAAAGCAATATTGAGTAATTAATATTGCTTTTTTGGTAAAATATATTTCATTTTACTACTTTTGCGCTGCTCACAAATAAATCGAATTAAAATATATAAAAAATGGAATCATATATGATTTATATGCCAATAGTATTGGCGCTTTTAGGATTAATATACATGCTAATAAAGCAGTCTTGGGTTATGAAACAAGATGCTGGAAATGGTAAAATGAAAGAAATTTCTGACCATATCTATGAAGGCGCACTTGCATTCTTAAATGCAGAATATAAATTACTTGCTATTTTTGTAGTTATTGTTGCATTGGCTCTAACCGCAGTTTCTTTTATTGTACCAACAACACACTGGCTAATTGTAATTGCTTTTATTTTTGGTGCAATGTTTTCTGCTTACGCAGGAAATATAGGTATGAAAATAGCAACCAAAACAAATGTAAGAACCACACAGGCAGCTCGTACAAGTTTGCCAAACGCTCTTAAAATCTCTTTTGGCGGCGGTACCGTAATGGGACTTGGTGTTGCTGGGTTAGCAGTTTTAGGCCTAACGTTGTTCTTTATATTTTTCTTCTGGTTTTTTATGGGAAGCGAATGGACTAACACTATGGATATGACTATAGTTCTTGAAACCTTAGCGGGTTTTTCTCTTGGTGCTGAATCTATTGCACTTTTTGCACGTGTTGGTGGTGGTATTTATACAAAAGCCGCAGATGTGGGCGCAGATTTAGTAGGTAAGGTTGAAGCTGGTATTCCAGAAGATGATCCGCGTAACCCTGCTACAATTGCTGATAACGTTGGTGATAATGTTGGTGACGTTGCAGGTATGGGTGCAGATTTATTTGGGTCTTATGTCGCAACGGTTTTAGCAGCAATGGTTCTTGGCAACTATGTGATTAAAGACATGGGTGGAGCAATTAACGATTTATTCGGCGGTATTGGTCCAATTTTGTTACCTATGGCTATAGCTGGTGCAGGAATCATAATTTCTATAATTGGTACAATGCTCGTTAAAATAAAAAGTAACGATGCTAAGGAAGCTCAAGTAATGGGAGCTCTTAATATTGGAAACTGGACGTCTATTGCACTTGTTGCCGCAGCTTGTTTTGGATTGTGTTACTGGATGTTGCCAGAAACTATGAAAATGAATTTCTTTGGTGAAGGCTTAAAAGAAATATCTTCTATGCGTGTATTTTATGCCACGTTAGTAGGTTTATTTGTAGGTGCGGTTATATCATCAGTTACAGAATATTACACGGGATTAGGTAAAAAACCTATTTTAAATATTGTACAACAATCCTCTACTGGTGCAGGAACTAATATTATTGCAGGTTTAGCAACAGGTATGATCTCAACATTTCCTTCTGTATTATTATTTGCTGGTGCTATTTGGGCGTCTTATGCATTTGCAGGATTTTACGGTGTTGCGCTTGCTGCATCTGCTATGATGGCTACAACAGCTATGCAACTTGCCATTGATGCTTTTGGGCCAATATCTGATAATGCCGGTGGTATTGCAGAAATGAGTGAACAAGAACCTATCGTTAGAGAACGTACAGATATTTTAGATTCTGTTGGTAACACAACAGCAGCTACAGGAAAAGGCTTTGCAATTGCATCTGCTGCATTAACATCATTGGCATTATTTGCAGCCTATGTAACCTTTACAGGTATTGATGGTATTAACATTTTTAAAGCACCTGTATTAGCTATGCTCTTTGTTGGTGGTATGGTGCCCGTTGTGTTTTCTGCATTAGCAATGAATGCTGTTGGTAAGGCAGCCATGGAAATGGTTGAAGAGGTACGCCGACAGTTTAGAGATATTCCAGGAATAATGGAAGGTACTGGAAAACCAGAGTACGATAAATGTGTAGCAATTTCTACACAAGCCTCTTTAAAAGAAATGATGCTACCAGGATTATTAACCATTGGTTTTCCGTTAGTTATTGCCTTTTTACCTTTAGCATTTGGTATGGATAATTTAGCAATTGCCGAAATGCTTGGTGGCTATATGGCTGGTGTAACGGTTTCAGGTGTACTCTGGGCAATTTTCCAAAATAATGCCGGTGGAGCATGGGATAATGCTAAAAAATCTTTTGAAGCAGGAGTAGAAATTAATGGTGAAATGACTTATAAAGGTTCTGAAGCACATAAAGCAGCTGTAACAGGTGATACTGTTGGAGATCCGTTTAAAGATACTTCTGGGCCATCAATGAATATTCTAATCAAACTTACCTGTTTAATTGGTTTAGTAATTGCACCTATTTTAGGAGGTCATACTGATGAAACCGGACTAGCAATGCACGAAGAAGAGGTTAAGGTTGAAATGACTACTAATGACACTATGGCTAAAGCTACAGTAACCACAACAACTATAGTAAATGGTATTGAAACCACTAAAAATGAAGTTATAGAAGGTACACTAGAAGCCGTTGAAAAACAGATTGAAACCTTAAAAGGTGAAGGAGTTCATGGTAAAGCTCACTTTAAAGTAGATGCTAGCAAAGGTGAAACCAAAAAAATGGTTAAAATTGAAATAACAAACGACTAAATAAATTAGTTAAGTTTATTAGCAAAAAAAGCAGTTACTTAAAAACAATAGTAACTGCTTTTTTTATGCCTTATTCAAAAGTAATAATTCATCCAAATATGCTCTAGAGTTAGATAACCGTGGTACTTTATGCTGGCCACCAAGTTTATTATTCTGTTTTAACCAATTGTAAAATAAATTGTGCTTTGCTAAATGAATTTTAGGCTTATTGAGTGTTAAGTTGTTATAACGTTTTGCTTCATAATCCGAGTTTAATGCCTTTAAGGCGTCGTCAAATAAAGCTTCAAATTCTGAAAAGTTTTGAGGTGGTTGTTTAAACTCAATAAGCCATTCGTGTGCGCCTTTTTGGTTTCCTTCCATAAAAATTGGAGCTGCGGTATATTCAACAATTTCAGAATGTGTAAGTTTACACACTTTTTTTAAAGCATCCTCTGCATTTTCAATAATAAGCTCCTCACCAAAGGCATTAATATGATGTTTTGTTCTTCCAGAAACTTTAATACGATAGGGTTTCAAACTTGTGAATCTAACGGTATCCCCTATTTTGTATCTCCATAAACCCGCATTGGTAGTGATTATTATAGCGTAATTAGTGTTTAATTGTACCGCACTTAACGGAATAACGTTTTCATTAGAATTACCGTAAGTGTCCATTGGAATAAATTCATAGAAAATTCCATAATCTAACATTAGTAATAAATCGCCCGAATAATTTTGATCCTGAATAGCGAAAAAGCCTTCAGAAGCATTATAAATTTCATAAAATTTAAATGCTTTTGAGGGCAATATTTTTCGATATTGCTCTATGTAAGGATTAAAACTTACACCACCATGAAAATATACTTCGAGGTTTGGCCATACATCTAAAAGGTTTGTTTTGCCAGTGCTTTCCAACACTTTATTTAATAAAACAAGCATCCAGGAAGGTACACCAGCTAAACTTGTAACATTTTCTTTTGTGGTTTCTTGTACAATGGCTTCCATTTTAGTTTCCCATTCGCTCATTAAAGATACTTTGCTGTTTGGTGTGCTGCTAAATTCTGCCCAAAAAGGCATATTATCTATAAGTATTGCGCTTAAATCTCCAAATACAGTACCGTTTTCTTTATACAATTCTTTACTTCCGCCTAGACGTAAACTTTTGCCAGTAAACAATTGAGACTCTGGATTATTATTTAAGTACATACACAACAAATCTTTACTTGCTGCATAATGGCAGGCTTCTAAAGATTCTGTGCTTACAGGAATAAATTTGCTTTTTGCATTAGTTGTGCCACTAGATTTTGCAAACCATTTTATGGGTTTGGGCCAATATATGTTAGTTTCGCCTTTTCTTGAACGTTCTATTTGAGGTTGAATGGTTTCATAATTAACAACCGGCAAACGGGAGCTGAATTCTTCATAAGAAGTTATAGAATTAAAGTCGTAATGCCTGCCAACTTGGGTGTCTTTAGCTGTTTTTAAGAGATTAAATAACAACTCATTCTGAACCTCATTTGGGTATTTAATAAACAATTCTATTTGATGAATACGTTTTTTTAAAAACCAAGACGCAAGAGAATTTACAATAGGGATTGGCATAGATTATTTATCTTTAGCCGATAATCGGCATTTGACACTATATTAGTCAATACTTAAAAAGTTAAATTTACTAAAATTCTTTTATGGTTTATCAAGGAGTACTTACAAAAATGCAATCTGAGTTTTTAGAGCCTATTCAATATTATTTAGTTTTTAAGTCCGATTTTATTCATGTCAATCAATTATTAAACAAAACACTGAGTATAGAACTATTAGGTACAGAATGCTTAAGTTGTGAATTGGAAAAACCTATTTACCGACAAGGCTTTTGTAAATCTTGTTTTTTTGACAAACCATTTGCTGGAGATTGGATTATGCGTCCAGAATTAAGTACCGCACATTTAGATAAAGAAGATCGCGACTTAGAGTACGAAAAAAAAGTACAGCTACAACCTCATATTGTATATCTAGCTAACTCTAGTAGTATTAAAGTTGGTGTTACGCGCAAAAGCCAAGTGCCTACCAGATGGATAGATCAAGGTGCGCATGAAGCTATAGAAATTGTAGAAGTACCAAACCGTTATTTAGCTGGTATTGCTGAAGTTGCCTTAAAAGATTTTGTAGCCGATAAAACCAATTGGCGTAAAATGCTTAAACACGATATTGAAGATGAAAGCCTTACGGAATGGCGCGATCGCTTAAAAAATAATATTCCTACAGAAGTAATGCCCTATTTTATGGCTTCTAATACTGAAACACATTTGCAGTTTCCCGTACATCAATATCCCGAAAAACCTCAAAGTCTAAACTTAAAAAAGGCTCAAAATTATTCAGGGAAATTAGTAGGTATAAAAGGGCAATATTTGATTTTTGAAGACCAAACTGTTTTTAACATTAGAGCCAACGAAGGTTTGGTTGTTGAAATTAAAATTTAAAAATATGTTATAAAAAAAGCGATTATATTTATAATAATCGCTTTTTTTGGTTTGTATGTAACTAAACGTTATACATTTTCTTGGTCTCTTAAACCTTGAATGTATTCTGCTTTTTGTACTTGTGCTCTTCTCTTAACAGAAGGTTTTGTGAAATAGCGCGACTCTCTTAAGTTTTGCATAATTTGAACATTTCTGTGCTTACGCTTATAACGTTTTAATGCACGTTCTATATTTTCTCCTTCTTTAATTTCGATTTTAATCATTATATCGATATATTTTATTAACGTATTCCTGTAATTGATCGGCAAATATAGGCTAACTTATTTAAAATAAAAAATTAATTTGTTTTTTTAGAACATTATTTTCAATCTTAAACCTTAAAGTTCAATTAAATGTTTTTAATTTATCCTAAATAGTTAGAATTTTAATCAAAAAAGCTTAATTCTTAACTATAAAAAAGCTGTGCCTTATAGTGTCCGTTTTATCCTAAATACGTTTTTAATATTTTACTTTTATTGGTTTGTCTTAAACGTCTTATGCCTTTTTCACGAATTTGACGTACACGCTCTCGTGTTAAATCGTACATGTTTCCAATTTCTTCAAGCGTCATGGGTGGTTGATCTCCGATGCCAAAATTTAAACGAATAACATCACTTTCTTTTTCCGTTAGGGTTTCTAAAGCACGGTTAATTTCTGTATTTAAAGATGCTTTCATTAATTCGCTATCTGGTCTTGGTGAATCTCCAAAACTAACTACATCATAAAGGCTAAAGGTTTCACCATCTTTTAAGGGTGCATCCATAGAGAGGTGACGTCCAGAGTTTTTCATAGACTGCTTTACTTCACTAACGCTTAGGTCTAACTCAATTGCAATTTCTTCAGCATTAGGCGGACGCTGATTTAGTTGCTCTAAATGAGAATATGCTTTGTTTATTTTATTAATAGTACCTATTTTATTAAGTGGTAAACGCACAATACGAGATTGTTCTGCTAAAGCCTGTAAAATGGCTTGTCTAATCCACCATACCGCATAAGAAATAAACTTAAAACCTCTGGTTTCGTCAAAACGTTTTGCTGCTTTTACCAAACCGGCATTACCTTCATTAATTAAATCTGGTAGTTTTAAACCCTGGTTTTGGTATTGCTTGGCAACAGACACTACAAATCTTAAGTTTGCCGTAGCAAGTTTGTCTAATGCTGCTTGGTCTCCTTGTCTTATAAGTTGTGCTAACTCTACCTCTTCTTCAGCGGTAATTAAAGGAATTTTACTAATATCTTGAAGATATTTATCTAAAGATTTATCTTCTCTATTAGTAACTTGCTTTGTGATTTTTAACTGCCTCATGCTCTCGTTGTTATTAGTTTTGTATTAGTATATTTTATTTTTGTTAACTGCTAGGTATGGTGATAACGCTTTAACCTAGTTTAAATTATTTATATAATAAGGTGTCTTTTTCTTTTGTAGGTTTTGTTTGTTTAGTACCTCCCAACAAACCGCCTAGTATAGTCTTTACTCCTTCTTTTACGGTGTCTTTTTTTGATGTTTTTGTACTATCTGTTTTAGTTTCGCTTGTGCTTGTACTTGTGGTGTCTTCTTTAGTGTTTCCGCCTAGCAATCCACCAAGTAAATTTGTAACCTTGTCTTTACCTTTATTTACTAATTTTTCTTTTTGAATCGCTACTAATTCTTTTGTAACATTAGTAATGCTTTGTGATAAATCTGTAGTAATATTAGGATTTGTAAAGTTGCCACCAATAATTGCCGTTACTGGTACTTTTAGATTTTCTAAACTATTATCTCCTATTGAACCTATTAGCCTATTAACGTCGCTCCCCAAATAACTTGCAGGTATTTGTAAAACGGCATTATAATTCATTATATTTGAAAGGTTATGCGTTCCAGAAATTTTAATAGGAATATCTTTATAATTAATAGTAAATGGTTTTACAGTAACATTTCCGTTTTTAAAAGTTAAGTTTGTTTTAAGATCTTTTAAATCAAGTTTATTAAAGTCTATAAAATTAAATGTATTATTTAGTCCTGTTAAAATTGCACTTTGATTTGCATTTACAGTGTTATTTAAAAGTGCCGCTAATGCAGTGCCAGAAATACTAGTTAAATCTGGTGCAAAATCTTCATCTAACAGTCCATCAAGGGTAAGTGTTGCATTTAATTTACCTTGAATAACCTTAGCAATTGGCGCTAGTGCTTTTAATACTTGTATGTTTTTAAACGATTCTGCAACATCTAACTGATCCATGCCCAATTGCATATTAAAACTAGGTGTTTTGTTTTGGGTAGAAACAGTGCCAGAAACCTTTATTTTACCTCCAAAGAGGTCTGTTGTCATATTGGTGAGTTCTGCCTGTTGATCCTTAATGCGTAGTTGTCCGTTTACATTTTTTAAAATTAAGTTGTCATACACCACAGTATTTGCGTTTGCAGAAATATTACAATCTAAAAAGTCTGGAATCTTTAGCGTTTCAGGGTTTGATGCGGTTTTTGTTTCAGTTGTGGTTTTAGAATTTGTTTGGTCTTCAACCATAAAATCCGAAATCGTAAACGTATTTGCGTTTACGTTAAAATCACCTTGAAGTTTCTTATCGCTTAATAAAAAACCTAATACATTTTTTAAGGTTCCTGTAGCAGTAAAATCGCTTTTACCTGTTAATGCTTCAAAAGTGTTTAGGGTTACCAATCCTGGTTTAAAACTAAGATCTGCAATATTAATTTGAAACGGATTTAAAAAATCTTCTGAAGAAAATACTACATTAGCAACCGAAACCTTACCCGTATTTTTTATTCTGGTATAGGCATTTGTTTCAAGAGCCTCCATATCAAAAACCGTGTTTAGTTTGGTGTTTAAAACCCCTGTTAATTGGTGTTCTAAATCTATAGGATAGGCTTTGGAAATATTTGCTAAATTTAAAACCCCATCTAAATTAGCATTCACCAACATGTTGGTTGTAACATTTTTAAGATGCGCTTCAAGCTTAAAAACATCTTCGTCTATTTTAAAATTTAAGTTGTTAATATCTATAAATGTATCTTCTGGCTTACCAGTTGTATTAGTTATACCTACATTTATGGTAATATTATCAACCTGTTTTGGTAAATTAGGGTATTTAAATGACGCATTTTTTGCATCCATGTTAATAGCAAATGTAGGAATGCTAGTTTCTGAATATAACCCTTTAACCTTGCCAGTTACTGTAAAATTTCCTGTGGTTGAAACACCATCTAATGACTTAGAATATGTAGCTGGAATTAAGGCTAATGCTTCTTTAAAAGAAGATCCTGGGTTTTTAAATGCAATATCTATGTGTTGCCCTGTTTCTTGTAATTGTACGTAACCGTTAAACTCTAAGGGCAATGCGTTTATAGTAGCCGTATTATCTTTAAAGGTATATGTATTTTTCTCTAAATCTAAATCAATTACAGCAGCTAACTCAATACTATTATTTGTTAAATATGCAATGTCATCTTTAGAGAAACTAATATTTGCTTTTGTATAGGTATCTATTTCAGAGGTTTCAGCAGAAAAAACACCTTTACCACTGTGTTTAAATTCTGTAATATAGACGGTAGTTTTAGAACTTTCGTCTATGTATGTTAAGGCGCTATTGTTAACTTGGTAATTTTTAACATCAAAACTAAAGGTTGAAGCTTCGCTTGTTTCTGAAGATTCTGTGTTTGTATCTGAATGAGAAGGTTTTACAATATCGTAATTAACCGCTCCTGTTGTATTGGTTTTTAATACAAGCAAAAGTTCGTCTGCAATAACATCGTTAATCACTAGCTGCGTATTGTTACTTTTAAACACATCTGTCATTGGTAATTCAAAAGCGATGCGTTTTGCAGTAACTAAAGTTTCTCCATCAAATGGTTTTAATGTGGTAATTTTTAAGTTTTCAATATTAACTTCAGCCTTAGGAAAACTGCTTATTAAACTAAGACTTACACTATCAAAGCTTAGATTGGCATTGAGGTTTTTATCAGCATAATTTTGCACTATGGCTTCAATTTTTGATTCTAAAACAAATGGAATAGCAATAAGGGCCGCTAAAAACAGCAACACAATAACACCAATAATTTTTAGAAACCGTTTCATAGCATCGTAATGATTAGTTCATTACAATAGGTTATACGTAGAAGCGACAAAAAATGTTACAAAAACATAAAAATAAATTAACGTAAAATTTACAGTAGTCTAATTTCTTCGTTAATTTTTAGATTAAATCGTTTTCTAAACAAATACACACCAAAATACAAAAACGGGGTGTCCAAAAACGCCATTAAAACTTTAAATAAAAAACCACTAATTAACAGCCCTTTAAAGCTTTCCCAAGGCAGCACCTCAAAATAACATAGCAAACTAATAATAGCCAAAGTGTCTATAAATTGTGACACCCACGTAGAGCAGTTATTGCGCAGCCACAAGTGTTTACCGTGAGTAAGTTTTTTCCAGAAATGGTAAATTTTAATATCTATAAATTGCGCTAATAAATACGCAAACATACTTGAGCCAACCGCTAATAGGGTTTTACTAAAAACGGTTTTAAACAGCGTGTTGTCTATTGGTGAGTTTGCTATTGCAGGAACATAATCTGCAACCAATAGTATTAAAACGGAAAACAGTGATGCAAATATGCCCGCAATTACAATGTCATTGGCACGTTTTTTACCATAAATTTCGCTAATTAAGTCTGTGATTAAAAACGTTATGGGATACGGCAAAATACCCACCGAAATTTCAAATAATTTAGAACCAAAAATTTCAATATCTAATGGGTACCAATAAAAAAACTTTTGAAATATTAGATTAGAAACTACAAGTGATGTAATAAATAGTGCGCCTAAAAAAAGATAAATTTTTTGAGCTAGAAGCCTGTCTTTTAATTGCATTTGCATATTGTAGATAAATTGTTGTTACAAAGATAATCTATTCGCTTTTCTTTTAGTTATTTTGTGTTAATAATGGAACACACCAAAACTGTTTATATCGCTTTAGGAAGTAATAAGGGTGACAAGTTGCAACATTTGCAAGCTGCTGTTAATCTTATATTTAAAACTGTAGGTACCCCAAAAAAACTTTCTAAAATATATAAAACTGAAGCTTTAGGTTTTAATGGCGACCCTTTTTATAATGCCTGTATTAAAGTTGAAACAACATTAAATCCAAAAAAATTATTAAAACAATTACAGCGCATTGAAACCTTACTTGGACGTGCAAAAAAAACGAAGGCCCACTATGAAGCGCGTGAAATAGATTTGGATATTCTGTTTTATGACGCTGTAATTTATAATGAAAAAAAACTTGTAATTCCACATCCAGAACTACACAAACGCAAATTTGTTTTACACCCTTTACAAGATGTTGCTAAAGATGATGTTCTGCCTGGTTTTAATAAAACCTCAGCGGAGTTATTACGCCAATGCGAAGATGATTCTGAAATAGAAACTTTAAATATTTGGCTAAAAAACCCTTTAAAAAACTACAGTTTTAAAGCCTACAATTATATTGCTATTGAAGGAAATATTGGTGCTGGAAAAACAAGCTTGGTGCACAAAATAGCCAACGATTTTAATGCCAAACGCATATTGGAACGTTTTGCTGATAACCCGTTTTTGCCAAAATTTTATAAAGATAAAGCACGGTATGCCTTTACTTTAGAAATGTCTTTTTTAGCGGACCGCTACCAACAAATTAGTGACGACTTAGCGCAATTGGATCTTTTTAAAGACTTTATCATTAGTGATTATGACATTAATAAATCGCTAATATTTTCTAAAGTTACCTTGCTTGAAGATGAATTTCGTTTGTACAGAACCTTGTTTCACCAAGTGTATAAAGATATTGCAACACCAGATTTGTATGTGTATTTATACCAAAACCCAGAACGCTTACAGGCCAACATAAAAAAACGTGGGCGCAATTACGAAAAAAATATTGAAACCAATTACTTAGAAAAAATAAACACGGGTTATTTAGAGTTTTTAAAAAGCCAAACTGAAATGACTGTGAAAATTATTGATATAACAGAACGTGATTTTGTAAAAAATCGTGAAGATTATTTATGGTTGCTGTATGAAATAGAAAATTAAATTATGGTTTAACAAATTCATTTTTAGGTGTCAACCAAAAATGTAATACCATTAAAAATTAATGTGTTTTAGTCAAATATGCTTAAAAATATTTGTTTACAATTTTTTTATCCTCACATGAAAAAAATCATTTTATTTAGTTGTGTTTTTAATTTTATCATAACTACTGCTCAAAACAAAAAAATTTACGTTTTAGACGCTTTAAGTAAAAAACCTGTTCCTTATGTAAGTCTACAGGCTAAAGGCACTAATTTTGGAGTTTTTGCGAATGATGAAGGTATAATATCAATACCTGATTTTGAAAAAATTAATGATTCTGTAACTTTTGTGTTGAAATCATTAGGGTATTATGATAAAATAATTAATAAAGATTCTATTCAAAAAAATGTTTTAATGAGTCCAAAAACAGTTGATTTAGATGAGGTTATTCTATACAATTATGGGGAAAGCGAAGTTTTAAACCAACAAAAAACAAAATTTGATATAGATTTTTCTACTAATTCTGGAGGATTAAGCTTTGCTAGAAAATTTGAGGGTCTTACTGATTATAAACTAGAAAAAATATTTATAAATTTAAAGAACGATTCCAACCATAAAAAAGTTTTAATTGAAGTTTGTAGTTTTGATCATAACAATTTACCTGGGATTAATCAATTAAAAGAAAAAATAGCTGTTGATATTGATCCTCTAAAAGAAAACTTAGAAATTGACCTTAGTGCTAATAATTTTATTTTTGAAGATAGCGTATATTATTTAGTTTTTACATTTTTAAACTTTGAGAACACTAAATCAAAAATAAATTTAGGTTTTAGAGAAAGTAAAGAAAACTTAACTTTTTTTAAGCCTTATTTTAGAAAAAAACAAGATTGGGGTATTATTCCAAACCCTAAAAAAGAAAAATACTTAAATTTAAATATTAGTCTTTCTGTTAAGAAAATAAATTAATCCCTTGACTAAAACATCGTACAAAGCTGCGTCACAATTCTGCCTTTAGTGTTTTCTAAAACAGTTTCTAATATAACTTCTTGTGTTTTTATCTTTAAATAAAATGGTGCTGCCAATACATCTACTCCACTGTTTTGTTTTAGTCTATTGCCTAAACTTGTAATCTTATTTTTATTAGGCTCAAAACTACCAAGCGGTAAATGCTCTGTTAAAATAATGTATTTGTATGCCTTTAGTTTTGGTGTTATTTTCTGAATTTCTTCATTAGATAAATGTTGTAATACTTGCCTTAAAATAGCACAATCGGCTTTAGGTAATGCGTCTTCTGCAATGTCCAAACACAGAAACTCTAAATGAGTATCTTTAAAAACAGTTTTGTTTCTTTCAATAAGCGGCGCAACAATATCAATAGCATAATACGTTTTGGTATGCTTTACAAGTTGCTTGCCGATGTTAAAATCTCCACAACCCAAATCACAAACCGTTAAAGCGTTATTATGGGTTTTTAAAAATTTAAGTACTGCATTTACATACGGTTTTACAATTGCAGAATTATGAGAGCCTTCACCAGAATAAAACGCTGCCGTATTGCTGCCCCAAAATTTCTTTTCATAAATCTGTGTCATTACCGCTTTTGTAGGCCAAGGGTTTTTCATAATACATAATAAAATCCCTTAACTATTTCAAAACAAAATAGTTAAGGGATTAGATATAAGGTTTTTGCTTAGTTTTTAATACATCTTATACCTGTTCCTATTGCAGCACTTTCGTTAAAAAAACTTATACCAGGTTCGTCGAACAAAGTGATTATTTTTCTTGATGTAGAAGTTGTTTGTGTAATATCTGAGGTTGCCAAAATTGCAATAACCGGAGAGCCTGTTGCCGTACCTAATGTAGAGGCATAACCTGTTGGTAAAGCATTAAAACCAACTGCATCTGTACCATTTCCTGAGTTTGCTGACCAACCTGATGTAGATTTTAGTGCGTTTGCTTCATTGCCTTCATGCCCGTTGTTTGCAAGATAAGTTTCTAAATCTTTAAAATCTTGTTCGGTTGGTATGCGCCAACCTTGTGGGGCAAGTTTACCACTTTCTATTGCAAAATGATTGTATTGTGCGCCGTAATAATCTTGAGGTAATTCTTCTTCAAACATATTACTTAAATCTGAAGTGTCTGCCCAATCATAATATGCGTTTTGATTTGATACGCTATACCAAGAGTCTCCAAGTTGCCATTGTGTAATTGGTGTGCCATCGTTATAGGTTGTGGTTTTTAAGTTTGAAGTCATCCAAATTTGATTACCAATAGTAACTGTACCATAAACATTACCATCTATATCTACTACGGTTTCTTGTTGTTGCGCACCAGAATTATCGTCATTATCACAGCCCTGAAGCGTAACACTAGCACAAATAATAGCTACAAATAATTTTAAATTTAGTTTCATAATTTTAAATTTTCTTTCAAATATAATAGTACTGCTTCTGATTTCTATTTTTTAGCCAAAAGTTTATTAAAACAATCCCAAATTATAACACCGCAACTCACCGAAATATTAAGAGAATGCTTGGTGCCATACTGCGGAATTTCAATAATAATATCACTAGTATTAACCACCTCTTGCGCTACACCTTTTACTTCATTACCAAAAATAAACGCGTATTTAGTATTAGTTTCTGGTTTAAAATTATTTAGCATTGTTGCGTTTTCTGCTTGTTCAATAGCGCAAATTTTTACGTTTTCGGACTTCAAGGTTTCAATGACGTCTAAAGTGTTTTCAATATACTCCCAAGCAACGGTTTCTGTACTTCCTAAGGCGGTTTTTCTTATGTCGTTGTGTGGTGGTGTTGCGGTAATACCACAGAGGTAAATTTTTTCTATTAAAAACGCATCACTGGTTCTAAACACAGCACCAATATTGTTTAGGCTTCTAATATTATCTAAAATAATAATTATGGGCGATTTTTTTGCAGCTTTAAATTCTGAAATTTCTAAACGGTCTAGCTCTTCGTTTTTTAATTTTCTACTCATATTTATTTTCTTCAACCCTAAATTTACTTCAAAAATAGTTCTTCAAAAGTTGTCTTTATGGATTGTAACGTTTAGATGCTTTAAGTTTATTATCTTATCAACACTTGTAAATAACTTATAACGTTCCGCTTTTAATACCCTTTAAATTATAAGTAAATTAGCGGACTTACAACTTTCAACAAAAATAGAATTTAAAACTTAGATTTTCATTGGCCAAAACTGCAAAAAAAATAACACCACTCATGAAGCAGTACAATGCCATAAAGGTAAAGTACCCAGATGCATTGTTATTATTTAGAGTTGGTGATTTTTATGAAACCTTTGGTAGTGATGCTGTAAAGGCTTCAAAAATTTTAGATATTATTTTAACCAAACGTGGTGCTGGTAGTGAGAGCGAAACGGAACTGGCAGGTTTTCCGCACCATTCTTTAAACACCTATTTACCAAAGCTTGTAAAAGCTGGCGAACGTGTTGCAATTTGCGACCAATTAGAAGATCCAAAACAAACAAAAACTATTGTAAAACGTGGTGTTACCGAGCTGGTTACTCCTGGTGTTGCTTTTAATGACGATATTTTACACTCCAAGTCTAACAACTTTTTGTGCGCCATTTATTTTGATAAAAAACACATAGGCGTTTCGTTTTTAGATATTTCTACTGGCGAATATCTTACCTCACAGGGCAATGCGGAATATGTAGATAAATTGCTCCAAAACTTTAGCCCTAGTGAAGTTTTAATTGCCAAGCAAAGCCGTAAATTATTTACTGAAACCTTTGGTAACAATTATCATACGTTTTATCTGGAAGATTGGGTGTTTCAAACCGATTATGCCCATGAAACACTCCTAAAACATTTCAACACAAAAACACTTAAAGGTTTTGGAATTGAAGATTTGCATCAAGGTATTATTGCCTCTGGTGTTGTACTTCATTATTTAAGCGAAACGCGCCACAATAAACTAGAGCATATTACAACTATTGCACGTATTGCCACAGATGATTATGTGTGGATGGATAAGTTTACCATTAGAAATCTAGAGCTCTACCACGCTACAAACCTCAACGCCGTTACGCTTATAAGTGTTATTGATAAAACCATTTCGGCAATGGGTGGTCGTACCTTAAAACGCTGGTTGGCTCTACCGCTAAAAAATGCCAATAAAATAAAACAGCGTCATGAGGTTGTTCAGTTTTTGTTAGAGAATACTGCGGTGCATCAAAATATACAAAATCAAATTAAACAGATTGGGGATATTGAGCGTTTAATTTCAAAAATTGCAACTGCCAAAGTGAGTCCGCGTGAGGTTATTCAGTTAAAAAATTCATTAGAAGCCATTGCTCCTATAAAATCTGTAGCAGAAAACTGTACCAATGAAGCGCTAAAGGTTTTAGGCGAAAACCTTAATAGTTGCGACTTACTGAGAGCAAAAATAAAACAGACTTTAAACGAAGATGCGCCAATAAGTGTTTTAAAAGGACAAACCATTGCTAAAGGCTTTTCAGAACAATTAGACGAACTTAGAACGTTATCTAAATCTGGAAAAGATTATTTAGATGCTATGCTAAAACGCGAAAGTGAACGCACAGGCATTACCTCACTAAAAATAGCATCTAACAACGTATTTGGCTACTATATAGAAGTTAGAAACGCCCATAAAGACAAAGTGCCAGAAGCATGGACGCGTAAGCAAACCTTAGTAAATGCAGAGCGTTATATTACTGAAGAGCTTAAAGCTTATGAGACTAAAATTTTGGGCGCCGAAGAACAAATTTTAACTATTGAACACCAATTGTTTGCTGAATTAGTGCAATGGATGCACCAGTTTATAATGCAAGTACAGCAAAACGCACAATTAATTGGGCAATTAGATTGTTTGTGTGGTTTTGCAAGTTTGGCAAAATCTAACACTTATACCTATCCAAAAATTGATGATAGTTTTGATTTGGAAATTTCGGAAGGGCGCCACCCTGTTATTGAAAAACAACTGCCATTAGGTGAGGCTTATATTGCTAATGATTTATACTTAGATAGAGACACCCAACAATTTATAATGATAACCGGACCAAACATGTCTGGTAAATCTGCCATTTTAAGACAAACCGCTTTAATTGTACTATTAGCACAAATAGGAAGTTTTGTACCCGCAAAGTCAGCACGAATTGGCTTGGTAGATAAAATATTTACGCGCGTTGGCGCAAGTGATAACATCTCTATGGGCGAATCTACCTTTATGGTAGAAATGAATGAAACGGCTTCAATTCTGAATAATATTTCTGATAGAAGTTTAGTGCTTTTAGACGAAATTGGTCGTGGTACAAGCACCTATGATGGTATTTCTATTGCTTGGGCAATTAGTGAATATTTACATGAGCATCCTGCAAAACCAAAAACCTTATTTGCAACACATTACCATGAGCTTAATGAAATGTCTAATACTTTTGACAGAATAAAAAACTTTAATGTTGCTGTTAAAGAACTTAAAGACACTGTCCTTTTTGTACGAAAATTAGTTGAAGGCGGCAGTGCGCATAGTTTTGGTATTCATGTGGCTAAAATGGCTGGTATGCCACAACAAGTAATACGGCGCGCTCATAAAATATTAGCTAAGTTAGAAAAATCACATTCTAGCGAGGAGCTTAACGATAATATAAAAACATTAAATGACGATTTACAGTTAAGCTTCTTTAACCTAGACGACCCACTTTTAGAAGACATAAAAAACGAAATCCTTCATACAGACATAAACACACTAACCCCTGTTGAAGCGCTAATGAAACTTAATGAAATTAAGCGAATGCTTGTTAAAAACAAGGACGTTTAACTCCTTTAATATAGCAAGATAAGGTTATGCCACGCTTTAAAATGTAATGGTATTTCTAAAGATGTAATTAGTTAACTTACAGAGTATTTAAATGATTGGTTAACAAAAGTTTATTTACAATGTTTTGGAAACAATAGCCTCAATGATAAAATGAGTAGGGTATGTAAATTAATTCTAAAACATGATAATTGGTATTTAACCTAATAGTCTGTTTTTATTTTTTACGAATCCAGTATTGTGTTCTGCCAAAAAGTGAAACCCCAAGATAGCCCCTAACTTTTAATTTATTAGAACCTATAAGCTCTAAAGAACACTTATAAGTTTGTCCATTTTCTGGATCTAGAATTGAGCCACCGCTAAATTCATCTTCATCTTTTTTAAGATTTTCTATGATTACCAATCCTAGTATTGGCTTGCCCTTTTTATCACCCTTACAAGCGTTACAGGTTGCGTTTTTATTTCCTGTAAAACTGTTAACTATTTTAGCAAAATAACGGTTGTTTGTTTTGTAAATTTCAATAACTGCTTTTTTTTCTTTGGTGTTATCATCAAAGGTTTCCCAGTGGCCAATAATAGTTTGCCCTTGTATTGATAGGCTTATAATTATTACAAAAAACGTTACAATATATTTCATAAGTGTTTAAGTTTTGTTTAGGTTTTATATTTATTCAGAATTAGCATTCAAATACGTTGCAACCTATTTTAGCAACAATTGCAATAGACTAAAAGTTGTTAATCTCTCAAATTTACTAAATGTTGCCGATATATTGCAGGTAAAATAAAAAAGCACCTACAATAAAATTGTAAGTGCTTGACTTTAATAGTGGTCCCACATGGACTCGAACCATGGACCACCTGATTATGAGACACTTGAGGTTACTTTTCAATTCTTTTCATTTACCTTCATCTATTTAAAAGTCAATGTTTTATAATTTATTGTTTTTCATCCACTTTCAATCAATTGTATTTTTCAGATAAAATGTTGCCGATATGTTGTAGGCAGATTTATAATAGTTTTCATATTAATGTAAGACTGTAATTACTGCAACAACTGTAGCATACCTGAAATATTTATCTCGCATTTTACTTTATACTGAAACGTTGTTATTATCTTAACTAAAATGAATGTGTTTGTTCCTCGATGCTGGATGTATCATTGGTGTTATTGTAGGTATAAACTACTTCATATCTTGAATCCGTACAATAGAACAATTCCCCAAGGTACTCACTTGTCACAATAGTTTCGACTCCATTTTCTATTCCCACAGCGATGTCATAAATGATAATATCTTTATCCAAAATATTAGGATTAAAGTCTAATAACTCCAATTTAACTGAAATTACATCACCCGTTAGTTCTTCAATTTCATGAATTTGATAACCTGGTTCTGCTGAATAACTTTCAGAACGCACTTCTACTCCATCTGAAAAAAAAGTTAGTTTTACATTAATATTCTCTTCGGTTGAGGACAAGCCATAACAACTAGAACCCCAAGCAGAGTTTAAAACATTTCCTGTATCAAAAGATACAATTCTTATCCCATCATCAGGGGTTTCATAACTATCTGCGCCATCTCTAAAATAATCCCCTTCATAAGCATTCTCTCCAGAAACACCTGTGGATTGAAATTCAACAACATTATTATTAATATACACTACTTTTTGCACAAAAGTTAAACTTACACCTTCCGGAAAAATCATTGTCATGATATCTCCATTAAAGCTAAATGTACCTGTTTCACTATCATAATTATTTCCTTGACCACCATCCCAATAGGAATATGTTACATTACCATCAGAAGTGAATGTAAATGAATTATTGAATGATGGATTAGTATTCGGGTTATCAAAAAGCCATTTCCCTAATATCTGTGATTCTACATCACTAGAATTGTTGACATTATCATCACTTGAACAAGCTGTAAATAATAAAATGGCTATTAATGCTAAAAAAGTATTTTTCATAATTGTTTTTTTATTGGTTAATTGATTTTTTGTTAAAATGGTAAGTCGTTTTCTGGTTCATCATTAATGAAACTTGCGGATTCTAATTTTGATATATTAGTTGATGTAGGTTGTTCGCTATTTAAGAGTTCAATTCTCCAACCTTGAATAGCATTAAAATATTTAGCTACACCTTCTGGATTTACCCATTCTCTACCTCGTAAATTGATATTAATTTTTACGTCTTGACCTACTGAATATCCATCTAGCAAATCACATTTATCTTGGATGAATTCTACTAAAATATGCTGTAGATATTGGTCTTCTGTAGTAATAACAACTTCTCTTTTTCTAAAGCCATTATCACCTATGTTTTGAGTATCATTTAATACTTTTATTTTTCCTGTTATTTCCATTTAATTATTGTTTTAAAATCTTTATAAATTCCATTGTATTTTGAAAATCTGATGCATCCACTTTAATTTCAACTGGTAACGAAAATGGGTAACGAATTATAAACTCATAACCAGATAAAGTAGAGGTGTTTTGAAATAGTCTCTTAAAAAGCGATTGCATATCACACTCATCTGCTTGATGCATCTGTAGCCATGAATTTAATTCTATCTCTTCATTTTTTATTCGGCTGTAATAGTCTATTTCTGCCTTGAAGTAACGTTCGTTGTTATAACACTCTAAAATTTCAATTAAAACTTCATACGTTTCCAAAAATTTAATTTCATTTATAAGTCTATCGTCATTTCTAACGTAAGCATTAGGGAAGTCTGTTTCTAATGCATCAATATCATTTTTTAGCGATTTATATTTTAGTTCGTTATTATGTAACCAACACTTAATATTAGCTTTGCTATAGACACCTTTATCAGCTATGTTTTTCAACTCTTTAAATACTTTAATCATATTGACATGCTAATTAAAATAGGTCGATAATCCAATTAAAAGCATCTATTACTAAATTGATTATCCAATAAAGCATCGCCAAAACAATTACAAGAGATATTAATAACATTAATAATTGAGCTCCATAATCAATTAGAAATTTTATTTTACTTACCTTTTTTAACTCACTTGCATACCACACAAAAAACAGTAATATCGCAATGACTGTGGTGCTATAAAATGTAAAAACAGCTTCTTCTGATCCAAAACTTTTAACTAAGTAACGTAGTGTTAAAAACATAGATATACTTAAAACAATTTTTATGATGCCAACGCTTTTAATACCTTTTATTATTTGCCCATCTATTTCTAAGCCTAAAGATTTAATAAAGCTTGCTATTTTATTTGCTTTCATTATGGATTCATTCTTTTTTTAGTTGATTCAATTTCATCTCTTTTTAGCTTTATTGTAAACCTATATATAGAGCAAACTTAAAATCATTCAAGCTTAGTTTGAGACAAATATATGAAATTTACAGACCGATATGTCTTTGGTGTGCTTTTGTAATTAAGAGACATTTCGGTCATTATGAAAAATGACGATAGTAAAGAGATTCTATTAGAATTAGCAAATAGAATAAAGACATTAAGGCATGAAAGAAAACTAACCCAAGCCGTGTGTTATGAAGATACAGGTATCAATTTTGGTCGTATTGAAAGAGGTGTTAGAGATGTTAGCTTTACCACACTTATAAAAATATGTAGGTATTTAAATATTTCTATGAATGAGTTATTGAATGATGTTTTTTAATATTTCGCTATTAATACTAATCTTTACAATTTATTATTAGTAGAATACACCAATAAATTAGCTGTTTAAAAGCAGTGTACGTTTAAACTACATTAATCTTTCGTCCAAAAAACTATAATAACCTTCTTTAGTAATAATTAAGTGGTCTAACACTGAAATATCTAAAAACTCACCACATTTTTTAAGTTTTCTTGTTAATGCTTTGTCTGATTCACTTGGGTTTAAGTTTCCGCTAGGATGATTATGTGCTAATATAATACTACTCGCATTACATTTTAAGGCTACACTAAACACTAATTTAGGATCGACAACCGTTGAAGATATACCACCTCTTGACATCGGATAAATGCCTAGCACCTGATTGTTTCTATTAAGCAATAATACTTTAAACTCTTCTTGAATTTCTATGGTCTGTTTAGACCAACAAGCCAATAAAATTCTATAAGATTCATTACTGTTACTAACTTTTAATTTTGTCTTATTCACATTAGAATATGATATGCTTACTTCTGAAATTTGCATAATAGTTAAATTGATTTTACATTAAAAACGACTACTAATTATAAAAAGTAAAAACCAACCTCAACTCTAAATTAAAGCTAAGGTTGGTTAAATACATTAAACTGCAGTAGATTCTAATATTCCATTAGACGAAAATACTTCTGAATTTGCAATTACATTATGCTGTGGTATAACAGGTTGTTGTTTTGTTTTCACAGCATCTTCTGTAACATATACCCATCTGTGAGATAATGTTATTTCTTCCCCTGTTTCTTTTACAACATATTGGAAAGGCTCACATTCTTCTTTAATAATGCTACCTGCCATTTCTGTACCAATAAGACTAGTGCAAGTCTGCTCGTCAAATGTTGAAGGTATAAATGCTTTCTTCGCAGTCGCATAAAAATTGCCAGTCTCTTTAGATTGCACCATTTCAATACCACCTTGCAGTTCGAGTACAAAAAAAGATGTACCATCTTCCTTGTCTCTTAGCTTGTAATTAATAATTCTAACCATTGTTTTTGAATTTATGAGTTTAAAAATAACCACTTAGAAAATAATAACAGCACAAGATATAAACCTCAACTATCACCTTGAATTTATTATCCTGCCTGTAAAATTTTCTTTCTAATTAAGTGGTAGGGGGAAGTTTCCACCTGTAAATTAGTAGGGGTCATCTGAGATAGGTAGGAAACAAACTCACAAAGCACCCAAAAAATAATTTTTTAAAATTTTTTATACCAAAATTTCTGTCAATCCATTTTCTTACATTTGAGAAGATAATTTTTAAATACAACAAATTGAATTAATGTCAAACAGCAAACATGCCCATATAAGGTATAATATTCTAGATTATTGTTTCCGAAAAAGAGCTTATAGTTTTGATGAGCTTCATAAAGTTTTAAATAGGCAGATTGCCAATTTCTACCCTAGCGAAAGTATTTCTATTCGCACACTAAGAGACGATCTTAAAGTGTTTAGAGACAAGAAAAAAGGATTTGGAGCACCATTACCTGATAAAGCCCGAATATTGAAGTATGATGACAATAATTTCTCTATAGCCCAACGCCCACTATTAGAATACGAACAATATTTAATAGAAGCAGCACAACGGCTTTTAGAACGTTTTGAAAACCATCCGAGGTATGATAAATTAGCTGAAGCATTGATAAAGTTTCAAGACGAAGAGGAACAGGATGATGACACTTCTAGAATTTTGTTTTATGACCAGAATGAAGAATATAAAGGCATTAAGTATTTAAAGCCATTATACTTGGCTATCAAAAAAAAACAAGTACTTGAAATAACGTACAAAGGATTTCATGACGAATTGTCAAGTCAGTATGAGTTTCAACCGCAAGTACTTAAGCAATACAATAGGCGTTGGTTTGTGTTCGGGTTAAACACATCTAAAGAAATTGAAAAATGGAGTATTCCATTAGACGAAAGGTTGATTAATTTTAGACTTTTAGAAGACGTTAAACTTCAAGAATCAAATACAGACTGGGACAAATTTTTTAGATCTATGGTTGGTATTGTAAGACCACTTAATGCTGAGGTTGAAAAGATAGTCCTGCGCTTTCATAACGGCAGAGAAAATTATTTTAAAACTAAGCCGTTTCATCCAGATTTCGAAGAATTTTTCGAAGACGACAAACAGGACCAAGTTTGGTTTGAAACAATAATAAATAAAGAGTTAGTTCAGCAAATATTGTCTTATGGGCAAGATTTGGAAGTATTAGAGCCAGAATCCTTAAAGAACAAATTAAAAGAACACACTAACGGTATGCATTTGTTTTACAATTCATAACTGTGCGGTTATTTTGCACAAATAGACTTTAGTTTTGTCTCAAACTTTTAAGAAGAACTGTTATGGAAAATCAAACTCGAATTAATTGCCCAGAATGTGGAAGTCAAATAGATGTTAATGATATTTTAAAACATCAAATTGAAGATAATATTAAAAAAGAATATCAATCGAAGTTCTTAGAGCAAAGTAAAGCGCTGAAAAAAGAACAAAGTGAATTTGAGAAGAAGAAACAAGATTACGAAAGCGATTTAAACTTAGCTAAAAAAGATTTAGAAAAGGTGCTAAAAACAAAGCTTAAGGCAGAACTAGCCGAAGAACAGAGTGATTTAATTTCTAATATGCAAGAGGAATTAAAAGACAAATCAGATAAGGTTAAAGAATTGCATAAAAAAGAAGGTGAAATACTTAAGTTAAAAAGAGAAATAGAAGAAGCTACCTCTCATGCTAAACTAGAGGCTCAAAAAGAAATTGATGCATTACTTAAAAAAGAACGTGTTAATGCTAAAAAAGAAGCGATTAGCGAAAGTGAATTTAAAATAAAGGAATATGAAAAACAATTAGCCGACCAGAAGAAACTAATGGAAGAAATGAAGCGTAAGCATGAGCAAGGGTCAATGCAATTACAAGGAGAAATTCAAGAATTAGCTATTGAAGAGTGGTTACAATCTAAATATCCATTAGATACTATTTCAGAAATAAAAAAAGGCGCTAATGGTGCAGATTGTATTCAAACGGTGAATACCAGAACCAATCAAAATTGTGGTACAATTTATTATGAAAGCAAACGCACTAAAAATTTCAGTAATTCATGGATTGAAAAATTTAAAAACGACATTAGAGACAAAAATGCCAACATTGGAGTTTTAGTAACCGAAGTATTACCTAGCGACATGGAAAGAATGGGATTAAAAGATGGAATTTGGATTTGTACCTACGAAGAATTTAAGGGATTAAGTGAAGTTTTAAGAGTGTCTATTGTAAACATTAGTAACACGTTAATTTCACAAGAAAACAAAGGAGATAAAATGGTAATGCTATATGATTTTTTAACCAGCAACGAATTCAGATTGCAAATAGAAGGTATAGTAGAAGGTTTTTCACAAATGCAAACAGATTTAAAAGCTGAAAAAAGAGCAATGACTTCTATCTGGAAAAAGCGAGAAAAGCAAATTGAAAAGGTGATTAACAATACCATTAATATGCATGGTGCTATAAAAGGAATTGCTGGTGCTGCAATTCAAGATATTAATTTATTAGAGTTAGATGAATAAAAACGATTATATATTAAAAACAATAGCTCATATAGCTACAGTTCAAAATTTAAATAAAAGTAACCTTGATAAAAGTGAAGCATTGTTGCTAAATTGTTTTTTTCTTTTATTGAGAAAAGAAAGAATAATTCCGTTTTCAACACGATATAGAAATTTTCAACGCATTCATTTAGGATTTGGAAATACAGATTTTGATTCTGGGCACAAAGAGACTATAACAAGTCTATTAAAAGCAAATAAAAATGAACCTATTAAACTAATGTATGATGAATATATAAAAGATATTATATCAACGGCAAATTCAAAATACATTGCGCAAATTATAACAATTTTTATTTCTTTAAGCAGTCAAGATTTAAATGAAAAAGGGTCCGCATTATTTGACCATCTTTTAAGTAGTCATTTCAATCGTTTTTCAGGAAGCTCTTCCATGCAACCCAAAGAACTTACTATCATTTTCAATCATTTTTTTAATGACAAAGAGCATGCAAGTTATTATAACCCATTTTCCGGACTATCTTCCTTAGCGTTAGATTTACCAAAACACATTAATTATTTTGGGGAAGAAGTTGATGAGATTGTATGGCTATTAGGACAATTACGTATGCAAATGAATAATCCGAAAACCAATTATAAAGTAGCTCTTAATGATTGTGTTTATGATTCTGTTGCAAATACCAACTACGATTTTATTGCTTTTAATCCACCGTTTAATTTAAATCTAGACGAAGATAGATTAACTTCTAATCAAAAAAAATCAGAGTATATAATAAGTAGAAACGCCAACGCATTTATCATTTCCGAAAACTTCAAAAAATTGAAGAAAAACGGCAAAATGGTGTTTATTATTCCAAGTGGGTTTTTAAGTAGTAGCAATCCTAAAGAAAAAGCTTTAAAAAAGTTTCTTACAGATAACAATCATATTGAATCTGTTATTTCGCTTCCTCAGCGAATATTAAGTTTTAGTAGTGTAAATGTTAGTCTCATTTCGCTCTCTAAAAATGCTTCAAAACCAAAACACATCAAGTTTATTGACGCAACGTCATTAATTTTAAGTGATAAAAACAAGGTTAATGTAATTGATGTCAATGCTGTATTACAATTAATTGATGCCAAAAGTGACACTAAGTTATTAAAACACATTTCTAACAAAGAAATCTCAAGTAATCAATATAATTTGGCGGTTAATAGATATGTTTTTGAACCCTTAAATTTATCACCAGACCAGGAAAGTGAGCTTGTTAGGTTAGAAAGTATAATTTCCCCTACAGAAAAGCTTAGCGCTAAAACAAGCGAAGGTGTATTTATTAAAATATCGGATTTAGCTCAAAATGATACCGTAAGTTATACACGCACTTTTGAAGATGTAGTACCAAGAACATTACGAGGAGACTCTTGTTTGCTGCAAAATAATGATGTTTTATTAAGTCTTGTAGGTACCAATATTAAACCTACATTGTTTAAGGCAACAGATAAACAAGTGTTTTATCCTAATACTCATATCCTAGCATTTCAAATAAATGAAGATTTAGTTGATATCGATTACCTCATTTTAGAATTACGTAAAACATATATACAAAAACAGTTAAAGCAGAAAAGACAAGGTTCTGCAATGCCATTAATTAAGCGTAAAGACCTTTTGCAAATTCAAGTGGTGATGCCTTCTTTAGAGGAACAACGTCGAAAAAAATACAGCTACCAAGAATCTATAATAAATGCTCAAAAAGATAAGGTAAAAGGTCTTATGCTAGAGTATGGTATTGATGTTGCTGATGAAAACAGTTTTCTAAGACATAAAATTGCGGGTACTTTACGAAACATTAGAGGCTCGTTCTCTAAGTTAAAACTAATTATTGAGCAGCAAGTGGTTAACGACGTGCCAGAACTATATCAATATAAAGCCAATCCAAAATTAGAAGGTACTTTTTTAGATTATTTAAATAGAATTGAACGCGATCTAGGTTCTATGCATAACTCAGTACAAACGGTTGGTAAAGAATTAAATCTACAAGAAATACAGCACCAACCTATTAATTTTTTAAGCTTTATAAACGATTATGTAGATGACATAAAAAACAGAACGTCTCGAAATTTTAGTATTAATTTAAATACAGATACAGATAAATTAAGGGAAAGTAAAATCAAAGAAATTATTGTTCAGGGTGATAAAGAAATTTTACATCAAATATTTGATAATGTCATTGAAAACGCTGAAAAGCATGCTTTTACAGACACTAGTAAAATTAAAAATAGAATTGAAGTAGAACTGTTATATGATTTTGAGGAACTTGAGGTACAGTTAGATTTTACAAACACAGGTAATCCATTACCAAAAGACTACACTTTTGAAGAATTTACACGTAGAGGAAGCAAATCTGGTGCTCATGCTGGCAGCGGACTTGGCGGATGGTTTATATATCAAGTTATGAAACGACATAATGGCAAATTTGGTTTTACAGACGAAACTGGACCTGAAGGCATTAAAGGCGATTATGCCACAACAATAGAATTAACTTTTCCAATTCAAATAAAAATATAACAATGTACAAAGTATTATGGTTTGATGATGAGCATGAAACGCTTGAAGATATAAAAGAAAATTGCTTATTAGAAGATATTCAATTAATTGGTTTTAAAAATGCAAAAGATGGTATTAAAGCTATTAATGATGATCATTTTAGATTTGATGGTGTATTATTAGACGGTATGTTTTTTAATACGCCCGAGCAATCTGGTGACCCAAATGATAGTGCTTTTGGCGAAGTTGCTATTGCACTAAGTAATCTAAAAGCCCAAGGAATAATTTTGCCGTGGTTTGTATATTCTGGTCAAAAAAACTTTGTTAAAGAACGAAGTCAACTAATAGACTATTTAACCACGCAAGCCTTTGCTAATGGCAAAGTATTCGATAAAAGTAATGATGAAGATTTTGTAGAATTATGCGCAGAAATTAAAAAAGCTGCAAATTCACAAGCAATTACTGAAGCTCGACACAATAACCCTGAATTAATGAGAATATTTGAGCTGGGTTACCTGCCAGAAGTCGTTGAAAAAAATGTTCTCGATTTACTCATTATGCCATTACCTTCATCAAATTCTGAACTAAAAAATATCCTTACCAATATTAGAAGTGTTCAAGAAAGTTGTTTTGTGAAGTTAGCCAGCATTAAGGTTATACCAAATCCCGATGATAAGTTTTCTCGAATAATAAAACACCTTTCGGGTAATAAAGTCTGGAATGAAGAAGAAAAAAAGTTAATCATAACTTCCGAAGAATACCAAAACGCCGCAATAGAAAACCTTCAAAAATGGATATACTTTACATGTGGAAACTATATTCACTATTTAAAGCAAGAGCATTTTCAAGGCTATGAAATTTCAAACTACGCTGTAGAATCTTTAAGATCGGGATTGTTCGAAATATTACTTTGGTTCAAGAAAACCTATGAAGAAAATATCTAACTATGCAATTCAATTGCACATAAAAAACCTAAATTTACCAGACATTAATAACAAATTTAAAAATGCTTAATTACCCTATAAACATACTTAATCAAAAAGAATTAAACGTTTTGTTTAAAATGTTTCAAATTAAAAATAACGATGCAAATAAGTTAGAAAAAAAACTTTCTAAATTACTATTGCCTGCTGGTGGTTTACTTCAAAAGGGATATTCTTATGGTGATTTTTTAGATAAAATTGCAGACAAACGAAAAATAAGTTTAACCGAGTTTAAAACGATTTCTGAAAAAGAAATTTTTTTATTTAAAAAAATATACGAGCAAACTTTTAATAGCTTACCTGTAGAAGAACAAGAAAAATTAAAAGCACAGCTTATTACTGAGGCAGAAAAAAATGGTTTAGATAAAAGCCAAATTGCTTCTATATCTGCATTAGCTTCTATTGGTGCTGCACAACTTTCTGGTTTTGGCATTTACCTTTTAGCATCTAGCACTGTTGGTGCAATTACTGGGTTGGTTGGAGTAACCTTGCCTTTTGCATTTTATACCACAATGTCTTCTGTTATTAGTTTTGCTATTGGTCCTCTAGGTATTATTTTGGCAAGTATTCCTTTATACAAAAGTCTAAAAAACGTAAAGTCTTTAGATGATTTACAACATAAGGGCAAAGAGTTTTTAGAAGGCTTTAAAGTGCTTTTTAAAGGAAATTATCAGGCTGGAGAAACCTTAGTGTCCTATTTTGCTAGTTTAAGAATTCTTAAACAAGAAGAATGTAATGCTCTGATTAATGATTATGAAAAAGAAATAAGCATCTATGACGAAAACCTTGTGCTTTTAAATGAGCAATATAAAGCCCAAACAAATAAAAAACAAAGCTTAGAACAAGAGCTAAACACATTGCAACAAGCTATTAATGCTGTTAAGCAGTCCATTAATGAAAAACAAAATAAGATTTCTCAGGCTAAGTTTAAACAAGCCAAACAATCTGATATTAAACGAAAATTACTAAAATAGAAAAATTCAATACGCAATGATTACAGGAGACATAAAAAGCAAAATAGATAAAATCTGGGACGATTTCTGGACAGGAGGCATCTCTAATCCATTAACGGTTATAGAACAGTTCACCTATCTTATTTTCATTAAGCAATTAGATGACAAACAAACCCGCATGGAAAAAGAAGCTAGTTTGTTGGGTATTCCTTTAGAAAAACCAATCTACTCAAAACAACAAAACCCATTACGCTGGAGCAACTTTGTAAATAAGGACCCTGAACAGATGTTCGATTTATTTACCAGACCGCAACGTGAACTGGATGATATCACAGCTTTCGATTTTATGAAAACCATAGGCGCTAAAGGTGGTGAGTTTGCTAAATTTATGAAAGGTGCCATCTTCATGATACAATCACCAAAACTATTAGATAAAGTGGTTCAGCAAATAAACCAATTGCCTTTAGACAATAGAGATACTAAGGGTGATTTATACGAGTACATGCTTTCTAAAATTGCAGAAGCTGGCACTAATGGTCAATTCCGTACACCAAGGCATATTATTAATATGATGGTTGCTATGGTACAACCCAAAAAAGATGATATTATCTGCGATCCTTCATGTGGTACTGCTGGATTTTTAGTAAGTGCTGGAGAATATATTTATGATAATCATAACGATTGGTTTCAAGACAAAACATTTAGAGAACACTTTAACTCAAACATGTTTAATGGTATAGAATTCGACCCATCTATGTTACGTATTGCAGCCATGAACTTGCAGTTGCATGGTATGGAAACACCTGTATTGATTGGTAAAGATGCGTTAAGCGAAGCCAATGCAGATGTAGAAGATGCATATACCTTAATTCTAGCCAATCCACCCTTTACAGGGAGCTTAGATTATGATGAGGTAGAAAGTAGTTTATTACAAACTACAAAAACTAAAAAGACAGAACTACTCTTCCTATCCCTTATGCTTCGAACACTAAAAGTAGGCGGAAGAGCTGCTGTTATTGTGCCAGATGGTGTTTTATTTGGTAGTTCTAAAGCCCATAAAAGTATTAGAGAGACATTGGTAAGTAAGCATAAACTAGAAGCTGTAATTTCTATGCCAAGTGGTGTGTTTAAGCCTTATGCAGGTGTAAGTACAGCGGTATTAATTTTTACCAAGACCAACTCTGGCGGAACAGACAATGTCTGGTTTTACAAAATGAAAGCAGATGGCTATAGTTTAAATGACCAACGTAATTCTATCGAAAATAATGACATTCCAGATATTTTAAAACGCTTTTCTAATTTATCTTCTGAAACAAATAGAGCAAGAACAGATCAAAGTTTTATGGTGACTTTTGACGAAATTAAAACTAACGATTGGGATTTATCAATAAAAAGTTATAAAGAAACCGTACATAAAAAGATTGAATATGACACACCTTCTAACCTAATTAATAGTATTAAAAAATTGGATAAAGAAAGAGCTAACGCATTACAATCTCTAGAAAATTATCTTAAATAATGGAAAAGGTTGCGTTAGAAAAAGTATGTAAAATAAGAAATGGTTATGCCTTTAAAAGTCAAGACTATAGAGGGGAAGGTATTCCATTATTGCGTATTTCAAATTTTGATGATGGTGATGTTTATATAAATGATAAAACAGTATTTGTTGAAGAAAAGTATTTAGATGAAAAAGCAGACTTTAAAGTAGAGAAAGGAGATGTTTTGATTGCGCTTTCAGGAGCAACTACAGGAAAATACGGTGTTTATAATTTTGATTATCCTAGTCTTTTAAATCAACGGATAGGGCTTCTTAAAAGTGATTTATCAAAAGAACTATCAAGTAATTACTTTTTTTATTATTTAAATATTTTGAAAAAGGAAATTCTTCTCAAAGCTGGAGGTGCAGCTCAACCAAATATTAGTACTAAATCCATTGGAGAGCTAAAAATCCCTCTACCATCAATAGAAATCCAAAAAAAAATAGGCTCTATTTTAGATGAAGCAAATACTTACAGACAAAAAACAAAAGAAATAATAGATAATTATGAAGAACTTACTCAAAGCCTCTTTTTAGATATGTTTGGCAATCCTGTCTCTAATCCAAAAAAATGGAATAAAGAACCTATGTCAAATTTAATGACAATTGTGCGAGGTGGTTCACCAAGACCAATCAAGAATTTTTTAGGCGGTACTTACCCTTGGATTAAAATTGGTGATGGAACAAAAGGAAGTGATATATATCTAGAGAGAACAAAGCAACATATAACAAAAGAAGGATTAAATAAAACTAGACTATTACCACAAGGGAGTTTAATTTTTGCTAATTGTGGAGTAAGTCTAGGTTTTGCTAGAATTATAACTTTTGAAGGTTGTATTCATGATGGTTGGTTGGCTTTTACAGATTTACAAGAAGATAAATTAAGCAAGGTTTTTTTACTAAAAGCTCTCAATTCTATAACGAGGTACTTTAGAGAAACCGCACCTGATGGTACTCAACCTAATTTAAATACTTCAATAATGAACAAGTTCGAGATAATTCTTCCGCCTATAGAGTTACAGAAAAAGTTTGAAAAAGGGTTGCTAGCTATCGAAGAACAAAAAAAGCAAGCAGAACAAAGCCTTAAAAAATCAGAAGAGTTGTTTAATAGCCTATTGCAAAAGGCGTTTAAAGGAGAGTTAAAAATCCCCAAAAGCCTTTAATTATGCAAGTAGAAGTTCAAGAAGTATCAAAATTGCTTAAAGGGGTAAAACAGTTACAAAAGCATCAGCAAGAAATAGAAAAAATTAAAGGCGAAAGTTTTAATATTTTTTCAATTCTTAATGTTGAGCGTAAAGAAAATAAAACACATTCTAATTTTATTGCAGAGCTTTTAAACCCTAAAGGGTCGCATTATATGGGCAATGTATTTTTAAAGGCTTTTATAGTGCAAATAAATTACAAAGGCAATCTTAATAGTAGTGAAGCATCTGTAATTAAAGAGTTTCCTATAGGGCAAAAAAAAGACATTACTGGCGGTAGAATTGATATTTTAATCAAAGATAAATCCAACAATTATATATCAATTGAAAATAAAATAGATGCAGGAGACCAAGACAATCAGCTTATAAGATATAGCAATTATAAAAAAGAGAATAATACATTGTATTATTTATCGCTTTTTGGTGATGAAGCTTCCGAAAAATCAACTTTATATATCCAAGACAATAAAACTATTCATCTTAAAGCTGGTAAAGATTATCACACTATTAGTTACGCTAAAGATATTTTACAATGGCTACATACATGCCAATGTTTAGCTATTAATACACCGCAACTTAGAGATTCTATAAAACAATACGAGTTATTAATTAAAAAACTAACCCATCAAATGATAGACCCCAAAAGCAAGGACATAAAAAAACTCATTTTTGAACACCACCAATCTGCCACGTTTATCGCTAACTCGTTTCAAAACATGAAGAATGGGATTAAAGCGGAATTTAGAATAGCTATGGTAGAGGAATTGTGCAATATAACAGACCCGTCACTTTATAATTATGCCTATCCAAACCCAGTAGATAAAAATGGTATTGCCCAAATATATGTGGAGTTAAAAAACTACAAAACGGAAGGTCTTCAGTTTATAATTGAATCTTTTAGTGGTTTTGGGCATCACAATGGGGCTTTGTTTATTGGTGTTTATGACCATACAAGTCAAAGACACGATTATCCAAAATCTGGAGACATAGATGGATTAGATACGTTATATTTTAAGAGCGCAATGTTTATTACGTACAATGATGAAAGAATTCATTTAGAAGATGCCGCATTTTTAAAACACCTCGTTGATGCTGACAGCAAATCTTATAAAGACCTAGTTAATGACTGTGCTTCGCAATGTGTTGAGTTTATTGAAGCTAATTATAGCATAATTGAAAATTATTTGTTAAAGCATGAATAATAAAGATTACATATGCATCCCAAAAGAGGGAACGCACCGTTTTGTTCTAGGTAGAAAAGGCAATAAAAACCTATTGGTTATTGCACTTAATCCTAATACCGCAATTGCAAATGCTCACGACAGTACCACACGCAATATTGAAAAAATAGCAAGTGATAATGGTTATGATGGTTGGGTGCTTTTTAACCTATCGCCTGTACGAGACCCAAAACCAGAAAATTTAATCGAAGACATTGACCTTGAATTACAGCAACAAAACCTTAAACATTTTGAAACCTTTATAAACGATACTGATTGGAATTTTCAAAATTGCTGGTTGGCTTGGGGAAATGGCGTAATGAATAGAACTTATTTAAGACAAATAGCCATTGATATGTTGCATTTGCTTAAGCCAAAGCAAATAACCTATTATTGTATTCGCCGAACCCAACAACAGCATCCGTACCATAGCGCACAACGTGTACTGAATTCTTTTTTTAAGGATATGGATAAAATAAAACTTGAGCATTTTCCTGCACAAGCATACCGAGAATTGATATTAGAATATCAATGGAAACAAGAAGCCAAGGTGAAAAAAGCTAGACCACCTATTCTATCAACATAAATGAATGAAATAATCGTAAAAATGTTGATAGAATGTTGATAGAATCCAATCGAAAAGACTATTAAAGTAATGTTTTTAATGTATTCCATAAAAATAAGAGCCTCAGAATAATTAGCTGATAGTTATATCAACAAAAAATAGTGAAATAATCAACAAAATGTTGATAAACGTAGATAAAATGGGAGATAACATTTTAAAATATAAAACCAAAACACAAGCATTAAACCCATTACAAGACTCTGGGTTTATATATGAACCAGAGCGTTGGGAAAAATTAGAAATACATGCCAAAGCATTAGTAAAACCCTATGAAAACACATTTATATCAAGGCAAGATGTCATTAACGCTTTTACAAAGTATTACAACGAAAAAACAGAAGCTCTATTTCCTTTTATAATGACTATGCTTTGGGGATTTGGCAACACTGGTTATGGCACGTATAGAACCAACAAATACATAAGCAACACAGAAAACCTAAATTTAATTTCAAGTGCTTTTAATGCTGCAAAAACATCAAATATTCAGCAAGCCTACAATGACCTACAAAAAATTAAAGGACTCAATGTAAGCTATATTTCTAAACTATTGTATTTTGCTACAAGAGCCTGTAATCAAGAGGCGTATGCTTTAATTTATGATATTAGAGTAGCGCGAGCCTTAGTAAAGTTATATGCTAATGATTCTATTTTGGATTTGTTACAGGTATATCCATCAGACAAATACAAAGATTATGAAAGCTATAATAAATTAGTACATAAATGGGCAAAAGAATTAAATGTTAACGCTGAAAACATAGAATTCTTTTTATTTAATGGTGAATTTTAAAAATAGATAATGACAGAAAAAATCATAAAAACTACAATTTCTAACCCAGACCTAGAAGCTATTAAAAAGGCTAAGCTTGCTATGGAAAATATTGGGTTTATTATGAAAGGCTTAAACAAGATTGGTAGTAAATTAGATTCTGGTATAAAAAAAATACCAGCCAAACAACAACAATGGTTGCAAAAGCAAGTCAACAAATCGTTAACGTTTGTTGTAAAAAGTAATTTAGCTACTATGCAAAAAGGCAAAGCTTTTAAAAAGCCGTCTAATAAAACATATAAAGCACTGGTAACTACATCTGGAGCTGCAAGTGGTCTGTTTGGTTCTACAACAGGTATTGGCACAGCTATTTTTGCTACTGAATTAGCAGTTTCTACCAAATTTATGATGCGATCTATTTTAGATATTGCAAGAAGTCATGGCGAAGATTTGCAAGATTTTGACACACAGTTGTCGTGTATGCAGGTATTTGCTTTAGGTGGCAACTCTAAAGATGATGATGGCTTAGAAACCTCTTATTACACAATACGAGCTGCTTTAAATTCGGCAGCTAAAGGCGCAAGTGCTTATGTTGCAAAACACGGTATACAAGGATTGAATAAAATGTTAGTAGCAAGTTCTAACCCATTACTAAAATTTATTGGTAGTATTGTGGGTAGATTTTCAATTCAGGTTTCAGAAAAATTTGTAGCACAAGCCATACCAGTATTTGGAGCTGTAGGCGGAGGCACTATAAATTTTGTGTTTATAAATCACTTCCAAACTATTGCAAAAGCACACTTTACCATGCGCAGTTTAGAACGTAAATATGGAAATGAATTAGTAATGAACACCTACAATAACTTAAAAATATTAAAAAATTAATCCTTAGACCTTATTGTTTTAAATGAAAATATCAGAATTACTAGATGAACTTAATATCTCTCTCAACACCTTAAAATCCTTCGAAAAGGAACTTAATTGTGAGTTTTTATTCTTAGATCAAATAGTAAATGATGTAATTGTAGAAAAGGTTAAGAAGGTTATTAAAGCCAGTAAATTAGAAACTAAATATAGAAAACTAGCAGGTCCAAAAATTAGTAATGTAAAAATCGATTTAAATAATCCAAGAAATGTAAATAATTACAACCATAACAAAAGCATTTATTCTGTAACAAAAGAAAGGCGTTTACAATTTTTAAAAGGGCTTTATAGTAATAAAACCTGTTACAAGATAGAAGCAAAAATAAAATGGTACTATAACCATTCTAATGATGGTGAATATGGTTTTTTAGTGTGTAATGGATTACCCGATATTTATTTTAAAGGCGATGTTGTTAAAGCTATAAATCCAAGAACGCTAAGAGAGAATGATGAGGTTTTGGTAGAAATTCCATTAAACGATTTGGAGCGTAAAACAAAGCTTAGTGCTACAAAAGTAAATAAATTAGAAGATGAAGACGATTTAACGTTTTTAGTTTACCAAAGTATAGAGCTAGGAAATAAAACGTATTTTAATCAAACGTTAGAGCAGATAAAAATACAATCTGAAAGTTTAAAAAAAGAAACAAAAGAAAACATACAAGTAATTATAGAAACGTTTATAAAAAATAAACTTTCTAATAGTGCTCAGGCAATTTTTCTATATGAATTTTGCGAATTAGCAACTATAGCCGTCAATGATAGTATTACCAAAAAAGCAATAGAAACGTTTAGTGTAAATGATCAATTTAGGTTGTGGTTAAATACATCAGCAAACATATCATTCAGCACATTAAGCGAACCTGTAACAAATTATCTATTAACAACAGACAATCACTCTTTTTTAAATAGACTAGAGTCTAATGAAATAGCAATTGTATTAAAAGAAGCTTTAATAAAAAGACTTTCAAATAACAAAGGTAGTAATAACAATAACTTAACAGCACTTTTAAATGCAATCAAAACCTATGGAATTACCATAGACTATTCAGTTTTTAGTGATGAACAATTATTTTCATTCTGGAATAATAACATACTCGATTTTTCACCAATTGATGCAATCTATAAAAGAATCGTTAAGTTATGGTCTAGTAGTTCTGAATCTAGTTTTACCCAGATCTTAGATATTTTTAATAAAGCAACCGAACAAGAATTAAAAGAGCTGTTTTCTAAAGTACATTACAATAAAGACCTGGTGAAAAGTGAAGACGATTTTAAATTCATGAGACTTTTTATTGACAATGTAAAACAGGATGGACTAAAAGAAGCATTTTTTGATACCGTTTACGCAAAATCACCAGATTATATTAAAATGCAGTGGTTTATCTTGGATTACACCAATAAACTTGACTATCATGCTACAGCAATACATACAGCGTTTTTAACACCTGAAATGCAAAAGCTATTCTTCAAAAAGGTGTTAATGCTAATCGAAACCAAGCAGTTAAATCTAACTCTTAATGACTTAAATAAAATCATAACTATTGATTATCAAACCAGCGAATACGCAAAAGAAATTGATGGTGTAGGATTAGATTTTACTTTAAGTGTAATACTAAAATTAGTAACCAATTTATCCAATAACGAAATTACAAAAAGACATACTATTTTTGATATTATCGCAAATCAAATTAAACGTCCAGATGATTTATTAGTTATTGACGGTTTCTTTGACGCCTGTACAGGAAGAACAGTATTGAAACCAATTGAAACGGATGCTTTAGATGGTGACGATAAAGAAACTACATATTCATTAGAGCAAAAAGAGTATTATCCTAGATTTTCAACTTTTTGTGATGGCAGAAAAGCATTAATAAAAGGGACTAACGACCCCAGTTTATGCAGTAAATCTGGTCTTGAGTTCTGGTGGTGCGAAAATAATCAATGTTATAGCGCTTGTCGTAAACAACATGAACCAAAAGACTGGCGATTATATACACTTGAAGATGTTCTAAGAATTTTGAATGTTAATTACAGCAATAGACAATATGAAATTTTACTAAATGTTGTGAATCGGGTAAATCGTTTTTTAGAACATTTAAATTGCAGGTCTTGTAAAACAATTTTAAGACCCAAAAAGCAATCTAATTATGCTTTTTATGGAGTAACAAAATTTCATTGTAACAATGATTCTTGCGAAGAAAACAATAAGGATATATACTTGTCTCACTGTTTAAATGGAAAATGCGAAGATATTATTGATAGTCGAGATAGTGTCAAATGCGTTAATGAAGGACATAGCGCTGAATGTGGCTGGTATATTTGCAATAATTGTTACGCCTGTTGTAATACTGAAAAATTAATGGGAAGAAAATATATCTTAGAACGTACAGGTCAAGAATACAAATGCCACACAGAAGGGCATTTAAATAGAAGTGTTATTTGTTGCTCAGAATGTGGAAATGAAACTGAAGAAATTGGTAGCTCAAAAGCGCTTTTTAAACAACAATTAGATTGGTTTATAAAACATAAAGATTCACATCCAAATATTATTAGAAGTGGAATAAGACAAGATGGAAAATATTGGTTTTTGTGGGCTCAAGGTAGTTTTGGACAAGAGCAATATAGAAATCAATTAAAAAACATGTTAAAGAGTGGGTTTAATATTCCTGACTATAATGATGTGCATAATGATGTGCAGTTGGTTGGAGAACCCTATGTAAATATTGAATCAAAATCTGACACTTTTATATGCCTAAAGTGCGAACATGTTATAAATTTAAAGGACAGAGAACTTTTTGATTACCATAGAATAAAAGCTATTAAATCATTTCACGTTGGAATATTTCCTACATTTAATATTCAAGACTAGTAAGTATGACATCTAATTTTATCTTTTTAGAAAAAGACTTCCCAGAATTATTTGGTGAAGCAACGGAAGCTGAAAAGTATGTGTTTAAAGCACCTAAATACGCTGCTTTACAATGTCGTATAGTTTTAGAACTTACTGTTAATTGGTTGTATGACAATGATCCAGATTATGAAAGACCTTATGATACAACACTTGCTGCCTTAATGTATCATGAGTCCTTTAAATATGACATTAAAGAATCTTTGCTAAATCAACTTACATTAGTTAGAAAAATTGGTAATTCAGCTGCTCATGGCGACAAAATAAAAGAGCGGCAAGCATTAGTATCTTTAAGAAGTGTTTTTAGATTGTTATCATTTTTAAGTATAAATTATAGTGCTACGCTACCTGTTATCCCTTTATTTAATGAAGGTCTTATACCTACAGGAAAAATAGATGATAAAACCAAAGCTCAGCTTAAAGAAAAGTCAGATACACTAGACGCTTTAATACTAGAAAGGAAAGCACAGGCAGAAAAAGAAGCTGAACTAATTAAAGAAAATAAGCTGCTAAAAAGACAACTAGAGGAACAGCAAAAAGAAATTAAAAACCGTAAACTTGAACGTCAATTAGAAGTAGATTTTGAAGAAGTTGTACCGCTTTTAACTTCAGAAGCAGAAACTAGAAGATTATATATTGATGTATTGCTTAAAGAGGCTGGTTGGGATAACCTTAAAGCGCATAGAGATTTAGAGTTTAAGGTAACAGGAATGCCTTTATCGGTTAATCCTTCTGGTATTGGTTATGTAGATTATGTCCTTTGGGATGACAATGGAAAACCATTAGCCGTAGCAGAAGCAAAAAGAACACTTCACGATTCTAAAAAAGGAAAACATCAGGCATCTTTATACGCCAATTGTTTAGAAGAAATGACAGGTCAACGTCCAATTATTTTTTACACTAATGGATTTGAGACCCATATTTGGGATGATTTATTTTACAAAGATCGTTTGGTTAGTGGTTTTTATACCAAAGACGAATTACAATATCTTATTGAACGCAGAAGTACTAGAAAGGATTTAAGGCAGTTTCAAGTTAATAGAGAGATATCAGGTAGACCATACCAATTAGAAGCAATAAAACGTGTTGCTGAAGCTTTGGTAATTACTCATGAAGATGAATTAAAAGGGAAAAACAGGGAGGCTTTGTTGGTTATGGCAACAGGAAGCGGAAAAACAAGAGTCTCTGCGGCTATTGTAGATATGTTAACCAAAAGTAATTGGGCTAAACGCGTTTTGTTTCTAGCAGACAGAAATGCTTTAGTAACCCAAGCCAAAAATGCTTTTAAAGAACATTTACCACATCTAAGTGCAATTGATTTAACCAAGGAAAAAGAAGATAACGGAACACGGTTGGTGTTCTCTACTTATCCTACAATAATGAATCGTATTGACAACCTCAAAAATGAGGATGAAAAATTTTATGGTTCTGGTCATTTCGATGTGATTATTATTGATGAAGCCCACCGCTCTGTTTATCAAAAATATAGAGCTATATTCGAATATTTTGATGCTATATTAATTGGCTTAACCGCTACGCCTAAAAAAGATATAGATCATAATACTTATACCCTATTCAATATTGAAGATGACAGCCCCACTTATGCTTATGAATTAAATCAAGCTGTACAAGACAAGTTTTTAGTACCACCAAAAGCAATTGATGTACCAGTAAAATTTGTACACGAAGGTATAAAATACAGTGAACTTTCTGATGCAGATAAACTAAAATTTGAAGACACCTTTTTAGATGGCAATTCTAGTGATGAAGAGGATATAGAAATTGGGAAGTCGGCTATTAATAAATTTTTATTTAACACTAAAACCGTTGATATTGCTCTAGACTACTTAATGAATTATGGACTAAAGGTTGAAGGTGGTGATAAATTAGGCAAAACCATCATTTTTGCAAAAAACCACAAACACGCTGTTTTTATTGAAGATAGGTTTAACAAAAACTACCCTGAATATTCTGGTAAGTTTTTACGTGTAATTGATAATTATGAATCTAAAGCACAAGATTTACTAGAAAAATTCTGTGAAGACAAAGTGCAATTAGAACCACAAATTGCTGTATCTGTTGACATGATGGATACTGGTGTTGATGCGCCTAGAGTTGTTAATTTAGTGTTTTTTAAGGAAGTGAAATCCTATGCTAAATACTGGCAAATGATTGGAAGAGGCACACGCTTGAGACCAAATTTATTTGGTCCAGGGTTGGACAAAGAATACTTTATAATTTTTGATTATTGTGGTGTTTTTGACTTTTTCCAAGAATTTCCAGACGGTATTAAAAGCACAAATACAAAAACATTATCAGAGAAAATATTTGAAGCTAAACTGAATATTGTCATGGCGATTAGAGATAATTCTGAAGCTAAAACTGAAGAAGATGCCTTAGCTATAAATTATACGAATCAACTTTATGAAGTTATTAAAAACTTAGAGGAGGAAAGGTTTGAGGTTAGAAAGCACTGGGCTCTTGTTACAGAATTTAATAATCGTAAACGCTGGAATAATTTAAGCGTGGGTGATGTTCATGATTTAAGTACTAACCTTTCTGGTTTAGCACCTTACAATAAAGAGGATGATGAGTTAGCAAAACGTTTTGATTTGCTAATTTTAAATTTTCAACTTGTTATACTTTCAGGAAATAAAAAGGGAGAAGAAGCTTATGTTAAACAAATTTACAGCATAGCTAAAAATCTATACAAGAAACGTAATGTCCCTAGAGTTAAAGAGAAACTTGGCTTAATAAGACAACTCCAAGAAGAAGAATTCTGGCGTAACACAAATATTAATGTTCTAGAACATATTAGAATTGAAATAAGAGACTTATTAAAATTTATAGAAAAAGAACAAGTTAAAACAGTTTACACTGATTTTTCGGACGAAATACAACTTCATAAAGTAAAAGAAGTTGATATTTTACCTACATATGCACGTCTTAAAAGCTATAAAGATAGAGTTGAATCTTTTATAAGAAAAAACAAATCACATCTGGTTATCCACAAACTTCACAATAACATCCCAATTACACCAAAAGAATTAGAGCTATTGGAATCTTTTTTATTCAATGAAGAACTTGGAACAAAAGAAGATTATGTAAATGAATATGGGGATCAGCCGTTGGGTAAATTTATTAGAAGTATTGTAGGTTTAGATATCGAAGTAGTACACGGTTTGTTTTCAAGCTTCATAGAAGACAAAAACCTTAAGCCTGTTCAGATTACATTTATACAGACACTCATTAATTACCTAAACAACAATGGCACTTTAGATAAAAAATTACTAACACAACCACCTTTTAATGAGGCTAGTGAAGATGGTATTATTGGATTGTTTGAAGATGAAAAAGTACGTGATATTGTGTCTCTAATTGACCAAGTCAATGAAAATATAGGTTAATCAATTCTTTATTGATATATTTTTGTGCAATTATACCGCACACTTTGATTGTATTATTGCAGTGTTAATCTTTAATACTGAATCACATGACTGCATATCAAAAACATTGGAACGCTGAAATTGAAACCTTACTTAATCAATTAGATGCACCTCAATCTTTAGAGGAAAATATTATTGACACTCTTAATAATGCAAAACGAACAGGTATTTTTCCTAATCAAATTATTAATGCCTTACGGTTGGGGCTTTCTATAAAAGAAGGAAATCAGAATATGGCATTCGTTGCATCCATGCAAAGTGGAAAATCTGGAACAGTATACTTTTTGTGTAATTATGTTTTACCAGCAATTGGATTAATTCACGAATATGAGTCAATTCTATTTGTAACAAGTATGCGTGATACTGATTTATATGACCAAAACTGTAGAGTGTTACATAGGGAATATTATGATGCTGCAACTGGAGAAATGAAATCTTCAAACTTAAAGGTGATGAAAATGAGTGACTTCTTTAATCACCCAAACCCACACAAAGTTGTTAATGAATTTGATGTACAGTTGATTGTTAGGGATGAAGATCAATATGGTTGTGGTGATGAGTCAAGTTTCCAATTAGCCTTTTTTAATGAGTTGAGAAGACGTATTTCAGACATTAAATTATTGTCTGTTAGCGCTACACCTTATGACATATTAGATGCTCAATATTCTGGGGATGCAGATGTCGATGTTATTGTAGGTGTGCGTCCACCAGAATATTATGGTATTTCTGAAATGTTACAAGATGGACTGATTGAAGATATTCCTTGTGAATTTAGACCATTACAAGCTCAAGGCGAAGGTGAAGACATAGAATATTCTGTGCACCCTAAAGTAGATGAATATATAATTCATTTAAACTCTTTCGAAAGTGGTTTAGGTATTATTAGAGAATCTAACACATCAAGAGCTTTAGAGTTAAGAAGGTTACTAAAATCTCAATATAAGAGCCAATGTTCTATTGTGGCAATTGGTTCTGACTCTTCTTGTGATTTTAATATAAATGAAGGTATTAAAGAGGTTTCTAGCTTAATTCTAAAAAGAGGTCAACGAGTAGTTCTAATTATTGTACAAGCACTTTCTGCTGGTAAGGATCTTGGTATTCTTAAAGAAAAAGTTCGTTTTGGTATTGAGCCAAGAGACAAACAATTGGCAAATGGAGCACAAGGTATTACTGGTCGATTCTGTGGGTATCACAATAACAGAAATTTCAAATTGATGGCTAGTTTAAGTCTGTTAAGTCATTATGCACAGTTCGAGCAAGATTGGGAAATTTTTGCTGATGATGAATGGAGAAATGAGCTTTACAATAACAATGTAAGAGGTCTTAGCACCCATACAAAATTCTTAAATTCTCAACGAGAAGGTGTATTCACACCAATTATAGAGACTGAATACGTGTCCTTTAAAGAATTAATTACGGAGCAAGGAAGAGAGAAGCTAAACTTTATTGATAATGATGCATATCATCGTTTGCTAGATTATTTTGAGCCTGCTTTTTATGATGTCCTTACTAAAGGAACGCGGTTTAAACAAAAAGGAGTTACAGTACGTATCTCTTCTAATTATAACCAGGAAAGCAATCGTGTTTATAGAAACTGGAACTGTAGCATAGATGATGATTTTGGAAGCGTTTTCTTTAAGAAAAACCAATATGAATATGGATTATTAATTAGTAACTTTCCAATAGATGATGAACGAAATGCAATTGGGTGTTCAGGTGTTAAAATAATCAGATCTGGTAAAAAAGAACAACGTTCGCAGCGTACTATTATTCATAATGGTTCAATGTATGGGAATATTTCTGAGAATTAGATTAGATATAAAAATAACCCAACCCCTAAATAAATAGAGATTGGGCATTCACTCACTTCAAAAACCAACGGTAGTTAGAATCACCATTGATAGCATTAGCCAGTCCTTTAGTAAAATCAAAAGCATTGACATTTCTTGATAGAAATGAGTCTATATATGAGCTCTTATTAGCCCCTGTAAATAAATTATAGACATTCCAGAGGTTAATATCCCCATTATCATTTCTACAGAAGCTATCATCTAAGTAATAGTCTTTAGCAACTGTAGAAATTTGTCCATCGTTGAGTAATAGTTCTGGAATAACAGATTTTTCCTGTTTTGGTAAATAATGGTATAATCTGGCTCTACCTATAAGTTGAGCAAATTGTTGTTCGGTTAAATTTTGCTGAGATAACTGATTCATTTCTTGCAAATGATTCTGAGCATTATAACCTTGAATTAACTCTAATATCTTAGACTGTAATTCTTGGTAATTACCAACGCGCATTTCATCTTGATAACCATCTGTAGAAATACACAAATTACAACACACCATATTTTGAAAGCCGATAAAGAACTTAAATTTTTCAAAAGTTTTTCTGTTATAGAGGTTTTCCAAATTATAGCTTCTGACACCACCAACAGTTAAAGCAACTTCATTACCATTTATATTTTCAGTAATTGAAGGTATTCTTATAATAAATGCCATTCTTTCAAAATACTGTGTTTTCTCATGTTCTAAAAGCTCTTTTACGGGTTTATAAATAGCATCAGCAGTTCTGCCCTTAATTTGATGAGAAACTCTTACCTCAGGTACTTCAATAGTATGATGAGAAAACACCTTGCTAACACAATCTTGCGCTATTTCTATAAACTCTTGATGTGCCAACGTCTTTTCATTATCCTTACTAAATACAGGAATGATGCAATCATGCTTTAACGCAGAAAGGCTAACTTCTTTAGTGTTAGCCTCTATAAATGGGTTTTGTTGATATGTTGATTGCTGATTTATACTGCTTTCTATTTCTAAATGATGCACTATTTCTGGTTGACCTTCAGAATTAATTAAGCTACTATTAGCTTCATCTTTTGGTTTATTGTGGCTGACTTGTACTAATTCCATTACTTGATATGTTTTGTGGGTTTAACAATTGTTTTTTAGATAATATGGTTTCTTTTTGAAGTTTAAAATCTTCATCCAAATCCTTCATACTGTAATACTGACTGTAAAGCTGTCTTAACGCTTCAATATCTTTACATGCTGTAATCAATGCTCTTACCTCATCGAGGCTAGTACCATTATTACACCAATCTAATATTTTCTTCCCTGTAGATGCATTAATTACAAACTCTGCTTTTCCCATAAACAAGCCTGTTCTGTCTTTAGAACTAGTAGCAAAATGCTTAATATCTACATCAAATACTAACGTGAATTCATAATCTGTTCCATCTCTGGATATAGATTTTAAGCCTACTTTTTCAGGCACATATTTACCATCTTTTTGCTGTAATACGTAATCTTGTTTAGTCCGCATAGTTGCAATAATGTGAGTTGAAGATTGTAGTATCTTATTTAAAAACACTTTCTCTAAGGGTTTTATTTTAGCCCAATTCGTAAAGCTATTTCCAGCCATTTTAGAATGAAAATCTAGCAGATATTCCCAACAGTGCGAAATGCTGTCTATTATTATACATTCCATTCCTGCTTTTTCACAAACCTCAATAGCTTCTACATACTTATCAGGTGTAAATGGTGGTTGAAGTGATAGCACATTGTAATTTCCTAAATGTGCATATAAATCTGCTGAACCATTTTCTGTATCTATTACAGCTACTTTAGATAAATTATCATTGGTAAGTCCTTTGGCAATTAGCAAACTACTGTAGGTTTTTCCTGAGCCTGCTGAGCCTTGTAATGCCATTTTTATTTTGGCAAGTTTGCGTTCTGATTTTCTTAATTGCATAATTCTATAGTTTAAAGATTAATATTTAATTGTTTTAAGGTTTATGTTAATGACTACATTACATAATGAAAACAGGCTAATCTCATCTGAAATTAGCCTGCTATAAAGTGAATATTTGAATTGTATTATAAATCCATAAATTTCCTGTTTTCAATATCTAAATCTTCGTTTGAAAACTCTTTAAGATAACTCATAGTAATACTTACATCTGCGTGTCCCATCATTTCTGAAATTTTCTCTATTGGCGTACCACTCATTTTTAGTATCGTTGCAAAACTATGCCTAGCTACGTATGATGTTAATTTTGTTTTAACGCCAGCTAAATTCGCTATCTCTTTTAGTTTTAGATTATACCGTCTCAACACTTTATGCTTTCTGTTATCAATTTGTTTTGGTGTCAGTTCTTCTTTTAACAGAATTGGAAACACATAATTTGTTGGTCTGTTTTGTGCTTTGTAATAATCTAATATTGCCTGAGCATTTTTTATAATTTCAAGATTAAATTTCCCTTTGGTTTTAGATCGTGTATAATGAATTCTATTATTTTGAATGTCTGACCATTTTAAAAACATCATATCTTGAAAGTTCATACCTCTAGTATAAATTGAAAACATAAAATAGTTATATGCTTCAATTAAATGTGGCTGTTTACTCAAATCAACATCTCTAATTTTTTTAAATTCATTAAGCGATAATGCTCTTTTTGAAATGTCCGATTTAAGTTTAGATATTTTATAGTCTTCAAACGGATATGGCTCTTTAGGTATAACTTTACGTTTTCTTGCTTTATTAAATACAGCTCTCAACTCTCGCATTTTAAAAGCGATGCCTCCATTTCTATTTCCGTTTTCTCTAAGAAATACTTCATATTTTTCTAAAAATGTTGGTGTAATATCCTTGAATTTAGTTTTCTTGCCGCTAAATTTTATAACAGAATCTATAGTGTCTTTGTATGCGTTCGCATTACCTATTTTACCAGACCTTACTTGCTCGTCTATAATTTCACTAAAAAATGAATTTACAAAAACGTCATTGTCTTTTTTTGTTGTTCTAAAGGCTTCTTCAAATTCGTCTAAATTGAAATCCTGTTGGTTAAGTTTAAATGACCTTATAATTTCTAATCCTCTTGCTTTTAGTTTTAAAAGCATTTCGTTTTCTAGTTGATAGCTTGGATGGTGTTTTGTAAAAGATTCGTTTTCAAAATGTACTTTCATACAATATAGTCCTAAACTAATTTTCTTTTGTCTTCTGTCTTTTAGAATTCTTAGATAAACCGCATGCTTATTATTTGCCATAGGCTTCCCATCAAGCATCAACTTAATTGTTGCTCTTATCATAATTATTGTTTTAAATTTTGGCATAAACTGCCCCAGAATAGAGGCAGTTATTACAGTTGTTGCAGTAATTACATACTTACACTCGTTTTAAGTATTTGCCTCTACTTTTCTTAAAAATGTATTTCCGCTTTTTCCATTGCGATAGTTTGTCGTCTATAGTCCTTTTCGGAATATCGTGTTTTGCACCAACATCTATAGCTTCTTGCCTTGTGAAGGTCGGTTTTAAGTCCTCTAAAATATTCTCATCTTGGATTGACAAATCTCCAGATTCTATTGAATTGAAGGTGAACTGACAGTGCCTCAATAAGGTTTTCATCAATTGCATAGCAACTAAGAAATCATTATTAGAACAGTATAATTTCTCTTCATTAATGAGATTAGATTTATTTCTCAAAACCGTTAATATCATCGCTATTCTAAATAATATCAACCCATGTCTGTGCAAATTTGAAATAAACGATTGTGAATGATTATTAACAATATCTGTTCGTATGGGTCTAATCGTAGATAAAAACTTTTCTATTTGTTTATCAGTAAAACAGAATTCAATCGGCTTTTCTAGGCTTGTTAATTCTCCATATAGGTTAAATATATCTTTCCCAATTTCTTCAAATATTACCTTGTTGTTTTTAGTCTTTAAAGCAAAAACGTTTTTAAAATCTGTAATTTCATCGAAATTATAAATCATAAACCTAGAAAACAAACCATTCTCTCTGGACTTTATTAATGGCATTAATTGATCTGGCGTTCCACTAATAACCATTGCTAGTTTTGGGTCTTTAATATCTACAAATATCTTTTCTGTTTTTCTACTAATAGAAATTGGTTCATGATGAAATGCCTTCCGTAGAACATCAGAATAATTACTCCAATCGTTTTTTAGCATATTACTCATAGTATCCGCTTCAGATTCCATGATTAATAAGCCATGTTCGCTTGAAGCTAAAAACGAATGCATTTCTGCACTACTAATATTTGCTGGTAGAATCTTCACTTTTACATCAGGACATGGTTCACCTTCTTTTTTCTTATTCTTGTTGCTTTGCTCACAAATCAGATACTCACTTTTACTTTCACTAAAAATTTTGTCGTGAATAGGCTCTATCAGCAGTCTGGAATAATTCATCACACCTTTACCTGATGCTGCTGGTGCAATTATCATCAAATATAAATGTGGGTACATCGTATCGCCATCATAAATTCCATATACATTGGGCAAGCAATTGCTTAAAACACCTAAACTCGATAATAATACAATATCTTTTTCTCTACTCTCAAAAGGTTCCGTAAGCTTTTGAAGTGTTTCTGGTAATCTATTATAAATATTCTTTTTTATTAATATACGTTCCATAAATGTACGGTTTAGGATAATTTCTAATTTTAAAACCCTTTGGAAAACTTTTGCAATACTTTTCCCCTTTCCAATCCTTTAACTTGAATTGATTATAGTGATACCAAGTACCAAACTGCTTAAAGAAATATGGAATATCTTCCTTTTCAAACTGGTACATTAATGACATGAACCAATTTAATTCTGATTTTCTGAATTGGTATTTACCTGTTTTATTACCAGATTCTCCACCAATAACAGCCCAATCAATAATTGAAAACTCTTTATCTGTTAAGTACACCTCGCCTAATAATGGTTCAAAAGAGACCCATTTTACGCTACATCCAAATTCATTTAAATAATGAATTCTACTAACACTTTCTTGGTCTTCTACTGTAACGCCAATCCAAACATGGGGATAATTTTCGCTATTCCAATCGCTAGGTAAATTCTCTTTTATTCGCTCTGGTCTTTTGGTTAAAATCATGTACGTGTGTTGTTTGGTATTTTTAATAATTTCCCAAGCTTCATCTCTCCATTCATCAGCTTCTTCTATAAAAAAGTCTGACATAGAACAAGTGAATATTTTTCTACCTATATTCCATTTTAATGGTTCGTTAAATTTACCCGCGCTTTTAATAACCGTGTTTGGATTTGCTCCACCTTTTTCTAAAATTCTATGCATATAACAAAATTTACATGCACTTGATACTTTTCTACAGCCCATCCATGGGTTCCATGTAGATTTTGTCCACGAAATATTACTATTTCTCATCTTCCTTTCTGTTTTAAATGATTAAAAATATTCTCTTCTAAAACTCTTGCACTCGTAGATTGACTCTGCAACATCCAATTGTCCAAATTAGACTTCTTGAAATAGATTTTACCGCCGTTTGGCTTTGTAAATTCAATAACTTTCTTTGAAGTTAACTTGTACAAAAAGGATTCGCTGACATCTAAATAAATTAGTGCTTCTTTAAAACTCAGTATCTCCTTGTGAGCAATTATTTGTGCTCTTCGAAGATTTTCTACATTCTCTGTATTTTCCATCTTTCATTGTTTTGTGATACCCTTGCGCGCTTAATAATCGGATACCTGATTAATTAAGTGCAAAGAATTAAATAGAAGTGTTGTAGATGAAGCTTAAAATCTGTAGAAGAACGGAAGTTTTGTAGAAGTGATGTAGATTAAAAGATATTTAATCTCTTGAAAGGTGTTTTGAAATCATTTCTGGTAAAAAGTCATGACCGTAAACTCTACCTTTAGTTCCGAATTGACTCTTTATAGAAGAAATTTCATTATCCTTAAAGTTCTCAAAGACGGTTTTTATAAAATCATAGAAATAAAGTCTTATACTTGATGATGTATATAGTTCATTATGTAGAACCCAATATGAAAAGCGAATTATATCTTTTGAAGATAAATTTGGGTTTAATTTCTTACCAATTTCAGGAACTCGCTCTTCCTCTACTAAAATTAGGGTGTAGTCTATTAGTCGGTTGAAATCTTCCTCTGATAGTATTGTTTCTTTTCTTTCATTTTCACCTTTCATAAAACCTAATATAGAATGAATTAATTCTTCATTAGATTTCTCATACGTTTTAAAAGAATCATCAATAGTAAATTCAATCTTACTTTCATCTAAGACAAATTTTTCGATATCAGAAATTAATAATCGATCATTGATGAATTTAACAATTCCTCTTAAAGGCAATAAAAGATATGGATATATCTTAATTATATTTAGGTTGTTTAAAACTAAGCTCTGAATTGTATTAAACTGATATGTAAGGAAGTTTAAATTTAATTTTGGCTCATTACTTAGAAAAGCGGAATATAAATGTTCTTTTACTTTTTCAAATTCTCCTCTTAAAACAGGTGTTAATATTTTTTGAACTTCTAACTCTCCAGCTATGCTATTGTTCCATTCATCATATTCCACATATTTTATGATATATGGAAGGATAATACTATGAGACTGCATATCGTAGTACTTAATTCGAGTTTCTAATTCCTTTAAAATATTTTCTTGATTAACTATAAATTCAAAAAAAGCTAAAGGTTTTTCAATTGTACTATTCATATCTCAAATCTACTAAATGTTGCCGATATGTTGCAGGCAAAATAAAAAAGCACCTACAATAAATTTGTAAGTGCTTGTTTTTACTAGTGGTCCCACATGGACTCGAACCATGGACCACCTGATTATGAGTCAGGTGCTCTAACCAACTGAGCTATAGGACCAATTAATTATAACTAATTAATTTTGCTTTTTATTTAAAAGCGTTTGCAATATTACTACATATTTTAAAACTCTCAAAGCATTTTTATTCCTTTATCTGTTGGCACAATTCAATAAGAACACCATTTGTAGATTTTGGATGCAAAAAAGCAATTAACATATTATCTGCCCCTTTTTTTGGTTGTTCATGAATCATGGTAAACCCCTCGCTTTTAAGACGAATTATTTCAGCATTAATATCCTCTACAGCAAATGCAATATGGTGAATGCCTTCCCCTTTTTTTTCTATAAATTTAGCTATTGGACTTTCTGGTGTTGTGGCTTGTAGCAATTCAATCTTATTAGGTCCGGCTTTAAAAAAAGAGGTAAGTACACCTTCACTTTCAACGGCCTCTGTTTTATAATGTGCCTCCCCAAAAAGGGCTTTAAATAAACTATTAGACGTTTCAATATTTTTTACGGCAATACCAATATGTTCAATTTTTTTCATCTAAAACCTATTTTAATTCTCCGCTAAAAACGGAAGTTTGCATAATAATTAAGGCTCAAAAATACTATTATCTTCAAATAACCGCTACTTTTGCACACCTTTACTAACGTAATTATTATGGAAGCGCTTACACAACGACAAAAAAAAATAGCAGGTATTCTCCAACAAGACCTAGCAGAGGTATTACAAAAAGCAGCCACAGATGGTGGTTTGCGTGGTGTAATTATATCTGTAAGCAAAGTAAGGGTTACCACAGATTTATCAATAGCAAAAGTATATCTTAGTATATTTCCTAATAAAGAAGCAAAACCGCTACTAGAAGGCATTACTGCCAATAAGCCTCTAATAAGGCATGAGCTGGCACAACGCACAAGACACCAACTAAGGCGTATGCCACATCTAGAGTTTTTTATTGACGATTCTTTAGACTATATAGATGGTATTGAACGTTCTCTTAAAGGTGAAGACAATCCGCTTAAAAATCCAGACCTCCTAGACAAACGAAATAAACTATAAATGCGTTTCTCATTATACATAGCAAAACGGTACCTGTTTTCTAAAAGCAGCACCAATGCTATTAATATAATGAGTGCAATTGCTTCTGGCGGAGTTGTTATTGCCGCAGCAGCCCTTTTTATTGTACTTTCTGTATTTGCAGGTCTTAAAGATTATAGTCTTCAATTTTCTTCTTTTACAGATCCCGATTTAAAACTAACCCCAAAACATGGAAAATCCTTTTTTTGGACCTCAGAAAATGAGGCTTCAATACTAAAAATTAAAGGCATTGCAACACATTCTAAAATTATTGAAGAACGTGTGATTGTAAAAACAAAAAACAAAAACCTCATTGCCACTTTAAAAGGAGTTGACGCTAACTATCTAAACGTTACACAAATAGACTCCATGTTAACGCATGGCAATTGGCTTAGCCCAGAGAGCAACAGTGTGGTGTCTGGTTGGGGTATTTCTAATAAACTATCCTTTGGTGTTTTTGACTATATAAAACCTTTAGTGCTCTATGTCCCAAAACCTGGAAAAGGCCAAGCCTCTAGTATAAAAGGATATTATAATACTGCGCTAGCAAACAATGTTGGACTTTTTGATATTAACCCACAACTAAACGACCAATATATTTTCTCGGACCTTTCCTTGGCAAGATCATTACTAAATTATAATGCTAACCAAATATCATCTATAGAGTTAAAACTAAGCTCCAATGCAAACGAGGCAGAAATTAAAACACGTTTAGAAAACTCGTTTCCAAACCAATTTACTTTTAAAAATAGGGTTGAGCTTAACGCAACACTTTTTAAAATGCTAAATACCGAAAACCTTGCCATTTACCTCATCTTTACATTAGTAATTATTATTGCGCTGTTTAATGTTATTGGAGCTATAATTATGATGATTTTAGACAAAAAAAAGTCCTTAAACACACTTTTTAGTTTAGGTGCAGAAACCAAAACTATAAAATCTATCTTCTTTCTTCAAGGCAGTTTAATGACCATAGTAAGCGGCTTTGTAGGTGTATTTCTAGGCTTACTTGTTGTGCTTTTACAACTATATTTAGAGCTTATTCCGCTAACTCCAGATTTGCCATATCCTGTAAAAATAAAAAGCGAAAACATCCTAATTGTACTACTCACTATTTTTACCTTAGGTATTTTGGCCTCAAAAATAGCAGCACAACGCATTACAAAACAACTTATACAAAGTAATAGCTAACAGAAAAAGGATTTAAAATTATTTTGGCAAGTTGCCCCAAAAGGCAACCAGGCTTTACGCTATATCTTTTTTTTCGTGCCTCAAAAAAAGGATGCCGCTACAATCCTTCTTGCATGCTGTGGTTAACAAAACCTTTAGAAGCTGTAAAGAACAAAAAGCTAAAACAAAGCTTTTAAAACTGATAGTTTCCAAATTCTTCCAGCACCTCATCAAAAGCTTCAAATACATCTTTAGAAGCATCACTGGTTACCATTTTCATGCGGTGAGGTTTAAAATCTGGGATACCTTTAAAATAATTAGTGTAATGGCGTCTGGTTTCAAAAACCCCTAACACTTCACCTTTCCAGTCTATACTCATTTGTAAGTGGCGTCTGGCAGCTTCTACACGCTCTTGCATGGTAATTGGTCGATAGTGTTCTCCTGTTTTAAAAAAATGTTTTACTTGTTTAAAAAACCACGGATTACCAATTGTAGCACGTCCAATCATAGCGCCATCTAATCCGTAGCTATCTCGCATTTCTGCTGCACGCTCTGGTGTATTAACATCTCCATTTCCAAATACAGGTATGTGCATGCGTGGATTGTTTTTTACGGCAGCAATAGGCTTCCAATCGGCGTTACCTTTATACATTTGTGCACGTGTGCGACCATGTATAGCTATGGCTTTGCAGCCAACATCTTGCAAACGCTCTGCAACTTCAACAATTCTAATAGAATTATCGTCCCAACCCAATCTTGTTTTTACGGTTACGGGTAAGTTGGTTCGTTTTACCATTTCTGCGGTAAGCTTTTCCATTAAACAGACATCTTTTAAAATACCTGCACCAGCACCTTTACTCACAACTTTTTTTACAGGGCAGCCAAAATTAATGTCTATAATATCTGGGTTAGATTTTTCTACAATATCTATGGTTTGAAGCATACTTTCCATATTGGCTCCAAAAATTTGAATACCAACCGGACGTTCTTTTTCATAAATATCTAGCTTCATAACGCTTTTTGCGGCGTTACGTATAAGACCTTCGCTAGACACAAACTCTGTATAAACCACATCTGCGCCTTGTTCTTTACACAAAGCACGAAATGGAGGATCACTTACGTCTTCCATTGGCGCTAAAAGCAACGGAAATTCGCCTAATTCTATATCTCCTATTTTAACCAATCTTTTATGTTTTGTCGCAAAATTAGGGTTTTTTCTGTTATACCATTCAAACATCTAGAGATTAAGAATTAAAGAACGTCTTAAAAAAGAACTAAATTCAGTAGGAAACACTAACCGTATCTATTCGCACCTCTACACGCTTAAAAGTATAAAACCAAATACTTTCATTTTTATATGTTTACTGAATTAAAATTACGGTAACACAAATTATGAAATTATAATATACGAACATTAATAGGCGAAATTTAAATTATATTTGCAATTGAAAAAAAATTGCAATACCTACCCATGAAGCACATAAGAAATTTCTGCATTATTGCACACATTGACCACGGAAAAAGTACACTTGCAGACCGTTTGCTAGATCTTACAAACTCTGTAACAGCACGCGAGAAACAAAACCAATTACTAGACAGTATGGATTTAGAACGTGAGCGTGGTATTACCATAAAGTCTCATGCCATACAAATGGACTATGAATTTGAAGGCGAAAAATATGTGCTCAACCTTATTGATACTCCAGGCCACGTAGATTTTTCTTACGAGGTGTCACGTTCTATTGCAGCTTGTGAAGGTGCTTTACTTATTGTAGATGCTGCGCAAAGCATACAAGCACAAACTATTTCTAATTTATACTTGGCTTTAGAAAATGATTTAGAAATTATTCCGGTACTCAATAAAGTAGATCTACCAAGTGCCAACCCAGAAGAAGTTACCGATGATATTGTAGATTTATTAGGCTGTAAACCCGAAGAAGTTATTCACGCTAGTGGAAAAACGGGTTTTGGTGTAGAAAATATTTTAAAAGCAATAATTGAGCGTATTCCTGCACCAAAAGGTTCAGTAGATGCACCTTTACAGGCCTTAATATTTGATTCGGTTTACAATACTTTTAGAGGTATTGAAACCTATTTTAGAGTTTTTAATGGTGAAATTAAAAAAGGACAAAAAATTAAATTTGTTGCTACAGATAAAGAGTATTTTGCTGATGAAGTAGGAACCTTAAAATTAAGCCAAGTTGCCAAAAAAAGCGTAAAAGCTGGCGATGTGGGCTACTTAATTACAGGTATTAAAACCGCTAAAGAAGTTAAAGTTGGTGATACTATTACAGATTTTGAAAACCCAACCACCAATATTGTTGAAGGTTTTGAAGATGTAAAACCTATGGTTTTTGCAGGTATATATCCTGTTGACACTGAAGATTACGAAGAGCTTAGAAACTCCATGGAAAAACTACAACTTAATGATGCCTCGTTGGTGTTTCAGCCCGAAAGTTCTGCGGCCTTAGGTTTTGGGTTCCGTTGTGGTTTCTTAGGCATGCTTCACATGGAAATTATTCAAGAACGCTTAGAACGTGAGTTTGATATGACGGTAATTACAACCGTACCTAACGTATCTTATCATGCTTATACCAACAAAAATCCTGAGGACGCTTTTGTTGTTAATAATCCAAGTGATTTACCAGAACCCACAACCGTTAACCGTGTTGAAGAGCCTTTTATAAAAGCAACTATTATTACAAAAGCCGATTTTGTTGGTAATGTAATGAGTTTGTGTATTGAAAAACGTGGTATGATTATCAACCAAACCTACTTAACTACGGAACGTGTTGAGCTTATTTTTGAAATGCCACTTGCCGAAATTGTATTTGACTTTTACGATCGTTTAAAAACGGTATCTAAAGGTTATGCGTCTTTTGATTATTCGCCAATTGGCATGAAAGTTTCTAAATTAGTGCGTCTAGATGTGTTACTAAATGCACAGCCAGTAGATGCGCTTTCTGCTTTAATACACAGTGACAACGCACACCATATTGGTAAAAAAATGTGCGAAAAATTAAAAGAACTTATTCCGCGCCAGCAATTTGATATTCCTATACAAGCTGCCATTGGTGCAAAAATTATTGCCAGAGAAACTGTAAAAGCACTACGGAAAGATGTTACCGCAAAGTGTTATGGTGGCGATATTTCGCGCAAGCGAAAGCTTTTAGAAAAACAGAAAAAAGGTAAAAAACGTATGCGCCAAGTGGGTAATGTAGAAATACCTCAGCAGGCATTTATGGCGGTTTTGAAGTTGAATGATTAAAAACTAATTCATTTAAAGAAATTTATATAAATTTTAAAACGCTTTTATTTTACGCTATTCATTAGTGATATACTATTCTTTTTGTTTAGCAAAATCTCCAACATCAAAAGATTTGCCTAAATATACCAATTTATTGTTTTTACCAATAGTGTGTATAGAAGTGTTATGTGACGATATAATATGAAGCTCTCCGTTATCATCTTTTAAAAACAACGGAATCATGTCTTTATTTGCGTTAGTCATTTCAATAAGGCTTTTGTAATGTGCTTTATCTGTAATATCAATTTCTTGAATTGATGGATATTTTCGGGTAACTTCCGACAAGGTATTATAATCATCTGTATGTGAAAACAACCCTTCTTTTGGATTGTTTTCTGGGTTTTTCATTTCGTCTGCTGTTAGCAATCTAAACGATCCGTTTTCGCCAAATTCTTTAGAAAATTTATTAATAGCATAGTTGTTAATATCAGAATTAGCGGTCATTGCCATAAGATAGCCCACACTATTTAACTCTATATTATCTGAAAGTGTGTCAGAATAAATATCAGTGTTTAAAGCTTCTAAACCTAATTCTTTAGCTTTTGTAATGTTGTATTTGTTGCTGTCTATAAGCACCACATGGCGACCATTACGCACTAAATAATCCCCTAATAAACGTGAAACCTTAGTTGCTCCTATAATTAAAATACCATTAGATTTTGTTAAAAACACACCAACTAATTTTGCAAATAAACGTGCGGTAGTAGCGTTAAGCAGTACCGTACCAAGCACTATCATAAACACCAATGGTGTTATGTGTTCTGCACCTTCAACTCCTTCTTTTAATAATTTACTTCCAAAGAGCGAGGCAATACCTGCAGCTACAATACCGCGAGGCCCAACCCAACTTATAAATAGTTTTTCGTTAAGTTTTAATGTTGATCCATGTGTGCTTAAAAAAACCGCCAGTGGTCTAATTACAAAAACAACTATTGCAAAAAGCACGGCTGTTTTCCAGGTATAAAGCAGCATTAAATCACTAATATTTATATTGGCGGATAGTAAAATAAATAAGATTGAAATTAATAATACGCTTAAAGATTCTTTAAAGTATAACAGCTCTTTAAGATTATCTAATTTACTATTACCTAAAACCATACCCATAACCACAACAGCTAATAAACCAGACTCGTGTGCAAAAATTTCTGATGCTACAAACACTAATAAAACCGTAGACAAAGACACCACATTTAGTAAGTAATGTGGTATAAATTTTTTATTAATAGCAAATGCTAAAGCGTGTGCAAACGTAAAACCAAAGGTGGTTCCAAAGAGCACAATTTTACCAAATTCCATAAGTGCTGTTTTGGTAAAACCTCGATCACCGCCAACGCTAATAAACTCAAAAACTAGTACTGCTACTAAAGCACCAATAGGATCTATAAGTATGCCTTCCCATTTTAAAACGGTTGAAATGTCTTTTTTAAGCGGAATATTTCTTAAAATAGGAGTAATTACCGTTGGACCAGTAACAATAATAAGACCAGCGAATAAAAACGATAAATCCCAACTTAAATTAAAGGTTAAGTGCGCTACAATACCTGCGCCAAAAAAAGTAACGGCAGACCCTAAGGTAATTAATTTTGTAATAACTGGCCCAACGGTTTTTATTTCGCTTCGCTTAAGTGTTAAGCCTCCTTCAAACAAAATAATACTAATGGCAAGCGAAACAAAATAATATAAACTGTCTCCTGGGAATAAGCCTTTTTCACCATTCCAAACAGGCTCTATCCATTTGGTGTGGTCTTCGCTTAAAAACTGAGCCGCAATTGGCCCTACTAAAAGACCAATTAATATTAATGGTAAAATGGCTGGGATTTTAAATTTCCATGCTACCCATTGTGCTAATATGCCTAAAATAATAATGCCTGCTAACTCTAACATAAGGTTCTATTTTGATGCGTAAAGTTACTAAGAATTGCTACAAAATCTAATGATTATCTTTAATGGTAAGCCTTAACACAGAACAGGCAGATTTTTCGGTAAATTTATCTTTACCCGTACCAAAAAGCACACTAATCCAGTTGTCTTTTTGGGGAGTGCCCAAAATTAATAAATCGTATGATGCAGATGCTTTTGAAACGGCTTCAATGCTATCGTCAGATTTTAACATTTCTAAGGTACATTTTGAGGTTGCATTTTTAATTAAATTCAATGAGCTTGTTTTAATAGCATTATAATCTTCATCAGTTATACCCTCTGGCACTACGCGTAGTAATGCAATTGAAGCCCCATAAAATTGCCCTATTCGGTCTGCAACATCAATAAATTTTTTGTCGTTTCTCCCGGGTCTGAGCGCAATTAAAACTTTACTTATATAACGCACACCGTTGTCTTTAAACAAGGCAAAATTGGAGTTAATATTGGTCATTAACCACCCAATAGGGTTGTTTATTAAAATACCTGTTCGTGCTCTGCCATTCCATCCCACAACAAGCCAATCGCAATGGGTTTGGTTGCTTAATTCGTGTATGGTGTCACTTATGTTATGCGTCACAACAGATTCAAAATCAACATTAATGCTTTTGGACTCTGCTAATCTTGAAAAACGCCTGGCTAGAGCGTTGATTTTAGGGTTTTCTTCAACTAAAGCCTCTAAAAACGTTTGGTTTGGTACTTCGGTTATATTTGCAACCTGTAGTTTGTCTTTTGTGTTTAATGCGGCACCTATTTCTACTAACATTTCTGGTGAGGTTTCGTTACCCAATAATGGAACTACAACACCAGCGTCTTCTAAAAGTTCGCCATCAAAATAATCAGAATTTATTATAACATCTTTAGAGTAGGTTTGGCGCTTTCTGTTTTTCTTTTTATACAATAAATACAATGCAGGTCTATGTCCGTATTTTCTTAAAACACCTGTTCTAGAGGTTTTTTTGCCATACTTTAAATAAATAAAGAACCCTATTGTAGTGATTAATAAGATGGCCATTAGCGGCACAAAACCTAGTAATACTAATAAAATAACACCGCTAATAATTCCAAATAATTGTATAAATGGATATAACGGGGAACGGTATGGCGGATTATACCATTGCGATGCGGTTTCTCTTAAAATTATAACACAGGCGTTTACAGATATAAACATCATTACCATGAATGCACTGGCAAGTTTTGCTATTTTTTCGACATCTAAAAACAATATTGCCAAGGCCATAACTACGCAAGTCATAATAATAGTAACTACTGGTGTTAAATATTTAGAATGAATACGGCTCATAAACGCGGGCAACAATTTGTCTATAGCCATAGCAAACGGAAAACGAGAGGCTGCCAACACTCCAGAATTTGCCATAGACACCAACGTAATAACACCAACTAAAGCTGCCGCATAACCCACATTAGTGCCTCCAAGTAAATTAGCAATAGTATAAATGGGTTTTATATCTGTGCTTAAATCTTTCATAGGAATATTCCCAACTAAAGTAAAAGCCACAAAAACATATATAAGTGACATAATTACTAAAGACAACATCATGGCGCGTGGTAAATTAACACTAGGGTTTTTAATTTCGCCAGCAATAGCAGCAATTTTAGTAACACCTGCGTAAGAAATATATACAAACGCTACCGTAGATACCAAGCCAATATTACCATTTGTAAATACAGGTTGTAAAAGACGTTCATCCACATTTGGGATACCAAAAACTAAAAGCGCGCCTAAGCTAATAAGACTAATAGTTACAATTACCAGCTGAACTTTACCTACTTTTTTAACACCAAAAATGTTGAGAAACAAAATGATCAACAAAAAAAATAAGGCAACATATTTTGTAAAACCTTCGTGTACACTAACCAAAACCGTTAAATATGCGCCAAAACCCACCAATGCAAAAGCACTTTTTAAGAGCAATGACAACCAAAGCCCTATACCTGCAATGGTGCCAAAAAGAGGTCCAAAGGTACGCTCTATATATACGTAAGTACCACCAGAAGAAGGCATTGCTGTAGCAAGTTCGCTTTTAGACAATGCCGCTGGTAATATGCAAACTGCTGCTAAAAGATAAGCCAACCAAATAGATGAACCTGTTTTGGCTGCTGCTATTCCTGGTAGCACAAAAATACCACTGCCCAGCATTCCTCCAATACTAATAGCAATTGCAGAGGTTAATGAAAGGCTTCGTTGTAATTTTTTCAAGTTTAGTTAGGTTTTGAATGGAAATATAGGCTTTTTTTTACAACCCAAAAAATCATAACAATTTGCTAAGGCTTTAATATTTTAAAAAGCTTTTTCTTATTTTGCAATGTTTAATAAATAATTGAATTCTATTTTATAAAAAGACTTAATATCTATAACAAACGAACTCGCATAAAAACATCATTTTAATGCAACTTTATCCTATTAATTCTGGTAATTTTAAGCTTGACGGCGGCGCTATGTTTGGTGTGGTGCCAAAATCATTGTGGCAACGCACTAACCCTGCAGACCAGAATAATATGATTGATATTGCAGCGCGTTGTTTATTAATTGAAGATGGAAACAAGCTCATTTTAATAGACACTGGTATGGGCAACAAGCAAAGTGAAAAATTTTTTGGGTATTACCACCTTTGGGGAAACGCTACTATTGATAATTCTTTAGCGCAGTACGGATTTCATAAAAATGATATTACAGATGTATTTATGACACATCTTCATTTTGACCATTGTGGTGGAAGCATTCAATACAACAAAGATAAAACCCTTTTAGAACCTGCTTTTAAAAACGCTAATTTTTGGAGCAATGCAGCCCACTGGCAATGGGCAACACAGCCTAATAACAGAGAAAAAGCTTCATTTTTAAAAGAAAATATAATTCCTATGGAAACCTCTGGGCAACTTAAATTTATAAGGCCTGCAAAAACACAAATTCAGGAAAAAACGGAATTGGGCTTCACAATTTTTTATGCCAATGGGCATACTGAAAAGCAAATGATTCCTATGCTTAATTACAACGGGAAAACCATTTGCTTTATGGCAGATTTATTACCTACCGTTGGGCATTTACCACTACCTTTTGTAATGGGTTATGATACCAGACCTCTAATTACTTTAGATGAAAAAGATGTATTTTTGAAACTTGCTGCAGATCATAATTATTATCTGTTTTTAGAACACGATGCACACAACGAAATTATTACTGTAAAACACACCGAAAAAGGAGTACGATTAAACGAAACATTAACTTGTAAAGAATTATTTAACTTATAAACACAAACACATTAATATCATGACATTTAATTACAAATCAGTTGCATATTTAGGGCTTTCCTTAAGTCTATTTTTTGGCTGTGGTGCTGCCGCAGATATTATTTCTACACCTGTAGAAAATATTGACACTTCCCCGTTAAAAGTTTCAGAATTAACAGAAAAAGAACTTCATAATTGGGGCCATTTAGATTTAGAAAAAGACACTATTCCTGGTATGGCTGTAGATCGCGCCTATTCTGAAATTATTAAAGGCAAAAAAGGAACAAAAATAATTGTAGCCGTTATTGACTCTGGCATAGATATAGACCATGAAGATTTAGATGGTGTTATTTGGACTAACACTAAAGAAATCCCTAACAACGGAAAAGACGACGATAAAAACGGTTATATAGATGATATACATGGTTGGAATTTCTTAGGAGATGGCTATGATGAACAATTGGAATACGTAAGATTAATTAATAGCGGAAACACGTCTGACCCAAGATTTGAAGAAGCTAAAACATTACAAGACAAAAAATACCAAGACGCATTAGCCAGTAAAACACGCTATGAACAAATTCTTCAAGGAATTAATACCGCTCATGAAACACTTACAAAACAATTTAATACACCAGATTATACTTTAGAGCAAGTAGGTAATTTAAAAACAGAAGACGAGACGCTAAACCAATATAAAGGTATGGCAATGCAAATGAAAGGTTACGGTTTTAATAGCTTATTAGACGCTAAAAAAGAAATTGAAGGTGGTGTAGAATATTTTACAGACCAATTAAATTATAATATAAACTTAGAGTTTAGAGGTCGTAAAACGGGAGACAATCCAGATATTTTTAATGATAAGCCTGGTTATGGAAACGGGAACGTAAAGCCTGTAAAAAAATCAGAATCTCACGGAACACACGTTGCTGGTATTATTGCTGCTGAACGTAACAACGGTCTTGGCGCCAATGGAGTTGCTAATAACGTTGAGATTATGGCAATACGCACCGTGCCAAATGGTGATGAATACGATAAAGACGTAGCTTTAGCTATTAGATATGCTGTAGATAACGGTGCCAAAGTAATAAACGGAAGTTTTGGAAAATCGTTTTCACCACACGCAGATTGGGTACGTGATGCTATTAAATATGCTTCAGATAACGATGTCATATTTGTACATGCTGCTGGTAATAGTAGTGAAAATGTTGATGTAGAACCTAACTTCCCAGATGATAATGTAAATTTTGTAGAAATTTCTAACACTTATATAAGAGTGGGATCTTTAACCTCAAAATATGGTTCTAAAATGGTGTCTGGTTTCTCAAACTATGGCAAACAAAACGTTGATATTTTTGCTCCGGGATCAGATATTTATTCTACAACTCCAGAAAACGACTACGAGCCAAACAGTGGCACATCTATGGCTGCTCCTGGTGTTGCTGGTGTTGCTGCTTTAGTGCGTTCACAATATCCTAAATTAAGCGCAGCACAAGTAAAACAAGTAATTTTAGACTCTGGCTTGCCACTTTCTAATAAAGTTATTGTTGGTGGTGATGCGTCAAATATTAAGCCATTTGCAGACCTGTCTAAATCTGGTAAAATTGCCAATGCTTACAATGCTTTAATTATGGCATCAAAACTTAAATAATCGCTAAGAATTCGAAACTAAACTCGAAATTTAAAGTTTAATGTTCAAGCTTTTCTTTTCGAGTTGAGGTTCGATTTCAAATTTAAATTCTATAATGAAACAATTTCTATTTTACTTCGCTTTTATAGTAACTATCTGCTCTTATTCACAAACAGCAAACTACTGGCAGCAACATGTTGATTACCAAATGGAAATTGATATGGATGTTAAAACATTTCAATACAATGGCAAACAGGAGTTGGTATATACAAATAACTCACCAGATGTTTTAACCCGTGTATATTACCACTTGTACTTTAATGCCTTTCAACCGGGTAGTGAAATGGATGTACGTTCGCGCACTATAAAAGATCCAGACCCAAGAGTTGGTGATCGCATTAGCAAACTTTTACCTAATGAAATTGGATATATAAAAGTAAACGCCCTAAAACAAAACGGTAAAAAAATAGCCTATACAACTGTTGGTACTGTTTTAGAAGTGACGTTAGATAAGCCTATTTTACCTGGAGAAAAAGTTACTTTTTCTATGGATTTTGATGGGCAAGTTCCAAAACAAATACGACGCTCTGGACGTAATAATAAAGAAGGAGTCGCTTTATCTATGACGCAATGGTATCCAAAACTTGCAGAATATGACGATGAAGGCTGGCACGCAGACCCATATATAGCAAGAGAGTTTCACGGAGTTTGGGGTAATTTTGATGTAAAATTAACTATAGATAAAAATTATGTAGTTGGTGGAACAGGCTACCTTCAGTCTGAAAAAAAAGCTAAAAAAGGAAAAAAAACATTGCATTTTGTAGCACCAAATGTACACGACTTTACTTGGGCTGCAGATCCTGATTACATCCATGATACGTTTCAGGTTACCAATGGGCCTTTGTTACACTTCTATTATAAGAAAAACTTACCTCAAGAAAATTTAGATAACTGGAAAGCACTTCAACCTAAAACTGCTCAATTAATGGAGTTTTTTAGCACTAATGTTGGAAAGTATCCTTACAAGCAGTATTCTGTAATACAAGGTGGAGATGGCGGTATGGAATATGCCATGTGTACTTTAATTACTGGGCAGCGTAAATTTGGAAGCCTACTTGATGTTACCGCACACGAGTTGGCACATACTTGGTTTCAGTTTTTATTAGCAACAAATGAAGCTAAACACGAGTGGATGGACGAAGGTTTTACAAGTTACATTTCTAATTTAGCAATGCATGCGCTAAGCGAAAACCCAAACGAAAACCCAATGGCTGGAGCATATAATAGCTACCTGCGTTTGGCAAACTCTGGAATAGAGCAACCCTTAACAACACACGCAGATAGATATGCGTTAAACGGCGCTTACGGTGCTGCTGCATATAGTAAAGGTGCTGTGTTTTTAGCGCAATTAGGATATATTATTGGTGAAGATAACTTAAAGAAAACCATTAAAACCTATTTTAACGACTTTGCGTTTAAGCACCCAAAACCCATGGATATTGTACGTACTGCGGAACGCATTACAGATTTGGAACTAGATTGGTACCTTATGGATTTTACACAAACCACAAACACTATAGATTATGCCGTTAAAGCTATAAATGATAATGCTATAACTTTAGAGCGTATAGGTTTAATGCCAATGCCAATAGACGTTACGGTAAGCTACATAGATGGTACAAGTGAAGCTTTTTACATTCCGTTACAGATGATGCGTGGCGAAAAACCAACAACAGCAACCTTAATTAAAGATTGGGCTTGGGCAATGCCTACTTACACGTTTAGCACTAATAAACCTGTAAAATCTGTTGAAATAGATCCTTCTAAAATGATGGCAGATATTGATGCTACTAACAATAAGCTAACTTTAGAATAAAATTCATATTGATATAATTTTAATAAAACCGCGTCTAAATGATGCGGTTTTCTATTTTTGTAAAACAATGAGGTTTACATATTCAATAAAAGACAAGCTTAAAAGCAAAAAGCGTATTGAGCAGTTGTTTACAAACGGAAACGTAGTTACTGCTTATCCTTTAAGATTAGTGTATCTTAACACTAAATTTGAAGATAACAGTACATTAAAAACAGGAATTTCTGTAAGTAAGCGACTACACAAAACGGCTGTGTCTAGAAATCGTATAAAACGTTTGTTAAGAGAAGCCTATAGATTAAATAAGCCATTATATTTTAACACTAGTTCCACATCTTATGCTTTTATGATTTTATACCTTAGTAAAGACGGAACAACTTTTGATAAATTAAATACGAATATGAAAGTATTGTTTCAAAAATTTTTAGACAAAACTTCTAAACCATGAGAAAGTACGTACATAAAAAAATAGTAATTCCAGTTTTAGCTTTAATTGTATTTTTTAGCACAACTGCTTTTAAAACCGATTTTTTTGAAATTGCCAAACAAATAGAAATATTTACAACGCTTTTTAAAGAAATTAATATGAATTACGTAGACGATACCAATCCAGGTGATTTAATGAATACAGCAATAAAAAGCATGCTTAATGATCTAGATCCATACACTCAGTTTTATAACGAACAAGATGTTGAAGCTTCACGAATTAACAATGCTGAAGATCATACAGGTATTGGTGCAAAAATATTACCACTAAAAAACAAACTTATTGTTGTTGAACCTTATAAAAATTACCCTGCTGATAAAGCAGGTTTAAAAGCTGGAGACGAAATTATAAAAATAGATAATACTACACTTTCAGATGTTAAAAACGATGCTACAAATTTATTACAAGGTGCTGCTGGCAGTACAGTAAACATAACGTATTTAAGACAAGGCAATACTAACACCGTAACATTAACTAGAGCCGCCTTGCCTATTAAAGCCGTGCCTTATTATACTATGTTGGATGACAAAACGGGTTACGTTGTATTACGTCAATTTAATAAAGTAGCCTCTGCAGAAACTAAAGGTGCAATAAAAGCCTTAAAAAATAAAGGTGCAACACAGTTAATTTTAGACCTTAGAGGAAATCCTGGTGGTTTACTAACAGAAGCTGTAAATGTGACCAATATATTTGTAACAAAAGACCAATTGGTAGTTACTACAAAATCTAAAATTAAAAAATATAACAGCACCTATTTTACAAAACAAGAGCCTTTAGACACTAAAATACCTTTGGTTGTTTTAGTAGATAATGCTAGTGCTTCTGCCAGCGAAATTGTTTCTGGTGCATTACAAGATATGGATAGGGCAGTAATCGTTGGTGCACGTAGTTTTGGCAAAGGTTTGGTGCAAGTACCAAGACCATTAACCTATGGCACGCAAATGAAAATTACAATATCTAGATATTACACACCATCAGGAAGATGCATACAAGCTTTAGATTACTGGAATAGAGACGAAAACGGAAAAGCCACTCGTACAAAAAAAGAAAACTACAACGCTTTTAAAACCTCAAACGGCCGTGCAGTATTTGATGGAGGTGGTGTGCTACCAGATATAGAACTAGAAAACACCAAACATAACGCTATAACAAAAGCCATATTAAATGAAAATATAGCCTTTAATTACGCTACAGATTATTATTATAAAAACGCAACTATTAATTTAGAAACCTTTGAACTATCAGATACTGATTTTAAAGATTTTAAAAAATACATTAACAACTCAAATTTTGATTTTGAAACTAAAACCGAAAAAGCTTTAAAAACTGCTATTGATATTGCAAAAGAAGAAGCCCTAGCAACAACTATAAACTCAGAATATAACAGCTTAATAAATAAACTAAAAACTTATAAATCTGATGCTATAGACGCAAACAAAATTCAACTTAAAAAAATATTAACAGACGAAATTATTAAACGCTATTATTACAGTGAAGGGCTTTACAACTATTACACGAAACATAACCTAGAGATAAAAAAAGGCCTTTATATTTTAAATGACCCAACAGAATACACTAAAATTTTAAACTAAAACTATAAGAAATTTTACTCCTATATTCAACTTTTCAAGTAGCCATGAAAAAACTCGTTTTTATTTTATATCTCTGTTTTCAATGTAGTTTTTCACAAGAAAACCTTAAACATCAGGTGTATTTTGAAACGGATAAATACAATATTCCAGAAACCGAAAAAAATCGTTTATTAGTATTCTTATCTAAAATAGAAAACACAGCCATAGAAAAAATTTCTATTTACGGCTTTTGTGACGATCGTGGTAGCAATACCTATAATTTAAAACTCTCGCAACAGCGTGCAGATGCCATTAAAAATGTGTTTGTAAATCATAAATTTAACGACACACTTATTACTAATGTTGATGGAAAAGGAGAAATTTTATTAAATATTATTCATGAAGCTGATGCGCTTAAAATAAGAGGCCTTAACCGTAAAGTAGAAATACTCATTAAACCGAAACAAACTTCTAAATTAAAAACTGAAATACCTAAAAAACAAGATACAGAAACCCTATTAAAAGGCGAGCTTAAGGTAGGTGATAAAATTTTATTAGAACATTTATTATTCAGAACAGGTTACAGTTATTTAGTAAAAGACTCTAAACCAATATTAGATAAAATTGCAAAAATACTAGTTCATAGAAATGATATTTATTTTACTATTGAAGGTCATGTGTGTTGTACACCTGGTGCAAGAGATGCTTTAGATAAGCGCACTAAAAAACGAAATTTATCTTTAGCTAGAGCTAAATTTGTTTACGATTATTTAGAAAAAAAGGGGGTAAACAGAGACCGAATGAAATATGTTGGTCAGCGTCATAAATTTCCGCTTGGCGGCGATCCAGATTTAGATAAACGTGTAGAACTGGTAATTACATATATAAGTAAAAACAAGTAATTTTAGTGGCGCACCATTTGTATATGCGGAATACCATCTTCTAAATATGCATCACCAATTTCAAAAAACGCTAAAGTATTATAGAAACGTTTTAAGTAGGTTTGAGCAGAAATTTTAATTGTAGTTGTATTGTAATTTTCTTTTATAGCTGTAATTGAAGCCTTCATAATGTCATAACCATAAGCATTTTTACGTTCGGTATGTTTTACAACAACACGACCAATACTAGCATCTTCAAAATAATCACCTGGTTTAAAAATGCGAGTATAGGCTACTATTTTTTGGTTCTTATAACCCAAAATATGTAGTGCCTTTTTATCTTTACCATCAATATCTTGGTACACACAATCTTGTTCTACCACAAACACTTCGCTTCGTAATTGTAATAACCTATAAAGCTCTAATTTGGTAAGTTGCTGAAATGTTTTTATTTTAATATCCATAATTATAGGTATCAAGACCGTATAGAAACCAATTTTTATTCCTTTTTTTCATTCTAAACATCATGTTTGTCATTCTGAACACCGTGAAGAATCTCTAAATTCAAACGCTTTATTAGCAGCTTAACGGTATTTTATCCACACGGTTTTGGTGTCGTCCGCCTTCAAAAGCAGTATTTAAAAACACATCTACCATTTTTATAGCTTGCGGAATTGAGGTAAAACGCGCCGGAATACAAATAATATTGGCATTATTATGTAAACGTGTAAGTTCTGTAATTTCGGCTGTCCAGCACACTCCGGCACGTACGTTTTGGTATTTGTTTGCCGTCATTGCTACGCCATTTGCAGAACCACAAATTAAAATACCAAAATTAGCAATCTTGTCATTTACATCTTTTGCTACAGGATGCACAAAATCTGGATAATCTACACTATCCAAAGTATCTGTACCATAGTTAGTAATGCTATGACCTTGGTTTTCAAGATGCTTTACAATAGCTTGTTTATAATCTGGGCCTGCGTGGTCGTTACCTATAGAAATTTTCATTATGTTTTATTTAATGTCATTATGAGGACATAAGGCGAGATAATCTCTTTTGTAAAATGCTTCGCTTTGCTCAAAATGACAACGATTTTATAATTTAACTTTAAACAAAATTACAATAATACCATTTCTAATCTTAGTTTAAGCATGCTATTTTTATAACACCACTATACCAAACTAACACCACAAAAAAAGCCAAGACACTATTGGTCTTAGCTTTTTTTTCATTTTATAAATTCTAAAATTTAATTAAATACATACGTAGAGCCAGAATTAGTACCATTATCATCATCAAAAAAAGCACCCACAGCTAGGGTGCTACCATCTGAACTTAAGCTTACGGAATAACCAAAA
>CAYGUF010000002.1:0-135997 GCA_964353125.1 uncultured Flavobacteriaceae bacterium
TGCACCAATGGTTGCCTGAAGATTTGCTCGATGTGTTTTCCGCATTACACACAACTGGTTATATGTGGATAAAAATACAAAATATCCCGAACTATTTTAGGGATATGCGGAATTTTTGTTCCTCTTTAGTAATTTTATCGAGTTGAGATACTGCGTGATCCAATGGACTTTTTATAGCCAACAAATCCTTTCTGGCAACATGCGTATATATCATTGTAGTCTCGGGCTTACTGTGTCCCAAAAGTTCTTGTATATGTCTTATGCCAACACCATTTTCTAATAAATGTGTAGCATAGCTATGTCTTAGTGTATGCGGCGAAATCTTTATAGGCAAGTTTATTGCTGCAGCATAATTATCTAAAAACTTACGAACACTACTTGCACTATAAGCATTGCCTTTTTGGCCTTCTATAAAATAATATTTTGGTGTGTAGGTAACAAGATAATTTTTTAGTAACGGCAAAAAACTTTCTGCCAAAGTGCAATAACGGTCCTTACGGCCTTTGGCATTGTGTACAAATATTTGTCGCCTATCTATTTGTATATGCTCAATTTTTAAATGTATTAATTCGCTAATTCGTAAACCAGATGAATATAGTAACGCTATAATAACACGGTGTTTAAGATTTTTTGCGGCACGAATTAAGTTAATAACTTCAATTTGAGATAAAACTGTGGGTAATTTTTTGTCTTTTTTAGGACGTTCTAACACTAAATTATCTATTTGCGTTGTAGGGCAAAACACTATAAATAATTTTAAAGCACTTATAAATTGGCGCTGTGTGCTAACACTGTAATTTCGTTTTATATATACGGTTTCTAAATACAACTCTACAGCTCTATTTGTAAGAGATTCAATAGTTTCTAAATGATGAAAACTTATAAAATCTGCAACTAAATGTGTGTAGGTATCAACGGTACTTTTACTATATCGCTTACCCTTGAGATATTTATAAAACGAATTTAATAGTGCTTTTTGTGATGGGTTTAAATTTAGTTTTGACTTTTTTATCACTGCTTTTGGCTTTTGCGCTAAACTACGCTTAAAATTATAATCGTAAATTTTAGCTGTTTTTGAAAACGCTTTGTAAACCAATTCTAAATGTTGTGTTGCATAGCTTATATACCAAAATTTATGCGTTTTACTCCATTTTACTTCCGGAAAATTATTACGTAGTAAAGCAACAATGGTTGTATTGTATTTAAAATCTAATCCTATAATAGCATGCGCTCTATGTATTGCAAATTTTAATGTTATTACAGGTAAGGTTGAAGTTTCCATAATCGGTTCTTATTTTCAATAAAAAAATATAGTATAAGATACTGAAAATAAGAACACAATGTTAGTTTTTTAGATAAAAATTATAAAAAAATTATAATACATTTTATAGGTCTTGCAGTATCCATTCTCCTTTTTCTATTAGAGGTATAGCCTGCTTGTATTTTACGTCTTTACTTTCGCCATTCATTACGTTTTTAATAGTAACACGGTCGTTTCTGCCAATTTTTGGTTGTGCTCTTACAATAGTTTCAACAACTTGTTGCTGGGCAGATGCTCCTTCACCAGCAGCTCTACTTTGAGATGCGCGTTCATCTAAATTTTGAATCTCATCCTTTTGCGTCTGTAATTTTTCTTGCTTACGTGTTCTAGCTTCTGTAATGGTATTTGTGGTTTCTTGCGGAATTTCACCTTTAAATAAAAACGAAATAACGTCTTTATTCACTTGGTCAATCATGGCTTTAAAAAGCTCAAAAGATTCAAATTTATAAATTAAAAGCGGATCTTTTTGCTCATGGACAGCTAATTGTACAGACTGTTTTAGTTCGTCCATTTTACGCAAATGTACTTTCCAGGCATCATCTACAATGGCAAGTGTAATATTTTTTTCAAAATCATTAATAAGCTGTGTGCCTTTAGTATTAAAGGCTTTTTCTAAATCGGTTACAACTTGTAAGTTTTTTACACCATCTGTAAATGGTACCACAATACGTTTAAATTTATCGCGCTGTGTGTGATAAACATTTTCAATTACCGGAAATGCTAAGTCTGCTGCACGTTGCATTTTATCACGGTAATTTTTAAAAGCCGCTTTATAAATAGTACCTGCAAGTTCTTGTGCGCCAAGTTTATCAAATTCAGTTTCAGAAATAGGTGAGGGCATTGCAAAGTATCTTATGAGCTCAAAATCAAAGTTTTTGTAATCGTTAGCTGCTTTGTTAGTTATGGCAATACCTTCTGAGGTATCAAAAATCATGTTTGCCAAATCTACTCTTAATCGCTCACCGTGTAATGCGTTTTTCCTACGTTTGTAAACCACTTCACGTTGCGCATTCATAACATCATCATACTCTAATAAACGTTTACGCACACCAAAGTTATTTTCTTCAACTTTTTTCTGCGCCCGCTCAATAGATTTTGAAATCATGGAATGCTGAATCACTTCTCCTTCCTTTAAACCCATACGATCCATCATTTTGGCAATACGTTCTGAGCCAAAAAGACGCATTAAATTATCTTCTAAAGACACATAAAATTGTGAGCTTCCTGGGTCTCCTTGTCGGCCAGCACGTCCGCGTAACTGTCTATCTACACGTCTAGAGTCATGACGTTCTGTACCAATAATTGCGAGTCCGCCAGCATCTTTTACAGCCTTACTTAACTTTATATCTGTACCACGACCTGCCATATTTGTAGCAATTGTAACTTGCCCAGGGTCACCGGCTTGAGCCACAATATCAGCCTCTTTTTTATGTTGTTTTGCATTTAAGACATTGTGTGGTATTTTTCTTATACTCAACATTTTGCCTAATAGTTCTGAAATTTCAACATTTGTAGTACCTAACAATACAGGTCTTCCAGCTTGTGACAGTGTGGTTACCTCGTCTATAACAGCATTGTATTTTTCGCGCTTGGTTTTATATACCAAATCGTCTCTATCATCTCTTGCAATAGGTTTGTTTGTAGGAATTTCTACAACATCTAATTTATAAATTTCCCAAAATTCGCCAGCTTCAGTAACCGCAGTACCCGTCATACCAGAAAGTTTGCGGTACATTCTAAAATAATTTTGAAGTGTTACAGTAGCAAAAGTTTGGGTTGCAGCTTCAATTTTTACATTTTCTTTAGCTTCAATAGCTTGGTGTAATCCGTCTGAATAACGACGCCCATCCATAATACGACCCGTTTGTTCATCTACAATCATTACTTTGTTATCCATAACAACATACTGATTGTCTTTTTCAAATAGGGCATAAGCCTTTAATAGTTGGTTTAGGGTGTGAATGCGTTCAGATTTCACACCAAAATCTCTAAATAAATCTTCCTTTAGGTTGGCTTCTTCTTTAGAAGATAAACCTTGAGCTTCAATTTTAGCAATTTCGGTACCCATTTCTGGCATTACAAAAAAGTCTGGATTGTCTTTTCCTGAAAGAAACTCAATACCTTTATCTGAAAGTTCAACCTGATTATTTTTTTCGTCTATAACATAATACAGTTCTGCATCCACCTTTGGCATTTCTCTGTTATTATCTTGCATGTAGAAGTTTTCAGTTTTTTGAAGTAACTGTTTAATACCTTCTTCAGATAAAAACTTAATTAAAGCCTTATTTTTTGGAATTCCTCTGTATGCTCTTAGCAATTGAAAACCACCTTCTTTAGTATCACCGGCAGCAATTAGTTTTTTTGCTTCGGCTAAAACACCTACTAAGTATTTACGTTGTACTTCTTCTAGCTGTTGTACTTTTGGTTTTAGGGCATCAAACTCGTGCTCATCTCCTTTTGGTACTGGACCAGAAATTATTAATGGCGTACGTGCATCATCTACCAGTACAGAATCTACTTCATCTACAATAGCATAGTGGTGCGGACGTTGTACTAAATCTTCTGGGGCATGCGCCATATTGTCACGTAAGTAATCAAACCCAAACTCGTTGTTTGTACCATAGGTAATGTCTGCGTTGTATGCGTTGCGACGCGCCTCTGAATTTGGTTGGTGGTAATCTATACAATCAATACGCATACCGTGAAACTGAAAAATAGGTGCCATCCAAGCACTATCTCGTTTTGCTAAGTAATCATTTACGGTTACTAGGTGCACACCTTTACCTGCTAAGGCATTAAGATATACAGGTAGCGTTGCAACAAGGGTTTTTCCTTCACCAGTTTGCATTTCGGCAATTTTACCACGGTGCATGGCAATACCACCTATAAGTTGAACATCGTAATGTACCATATCCCAAGTTATAGCTTTACCGGCAGCATCCCATGAGTTTGCCCAGTAGGCTTTGTCGTCTTTTAAAGTAACATAGGCATTGCTACCCGATATTTCGCGGTCAAAGGCATTTGCTGTAACCTCAATTTGTGTATTGTTTACAAAGCGTTTGGCAGTTTCTTTAACAACAGCAAAGGCTTCTGGTAGTATGGTATTTAGTACATCTTCTGTAACTGTATAAATATCATCTTCAATATTGTCTGCTTCGTTATAAATAGCTTCACGGGCATCAATATCTTCGGTAGTTGCTGCTTTTGCTAAAAGTTCGTCTTTTTTATCCAAAAGCGGTTTTCGTGCTTCGGCAATTGTAGCTTTAAAAGCAGTTGTTTTTGCTCTAAGTTCATCGTGAGATAATGCTTCTAAAGCGTTTTCAAATGTTTTAATTTGCGCTACTATTGGTTTTAATTCGCCTACGTCTTGTTTAGATTTATCTCCAACAAAAACCTTAAGTACTTTATTTAAAATGCTCATATTTTGTGTTTTGTTTCAGGTTTTATTAGCAACCTGTATATTTTGATTGTATTAAAATAAATATTATGGTTTGGTATTCAGTTATTTATAATTTTAGTAGAAGTTGCTAATCTAATAGTGCTCTAAAATAAAAAAAGTCTCTTAGTTATAATAACGCAAGAGACTTTTTTATATTAATTTTATATGTTAATACTCATCCTCATTCCAGAGGTAATCTTCTTCAGTTGGATAGTCTGACCAGATTTCGTCAATAGAATCGTAAGAATCTTCTTCGTCTTCTATGGATTGTAGGTTTTCAACAACTTCAAGTGGAGCTCCTGTTCTTATTGCATAATCAATAAGCTCATCTTTTGTTGCCGGCCAAGGTGCATCACTTAAATAAGATGCGAGTTCTAATGTCCAATACATTTGTGTTATTATTTATAATTTTTGCAAAAATAATTTTTTAGTTGAATATTTCAAAAAAAAATCATTATTTAGTTTTTTATTAACATTTTACATGCTTAAAGCGTAACTGTTTTAATTTTTAAAAAAAATGTCTTTTTGTATGTGTTTTAATCACTAAAGGAAAGAACGTTTTTTGTGCTAAATGCTAAACAGATTTATACCTCTTTTTTGGGAATCCATTTCACTTCTTCAGCTTTAAGATCTAAAGACAATTTTCGTGCCAACACAAAAAGATAGTCAGATAGGCGATTAAGATAGGTTAATGTATTGGCTTCAATGGGTTCTAAATCATTAAGATGTGCTGCTAAACGTTCTGCACGTCGGCATACGGTACGTGCAATGTGACAAAATGACACGGTTTGATGCCCTCCGGGTAATACAAAATGTGTCATTGGTGGTAATTCGGTTTCCATAAGATCCATTTCTGTTTCTAGTTTTGTAATGTCATCTTCGGATATTTTAGGAATATTTAAACGTGCCTTACCATTTTTGAGTAGGGCTTTTTTTGGGTCTGTTGCTAAAATTGCACCAACTGTAAATAAACAATGTTGTATGTGCATTAATAGGTGTTTGTATTTGGTTTGAATAGCCTGGTCTCTAATTAAACCAATATGTGCATTTAGCTCATCTACAGTTCCATAACTTTCAATTCTGAGCGTGTATTTTGGTACACGAGTGCCACCAAATAATGCTGTAGTACCTTTATCGCCTGTTTTTGTATAGATTTTCAATTATGGAGTATTTATTATTTAAAAATCAAAGTTAGGAATTTATGGTTAAGTTAATGTTTTCTTTAATGATTTAAAAACGTTTTTTATATACGTATTGAAACTCCATCTGCGTTTACGGTTTTACCATTTTCAAAATAAAAGTCTATTTTACCAAGATATAAACCATAGCAACCCACTTGGTTTATGAGTACATTTTTATCGGCACTGTTTTTTGCAACAGTAGGTTTTGGTAGAAATGTATGCGTATGACCACCAATAATTAAATCAATATCTTTTGTAGCTTCGGCAAGTTTTAAATCGCAAATACGATCTGGATTTTTATTGTAGAAATACCCAATATGCGAGAGGCAAATTACCAAGTCGCAATGCTGTTCTACTTTTAAAACTCTACTCATATCTTGTGCAATTTCAATAGGATTTAGGTATTTGGTTTCTTTGTACATGTTTTTGTCTACTAGGCCATCTAACTCAATACCCAAGCCAAATACACCAATTTTAATACCAGCTTTGGTAATAATTTTATAAGGTTTTATATGGGTGTCTAATACAGTATTAGAAAAATCATAATTAGCAGACACAAAATCAAAATTAGCATGAGGTAATTGTTTGTAAAGTCCGTTAATACCGTTATCAAAATCATGATTTCCAATGGTAGCCAAATCGTATTTAAGCATGCTCATGAGTTTAAATTCTAATTCGCCTCCATAATAATTAAAATAAGGTGTCCCTTGAAAAATATCGCCAGCATCTAAAAGCAATGTATTTGGGTTGTTAGCTCTAATAGATTCTATTAAAGTAGCACGCCTTGCTATACCACCTTTATTGGCATTACGTCCATCGTTAGGGCCAAAGGCGTCAATATGGCTATGTACATCATTAGTATGAAGAATGGTTATTTTTTTTGCAGTTTTTGAAAATGATTGCAAACTTAAACCCCCAAAACTTGCTAAAGCAGTTGCGACTAAACTTTGTTTTACAAATTGACTTCTTTTCATAGATTTCAGTACGTTGTGATTATTAATAATGAAGTGCGATAGATGTTAATTTTAATTCTGAATAAAACGATTGTCAATTTTTGGATTAATAGTATCCGTTTTCTTAAAATAATCAATAAGTACGGATCTAATTTTATAATTTAAAACATACAAACCGTCATTAGGTTTAAAAAAGGTCATGCGGTCACCACCATTATACAAATAATCGTTAGTAGCAACGTAATAAGTTTTGTTAGTATTAACAGGTTTGTTATTGATTGTAGCGATTTTAATAGCGTAATTTTCATCTAAAACAAGTTGTAGTTGTTTAGATACCGGATGTGCACGTTTTGCTTCAGATAAATACGAAAATAAAGCTTCAATTTGTGCTGCTTTTAAAGCTACAACCACCACACTGTTTTCAAAAGGCATAACTTCATAAGCTGAACGTGCGCTTATGTTTCCTTTAGGAATGCTAGAACGAATTCCACCATGATTTAGCAGTACAAAATCAATATTTTTTCCTGTACGCTTGTAAAAGACTGGGTTACTTTCAGAAAAAACAGCGTCTGCCATTAAGTTTCCTATAGCTGTATTGTAAAGTCCATCTGATTTAGAGTATGTTTTTGGTGCGTATGCAATAACACTATCTAAGTCTTTATTTATTGCTTCTCGGTAGGGTTTAATAAACGCTTCAATTTTAGCGTTACCGGTAATACTATCATTTATTTCCAAACGATTACTTTCAATTTTATTAAGTTTTACTAGGCTATTTTTACAAGAGCAAACCACTAATAAAACACACAATTTTATAATAAGTTTCGTCATTTTATTTATTATGAAAAGTTTATGCAGTTAAGATTTACATTTTATTAACTTTGTAAAGTTATTAATACCTTTTTAAAACATACTTTTTTTAATTGGTAATTAACGTTTTAATAAAGTTCAAATTTTAGAGTTTTTCTAATAAAAAATACAACAAACTACAATAATGAAACAGTTTATAGGTACTGGTGTTGCATTAATAACACCTTTTAAAACCGATTTGAGTATAGATTTTGAAGCTTTAGAGCGATTGGTAGAACACAATATTGCTAACGGCACAGAATATTTGGTAATCTCTGGGACTACAGGAGAAAGTGTTACCATTACATCACAAGAAAAGGCGGAATTAGTGCGCTTTATCACCAAACTAAACAATGGCAGATTACCCCTTGTTTTAGGTATAGGTGGTAATAATACAGCTGATGTAATTGAAGAAATTAAACACACAGATTTTACAAATATAGATGCTATACTTTCAGTGTCTCCGTATTATAATAAACCCACACAACAAGGTATTTATGCACATTTTGAAGCTATTGCCAAAGCATCACCAAAACCCATTATACTTTATAATGTACCAGGTAGAACAGCTTCTAATATGTTACCAGAAACTACGCTAAAACTGGCAAAAGATTTTAAAAATATTATTGCTGTAAAGGAAGCTGGTAATAATGTGCACCAATATTTAGAGCTTTTACGCAATAAACCTAAAGACTTTTTGGTGTTATCTGGAGATGACGATTTAGCGCTTGGAGTGGCATTAGCTGGTGGATCTGGCGTTATATCTGTTATAGGTCAAGCCTTGCCAAAAACATTTTCAGAAATGATACGTTTGGGTATTGCAGGAAATGCTAAAGCAGCATATAAGTTACATTTTGACCTTATGCCTATTACAGGTCTTATTTTTGCAGAAAACAATCCTGCGGGTATTAAAGCGGTTTTAGAGATTTTAAAAATTTCAGAATCTCATGTGCGTTTACCACTAGTAAAAGCTACAGATAAGTTGAAAACGGATATTAAAAACGAACTTAAAACGTTAAACTTAATTTAAATTAAAAGGCACACAAAATACAATCTGTATTTTGCTAAAATTTTAGTTTTATAAATTCGTTAAATATGCGTAATTTTGCATCCAGTTTTAAATATATGAAAAAACTTGTTTACATCTTATTAATTGGGATTTTAATCCAATCTTGTAGTGATTTTCAAAAGGTATTAAAGTCAGAAGACACTGCTGAGAAATTCAAATTAGGAAATTCCCTTTTTGAAGCTGAAAAGTGGAATAAAGCACACCGTTTGTTTTCACAAATAATTAAAGATTATCGTGGAAAACCTCAGGCCGAAAAATTGACATTTATGCACGCTATGGCTTCATTTAAAATGAAAGATTATTACATAGCTAGTTATCACTTTGATCGTTTTGTAAGCAGTTACCCAAAGAGTGAAAAAGCAGAAGAAGCCTCATTTTATAGTGCCAAAGGTTATTATTTCCTATCACCAGAATACACAAAAGAACAAAAAGAAACTACTGAGGCTATTGAAAAATTACAGTTATTTATAAATGCTTATCCAAATTCGCAATATTTAACAGATGCAAATAAATTGGTACAAGAACTAGATTTTAAGCTTGAAAAAAAAGCCTTTGAAATTGCAAAACAATATGATCTTATTAAAGATTACAAAGCGTCTGTAAAATCGATGAATAATTTTCTATTAGAGTTTCCTGGTACTAAATTAAAAGAAGATGCCCTTTTTTACAGATTTGATGCAGAGTATAACATTGCCATTAGAAGCATAGATAGGCTTATGGAAGAACGTATTAATATTTCTATGGACTATTACAATGCGCTTACAAAAGCTTTTCCTGAATCTAAATACTTAGACCAAGCTAATAAAATGAAGCTTGACCTAGAAACTCAATTAATTAATTTGAACACAAAAAGTTAACCTATAATATTATGAATTTAAAAAAACAAGAAGCACCATTAAGTTCTGTAACCTATGACAGGAATCAAATAGATGCGCCAACAGATAATATTTACGAAGCAATATCTATAATTGCAAAACGTTCTGAACAAATAAACACGGATATTAGACGTGAGTTAGTTGATAAACTTGAAGAGTTTGCAACTTATAACGATAGCTTAGAAGAAATTTTTGAAAACAAAGAGCAAATTGAAGTGTCTAAGTTTTACGAAAAATTACCAAAGCCACATTCTTTAGCTGTAAAAGAATGGTTAGACGATAAAATATACCACAGAAACACAAAAAATTCCGAAGAATAAGTGTTATACCACATTAATACTGATAGTGTTTTGTATTGAGCAGCAAGTAATTGTTAATTTATACAAAACACTATCAAAACTTAATAGTAAAAATCTAAATTGGTATATCAATGTCTGTTCTAAAAGACAAAAATATTTTATTAGGAATTACCGCTGGTATTGCAGCTTACAAATCTGCAAGCCTTGTTAGATTATTTATTAAAGCAGGTGCAAACGTAAAAGTTGTAATGACGCACGCTTCAAAAGATTTTATTACACCACTTACACTTTCTACGCTCTCTAAAAATCCAGTATATTCTAGTTTTGTTGATGAAGAAGATGAAAATTCTAAATGGAATAACCATGTTGAATTAGGGCTTTGGGCAGATTTATTTATAATAGCGCCAGCAACAGCAAACACCATGTCCAAAATGGCAAACGGAGTTTGCGATAATATACTTTTGGCAACTTATCTGTCAGCAAAATGTCCCGTATATTTTGCACCAGCCATGGATTTGGACATGTACAAACACCAATCTACCAAAACCACATTAAAAAAATTACAAGACTATGGTAATAAAATGATTCCTGTAGGTAATGGCGAATTAGCAAGTGGGTTAGTAGGTGAAGGCAGAATGGCAGAACCTGATACTATTGTAGCTTTTATAGAAAATGATATTTTAAATCAATTACCGCTAAAAGGCGAAAACGTATTAATAACAGCCGGACCAACCTATGAAGCCATAGATCCTGTGCGTTTTATTGGTAACCACTCTAGTGGAAAAATGGGGTTTGAAATTGCTAAAGCTGCCGCTAATCTAGGTGCAAATGTAACCCTAGTAACAGGGCCAACTTACCAAACACTACATCATAATTTAGTAAAAATACACCCTGTTGTAAGTGCTGATGAAATGTATAATGAAGTCCATAAACATTTTAAAACAAGCACAATAGCAATACTTTCTGCAGCAGTTGCAGATTATAAGCCAAAAATAGTATCAGCTCAGAAAATAAAAAAGGCAGAGCCTACGTTTACTATTACATTAGAAAAAACAAAAGACATATTAAAATCATTAGGAGCTATAAAAATAAAACAGTTTTTGGTAGGCTTTGCCTTAGAAACAAACAATGCTTTAGAAAATGCTAAAGGTAAATTAAAATCTAAAAATCTAGATTTAATAGTACTTAATTCCTTAAAAGATAAAGGAGCAGGTTTTGGAGTTTCTACAAATAAAGTTACATTTATAACTTCTAACGGTACAATTATAGAACACCAACTCAAATCTAAAGCAGCAGTAGCAAAAGATTTAATGCAACATATACTAACACAATTATATGCGTAATCTACTTATAATATTCCTTTTTTTATTAGCATCACTTAGTTGGTCACAAGAGTTAAACTGTAGCGTAACTGTGATATCGCAATTTACTGGAAACGATAATAATGTTGTTTTTAAAACCCTTGAAAAGCAACTTACAGAATTTGTAAATAACACAAAATGGACAGATAAAACCTTTAGTCTGCAAGAGCGTATAAGTTGTAATATGGTTTTAAATATTAAGTCGTATGAAAACGATGCGTTTTCGGCAACATTACAAGTGTCTTCATCCAGACCCGTATTTAATTCATCATATAGTACACCTATTTATAACTATAATGACAAAACATTTAATTTTAAATACCTAGAGTTTCAGAATTTAGTGTATAACCCACAACAATTTGAGTCTAATTTAATATCGGTTTTAGCATTTCATGTACATGTTATATTAGGTCTAGATGCGGATTCTTTTGCGCCAAACGGAGGTGATGAATATTTATCACAGGCGCAGAACATTGCTAATTATTCTCAGCAATTAAATGGACAAGGTTGGAAACTAGAAGACGGTTTACAATCTCGATTTGCGCTAATAGATAACCTAATGTCGCCAACCTTTAAAGCCTTTAGATCTGCGTTATATAATTATCATATTAATGGGTTAGATGTTATGGCTAGTGATACTAAGGCCTCCAAAGAAGCAATTGTATCTGTGTTTTCAGAGCTTTTAAAACTACATAATAGCAGACCAAATTCATTTTTAATGCGCGTTTTTTTTGATGCCAAAGCAGATGAAATTTCAGATCTACTTTCTGGAGGTCCTTCAATTAAAATTGCTTCGGCAATAAATACTTTAAACCGTATAGCGCCCATTCATGCTCAAAAATGGCGAAAAATTAGATTCTAAATACCATTGCTTAACGTTAGTTATAAATTTATGCTTTAAATTTGTAATGCTAAATATTTGCCACTGTGTTAACATCACTTTACATTAAAAATTATGCACTTATAGATGAGTTAAACGTTAAATTTAACAACGGCTTAACTATTATAACTGGTGAAACAGGAGCAGGAAAATCTATACTTCTTGGCGGTTTGGCTTTGGTTTTAGGTAAGCGAGCCGATTTGAGTCAGGTTAAAAACACAGATGAAAAATGTGTTATAGAAACCGTTTTTAATATTGTGAAGTATAATTTAGAACCCTTGTTTAAACGTTTAGGGTTAGATTACGAATCTCAAACTATTATCCGAAGAGAAATACTACCTTCAGGGAAATCTAGAGCTTTTATAAATGATTCTCCGGTTACTTTAGAAAATTTAGTAGCGCTTAGTGGGTATTTGATAGATATTCATTCACAACACCAAACACAACAACTTACGGAGGATGATTATCAGTTTCAAGTCATAGACGCATTGGCAAAAAATGATACAAATTTAAAAGTGTTTTCAAAACAATTAAAATCGTATAAACACTTAAAAATAAAGTTAAAAGCACTTCAAAATTCTAAAGCTGAACTTATAAAAGATTACGATTACAATCTTTTTTTACTCAACGAATTAGAATCTTTAAAATTAGAATCTATTGATCTTAACGATCTTGAAAACAAACATGAAGCCCTAGTAAATATTGAGGTTATAACGGAGAAAATAAGTTTAGCCAAAGCGGTTTTTTCTGCTGAAAACATAGGTGTAACAGACCAATTAAATACTGTAAAACAAGAGTTTTCTAGAATTTCTAACTTTGGCAAATCCTATACTAATATTAAAGAACGTATTGTTAGTGTTGGTATAGAGCTTGAAGATATTTTAGAAGAGTTAGACCAATTAGAATCAAATTTAGTTTCAGATCCTGGCGAATTACTAATATTGAGCTCACAGTTACAACACATAAATAATTTATTACAAAAGCATGCTGTATTAGAGATACAAGATTTAATAGCCATACGTAACACATTAAAAGCCAAAGTTAACGATACCGAAACTTTAGACGAAGGCATTAATCTTGTAGTACATGAAATTGAAAAATCTAATCAAGAATTAGAAGTACAAGCAAAAATAATCCATAACAATAGAAAAGAAATTTTACCAATATTTGTTGCAAAGCTAGAAGCAATACTTTCTGATTTGGGCATGCCAAATGCCAAATTTAAAATAGAACTTAAACCACTTGAGGACTACGTTTCAAACGGAAAAGATAACCTTGAGTTTTTGTTTATGGCAAACAAGGGCTCAAATTTTAATGCTTTAAAAAAAGCAGCCTCTGGTGGTGAGTTATCACGAATTATGCTAGCAATAAAATCTATTTTAGCAGATTACGTACAGTTGCCATCCATTATGTTTGACGAAATTGATACTGGTGTGTCTGGTGAAATTTCTAACAAAATGGCTGATATAATGAAACAAATGAGTCAAAAAATGCAAGTATTTACAATTACTCATTTACCACAAATAGCAGCCAAAGGCAGTTCTCATTTTAAAGTTTATAAAGAAGATATAAACGACGTTACACACACACAACTACGTTTATTAGAAAACGAAGAACGTATTAAAGAAATTGCACAAATGCTAAGCGGTAAAGAGGTTTCTAACTCAGCATTAGCTCACGCCAAGCAATTATTAAATTAAAAATCACAAAATTAATAACATAAAATTTCAAAGGTTTGCTAATTTTAAGCGCTAATTAAAAATAAATTTATTTTTTGTAAAAAGAAAAACCATTAAACCATAAACTATGTATAATTTACTTAAAGGAAAAAAAGGAATCATATTTGGTGCATTAGACGAAAATTCTATTGCATGGAAAACTGCAGAACGCGTTCATGAAGAAGGTGGTACATTTGTATTAACCAATGCACCTGTAGCAATGCGTATGGGACAAATTAATGAATTGGCAGAAAAAACAGGTTCGAAAATTATTCCTGCAGATGCAACATCTGAAGAAGATTTACAAAACTTAATTGACCAATCCATGGACATATTAGGTGGTAAATTAGATTTTGTATTACATTCCATAGGCATGTCTATTAATGTAAGAAAAGGAAAACACTATACCGATCAAAATTACGCATGGACGCAAAAAGGTACCGATGTTTCTGCAATGTCGTTTCATAAACTTATGCAAACCCTATACAAATCTGATGCAATGAATGAATGGGGAAGTATTGTAGCATTAACTTACATGGCAGCACAGCGTGTGTTTCCAGATTATAATGATATGGCAGACAACAAAGCCTATCTAGAAAGTATAGCACGTAGTTTTGGCTATTTCTTTGGAAAAGATAAAAATGTACGTGTTAACACCATCTCACAATCACCAACACCAACTACTGCTGGTAGTGGCGTAAAAGGCTTTGATGGCTTTTTGGCTTACGCCGAAAAAATGTCACCACTAGGCAATGCAACTGCGTTAGACTGTGCAAATTACACAGTGTCTTTATTTAGTGATTTAACAAAGCGTGTAACGCTACAAAACCTATATAATGATGGTGGTTTTTCTAATATGGGTGTAAGTGATGCTGTTATGGAAATGTTTATGGATAATTAAAATTTAATAGTATTTTATATTAATTACAAGCTATCTAAATTTAGATAGCTTTTTTTTGTTAAAAATAAGAATAATGTAAAAATTTAGCATAAACATCTCTTTTTATGAACTAGATCTTGCAAATTCAAAAAATTAATATATTTTTAACAAATTAATAACTTTAATAATTATTACATGAAAAAAATTACATTATTACTTTTGTCATTAGCTGCCTTTTGTTGGCAAACTAATGCGCAAGTTCAGGTAGGAAGTGGAAATAGTACCACTACTACAAATCCAATTACAAGTTGTTATGGCTACACATACTCCCAGCAAGTTTACTTAGCATCAGATATTAATGCTTCGGGTAGTATAACCTCTCTTTCCTTCTATATTAACTCTGCTACAAGTACTGCTGATTTTACAGATAGTGATGACTGGGTAATATATTTAGGGCATTCAACCAAAACAACATATGCATCTACAACAGATTGGGAAGACGTTGCTAATTTAACAGAATCTTATAATGGAACCATAACATTTCCAACAGAAGATAACTGGGTTACAATAACCTTAGATACCCCTTTTGCTTATAATGGTTCAGATAATTTAGTTGTTGCAATAGATGAAAATTCAGCTAGTTGGGATTGCACAATGAGTTGGACTTCTTCAACTACAACAAACTCGAAAGCTATTTACTATAGAAATGATTCTACAAATCCAGATCCAACAAGCCCACCAACAGCTACAGGTATATCTACAAATAGACCTGATATAATTTTTGGTGGTATATCACAGGCTTGTGCCAATCCATCTGTTTTAACCGCTACAGCTATTACAACAACATCTGCAGCACTTGGTTGGACTGAAAACGGTACAGCTTCGCTTTATAACGTAGAGGTAGTAACAGCTGGAATAACTCCAACTGGTACAGCAACAGATGCTGGTGTAGCTAATGGTTTTACTAAATCGGGCTTATCAGCAAATACACCTTATGAGTATTATGTACAAGCAGATTGTACAGGTGGTGCACTAAGTGCTTGGGTTGGTCCTTTTGCTTTTTCTACATTATGCGATGCAGTAAGCACATTCCCATGGACAGAAGATTTTGAAGGGATTTCAATTCCAGATTTACCAATATGTTGGGATGAGAATAATGAAAATGCAGATGGAGATTTTTGGAAAACTTGGGGTAATTTCGGTGTAGGAGGTAGTAATGCTGCAGGTCTTTATACCGATTTTAATTCAGGTGCTAATGATGATTATTTAATTTTACCACAATTTACATTAACTGGTGGTGAACGATTAAAGTATAGTGTTAGAGCAAGAAGCGCTGGTGAGCCAAACGATTATAAGGTTGTATTATCAACTACTGGTAAAGCGGCGGCAGATTTTTCTACAGATTTAAAAGCATTAACAACAGTTTCTAGTACAACTTATGCTGAGGAAATTTTAGATTTAAGTGCATATTCTGGAGATGTGTATATTGCTATACATGTCCCTAACGGAGGTTTAGATGGTTATTACATTTATTTTGATGAATTCACATTAGAAGCTATACCAAGTTGTTTAGCACCATCAGCTCTAACAGCATCTAATATAATTGCTACTCAAGCAGATTTAAGTTGGACAGAAAACGGTACAGCATCGCTTTATAACGTAGAGGTAGTAACAGCTGGTACAACTCCAACAGGTACAGCAACAGATAATGGTGTTGCTAATGGATTTACAAAAACAATGTTAACAGCTAATATGGCTTATGAATATTATGTACAAGCAGATTGTACAGGTGGAGATTTAAGTGCTTGGGTTGGTCCTTTTGCTTTTAATACACTTTGTAATACATTTACCGCACCTTATACACAAGATTTTGAAAATGCTGGCACAATTCCTAGTTGTTGGAATAGTTCATCATCTAGCACAAGAGTTTGGGCGTATGCAACATCACCAACTTTTGGTAATTCGTATTCAGATAATACTAGTGGTACAGGTTATTTTGCTTTTGTAGATGCCTCAACATCGGTAACAACAACCGATGCTACATTGGTATCTCCTTTTATTGATGTAACTTCACTAACAACACCTGCACTAGAATTTTATAAGCATCATTTTGCAAATGGTGGAAACTCTAATACGGTAACTGTTGAAGTTTATGATGGTGCAGCATGGAATGTTGTTCACACAGATAATAATGGCGATATAAATGGCTGGGAAAAAGTTCTAGTAGATCTTTCAACTTTAACAATAACTGGTGATATTCAAGTGAGATTTATTATTGACACTGCTACAAATTCAAACTATGAAAACGATATTGCCATTGATGACATTAGTGTTATTGAAGCACCTACATGCCTAGAACCATCTGCGCTAATGGCTACAGTTACATCATATACTGAAGCTGAGTTAACTTGGACAGACAATGCTTCTGTTTCTTTATGGGATATTGAAGTGGTAGATATTACTGCTGGCGGAACTGCAACAGGTACTCCAACATATACTGGTGTAACAACTAATCCTTACGCTTTATCAAGTTTAACAGCAGAAAATGATTATGAGTTTTATGTAAGAGCAGATTGTGCGGGTTCTGGTACTAGTAATTGGGTTGGCCCAATTGCTTTTACTACAGATTACTGTAGTTCTGTGCCAATAAGTAATGATGGTACAGGTATTTCTAACCTTCAACTTGCAACAACAGATTTTCAAAGTGGTGGTGATATTACGTATGAAGATTTTAGAGGATCGCCAGTAGATTTAGCTCAAGGAATTACTGCAAATGTGGTTATTACATTCATGACAGACTTCACGTATGGAACAAACATTTGGATTGACCTTAATGATAATTTAGTTTTTGAGGCTAGTGAATTAATGTATACTGGTGAATCACCAGATTCTAATACAGGTACAGATATACTAGACGCATCCTTTGTAATGCCAGCTGCAGCAACTTTAGGACAACATAGAATGCGTATTGTAACAGATGATACAAACTCTGATGCCACAAATCCATGTAACAGTTCAACTTATGGTGTAACCATGGATGTTGATGTTAATATAATTATGGCATCATGTTCACCACCTGTTGCTACAGCAGCAATTTCTGCTGATTGTGCAAACTCTCAATTTTACATTGATATAAATGTTACTGCATTAGGAGATGGTACACCAACTATTGAAGATGGTACAACTAGTACACCAGTTACAGCTGTTGGAACCATACAAGTTGGTCCTTATGCAGATGGTGCAAATATTACGCTTTATATAAATCATGGTACAGATGCAACCTGCGATTTACCTTTAGGTAGTTATACAAATACCTGCCCACCAGCAAACGATTTATGTGCTGGTGCAATTGCATTAACAGCAGGTACAGACTTTGCTGCAAACCAAGTAATAGGAAGTAACCTAGCAGCAACAGGTTCAGGTGAAACACCATTACCAAGTTGTTCTTTATATGACCCAACTGATTCCACAGGTTTTGGTGGTGATTTATGGTATAGTGTTGTAGTGCCTGTAGATGGTAATTTAACAATTGAGACGGATAATAATGGAGGTCCAAGTACCGATTCTGGCATGCAAGTATATTCTGGATCTTGTGGTTCACTTGTAGCTGTAGAATGTGATGATGACGATGGTAATGGTTTTTTCTCTCAAGTTATTATTGAAACTACTGATGGTTTAGCTGGTGAAACTTTACTTGTTAGAGTGTTTGAATATAGTGGGGATTCTCAAATGAATTTCTTAATATCTGCATATAGTGCTACACTATCTACGTCAGATTTAGAGGACAACGCAGCATTTACATATTTTCCTAACCCAGTAAAAAATACGCTAACTTTAAATGCAAAAAATACTATTGATATTATTAGTATTTTTAATGTACTTGGTCAAGAAGTATTAAGAGCTACACCTAATACTGTAAATAGCGAATTAAATATGTCTAGTTTAAAAGCTGGCGCTTATTTTGTTAACGTAACTATTGCTAATACAACAAAAACTATTAAAGTTATTAAACAGTAAGTTTGTAAACTTTAATTCAATTTTAAAAAGCCACCAAGAAATTGGTGGCTTTTGTAATATATTACTACTATAAGGATAATGATTTCTATATTTAAAAGATGTAATTGTTATAAAATTAAATACATATTTTTTACTATGAATTATCGTATACTATCAAAACACTACATAATGCTATTTTTTGTAATTGCTCTAAATATATGTGCTTATGCGCAAATATTTGAACGTGTTGAAAATATTATAGGTTTAGACGAACTTGAAGAAAATAATGGAATAGCTACCGCAGATTATGATAATGATAACGATTTAGACATTTTTGTAGTTGCAAAGGCTAAAGATGATAACAATGATTCTAAAACCTTGAGTCGCTTATTTAGAAATAATAACGATGGGTCTTTTACCGATGTAACACTAGCGTCGGGTATTACAAATCTATTTTCACAACAAGAAGGTATAGAAGGCTTTAATGGATTAAATGGTTTTAAATATGGCGCATCATGGGGCGACTTTAATAATGATGATTACCCAGATTTATTTCTAACCTATTTAGGAAAGGTTCAGCTTTGGAAAAATATGGGGGATGGGAGTTTTATAAATATAACTTCTAGTGCAGGTTTTGAATTATCTGATGGTTGTGGTAATACTACTGCAACATGGTTAGATTATGATAATGATGGCTTATTAGATATATATATAGCAGATTGGACCTTGTGCCCAACCAATAGCTTGTATAAAAATAATGGTGATGAAACCTTTACTAATGTTACAGCATCTACTAACATAACCTCAGATTTTAACTATGCAAGTTATGTAGCATTTCCATTTGATTTTAACGCAAATGGATTTTTAGATATATATGTTACAAATGATAAATCTGAACCAAACAGTTTGTACCTAAATAGCTCTGGTACTTCTTTTTCAGAGGATGCAAATGCTTACGGTGTAGATACTGCAGATAATGATATGGGACTTGCATTTGGTGACTATAACAATGACGGTAATTTTGATATGTTTATTACGTCTATAAACAATAATTTTCTGCTAATTAATGACGGTAACAACACGTTTAATGATAATGCAGATGCTTTAGGCGTTGGAAATACATTTTGGTCTTGGGATGCCCGTTTTTCAGATTTTGATTTAGATGGCGATGAAGATCTATTTGTTGTAAATGGTTATTATCTTAGTACCGCAGAACCAAATTTTTATTTTAAAAATGAATATCCTGAGAATAGTTTTACAAATATATCTAGTCAATTAGGATTTAATCAAAACACCATGAGTGTAGGCATTAATGATTTTGATTATGACAATGACGGCGATTTAGATTTGGCAGTAACAAATAGCGATACAAGTATCTTTTTTTATGAAAACAAACTCTTAAATTTTAACGATAATTCTACAACTATAAATTGGTTTAAAATAAAACTAAAAGGTACTGTTTCTAATCTTAATGCTATTGGAACTACACTAACAATAACTACAGATTTAGGTGTTCAGAAACGCTATAATTCTGGTATAGGTTTTTTAACTCAGAGTTTAAAACCAGTACATTTTGGTTTAAATACTGCAACAACTATTTTAGAACTTAAAATTGAATGGCCTTCAGGTATTGTAGAATCTTACTATAATTTACCTATTAACTCTACAATTGAAGCAATTGAAGATCAAGGTTATACGGTTTTAAATATTCAACCTAGTCAAAAAACATATGGTTGCACAGATCCAAATTCATGTTCATACAACCCTTTAGCGACTGTAGATGATAATTCTTGTGTGTTTTTAAGTACAAATTCAATTTCAGGAAATGTATTAGCTCAGGTATTAACAGAATCAACTTATACCTATACATCTGCAAATTCAGATACCACTCTGCATTGGGAAGTTACTGGAGGCGAAATTTTATCTGGTCAAAATACCAACAGTATTACTGTAAAATGGCATATAGAAGATACTGGTTTTGTAACTGTAGTTGAGACTAATGCTAATTGCCAAAGTTTACCTTCAACATTAACCGTTAATCTAGCAATGAATAACTTGCCTGCAAACCTATCTGTAGCAAGATTATGGAATGAAGTATTATTAGATGCTATAAGAAATGATTATGCAAGACCAACCATACATGCAAGAAACTTATTTCACACTAGCGTTGCCATGTATGATATTTGGGCAATATATGATGCTATTGCCTCACCATATTTAATTGGTAATACCGTTAATGGTTTTAGTAATAATTTAGACACATTTGTACCAAATGAGCCTAACGAAATATCTGTAAAAAAAGCCATAAGTTATGCAATGTTTCGTTTACTGTCTCATCGTTTTCAAAATTCACCTGGAGCAAATAATTCATTAGAAAAATTTCAATTGGTAATGGATCAGTTGGGTTACAACAGTAGTTTAGTGTCTGTAAATTATCAATCTGGCGATGCTGCTGCTCTAGGTAATTATGTAGCACAAGTACTAATAGATTATGGTTTGCAAGATGGTTCTAGAGAGGTATCAGATTATGACAATGCCTATTATACACCAATAAATACTCCATTGGTATTAGATGTAAGCAATACCCTTACTTTGGTAAACCCAAACCGTTGGCAACCCTTAGCTTTAGATGCTTTTATAGATCAAAGCGGAAATCTTTTAGATGGAGATGTGCCACCATTTTTAAGTCCAGAATGGGGAAATGTACTTCCATTTGCATTATCAGATAGCGATAAAAATAGTTATGAAAGAGATAATAATACTTACCATGTTTTTCATGATCCATTAAGTCCGCCACAACTTAGTTTACTAGAAGACAATACATCTAGCAGCCAATACAAATGGGGGTTTTCTTTGGTGTCCGTTTGGCAATCGCATTTAGATCCATATGATTCAGTTATGTGGAATATTTCGCCAGGTGCTATTGGTAATTTAGACAGTGCTAATTTACCAACTATGTTCTCTGCGTACCCTAATTTTTATAATTTTTTTGAAGGAGGTATAAATTCTAACGGACATGCAATAAATCCTCACACAGGTTTAGCGTACCAGCCAAACGTAGTTCCACGAGGCGATTATACAAGAGTACTTGCAGAATTTTGGGCAGATGGACCAGATTCTGAAACACCACCAGGGCATTGGTTTACAATACTAAATTATGTTAATGATAATCCATTGTTAGAAAAACGTTTTAATGGAGTAGGCGAAGTTTTAAATGCTTTAGAATGGGATGTGAAATCTTATTTTATTTTAGGTGGCGGTTTGCATGATGCTGCAATATCTGCATGGAGTATAAAAGGTTGGTATGATTATATTAGACCAATATCTGCTATTAGATATATGGCTGAATTAGGGCAAAGTACAGATACTACGTTAAGCAATTACCATATTGGTGGTGTACAATTAATAGATAATTATATTGAAGTTGTTGCAACTGGAGATCCTTTAGCAGGAAATAATAATGAGAACGTTGGCGAAATAAAATTATATACTTGGCGAGGACATGATTATATTTCAGATCCAAATACAGACACTGCTGGAGTAGGGTGGATTTTAGCAAAAAAATGGTATCCCTATCAAAGGCCAACGTTTGTTACACCTCCTTTTGCAGGTTATGTTTCAGGACATTCTACATTTTCTAGAACCGCAGCAGATTTACTTACTTTAATAACCGGTAACGAATTTTTTCCTGGAGGCTTAGGTGAGTTTACAGCCAAGCAAAACGAATTTTTAGTTTTTGAAGAAGGTCCTACACAAGATATAACATTACAGTGGGCAACCTATAGGGATGCTTCAGACCAAACAAGCTTAAGTAGAATTTGGGGAGGAATTCATCCGCCTGCAGATGATATTTTAGGGCGTTTAATAGGTGAAAAAGTAGCCTATGATACATTTAATTATGCTGTACCTTATTTTGGTTTGCAATTATCCACGGAAGATGAAGACAAAATACTGCGTTTTTACCCAAATCCAATACAAAATTCCTTATTTATAGAAGCACAAGATACTATTGAAACTGTTACTATATTTAGTATGCTAGGACAACAAATATTAAAGGTTTTTCCTAATACATTAACAACTAAAATCAACGTGTCTCATCTAAAGGCAGGTACTTATTTTGTAAAAATAACCATGCACAACGCTATTAAAATTATTAAAGTAATTAAACAATAAGGGTTTTTATTGTATATATTTTATTTTTTAAAGCCACCAAGAAATTGGTGGCTTTCTTTTTTTGTTTTTCCTACTTTTGTGCGTATGACAGATTTTCATTTTTCATTTATAATACCTGTATATAATAGACCTAATGAGATTGCAGAACTTTTACAAAGTTTTTCAGAGTTAGAATATTATAACAACTTTGAAATTGTAATTATTGAAGATGGTTCTAGTGATACCTCAGAGTCTGTAGTAGATGCCTATAAAAACAAACTAAACATCGCATACTATTACAAACCTAATTCTGGACCAGGAGATTCGCGCAACTATGGCATGCAAAAGGCAAATGGCAACTATTTTATAATATTAGATTCTGATGTTATTTTGCCTAAAAACTATTTGCAAGCTGTACATGCATTTTTAACCACTACTTATTATGATTGTTTTGGTGGCCCAGATGCTGCACACCATTCATTTTCTAACTTACAGAAAGCCATAAATTTTGCAATGACGTCGTTTATAACCACTGGCGGTATTAGAGGTGGGAAAAAGCAAATTGAAAATTTTCAGCCACGTAGTTTTAATATGGGCCTTTCTAAATTAGCATTTGAGACTACTAGTGGTTTTGGTGATATTCATCCCGGAGAAGATCCAGACCTATCATTACGTTTACAACAATTGGGTTACAAAACAACTCTAATAAATTCGGCTTTTGTGTATCATAAGCGAAGAATATCGTGGTCAAAGTTTTTTAAACAAGTGCAAAAATTTGGTATGGTAAGACCTATTTTAAATAAGTGGCATCCTAAGTCTAATAGTATTACTTACTGGTTTCCGTTCTGTTTTAGCATAGGCTTAATTATAGCAATACTTTTATTTATAATTAACTTTAAATGGCCACTATATTTTTATTTCACTTATTTTACAATAAGTTTTATATTAGCGTTAGTGCAAACTAAAAGTATTATTGTAGCTTTTCAATCCATAATTGCAATAATAATTCAGTTTTTTGGATATGGTTTTGGGTTTTTAAAAGTTTGGTTTTATGTATCCGTTTTACAAAAAAATCCTAAAGACATTTTTCCGATTTTATTTTTTAAATAATATAATACGTTAGATTTTTTCATTTCAAATCTCTTACGTTAATTTAGATGCATGGCTTTATTTTTTAATAATTTTATAAATTATCTTAAAAACAGAAATGTAAAGCGGTTTTTGTTGTTTTTTGTGTTAGCATTTATATGTCTTATTTTTTCTAAATTATCTTCAACTTATAAAACAAAATTACAGCTAAAAGTAAACTTGCAAAATTTAGAGGAAGAAGTTATTTTACAACCCAATGCACTATCTAAATCTATAAATGCTTACGTAGAGGCTAAAGGTTTTGCATTGCTACCGCTTATGTTTACCAACTCAAAAACAATTATTTTAGATGCTAAAACAGATTTATCAAGAGTGTCTAATACCTATATATTTGAAGTAGAAAAGCATCGCTTTTTAATTGAAGACCAATTGGGATCTGCCTATCGATTATTAAATATAAAGCCAGATACACTATTTTTAGAGTACTCTAAAATGGCTTCAAAGTTTGTACCTCTAGTTTTAGACTATGATTTTAGTTATGCATTAGGTTTCGATTTGAAAGATGAAATAACATTAAGCTCAGATAGCGTAAAAGTAGTTGGTTCAAAATCTGAAATTGATGGTATTAATTTTGTTTCAACAACTAAAATTCAACATAAAAATTTAAGTAAAAATATTTCACAAACAATTAATTTGCTAATTCCTAAAAGCCTTGGAGTGGCGGTTTTTCCTGAAACGGTTTCATTAAATGCAACAATTGTTAGATTTACAGAAGGAAGTTTAAAAGTACCAGTAACTATTACTAATTTACCCGATTCTGAAAGAATAAATTATTTTCCAAAGTTAGTAACAGTTTCTTACTATGTAGATTTAGAAAATTATAAAAATGTAAAACCATCAGATTTTATGGTGGTTTGTGATTACTCAGAAATTAATAATTCACAGAGGTACTTAATTCCTAAAATTGTAAATCAGCCAAAGTATATAAAACGTGCATCATTAAAACAAAAACAAATAGATTATATAAAGTTGTAATATATGATAGTAGTAGGACTTACAGGCGGTATTGGAAGCGGTAAAAGTACGCTAGCAAGAAATTTTGAAGCTTATGGAATTCCGGTTTATTACGCAGATATAGAAGCCAAAGCGCTTATGAATAGGTCTAAAGTTATTAAGCGAAAACTTACTGCATTATTTGGTACTCAAGCGTATACAAATGGTGTTTTAAATAAGTCTTATTTGTCTGCATCAATTTTTTCAGACCAAACGCTACTCACAAAAATGAATGCTATTGTACATCCTAAAGTAGCAGCTCACTTTAAAAAGTGGTTAAAATCTAAAAACACACCTTATGTTGTAAAAGAAGCGGCTATAATTTTTGAGAATAACCAAGACCCAAATTATGACCTTATTATTACCGTTGTTGCAGACAAACATTTGAGAATTTCACGTGTTATGAAACGTGATAATACCACCAAAGAAAAGGTTGAAGCAATTATGAAAAATCAATTGTCAGATGCTGAAAAAATAAAAAGATCAAACTACGTTATTTACAATAACAATTTAGAAACTGCTAAATTAGAAACCTTCAAAATACATAAAAACATACTTCAAAAAATAACAGCTGAATAAACATACTTATTTTGTTAAGGTAAGGTTAAACACAATTTATTATATATGTTAAACTGTTAAATTTGATTAATGAGCAAAAAAATATTCGTTTTATTAGTGGTATTAATGAGCATATCGCTTATAGGAATTATTTTTGTGCAATCGTATTTTATTGACAATAGTTTAAAAGACGAAGAAAATAATTTTAAACGTAGTGTAAGGCGTGCTTTAAGTTTTGTATCTAGAGATATTGAAGAAATTGAAATAAAAGATTACTTAAAGAAAATAAGCCCTTTTATAAACCGTGGTAAAGTTCCAGACTCAACAGTAATTAAACGCTTGTATATTGAAACTGAAGATGAAGATAATGACCAAGTTATTATTTATCAAAACACATTATTAGAAGAACGTTATAAAATTCCATCGCTTTCGCTTTTTCATGAAATAGAAATTGACACTTTTAATATAAGTAAATGGACTAATGAGCGTGTTAAAGAAATTTATAATAATGCTGAAATTGATGGTAAATTAAGTTTAACACCTCAAAAGCGATTGGTAGAATACTCTAATTTACCAGAGTTAGACAGACAGCAATACAAAGATGCTTTTAAGGCCATGTTAAAAGATGTGCCAATACATAAAAGAGTTACAGAGCTAGAGGTCAAAAATTTATTGAGCAGAGAGTTAGTTGAAGAAGGTGTAAATCTTGATTTTGAGTTTTCTATTTATGATAAAGATTTACCAACAATACAAACACTGAATTTCACTAAAAATCCTGATACCACTTTAGGTATTCCTGTATTTTTAGATAATAATAATACATCAGACTATACGCTTTGGGTAGATTTCCCTGATCGAAAAAAATATTTAGTATCCTCTATTTTACTAATGATTATTTTATCAATAGTATTTACAGGCATTATAATTGTTGCCTATTCTGGCGCTATTTATCAGTTGATAAAACAACGTCAAATTTCACAAATTAAAAGTGATTTTATAAATAATATGACACATGAGTTTAAAACACCAATTGCAACAATAAACTTAGCTTTAGACGCCATCAAAAACCCTAAAATAATAAATGACCAAGATAAAGTAAAACGTTATTTGGGTATGATTAAAGACGAAAATAAACGCATGCATGCTCAGGTTGAAAACGTACTTAGAATATCTAAATTAGAAAAAAACGAATTAAATATTAGCAAAGAAAACATAAACTTACACTACTTAATTGAAGATGCTATTACCCATGTAGAATTAATTGTAGAAGATCGTAAAGGTTATATAAACACACATTTTGATGCTGAAAAAACATCTGTTTTAGCAAACGACACGCACTTTACAAATGTGGTTGTTAATATTTTAGATAATGCCATTAAATACTCTGACGACGCACCAAAAATTGATGTATTTACAGAGAATGTTGCCAATAGTATTATTATAAAAATACAAGATCAAGGTAATGGAATGACTAAACAAGTTTCAAAACGTATTTTTGAGAAATTTTATAGAGAACATACAGGTAATGTGCACAATGTAAAAGGTCATGGTTTAGGGCTTGCCTATGTAAAACGCATAGTGGAGGACCACCAAGGTACAGTAACAGTAGAAAGTGAGAAAGGAAAAGGCAGTACATTTAGTATAAAAATGCCATTAATATCATAAAATAAATTATGGAAGCGCAAAACAAAAAAATTCTTTTAGTAGAAGACGATCCAAATTTTGGAACCGTTTTAAAAGATTATTTAATGATGAACGATTATGACGTTGTTCATGCAAAAAACGGCATGGAAGGTTTTGAAAAGTTTAAAAAAGACGATTACGACCTTTGCATATTAGATGTAATGATGCCTTATAAAGATGGTTTTACATTAGCCAAAGAAATCCGTGAAAAAAACCAAGATATTCCTATCGTTTTTTTAACGGCCAAAGCCATGAAAGAAGACGTGCTTAAAGGCTATAAAGTAGGTGCAGATGACTACCTTAACAAGCCTTTTGATAGTGAGGTTTTGTTAATGAAAATTAAAGCAATTATACAACGTAAAGCTACAGATACTTTGGCAGATAGTAAACAATTTGAGTTTACCATTGGTGGTTTTACTTTAAACTCTAAACTACGTTTTTTAACGCATAATGATAGTGAGCCTATTAAATTATCTCCTAAAGAAAATGAATTGTTACGTTTACTAGCGTTGCATGAAAATGATTTAATGCCAAGAGAGTTAGCACTTACTAAAATATGGAGAGATGATAACTATTTCACATCAAGAAGTATGGATGTTTACATTGCTAAATTGCGTAAGTATTTAAAACTAGATCCTAACGTAGAAATTTTAAATATTCATGGTGAAGGTTTCCGTTTGGTTATAAAAAGTTAAGTATTCATAAATACATTAAATTAAATCTGCATTGAAATATTAATACTTTAATGTAGATTTTTTATTTAAAACCATTTTCATTAGTAATAATAACAGAATTTATATAACTAACGATAGCTTCAATATTAGAATTATAATTAAACCATTCTACACCTTCATTTTTTTTAAACCAGGTTAATTGTCTTTTTGCAAAACGTCTGGTGTTTTTTTTAATTTCTGAAATCGCAAAATCTATTTCCCAACCACCATCTAAGAACGTAAACAATTCTTTATAACCAACAGTATTAAGTGCGTTAAGTGATTTATAGTTATATAAATTTTCAACTTCGTTTAAAAGTCCAGATTTTATCATAATATCCACGCGTTTATTTATGCGGTTATAAATGGTTTCACGTTCTGCATCTAATCCTATGGTTATGATTTTAAAAGGACGTTTTTTATCTGAATTGGTTAAAAAAGAAGAGTAGGTTGTGCCAGTTCCTATACAAATTTCTAAAGCCCTTATTAAACGTTTTGGGTTTTCTATGGCAATAGTGTTGTACGCTTTAGGATCTAATTTTTTTAGTTGAGCTTGTAATGTAGCAATGCCTTCAACCTTAAATTTAGTATTAAGTTGGGTTCTAATTTCAGGATTTATTTCTGGAAAATAATCCAAGCCATCTGTTACTGCTTTTACATACAAACCAGAGCCACCAACCATTATTACAGTTTTATTGGTTTTAAATAGTGTTTCTAGTTTTAAAATAGCTTCGCGCTCAAAGTCACCAACAGTGTAAGTTTCTTGTATAGATTTATGCTGAATAAAATGGTGTTTTGCAGCACTAAGTTCAGCTTTAGATGGCACAGCGGTGCCAATACACATTTCTTTATAAAACTGTCTAGAGTCTGCCGATATTATTTCGGAATTAAAGTAGTTGGCTAATTTTATACTTAACGCAGTTTTACCAATTGCTGTTGGTCCAACAATAGAGATTAAATAGTTACTCATGGTTTAATTTGTGACCGCATTCGTAACAATATTCGGCATTATTTTTATGGTTGTACGCAGTACAACTTGGGCAAGATTGTGTGTTTGTATCTACTGGTTTTGAGTTGTTTTTTGTTATTTCTGATGTTACAATTCCTGTTGGCACTGCAATAATACCGTAACCTAATACCATTACAATTGAAGCAATAAACTGACCTAAAGGTGTTTGTGGTACTATATCTCCATAACCTACTGTTGTTAATGTAACAATACACCAATACACACTTTTTGGAATATTTGTAAATCCGTTTTCTTCGCCTTCTACCAAATACATTATGGTACCCAAAATTATTGATAGTATTATTACTGCAAATAAAAATACAGATATTTTTACTCTACTAGCCTTTAGTGCTAACACTAAACTATTAGATGCACCTAGATACCGTGTTAATTTTAATATTCTAAAAACTCTTAATAAACGTAATGCTCTTAGTGCTACTAATGCATGAGTACCAATAAAGATTAGGGATAGATATTTTGGGATTGTAGAGAGCAAATCTATAATACCATAAAAACTAAATATATATTTTAAGGGCTTTTTTACAGAAATAATTCGGGCACTATATTCTAAAGTAAATAAAATAGTGATAATCCATTCTAAAGTGTCTAATTGATTATGATACTTGGCATCAAAACTATTAACGCTTTCTAGCATTACAAGGATGATACTTGCTATAATGGTAATGAGTAGTACAATATCAAATAACTTGCCTTCACGGGTATCTGATTCATAAATAATTTCATGAAGTTTTGTTTTCCAATTGGTTTTAGTACTTGCCATAATGAGTTAAATCTATATAAATACTATTGTTTTTCTAGTAATATAAAGGTATTATTTTGTGTTTCAACAATTCTATTCATTAATTCTTTTAAACCATCGTAAAACGTTTGGTCATAAATAGGTTCATTTAAACGTATTTTAAAATATATATCTACTTGGTTGTCTTTTGCAGAAATATTAAACGTAAATGCACCGGTTTTGTTTGGTAATGCAATGTTTATGGGCGTTGGAATTTCTACAAGTTTATAAGCGTTGTTTAGGTTAATTTTTAATACATAAATGTTCATTAATTTGAAACCAAAGTCAATAGGGTAGGTGCGCTCTTGAAGTTTAAATGGATTTTCATCAAAAAACTTAGTAATAAAAGGATTGAGATATATTTTATTACCAATTAATTCGGGTTCTAAAACAAAATCGATTTGCTCTTTAAAATCACTATTTTTTTCATCATAATCTATAGTCTTATAATCTTCTATACTAATGTTTGGGTACTTGTTTACTAAAGCGTCTTTGTATTGCTCTGGATTATTACCATAATTTACTTTGAGATTGTGTGCGTAATAACTTGTAAATTTATTTTTCAAAACGCCTGTAAATTCGTCTTCGTCATTTAAAGTAAGTTCTACAGTATGTATTTTAGATGCATAATTTTTTAATGTAATGGGTTCCCAAGAACTTCCATTTTCAAAATCTACTATTCTGCCGTATTGATTGAGACATCTAAATGGCAGTTCGCCAAATGTTAAGTAAGACTCTGTAGCGTCTAAATAATAGGGGGTTTCGTTAATTGTAGTTTTTAATATTACATAATTAAAATCTGTAAGTACAGGATATATTTTAGTAATTAATCCATTGTTTCTTGTAGATATTAATACTGGATAGACTTTAAAACCTTCACTAGTTAATAAATTTTCTAAAAGCATGTTAATTTCAAATACGCTACCTACTTTTTCTTTAATTAAGTTTTTAACCGATGCTTGGTAACGTTCAGATTTGTTGTTCCAGTTGTAATTATCTAATACAAATTGGTAAATAGCTTTGGCTTTGGTGAGTTTATCTTTTATGTTACCTATAGATTCTGGTAATATATTTTTTACAAGATTTTTTTTACTGAGCTGTTTTCCAAAATCATCATCGGTTTTAAGTTCATTATCTACATCTTTCCAGGTTTTTGCCAGTTTATTTTTACTACCATCAAAACGAATAATTTCATTAAGTTCATATTCAATTCTTGCAGTATAGTTTAGTGCTGTTGTTGTGTAACTCTCTGGCTTGTATGCAGGTATATTTTTCATAACATACTTACCAACATAGCAATCTGCGGCACCACCTCTAGACACTTCAATACAATTTCGTTTTATGGAAATATCGTTAACATCTAAGGGTAAACTACCAACAAGTTTAACGTGATAATCGTAATTTCCGGGAATACTGGTGTTATACTCGCTATATAACACAGGATCTTGTCCCTGAAAATACCAAGGTTGATATTTTCTTATAAATGGTGATGTTGTCGTATAGCTGTAGGTTATAATACTGCCAACTTTTACATTTGGCAATACAATTTTTACCAAAGTGTAATCTTCGTTATCTTCTTTAAAAATAGCAGATTCAGTGAGTTCTGAGCGTACAATTTTGCCATTTTCTAAATTATGTGTTGCTCCTTTTATTTTAGAAATTTTTTCATTAGACGATTTTCCTTTGTAGAGTTTAATTTCAATTTCGCCCCTATCTAATCCATCTTTTTTTAATATTTTGATTTTTTGTTTAATTTCTACATTAAGTAAAAAGTAATTTCCGTCAATAAAGCTATTGCCATAATCGTAAATTACTAATGCACTTGCAGTTGAATCTCTAGCATAGTAATTTTGCTCTAGTTCTATAGTATTTACAGACATTAAGCTTTTAAAATCTTGTGCACTACTTGTTATGGTAATACTTAGAGAGAGTAATACTAAAATAAATTTCATGAGTATTATAATTCTTTAATTTTTAGTCTTTTGTTACGGCGTATATAACTTTGTATTATATGCTGATTATCTTTGTTATTTTCCATGAGTGTAATTAACGATTTTAGCACCTCATAGTTATTGATTTGGTGGTTAAAGTCGAAAAATCCCATGCCCTTAAAAATACCATTTTCTATTAAATACACACTTTTTTCGTTAGCATTTCTGCCTTTATCTATAACGAGCATATTTTTATTTTCGTAGCTGTATTTTTCAATTAGTAAAGAAACACGTTTGTTGTAGTCCTCTGGGTTTTCTTCTAAAATGCAAGCCCCTAAACATTCTTTAACATCATATTTAAAGCAACTAGTTTTTGTGGTGTATAAACCTGTTAGTTTTTGACATAAATTATAAGTTTCTACCATTTTAAATAAAAATTGTTTGCCACTATGTCTTGTACCAAAAGTGGTTATGGGTAAGTCGTCTTGGTTGGCTTTATCAATTTTTAGATTTATATAACCGTTTTTATCCTTAAAACTGTAGAGTGCGTGTGTAAAAATGGTGCGTCTAAGCGCACGATTAAAAATGGGTTTGTTATTTTTTATTTCTTCGCTTTCTTTTAAAAGTGCTGCAAGTTCGCTTCCTGTTTTTTCATATGTAACAGCAGCAACTAAAGTTTGTATTTTTTTAGATTTACTATTGGTTCCAGTAAAATGCTGCGTAATTCGTTTTTTAATATTTTTACTTTTACCAATGTAAATAATATCTCCGTTTTCTTTATGAATATAATAAACCCCAGTTTCTGTGGGTAAGGCTTCAATAATAGTTTTGAGCGTTGGTGCTAATTTGGATTTTTTTTCAACTTTAATAGTGTTTTTTATAATGTGCTTTTCTAAATCTTTGTTCAACAGCATTTTAAATAGTTTAACTGTTGCTAAAGCGTCTCCGCTAGCACGATGACGGTTTGTTAACGGTATGCCTAAGGCATTTACTAATTTTCCTAAACTATAAGATGCCATGCCAGGAATTAATGATTTTGATAACTCAACGGTGCATAAGGTTTTTCTTTTAAAGCTGAATCCCAAACGTTTAAATTCAACTTTTAAGATGCGATAATCAAAAGAGGTGTTGTGTGCTACCAAAATGCAATCTTCAGTAATTTCTACAATACGTTTTGCAACCTCATAGAATTTTGGTGCATTTTTTAGCATATTAGAATTTATTCCTGTAAGATTAACAACAAAGGGTTGAATTTCGCGCTCTGGATTAACTAAGGATATAAATTGATCTGTAATTTCATGACCATTAAATTGATAAATGGCAATTTCTGTAATGCCTTCATCATTAAATTTACCTCCTGTAGTTTCTATGTCTAGTATTGCGTAAATTTTTTAAATATTTAAAAGTTGAAAATTGTAGCGTTAAAGTTATTATATAATTTTATTAAAGTAAGTAGTATTTAATAATTTCTGATACCAAAAATACGACTTCCAACACGAATCATGTTGCTTCCGGAAGCAATTGCAAGATTATAATCATCACTCATGCCCATGCTTATGGTTTTGAGATTTGAATGTTGATTTTTAAGTGTTTCAAAAATGGATTTAAGATAATTAAATTCTGATTTTACCTGAGTTTCATCTTCCGTAAACGTTGCCATACCCATTACACCTGTAATATCAATATTCTTTAATTCTAAAAATGCATCAGATTGTAATAGGGTAGAAGCTTCATTTTCAGACATTCCAAATTTACTATCTTCTTCGGCTATTTTTATTTGCAATAAACAGTTAATAATACGGTTGTGCTTTTTTGCTTGTTTATTAATTTCTTGTAATAGTTTATAACTATCAACACCATGTATTAAATCTACAAAATGCGCCATGTATTTTACCTTATTAGTTTGTACATGTCCAATCATGTGCCATTTAATATCCTTTGGCATTTGCTCATGTTTTTCTGCCATTTCTTGGATTTTATTTTCTCCAAAAACTCGCTGACCAGCATTATAAGCTTCCATTAAATCTGAAATAGGTTTGGTTTTAGAAACCGCTACCAAGGTAACGTGTTCTGGCAGGCTAGATTTTATATTATTAAGGTTTATTTTAATACTCATAATTATACACTAAATATTATTTTAGACATTACTTTAAAACTAATTAATATTCATAAATTGTAATTCCGCTTCGTAATTTGGGTAAAATATAGGTGCTTTTTGGAGGCATTTTTAAACCCTCATCTGCAATTTGTTTCATTTGAGTAACAGTGCTTGGGCACATACCAAAACCAACAGCAAATTCTCCGCAATCTACATTGCTTTTAATAGCAAGTATGTCGTGTTCGCCGCTAACATAAGAAATTCGATTGTTATTCCTTAAATCTTTAATTCCTAAAATGGGCTCCAATATCGTTTTGTATAATAAGTGAGCATCCAATTGATCTAAAGCAGTATTAAAAGTGAAGTTGGCTTTTCTGAGGTATAACGAATAAAATTCGCCATCTAAATACATACTAAAATGATGTAACTTTGAAGGCTTGTAAGGTGTTAAACCTCTATTTTCAATTCTAAAAATAGCATCTACCTTTATAAGAAAGGCTTCTTTTGTTAACCCATTTAAATCAGTAATGAGTCTATTATATTCATGTATGACTAAATCTGATTCTGGAATAAGATATGACATGAAAAAATTGTAAGACTCTGAACCATTATGGTTTGGGTTATTAGCTTTTTCCTCTTTATATAGAAGATATGAAGATGCCGATCTGTGATGACCATCTGCAATGTAAATGGTGTTTATGTGCTTAAATTCGTTTTGAATTGAGTTAATGGTAGCTTCATTATCAATTTTCCATAAATAATGTGTGTCACGGTAGGTCATTGTAAACTCAAATACAGCGTGGGTGTTTTGAGTTTCTTTTATAATGTTTGCAAGTTTTGCATTATCTGGATAGGTGAGTAGTACAGGCTCTGCATTAAAGCCTACGGTTTGCAAATAATTTTTAAATGTTTGCTCACGTTTTGCAATGGTGTCCTCATGTTTTTTAATCACGTTTTTTTCGTAATCCTCTGCACTTGTAGCAGCTATAATACCATTAAATTCTTGTCCTAAACGATTTACAATCTTATATACATAAAGTGAAGGCTTTTTATCTTGAACAAAAACACCATCTTCCTTAAACTCTTCATAACGGTTTCTAACCAATTTATAACGGGCATTACCTTTTAATTTTTTATCGTATTTATAACCTGGATTTACAATATGAAGAAAACTGTATGGGTTATAATTCATACGAGATTTGCGCTCTTCAACGGTATAGCTCTGGTAAGGTCGCGCAGCTACAAGACCAACCATTGCTCGTGTTGGTTTTACTGCTTTAAAAGGAATTAGTTTTGCCATGTTACAGAGGCAGAAATTTAAAATTTAGTGATTGTTATTAAACTTAACTTAAAATAATTTAATGCTTTGTTTTACAAGTACTTAATTAAGCGCTAAACTGCTTCGATACTTTTTCTGCTTTTCTACTTTCAGAATACTCATAAAAACCTTCGCCAGATTTTACACCTAATTTTCCAGCATTTACCATATTAACTAATAACGGGCACGGTGCATATTTTGGGTTTTTAAAGCCATTATACATAACGTTTAAAATGGATAAACAGACGTCTAATCCAATAAAATCTGCCAATTGCAATGGTCCCATTGGGTGTGCCATGCCAAGTTTCATTACGGTATCAATTTCATTTACGCCAGCTACACCATTATATAATGTTTCAATTGCTTCATTAAGCATTGGCATTAATATTCTGTTGGCTACAAAACCTGGATAATCATTAACCTCAGTAGGTGTTTTTCCTAATGTTTTAGATAATGCCATGATGGTTTTTGTAACTTCATCACTAGTATTATAACCTCTAATAATTTCTACCAATTTCATAACTGGTACTGGATTCATAAAATGCATGCCAATAACCATCTCAGGTCTTGAGGTTACAGAGCCAATTTCGGTTATTGAAATTGAAGACGTATTGGTTGCTAAGATGGTATCATCTGAGCAAGCTTCATCTAATTGCTTGAAGATTTTTAGTTTTAATTCCAAATTTTCAGTAGCGGCTTCAACAACCAAACTAGCATATTCAACACCTTCTGAAATTGAGGTATGTATAGTAATGTTTTCTAGGGTTTCTTGTTTTTTGGCTGCTGTAATTTTTTCTTTAGCAACCATTCTATCTAAATTTTTAGAAATGGTTTCTACTCCTTTTTTTAGTGCTGCCTCACTAATATCTATGAGTTGAACTTTAAAACCAGATTGGGCAAATGTGTGTGCAATACCATTTCCCATAGTACCAGCGCCAATTATAGCTATGTTTTTCATGTTTGAATTATATTTTATTTAAACAAGTATTTTTTTGAAAAAATTCTCGTAAACTGATATTAAATTACACATCTAAATTAGTGATTATTCATAAAATTAAGCACAAAAAAAAGCACAAAGATTAAACTTTGTGCTTTTTTTGTGTGTATTTATTTTGTGGTTTATTTCCCAAATAAGCCACCAAGAAGACCACCTAATCCTCCAGATTTTTTATTACCTCCTAGCACCATACCAGCAACGTCATCAATAATACTTCCGTCACCATCTGCATCTAATATTTTTTCTAAGAAACTTTGTTCTGTAGTTACTGGTCCTGAGTTACTAGCTCCACCAAGTAATCCTCCTAATAATCCAGAAATATCGTTTTGAGAACTTACATTATTGGCTTTAGATTCTTTTCCTAAAACTCCCATTAATAAGGGCGCAGCCATTTTTAAAATATTGCTTACAGTACTAGAATCTACACCGGCTTTTTGTCCAATAACTTGTTCTACACCTTGTTGTTTTTGGCCAAGAATATGTCCAAGAATATTTGAGCCATCGGCTTTAACATCTTCATCTACACCACCATCAAACAACCCACTTAAGTTGTCTAAAATACTACCATCATGTTTGTTGCTTAATGCACTCATAAGGCCTTGAGCTCCTTCTGGTGTAGCAGCATTACGTTCCATAGCTTTCATTAATACAGGTAAAGCCATTGTTAATACGCTGCTTGTTTTGCTTTGGTCTGTTCCTGCAGAACCAGAAACACCGTTTATAATTGTTTTTCCTAAATCACTGTTTAATAAGTCTAAAATTCCTGACATGTTTTATATAAGTTTAAGGTTAAAATGAATTTGAAAGGTACAAAAAAAAGTCCTAACATAATTAGGACTCATTTTTTTTAATTTGGTCACTTATTTATTTAACCAAGTATGCTAATAATTTGCTCAGCAAGTTCAGTTCCAATACGATCTTGTGCTTCATTAGTTGCAGCACCAGTATGTGGTGTTAGTGATAATGCAGGATTCATAAGTAGCTGAATTTCTGGCTGTGGTTCTTTTTCAAAAACATCTAAAGCTGCTCGTGCTACTTTACCACTTTCTATAGCTTTAACTAATGCAATTTCATTTACTACGCCACCACGTGCTGCATTTGCAATGATGACACCATCTTTCATTTGATTAAATTCGGCTTCGTCAATCACATATTCTTTTTGTGCAGGTACATGTAGTGTTAAAAAATCTGCCTGACTTAAAACATCTTCTTTTGAAATGGTTTTAATTTCAAAATTTACTGTTTGGCCATCAAAAAAATCGAGTTGCAAATCTGCTTTTTCTAAAAACGGATCAAAGGCAACAACTTTCATACCAGCACCAATTGCAACTTTTGCAGTAGCTTGTCCAATACGTCCAAAGCCTAAAACACCTAATGTTTTACCTTTTAGCTCAGTACCTTTTGCATAGGCTTTTTTGAGATTTTTAAATTTTGTATCGCCTTCTAAAGGCATATCTCTATTTGAGTTGTGAATAAAACGCGCCAAGCCATAAAAATGCCCAAACACTAATTCTGCTACAGAATGTGAAGATGCCGCAGGTGTGTTAATCACATTAAGACCCTTACTACGTGCATAATCTACATCAATATTATCCATACCAACACCACCACGACCAATAATTTTTAGGCTAGGGCAGTTGTCTATTATGTTTTTACGTACTGTTGTTGCACTTCTAACCAATAATACAGTAATATTATGTTCGTTAATATAATTTTCTAATTGTTCTTGCGCTACTGTTGTTGTAATTACCTCGTAACCTGCAGCTTCTAAAGCTTCTATTCCGCTTTGCGAAACACCATCGTTTGCTAATACTTTCATCTGTAATTTTTATGTTGGGCGTTTAAATATTTAAAGTTGAAAAAATTCTAAATATAATAAACGTTAAATTAATTTTTAAGCTTTAGTTTCTAATTCACTCATAACTTCTACCAGTACTTTTACGCTATCTAGAGGCAATGCATTATACATTGAAGCTCTGTAACCTCCAACACTTCTGTGCCCGTTAAGTCCATTAATTCCGGCGTCTTTACACATGATATCAAAGGTTTCTTTGAGGTTTTCGTTTTCTAAAGTAAATGTAGCATTCATGATAGAACGGTCTTCTTTTACTGCATAACCTTTAAAAAGTGGATTTAAATCAATTTCTGAATAAATTAAACTTGCTTTTTTAGCGTTTTCTTCTTCAATAGCTTTAATACCTCCAAGATCTTTAAGCCATTGTAAAGTTAGCATAGAAACATATATAGGAAATACTGGTGGTGTATTAAACATACTGCCTTTGCTTATGTGGGTTTTATAATCCATCATAGACGGAATTTTACGTGATACCTTACCTAAAATATCCTCTTTTACAACGACTAAAGTTGTGCCCGCTGGCCCCATATTTTTTTGTGCACCAGCGTATATTAAGTCAAATTTTGAAAAGTCTAACTGACGTGAAAATATATCACTACTCATATCGCAAACCATTGGTATTGGTGAGTTTGGGAAGCTTTTCATTTGTGTGCCAAAGATGGTATTGTTAGAGGTACAGTGAAAGTAGTCGTAATCCTCTGGTATTTCATAACCTTTAGGTATGTAATTATAATTAGCACTTTTAGAGGTGCCAACTTCGTAGATATCATCGTAAATTTTAGCTTCTTTTATGGCATTGTCAGACCACGTTCCCGTATTTAGATATCCAGCTCTTTTTTCTAAAAGATTTAAAGCCACCATTAAAAATTGTGTACTAGCGCCACCTTGTAAAAATAAAGCTTTGTAACCTTTACCTTCTAAACCTAACAACTCTAAGGCTAAAGATCGTGCGTTTTCCATGATATCTACAAAAGGTTTACTTCTGTGAGATATTTCTAAAAGCGATAAACCATTATCGAAATCTAATACTGCCTCAGAGGCTTTCTGTAAAACAGATTGTGGTAAAATACAAGGGCCTGCGCTAAAGTTATGTCTTTTCATTAAAATTGTGTTTTAAATCTAGTTTTGGTTTATTATTTGAATAATTTTTATGTTTCTGATACAAAGGTCTGAATTATAAAAGTATTTTTTGGCACTAATGTCATAATATTATGTTATGTTTTTAACAAGAATTCAAAAGTGTCTATATTATCTGCATAATCCCATAAATTTGGGTGTTGGGTTTGTCCAAATTTTATTTCGTTATCAGAAAATCCATCGGCAACAATACATTGTACTAGCTCACTGTTGGCATCAAGTTTTGTTTTTAAAGCAGTTGCAGAATCATAATATTCGTAAAAAAGAGTTGCAATTGGTGAAGAAAAGCTTTCATCTTCCTTAAGCATAAGAAAACCGTTTTCTAAAAGATTAAATTCACTCATTAAGTACACAGCTTTATTGTAGTCGTAATTATTAGCATATTTTGCTTTATTAATTATAGGGTTCCAATGGTACATAGCGTTAAAAAAAGCATCAAAATTGTAGCCTGTAGGCACAAATAATTTAGATACACTTCTGCATCCTAATCCGTAATATCTAAAAATATCTTCTGATAGTGCTTCAAGTTGTGTTGCCGTTTCATGTCCTGTTAAAACAGCTAAAGAATTTCTGTTTTTTCTTAAAATAGAAGTTTTGTTTTTGAAATAATATTCAAAATAGCGAGCGGTATTATTACTTCCTGTTGCAATAACGGCATCAAAATTTTCAAGTTTTTGTTCTGTAAACGTTATGCAGCCTTTAAAACTAGGTGCTATAAATTCTAAGTATTTAGTTAAATAGGGTAGTAAATGTTTATCATTAGAAGACTGTTTTACCATTACGTTATGCCCAGAAATAAGCACACATAAAAAATCATGAAAACCTACCAACGGAATGTTTCCAGCCATTATTATAGCTATTTGTTTTGGGGCAATATCACCAAAGGTATATTTAGACAACCAGTTACTAATATTTGATGCAGTTAATTGATTAGCCCAACCTGCTAAACAGAAAGTAATATTTTGCTTTGTAAACCAACCATTATGTTCTTCGGCAAGTTTTATTTGATGTTTAAACCCTTCAAAAAATACAGTATTATCAGGAATTGTAGCATTTTCTACTGGTGAATTATCTTTAAATTGTGATAGAAATTCACCCAATTTTACAAAAGCATTAATTCTTTGTTGTAAATCCATATATGGTTTGGTTAAACGCTATTTAGACGTTATTTTTGTATAACAAAATTAATGAAAAGAAAAACATTACAATACCATGGCAATAATAATTACAGACGAATGCATAAACTGTGGTGCTTGTGAGCCAGAGTGCCCTAACAATGCTATATATGAAGGTGCTGACGAGTGGCGTTACAAAGATGGTACAAGTCTAAAAGGTAACATTGTTTTACCAAACGGTAAAGCTGTAGATGCCGATGAAGCCCAAGAACCTATAAGCGATGAACTCTATTATATAGTACCAGACAAGTGTACAGAGTGTATGGGATTTCATGAAGAGCCTCAATGTGCAGCAGTATGTCCAGTAGATTGCTGTGTGCCAGACGAAAATGTTGTAGAAACCGAAGCGCAACTCTTAAATAAGCAAAAATTTATGCATCCAGAAGATTAAACATTGCCTTTTGGATTTTTATATATAACTTCAAAAATCTAACAAAAAGCAAATGTATATTGACGCTTATAAATTTTAAAAAAACATCTGTTTTTATAGGTATTTAATTAGCTAAATTTGCAACTTCAAAAATAGATTCCCATTGTAGGGAATGATCAAATAAATTTACTCAATGAAAGCCGGAATTGTAGGATTACCAAACGTAGGAAAGTCAACTTTATTCAATTGTTTATCTAATGCCAAAGCACAAAGTGCCAACTTTCCGTTTTGTACTATTGAGCCTAATATTGGTGTTGTAAATGTACCAGATCCAAGACTGGTAAAGCTTGAAGAATTAGTTGCACCAGAAAAAGTGGTGCCAGCAACTGTTGAAATTGTTGATATTGCTGGTCTTGTAAAAGGTGCAAGTAAAGGTGAAGGTTTAGGAAATCAGTTTTTAGCAAACATTAGGGAAACCGATGCTATACTACATGTGTTGCGTTGCTTTGATAACGATAATATTGTGCATGTAGATAATTCTGTAGATCCCGTTAGAGATAAGGAAACCATTGACATGGAATTGCAACTTAAAGATCTTGAAACTGTTGAAAAAAAGCTAGACAAAGTTAAGCGTGCTGCTAAAACGGGTAATAAAGACGCTCAAAAAGAAGAAGCCATTCTTTTAAAAATAAAAACAAATCTTGAAGCTGGTATTTCGGTAAGAGCGTTAGAATTTACAGAAGAAGATTATGTAGATTATGTAAAGCCTTCACAATTTATAACAGATAAGCCTGTAATGTACGTTTGCAACGTAGATGAAGCTTCTGCAAATACCGGTAACGCATACGTAGATAAAATTAGAGAGATTGTTAAAGATGAAAATGCTGAAGTTTTAGTATTAGCTGTTGGTACAGAAGCAGATATAAATGAGCTAGACGACTTTGAAGAACGTCAGTTATTTTTAGCCGATATTGGTTTAGATGAACCTGGCTCTGCAAAATTAATTCGCTCGGCATACAAACTACTAAACCAACAAACCTATTTTACAGCTGGTGTTAAAGAGGTACGCGCTTGGACGGTAGCCATTGGTGCCACAGGTCCGCAGGCTGCTGGCGTTATTCATACCGATTTTGAAAAAGGCTTTATTAGAGCAGAAGTTATTGCGTATAACGATTACGTTGCTTATGGCAGCGAAAGCAAAGTAAAAGAAGCAGGTAAAATGCGTGTTGAAGGCAAAAATTATGTAGTAAAAGATGGCGATGTAATGCACTTTTTGTTTAATGTGTAATTGGCTTTTGTAGTTATTAAACTCAAAAAGCAACATGTAAAACACGGGTTCATTTATCGTTAAATAATCATAAGTATTTAATATTTTAGCCCAAACGATTCTATACACCTGTATCTGTATATACTTACCGGATTCATTTTTCATACAATTTAACAACAAAATTTCTTTTTGTTAATTACTTTACGTCCGTCATATTTCATTTTTTAAGCTTTAATATTATATTCGCTATTCATCAAAAACAATTCGATTTTTTATGGCAGAACCCTCTAATTATACTGAAGATAATATACGCTCACTCGACTGGAAAGAGCACATCCGTATGCGTCCCGGTATGTATATTGGTAAGTTGGGGGATGGCTCTTCACCAGATGATGGTATTTACATTTTACTAAAAGAAGTACTAGATAACTCTATAGATGAGTATGTTATGGGTGCTGGTAAAACCATTGAAATTTCTATTCAAGAGGAAAAAGTTACTGTACGCGATTATGGTCGAGGTATTCCGCTTGGTAAAGTTGTAGATGTGGTTTCAAAAATGAATACGGGTGGAAAATACGACTCAAAAGCGTTTAAAAAATCAGTAGGACTTAATGGTGTTGGTACAAAAGCGGTTAATGCGCTATCATCTTACTTTAGAGTAGAATCGTCTAGAGATGGTAAAAGTGCCTCTGCTAATTTTGAACAAGGAAACCTTATTGATAAAGAACTTTTAGAGGCTTCTAACCGGAAAAAAGGCACAAAAGTTAGTTTTATTCCAGATGTTACCATTTTTAAAAACTATAAATACCGAAATGAGTATGTTATAAAAATGCTCAAAAACTATGTGTATCTTAATCCAGGGTTAACCATAGTTTTTAATGGTGAAAAATATTATAGTGAAAACGGACTTAAAGATTTATTATCAGAAACCATAAAAGAAAGCGATCTTTTATATCCAATTATTCATCTGCGAGGCGATGATATTGAAATTGCGCTCACACATAGCAAAACGCAATACAGCGAGGAGTATCATAGTTTTGTAAACGGACAAAACACCACGCAAGGTGGTACACATTTAGCAGCTTATAGAGAAGCTATTGTAAAAACTATTAGAGAGTTTTATGGTAAAAATTATGATGCCTCAGACATTAGAAAATCTGTAGTAACCGCCATTGCTATTAAGGTTATGGAACCCATTTTTGAGAGTCAGACTAAAACTAAACTGGGCTCTACAGATATGGGTGGCGAGTTGCCAACGGTACGTACATACATCAACGATTTTGTAAAACGAAATTTAGATAATTACTTACATAAAAACTCAGATGCTGCAGAAAGTATTCAGCGGAAAATATTACAAGCCGAACGCGAACGTAAAGAACTTTCTGGCATAAGAAAACTAGCCAAAGACCGTGCTAAAAAAGCGAGTCTTCACAATAAAAAATTACGCGATTGTCGTGTGCATTTTGGGGATGCTAAAAACCCAAGAAATTTAGAAACTACACTTTTTATAACCGAGGGAGATTCGGCTTCTGGTAGTATTACAAAATCCCGTGATGTTAATACACAAGCAGTTTTTAGTCTTAAAGGTAAACCCTTAAATTGTTATGGATTAAGTAAAAAAATAGTGTATGAAAATGAAGAATTCAATCTTTTACAGGCCGCTTTAAATATTGAAGAATCTTTAGAAGATTTACGCTATAACAATGTTGTTATTGCTACCGATGCCGATGTAGATGGTATGCACATTAGGTTGTTGTTAATTACATTTTTTCTTCAGTTTTTTCCTGAAGTTATAAAAGAAGGCCATTTATATATATTACAAACACCCTTGTTTAGAGTTCGAAACAAAAAAGAAACCATCTATTGTTATTCTGAAGAAGAACGCATTAATGCTATTGAAAAATTAAAACCAAAACCAGAAATTACACGATTTAAAGGTTTGGGTGAAATTTCGCCAGACGAATTTGTACATTTTATTGGTGAAGATATTCGTTTAGACCCTGTAATGTTAGATAAAGACATGTCTGTTGAAGAATTATTATCCTTCTACATGGGCAAAAACACACCAACCCGTCAAGAATTTATTATTGATAATTTGAAGGTTGAATTGGATGTGGTTGCGGATTGATTTTTGAAATTATTTTAATTACTAAACTTACTTAATGCAGAAAACTAAATTAAAACAATCTCCAAATATTATTGAAGAACCTCAATTAGCTGTAAAATTTTATTCAAAAAACAAACCTAATAAAAAGGAATTTAATAATAATACAACTCTAAATATGCTTTCTTTATTTTCTGGTTGTGGTGGAATGGATTTAGGTTTTGAAGGGGATTTTTCAGTTTTAAAATCATCTGTAAACGAGATTTTAAATCCAAATTTTATAAGCGAAGAACTTGAAAACAATTTTGTAAAACTTTCAAAAACACGTTTTAAAACAGTTTTTGCTAATGATATTTTAAAAGACGCAAGAAACGCTTGGGTAAACTACTTTACAAAAAGAGGAAATAATGTGGAAGATTACCAAACTGATAGCATAGTCGATTTGGTAAAACTGCACCAAAGTGGTACAAAAATTTTCCCAAATAATATTGATATTGTTACAGGCGGATTTCCTTGTCAAGATTTCAGTATTTCAGGTAAAAGGAATGGTTTTGATTCTCATAAAAATCACAAGGGAGAATTTAACACTAAAAACACAGCTACCGAAGAAACTCGTGGTCAACTTTATATATGGATGAAACAAGTTATTGAAATAACTAAACCTAAAATTTTCATTGCAGAAAATGTGAAAGGTTTAGTAAATCTTTCAAACGTAAAAGACATCATCCAAAATGACTTTTCTTCTGCTGATGATAATGATTATTTAGTTTTAAATCCGCGTGTTTTACACGCTGCGGATTATGGTGTTCCACAATCAAGAGAACGAGTTTTTTTTGTGGGAATTAAAAAATCAGCATTAAAAAAATCAGCACTTGAACAATTAGAAAAAGAAAATATTTCAGATAAATATAATCCATATCCAAGACCAACTCACGCATACACAACAGACGGAGAAGATTTAAAGCGTCACGTTGATTTAAAAGAGCTTTTTGCTAATATTAAAGAGCCTGAAAAATCACATGATTTATCTCAATAGTTTTACTCAAAAGCAAAGTTTATGGGAAAACATTGTCAAGGCCAAATAGAAATAAAACCTGATGGAATTAGTCCAACAATTAGAGCAGAACATCACGGAAATATTGAATTTAGAAGATTATCTAAAAATAATGGTGGAGTTTTAACAGCTGAACTTTCAAAGGGTCTTAAAGAAAGACGTTTAACACCAAGAGAATGTGCTTTAATTCAAACTTTTCCACCTGATTATGAGTTTGTAATACCAAACAAAAATGGTCGTAAAGGTTCTTATTTGGTCAGTCCTTCAAAAGCATATAAAGTAATTGGTAATGCTGTTCCACCATTATTAGCTTATAATTTAGCAAAGAGAATAGAAGATGTTTGGGATTTATACTTTAAAAAATAATGGTAGTATCAGTTAATTCAGAACCACATAAAAACGAGTTCAATACCTTGTTAAATTCTACAATTGAAGAATTAAACGCACATGCAAAGAAAACACCCAAAAAAATTGAACAATTAAGAGGTAATAAACTAGAACCTTATGTTAGAGATGTAATGACAGATTTAGCAATTGGTTCACAATTTGAAAACTCTATAGAACTAATTGGAGGACAAAAATTTCCAGATATTATTGCTAAAAAATTTTATGGAATAGAAGTTAAAACTACAACTCAAAATCATTGGAAAACAACAGGAAATAGTGTTTTAGAATCTACACGAGTTGATGAAGTTGAACGAATATTTATGCTTTTCGGAAAACTTGGAAAACCTATTGAATTTAGATATCGTGCTTATGAAGAGTGTTTATCTGAAGTAGTAGTTACGCACTCACCAAGATATTTAATTGATATGAACCTGGAGGAAGGTAAAACGATTTTTGATAAAATTAATACCTCATATGATACTTTGCGGCAAAAGAAAAATCCAATTAAATCAATTACAGATTATTATAAAAGTAAATTAAAGCCTGGACAAGACTTATGGTGGATTCAAGACTCTGAAAAGGCTAATAATTTAATTATAAATATTTGGAATAATTTACCATCTACTGAACAAATTTATTTTATTAACAAGGCAATGGTTATATTTCCAGAAACTTTTGGTCAACGCCAAGATAAATACAGTCGCTTTGCAATTTGGTTAGTTAAAAATGAAGGGATTGTTTGTCCTAATGTTAGAGACGCATTTACTGCAAAAGGAAGAGCTGATATTTTATTAAACAATAAAAACTATAAGCAAGTGCCGAGAATATTTGTAAATCTATTTGAAAACATAAATTCGATAATTGAGATTTTGGTAAATACTTCTGCTATTGAATTATCTCAATATTGGAATAAAAAACTACAGAAAAAAATAAGATTATGGATTGGATTGATATTGTTTCAATTAATTCTAAATCAGTAAAAGGTGCAAAGCATTTAGATGTAAAACAAATATTAATTAGTTTGATATTTTCTTAATAAAATGAACGAAGAAAACCAAGAGTTAGAACCAATTAACAGCAATTTAGAAGAAACCCAAGAAACCATTACCAAGGTTACAGGGATGTACAAAGAGTGGTTTTTAGATTATGCATCTTATGTTATTTTAGAGCGTGCAGTACCAGCAATAGAAGACGGTTTTAAACCTGTACAGCGTCGTATTATGCACTCAATGAAAGACTTAGACGACGGGCGTTACAATAAAGTAGCAAACATTGTTGGGCATACCATGCAATACCATCCGCATGGCGATGCAAGTATTGCAGATGCCATGGTGCAAATTGGTCAGAAAGATTTATTGATTGATACGCAAGGAAACTGGGGAAATATATTAACTGGCGATAGGGCAGCGGCATCACGTTATATTGAAGCACGCTTATCAAAATTTGCTTTAGACGTTGTTTACAACCCAAAAATTACAGAATGGCAAGCCTCTTATGATGGCAGACGTAAAGAGCCTATAAATTTACCCGTAATGTTTCCGCTTTTGTTAGCACAAGGTGGAGAAGGTATTGCGGTAGGACTTTCAACTAAAATATTACCACATAATTTTATTGAGCTAATAGACGCTTCCATAAAACATTTAAAAGGAAAACCATTTACTATTTTACCAGATTTTCCAACGGCAGGTACAGCAGATTTTACTAATTATAACGATGGTTTACGTGGTGGAAAAGTTAGAGTACGTGCTAAAATTTCGCAATTAGACAAAAATACCTTAGTAATTAACGAAATTCCGTTTGCAACCACTACAACATCATTAATAGATTCTATTTTAAAAGCAAATGAAACGGGAAAAATAAGAATTAAAAAAATTGAAGATAATACTGCTGCAAACGTAGAAATAGTAATCCATTTACCATCTGGGTTGTCACCAGATAAAACCATAGATGCGCTGTATGCGTTTACAAATTGCGAAACTTCAATTTCGCCATTAGGCTGTGTTATTGAAGACAATAAACCCTATTTTGTTGGAGTTACAGAAATGTTGCGTCGCTCTACAGACAATACCGTTCAGCTTTTAAAAAGTGAATTAGAAATTAGATTGGGTGAGTTTGAAGAACAATGGCATTTTGCATCTTTAGAACGTATTTTTATTGAAAACAGAATTTACCGTGATATTGAAGAACAAGAAACTTGGGATGGTGTCATAAATGCCATAGATAAAGGGCTTAAGCCACATATAAAACATTTAAAACGTCCCATAACAGTTGATGATATTACACGTTTAACCGAAATAAGAATTAAACGTATTTCTAAATTTGATATTGATAAAGCACAACAAAAAATTGATGCGCTAGAAGATCAAATTGCAGAAGTAAAACATCATTTAGCAAATCTTATTGATTACGCCATTGCTTATTTTACACGTTTAAAAAAAGAATATGGAGAAGGTAAAGAACGAAAAACTGAAATTTGTGTTTTTGATTCTGTAGATGCTACAAAAGTGGTAATGCGTAACACTAAACTTTATGTAAATAGAGAGGAAGGTTTTGTGGGTACATCACTAAGAAAAGATGAGTATGTATGCGATTGTAGCGATATAGACGATCTTATTGTATTTACAAAAGAAGGTCAAATGATGGTAACTAAAGTAGATGCAAAAACCTTTATTGGTAAAAACATTATTCATGTTGCCGTATTTAAGAAAAAAGACAAACGCACCATTTATAATCTAATTTATAAAGATGGTAAAACCGGACCTACATACGTTAAACGCTTTGCGGTAACAGGGGTAACACGTGATAGAGCTTACGATTTAACCAATGGCAATAAAGCCTCATCCGTATTATATTTTTCAGCAAACCCTAATGGCGAGGCAGAAATTGTAACCGTATTACTGCGACAAGCTGGTAGTATTAAAAAATTAAAATGGGATATTGATTTTGCAGATATTATTATAAAAGGTAGAATTTCCAAAGGTAATGTGGTTACTAAATATGCTATAAAACGTATAGAGTTAAAAGAAAAAGGCGTTTCTACTTTAAAACCACGCAAAATTTGGTTTGATGATACTGTACAACGTCTTAATGTAGATGGTAGAGGTGAACTTCTTGGAGAATTTAAGGGAGAAGACCGCTTATTAATAATTACACAATCTGGAAAAATAAAAACTATTGCACCAGAATTAACGCTGCATTTTGATAGCGACATGATTGTACTAGAAAAATGGATACCCAATAAACCAATTTCTGCAATTTATTATGATGGCGAAAAGGAACGTTACTTTATAAAACGTTTTGTTGTAGAACAAGAAGGTAAAGAAGACATTTTTATATCCGAACATCCTAATTCTCAATTAGAAATTGTAGCTACAGATTGGCGACCAGTTGCGTCTATAGAATACACAAAAGAACGTGGTAAAGACCGTAAGCCTAATGAAGAAATTGATCTTGAAGCTTTTATTGCAGTAAAAGGAATTAATGCACTTGGAAATCAACTAACTAAGGATAAAATTAATCAGGTTAATTTATTAGAGCCATTACCGTATGAAGTGACAGATATTGAAACCGAAACATCTGTGGAAGCTGTGGATAGTATATCTACGAGTTCAGCGTCTAACAACAATTCAACTACTGAAAATTCTGATGGTCATTTAGATGAAGACGGGCAAGTTACCTTGTTTTAAAAAATCGTCGTTTAATAAATCATCTGGTGTCATAACTGCATAAAATTTAAAATTAATAAAAAGCTCAGGATTTAATTTAATCCTGAGCTTTTTATAAAACTTACACACTTTATAGGTTAGTGCCTTATCATTATAGAAACTAAATCTCAAGTTTATTTATTCCTCAAAACCCTCTGTTTTTTTTCTATCACCAAGCTTAATCGTTATTTGTCTAGTTATTTTAGGAAAATTAAGTTCACGCATGAGCTTCAACGTTTATGTATAAGATTAGTTGCGTGGTTTAAGCACTAAAGTTAGCAAATAAATCACAAATAGAAAGTCCGCGAGGACTTTAGTAAACTGGCTAAAACCAGAAATTAATTTTATACTGTGTTGGCATTTCGTACTTTATTCAAAACCTAACTTATGTTTTTTCAAATAAGCTAAATTTGGTTTGTGGTTTTCATTTTTCGGTAAATTCATTCTTTTTTTATGTAAATCTATTGTTAGTATTTTATCATATTCAGAATGTTTGTTTTTTCCAGTTGGATCATCATAAATAATTTCATATTCTGAATTAACAATAATTTTCCTTTGGTCAAATAAACTATGATGATTTGCACAAAGAAGAATTCCGTTTCTTATGTCTAATCTTTCACTTTTCGTTGATTTCGACCAAGGAATTATATGTGATGCTTGAAGAGTTTTTTCAAGGCTAAATTCGCAAAACGCACATTTTTTGTTATAAGCTTTCAATAATGCTTTTCTAAATATTTGTTGAGCAATTCCTCTAACTTTAATTTTCCCATAAACATCTTTAGAGTTATCTGGTTTATCTAAAAGTTCATTTATTATTTCGGATTCAGTAATTCCATTTAGTGCATAAGAAAAAGGATTCTCTAAATTTTTCCAATTGTAATTATAAACACGTTTAAATGCTTCTTCTTTATTTTCGATATCCCAAGCTATAAATCCGTTTCCAGGCTCTCCACTTTCATTAACAACAAGAATTGTCAAAGGTGGAAGCTGATGTTCCAAACAATAATCTTGTATAACTCCAAGTACAAATCTTACAGGTCTATGATGAATTCCAATTTTATTTCCTAGTTCTCCATAGCGTATTAATTTGTTTTCAGTATTTGCAATATCTGTTAATACTTTCCAACCAATTGCAGCTCTTTGAATTTGATTTATTTCCGACATTTATTATTCAGTTTCCGAGTTTTTTTTGGTATGAATGCTAACGTGTTTGTGTATGATTAGTGGCGTGTTTAAGCCACTAATTTAGCAAATACAAACCGAATAGAAAATCCGCGAGGATTTTCGTAAGCAAGCTCGAACTAGCCATTAATTATACATGGTGTTGTAGCACGTTTTTTTATTCGTTATAAATTAATTCAATAATTGTTTTGTCTATTCTTTTCCCTTTTTCTTTATTTATGTCAATTATAGATTCTCTTATAGTTTCAATTCTATGCGGAATACCTGGGTCAAAATAAAATTCAAAAGTATTGTTGTCATTTATTTCAAAAACAGCAGTTTTAAATGCTTCATCTATTTCTTTGTCTTCAAGTTTCATTTGCTTCAAAACTTGGTTCAAAAGTAATTTGGTGTCTTCTGGATTTAAACTCATTTCTTGCTTAACAATACAGAAACTTTCTTCAAAATCTACATTTTCAAAATACAGTTTTGCTTTTGCTTTTATCGGTTCTCCACCAAACATATTAGGTAATTCATCGTCATAAATTAAGGGTTCTGTAATATTGTACTCTAGCCCCATAGGAAAATGAAAATATTGTAATTCCTTTAATACTAATTGCTCAACTCCTTGTTTTGAACCATACATTTGTTTAAATGGTTGCATTGCAAGTTTTAAAGCATCTTTTTTCTGTTTATCATTTTCTCCAAGCACTTCAATTATGTCGTCAAACATACTATTCATTATTTCACCAACTTCTTCCCAATTTAAAATTTCAAGAAAGTCACCAACTTCCGATGTTTTATATTTAATTTCAGTCAGTTTGTATTTTGAAAACCGTGCTAACAATTCTTCAGGGATTTTATATGTATTCCCTAAATCATTTTCATAACTCCAATTGATAGTGTATGAATTTTCAGTTGAGTCTATTACTGTAAAATTTGCAATATATTCTTGTTTTTGGTCTTTAGTGAGTTTGTCTTCTTTCCATTGTTGATTTATTTTTGTTACCTTAAAATTATAGCTATCTCCAATTGACCAATAGGATACAAAAGCAACTTTAGTAGTATCAATTTGACTAAACAAATTTGTCGATACAAAAAATACAATAACTAAACTCAATAATTTATTCATTCTCGTTTTTTTAAATGTGCTACAACGTTTATGTATAAGATTAGTGGCGTGTTTAAGCACCTAATTTAGCAAATAAACACCAGATAGAAAATCCGCGAGGATTTTCGTAAGTAGGCGAGAACTAGCCATTAATTTTATACGGTGTTGTAAGTAGTTTTTATTCTTTCTTTAATAAAATCCATTTTTCTCCACTTTCGTTTTTATATGAGACAAGTCCATAAGTTTTATCCCATTGAAATTCAATTATACCAAATTTTCCGTTCAGATTTGTATATGGACAAATTCCTTTGTCGAAAGTATAAACATTTTTCCAATCAACATTCAATTCAGAAGTTTTTAGTGTTGGTAATTTGTCTCGAGAATTACTATATTCCATATTCAGTAAACGAATAACAGGACTTGCGTCTTTCAGATTTTCATTCGCTCCGATTTGGACAAAGTAATCTTTTACTAATTTGAATGTATCTTTTTTAATTTCGTAATCTATTCTAACAAAATCTTTGTCGAATTCAGACACAAATGGATTGCATTCACCTTTTGGTTCTTTAATAACTTTATTTGTGATAAAAATTGTATCATAATCATTTAGTTGAGATTTGAATATTATTTTATCTCCAACATTATAATTAGTAAACCAAGTTTTGTCATTTTCCGTAAAATATACATTTGTACAATCAGAACACGATTGTATAAATAGACAGACTAAAATTAAAATCAGATACTTCATTTTCGGTTTTGGTAAATTACTTACAACTCTTTTTAAAGCGAATTTAATTTTCTTGCAACACCACGTTCTACATAGAGAGGTTTATTTAGTTTTTTTACAGCCAGTTTGTATTCAAAAGTATAGGATTGTGCTGTGGTGCTCAAAATTTTCATGTGTATAGCATCTTTTTCAGCATTGGTTTTTGGGTTTAATTTTGTTAAAATAAACTCACAATCGTTAATCCAACGCACAGAAGAAGAATCTATTTTACCTTCATAATAATCAATATTAAGTGATTCAGTTCTAACAAAACGGCCAGTTTTTTCAATACCATTAATGGTGTAATTAAACTCAAAAGTTCCTGTTTTGTAGGCGCTACAATTACGCTCTATGTTATAACAACCGTTAAAAAACAATACACAAAATAGTATAAAAAGCAATCGCATAACTATGTTTTTATCAAAGATACAATTTAGCCTTAAAAATTAAGGATTGTAGGCTTTAAAACTTCCGTTTTTAAAAAAAATTACAATACGCTCTATAGCTTCTTGATGTAAAGCATCTGTAATTGGCAATTCGGGTTTCAGACTCGTACTAATACTATTTGCATCCTTTGGTGTTGCAATAGTATTTAAGGTAGGTGTATTTGTGTTATCAGTAACCTCTGTAAATAAGTTTGTAGTTTCATTGTGAGTTGAAGTGTTTTTATTTAACACCACAGGAAAAGTTCCCTTACCGTTTAAAAGCCAGTACAATTCTACTTCTGGGTAGGAGTCTAGTATTTTTAAAATAAAATCTAGACTTGGTTTGTTTCTTCCAGATAGTATATGGGAGATGCTAGAACGTTGCACACCTATTTTTTCAGCAAAGCTAGATGCTGTTTCTTCATAGAAAGTGATTACTTTTTGTAACCGTTTTGAAAATTCAATACTGTTTAACATTGTAAACTTATATTTAGAACTAATGTTTTTACAAATGTAACAAAAAGAATTGAATAGTTTACAAAAGTACTATATTTAGAGTATTACAATTATAGTAATACTTTATATAAAAGTACTTAAAACTCTGAAAATAAGCGTTTTTTGTGATAATTTAAATTTAGTCGCTTAATGTAATAACTATAACAGTGTTTTAGTGTTTAATTCGTTATTGCAATGTATAATAATGTAAACAAATTGAATTCAACAACTGTTTACATCTGTAAATACTGATTTGATTACATTTGTAACCAATCGTAAGTATACTATTACAATGTCTTATCTTGAATTATTTTTAAACCACAAAGCCAAATCTCTTTTTGGTCGTTACATAACCAATACGGATATTGAAAAGTGTTTTACAGCATTTATTAATACTTCAAAAGAAATACTTGGATATTCCGTTGAGCAGCGCCCTATTTATGGATTTACATTTGGTAATGGTGCTACTAAAGTTCTGATATGGTCGCAAATGCATGGCAATGAATCTACAAGTACAAAGGCATTAATGGATTGTTTTAATGGTTTTGAGTCTAATACTGGTATTTTTAAGTCCTTTTTAGAAACGTTTACATTTTATATAATACCAATTTTAAATCCAGATGGTGCGGAACGTTACACACGTTTAAACGCTAATTTGGTAGATTTAAATAGAGATGCACAAGATTTGTCTCAGCCAGAAAGTAAAATACTTAGGTTGGTTTTTAACAACTTTAAACCTCATTATTGCTTTAATTTACATGGACAACGTACTATATTTAGTGTTGGTAATACCAATGTATCTGCAACTTTATCGTTTTTGTCTCCAGCACAAGATGAAGCACGGAGTTTAACTCCCAACAGAAAAACCGCCATGGCTATTATAGCGCAATTAAACAGCTATTTGCAAGATTTAATTCCAAATGGAGTAGCGCGTTATGATGATGGTTTTAATCTTAATTGTGTTGGGGATACCTTTCAAAATTTTGGTGTGCCAACCTTATTATTTGAAGCAGGCCACATACCAAATGATTACGATAGGGAAGTGGTACGCGAATTATTTTTTTGTGCATTGCTAAAAAGCCTAGATATTATTTATAAAAAAATACCAAATAATTCCTATTTAGACTACTTTAAAATTCCTGAGAATGGCAACTATTTTTATGATATTATTGTTAGAAACGTAAAACTAAGTACAAATGCAGAGTGTGTTTCTGTGGCAATTCAATATGAAGAACAACTTTTAGCTAAAAAAGTGGTATTTATACCAAAAGTTAGTGCTGTGTCAAGTTTAAAGCATTTTTTTGGTCATAAAGAATTTGATGCTAAAGGTGCTGTAATATCTAAAGCGTTGCAAAATTCTTTAGAGGTTGGAGTTGAATTAGAATACTTGGATTTTAACACAAAAAAAATAAAACTTACTAAAGATTAATTAACTAAATTGATGTTATTTTAGAAATTTAATTAAAAAACTGTTTTTTTGTAGTAAAATCTACATAATTTTGTTTTCTAAATATTTAAAAATTTAGCTATGCCAAAATTTAAGTTAGACGAAGTAGATCACCAAATTCTAGACATGCTTATAGACAATACACGTGTGCCTTTTACTGATATTGCAAAAAAATTGTTGATTTCCGCTGGCACAGTTCACGTGCGTGTTAAAAAAATGGAAGAGTCTAATATCATTAAAGGCTCCTCATTAACCCTAGATTATAAAAAACTAGGTTACTCATTTATTGCTTATGTAGGTGTGTATTTAAATAATACATCTCAGACAGATTTTGTTTTAGAGCGTATAGCAGAAATACCTTTTGTTACAGTTGCTCATATTACGACAGGTAAATTTAACGTATTTTGTAAGATTAGAGCAAAAGACACCAAACACGCAAAAAATATTATCTTTATGTTAGATGATATAGAAGGTGTTTATAGAACTGAAACTATGATATCTTTAGAAGAAAGTATTAACGATAAAAAGCGTTTGATGCACACCATATTTAATGATTTATAATTAAAAATTTCCATACAATAATACACTTAACCCTTAGTTATTTACTGAGGGTTTTTAAATTTAAAATAATGACCTCACAATTAAAACCTACAGAATATCATAAGTTTTATAAAAATTATATAACTAAAGCAACCTCTAAAAATATATTAGAAGGATTGCTTTTAAATTTAGAGGCGGTTACAAATTTTTATAATGCTATTCCAAATACTAAACATAATTTTGTCTATGCAGAAGGCAAATGGACTGTAAAAGATATTTTATTACATATTAGTGATACAGAGCGAATTTTAGCATACAGAGCTTTAAGAATTGCCAGAGGCGATAGTACACCATTAGCTGGTTTTGAACAAGATGGCTTTGTGGTAAATGGAAATGCTAATGCCAGAAATTTAAAAACCCTTTTAGATGAATATATTGCTGTAAGACAATCTACTATTGCGCTATATAAAAGTTTTGATAGCGATTCATTATTAAAAATGGGTGAGGCTAGTGGTACTGCTATTTCCGTGAGAGCTTTAGGTTATATTATTACGGGTCATGAAAATCATCACAACACCATAATTAAAGAACTGTATTTATAAAGCTTTGTAATAATTAAAAGCCTCAAGTATAAGGTTATTTGGTACTTGCTGATCTGTTATTGGACTGCCAATAGCGTCTAACAACACAAATTTTACAACTCCATGGCTGTTTTTCTTATCGTATTGTAAAAGCTTGATTATGGGTTTTATATCGTGTTCTAAAATTTCAATTTTAGTGTACGTTTTAGAAATTGAAACTGTGATAGCGTTTAATTCTTCGTCTGTTAATCCACACATTTTATTAGAAATATAAGCTTCCATTATCATACCAATTGCTATTGCTTCTCCGTGAAGCAAAGGTGTTTTGTCTCCGTTTTCTAAAAAATAACTTTCAATAGCATGGCCTAAGGTATGACCATAATTTAATGTTTTTCGTAATCCTTGTTCCTTAAAATCTTTGGTTACAATGGCGTGTTTTATGAGTACAGAATCATAAATTAATTGGTCTAGGTCAGAAACATCTAATTGGTCTAAATTGGTAAGTGTATGCCAATATGTTTTATCGTAAATAAGGCCATGTTTTAGCATTTCAGCAAAACCAGAAACCATTTCATTTTTTGGTAGTGTGTCTAAAAACGTGGTATCTATCCCAACAATAGCACCTTCATTAAACACACCAACCTGATTTTTTAAGCTGCCTAAGTCTACACCAGTTTTTCCGCCAACGGAAGCATCTACCATGGCGAGTAAAGAGGTTGGGATATTTAAAAAATCAATACCACGCATAAAAGTACTAGCTACAAAACCACCCAAATCTGTAACTACGCCACCTCCCAAATTAATGAGTAAACTTTTACGGTCTGCATTATACTCTGAGAGTGCCTCCCAAATACCGGTACAAATATCTATGGTTTTATGGTCTTCTCCAGCAGGCATTTCCATCACTTCTAACGGAATAGCTTTAGTTTCTATTTGAGATAAAAAATGTGCTAAACAGTGCGTATGCGTATTCGTATCTGTTAATACAAAAATTTTAGAAGGATTATGCGTTGCTATATGTGTGTTTACCGCAGTATAAACTTCAGAATTAAAATATATAACGGCATTTTGTGTTGCAATAGCTTTCATAATTACTTAGGTATTGAGTGTGTGAAATTAATATGTTTTTTCAAAAAATTCACTTTAGATCAAATATATTTGTAAAAGGAATTAAATTAAAAGAAATGATAAACCGTTCACTTTTTGAAAATACTGCTACTGCATTCACATTAAAATCAGATTCTGAGTTAGAACGTGCGTTTTTTTTGTTTAAAATGATATCCATACAACCACTTGTTAGGATTGGTACTGCGGCAACCAATTTTGCGCTTAAAGCTAATTTACCTGTAGAAGGGTTAATACGTTCTACGGTTTTTGATCATTTTTGTGGTGGTGTAAGTGAGGACGATTGTATACCAGTAATCGATAAATTATATACTAAACGTGTAAGTTCTGTATTAGATTATTCTGTTGAAGGCAAAGATACTTCAGATCAGTTTGATAATGCTTTAGAAAAGATACTGAAAATTATTCATTTTTGTGATGAAAAAGAAGCCATGCCAATTGTGGTTTTTAAACCTACAGCATTTGGACGTTTTTATTTATACCAAAAGAAAAATGAAGGTTTAGAATTTACAGAAGAGGAAGCAGCGGAATGGGACAGAATTTTAGGTCGTTTTAATGCAGTCTGTAAACTTGCAAAAGCTAAAGATGTTGAAGTACTTATTGATGCCGAAGAAAGTTGGATACAAGATGCGGCAGATGATTTGGTTGAAGGTTTAATGCAAACTTATAATACAGATAAAGTAATTGTTTATAACACATTACAGTGTTACCGTTGGGACCGTTTTGAATATTTAAAAGCACTTCACCAACGTGCTATTGAACATAACTTTAAGGTTGGTATTAAAATAGTTAGAGGCGCTTACATGGAAAAAGAGCGACTGCGTGCTCAAGAAAAACAATACAAATCGCCTATTTGTGAAAATAAAGCTGCTTCAGATATTAATTTTGATAACACTTTACGTTACATTTTAGAACATGTAAATACAATTGCTGTATTTATTGGCACTCATAATGAGGATAGTACGTATTTAGCTTTGGAGTTAATGCAAAACTTTAACATAGCTAAAAATGATAACAATGTTTGGTTTGGGCAACTTTTTGGGATGAGTGATCATATAAGTTTTAATTTGGCTGCAGCTGGTTATAATGTTGCCAAATACATACCTTTTGGACCTGTAAAGGATGTGATGCCTTACCTCATAAGACGTGCCGAAGAAAACACCTCTGTTGCCGGACAAACGAGTAGAGAACTCAGTTTGTTAAAGGCTGAAAAAAAACGTAGAAATTTGTAATAACTTGTTGATAGATGAGTATGTTTTGTCTTGTCCTTAATATAGGTTGACTAATTGTTTGGTTTACCACTTAACTGTAGGTACAAAACCAATATAAAAATAACTATTGATAATTCCTAAGTATCCAAGAACTAGCAATACATTACATACTGTGTTGGCTTTAGTGTTTTAGTTTTCTGCAAATTGCATTAATGGTATTATATTTCCATTGTCAGCTTCTCTTGTTTTATAGGGGTCAAAACAACATATAAGTATATAAATTAAAGTAAAAGTATACAAATATGTATAAATATGAAATAAAAAAATACTTATATGTATTCTTTTATATGAATAATAATACACATAAGTATAACTAAATTGGTCTAAAAAGTTCTCATTTTAATTAAAGCCAACAGACTTAGCTAGGAGTGTTAGCGTGTTTAAGCACCTAATTTAGAAAATAAATCAGAGATAGAAAGTTTGGAATTACTTTTGTAAATAGGCTTTTACGGGCTATTATTCCAATTTCTTCTGGGTCTGGTATTTTGTTGCCATTTTTATCTCCATCATATTCTAAATAAATTGCTTTGTCTGAATTATTTTGACTAAATAAATCTGCATTTTGGTTTTTGAAACAGGTTGCTATTAATTTTTTAAGTCCTAAATGCTCAAAATTGTATGAGAAGTAGTGGAAGAAATTACTAACTCTTGGGTCATCACAATTGCAGTAAACTACTTTTTCTTTAAAGTGTTCTTTATAGTGTCTTAACTCGTTTTCAATATCGGAAAGTTGTGTGTAAAACTCGTCTTTTTTATTATTTTTTGCTTTATGTAAATTCTTGTTCTGTGCTTTTTTAACCATTTTATTTATTTTTATATCTTTTAAATTTACAAAAAATTCAATTTCGTTTTTTTTGTACTACCGTTTTTTATCAGATAAGTAAAGTATAGTTTATGTAAAGTAGCTGATTTATATTCATTCTTGCCCACAGTTATTTTTCTATTTTAACTTTCAAATAATTAACAAATGCAGAGCATGACACTATAATAAATTTGGCATCTTCCATAGTCACAATTAAATCATCCTCCAAAAGTGAATGCCTAATACCTCCAGAGTCACTTGTGTAACCATATAAACATGAAAAAGCACTCTTTAATGCTTTGTGTATATTATATTTATGTTCAATTTTAGTCAATGCTTTTCCTAAAGTAGCACTTTTATCTCCTGTTATTATTCTACACAAAGACTCAACTGCTGAAATGGCTTCTTTAATTGAATTTCTATAATCTGGATTTTCTCTATTTGCAAAAAATTCAATCGATGTTTTTAAATGAATATTAACTGGTTCCCATATTGATGAATTGTTTAACGCTTCTTCAATTTCTATAATTTCTTTTTCTGAAGATATTTGTACAATATTATTGCTAACTATTCTGTAACCTGCCATTTCTCTTCCCAAGGCATTATTACAAATTGTTGCGAAATCAAAAAATAAATATTTACTGTCAATTAATGATAGATACTCTAAAAGGTCATATTTTTCAAACCATTCTGCTCTGAAAAACCATTTTTTGATAAATGCAATAAAACCTGTTACATATACACCGCCACTATCATAAGAAGATATTTCATCAACTCTTTTACCAAAAAAATCTTTCCAAATTATTAAACAAACTTCTGCTTTATCGTTACTTTGATAATTATCAATTCTATCAAAGAAATCACACAAAATAGTATTCCATAAACGATTTTCTAGCTTTTCGTCAATTGATTCAACTTGAATAATTTCTCTTATTGATGTTTTACCTATTTTTTGTGAAAATCTCATTTTTTTAATTCTAGACAACTTAGCTTATACTAACTTTTATTTTTAAATAGTTTAGTTAAACTATTTTAATGCTACACTTGTCTAAATCCCTTCAATAGCAATAATTTCAGCAATACTATCGCAATTTTTAATGGTGAGTCCATAACTTTTTGTTTTGTATGAGTTTTCTAAATAATAAAGCTTGCAAGAATCTATTTTTGTTTTACTCCTTGAAAAATCTACAGTTCCGTATTGTATAAGGTTTTTAATAGTTAGTGAATCTAACTTGTGTAATGCTGCAAAAGCTGCTGCATCCTCAGTGTAGTGTAATACTTTTGCGCTTATGTTTTTTGTAGTTCGTGCGTTTGGCCCATAACTACAAGAGGCCTCTTTACCGTTTAAAAAAAATAGTAAAAGCACCAATCCAATGGAAAAACCTCCTAAATAATACCCTAAACGGTGTATAAATTTCATAGTAATTTGTTGTTAAAAAATTAATAGGTTAGCATCTGTAAAGTCCAAATTAAACCAGTCTGCTATGGATTTATTGGTTAAAATTCCGTGGTATAAATACAAGCCGTTTTTTAAACCTTTATCAAACCGAAGCGCATTTTCTAAACCACCATGCTCTCCAATTTCTAACAAATAGGGTGTAAAAATATTACTTATAGATACTGATGCGGTTCTGGAATACCGCGCTGGTATGTTTGGTACTGCATAATGTATTACACCATTGCGTTCAAATGTTGGATGATCGTGGGTTGTAATTTCGCTAGTTTCAAAACAACCGCCCATATCTATACTTACATCTATAATTACAGCACCTGTTTTCATATGATCTACCATAGCTTCTGAGATTACTATTGGTGAGCGGTCTTTTCCTCGTACCGCACCAATTGCAACATCGCAGCGTTTTAAGGCTTTAAGTAAGGTTTTGGGTTGCATGGTAGAGGTATATAATGTGCGCCCCAAATTGTATTGTAAATTTTTAAGTTTTGTAATGGAATTGTCAAACACTTTTACATTAGCACCAAGGCCTAATGCAGAACGCGCTGCAAATTCACCTACATTTCCTGCACCAATAATTACAACTTCTGTAGGAGGTACACCATTAATATTTCCAAGCATTAGCCCGTTACCACCGTTTACATTAGACAATAATTCTGAAGCAATAAGTACAGCAGCTGTACCAGAAATTTCACTTAATGAGCGTACAGCAGGGTAGGACCCATCTTCATCTTTAATATACTCAAAGGCTAAAGCGGTAATTCTTTTTTTTGCTAAAGCTTCAAAATAGGTTTTGTTTTGTGTTTTTATTTGTAGCGCAGATATTATTATGGTTTGGGGTTTTATAAGGGCTATTTCTTCTAAAGATGCGGGTTCTACTTTAAGTAGCATTGGACAAGAAAATACTTTAGCAGTATCATTTGTAACTTCTGCACCAGCTTCACTATAATCTTTATCTTTAAAATTGGCTCCGGCTCCGGCACCAGACTCTATTAAAACTCTGTGTCCATTTGCAGTTAAAGCAGATACAGCATCTGGTGTTAAACAAATACGTTTTTCTTGGAACTGATTTTCTTTAGGAATACCAATAAATAGTTCACCTTTTTTTTTATACACCTCTAACGTTTCTTCTTGTGGTAATAATTGTGCTTTTGTAAAGGGTGATAATGGCTTACTCATTGCTGGTTTAGTAACTTATTATGTTTGTAAATATATTTTAAATTTCAACTAAATTAAATAACTTTAAGTGTTATTTGTCTTTCGGTTTCAGAGGTAATTTCAATGGATATAGAATTAGTTTTTTGCGCAATGAGTGGTTCTATAAGTTGCGGCCATTCCATAAACAACCAATGCGGACTATTGAGGTAATCTTCAATTCCAAAATTATAAGCATCTTCAATGGATTCTATTCTGTAAAAATCAAAATGAAATACTTTTTCGCTTGGTAATTGATATTCGTTTACAATTGAAAACGTTGGGCTAGAAGCGTTATCATTACTCCTTAGCGCTTTTAGTAATGCGTTAATGAGTGTGGTTTTACCTGCACCCATTTCACCATAAAACAAAATAGTTTTAGCATTTATATGCCCTAAGATTTCTTTTGAAATAGCGTCTAAATTGTCTAAATGTGTGGTGAAAGTTTTTATCATATGAACTAAACTAATTTTTAAACAAGTTAGTATATTATTTATTTTTCTGAAATAAAACGATTCAAAAAAACTAAAAGTGTTTTGCTATGATCTTGGCTCTAAAACCGCAAAAGGAATTATCATTTCTTCTAATGAAACTCCACCATGCTGGTAGGTGTTTTTGTAGTAACTTACATAGTGGTTAAAATTATTGGGGTAGGCCAAAAACAAATCGCCTTTTGCGAAAACAAAGGCGCTATTCATGCTCATAGATGGTAAATGCACAGATTTAGGGTTTTTTACAGCCATAACATCTTTGTCTTGATATGTGAGGCTTCTTCCAGTTTTGTAACGTAAATTTAAACTGGTATCTCTATCTCCAATAACTTTTGATGGGGCTTTTACATTAATAGTGCCATGATCTGTGGTTAAAATAAGTTTAAAACCAAGTTGCTGCGCCATTTGAATCATTTCTAATAATGGCGAATTTTTAAACCAACTTACGGTTAAAGATCGGTACGCTTTATCGTTAGAAGCCAATTCTTTCACAACCTCCATTTCGGTTTTGGAGTGTGATAGCATATCTACAAAATTATAAACCACAACATTTAAGTCGTTATCTTTTAGGGTTTTAAAATTTTCAACAAGTTTTTTTCCTGCTTTTAAGTTGGTAATTTTATGGTACTCGTGTTTTAAACTATCTAAGCCTAAGCGTTTTAGTTGTGCTTTTAAAAAATCGTTTTCATGCATGTTTTTACCTCCTTCATCTGTATCGTTTTTCCAATATTGTGGAAATAACTTTTCCATGTCCGAAGGCATTAAGCCAGAAAAAATAGCATTGCGTGCATACTGTGTTGCTGTTGGTAAAATGCTGTAAAATGCATCTTCAGATGTTTTTTTGTAATAATTATTTACAATAGGCTCAAAGGCTTTCCATTGGTCGTAACGCAAATTATCTATCACAATTAAAAGTGTGGGTTGTATTTTGTTTAGTTCAGGCACAATTTTTTCTTTAAATAGCGTATGCGACATTATGGGTGCTTCAGCTTTTGGTGCAAACCAATCTTCATAATTTTTTTCTATAAATTTTCCAAATTGGTTATTGGCTTCCGTTTTTTGTGATTCCAAAATAGAGGTCATCCCAATGTCTTCAATTGTTTCTAGCTCTATTTCCCAATACACAAGTCTTTGGTATAAATCTACCCATTCTTTACAGGTGTTTACCAAAGACAAATCCATGGCAATTTTCCTGAATTCTTGCTGATAATTTGCGGTAGTCTTTTCAGAAATTAAACGTGAGTGGTCTAAATTTTTCTTCAAACTCAGTAAAATCTGATTTGGATTTACGGGTTTTATAAGGTAATCTGCTATTTTATTACCAATAGCTTCTTCCATAATATATTCTTCCTCACTTTTGGTAATCATCACCACAGGGATACTTGCTCTTAACTCTTTAATTTCATGAAGCGTTTCTAAACCTGAAAGTCCAGGCATGTTTTCGTCTAAAAAAACGATATCAAAATTAGCAGTATTAATTATTTCTAATGCTTCAGTACCACTTTGACAGGTGGTTACATTGTAAGATTTTTTTTCTAAAAAAAGAATATGGGGTTTCAATAAATCTATTTCATCATCTACCCAAAGAATATTTATCATGTTGCTGTATATTTGCTTTATAACTAGTTTTATTAATATCTATAAGTTTTGTCAACTCACAATAAACTCAAAATATTTAACGATCCAATTTACGGTTTTATTACCATACCCAATCCTTTAATTTTTGACCTTATTGCACACAAATATTTTCAGAGACTCCGACGTATAACTCAAATGGGCTTATCCTATTTGGTATATCCTGGAGCAAATCATACCCGTTTTCATCATGCGCTTGGTTGTATGCATTTAATGCAAAAAGCTATAAATGTACTTTGTTTAAAAGGGGTTGAAATTTCTGAGGAAGAAAAAAATGGGCTTTTAATTGCCATCTTATTGCATGATATTGGTCATGGTCCTTTTTCTCATGCTATGGAATATAGTATTGTAAAAGTCATTTCTCATGAAGAAATTTCACTGCTTTTTATGAATAAGCTAAATGATGAGTTTAACGGAAGTTTAACATTAGCTATTTCTATTTTCACGGGGCAATATCACAGAAAATTTATGTGTCAGCTTATATCCAGTCAGTTAGATATGGACAGGTCAGATTACCTAAAGCGCGATAGCTTTTATACTGGCGTTGCCGAAGGTAATATTAATAGTGAACGTTTAATTACAATGCTTAATGTGGTTAACGACCAATTAGTTGTAGAAGAGAAAGGCATTTATAGTGTTGAAAAATTTCTGATAGCAAGACGATTTATGTATTGGCAAGTGTATTTACACAAAACAAGTCTTGTTGCAGAGCAGCTTTTAAACCGAATATTAAAACGTGCAAAACAACTTATAGAACTTGATGAAACGTTAGAATGTAGCCATGCGCTTAATTATTTTTTAAACACCACAATTAACCGTGAAACGTTTAATGCTCATACTTTAGAGAAATTTGCCGATTTAGATGATTTTGATATTGTATCTGCAATGAAAGCCTGGCAGTATCATAGTGATTTTGTATTATCAAACCTTTGCAAAATGGTTATTAATAGAGATTTGTTAAAAGTTAAAATTAAAAACAAACCCATTAAAGCTTCAGATTTAGTAGTACATACAGAGGCATTGAAAATTATGTATAATATATCTGAAACAGAGGCAAAATATTTTGTCTTTTCTGGTGAAATAACAAACCAGGCTTATAACCAAAAAAAGCAAGCAATCAGCGTGCTTTTGAAGTCTGAAAAAATAAAAGACATTACCAAAGTTGCAGATCAAATTAATATAAAAGCACTAAGCAAAACAGTTACCAAATTTTATATGTGCTATCCCAAAAAGAAAATGTGATACATTTTTTCTATTTTTGCATTAACTAACAAAAATATATTAATACGTTAACATTACATTTATTTAAATTAATACTTTACACATAAAAAAGTATTAGCAAAGTTTTTTGAGTGTTGTTAATCTTTTAAGCTATAGATGAAATTTACAGCAGAACAAATTGCAGGTATATTAGAAGGTATAATTGAGGGAAATCCAAATATTGAAGTATCTAAACTTGCTAAAATAGAAGAAGGTACTCAAGGATCGTTAACATTTTTAGCAAATCCAAAGTATAAATCTTACATATACACCACAGAAGCTTCAATAACAATTGTAAATTCAGATTTTGTTCCAGAGCAAGCGCTAAAAACTACATTAATTAAGGTTCAAGATGCTTATGGCGCTTTTACAAAATTATTAGAATATTACAACCAAATTAAACTTAATAAAAAAGGTATAGAGCAACCCGTTTTTGTTTCAGATACTTCAAAATTAGGCGATGCCATATATTTAGGCGCATTCTCATACATTGGAGACAATGTAACAATTGGAGATAATGTTAAAATTTTTCCTAACAGTTATATTGGAGATAATGTAATAATTGGAGACCATAGTATTGTGTTTTCTGGTGCTAAAATATATTCAGACTGTAGTATTGGTAAACACTGTGTTATTAACTCTGGTGCTATAATAGGAGCAGATGGTTTTGGTTTTGCACCTAATGAAAACGGTGAATATTCTAAAATACCACAAATTGGTAATGTTATTATAGAAGATTATGTAGATATTGGTGCTGCAACAACCATAGACCGTGCAACATTAGGATCTACAATTATTAGAAAAGGTGTGAAATTAGATAATCAAATTCAAATAGCACACAACGTAGAAATTGGTAAAAACACCGTAATAGCTGCACAAACGGGTATAGCAGGTTCTACTAAAATAGGCGAAAATTGCCAAATTGGTGGCCAAGTTGGTATTGCAGGACATTTAACTATTGGTAACAATGTTAAAGTTCAAGCGCAATCTGGAATTGGCAGAAAGGTAAACGATAACGAAGTATTACAAGGCTCACCTTCATTTGGATATTCCGATTGGAATAAATCTTACGTCTATTTCAAAAATTTACCTAAAATTGTTAAATCTATAAACAACTTAGAAAAAAAAGTAAATGGCGATAATTAAGACAGACATAAAACAAAAGACCATAAAAAAAGAAATTACTTTAAACGGTGTTGGTCTTCATACGGGTGCTGATGTAAATATGGTGTTTAAGCCTGGAGCAGAAAATTCTGGTTTTATTTTTCAACGTACAGATTTAGAGGGGAAACCAAAAATTGAGGCCGATGCTAATTATGTAACCAACACACAACGAGGTACTTGTTTAGAAAAGCGTGGTGTAACTATTCAAACTTGTGAGCATGTTCTAGCAGCATTAGTGGGCTTAGATATTGATAATGCACTTATAGAATTAGATGCCTCGGAACCACCAATTATGGACGGTTCTTCTAAGTATTTTGTGGAAGCTATTGAAAAAGCAGGTATTATAGACCAAGATGCATTTAGAGAAGTATATGAAGTTACAGATGTAGTATCTTATTTAGATGAATCTACAGGTAGCGAAATAATTTTAATGCCATCAGATACCTATAAAGTAACTACAATGGTAGATTTTGGAACAAAAGTTTTAGGTACTCAAAATGCAACCCTAAATGACTTAGCCGATTTTAAAGCTGAAATTGCAGATTCAAGAACTTTTAGTTTCTTACACGAACTAGAAATGCTCCTTGAACATGGTTTAATTAAAGGTGGTGATTTAAACAATGCAATTGTATATGTTGATAAAGAATTGTCACCAGAAATTATGGACAAGCTAAGAGTAGCCTTCAATAAAGATAATATTGCTGTAAAACCAAATGGGATATTAGATAATTTAACATTACATTATCCTAATGAAGCAGCACGTCACAAACTTTTAGACGTTATTGGTGATTTGGCGTTAATAGGTACCCGAATTAAAGGTAAAATTATAGCTAATAAACCTGGTCATTATGTAAACACACAGTTTGCAAAAAAAATGGCTAAACTCATTAAAGTAGAAAGGCGTAACAACGTACCGCAAGTAGATTTGCATGCTCCACCATTAATGGACGTCAATCAGATAATGAATATGTTACCACACAGGCCCCCATTCTTATTGGTAGATAAAATTTTAGAACTGTCAGAAACTCACGTCATAGGAATGAAAAATGTTACAATGAATGAACCTTTTTTTGTAGGTCATTTTCCTGGCGCACCTGTAATGCCTGGTGTATTACAAATTGAGGCTATGGCACAAACAGGTGGTATTTTGGTTTTAAGTACGGTTCCAGATCCAGAAAATTACCTCACTTACTTATTGAAAATAGATAATGTAAAGTATAAACATCAAGTAGTACCGGGAGATACACTTATATTCAAATTAGAATTAATGCAACCTATAAGACGTGGTATCTGTCAAATGTACGCCAAAGCTTATGCCAACGGAAAATTAGTAAGTGAAGCTGAAATTATGGCACAAATTGCGAAAGTAAAAAACAATTAATAAAAAGAAGAGATCCTAAGTTTAATACCTTTGTGTACGCTACACTATAAAAAATTATATAATGAATCAACCTTTAGCATATGTGCATCCTGGTGCAAAAATCGCAAAAAACGTTGTTATAGAGCCTTTTACAACAATTCACAATAACGTAATTATTGGCGAAGGTACTTGGATTGGTAGTAATGTTACTATTATGGAAGGTGCACGTATTGGAAAAAATTGTAGCATCTTTCCTGGTGCTGTAATTTCTGCGGTGCCACAAGATTTAAAATATAACGATGAAGATACTACTACAGAAATTGGCAATAATGTTACCATAAGAGAATGTGTAACCATTAATCGTGGTACAACAGACAAAATGAAAACCGTAATTGGTGATAATTGCCTAATAATGGCGTATTGCCATATTGCACATGATTGCGTTGTGGGTAAAAATTGTATTTTTTCTAATAATAGTACATTAGCGGGTCATATTACTGTTGGCGATTATGTGATTTTAGCAGGTATGGCTGCGGTGCATCAATTTTGTGCCATAGGTAATCATGCATTTGTAACTGGTGGCTCTTTAGTTAGAAAAGATGTACCACCTTATGTAAAAGCGGGAAGAGAGCCACTATCTTATGTAGGTATAAATTCCGTTGGATTAAGACGAAGAGGTTTTACCACTGAAAAAATAAGAGAAATACAAGACATATACAGAATACTCTATCAAAAAAACTATAACAACTCGCAAGCTTCAGATCTCATTGAGGCTGAAATGCAAGCTACACCAGAGCGCGACGAGATACTTCAATTTATTAAAAATTCGCATCGAGGTATTATGAAAGGGTATTTCAAATCCAATTAATTAAAAAAACATTAACTAAAAATATTAGTTTTTAACAAAAACCACAAAAAAACAAAAAAATATGGCTTCTACATCAGATATTAGAAATGGATTATGCATAAGATTTAATCATGATATTTATAAAGTTATAGAATTTTTACACGTAAAACCTGGTAAAGGTCCTGCATTTGTTAGAACAAAATTAAAAAGTGTTACTAATGGTAAGGTTATTGACAATACATTTTCTGCGGGTCATAAGCTCGAGGATGTGCGTGTAGAAACACATAAATTTCAGTTTTTATATAATGATGGAGATTATTATCATTTTATGAATCAAGAAGATTACACCCAAATTCAACTTACTGAAGCTGCTTTAGATAAACCAGAATTAATGAAAGAAGGAGAAGTTGTAACCGTACTTATAAACACTGAAGATAATGCACCTTTATCTATAGATCTTCCAGCGAGTGTGGTATTAGAAGTTACAGCAACTGAGCCAGGTGTAAAAGGGAATACCGCAACAAATGCAACCAAACCAGCAACTGTTGAAACTGGCGCAACTGTTAATGTGCCTTTATTTATAAATGAAGGCGATAAAATTAAAGTTGAAACAGATAAAGGAACATACAAAGAACGTGTAAATGAATAGTTTTAGATGAAAAAAGTTGTTTTCGGTTTATTTGTGGTTCTATTTTTTTGTACCAGTTGTTTAGATATTGTTAATGAAGCTGTAAAGTCTGCAAAAGATAATGCTAGTAAAGAATCGCTATCCGTTAATAACTACGTTTCAATAAGTATTGATAGTCTCTACAAACTAGATATACCTAAGTACATGAAGCCAATGACGAGTCTTCATTCTGAGGCTACTTTACAATATGCTAACTTATTCAAGGAAGCCTATACAGTAGTCATTCATGAAAACAAAGAAGATTTCATATCAATTTTTACTGAGTATAACGAATATGATAGTCAGCTTTCACCAATAGAAAATTATGCAATTGTTCAAGAAAAAATGTTTAAAGAAGCTATTGTTAACTTTAAAATTGAACATTATGGATTAACTACCATAAATGGTTATCCTGCAAAACAAGTAAAAATATTTGGATTAGTAGATGGAATAGAAGCGGCTTATATAATTGCATTTGTAGAAGGAAAAACTAATATTTTCATGTTAATGAATTGGACTACAAAAGAGCGATTACACAAACTTGAAAACACCTTCGAATTTATAAACGGAACATTTACATTAATTTAGGCGCTACAAATTAAACACATGAAATTTCCAAGATCATACACGCTTCAAGAAATTGCAACCATCATAAATTCTAAATTTATTGGTGCTACTGATTTTCCTGTTTATGGAATGAATGAAATTCATGTTGTAGAACAAGGCGACATAGTTTTTGTAGATCATCCTAAGTATTATGATAAAGCACTAAATTCTGCAGCAACAATAGTACTAATTAACAAAGAAGTAGAATGCCCTAAAGGCAAAGCACTATTAATATCAAACGATCCGTTTAGAGATTTCAATACACTTACACAATACTTCAAACCTTTTAAATCCTCTAATAACGCCATAGCAAATGATGCAATAATTGGAAACAATACCATAATACAACCCAATTGTTTTATAGGTAATAATGTTACAATTGGAAAAAATTGCACTATTCATTCTAATGTAAGTATTTATGATGATGCTATAATTGGCGATAACGTTACTATTCACGCCGGAACAATACTTGGGGCAAGTGCATTTTATTATAAAAACAGACCAGAAGGTTACGATCAATTAAAGTCTGGCGGACGTGTAATTATAAAAGATAATGTACATATTGGTGCCGCTTGCACCATAGATCGTGGTGTAACAGGGGATACTACTATTGGTGAAGGTTCTAAACTAGACAATCAAATTCAGATTGGTCATGATACTATAATTGGCAAAAAATGCTTAATAGCTTCACAAACAGGTATTGCAGGTTGTGTTGTCGTTGAAGATAATGTAACCATTTGGGGGCAAGTAGGTGTAAAAAGTGGAATTACAATTAAAAAAGGCACTGTTTTATATGCACAATCTGGCTTAGGACAGACCACTGAAGAAGGTAAAACCTATTTTGGCACACCTGCAAAAGAGGCACGAGAATTTTTTAAAGAGGCTATATATTTGAAAAAAATACCTGAAATTTTAAAAAAGCTGAAAAATCTATAAAATAGACCTCGTTTTTGCGTCTTAAATCACTTATTTTTGTCTAACATATTTTTAAATCAAAAAAACAAAATAAATGAGCGTTTTAGTTAATAAAAATTCAAACATCATCGTTCAAGGTTTTACGGGTAGTGAAGGTACATTTCACGCTGGTCAAATGATTGATTACGGAACAAATGTTGTAGGTGGCGTTACACCAGGTAAAGGTGGTCAAACACATTTAGACAAACCAGTTTTTAATACGGTTGCTGAAGCTGTAGAAAAAGTTGGTGCAGATACTACTATTATTTTTGTACCACCAGCATTTGCTGCAGATGCTATTATGGAAGCTGCAGATGCCGGTATTAAAGTTATTATAACAATTACAGAAGGTATTCCTGTTGCTGATATGATTAAAGCAGCAGACTACATCAAAAATAAAGACTGTCGTTTAATAGGTCCTAACTGTCCAGGTGTTATTACACCAGGCGAAGCTAAAGTTGGTATCATGCCAGGCTTTGTTTTCAAAAAAGGAAAAGTAGGTATTGTTTCTAAATCAGGAACATTAACTTATGAAGCTGCCGATCAAGTTGTAAAACAAGGTTTAGGTATTACCACTGCCATTGGTATTGGTGGCGATCCAATAATTGGTACAACAACTAAAGAAGCTGTAGAATTATTAATTAATGATCCAGAAACTGAAGCCGTTGTTATGATTGGTGAAATTGGTGGACAATTAGAAGCAGACGCTGCACATTGGTACAAAGCAAGTGGTAGCAAAAAACCTGTAGTAGGTTTTATTGCTGGCGAAACCGCACCTGCTGGCCGTACTATGGGGCATGCTGGTGCTATTGTTGGTGGTAGCGATGATACTGCGCAAGCCAAAAAGAAAATTATGCGCGCCTGTGGTATTCATGTTGTAGATTCGCCCGCAGAAATAGGTAAAAAAGTTGCTGAGGTACTTGGCTAGTTTTTGCTGTTAAAATATATACAAAGCTTTAACGTTATACATCCATTAGCACTATTTTTAGAGCTAATGGATTTTTTTATTAACAACTCAAACCAAAAAAAATGAAACACATTAAATCACTTTTAGTGCTAAGCTGTATTTTGTTAGCATTTAGCTGTAAAACAGATTCTAAAAATCTGGCTTACACTGTAGAAAAATTAGAAGATACAAACGGGTTTGCTTATGAAGCCGTAACAAACGATCCAACCGGCTTGCGTTTATACACTTTAGAAAACGGACTTAAAGTGTATTTAAGTAAAAACACCGACGAACCCAAAATTCAAACCTACATTGCAGTTAGAGCGGGTTCTAATTACGACCCCAAAGAATCTACAGGTTTAGCACATTACTTAGAGCATATGGTTTTTAAGGGTACAGATGAAATTGGAACCCTAAATTGGGAAAAAGAAAAAGAATATTTAGATAAAATTTCGCAATTATATGAAGACCATAGAGCTGAAAAAGACCCCACTAAAAAATTAGAAATCTATAAAGAAATTGACAAGGTTTCACTAGAAGCTTCTAACTTTTCTGTTGCTAATGAATATGACAAAATGTCAAACGGATTGGGCGCTACAGGCACAAATGCATATACATGGTTTGAGCAAACGGTTTACACCAATAAAATTCCAGCAAATGAATTAGATAAATTTTTAACACTTGAAAGCGAACGTTTTAGTCAAGTAGTACTGCGTTTATTTCATACTGAACTAGAGGCAGTTTTTGAAGAGTTTAATAGAGGACAAGATAACGATTTTAGAAAGCGCTATGCAGCAATGTTAGCAGGGCTTTTTCCAAGTCATCCCTATGGACAACAAACCACCATTGGTACTGCAGAGCATCTAAAAAATCCTTCAATGGTAGATATTCATAATTATTTTGACACCTACTATGTCCCAAATAATATGGCAGTTGTTTTAGTTGGCGATTTAGAATTTGAAGACACCATTACTAAAGTAAACAATACCTTTGGTGCGTTTAAAAAGAAAGATGTAACACATCCAGTATTACCTAAAGAAACACCTTTAACCACAGTTATAGAAACTGAAGTTTTTGGGCCAACTGCAGAAAGTATCTCAATTGCCTTCCGTTCTGCTGGAGTTAATTCTGAAGAGGAAAAACTAGTAACGCTAGCCGATATGATATTAGCCAACGGTAATGCAGGTTTGTTAGATTTAAACCTTAACCAAAAACAAATGGTACAAAATGCAAGCTGTTCACCTACATTTTTAAATGATTATGGATATCATGTGTTTTCTGGTTCGCCAAAAGAAGGACAAACCTTAGATGAAGTTAAAACCTTAATATTAGAACAAGTTGAAAAATTAAAGAAAGGCGAATTTGAAGATTGGATGATAGACGCCGTTATTAATGATCTTAAAAAATCGCAATTAACAGAATTTGAAAACAGTACATCTGTTGCAGATGCTTACGTTGAAGCATTTATTCATAATCAAAACTGGCAAGATAAAATAACGTTTTTAAAAGAATTAAAATCCATTACAAAAGAAAAATTGGTAACTTTTGCTAATGATTTTTACAAAGACAACTATGTGGTTACCTACAAAAGAAAAGGTGAAGACAAAAATATTGTTAAAGTAGAAAATCCAGGTATAACACCAGTAAATCTTAATCGCGGAAAATCTTCTGAGTATGTTACAAAATTTAACACACTAACTTCAGAGTCATTAAAACCTCAGTTTATTGACTATAAAACCGCAATTAAAGAAGCTGTTACAGATAACGGATTAAATGTAGCTTACGTTGAAAATCCTAATAATGATATATTTAACCTCAATATCATTTTTGATATGGGACAAGATAATGACAGAGAAGTGTCTTTAGCAGCAAGATATTTAGACTACTTAGGTACAGATAAATATACTCCAGCCCAGCTTAAAGAAGAATTTTATAAACTAGGCATAGACTATAATGTGTTTTCTTCAAACGATAAAACTAATGTTGGTATTTCTGGCTTAAAAGAAAATTTAGATTCTGGTTTAGTGCTTTTAGAGCATTTATGGAATAATGCAGTTCCAAATCAAGAAACTTATGACAAGTATGTAGCGTCCATTTTAAAAGAACGCGAAGATGGAAAAACACAAAAAGGCAATATCTTTTGGAATGGCTTAATGAGTTACGGACAATATGGTGAAAATTCAAGATTAAGAGACATCTATTCTGAATCAGAATTAAAAGCTATGAATCCTGCTAAATTAGTTGAAAAAGTTAAACAATTAAAAGACTATAAGCAGCGTATTTTTTATTACGGTAAGGATATAGATGCAGCGATAGCCTCAGTAGAAAAAAATCATAAAATTTCAGAAAACCTATTAGATTACCCAGAAAAAACAGAATATAAACCCTCAGAAACTGGTGGGAATGTATTTTTTGTAGATTATGATATGGTGCAAAGCGAAATATTATTATTGGCAAAAGGTGATGATTTTGACGCTAAAAAAATGGCTGTATCTAGTTTGTTTAACACCTATTTTGGTAGCGGCTTATCTTCAATTGTTTTTCAAGAAATTAGAGAATCTAAATCTTTAGCCTATTCTGCATTTTCAAGTTACCAAAATGCTAGTGAAGTTGGTAAGCCCAATTACACTATGGCTTATGTTGGCACACAGGCAAATAAGCTACAACAGGCTGTAGATGCTATGATGGATCTTATGACAAACATGCCAGAAGCTCAAGATCAATTTAATCAGGCAAAAGAGGCTACGTTAAAGAAAATTGCTGCGCAGCGTATTACAAAATCAAATATTTTTTGGACTTATGAAGGCTTAAAAAAACGCGGTATTACTAATGATAACAGAGAAGAAATGTACAATGCTATTAAAGATATGACCATGGAAGACTTAAAAGCATTTTTTGATTCTAATATTAAAGGCGAAAATTATAACGTTATGGTTATTGGTAACAAAAAAGATATCAATTTTAATGCTTTGAGTACATTAGGCACTATAAAAGAGTTAGATATCGATTATCTATTCAATTATAACCAAGAAGAAGATGTTAAATTGTAATAAATTTCAACACTAAAAACTAAGCCCACAAGTTTAATTTTGTGGGCTTTTTTGTGCTTTACTTTTAATATATTTGAAGCATAATATAAAAAATAACAATAGCATTCAATTTGGTTTTGGAATTTATTTATCTAAGAAGTAATAACCCATTTTAATAAAATAAACAGTACATAATATGAAATTATTAGAAGGAAAAACAGCTATAATTACAGGCGCTAGTCGTGGCATTGGAAAAGGCATTGCCGAAGTTTTTGCACAACACGGTGCAAATGTAGCATTTACATATAGCTCATCTGTAGATGCGGCCAAAGCTTTAGAAACTAATTTAAATGCATTAGGTGTAAAAGCCATAGGTTACCAAAGTAATGCAGCTAGTTTTGAAGAGGCTCAAAAGTTAGCAGATGCTGTTTTAGCAGAGTTTGGAAGTATAGATATTCTTATAAACAACGCTGGTATTACAAAAGACAACCTTTTAATGCGCATGTCAGAATCAGATTTTGATACCGTAATAGAAGTTAACCTAAAGTCGGTTTTTAATATGACTAAAGCGGTGCAACGCACCATGCTAAAACAACGCAAAGGTTCTATTATTAATATGAGTTCTGTAGTTGGTGTAAAAGGCAATGCAGGGCAAACAAATTATGCTGCCAGTAAAGCCGGTATTATTGGTTTTTCTAAATCTGTAGCTTTAGAGTTAGGCTCGCGTAACATTAGAAGCAACGTTATTGCACCGGGTTTTATTGAAACCGAAATGACAGCAAAATTAGATGAAGACACTGTGAACGGATGGCGAGCTGGTATTCCTTTAAAACGTGGAGGTACACCAGAAGATATTGCAAATGCATGTGTGTTTTTGGCAAGCGATTTAAGTACTTATGTAACTGGGCAAACCTTAAACGTTGATGGAGGTATGCTTACCTAATAAATTATCAACCTTAAAAGTTAGAGGTTTTCATTCGTTTAAATGAATCTAGAAACATTATTATATATTATAATTGCTGGAATAGCAGCGCTTTCATTAGCGCTGTTTCAGTATATGTTTAAATCTAAACTAAAATTTAAACTTAAGTATCTACTTTTTGCGTTACGTACACTTTCTATTTTTGGTATAATACTACTACTAATTAATCCCAAATTTGAAACCGAAAGGTATTACAATGAAAAACCAACCTTAGTTTTAGCTGTAGATAATTCAGAGTCAATTACCTACTTAAAACAAGATTCAATAGCCAGATCTATAGCTGAAGCTATAAAAACCAACCCAAATTTAAACGCACGTTTTAACATTGAAACCTATAGTTTTGGATCTTCAGTAAGCAGTAATGATACTTTAAATTTTAAGGCTTTACAATCTAATATTGCAGCAACTTTAAATCAATTTGGAGATGTTTATGCTAATAAAACAGCGCCAATAGTTCTGTTAACAGATGGTAATCAAACTTATGGTACAGACTATAGTTATGGAGCTCAACAAATAAAACAGTCTGTATATCCAGTAATTCTTGGGGATTCTATACGTTATAGTGATCTCGCTATAAAGCAGTTAAATGTTAATCGCTTTGCGTTTTTAAAAAATAAATTTCCTGTTGAAATTATAGCTAATTATACAGGAAATACTACAGTGAATACTGAATTAAAAATCAGATCTGGAAATTCTATTGTTTTTAATAAGTCTATTCAGTTTACTAAAAACAAAAATTCAGAAATTATTACTGCAAATTTGCCTGCAAATACTGTTGGTGTAAAAACCTACAGTGTAGAATTATCACCAATTGCAAACGAAAAAAATACTGTTAATAACAAAACGTATTTTGGTGTAGAAGTCATAGACCAAAAAACAAAAGTAGCGTTAGTTTCTGATGTTTTACATCCAGATTTAGGAGTGCTTAAAAAAGCTATAGAAAGCAATGAACAACGAAGTGTTTCAGTCTTAAAACCTAATGATTTTGAAACACAAATTTATGATTTTCAATTTGTTATATTATATAATCCAAATAATAGCTTTAATACTATTTTTAAACGTATTGAAACCCAAAACATAAATTCATTTATAATTACAGGCACATCAACAGACTATGCATTTTTAAATAAAATACAATCCAATTTTAGTTTTTCTGTTACCAATGAAACAGAGGAATATCAGCCTGTTTTAAATAAAAATTACACCAACTTCATAATAGATAATATTGACTTTGAAAATTATCCCCCTTTAAAATCTGAATTTGGGGCAATACAATTTTCAGTTCCAAATACAACCATACTAAACAAATCTTTAAACGGAAACGCATCAAACGCTCCATTACTCACTACTTTCGAAACCAACGGTAAAAAAGGTGCATTACTTTCTGGGGAAGGTCTTTGGAGATGGCGAGCACAATGCTACTTAGACACAAAAAGTTTTGAGGATTTTGATAATTTTTTAGGGAAACTTGTTCAATATTTAAGTTCTAACAAAAAAAGACAACGTTTAGCATTAGACCACAAATCGTTTTATACTGGCAATGCTAATATTATAATCTCAGCACAATACTTTAATGCTAGTTATGAGTTTGATACTACTGCAGCGCTAACATTATATCTTAAAAACAAGACTACAAACAAAACAAAAGAAATACCATTTTTATTAGGTATTAATAATTACACAACAGATTTAAGTGGTTTAGAGCCTGGTGATTATGACTTTAAAATTAAACACAATACAGAAAACATAACTGCATCAGGAGGTTTTAAAGTTTTGGCTTATAATGTAGAACAACAATTTTTAAATGCAGATATTACAAAACTAAACGCATTAGCCAAAACAACCGAAGGCGTCTCTGTTTTTAAGAGTGAAATACCAGAATTAATTAACAAATTATTAGCAGACAAACGCTACGCAACAATACAAAAAAGCACTAAAAATAGTGTACCTTTGATAGCATTAAAATACCTACTCTTTATAATTGCATTTAGTTTGTTTTTAGAGTGGTTTATTAGAAAATATAACGGATTAATTTAAAAATAATAACAATGGAAAAATTACCAAAAATAGGCTTACCAATTTTAGTAGGAATTGTAATTTTAATTATAATAATTGCGAAATCTGCAGTAACCATAGGGCCTGGTGAGGGTGGTGTTTTGTTTGAGCCACTTAGTAATGGCATAAACACAGAACGTACTTATGGTGAAGGATTTCATATTATAGCTCCATGGAATGACATGATTATTCAAAAAGTACGTCAGCAATCCATTTCGGATAATATGAATGTACTTTCTGTGAACGGTCTAGATATTACAGTTAGTGGAACAATTTGGTTTCAGCCTGAATATAAAAACTTAGGAAAACTCATACAAACCAAAGGCGAGGATTATATAAGAGAATTGCTTAGCCCAGCTATTAACGCTGCAGCAAAAAGTGTTGTAGGGCGCTATACACCAGAGCAACTCTATTCTAGCAAGCGAGATATTATTGAACTTGAAATTTTAGAAGAAGTACGAAAAGAATTGGATGGTCAATTTGTTAATGTGAAACGTGTACTTGTAGAAAACGTAAAATTACCAACTACAATTAAAGATGCTATTGAGCGTAAACTTAAACAAGAACAAGAATCTTTAGAATACGAATTTAGGTTAGTAACCGCAGCTAAAGAAGCTCAAAAAGTAATTATTGATGCTCAAGGTAAAGCAGATGCAAACCGTATTTTAAGCGCATCTTTAACAGATAAAATATTACAAGATAAAGGTATTGAGGCCACTGTAAAACTATCAGAATCACCTAACAGTAAAGTAATTGTTATTGGTTCTGGGGATTCTGGATTGCCAATTATTTTAGGAAATCAATAATTTTAAAGAATAAATTTGCATTTATAAACTTATTTTTGCAAACTTTGTTTTAACAAAAACCAATGATTACAATTCAATTACATCATCATCTTTACACAATCGCTCAAGCGAGGTGAAGATGTATGTATTAATTTAAAAAAACATATTAAAACCCGTTTGAAATTTCAAGCGGGTTTTTGTTTTATAATACCTAATTTGAATTTTCAAGCCTAACAATAAATTTATAATGAATAGATTAAAAATTGCAGTTCAAAAATCGGGACGTCTTCATGAAGATTCTATGAAAATCTTAAATGAAATTGGTATTTCTGTAGATAATGGTAAAGATCAGCTAAAAGCAGTGGCGCGTAATTTTCCTTTAGAAGTTTTTTATTTGCGCAATGGTGATATTCCACAATATTTAAGAGATGGCGTAGTAGATGCAGCTATTATTGGAGAAAATGTATTAATAGAAAAAGGTGAAGACATCCCTATAATAGAACGTTTAGGCTTTTCAAAATGTAAGGTATCTATTGCGGTTCCAAAATCATCTACAGCCAAAAACCTTAAAGATTTAGATGGTAAACGCATTGCAACATCTTACCCAAATACAGTGAAACAATTTTTAGAAAAAGCTGGTATAAGCGCAAATTTACACATTATCAATGGCTCGGTAGAAATTGCTCCAAATATTGGTTTAGCAGATGGTATTTGTGATATTGTTTCTAGCGGAAGTACACTCTTTAAAAACGGACTTAAAGAAATTGAGGTATTATTAAAATCAGAAGCTGTACTAGCAACATCACCAAAGATTTCAACTCAAAATCAAACGTTAATAGATAAACTTCAATTTCGCTTACAATCGGTTTTAAAAGGGCGTCAAAGTAAATATATCTTATTAAATGCGCCCAATGATAAACTAGAAACCATCATTAATTTATTACCAGGCATGAATAGCCCAACCATTTTACCATTAGCTAGAAAAGAGTGGAGCTCATTACACTCAGTAATTAATAAAAATGATTTTTGGAATGTTATAGACGCTTTAAAATCTCATGGTGCAGAAGGCATTTTAGTATGTTCAATTGAAAACATGGTGTTATAATGAAGTTAATAGTAAACCCCAAAAAAGAAGATTGGATTGCGCTTTTAAAAAGACCAACCCAAACTGTAGCATACATAGAAGCTACTGTAAACTCGGTTTTTTCTGAAGTTTCTAAAGATGGTGATGCCGCTGTAGCTGCTTATACTTTAAAGTTTGATAACGTAACGTTAACTACAACTGAGGTGAGTACAAAAGAATTTGATGAGGCTTCAAATGCAATTTCTTCAGAATTAAAAGTGGCTATACAATTAGCAAAATCAAATATTGAAAAATTTCATAGCGCTCAAAAAACTAATCCTGTTTACGTAGAAACAGCCCATGGCGTAAATTGTTGGCAAGAAAAAAGACCCATACAAAAAGTAGGCTTATACATTCCTGGTGGTACTGCGCCTTTGTTTTCAACTGTATTAATGTTGGCTATTCCTGCTCAAATAGCAGGCTGCAAAGAAATTGTGTTATGCTCTCCTCCAAATGCGGAAGGCAACATAGCCAATGAAATTTTATATGCCGCCCAACTTTGTGGCGTAACTAAAGTTTTTAAAGTTGGTGGCATACAGGCCATAGCAGCACTTACTTTTGGAACAGAAACCATACCTCAGGTTTATAAAATTTTTGGACCAGGAAATCAATATGTTACTGTAGCTAAACAAATTGCCACAAAATACGGAGTTGCTATTGATATGCCCGCCGGACCAAGTGAGTTGTTGGTTATGGCAGACGAAACCGCAAATGCAGCTTATGTGGCTTCAGATTTACTAAGTCAGGCAGAGCATGGTTCTGACAGTCAGGTTATTCTAGTTACCACTTCAAAACCTTTTGCAGAAGCTGTTAATACAGAAGTTATTAAACAGCTCAATAATTTACCTAGAAAAGCTATGGCAAAAGACGCTATAAGCAATTCAAAATCTTTTGTTGTTGCAAATTTCGAAATAGCTTTAGATTTAATAAATACTTACGGACCAGAGCATTTAAGTGTTTCAACTGCAGATAACAACTATTTTGTAAATAATATAGCTAATGCAGGTTCTGTTTTTATAGGAAATTATACGCCAGAAAGTGCCGGAGATTATGCGTCTGGCACAAACCACACGTTACCAACAAATGGATTTGCTAAGGCATATTCTGGGGTTAATTTAGATAGTTTTTTAAAAGCCATAACGTTTCAAGAAATTTCAAAAGAAGGCCTACAAACTATTGGGCCAGCCATTGAACTTATGGCGGAGGCAGAAGGTTTACAAGCCCACAAAAATGCAGTAACCCTAAGATTAAAAGATTTAGAATCATGAGTATAAAACATCTTTTAAGAGAAAATATAAGAACAATTAAAGCATATTCATCAGCAAGAGATGAGTATAAAGATGCTTCTAATGATATGATTTTTATAGATGCTAATGAAAATCCGTTTCAAAGTCATGTTAATAGATATCCAGATCCTAATCAAACACAATTAAAACAACGTTTAGCTGAAATTAAAGGCATAAAATCTACACAGATTTTATTAGGAAATGGGAGTGACGAGGTTTTAGATTTGGTATTTCGCTCCTTTTGTGAACCCAACAAAGATGCTATAATAACATTACCACCAACGTATGGTATGTACTCGGTTTTAGCAGATTTAAATGCGGTTAAAATAAGAACTGTTTTATTGGATGAAAGCTTTGAACCTCAGGTTGAAAAAATTCTAGAAATTCAGAATAGCACTACAAAACTTCTGTTTCTATGCTCACCAAATAACCCAACTGCAAATAGTTTTTCAGCTTCAAAAATCGAAACATTAATTAGCAATTTTAAAGGTATTGTTGTAATTGACGAAGCGTATGTAGATTTCTCAGAACATCAAAGTTGGTTAGGGCGTTTAAATGAGTTTCCAAATTTAATTGTTACACAAACGCTTTCAAAAGCCTATGGGTTAGCAGGTATAAGATTAGGAGTGTGTTTTGCTTCAGAATATATAATTTCAATACTTCATAAAATTAAGCCACCATATAACGTTAATCAGTTAACACAAAATGAGGCATTAGCACGTTTAAATAATTTAACTATTATTACTAATGAGGTTGCTTTAATTTTACAACAACGTAAAGTACTAGCAACAGCACTTTCTAAAATTCAATTTGTAAAAAAAGTATGGCATTCAGATGCTAATTTTCTTCTTGTAAAATTAGATGACGCCAATAAACGTTACACACAGCTTATAGAAAAAGGAATTGTTGTTAGGAATAGAAACACACAGCCAGGTTGTGAAAATTGTTTGCGATTTACCATTGGAACACCAACTGAAAACGAAACTTTAATTGATACTTTAAACCAACTGTAATGAAGCCTGTATTGTTTATAGATAGAGATGGTACGTTAATAAAAGAGCCTGCCGACGAACAAATTGATGCGTTTGAAAAGCTAGAATTTTACCCAAAAGTGTTTCAATACCTCAGTAAAATTGCCAAAGAGTTAAACTTTGAAATTGTAATGATTACCAATCAAGATGGGCTAGGTACTGCCGTATATCCAGAGGATACGTTTTGGCCACTGCATAATTTTGTTTTAAATGCGTTTAAAAACGAAGGTGTAATTTTTAAAGCACAGTATATAGACAGAACTTTTGCTAAAGATAATGCGCCAACCCGCAAACCTAACACAGGCTTACTCACGCAATATTTTTCTGAAACTTATGATTTGGCAAATTCTTATGTTATTGGCGACCGCTTAACAGATATAGAATTGGCAAAAAACTTGGGTGCAAAAGGCATTTTTATAAATGATAATACCAATTTAGGAACCGATGAGATAACTGTTAGCAATACTGAATTAGAAAACTTTATAGCTTTAGAAACCAACGACTGGGAGGTTATTTATAAATTTTTGAAGACCACAGCAGAGCGTGTTGGGTCAATTGAACGAAATACCAATGAAACCAAAATTAAAATAGATTTAAACCTAGATGGTACCGGAAAAAGTACTATTAATACAGGGATTGCTTTTTTTGACCACATGTTAGACCAAATTGCAAGACACGGACAATTAGATCTCAATATAAACGTAGATGGAGATTTAGAGGTAGATGAACACCATACCATTGAAGATACTGCCATAGCGTTGGGCGAGGTTTTCGCAAAAACCTTAGGCAATAAACTAGGCATAGAACGTTACGGTTTCTCACTACCAATGGACGATTGTTTGGCGCAAGTTGCTATAGATTTTGGAGGAAGAAATTGGTTGGTTTGGGATGCCGATTTTAAACGCGAAATGATTGGTAAAATGCCTACAGAAATGTTTTTTCATTTTTTTAAATCGTTTACAGATGGCGCAAAATGTAACCTAAACATTAAAGTTGAAGGCGCTAACGAGCACCATAAAATTGAAGCTATTTTTAAAGCTTTTGCAAAGGCAATTAAAATGGCTGTAAAACAAGATGTTGAAAAAATGATTTTACCATCTACAAAAGGCCTATTATAATGAAATTAGCTATAGTAAATTACGGAGCAGGTAATATTAAAAGTATTCAGTTTGCGTTTCAGCGGTTAGGTGTTAATGCGGTTTTAACTAATGACATTGACCTTATATTAAATTCAGATAAAGTAATTTTTCCTGGTGTTGGTGAGGCAAGTTCTGCAATGTTAAAACTTAAACAATCAGGGTTAGACCAGCTAATACCCCAACTAAAACAACCTGTTTTGGGTATTTGCTTAGGCATGCAACTCATGTGCAATCATACCGAAGAAGGTAATACCAAAGGTTTAGGCATATTTAATGTGAATGTAAAACGCTTTTCTAATACCGTTAAAGTGCCGCAAATGGGCTGGAATACCATAACCAATTTAAAGTCTAATTTGTTTAAAGACATACCAGAAAAAACCTATATGTATTTGGTGCACAGCTATTATGCTGAAACTTGTAAAAACACAATTGCCACCACTAATTATCAGTTAGAGTATGCAGCTGCTTTAGAAAACGGTAATTTTTATGGCGTACAATTTCATCCTGAAAAAAGTAGTGAAGCTGGTGCACAAATTTTAAAGAATTTTATTGAACTGTAAAAATATACTGATGTTACCTTTATCCTAGTTGAAAGGTTTCAATTAAACTCTAATATTAATTAAAAATAGATTTCTGCATTCGCAGAACATAAATATGAGAATAATACCAGCCATAGATATTATTGAAGGCAAATGTGTACGACTTACAAAAGGCGATTACAGTACTAAAAAAATATATAACGAAAGTCCATTAGAAGTTGCCAAAGCTTTTGAAAATTCTGGGATTGAATATCTTCACTTGGTAGATTTGGACGGAGCAAAAGCAAAACATATTGTGAACTACAAGGTTTTAGAACAAATTGCATCTAAAACAAAACTAAAAATAGATTTTGGTGGTGGTTTAAAATCTAATGAAGATTTAAAAATAGCGTTTAATTCTGGCGCAAGCCAAATAACAGGAGGTAGTATTGCCGTTAGTAATTCTGAAACTTTTGAACAATGGCTGTCTAAATATGGTTCAGAAAAAATTATTCTTGGTGCAGATACTAATAATGGGAAAATAGCCATAAATGGTTGGTTAGATGAAAGTAACCTGGAGATTATTCCATTTGTAAACAACTACCAAACTAAAGGAATTTCTTATGTTATTTGCACAGATATTTCTAAAGATGGTATGTTAGAAGGGCCGTCTTTTGAGCTTTACAAAACAATTTTAAATACCGTTGAAAACATTAAATTAATTGCTTCTGGCGGAATTTCTAAATACGACGAATTACCACAACTAAAAGCGTTAGGTTGCGAAGGTGTAATTATAGGAAAGGCCATTTATGAAAACAGAATTTCTTTAAAACAACTAGAGCAATTTATAATTACAAATTAATTATGCTGGCAAAACGAATTGTACCCTGTTTAGATATTAAAAACGGAAGAACCGTAAAAGGTGTTAATTTTGTTGATTTAAGAGATGCTGGAGATCCTGTAATATTGGCAAAACAATACGCAGAATTGGGTGCCGATGAACTAGTATTTTTAGATATTGCAGCGACTTTAGAAAACCGTAAAACCATGCATGATATGGTTTTACGTGTTGCAGAGCAGGTAAATATTCCGTTTACGGTTGGTGGTGGCATTTCTTCAATTGAAGATGTAGATATGCTTTTGCAGTGTGGTGCAGATAAGATTTCAATAAATTCATCTGCAGTAAAACGACCAGAGTTAATTAATGAATTATCACAAAAATTTGGGTCGCAATGCATTGTAGCTGCTATTGATGCAAAAATTGTAAATGGCGAATGGTTAGTGCATTTGGCAGGTGGTACAATTGCAACAACTATTAATTTGTTTGATTGGGCTAAAACTGTTGAAATGCGTGGTGCTGGCGAAATTTTATTCACGTCCATGAATCATGATGGTACAAAAGCCGGATTTGCAAACGAAGCCTTAGCAAAACTCTCACAACTAGTTAATATTCCAATAATAGCTTCTGGTGGTGCAGGGAAAATTCAACATTTTGTAGATGCTTTTAAAATTGGAAAAGCAGATGCCGCATTAGCAGCAAGTGTGTTTCATTTTGGCGAAATACCAATTTTAGAATTAAAAAACGAACTTAAAAACAACCAAATTGAAGTAAGATTATGAATGTAGATTTTAATAAAAGTCCAGATGGTTTAGTGCCAGCAATAATTCAAGATGCAAAAAACAACACGGTTTTAATGCTTGGTTATATGAATGCTGAAGCGTTACAAAAAACAATTGACACTAAATTAGTAACTTTTTTTAGTAGAACTAAACAAAGGCTTTGGACTAAAGGCGAAGAAAGTGGTAATGTCCTTAATCTTGAAACTATTAAGTTAGATTGCGATAGTGATGCACTCTTAATTAAAGCAATACCCAATGGGCCAACCTGCCATAAAGGTACTGATACCTGTTGGAATGAAGAGAATATAGAAAGCTATGGTTTTATTTCTAAACTTGAAACTACTATTGCTTCACGAGTTAAAAATGCAGATTCTGAAAATTCATACGTGGCATCTTTATTTAAAAAAGGAATTAATAAAATTGCTCAAAAAGTAGGTGAGGAGGCTGTAGAAGTTGTTATTGAAGCTAAGGATAATAATGATACTTTGTTTTTAGATGAAAGTGCCGATTTATTATTTCACTACCTTATGCTATTACAAGCAAAAGGGTTTAAATTAAATGATGTGGTTTCGGTATTGGAAAAACGAAATAAAGGTTAAAAAATATGTTAGATAAACGTTATTATTACCTTATTAAAATACAATATTTAGGCTATCGTTTTCATGGTTGGCAAAAACAACCTGATGTAAAAACCATTCACTTAATGATAGACCGTACTTTAAAATACATTCTTAATGATGTGCGTTTTAAAACTCTGGGCGCTGGCAGAACAGACGCAATGGTATCTGCCAACGAGGCTGCCCTAGAATTGTTTATTTACAATGAACCCATTACAGATTTTGATACTTTTTTAGAAGTGTTTAACCATAATTTACCTCAAGATATTAAAGCATTATCTATTAAAGAAGTTGATAAAGTTTTTAACATAATTAAAGATTCTAAGTTAAAAGAATATCATTATGTGTTTTCTGAAGGTCTAAAAAATCACCCATTTTGTGCACCAATATTAACCACTATTTTAGAACCTTTAAATATTGAATTAATGCAGCAAGGAGCAAAGCTTTTTGAGGGTACACATAATTTTAAAACCTATTGTTATAAAGCTACAGATAAAGGCGAATATAATAGAAGTATAACAACCTCAGAAATACTTACAAATACAATATACACAGCAAATTTTTTCCCTAAGCAGTCTTATGTGTTTAGAGTTGTAGGTAAAGGGTTTATGCGTAACCAAATTAGGCTAATGTTTGGGAGTCTTATAAAACTTGGTCGTGGAGAAATTACCTTAGATTATATAAAAAAGACTCTAGAAATAGATAGCAATGAGGTTATGGATTACATTGCACCAGCTTCAGGTTTAATTTTACACAGTGTAAATTTTGAATAAAAAAAAGCTGTCGTTTAGAGACAGCTGTTTTATAAAGTATTAGAAAACTAATTCTACTTAATCCAACCTTTAGAAATTGAAAATTTAGCATATCTAATTAAAAGCAGACATACAATAATTACCATTGCCGGCATAATTAAGGTTGTTGCATCCATTTTTACTGTTACAAACAAATAAATATGTTGAATTATAGCAGCAAATGCAGAAACAACAAAAAATAGTAATGCCCATTTTTTTCTAATTAATAAGGATAAAGCTCCCAATGCACCACAAAATACTGCTAATGCAAAAGCTGCGGTGTACCAAGCTGGGTATTTTGTTAAAAATTCGGCTTGTTGCTCTAGTGGTAGTGCAGCAATCATATCATCAGTTATAAATGCTCTACCAAGATATTGCATAACGCCTGCGCTGTTCCATAGCATCGCTAAAACACTAATAATCCAAAACCAAACAGGTGGTTTTACAATTGTTGTACTCATTTTTGATTCTTATAATTATTTTTATTCATACTCATGAGTTGTTGGTGTTTTATCTACAAATTTTCCGTCTATAGATTCACCAAGAATTACAACTTCTTTAGTGCGCTCGTACATTTTAATGGTACGCTGCATTTGCTCTTCTGTATGGCTATAAAGTTTTATACCAGATCTAGCACCTTTATTTTTAATTTCTATATAAAATCCGTCTTTAAGTTTTGTTGGTCGTGTTGCGGGTCTTCCCATTGAATTTTGTTTGATTTAGTAATAAGTTGCATTATAGGAAAAATTATTAATATAAGCAATTATAATACTTAAAAATTAACAACAAGCTCATATTCCTTAAATTTATAAAAACTAAAATTACTATAGTCTTTAACTATTAATTAATAAGTTAAAAAAATATAATGCTGTCAAAAAAAGCACATTTAATTAATATATTTATAAAAATTATTTTAACTAAAACATATTATATAATGGATCATACTAACAACGGTGACATTACACAATGCCCTTTTATGAGTGGTACTCAGAAAAAGTCAGCTGGTGGCGGACGTACAAACAGAGATTGGTGGCCTAATGAATTAAAACTTAATATCTTACGTCAAAACGCTAAAAAAAATAGCCCAGTTGGTGAAGACTTTGATTATGCTGCTGCGTTTAAAAGTTTAGATTTTAAAGCATTAAAACAAGACCTCATCAATCTTATGACAGACTCTCAAGATTGGTGGCCTGCGGATTATGGACATTACGGCCCATTTATGATTCGTATGGCATGGCATAGTGCTGGTACTTATAGAGTAGGCGATGGTCGTGGTGGAGCTGCATCTGGCACACACCGTTTTGCACCTTTAAACAGTTGGCCAGATAATGGCAACTTAGACAAAGCACGTTTATTATTGTGGCCAGTTAAAAAGAAATACGGTAATAAAATTTCTTGGGCAGATTTAATGGTTCTAGCAGGAAACTGCGCTTTAGAATCTATGGGCTTTCCTACTTTTGGATTTGCAGGTGGTAGAGAAGATGTTTGGGAACCAGAACAAGATATTTATTGGGGTAACGAAACCAATTGGTTAGGTAATGATGAGCGTTTTGATACTGGTGATGGTGAGTTAGAAGGTCACCTTGGTGCGGTACACATGGGACTAATTTATGTAAATCCAGAAGGACCTAACGGAGAACCAGACCCTTTAAAATCTGCACATGATATCAAAATTACTTTTGGTAGAATGGCAATGAATGATGAAGAAACCGTTGCTTTAGTGGCTGGTGGACATACATTTGGTAAAGCACATGGAGCTGCAGATCCAAGTAAATATGTTGGTACAGAACCACACGGAGCTTCAATTGAAGAAATGAGTACAGGATGGAAAAACACCTTTCAGTCTGGTGTTTTAGACGATACAATTACGAGTGGTTTAGAAGGTGCATGGACACCAAACCCTACACGTTGGGATGATGAGTATTTTGATGTATTATTAAACTACGACTGGGAACTTACTAAAAGCCCGGCTGGTGCGCATCAATGGACACCAACTGCGGCTTCTAATGCAAAACAAGCTCCAAAAGCTGGCGATGCTAATAAGACTCAAGCTTTAATGATGTCCACAGCAGATATGGCTCTTAAAATGGATCCAACTTATAGAGCAATTTCAGAAAAATTTCATAAAGACCACAAAGCTTTTGAAGATGCATTTGCACGCGCATGGTACAAATTAACACATAGAGATATGGGACCCGTAAATCGTTACTTAGGTCCAGAAGTTCCTCAAGAAGCGTTAATTTGGCAAGATCCTATTCCAACAGTAAATTATACACTATCAGATGCTGATATAACTGAATTAAAAGGAATGATTTTAGATGCTGATCTTTCTATATCACAATTAGTAACTACAGCTTGGGCTTCTGCATCAACATTCAGAAATTCTGATAAACGAGGTGGTGCTAACGGCGGAAGGCTTCGTTTAGAGCCACAACGCAGTTGGGAAGTTAATAATCCTGAAGAATTAAATAAAGTACTTAATGTTTTAGAAGGAATTCAAAACAAATTTTCTGGTACCATCTCAATGGCAGATTTAATTGTATTGGCGGGTACTACTGCGGTAGAAACTGCTGCAAAACATGCAGGACATACGGTTAATGTTGAATTTACTCAGGGTAGAGGAGATGCATCACAAGAACAAACAGATTTAGAATCTTTTGGTTACTTAGAGCCAATTGCAGATGGTTTTAGAAACTATATGAATCCTAAATTAGATGTTGCTGCTGAAGATTTATTAGTAGATCGTGCAAATCTTTTAAACCTTTCAATTCCAGAAATGACGGTACTTATTGGCGGTTTAAGAGTACTTGGAGCAAATTATGATGGCTCTAAACATGGAGTTTTTACAGATAATGTAGGGCACTTAACCAATGATTTCTTTACTAACATTTTAGATTTTTCTGTAACATGGCAAGCTGCAACTGCTGATGAAAAAGAATTTATTGGTAGAGATCGTGCATCTGGCGCTATGAAGTTTTCTGGTACACGAGCCGACTTAATTTTTGGGTCTAACACAGAGTTACGCGCTGTATGTGAAGTTTACGGTGCTAATGATGGCGAGGCTAGATTTGTGGCAGATTTTGCTGCTGCTTGGACAAAAGTTATGAATGCAGATCGTTTTGATGTGTAATATTTTACAGGTCACATAATTATAAAACCCCTAAGTTAGCATTAGCGACCTTGGGTGTTTTTTTTTGAAATATTTTAAAAAAATAAAGTCTAAATTAAATATTTATTAAATTAAGTTACATTTTACGTTAAATACTTAAAATACACACTATCTTTGTACCTAATTATTTAATAAATTAAATTACATTACAATGGGTAAAGGAACAGTAAAATTTTTCAATGACGCAAAAGGATTTGGATTTATCACCGAAGAAGGAGTTGAAAAAGACCACTTTGTACACATTTCTGGATTAGTAGATGAAATTCGTGAAGGCGATGAAGTTGAATTTGATCTTCAAGAAGGTAACAAAGGATTAAACGCAGTAAACGTAAAAGTTATTTAATACATATACTTCTAGTTTAAGATAAAGCCTATCGAATTTAGTTTTGATAGGCTTTTTGTTGTTTAATACGTAAATACATCTATGAAGTTTATCTTTGTTCAAAATTATACATAATGTCAACAATTTTTGCAGACCTAGGAATACATCAAGATATTCTAAAACGATTGGTAGAATTAAAAATTAATATTTCAACCGATATTCAAACAAAAACAATCCCTTCAATTTTAAATAAAAACGAAGATATTATTGCGGTAGCTAAAACTGGTACTGGTAAAACCGCAGCATTTGGCTTACCAATATTGCAATTAATCGCTACAGAAGAAAAACAATTACAAGCATTAATTTTGGTGCCAACACGAGAGTTAGGGCAGCAGATTTATGATAATTTAATTTCGTTTTCTAAATACAAACCAGCAGTGTCCTGTGTACTTGCCTGTGGAGGTGTACCTATAAAACCGCAAATAACACGTGTTGCAGAACATCCTCAAGTAATTATAGCAACGCCAGGACGCTTATTGGACTTAGTAAACCGTGAAGCTGTTCAACTTAACACCATTAAATATCTTGTTTTAGACGAAGCTGATGAGCTTATAACGGCTTTAAAAACTGAAGTAGATTCAATTATTAAACAACTTCCAAAAACCCGTAGAAATTTTATTTTCACTGCAACACTATCTGGAGGTATAAAACAACTTACTAATAATTACCTATCTAAAAATGTACTACATATTGAAGCAGATATGGCAACGCTTGGTCATCAAGGTATAGACCATAAATACGTGGTTGTAGATCCCATTGAAAAATTAGAGATATTATTTCATTTTTTAAATTCAAAATCTGGACAACGTGGTGTAATTTTTTGTAAAACTAAAGCGGCAGTAAATAAATTGGCAAAAAAATTAGCCATTAATAAATTTTCGTCTGGTGCATTGCATGGTAGTTTATCTCAAGGTATAAGAGATCGTATAATGGGGCAATTTAGAGAAGGTTATATAGATATTTTAGTGGCTACTGATTTGGCAGCTCGTGGATTAGATGTTAAAGACCTTGCTTTTGTGGTTAATTATCATTTACCAGATACTTATGAAGCTTATGTACATAGAAGCGGAAGAACTGCTAGAGCTGGTGCAAACGGACTTTCTTTAACTATATTACAGCAAGAAGAAGTTGTTGATATAGATGATTTTGAAGCTGCACTTGGCATTAATTTTTCTAGATACACTAAACCAAATACACAAAGTATTGAAGAAAATAATGCTATGGTTTGGGCAAAAAAACTCTTTAAAACAAAACCTAATAAAGCCATTAATGAAGATTTTAAATCTCAGATTAAAACTATTTTTCATCACCTAACTAAAGAGGAATTAGTAGATAAATTACTAGCCAATTACATAGCTCAAAACCAAGCAAAAGATTTAACCACCAAACCCACTAATAAAACCTAAATAATAATGGTACCCTCTCATAAATCTAGAGCTGCAGTTTTAGAAAAACTAAATATTACAACGCTAAATCCAATGCAGGAGGAAGCCTTAGAAGTAATGTCTAAAACAGATAATGTAGTGCTGTTATCTCCAACAGGCACTGGAAAAACACTAGCATTTGCATTGCCATTACTAGAACGTTTAAATCCAGATATTATAGAAATACAAGCATTAATTGTTGTTCCTACACGAGAATTAGCCATTCAAATAGAACAGGTTTTTAGAACAATGGGCTCTGGTTATAAAGTAAATGCGGTATATGGAGGCAGAGCAAGATCTAAAGACAAAATAGAATTAAAACATAAACCAGCTGTATTAATTGGAACGCCAGGACGTGTAAACGATCATTTTCAAAATGAATTATTTTCTACTAAAGAACTAAAAACTTTGGTCTTAGATGAGTTTGATAAATCTTTAGAAATTGGTTTTGAAAACGAAATGCGGTCTATAATAAATCGTTTAGATGCTTTAACATCACGTATATTAACATCTGCTACAGATGGAGTTGCAATCCCAAATTTTGTAGGATTAAAGCCATTTAAAACTCTAAATTATCTAATCGAAAAATCATCTAAATTATCTCTTAAAACCGTTATTTCACCAGATGAATCTAAGCTTACCACACTTTTAGAGGTTATTAATCACACTCAAGGGCAACACGGTATTGTTTTTTGTAATCTTAAAGAAAGCATACAAACCGTAAGTGATTTTTTAAGAAAACATAGCATTGCACATGGATGTTTTAATGGTGGTATGGAGCAAAAAGATAGAGAACGGGCATTAATTAAGTTTAGAAACGGTACATGTCCTATTTTAGTTGCAACAGATTTAGCCGCTAGAGGAATTGATGTGCCAGAAATGGAATTTATAATCCATTATGAATTACCAATTCATGAAGAAGAATTTATTCATAGAAACGGACGTACAGCAAGGGTTTCTGCTCAGGGCACAGCCTATATTTTAAAATGGAAAAACCAACACTTACCCCATTTTATTTTTGATGATAGTGTTGCAGATATTTCAAAACAATCCCAAAAAAAACCAATATTTTGGGAAACCTTATTTATTTCTGGTGGTAGAAAAGATAAAATATCTAAAGGTGATATTGCTGGGTTATTTATAAAACAAGGCAACATAACCAAAGACCAATTGGGTATTATTGAGCTTAAAGTAGATTGTGCTTTTGTAGCGGTACCAAAAGCAATAGCAGCGCAGTTGGCAAATAAACTAAACAACTCGCATTTAAAAAAGAAGAAAGTTAGAATATATTTGGTTTAAGTGTAATTATAACAAAGCTATTAGTTTTGAATAGCGTTGAATTTATAAAGCTTATATTTACAATTCAATTGTGGTTTTATTTACCATAACTAAATTCATTACTATCAATAATCCAAAATTTTCTAGAACCACAAATGCTGACTTTTCAAAAACGTTAAGACGCAGAGTTAATGGGTATTTTAAATCCAATAATATAAGCCGAAACGCCAATGGAGGTATGGTTTTTAAAACTATAATTATGTTAACCTTGTTTTTAGTACCACTAGTGCTATTATCTTGCGGAGTAATTACCAATGTAAAACTACTATTTGGCTTGTATATTATAAGTGGTATTGGTATGTCTGGTATTGGTATGGGAGTAATGCATGATGCTATACATGGCTCGTATTCTAAACATAAAGGTGTAAATACCTTATTAGGCTACACGTTTAATTTAATTGGTGCCAATGCTACAGTTTGGAAAATACAACATAATATTTTGCACCATACTTATACTAATATAGATGATGCTGACGATGATCTTAACGCTCCTTTTTTTCTTAGATTTTCTCCAAATGCCAAACATTATTGGGTGCATCAATTTCAATTTATTTACATCTGGTTTTTTTATGGATTATCTACAATATCATGGATAACTACTAAAGATTTTGTGCGTTTAAAACGTTTTAAAACTATGGGGTTTTTAGATAAAAAAAACGAGTACCTAAAAGCATTAATTAGTATGAGTGCTTGGAAAGTTTTTTACTATTGTTATGCTCTAATTCTTCCTATGGCAATATTACCTTTTGCATGGTGGCTTACATTACTTGCGTTTTTAACTATGCATGCACTCACAGGGCTTTTGGTAAGTGTTGTGTTTCAGGTGGCACATATAATGCCAAATAATACGTTTCCGTTACCAGATACAAATGGTGTTATTGATAATAATTGGTATGGTCACCAATTTGAAACTACAACCAATTTTGCACCCAATAATAAACTTTTATTTTGGCTAATTGGAGGACTTAATTATCAAGTAGAACACCACGTATTACCAGATGTTTGCCATGTGCATTACAAAAAATTAACTAGAATAGTTTCGGATACAGCCGCAGAATTTGGTATGCCTTATCACGTAAAAAAATCATTTGCACATGCCATTTGGGACCATACAAAAATGCTAAAATTATTAGGAAGAAAAGAAACCACAGCATTGGTTTAGATTAACTTGTAGCTAAAACCACCATAAAACAATGCGGCTTTTCTTTTGACCTTGTTCCATTGGTATAACTTCAAAATTAGCTTTTGCTTTAGTTAATTGTTTTTTAATAGCAGTTAAATGCTCAGATTTTGAAACCAAAGTGGTAAATACTTTTACCTGTGTTTTAAAAAGAAAACTTTCTTTAATTAAACGCTTTATAAAAAGCGATTCACCCCCATTACACCATAATTCATTGGCTTGACCTTCAAAATTTAGAATATGTGTTTGTCTATTTTTTTGCAAATCTAAATTAGTCACTTTTTTTAAAGATCCTTTTAAAGCTTCGGTTTTTGAGGCATGAAATGGCGGATTACACACCATAAAATCATAATTCTCATCTGGCTTCACAATACCTTTTAACAAAAAACTTTTGTTGTCTTGGTGCCTAATTTCAACCCTTGACTTTAAAACTGGGTTTAGTTTTAAGTTTGTGTTTGCAATTTTAACCGCATTAGCATCTGCATCGCTTCCAACCATTGTCCAATTAAAATGTTGTGCACCCAAAATACAATAAACACCATTTGCTCCAACACCAATATCTAAACCTTTAAGAGTACTAGAATTTGTAAGATTAAATTGTTCTGTTAAAAAATCATTTACATGCAACAAATAATCTAAACGCCCTGGAATAGGTGGTATTAAATAGCCTACAGGCAATTGGTAATCTTCCAAACCAAAATCTGAAAGTAATAAAGCTTTATTCAGTTCAAAAACAGCTTTAGAATCGCTAAAATTTATAGTAGCCTCTTTACTAGGATTTAAAACCACATGTTTTCTTAACGTTTTGTGTTGTTTTACAAGCGCATCGATATTGTAACGTTGTATATAAGGGTTATGTTTGTGCATGGGAAAAAGCGTTTTATCTTAAATTTTTAAGAAGAATTGTGCTGTAAAAGTAAACTAAAATTTGTGCTAAATAGTAATAATACATAAATGTAAGCTTTGTATTTTCAAACTTATAATTAATTCGCTATGCAGATTAATTCATTTAAAAAACCTAGTTTCGCACAAAATTTAATTTAGCAGATGAAACGCATAAAAACTTACAAGAAATTGTTTAACGTAGAAAAAGATATTGATCTTAAAACATTAAAAAAAACATATAGAAATCTTGTAAAAGAATGGCATCCAGACAAGTTTCAGGCTGGTGATGAAAACCAAAAGGAAGCAGAAATAAAAAGCAGAACCATAATAGATGGTTATCATTTTTTAGTAAGTATAGCCCCAGAAACAAAAGCAGCTAATTTAGAGACTTACACAGAAACAATTACCAATTCTACTATTTTAGATTTTCAGCATAAAGGCTTACTCTTAGAAATTACCTTTTTAGACGGCACAACCTATGAATATTTTGGTGTCCCAAAAAATGTATTTCAAAAGTTTGTAAATTCAGACAAACAAATGCGTTTTGCTAGACGTAGTATATTTAATACGTATTTATACAGAAAATCTAAATCAGAACTTCAAAACACTTAATAATAAGTTAGTTGAGGAGTGGTTTACTAGGTTTAAATAACTTAGCTACTATTTTTTCAAGTTAATACGAACAAATAAATTGGTCTCAATTATTTTTGTAGACTTAATTAAAGCTTATGAAATCATTTTTAGAGTTAGGTGTTCAAAAAACCTATGTAAAAGCATTAAAAGAACTAAATATTGTGAATCCTACGGAAATACAAGACACTGTAATTCCAAGCTTATTACAATCTAAAACAGATTTAATTGGTTTAGCGCAAACGGGTACAGGCAAAACTGCTGCTTTTGGCTTACCGCTTTTACACGCTATAGATGTAAATGTCTCTGAAGTACAAGCGTTAATTATTGCGCCAACGCGCGAATTGGTTCAGCAAATAAAAAAGCAACTGTTTAAATTTACAAAATACAGTGCGCATAAGATTTTTATTGAAGACGTTTTTGGTGGTGAAAAAATAGACCGACAAATTAAAAACCTAACACGCGTTACACATATCGTTGTTGCCACACCAGGACGTTTACTAGATTTAGTTGAACGTGGTGCAGTAGACATTTCTAATGTAAAAATATTGGTTTTAGATGAAGCCGATGAAATGTTAAGTATGGGTTTTAAAGAAGACCTTAATAAAATACTAAAGTACAATACCAAAAAGCGCAATACCTGGTTGTTTTCTGCTACTATGCCAGAAGAAATTAAACGCATTGTAAATACCTATATGTCTCCAAATGCGCTAAAAGTAGAAATTAATAAAAACGCTTTGGTAAATGCAAACATAACGCACCATTATATACAAACTAGTATACCAGAAAAAGTTAATATGTTAGTCCGTATTTTAGAAAAACGTAATGATGAACGTGGTATTATTTTTTGCAGAACAAAAGCTGGAACCAAAAAACTAGCATTAGAACTGCAGAATGAAGGTTTTGCAGTTGGAGCTTTAGAAGGCGATATGCAACAAAAAGACCGTGATAAAGTAATGCGGGCTTTTAAAAATGAAAGTTTACAAGTTTTAATTTCTACAGATGTTTCTGCAAGAGGAATAGATGTGAGTAATTTGGGTTTTGTTTTACATCACCAATTACCCGAACAACAAGACTATTACACACACAGAAGCGGTAGAACTGCACGTGCTGGTAAAACAGGACAATCTATAGCGCTTATTATTCCTGGCGAAATGCAAAACGTTATAAATTTACAAAAAGCTTTAGGTATTGTGTTTAAGGAATTAACGTTATAAATAGTCTTCTAAAAACAGCTTATGAATTACTGTAGTTTACCGTTAATGTTCCATTAATTAGTCTGTTTTCATTATCAATACCACTAAATACTCCTTTTTGAATTTTTGTGCTTGATTTTAAATAATAACTTTTTATAAAAATATTAACCCTTTCAAATGCTATAATACCAGAAAGATTAAACCTAAAGTGTATTACAGAACCCTTATTTAAGAGCTCTATTCGGTCTTTTTCAATATATACATTTTCAGAACCTGTTACAATTTGAAAGTTAGTTTCTCGTATTTTAAATTTTAATGTTTCTTTAAAATTATTGCCAAAATCAAAATTCAACTCATAATTACCTGGAAGCTTACTGTAAAGAAATGCATACGGACTTTGATGAGATAATTCCAACTCATTACGTGGGGTTACTTTATTATTTACAATACGTTTATTTCTTATTTCCATGGCAATATATGGTGGAATAAAAGGCGATTTAGATTTTGTTTCCATTTCAGATTTACTAGCGCATTTTTCTAGTATAGATCTTCCGGCAACAGTATTTGAAAAAATATCAAAAGTGCAATACGTGCCTATTAAATACTTTAAGTTTGATGGCGTTTTGTGGCCTATATAATAAATTTCGCTAGCGCTGTCTATGTATCTGTTTCCAGATAATGTATTGGTTTTTATTGTAAGTTTATCATCATGTATTTTTATATGACCACTACTGTAATGCTCTCTAATAGTACCGTCCTCTAAAGGATACATAAATATATGCTGAATTTTTTTCCAGTTATTACTTATAATAGTTTGTCCTTTTAAAATGGTATCATCTTCACCAAAATAGTAGTTTAAATAATAATATGTGGCGGTATCATTAGTTTTTGAAATTAATGCTAACTGATTGTTATACTCGGTTTCAGAGAGTTTATAATCTTCAATAAAATCATTAATGTTATTATAGCCTAAATAAATTAAAATGATATTCTTATAATGATTGTTTAATTTAATTTGAGGTTTTCCTTTTTCTAATTCACGAGATTTATCATAGAGGTATTTTCCATTAATAAACTCAGAACCTATGATTTCAAAATCTTGTTTTAAATTAGGATACTTTTCATTAAAATCTGCATATCCATACAACTGAAACGCTTTTGGCAGTTTTGATAAATTATGCTTTTCTAAAAATTTATTATGAATTTTTTGAAGCATCAATTTAAAGTATTCCGCAGTTAATATTAGATTAGAAGACGTGGATTCCATAAATTCCTATTTTTAAATAAAATTATTAAAAATATTTATAATATTAAGAATTAATAATAATTAATACATACCGTCGTAAATTGTAATGTCTAATCAACTACAATTTATTATGAAAAAAAGTGTTTTAGTAATATTACTAATGATTTCAGCAATTGGATTTTCTCAAATTTCAGTTTCTGGTAAAGTTACCGATGCAACAGGTGAGCCACTTCCTGGTGCAAATGTTTTAGAAAAAGGCACTACAAACGGTGTGCTTTCAGATTTTAATGGTAATTATGAGATTACTGTTAGTGAAGAAAGCGCAACTTTAGTTTTTTCTTATTTAGGTTTTGAAACCCAAGAAGTTAGTGTTGCCACTAAAACAGCAACTAATATTGAACTTATAGAGTCTTCTGAAACACTAAATGAAGTTACTGTAAAAGGGTTTTCTGGCGTTATTGGTAAATCTAGAAAACGTACTGCATCTATACAAACTACACCAGAATCTGTAACGGCTTTAAATGCAGAGGGCATTGAAAACACAGGTGTTACAGACATAAGTTCTTTTTCTACTTTAGTACCAAATTTAAAGTTTAATACCGCACAAGCAGTAGGCTTAAACTTTATTACTGTAAGAGGTATTCCGCAAGTTAGGGGAGGAGATGCACCACTTGCATTTGTTATAGATGGTGTTACAATACCAGATCCAAGTTTATTAAGTCAAGAACTTTATGATTTGGCTTTGGTTGAAGTTGTTAAAGGTCCGCAAGGGGCATTATATGGTAAAAACGCTATTGGTGGTGCTATAAATATTTACACTAAAGACCCTACAAATAAAATGGCTAACCGTGCTTCTTTTGGTATTGGTAATGGTGGAAGTTTACAAACTCAATTTGTATCATCTGGCGCTATTTCTAAAGACAAGGTGTTTTATAGATTTTCTGCACAATACAAAACATTTGATGGATTGTTAACTAATGATTTTCTGAATCAAAATGTTGATTTCTCAGAAGATGTTAATATTAGAGGACAAATTAAAGCAAAACTCTCAAATAAATTTACAGTAGCTGCAACCTATCAGTATTTTAATATAGATGGTGGTGCAACCTATTACTCGGTTAATCCTATAGGTTTTGATGGTGAATTTCCTGGCGGAATTTTAGACCCAAACCCTACAAAAGGCAACAATGTTATTGTTTCTGATGTCTTAGGACGTTCAGATATGAAAAATAACTACGGAAATTTTAAAATGGACTATAATTTAGAAACTCTAAAAATTCAAAGTATTACCTCTATAAATAAAGTAGAGCGTTCAACCTTTGGGGATTTAGACTTTATTGATTTAGATATATTTACGCAAGGAGAAGCAGCTACCACAAACACATTTAACCAAGAAATTAGAATTAACAACACTAAAACCGATAGTAAATTTGATTGGAGTTTAGGAGGATTCTATCAAAATATTAAAAAGGATGTGTATCAAAACGGAACAAATGGTGTTGATGCTGAATTTGGTGAAGATGAATATGATGTTGCAGATTATGTAAATAAAATTAACACTGTGGCTTTGTTTGGATTTTTCGATTATAAATTAACTGAAAAATTAACAGCTTCCGCTGGATTTAGATATGACATTGATACGTTTAGTCAGGTAGATGATTTATTCGTAACAACATCAGAAAGAGATAATAACGAATTTCAGCCCAAACTATCACTCTCTTACCAAGCTTCTAAAAACGCATTAATCTATGCAAATTATGGTAAAGGCTACCGAAATGGTGGTTACAACGCCGATGCTACAGATTTATTTAATAGAGAGTTTGATGATGAAACTTCAGATAACTTTGAATTAGGTTTTAAAACAACCACTTGGAATGATCGTTTAATCTTTAATGGGTCTATATTTAGCTCAAGATTAACAAATCAGCAACAGTATATTTTAGATCTAAACACCTTTATTGCTGGAGTTTATAACTATGACGACACTAAAATTTTTGGTTTTGAATTAGAATCTCGCGCAAGACTTACAAACTATCTAGATGTGTTTGCTAATTTTGGATTATCTGATGCTGAAATTGTAGAAGGCGGTTCTACTGGTGGCACAAATGGAGACACTACAGATAATAGCGTTTACAACGGTAACAAAACACCTTTTGTACCTGTAAATAGTTTTGGAGTTGGTTTGGAATCTTCATTTAAAATCACTGACGATTTAAAGTTTAACGGTTTTTTAAATTTAGATACTACCGGAAAAACTTACTGGCATGAGAGTAATAAAGCTATTCATACTTCAGATGCATATTCGCTTTTAAATGCGCGCATTGCATTTTCTTACAAAAACTGGAAATTAGATATTTGGGGTAAAAACTTAACCGATACTCAGTATTATCAAGAATTTTCACCAGGCGAATTTGTTGGTAGTCCAGATGATGTTGCATGGAGAGGGCAACCATTGGCAGTAGGCACTTCAATTTCATTAAAATTTTAAAAGTTTACCAACTTATTTTAATCTTAAAGAGGAAGCAGTATTAGTTTCCTCTTTTTTTAACCATTAAATTATGGCAGCAAAACAGCACCTATTAGCAGCTCAGTTTTCAAAAACATTAATAGAAGATATGTTTCAGGTTAAACCGGGTGAAACTATTGCTATTACAGCAGATTTTGGAACAGATACAACGCTTATTGATGCCCTTTTTGTAGCTGCACAAAATGCAGGTGGTTTACCATTAATTTTAAGAATTCCTAAAGCTGAAAACGATAGCCAGGCTGGCATGAAAGATTGGCCATCTAAAGCCATTAGTGCTGCACTTTGTAATGTAGATGTTTGGATTGAAGCCAACTCTATAGTGCTTTTATATTCTGATATTTGGGAAACGGCGATGCAACAAAACAAAAACTTGCGCTATTTAATAATAGCAGACAGTTCTATAGCATCTTTAAACCGTGTGTTTACAGGTTTTGATATTCAGTTATTAAAACAATTACTTTTACACATTATCAGTTTATTAAAAACTACGCAAAAAATTAGAATAACTAGTAAAAATGGTACAGATGTTAGCTATACCCTAAACCCAGACTATTTATTAGATTATGATGATGGCGACTTTTCAAAACCAAAATTTGGTACGGCACCAGGTTTTGTAAATATTGTTCCTAAAATTGGCAGTATGAATGGTACTATTGTTTTTGAACATTTACAACATGCAAAACCAAACCATAAATTACGTTTTGTAATGAAAAATGGTAGTATTTCTGATGTAAAAGGTAATGAAGGTGTAGTGGATTTTAAAGCTTATTTAAGTGCATTTAAGGATGAAAACATGTATAAAATTTCTCATAACATGTTAGGTTTTAACCCTAAAATTAGAAAAATAACTGGTGAGCTTGTAGAGGACGAACGTATATGGGGTGGAGTAGATTTTGGCTTTGGCCATACTAGTGCCATGGATATGCCACCTCTAGGTCAACCTGCTAAATCTCATTTTGATGGAGTAGTGGCCAATACAAGTATTTATTTTGATGATACTCAAATTACAGATCACGGAGAATTGTGCCACCCAAAATTAAAAACGCTTGCCAAAAATCTATTAAAAAACAATTAATTATGGCAGAGCACCAAGATCAGTACGCCACTACTAAAGTAAAACCAAAAGATTTTATGTCTGGCTGGTTAGTAGCATTAATAATTGCAGGTACGGGTTTGTCTTTACCAACTTTATATTTGGGATCAGAAATTGCTTTAGAACTCGGCTTAAGCAAAGCATTAATTGCATTTGGTATTTCTACTTTGGTACTTACCATAATGTGTATGGCAACCACATTAATAGGTAATAGATCTCGGCTATCTACGTATATGATTTTGCATTTTAGTTTTGGTACATATAGCGCTAAAATTTTAAATTTTATATTTGGAGTTACACTAATAGGTTGGTTTTCTGTTGCTTTAGAGTTGTTGGCTATAGCAATTAAAGATGCTGCACTTAGTGCTTTTAATAGTTCTGTTTCACAAGAATTAGTTATCGTTATTGCAAGTTTTTTAATAACAATAACTACAATTTTTGGTATTAAAAGCATTCAGAAACTCGCCAATATTGCCATACCAATACTCACGCTTTTTTTAATTTATGTTGTATATCTTACTCTAAATAAAGTAGATTCGGTTTCAGAATTGTTTAATTATTTACCAGAAAAAAGCAATATGACGCTTTTTCAGGCAATAGCAATACTTATAGGAGCGGCAATTTTGTTTCCTGTACTTATGGCAGATTTTTCAAGGTTTATAAAATCCGATTCACAAAGTTTAATAGCTGTACTTGGTGTTGCTATTGGCACACCATTGGCTTTAATTTTAAGTGCTATTCCATCAATACAAACAGGTGAAGTTGATATTATTAAGATTATGAATCAGTTTAATCTTGTTATTCCTGCATTTATTTTATTATTCATTTCAACTTGGGTCACTAATGCTACTAATTTATACTCTGCAACGCTCACATTTTCAACAATAAACAAAAAGTGGGAATTCAAACGCGTAGCTATTGTTGCAAGTATTATAGGCACCATATTAGCAATTTGCGGTTTCTCTTTGTATTTATTTGATTTCTTAGAATATTTAGGGATTTTAGCACCATCAATTTCTGCGATATACATTATTCATTTCTTCTTTATAAAGCATCAAGTATATAATCTTGATGATATCAACCAATGGGAGAAAGCGGCTATTATTAGCTGGTTAATCAGCTCAATTATTACTGTGCTCACATATAATGATGTTTTTCAATTAACCCATGCCTACTTTTTGGATTCGTTTTTATTAGGTGGTCTTATTTATTTGATTTTAAAACGAAAAACTTTGTTTAATAGCTTATAATGCAAGGTTTTTTATTTTAGATTAGTTATACATTGAGAATACCTGAACCTGAGATAACTTATAAAAAAAATAAATAATTCTTATAAAATAGAATTGTTTATTAAGAGGTTAAATCATCTCCTATCAAAATACTAATTTTGTTATATTTATAAATAAATAATCTAACAAAATAAAAGTGAATAAACAGAGTCATAAAATACATATAATTGGTGTAGGAATTAGTGGATTAATAGCTGCAACTGTTCTCGAAAAAAATGGATTTTATCCTGTTATTATTGAAGCTACAGATAGAGTTGGAGGTAGAGTAAAAACAGATATTGTGAATGGTTACCAGCTAGATCATGGTTTTCAAGTACTACTTACTGCCTATCCTGCGGCTCAAAAATATCTTAATTTAGAATCTTTAGAATTAAAAAAAATCTTGCCAGGAGCATCAATTTTCAAAAATGGTAAACAAGATCTAATAGGAGATCCCATAAGAGATGCTTCGTTATTGTTTTCAACATTATTTGCTAGAGTAGGGACTTTTGCAGATAAATTTAGAATTCTTAAATTAAATAGTAAATTAAAGAAAAAAACGATTTCAGAAATATTTTCAGAAAAAGAACAATCAACATTATCTTATTTGAAAAACCAGGGTTTTTCTTTCAGAATAATAGATGACTTTTTTAAACCTTTTTTTAGCGGTATTTTTCTTGAAAACAAATTAGAAACATCAAGTAGAATGTTTGAGTTTGTCTATAAAATGTTTGGAGAAGGAGATGCAACTTTACCAAAAGGCGGTATTGAAGAAATCCCAAAACAACTATTACACAATTTGAAGAATACAACTTTAAAATACAATACGCGAGTTTCTTCTGTTAATGAAGGAGAAATATTACTTTCTAATGGTGAAAAAATAAAAAGTGATTTTACAATTATAGCTACAGAACCAAGTAAACTCATTAAAAACTTTAAAAATCAACCAACAGAATGGCAAAGCTCCGATACTTTATATTTTGAAACAGAAAATAGAACGATTACAAAACCTATAATAGGTTTAATTCCTAAACAGAACTCATTAATTAATAATATCTTTTATCATACAAGTTTAGAAACCAGATTAAAACCCGATAAAGAATTGCTTTCTGTGACTATAGTTGATAATCAAAACCTTAGTGACAAAGTACTAATAGATCGTGTGCAAAAAGAATTACAACAAAATTGTGGTATAACTACAAGTAAATTTATTAAACATTACAGTATACCAAAGGCTTTACCTAAGTTAAAAAAAATGAAATATGAAATGTCACCAAATGAAACTCGTATATCAGAACATATTTATGTAGCTGGTGATGTACAACTAAATGGTTCTTTAAATGCTGCTATGATTGCAGGTGAAAGTGCTGCACAGCGTGTTATAAAAACTATAAATTCAACTTTACAATAACCAATTAAAATTATATTAGTGTTTTTTTATTTTGTGTGTATTCTTTATTATGTAACATAATGTATTATTTGTATTATAATTAATATTATGTAAAATAGAAATATATAACATACTTCTCATACAAGAAACTCATTAAAACTTATATAATTATCACCTTTTTAAAACAAATTGAAAAAGTGAACTAATTACATTATGAATCTCAAAAAATAATTGAGTAACATTGTTAACTGTTAGATAAATACTATTTTTAAATTTTTATTATCAAAATTATGAGTTCTGCAGTAATTTCAACAAAAAATATACAAAAATCTTATGGTAATCTTAAGGTTTTAAATGGTGTTGATTTAGAAATATTAGAAAGCGAAATTATTGCTATTGTTGGTGCTTCTGGTGCTGGTAAAACTACACTTTTACAAATTTTAGGCACTTTAGATCAACCCGATTACGCTGAGGATACTGAATTTACAATTAACAGTAAGGATATTAAATCTTTAAATGCTAAGACCTTAGCGCAATTTAGAAATACTAATATTGGATTTATTTTTCAGTTTCATCAATTATTACCAGAATTTACAGCTTTAGAAAACGTATGTATTCCTGCATTTATTAATAAAACACCAAAACTTGCTGCTGAAAAACGTGCTATTGAGCTACTCACCTATTTAGGTTTAGAAAAGCGTTTGCATCACAAACCCAATAGTTTATCTGGTGGCGAACAACAACGTGTGGCTGTTGCCAGAGCGTTAATAAACAATCCAAAACTTATTTTTGCAGATGAACCCTCTGGCAATTTAGATAGCGCATCTGCAGATCAGTTGCATCAACTCTTTTTTGAGCTTAGAGAAAAATTCAAACAAACTTTTGTTATTGTTACACATAATAACGAATTGGCAAATATGGCCGACCGTAAACTCACTATGGTAGATGGTAAAATTGTTCATACCTGAGTTGTATGTAATTAAAAAAACTGATAAAATGGCAAAAAACCTACTTTTGATTTTAACAATTCTGACTTTCCTATCGTGCGGAAATGAATCGGATAAAATGATTTATAAAACAAAAGGCGGAGAATTTGCTTCTCAACCTGGGAATTTTATAGCTGACTTTCCGACCAAACCGAATTATTCTGCGATTGATAACCAAATCGGACTTGACAAATTTCAAATACATTTATTTCGTTCGACTTTAGGACCAAATAAAATTTTCACTATTGAGTATCTTGATTATCCAGAACATATGATTAAATCAATGACTGACGAACAAATTTATTCGCAAGGAGTAACTAATTACTCAAACAAAATGACCGAAGCGTTTAAATTAGAATTTCAAGAATCAATTGAACAACACGGAATAAATGGACAATATTTTGTTCTAAATCTCAAACAAAACGCAATTGTCAAAGGAATAAAAGGTCATATTCAGGGAAAATTATTTAGAAAAGGAAATCGAGTTTATACAGTTACTTATATGGGACAGAATGATAAGAATGTAGATACGTTTATGAAATCATTTCGCTTGATTAAATAACTGCCTGCATACAACACCGTATAAAATTTATTGCTAGTGCAAGCCTACTTCCGAAAGTCCTCGCGGACTTTTTATTTGATTATTATTTGCTAACTTTGGTGCTTAAAACACGCAACTAATCTTATAAAACAACGTTCTATACCATTTAAAAAATGAACTTTCCTGAAATAGGTTAACTAAAAATTAAACATTTTAGTACCCTACGGAAACACAAAAACAATGGCTCATGCCTAAATTATCTAGGAATCTGCTGACTCAAACAATGTAAAGTACCAAAACCCCAAATTAAATCTATGGCACTTATGCCAATAATTTCTCTGTTAGGGAAACAATCTGCAATAATGTTGAGCGCAATTCTGTCATTGACATCATTAAACGTAGGAACCAATACAAATTTATTGATAATTAAAAAGTTAGCATAACTTGCAGGAATTGTCAAACCATCAAATTCCACCGTATTTGGCATTGGCAAGGTAACAATTGTTGGTTTTGAACCATCTTCCAAAACTGCTTTTTCAAGTCTTTTTAAATTGTCTTGCAAAGCAGCATAATTTGGATTTTTGGTGTCTGTTTCAACAACAGTGATGATGGTTTTTTCATCAACAAAACGACATAAATCATCAATATGACCATGAGTATCATCACCCAGAATACCATCACCCAACCAAATGACATTTGTAACGCCTAAATATTCTTTAAAAATGGCTTCGTAATCTTGTTTGGTAAAACCAGGATTGCGAACTTGAATTGTTGGATGCAACAAACATTCTTCGGATGTTAATAAAGTACCTTTGCCATTTACATCAATAGCACCACCCTCTAAAATCACGGGTTTTCCTTTGTAAGTAGCTTGTGTTAAAGGAATATTTAAGTGACTCGCTACTTTTGAGGGTACAATTTTATCTAATTGATAATTTTTATATTTTGCCCATCCATTGAAATTGAAATTGATGGCTTCATTTTTTGATCTATTTTTAACGATAATAGGTCCTGAATCGCGCATCCAACTTCTGTTGGTTTTATATTGTATAAAAGAAACTTTATCTGAGGGAACATGCGCCATTAGTAACATTTCAGACACTTTTTCTTGTAGCTTTTCATCAGCAACTACTAAAAAAACCGTTTCAACAGCTGTGATTTTTTTGATAAATTCTACAAAAGCCCACTGAATAGCGCCATATTTTCCTGGCCAATCATTGCCATTGTGAGGAAAACAAAGTAAGACACCTTCTTGGTTTTCCCATTCTGCCGGAAATCTTCTCATTAATCTATGGCTCTTTTTGTGATGTCCCCAAAAGCATCAATTCTACGATCTCTAAAAAAAGGCCAATTCTGACGCACATTTTCTTGCAATGCCAAATCTACATCAGCAATCAATATTTCTTCTTTGTCATGAGATGCTTGTGCTAAAATTTCTCCTTGAGGACCAGAAATAAAAGATGCTCCCCAAAACTCCAAACCATCAGTATCTGGTAAGTATTTTTCTAATCCAATTCTGTTAGCTGCTGCCACATAAACGCCATTTGCAACGGCATGTCCTTTCATGACATTCATCCAAGCGCCATATTGATTTTCACCATATTGCGCTTTTTCTTTAGGATGCCAACCAATAGCTGTTGGATAAAACAATACCTCTGCTCCTTTCAACGCAGTAAGTCTTGCGGCTTCAGGATACCATTGATCCCAGCAAATTAAAACACCTACTTTACCTTTGTTGGTTTGATTTGATTTAAAGCCTAAATCTCCGGGTGTAAAATAGAATTTTTCGTAAAAATGAGGATCATCTGGGATATGCATTTTACGATACAAACCAGCTTCTGAACCATCAGTATCAATAATATAGGCACTGTTGTGATAAATGCCTGCCATGCGTTTTTCAAAAAAAGGCACAATGATTACGACACCTAACGCTTTGGCTAATTCGCTAAAAGCAGTAAAAGAAATGCTATACAAAGGTTCAGCATAGGCAAAATTGTCAGTATCTTCACTTTGACAGAAATAATGACTGCTGTACAATTCTGGTAAAGAAATTACTTCTGCGCCTTTTGCTGCAGCATCTCTAACCCATTGCAAACACTTATTGAGATTGTTCTCAGGAGTGTTATTGAGGTTTAGTTGAATAACTGCTATTTTATAGGTGTTCTTCATCTTCTATTTTAATTTGAAGCACAAAAGTATGAATTTATATGAAATTGTTTGAGTATTTAAAAGTTCTAAATCCGCTTAAATGAAAAAGTACAGCAATTGTAAGTACTTCACTTTTTGACATTCTTGGTGGTCGCTTTAAAATATTACCAAGTAGTGATTTTAGAGTAACATTATAAATCTAACTCAGGTTTAGCGATTTGTAATTCTAATGATTTTATGCATTTTTCAACATTTTTAGTGTAAAAATACCTAAAAGTAAAATCACAATACCCATAACAATCCACAATACAGAGGCATTAAAAAATGAGCTATTTTTAGAGGTAGCTTCCACCCTATTTTTAATGGATTGCGCTTCACCTAAATTAAGTGCCTTTAAGGTGTTTGGAACTGTGGACTTAAAATTAAGAATATCGTATTTTGGTGCTTTTAAATTATTAGAACCATAATACAAACTGTATTTAGCATTAGTATTAAATCGTGCTGTAAGTTGATATTTTGGCCCTTTAACCGTAATATTAGTGATTTCTAAAGGAGCATTATCGTTGTTATAAATAGTTAAACGTAATGTTTTGCACAACGTATTTTTAAAGTTGAAATTATTAGCTTCAAATGCACTTAATGTTCCGTTATATAATGGTTTGTAGTAATAATGCGTTCCAGTTTCAGTTTTTAAACTATCAGATAAATACTCAAGTTTAAATGTTCTAAAATAGTCAAAAGATGTTTTTATACCAATATTGAATTTACTTATAGTATAAGGATGTTTTAAATTAAATGTAAATACACTTGTTTTCGCTTTTTTATCAAGATTAGTATCCCAGTTTTTAATAGCAAACTCTGAATAGCTACCTTTTATGAGGTCTTTAGTCTTTAGTGTTGCCGATATTAAGTGGGGTTTTTCCGCATTTTTAATAAATAGTCTGTAATAATTATACTCAGATTTTGGAAAGTTTAAGCGTGTAAAACTGTAATTGGTGTTACTATTTACAATCGAAACAATTCTGTAATCATCTATAATTTGAAACCAATCAGAGGCATTGTTTGAGCCTTCAAGTTGAGCTAACCAATCAAAATTTGGATTACTAAATTTTAAATCAATGGTTTCTAAAATACTATTGGTATGTGGTTTAAAAGTAAAAAAATAGCCAGCTTCGGTTTTAGAGGTATTTAGTAATTCAAAAGCAATGCTCTTATTGCTAATTTTATCTTTTAAAACGGTTGTAAAATAGGGTGCTTCAATAGTATCATTAGTTTTGGTAATACCTAAAATTCGTATATCGGATAAGTCAGAATTCAATTTACTAAGCATTTCATCCTCTAATAAAATAGTATGCCATGTTTCAGAATTAGTTTCAAGTGAACGTTTATAGCTAAAACTTTCATTTTGAGCGCTTACATTAAACGCAAAACAAAATAATAGAACACATAAATAGTTAATACGTAACTTCATCGTCTATTCGAGATTTAAATTTTGTGTATAAAAATGAAATAATTAAAAGTAATATTCCTAGAGCAACAAATACAATAGTTTTAGAAATGGTATTTAAATGTGCAATGTCATAAAAGAATAGTTTTATTAAGGTAATTCCAAATAAAATCATACCCCCAATACGTAAATATTGTTTGCTTTTCCAAATCCCAAAAGCAATAAGTACAAAAGAGTAAACCGCCCAAAGTATGCTTAATCCAAGCTTGTAAGATTGTTCAGAGTTGCCAATAACCATCCACTGAATAAGCTCACTGCTTAGCACCCATAATATGCTTATATGTAGGACACCATCATAAAATAATTTAAGCTTTTTGTTAGCTGAATTTTGATTTACATAATGGTAACAACAATAGATTACAAGGGCTAAAAACCCAAAACTTAGATACCTAATACCAATATGAAACATTCCCGTTGAAAAATATGCTGAGCCTGCCAAATAGGAATCTCTTAGCTCACTAAACACATATAAACCTTGTGTTAAAAATACAAGAACTGTTAGTATAGATAGTCCAAATACAAACAAATTTAAAGTTTCATTTTTAAGTTTTCTTATATTGAAAACATATAAGGCTGCTAAAAATAAAAGCGAATAATTTAAAACCCAAACCAAACCAAAATGCTTAATATCATAATTTTTTAAAGTTCTATTATAATTAGACCCGTTTGGTATTTCTATTGCAGACTGATGAAATACTGTTGAAAAATAAGCTTGAAGCTCTAATCTAAATGCAAAATATACCGAGGCCATTAGTACTGCCGGAACGGCATAGCTAGATAGTAATAACCACTTGCTATTATTATAAATATCTGATGTGAAATTTTTGTTTCTTTGGACATAAGAAATAAAAATAAATGCTGCCACAAATAATAGCGATGTTATAAAATGAGGATTAAGTAAAGGTACTAGATCAATATTGTACCTAAAATAAGCAGCACTATGATCTTGAATAATACTAAGTGTTGCCAGCATCATTAGAACATACCCAATTTTTTCAAATAGAGCGACTGCTTTTGTACGTCCAATCCAAAACAATAATGCAGCCTCAGTTGCCCATAATACTGTTACCCAGTTGCCATCTAATTGTATAGGTATAGCAATGGTAATAAACACCAATACTAAGCCTGCACTACTGTAAAACAAGTTTTTATTAGCCAGTTGTTTCTTGTAAATAAGTGCGCTTATTGCAAAATGAATTATAGCATTAACTACTGCAAAAGCACCTAATAGATTTTTGCCTTTTGTATCTCCATCTAAAATTGCATATCCAAATACAAAAAACAAAAAAGCGTTGCATAATAAGATTAAGATATGAGTATGCTGATACGTTTCATTTTTAATAAGCTTATACGCTAAAAAAGTAACATAAAACTGTGTAAAGAATATAAACAGAAACACTAATGCTAAACTAAAATGTTTTGTGTTTTGGTAATCTGAAATAAACCAAGTTCCAAAAATTATCCAACTCAAGGCAAAAGCACTGTAAAATAAAGGTTTCCAATGCCTTTTAAACGATATAAATAATATCCCACAATTAATTACAGCCATATAACTAAATAATACAGCCACTTGCCCAGAGCCATTGCTTAACAAAAAAGGCACCGCATAAGCACCTACCAAACCAATATGCGCAATAATTTGTTTGTTATAACTTAATGCTGCGATAACGGCAAATACGGTAAAAACGACCATTAAGCCGAAGGTTAATACCTGTGGTATAAGACTATACAAACTGTATGAAAAATATGTAATAAAATACAAAATAACTATTGCTCCACTCACTAAAACAGCACTGTACGCCGTATATTTTTGTTTTAGTTTTAACCCAAATCCTAAAAGCCCAATAGCCATTATGTAGCCCATTATAATTCGGGTAACAGGACTTATAAGATTATTTTCAATAGAATATTTTGCGCCAATAGCCACACCAATAACGGTTATAGCAATACCTATTTTGTTTAATACGTTTTCACCAATTCGTTTTTCTAAACTTTTAGCTTTTGGTGGTATTGGTGTTTCTGTCTTCTTTTCCTCAAATAAATCCTCTTTTGGACGTATTGGTGCTATTTTGGGTAGTGCTTCTTGTTGCTGTAAGGGCTTTTGAATTTGTTCTGTATTTTCAGGCTTTTGGTTACTATTTGGTAATTCTTCAAGAGTCTTATTTGGGGTAAATTCAGTTGTTTGCGTTTTGTTTTGCAACGTGTACAATTCTGCTCTTAATGCATTAATTTCAGACACAAAACCAGATTGTTTGTTGTACAACGCTTCTAATTTATCAATTAGCTTATTAATAAGGTCGTGATTTTCAGTCATATAATAAATGATGTTATTTATTGTAAGCTAAAAGTATGGCTTATTAGTTTAAAGCCATAGCATTTTGCTGAAAAAATATAATTCAAAAAAAACAGAATTCCTTTATTCTAAATATTATATTTACGTGTAATTTAACGCAACCTTTTATAAGTTTTTGTATCTAATTATAAAATTGTATGCGAAATTTTTACGCATTACTTACGCTAATTTTACTAACGTCTTGCGCCACATTATTCAATGGTAAACGCACTAAAGTAAAGCTATACACACCAGAACACACTACTGTAAATTATGATAATGAAACCTATACTCCTACTAATGGTGTTATAAAACTCTATCCATTACGTGCTAATGCGGACTTAAAATTTACCGTATCTAATGACAGTATTTCTTCAGATTTTAGCATAGAACAAAGACTATCGCCATTATTCTTTTTAAACATAATTCAAAATTATGGTATTGGCATGTTGTTAGATTTAACTAACGATAAACGTTTTACATACATAGGTCATCTTCAATTTGAAATAGATACTATTTCCAAAACGTTTAGATTTTCAAACCAAACACTAAACCCTTTTAATAGGCATACTTTTTTCTTATATACATCGCCACTTAAGGCTATTGATGCGTTTTCACAACCCATGTTATCATTGGGTGCCGAATATTTTTTTACAGATACCATGAGTTTTAGTGCGGAATATGCTACCGTATATACCGAAAGATTGGGTGATAACACAAAATTTAAGGTTGTGGATAATAAAGGAAGATCTTTTAGGTACGAACTTAAATATTACAATCTATTCCACCTCACTAACAACCCAAATATTAATGAATATATTGGTTTAGAAGCCCGTTTTATAAGGTATCAATTTAATCGCAATATTGATTATACAACTACCTTAAATGAAATAAGTTACTCTATTAATGAACCTATAGCTGTACAAAAATCCGTAGATATTTTCAATTTAAAATACGGATTAAATTTCCCAATTGGTAAACGTTTCTTTTTAGATTTATATTCTGGGTTTGGTGTAAGACTCAAACGTTTTAAAAATCCAAATGCTAATTATAATAGCAATACAGATTTTTTAAATGAAGATGATGAATACATTTTTACAAGACGATATTTAGAAGATGTAGATGATATTAACCAATTTAATCTTTCATTAGGTGTGAAATTTGGCATAAAGTTTTAGCATTTTTTTGATTTTATTAAACTAAAATACACGGTAAAAGACTTCAAAATCTGTAATTTTGTAATATTAATTTTAATTGTATTATGACTTACAGAATAGAAAAAGATACTATGGGTAATGTAGAAGTGCCCGCAGATAAACTTTGGGGCGCACAAACTGAGCGTTCTCGTAATAATTTTAAAATTGGTGCACCAGCCTCTATGCCTTTAGAAGTGGTTTATGGCTTTGCGTATTTAAAAAAAGCTGCTGCTTATACCAATTGTGATTTGGGAGTTTTAGCTGAAGAAAAACGCGACTTAATTGCTAAAGTTTGTGATGAAATTTTAGAAGGTAAACACAACGATCAATTTCCTTTAGTGATTTGGCAGACAGGTTCTGGAACGCAATCTAACATGAATGTTAACGAGGTTATTGCCAACCGTGCGCATCAAATTGCAGGTCATGTTATTGGTGAAGGCGAAAAAACCATTCAGCCAAACGATGATGTTAACAAATCACAATCTTCAAACGATACTTTTCCAACAGGCATGCACATTGCAGCTTATAAAAAAGTTATAGAAACCACCATAACCGGAGTTACGCAATTAAGAAATACATTAAATACTAAAGCCGAAGCTTTTAAAAATGTTGTAAAAATAGGACGAACACATTTAATGGATGCGACTCCCCTAACCTTAGGTCAGGAATTTTCTGGGTATGTATCGCAATTAGATCACGGATTAAAGGCTTTAGAAAACACATTACCACATTTAAGTGAACTTGCACTTGGTGGCACTGCTGTTGGTACAGGTTTAAATACCCCAGAAGGTTATGATGTGTTAGTTGCAAAATATATAGCAGAATTTACAGGCTTACCATTTATTACTGCAAAAAATAAATTTGAAGCACTTGCCGCTCACGATGCTATTGTAGAAACTCATGGTGCATTAAAACAATTGGCGGTATCACTTAATAAAATTGCGAATGATATAAGAATGATGGCTTCTGGACCACGATCTGGTATTGGCGAAATTATAATCCCAGCTAACGAACCAGGTAGTTCTATAATGCCCGGAAAAGTAAATCCTACACAATGCGAAGCTTTAACTATGGTTTGTGCGCAAGTTATGGGTAACGATGTTGCGGTAACTATTGGCGGTACACAAGGTCATTATGAGCTTAATGTTTTTAAACCTATGATGGCTGCAAACCTTTTACAATCGGCAGAACTTATAGGTGATGCTTGTGTTAGTTTTGAAAAACATTGTGCCGCTGGTATAGAACCCAACCATAATGTCATTACCCAATTACTTAACAACTCGTTAATGCTGGTAACGGCTTTAAACACAAAAATTGGTTATTACAAAGCTGCTGAGATTGCAAATACGGCACATAAAAATGGTACCACTTTAAAAGAAGAAGCTATTAATTTGGGTTATGTTTCCGCAGAAGACTACGATGCTTGGGTAAAGCCCGAAAACATGGTAGGCAGCTTAAAATAATTCAAGATTCTGAAAACGAACGGATTACTTTTAACACCATTTTAAAAATAATCCAGATTACAAAACCTCCACCAATAACTGAGCCAATACCCTTTTTACCTTTGGGTTTAACTTCTTTTAATGGTCGATGTTTTATTACCGTATCTAAGTTTTTAGCTTCATTATAATTTCTACATGTAGTCTCAAAATTTGCCAAATTATCCGTAAGTCCGCAAAGTATTCCGTAGCGCGTATCCATTTTATTATGGCTACAGGTTTTACAAATTTTATCGCGTTTACTTCGTTCCATAATTAATTTTGTTAAATTTAATATTTATTAATTAAAGATAATTAATATGTCTATACTAATTACCAACATAAAACAGCTTGTACAAGTTCATCAAAACAATGTAACTATAGTTAAAGGTGACGCTATGAAAAGTCTTCCTATTCTAGAAAATGCCTATTTATATATTGAAAATGATACAATAATAGAATATGGTAAAATGGAAGAATCCCATCACATAAATGCTGAAACAATTATTGATGCTACTGGTAAATTAGTACTACCCTCTTGGTGCGACTCGCATACGCATACGGTTTACGCAGGCAACAGAACTTCAGAATTTGTAGATCGTATTAATGGTTTAAGTTATACCGAAATTGCTAATCGTGGTGGAGGTATTTTAAATTCAGCAAAACAACTTCAAAATACTACAGAAGAAGCACTGTATGAGCAATGCATAAGTAGAGTAAATCAACTTATCGCTATGGGTACTGGTGCAATAGAAATAAAAACAGGTTACGGACTTACCGTTGAAGCGGAACTAAAAATGCTAAAGGTTATAAAACGTATAAAGCAAGAAAGTCATGCTAAAATTATACCAACATTATTGGCTGCACATGCTATACCAACAGAATTTAAAACCACTAAAAGTAATTATATAAAACAAATAACTGAACAGTTAATTCCAAAAGCAGCAGAATTACAAATAGCAAATTTTATTGATGTTTTTTGTGAAAAAGAGTATTTTGATGTTGAAGATACTGAAATAATTCTAAACGCTGCAAAAGCCTATAATTTTATTCCAAAACTTCATGTAAACCAATTTAATAGTTTTGGAGGAGTAGCTTTAGCCGTAAAACATAATGCGTTATCAGTAGATCATTTAGAAGAATTAACAATTAATGATATTAATGCGTTAAAAAATAGTAATACAATTCCAGTAGCTTTACCAGGGTGTTCTTATTTTTTAGGCATTCCATACACCCCAGCAAGACAACTTATTGATGCCGGATTACCACTAGCAATTGCTACAGATTATAATCCAGGTTCTGCTCCAAGCGGAAACATGAATTTTATTGTAAGTGCTGCATGTATAAAATTAAACATGACACCAGAGGAAGCCATTAATGCAGCAACCATTAATGGTGCCTATGCTATGGGTATTAGCAATATGTATGGTAGTATTACCAGAGGCAAAAAAGCAAATGTTATTATAACCAAACCTTTAAACCATTACAATGAAATACCTTATGCTTTTGCGCATAACCCTATTGATAGTGTTATTGTAAATGGTAGATTGTTTTAGATTGATTATACGTGTAAATTATTAAATGTATAATTGTATAACTCAGTTAATGTATTTTTATTTATGTTTTTGTTTTTATTTTAAAACAAATTGAGACGATGCTAACCTATTTGCACCATTAAAAACATTTATTTTATAGGTGCCAGCTTCAAATTTTGAGGTTTTATCTTCAGAGATATACTCACAGATATCAAGGTTTTTATTTTCGTAATTAAACTGACTAACAAGGCTGTAATTTAACACTTCATCATCAAAACGTACAGAGGCATTTTCACCTAATACATTATTTTTTGGGTCTATTACCTGTATGTAAAATGTTTTATCCCCAGCTTCCGCAAGTGTGTTTTTAACAATAGTAAAGCAAAGTTTTAACTTATCTGAACGTCTTGCACGTTCGGTGGGTATTTGCTTGCCATTGTTACGTTCTATAACTGCAATGCCTTTTAATCCAACAGTTTGTAGCATTGCTGCGGTATCTATTACAGCGTTTAATTCGGTGTTTTTAACTGCCAAAGCTTCTGAGTATTCTTTACGCTCTGTAAGTTCTATTTTTGTGCTGTCTAATGAAGTTGAAAGCACTGAGTTTTCAATTTTAAGACGCTCATTATCTAATAAAAGTGCATCCATTTCATTCTGTAAACTCAAATATTTCTTTTTGAAGCCCAGCAAACTATTAATATCATTTTTAGAATTTTTTAGACTTTCCATCAATGTTTTTATACGATCTCTAGCAGCTTCTAAATCTGAGTTAACAATTTCATTTTCAGAAATAGCTGCATCATATTTAATTACCATGGCATTAAAATTTTCTAAAACCGTTTGTTTTTCACTTAATAGTGTGGCTTCGGTCTCTTTTTTCTCGTTATAGAGATTATAACTAAAAAATAAAGCGCCAATACATAACAATAGCACAAGTGCTAACCCTATTTTAAATCCTGTATTTGATGTTTTTGATGTTTCCATGTTTTTTAAATTTTTATGATTTAATATTTTTTAGTTATAAAAATTTTAAAAGTTAATTATAATCTTATTTTTATAACGCCAAATATAATACCTTAAATGCAAAATTTACACGTATTTACTGAAATTGAAAAACAACAACTTATTAACACCAGAACAGGCGAAACTAAGTTTGGTGAAGCTATTCAGTTACTTCCAAAACACACTAACTTATACGAAGCTATTAAAGATTTAGATGTTGACTATGTTATTTTTGGAATATCCGAAGCCATAGGTGTGTATGCCAACCATGGAAAAACAGGAACTCAAAATGCTTGTAAATCAGCTATTAAAGCACTTTTAAATACCCAAAATAATAGTTTTACAAAGTCCGAAAAAGTTTTACTACTTGGAGAACTTTCTTATGAAAATCACGATGATATCATTAACAAAAAGCCTTCAAAAAGCAATATTAAAAATGCCAGAACTTTTGTAAATACTATTGATGCGGATGTTAGTTACTTGGTTGCTATGCTAATAAAAGCTGGTAAAATACCAATTATTATTGGAGGTGGACATAACAATGCTTATGGTGCAATTAAAGGTAGTGCATTAGCAAACAACACAAAACTAAATGTGGTTAATCTTGATGCGCATACAGACTTGAGACCTTTAGAAGGAAGACATAGCGGCAATGGTTTTAGCTATGCCATAGAAGAAGGTTTTTTAGATACCTATTTTATGTTTGGCATTCATGAAAATTATACATCATCTGAACTGTTTGAGACACTAAACGCAACTAAAAAATTGAAGTTTAATACTTATGAAGCACTTGAGGTTAGACAAACACTAAACTTTAACACCGAATTAAAAAAAGCTTTAAAATGTATTTCAAAACAAAAATTTGGTATTGAAATAGATTGTGATGCTATAAAAAACATACCAAGTAGTGCCATGTCCTCGAGTGGTTTTAGTGTAAAACAAGCCAGACAATTTGTTCACCATTTTGGTAACCATAAAAATGCTACGTATTTACATATTTGTGAGGCTGCACCAAAACCAAAAACCGAAGCTTTAGTTGGCAAATTAATAAGCTATTTAGTAACCGATTTTATAAGAAGTAATGCCCATTAAAATTATAGATTTTAAAACAGAATACGCAAAAAAGTTTTACGACTTAAATATTGAGTGGCTTAAAACCTTTTTTTATGTTGAACCTTATGATGAAGCAGTTTTAAGTAATCCAAATACATACATAATTGATAAAGGTGGTTATATATTTTTTGCGTTAAAAGCAAAAAAAATTGTTGGCACAGTAGCACTAATGCCAACCAAAGATACAGGTGTTTTTGAGTTAACAAAAATGGCCGTTTTACCTGCGGAACGTGGACAAAAAATTGGACAGCAGCTACTGCAACATTGCATTAATTTTGGTAAATCACAGGATTTAAAAGCACTACTACTCTACTCTAATACCATACTAGAAAACGCTATTTATCTATATACTAAATACGGTTTTAAAACCTTGGATCTAGAAAAAGATAGCCCTTACAAGCGCTCTGATATAAAAATGCTTTTAACGTATTAATTTTTTTGTTCACTGATTTAAATATTAGAGCCCTATTTCATTTTTTATAACCTATTAATGTATTCACTCTAGAAAATAATCTCATAAGGTTACTAACAATATATTCCAAACATTATTATTGTAAATTATCTAACTCTTTACAATGTTTATTATGGTCTAAACATAATAGTGTTAATGTTTCCGTTAATAACTGGTTTACAGATGTATTATTCGGTTTTATAGCATGTGCAAGTTTAAATTCTGAATAGGCTGATAACAAACTACCATCTTGTAATCGACGTTTACCAGACCGTATTAGAAAATTAAAAGCAATTGTATCTTCGTGAGAGCGAATTGCCAAAACATTTTTATGATGTATTCTAGCGTGTATTTGCCAATGGGGAATTGCAAAACCAGAAACCACAACCAAAACCATGAAAAATAGAATTCCAAAATTATAACCAGTTGTATTTTTAGATGGTTGTAATTTAAAGTTTCTTTTATAGGTTGGTATTACTGTAAATGAGCCTTTGCGTTGCATAGAATATGGCTTACGAGGACGCATCGTATAAATCCATTTTTGCATACCAAAACCCATGAAACCCATAGCACCGACTTTAATATATAGGTCTCATAATACTCTAAAATGTTACAAAAATTAAGCCCTAGAAGATTTTTAAAACCTTATAGGGCAGATTATAATTATGAGGTATAATAAAATTAATTACCAACAGCCTTCAAAGAATCTAACTGGCGTTGTAATTTTTTTATTTGAGCAGTATTTGTATCTTTTAGCGGAATTACTTTTAAAGTATCTGAAGCAGATTGTAAAAGATCTTCATCTTTTAGTTCTTTTTTATAATAATAGCCAATGCCTTCGCTTGCCCGCCAAGCTTCATTTAGTTGTTCATAAACGGTTTTATCCCAAGTGCTAGGATGTTTAACATCTATCCAAATCACGTCTCGGTATTCACTATCTATTAATACCAAATCTGGTGTCGCAGAACCATCAAATTGTTGTGCATCTGTTTTACTAATTGAAGAAATTGTGCCTAGGAAAAACAAACGTTTTCTACCAGCAATATCTTTTATATAGGGTCTAAATTCTACTGGTGTACTGGCATTCCAATCGTATTCTTTTCGGGATTCCTTCACTTTTAAAGGCATTGCAGATACGCCTGCATAACCTTGTTTTTTAGAAGCATGATCATAGTAATACAATTTATTTTTACCATCGGCAGGTATAAATACGCTGTAACTTAATGTGGTTCTTTCGTTACCCACAGGTTCTAAACCAAACCAATGGTATAGACCATTAAATGCATCTGAATTTGAACCTGAAAAATCAAAATCGGTAACATAAGGTTGTTGGTTTTGGTCTTTTGGCATTAACGGAATTTTTACAGCAGTTTTCATATTCCAAGGTAATGGATCGCTAAAACCTCCTAAAAACTTTAAAGATTCTGCTTGTAATTGCGATACGGTTTCTGAAAGTGTATTTTGTTTGGTTAAAAACGGATAGTTTTTAATGTTATCTGGATGCACAAAAGTGCCTTTTCCTATGGTAATGCGTTCAAAATAATCATAAATATCATGTTCGCCATTATCTATTAGCATGACTCCGCCAAAAGTTGGATACGGAAAAAAGAAGCCTTTCCATTTTATTAAACTTACCACTTGCACCCAAGATCCGTTGTCGTTTTTCATGTAAAAGGTGTCACTTGGCTCATAGTTAAACAGCATCCATGGGTTAAAACGTTGTACTACAGCATTATAAGTATTTCTACTGAATTTTAAAGATTCGCCTATTGAAAACGTTACAGGTATTCGGTTTTCATTTGAAAAACGTGGAAATGGTGTGGTGCTACTTACTGCAAAAACTTCTTCGATATTATCACTCATTTGCTGCATAACGTAATTCTCGCTAGGTTGTATGGCCATTGTCCATTTGTTTTCTGTACCAATACGAACAAGGTGTGGTAAGGACACGTCTTTGGTTTCGCCAACACTTTCGTTTGCCATAGAAAATACATTTCTTAACGGTTGTATGCGTTCATTTTGTGTTAGCGGCAATTCATTTATTTCAACTTTATTTAAATCGTTATACACATTATAGGTTTTCATATAATCGTACATCTTGTAATGCCAACCCGCTATATAAATTAAACCAAAAAAGACCACTAGGAGTCCTAAAGTTACTAATCTACTTACTGTGCTTGCTGTTTTTCTGAATTTTCGTAACCCAAAAAATAGTACAATTATACTTAGTACTGTAATGAATACATATTTTCTTAAGAATAAAAGTGCTGGTTGGTAGTTGTCTCTAAAAAAGAAAAGTGCTGCTAAGAGCAATAATACGACTATAACTGTAATTCGCTTTTGTTTTCCGCCTTTGTTCCAGTATGATTTTATCATGTTTATTTTAAGTTTGAAAGCTATTTTATTGTACTAATTATGAATGCCATAAAAACCAAAATTACATTAAACCTTTGTCCTTTAGGCGGTCTCTTGCGCTTTGTGTATTGGTTTTTGGTGTTGCGTCTTTATTTACTTTAGTTGTGACTTCTGGAGCTTTAGTTTTAAAGTCTTCAATAAAATCTTTACTTTTTTCGATAGCATCTTCAACAAAATCTCCTAACGATTCACTTTTTTCTTCTACAACTTCTGTGGTTTTAATTACAAAATTAGCTAGGTAACTGCCTATTAAAGTTCCTGTTATAAATGTTGCCAATCCGGATAATGCAAAGTAGCTTGTAAATACTTCTATTGGTGTTAAAAATTGAATGATTACACCAACAATTAATAATGCAATTACCACAAATAATAACCTTGGTATAAAAGGCTGTTTGTATATAAAACCTTTGGGATTATTAGCAGTCATTTGTAGGGCTTCACTATTCAAAATTTTATTAAAAAAGCGGTAAACTCGGTTGTTTTTAGATTCTCTCCAGTACAAGAAAATTCCAAATACTATAGCTAGTATAAAAATGATAATATCAATACCCATAATTTGTAATTTAATGTGGTTATAAAATTAGTCTAAAATATTTAGATATTGTTACGTATGGTATCTATTACCCAATCTCTAAAAGAATCGTCCCAAGTATCATAATAGTTATAAAACTGTTCTTTATCGTACCAATACAAAAATAAGACGTCTTTTGGCGAAATGTTAATTAATAACCTATGAATTAAATCGCGATGCAATGCAGATAATGACGAATGTGGCTGATGTAGTGCAAAATACAAATCTTGATCTACCATATCTTCAACCTTATACGCATTACTTTGTTCCAATTTTTCTAAGTATATTTCTACACCCATAACTTGCTTACGTGACGCTATATCTATTTTATTTAAATAACTTTTAAAAAGTACTTTATTACTTAAAATGTCTTTAATTGAATGTTGGGTATTTTGTAAAAATTGTGCCAATTCAAACTTTTTAATACGCTCGTAATTTGATGTTTTTATAATAGACTCTAAATCACACTCAATAATGATATGGTCTTTTAGCTTGGCAACTAATTCAGGCTGATTGATATGATAAATTAATACATCGTGTATGGTATCTTTTATGGCTTCTTTATAATGTGCTAAGCTTTCAAAAACAACAATAGGTTTTATAAAATCTCTTAGTACATATACTCCATCAAAAGCGCGAGAAAAAAACGAGCCTGTTGAAAAATATAACGGATGTAAACGTAAATCTCGGTGTCTTAAATCCCCATAGGTTTTTGCTGTAGCTAATAATTGTTCGTGTATGTTTTCGTCTATAAAATTGTTACCATTTTTAAAGGTATTAACAAGTTGTAACTGTTCTTTTTGTTTGTCTTCTAAATGGTCTATTAACCTAAAGGTAATACTCACTTTATCGTATTTTAGTATATCCAACGGCTCATAAAAGACATCTATATTTTGATCAAAATCAATACATATTGCAGAATCTCTGGTAATATCATTAATTTTTTGCCCGTGAGTTCTAAACACATGCTGCATCATTTCTCTGTCAAAAGAATGAAACGGTAAATACACAGGTTTTCCTTTTTGTAATGGAGATATAATTATACCATGCGGATTGGCATCTCCGTGATTAAGATATTGTGTATTGTTTTTTTCTTCGGCAATTTCTGGACTCCAACCAATGCCATCTATAGAAAATGATTCCAATTTTGTTGGTGGAAAACCAAGCGTATGCAAGCATTTATTGTAACGCTCTACTAACTTTCCGCTTACAGGAATAAGTTCGCTTCTATATAAATTTGCTTGTTTTAATTTATTCATATTCTTATTACAAAAGTGATCTTCTATTGTGGTTTTTTTTATATATGATTGCTTTCCGTTCTTGGAACGGTTTTGTAAATCATTAGTGGCAGGTTTAAGTACTAAAGTACGTAAATAAACGTGGATATAAAATCAGTTAAGACTTTAGTAAGTTGCCTGAAACCAATTGTAAACTTAATAAGGTGTTGGGCAAAGGTTTTTATAGCTTTTTCTTATTCGGATTCTTTCTGTTTGAAAATAAAGAAACAATCTCAATTGAATTTTTATTAATTCGGTAATAAAGATTGTTGTAGTGTTCTACTGTAGCTTTTCGAATATTCTTTTTCTCTAATGATACTGGGAAAATTTCGGGCGACTTTGAAATTATTTCTATTGTATGGTCTAATTTTGCAGAGAATATTCTTAATTCCCTTTCTGTCCATTTATTCTCAAGATATTCAATAGTTTCTTTAAGTTCAGTTATAGCGTGGTCAGTCCACAAAATTTTATAACCACTTTTCATAGATTCCTTTGACATTTGAGTGAGAAGTTAATTTTCCACTATCAGCATCTTGAATTCCTTTTTCGATAGACTCTTTTTCTTTAGCAGAAATTTCACTCCACCATTCATTCTTCTCTTTAGCTCTTAATTTCATTAGTTTGTCAATCATAGATGTATCATTCAAAGTTGATAACCATTGAATTAATTCTATTTTTTTATTTTCTAAACCTAAATCCATAATATCAAATTTACAAATTTAATCTAAACATTTAATTTTTGATAATGACTTTAATTTTTGCATTATAACAAGGTGTTTAATTGCGCATATTGCAATAGCATAATTGTTTTTGCGTCTTTAATTTCTTCAGTTTTTATCATATCTAAAGCTTTTGAAAACGGCAGTTCTAAAACTTCAATCTCTTCGTTTTCGTTAGCTAATCCTCCACCATCATTTACTTTCATACGTTCAGAATATTCTGCAACAAATAAAAACATTTTTTCAGTTAACGCCCCTGGCGATGGATATGTTGTTAAAACTTGTGTTGCCGTTGCAATTTTATAACCAACCTCTTCTTCTGTTTCTCTAATAATTGTATCTAAAGGACTGTCGTTATAATCTATGGCACCAGCACAAACCTCAATAGACATGGCTTCTTCGGTATTGGTTTCATATATAGGCATCCGAAATTGCTTGGTGAGTATCACCGTTTTTTGTTCTGCATTATACAATAAAATTGCTGCTCCGTGGCCTCTGTTATAACATTCTCTAGACACGGGTTTCCATACACCAGTTTTAAATTTATACTCGTAATCTATACGATCTAATGTTGCCCATTCCTTAGAAAGTATTGTTTTTGTTATGTTTTTTAGGTTATTCATCTTATTAAAGTGAAAACAATATTATTTACCTTAAACTCTTTCTAAATATTTAACAAGAATTTTTTCAAATTTAGAACTACTAGTTTTCCAATCTTTATAACTAATAGAATATAATTTTTTAAGTTTCAAAAAATCAATCATTTTATTAATCATTTTTCAGTAAATCTTTATATTGAATTTTAGAAAGTTCTTTCTTGGAAAAAGTGTTTTCAATACGATTAAGTGTTATAAAGAAATTATCATCAAGTAATAAAACATCATTAAAATTAATAAATTCATCAAATGTTAGATTTCTTTTTAATGATAATGGGTTAAACAAAATTTTAAAATAAAAAACAGGTTTTTTCTGATAACTTTCCCATTCAATACCAACAGTAACACAATAACCATTAATTTCACCTATAAACTCATTATTAATCTGTTTGAACCCATTCATTTTAAAATTAGAAAAAGGACTTAAATTTAAAAAATGGTTTATCTTTTTTGGTCTAAAATACTCATATTTTAATAAATTAATAGTACCGATAGAAATCAAAATCAACCAAAAAAGAACCATGGGAAATATTAACGCTGAAAGTTTATAATTAGACTCTTCATACGTAAAATATGAAATCCAAAATGTTATAAAACATAATAGTGTATATATAAGATAATATTCTTTAAATATGTGCCAAATTTTTTTCATTTAATGAGATTCCTCGTCTTTCGTTCCTCATTCTTTGGGAATGACAAATCATTAAACCCTACTTCTCAAACTGCGCTCTAGCCTTAGTTTCAATGTTTAACTGGTTTACTCTGGCATCTACTTTTCGTTTAAAATCGGTATCTGCAATAGTTGCCACGTTATCTAAATATCTAATCACTTCTTGGCGTCTAATATCCGAGAAATTTAAGCCTTTCATGTTGGCTTTCATTAACTCTTGAAGCATATTTAGCTTGGTGTCATAATCGTTTTTGAAATAGGTTTCTGGATTATCAAACCAATCTTTTTCTAAATCAAAATCTGTTAATCGTAATGAAATAGCAGACTGTATGTTTCTAACATCTCTGGAAGAGAAGAACGGAAAAATCTGTTGTATTTCTTTATATAACGCTGCATAAAACATATGGTCGTTAGTGTTATGCAGTTGTGTTGCTTTATCATAAGCGTCATTCACACGAGCTTCAGAAGGTTTTTCTACAACACTTAAAATAGCACTCATGCTATCTGCTAAGCCTTGATCTGAAAGGTATTTGTAGGTTTCTGGACCGTTCATGTTTACAAAATCTGGCATGGTATCTTGCAATTTTTTCCACCAAATATAATCCTGATCTATAAAATCGTTTGCAGTACGCGCACCGTCAATTTTAAAACGGCCTTGCACTCTAGAAATTACAGCTTTATCTAACATTTCTGGCAAATTGGTAAATAAACCGATAGCGCTATTGCCATAATTTACTGCGTATGCGCCTTCTGTATATCTTAAAAACACACCAATAACCTCTTTTACACCAGCAGAAACACCTTGGGTTGTACGCTCTTGTAAATTATTTTCGGCATCATCAATTGGTGCAAAAATTAATTTAGTAGGGTCTTGTAAAGGTTTCATCCAAGCTACCATTTTTTCAGCTGAACCTCCTTGAAATGTGCTTATTAATGTATCTGGCATAGGGTGAAATAAAAACGGAATGTCAAGATTATCTGCGTGCGCTTTTAAACGTGTTGCAATGGCTGCAATTAGCATACTTTTTCCAGTTCCTGGTATTCCGTAACCCATAAATACTGGCATAAAACCACCAAGCTCTTGAAATGGGTTTTTTTGGGCTTCAAAATCATAACTAAGCATGCGCTCTGTTAAACGCCGTGCAAAATGTTTGGCATCTTTATTACCAACAATTTGTTCAAATTGAATTTTATTAAATTCTACGCTTACTGCCGTACCAGAAAATGCATTTGACCAACCATCTATTGCAAAATCAGAGTTTTCTAATTTGTAAGTTCGGTCTTCTATGGTTTCGGTATGTTCTAAGGTGCTTTTTCTAAGTTGAATTTCATCGATTAACGCTTCAAAATACACCACCGTAAAATCAATAACATCTTTGTCGGTTTTTATAATATCTGGATGTCCTAAATATTTATCATAGTAAAACAACTGGCACGATATGCCGTTTAATGGCGATCTGAACGAAACTTCTGGAATGCCCGCAAACTTTTGTTTCATAACCGATAAATCGTCTGAGGCATGTGGTTTTAAATCGTGTAAAATTTTATAGGCCAATGCAAATAACATGTATGCGGTTGCGGTGTGCATTTTACTTTCGTAATTGCGTTTTCCGGTGCTGTCTAATGCCGATTTATTTTCGTTTAAAGCCGATAAACCCGAAGCATCATAATACCTATCTTTAATCCAAATACCTAGTGTTAACCCTTCTTGAACGGCAAATAATGCTTGATTTAAATGAACAGGAAGTGCAACAGACTCTGGTAATAAGCGTTTTTTTAAGGCTAAAATGGTTTTTGATACTGAGGTTACATTAACTTTGCTACCCGAGTTTGCTCTAGATAAATACAATAAAATAGAATCGTCTTTGGCATCACTATCTTTGTTTTTAGCACGTTGACTTTGTTCCCATTGAATGGATTTAAGATACGATGTAGCTTCATCCCGAAGCATATCGAGTTCATTTTGTTTTATTGGGAAAGTCGTATTATGTTCCATTTTTTTAGTATTCAGTAATTAATCTTAGTTCTTTAATATTTATGCTCTAGTCTATTCGCTTCAATCTTTATTCTTCAGTCTTTATTCTTCAGTCTTTATTCTTCAGTCTATATTCTTTAATCTATATTCTTTAATCTATATTCTTTAGTCTTCACTCTTAAATCTCCAGTCTTCAACCCTAACTCAAAAAAACTAATTAGGTATTAACTCAGAAACCTCAACTGGTGGCAATGCTAGAGTATTCATTAGTTCTGGTGTTTTATTGTATAGTAACTGTATGACACGGTGTGGCGCAAACACATAGCGTTGTCTATAAGCAGCATCCCAACGTTGCAGTGTCTGTTTGTTAAAAAAACTACCGTCTTTAAATGCGCTTACAGATTTTAACTCATCTATTTTAAAAGAAATGGCATAAGCCTCTAATGGCACTTCTTTTTTAGCGATAGCTTGCAAAATAGCGTGTGTTACTTTGTTTTCGTCTTTGGCAAATACATTATGAATAGGGCCTAAATCTACACGTTTTATAACTTTAGGGAATACTGACTTTAAACGCTTATCTATACCATAAGCCATGGTGTCTAAAGCCATATCTCTATCTGCTACGTTTTTTAGAGTTGTATATATTTCATCACGTTCTTTTTGAGGGTCTTTTCCATCATAATCAAAGTACATATAGCACACAAATGGTCTGTTATGCGTTACATCATAAAAGCTCCAACTTACAAGATATGCTGCTGGTGCGCCTTGTGGTGCTTCAATAATTTTACCTTGAACAAAACGATTAAAAATGTATTGTTTTTTTGCTGAAGAATAATAAACTATTGAGGCTGCCTGAAAAAGTTTTCGTTTTGAAATCGACTGTTTTTTTCGCAATAGGGTGTCTAAAAATTCATCTTTTAAAGTCTCTATATCTGTGAGTTTACCAAGATACTCTTCACGCAATTCTAAATCGTTAAACAAGTACCGAAACTCCAAATAGTTAGGAAACCCAGAGTCGGTTAAATCTACTTTCATGTTTTCCTCATCATCATACATGTATTTAATACGCATGGCTTCAATGGAATATAAAAGTAAATCGCTGTATTGTTTAAAAAGTAATACTTCTTGCTGATTTAAGATTTGTTTTGCTTGTACTGATACTATTAATTCTTTGAGTGTAAAATCTATCATTTTATGATAGAACACGTACTGTGCTTTTGAATCTAATATTGCGGAATCTAAAGGTGTAACAATCATGTTTTAGTGTGCAGTTTTCAGTAAATAGGATCTTGTTAGTGGTACTAAAAGCGTGTTTAAGTACTAAAGTTAGCAAAAAAAATATAGATAAGAAATAACTAGGACTTACGTAAGTAAGCCAAAACCCTAGCAATTAATTATAAATGGTATGCCGGCAGTAATTATTTATTCAGTTGTTAAATATCCATTGATAATTTCAGACTTCCGCCTAATCCTTCTCGGATAATTCGCATCAAAGTCGAAAGTCGAATATCACTTGCGTTATTCTCGATTCGAGAAATATAGTTTTTAGTCGTTCCAACTTTTTCGGCAAGTTGTTGTTGGGTCAAATGTTGTTTTTTTCTAGCCTCTTGAATTAAGATTCCAATTTTAAATGTTTCAAATTCTTCTTGAAATTCATTACGAGATTCAGTTCCGATTTTTCCGTACTGTTCATCCAAATGGTCATCAAAGGATGTAATTCTTTTATCTGTTTTCATAATATTCCTTTTTTAATCGTTCCGCTTTTTTAATTTCTTTCTTGGGTGTTTTTTGAGTTTTCTTTTGAAATCCGCTCAATAGAATTATTAAATTCCCTTTGTCGAAAAAGCAAAAAATTCGGAATATTCCATTTCCTGCTGAAATTCGTACTTCCCAAAGTCCGTCAGTATTCGTAAGATTTTTTATAAATTTTTCTGGTACAATTCGAGTAGTTCTCAAAAGTAAAAGTGTCCAATCTATTTTCTTACGAACAACGAGCGACTGTTTTAAATAGAAATCTTTAAAGTGATTTTTATAAAATCCTATTTCTCTTTTAAATTTGCTCAATTGATTAGTCGTTAAATTTAGAACAAAGTTACCTAAAAAGGTAACAATTTCCAAATTTATAAATGATTTTAATTATGAAGAACAGTGTTCACGCATTACTGGCAAATGAATTGTGTATGATTTTATTCAGTTTTTGATTCAACTTTTTCAAAATTACCTTTGCCTGTATTAAAACCATCATTGAAGGATTTTTTAGTTCCTTCCCAATCAATAATAGATTCGATTATAAATATTGTAAAGATTCCTAAAAGGAAAAAAGCGACATCTCTTTTCGTGATTTTCATATTTTATATTTACATTTGGTTATACTCCGTTTTCTGTTTTTCAGCATTTGAGTGAATTCAGACAAGGTTTTATTACGCAAAATTTTTCAATTCCGTTTTAGTGGGCAATCTCGTAACTTGCTAAATTCCACATTTAGTTTGGGTTTTTAATTCAGATTTTGATTTAGTATATTATTCTAAGGTCAAAAGTATTTTTTTAAATTTCGAATAATCCTGCATTGAAATGTTCGCAATCTGGAAATATAGTTTTAGCGATTAAGAAAGTCACTACGAAAAGGATAGCTTTCTCATAATCCTTTTTATTAATGTTTATCATAATTTTTGTTTTGATTTCGGTGCTCAATGAATACCAACGGTTTTGTGTATGATTAGTGGCGTGTTTAAGCACCTGATTTAGCAAATAAAAACCAAATAGAAAATCCGCGAGGATTTTCGTAAGTAGGCGAGAACCAGCAATTAATTATACACGGTGTTGCCAGTAGTTTTTATTCATTCAAACTTCTTCTAATGTCGTTTATCTTGTATTCTAAATCACTAATATTACTTTGGACTTCTGAAATTTTTGATTCTTTTTCAGATATCCAACCTCTTGCTTTGTATTTCCAGTCATCACTCCAAGCATCATAAATTTGATTTTCAAGGTCTCTTATTTGGTCTCTTAATCTATCAATAAAATCTTCATTGTCAGAAACAATTCTTTCAAATTTCGCAAGGTTAGTTTCTTGATTTCTTCTCCAATTAGCTTTTTTGTTTTCGTATTCTCTTTGTTTTGATTCCCAATCTCTCTTTTTAGCTCTGTAATGTTCGTCTAATTTGGATTGAGCCATATTCCAATATCGAGCTAAAGATTCCTTAATTTCATTCCAATGCGCTTCATTCATTGGGTATTGCTTTAATTTACTCTGTATAGCTTTAATTTCATCCATAGCTTCTTTTGGGTCTCCATATGCTGCTGTGCTCGACATTCTAACTACCATATCTTTAATATTTAGATAGTTCCCATTTCTTTCGTCCGACTTTTCTCTGCTTAAAGTGTCTTTAACTTTTTTCCATTTATACCAACAATGCTCTCTATCTTCTTTTGTTAATTTTGCTCCTTTCATTAAGTTCATTGCTTTGCCTAATTTTTCTTGAGAACCTGAGTAATCAATTTTAGAGCGTAAGTCAGCCGATTCTATTATTCCAATTATGCTTGAACGTAATTCTCTTGAATTCGATTCATAATTTCTATTTTGTTCCTTTTCTAAACTTTTAGCTTTTTCGCATAAATTTTGAAATTTATTCCATAACCTTTCCCTTTCGTTTTTTTCTATTGGTTTTTAAGTTTTGAAACTATTATTAACTGATTTGACAAAATTCCAAAATGGTTTAGGATTAAAATTAAATTCATTGCACAGTTTGTCCAATTCTCGAATTTCGTTTTCAAGAATTCCAACATTTTTGTCTGAATTATATTTATATTCTTCGGGTTTCATCAAATTACTGGCAACTCCTATTATACTCACTAAACACAACTAAAGCGATTCAATATTACCCCAATAATTCATCATCCGAAGCTTCTGGCTTGGGTGCATCTGTTAGTTTATTGTCTCCAGAATCCGATGGCGCATTGGCATCTGCGGCATAGTAATCCTCAAAAATGGCTTTCATATCAATACCATAGCGATCGGCAAAATTCTTTTGAATGGATTTGTCCTTTTCTCTAATTTCTTGTAAGGCCTCGGCGTAACTGCCATAAACACCTTGCATTACTTTTTCGTGTACCGGAATATTATCCATCATATCCTGTCGTGCTCTGGCACTTGCAGTGTGCATTGCAGCAAGGGTTTCGCCAATATGCTCGTCGGTTTTTACACCTAAATGCTCTAAAATAGCAGCAAATTCTTGGTCTGTACGTGCTTTTAAAGCAACCACATAACCGTCATAATATTTAAGACGCTCATCGGTATCACTTTTTAGTTTTGCACGATGTGTTTGCAAATTACTACGTAAGGACGTTAGTACTTTTATGGTTAAATTATGCTTATGCACAAAACTATCTTTTGAGGCCGCTAAAGTGGTGTATGCATTTTTTAAACCCTCTAATTCTTCTACTTTTTGCTCTAAAGTGGTTACTTTAGCAAGTGCGTCTGAGTATGCTGTAGATTGCTTATCTGCCACTTCCTCTAAAGCCTGGCGTGCTTGTTTTAAAAGCGCATACTCAGTTTCTAGCTTATCCTCTACTTCTTTTTTCTTTTCAAGTGCTTTGGTATGATTTTTAGACGCTTCTACGATGGCAGTTTTCAGACTTTCTTCAACTTCTTTAATTTCAATTTCTCGGTCTTTTAAACGTTTTATTGCAGCCTGACTTTTAAATGATAATTCGTTTAATAAGGTTTGTACATCTGCAGTTTCTATACGTTGCTGAAACATTGCTTTTGCTTTATTGTCTGAAGCATCACGTTCTTTTTGTGCGTTTTGAAGCTCTGCCTCTGCGGCTTTAATTTTACTTTTTCGTCCCCAAAGGTTATTCCACCAGGTATCTGGTTTGTTATTAGCGTCTTCTAATTCAACTTTTGCACGCTCTAAACGTTTAACGGCATCGTCTATAATTTTTTGCTCGGAGGCGTTTAGTGCAGAAAAACCTTCAAACATAATACCAACTTCATCTTGATAATCCGTTAGGTCTTTAATAGCATCTAAAAGTGTTGTGCGGTCTTTTTCGGCCATATCAACAACATTATCTAATGTTGCGTTTAGGATTTTCTGGCGACTCTCAGGGTCGTCTTCTTGCGCCAATTTAGACTTCATTTGGTCTATGGCTTTACCCCAGTTAACATCTACTTTTTCAGTTTTTTTTTGTGAATTAGTTTCTAGTAAATCAAAATCATCAGACATGCGTTGTAGTTTGTTTAGTTGAACAATTATTGAATAAGCAATTTCGTTATTTTTTTTAAGACTATAAAAAAATAGAGACACTAATAATAAGTAGTTTTAAAACTGATTTTGTTACATCAGAATTTTAAACTATTTTATTGAGATAAAAGGTTAGATATGACTTTTATTAAAAACCCTAACTTTAAACTGATAGTTGTAAAGTGACTAAAACTCTAATATTCTTCAACATTACCCCAATTTTCGCCTGTTTTAATGCGATGTAATTGCATGGTGGTAACCCCAAATTGTTTAGCAATAATTTTTAAACGTGTGCGACGGTTAGGATCGTTTAGTTTTCGTTTTAAAAGCTTTACTTTAGTTTCTGTAAGTTTAGCAGTTTTTGGGATGGTGCGTACTCGCGTTTTAAAGTCGGGATTTGCAAATTGGTGTTGTTCTTTTTCGTGCTTTGTAGCCCATTTTAAGTTGTCTACATGGTTATTCTTTTTGTTATAATCTAAATGAACAACGTAAATACCATCATTTTGCTCTAAAAAGTGTTGTGCTACTAACTTGTGTACATACCTACTGGTTTGTTTTCCGTTTTGTTTTTGTTTTACAGGTAGGTTTTGGTAGCCATTTATGTACGTTTCTTTGACTAAAACAGGTGCTTCACCTTTGCAGTTCTGAATTCTTCCGTAGTTAGAAATTTTAAACTTTTCGTTGTCTGCAATATTTTCATCAAATACAATAGTTTTCCATTGCTCGTTCCAATAATCTCTTATCATTTAAAAAGGGGTTTGTAAAAAAAGTAAAATTAATTATTAAGGTATATTTCAAACGATTTGTGTTAAAAAACATTGCGATATGAAATAATTAGGAAGGTAAATATACAATAAATTTTTTAAAAGCGCTTATTGATGGTTAAAAATAGGATTGCAACCTAATTAAACGTTATGATTCTATAAAAAACAATACTAATTTTAGAACTTACCGAAAAACCTAAATTAAAAGGTTAATTTTTACTACTAATATGGTAAACCTTGTAATCAAAGTCTTTTTTAATGACGTCTATATTATAATTATCTTTTAAGGTAGATTGCATTAACTCAAAAAACTCGTAATGCATTTCCCAATCATGCAAATCATAGCTTTTAGAATCCTCTTTTGCAATAATTACGGGTAATTCTAAAACATTGGCTAGTTGGTAAGACATGTCTTTTAATGATACATTATCGGCTTTAATATCGCTAGTGCTAATAAGGTATTTGCTGTTATTAATACCCCAATCTATTTGATTAGTGTCCCAAAACGTTGGCGAATTAAAGTCTAATAGTAAAACCTCTCCACGCTCAAGCTTTTGTTTTACATTTAATTTTAACCTATTTACAAGTTTTACCGCTAAGTTTTCTCTTTGGTTGTATGGTTTTTTTATATAAATCTCGTAAGATTTATTTACATCTTGGTTAACTATAATTTGATTTTTATAAATCTTTGCCAAATAACTCAAAATTTGCTTTAAACGTCCTGTAACTTTTAAATATTTATCATTATCTACAACAGTTAACTCATTTTCATTAGAATTAAGTAGCTTAATTTCCATATCTTTTTGAGGAATATACTCTTCTACTTTTTCGTCAATGACAGTAATTATATTAAAAAAACTGGTTAAATTAATCTTAGCTTTTTCTTGTCTTAAATATCTGTAAATTATAGATGATGTTAAATCTGCGGAACTACCACGCCATAACTCTTCACCTTTTGCATTAAACAAAATGCCATTAGGTAAAACCTCAATAGCATGTTTACTAAAAGTTTCGTTATTATAGTCTATAGCAATAGCAAGTTTGGTTGGTTTTTTTTCTAAAAAACGCTCTACCGTTAAAGGGTTTTCTTTGGTTAAGGACACAATATAAAAGTTATCTGGAAACTCACGTTGTAAAACCGTTAACTGTTCTTTAGCAGTTCTGCAAGGAATACACCAGGTTGCCCAGAAATCTACAAAATAAAGCGCATTTGACTCTGATGTTGCAATTTTAGATTTTTGTATAAATTCAGATACGTTTACTTGGCTGTAAGCAAACAGTCCTAAAATAGAAAATAATAGTGTAATTTTATATTTAGTTTTCATTAAGTGTATTTGTTTTCAAATGTATCAAACAAATATTGTGCTAAAAATAGAATTATATTTATTTTAACGCATATTTTTAAGCAATATCATGTTATTTAATGCTATTATTAAACTATTCAAACTCCAAACCCAAAAAGTATATATTTGTAATTAAAATAATTTCTCATGTTAAAAAAAATTTTAGTAATTGGTGTTTTATGTTTCACAATATCTTGTGCAGAGTTACAACAAGTTGTTAACCAACTGCCTCAAACTGGTGGTGTACTAAGCAATACAGATATTGCATCTGGTCTAAGACAAGCCTTGGATTTGGGAATTGATAAACAAGTATCCAAACTTACTCAAAAAGATGGTTTTTTTAAAAACGAAACGGTTAAAATATTACTTCCAGAAGAATTACAAAAAGTAGATAAAACTCTAAGAGATATAGGACTTAGCAGTTTGGCAGACGAGGGCTTAAAAATTTTAAACAGAGCTGCAGAAGATGCTGTAAAAGAAGCTACACCAATATTTATTAATGCTGTTAAGGATATTACGTTTAATGATGCTAAAAGTATTTTATTAGGAAATAAAAACGCAGCTACAACTTATCTTACCTCAAAAACAGAAACCGCGCTCTACAACAAATTTAAACCTGTAATAAACAATTCTTTCTCAAAAGTTGGTGCCGATAAAATATGGACTAATCTTATTAATAAATACAATGCCATTCCGTTTACAAAAAAGGTAAACGCTGATTTAACGGATTATGTAACAAATGAAGCTTTAAAAGGTGTTTATAAAATGATTGCTGTTGAAGAACAAGACATTAGAACTAAAGTAGGTTCAAGATCTACAGATTTGTTACGAAAAGTATTTGCTTTACAAGATTAATTTATAAAAATTAGTTGCTTTTAAGAATTGCTTTCATTTGTAACTGAATTGCTTCCGCCTTTTGTGCTGCTGCGGTTGCAAAATCCAAGTCCTTTGAAGCATATATAATTCCTCTTGAATAATTAATTAACAAGCCAACGGATTTATTCATACCATATTTACAAACGTCTTGTAAGTTACCACCTTGTGCTCCCACTCCAGGAACTAATAAAAATGAATTTGGAATAATTTTACGAATTTCACTTAAATACTCAGCTTTTGTTGCACCAACAACATACATTAACTGTTCTGAGTTTTTCCAAGATTTTGAAGTTTCTAAAACGTGCTTATACAATTCCTTACCGTTAATAGTTTTAGTCTGAAAATCATAAGCACCTTCATTAGACGTTAATGCCAAAAGTATGGTGTGCTTATCCTTAAAAGCCAAGAAGGGTTCAACGGAATCTTTGCCCATATATGGTGCAACCGTGATGCTGTCAAAGGCTAAATCTTCAAAAAAAGCTTTGGCATACATACTGCTTGTATTGCCAATATCGCCACGTTTGGCATCTGCAATGGTAAAAATTTCGGGATGGTTTGTGTTTAAATACCTAATTGTTTTTTCTAAAGCTTGCCAACCTTTAATACCATAAGCTTCGTAAAATGCAGTATTGGGTTTATAAGCCACGCAAAGGTGATGCGTTGCCTCTATTATAGCTTTATTAAATGCAAAAATTGGATCTTCTTCTTGTAGTAAATGTGAAGGGATTTTATCTAAATCTACATCCAAACCAATACACAGAAAAGATTGTTTTTTGTGGATTTGGGCAATTAAAAGGTCTTTATTCATTGGTTTTATATATTCTATGATGTTAGACCTTTCAGGTTTTAAAAACCTGAAAGGACTGAAAATATGCTAAACAATGTTTGAAGAAATTGAAAACTTAGTTGCACCTAAATCCGTT
>CAYGUF010000002.1:136097-343628 GCA_964353125.1 uncultured Flavobacteriaceae bacterium
TCAAAAAATAGGAAATAGCTTTCATAAACTTCATTATATTATTTATATAATTAAAACCTGTAAGGTTTTAAAAACCTGATAGGTATTTTTTATTTATCATTTATGATTAAACCTTTCAGGTTTTGAAAACCTGAAAGGTATGAAAATATGCTAATCAATGTTTGAAGAAATTGAAAACTTAGTTACACCTAAATCCGTTTCAAAAAATAGGAAATAGCTTTCATAAACTTCATTATATTATTTATATAATTAAACCTGTAAGATTTTAAAAACCTGATAGGTATTTTTTATTTATTATGTATGTGTTTTAAACCTGACAGGTCTGAAATTTTCATTTAACTATTAAAATCAACCCTAAATAACATCATCATTAGCCTTCAATAACTCGGTATTTTCTGCTAACATTAATTCGTCTATTATTTTTTGAATATCACCGTTTATAATATTTGATAAATCGTAAAGCGTTAGCCCTATTCTGTGGTCTGTAACTCGACCTTGCGGATAATTATAGGTTCTAATCTTAGCACTTCTGTCACCAGAACTCACCATACTTTTACGTTTTTCAGAATCTGCAGCTTGTTGCTTTGCCAATTCCAAATCGTATAAACGTGAACGCAATACTTTTAAGGCTTTTTCTAAATTTTTGTGTGACGATTTTTGATCTTGACAACTTACAATCATTCCTGTAGGTTCGTGGTGTAATTTTATAGCGGAATAGGTTGTGTTAACGGATTGTCCGCCAGGACCTGTTGAAGTTGTACGTTCTATACGCACTTCCGTCATATCTAACTCATAATCAAACTCTTCAGCTTCTGGTAATACCATTACAGTAGCAGCACTTGTATGCACACGTCCTTGGGTTTCGGTTTGAGGCACACGTTGCACACGGTGTACTCCAGCTTCAAATTTTAAAGTCCCATAAACATTCTCACCAGAAACTTCAAAAATAACTTCTTTAAAACCACCGGAAGTGCCATCGTTCTGACTTACAACATCCACACGCCAGTTTTTATCACTGCAATATTTAGAATACATTCTGAACAAATCTCCTGCAAAAATACTAGCCTCATCACCACCAGTACCAGCTCTAACCTCAACGACTACATTTTTGGCATCGTCTGGGTCTTTTGGTATAAGCATAAAACGTATTTCTTCCTCTAATTTGGTAATTGCTTGCTTGGCCTCATCTTGCTGCATTTTTGCCATCTCAACCATTTCAGCGTCAGAACCATCAGATATAATGTCTTCAGCTTCAGCTAAATTACTTAAGGCTTCTTTATAAATTTCACCTTTATCTACTATGAGCTTAAAATCTTTGTATTCTTTCATTAGCGTGGCATACCGCTTCTGATCAGAAATAATATTGGGTTGAATAATAAGGTCATTAACCTCATCAAATCGTTGTTTTATAATTTGAATTTTTTCTAACATGTATGCAAATATTGAATTTTCAAAAATACGATAAAAATAAGAAATCACACGGCTTAAAATGCCAGAAATAGACCTGAATTCATTCCTTTTAAAGTTATTAAAACTACCTATTACCGCCTAATGCATTAAATTTTGCCAAAACAATTTTAACTGTAGTATCTTGTAATGCCTCTCTTACCAAAACATGTTTTTTGAGATACCTTTTTTCAATAGCCCACAAGTATTTTGTGGTTTTAGGAAAATACGGTTTCAATATTTTATAATCATCTACACTCATGGATAGTGCTAATTCTTGCTGCGTATTTAAAGTAGTCCTAATGGTATTTACTACTGAATTTATATGGGTTTCATTTTTTTGAGACAAATTAGAAGGTACATAATAACTGGTTTTGTAACCTTTTTCTCTAAAAATAGGTAATGCTTCCGGGAATTGTGTTTCTATTAAAACAGAACTAATTTCATATTTATTTTGATTAAATATGGCATCTAATCGTTTAAGAATTTTAGAGCTATTTTCTAATTTCAGGTTTTTAATATCTAACCATAAGAATGGTTTTTTATGATGCGATTTTAGAGTTTCTAAATAGGTTTTAAAATTAAGCTGTATAGATGCAGCTGGCGGGTGATTTACGTCTAAAACATCTAAAGAATCAATATACACCAAATCTAACTCAACACCTTTAAAAAAATTGAGTGCCGCATCTAATTTTTGAATGCTATTAACTCTGTGCGCAAAAACCTTAGAATTGTAGTAGCCTAAAAAATGAAGCTTATAAGGATTAAAACTATAAATAGTGACTAGCCCTATGAAACCTAAAAATCCAAAAAAGGCTATTTTTCTTTTATTCTGAATCATATAAAATATCGTTTTCTACCCAACGCTTTTTTTCTTTAAAATTTATATTGAAGATACTCTTTTCAGGATTAAAACCAGAAAACGAAATTCCGCTTAAATCCGAAAAACTATATATAAAATCTTCTAAATTATATTTTAATGTTATGTTGTTTTTTAATACATTTAATTTCGTGTGATTATTAATTTTAAATTCTTCAGAAGCCCATACCATGAATGGAATTTCGTACATATTGTTTGTAGGTTCTAGTGCATTATGACCACTAAAATCTTGTGAATCATAAACCTCATCACCATGATCTGAAAAATATAACACGGTACTATAATTTGCTTTAACTGCAACGGTTTTAATAATACTATCTACAATAAAATCGTTATACCGTACCGCATTATCATAGGCATTAACAGTAGTTATAGCGGTATTATGTGTGTATGCTGAATTTGGTTTTAAGTCCTTAAAAAAATTAAATTCTGGTGGATACCTGTTATTATAAAACAAATGAGTACCCATTAAATGAATAAATATGACTTTCTTTTGAATTTCTGAATCTAATATGGCATTCAGTTTTGGTAAAATAAGTTCGTCATAACTACTAAATTGTGATACATAATAACGCTCATCTGCCGCATTACTTACTATTGCTGAAATAGTTTCATTATCACCAATTGGGTCTTGGTTAGATAGCCAATAGGTTTTAAAACCAGCACTATTTGCCAGTTGAACTACAGAAATATTTTGTATTAAAGAGGTATTATTATGACTGTTTAGAGTAAGTATTTTATCTAAAGCAAAAATGGTATGCGCATGTGGAGATATTACATCTTTAAATACAAAAAGATTGTCTTTTAAATTAGTTAGCAACGGATTTGTAGCTCTATCATATCCATAAAGTTGCATGCGGTTTTTGGTGGTAGATTCGCCTATAACTACTACATAAGTTTGCGCAAAATCTTTAGAAGTTATAGCGGATATAAATTCAGATTTTGGTTGAGATAAATTGTTATTAAGATTGGTAGTGTATGTTTTGTAGCTTTTATAACTGTTGTAAAACACCAGAGGAATATTTTCTGCGGGCAACTTATAATTAATAAGTAAGCAGCATGAAATAGCTACTAAAATTACTACACTTTTTATCCGAAAATTTAGCTTCCAATGAAATGTTTTAAAGATTTTAGAATTAAATAATAAATAATAAGCACCCAAAAACACTAAAACAATACTTGCGTACAGATAGCTATTAAAATAGGTGCTAAAAAATTCTTTAACCTCAGATTGGTGTGTTTCAAAAAATGAAAAGAATGCTGCAACTCCAATTTTTTTTCCAAAAACATAAAAAAATAAAAGTTTTACAATGGCTAATAGCAGAAGTACTGTAAAACTAATATAACGTAATACTTTTTGAAGCCAAATAGGACTTACCAAAATAACACTTGTAAACACTATAAACGTTAAAGCGCCAAAGGCTATAACCTCTCTGTAATACAATTTAAAATCATTAATTAAAAAAGCACCAAATAGTACTACGCAAAAAAATGGAATACCAAAAACCAAGCAAAAATTTACATACGGTTGGTATTTTAGATTTGCTTTTGGCATGATTAGTACTCAAATACACCAAATTCGCTACTAATAGTCAACTTTTTTGTAGGTGAAGCCTCTACCCTACCAACAATTTGAGCATCTACATGATACGATTTTGAAATAGCAATAATAGCATCAGCAATTTCTGGCTTCACATATAATTCCATACGATGTCCACAATTAAAAACCTGATACATTTCTTTCCAGTCGGTTTTAGATTGTTCTTGAATAAGCTTAAACAATGGCGGAATAGCAAACATATTGTCTTTTACAATGTGTAAATTATCTATAAAATGAAGTATCTTAGTTTGTGCACCACCACTGCAATGTACCATACCATGAATGGTATCGCTGTTGTATTTAGTTAGTATTTCTTTAATAATTGGTGCATATGTACGTGTTGGCGACAGAACTAATTTACCGGCATCAATTGGCGCACCCTCAACTGCATCCGTTAATTTTGTGTGTCCAGAATACACTAAATCTTCTGGCACTTCTGCATCAAAACTCTCTGGAAATTTTTCAGCTAAATATTTAGAAAACACATCGTGTCTTGCAGATGTGAGTCCGTTACTTCCCATTCCACCGTTATATTCGGTTTCGTAAGTTGCTTGTCCGTAAGACGCTAAACCTACAATAACATCTCCTTCTGTAATATTGGCATTGTTTATAACAGCTTTACGATTCATACGCGCGGTTACTGTAGAATCCACAATTATAGTGCGCACTAAATCGCCAACATCGGCAGTTTCACCACCAGTAGAATGGATAGTAACCCCGTAAGATTTTAAATCGGCAATCAGTTCTTCTGTACCATTTATAATTGCTGAAATAACTTCACCTGGAATTTTATTTTTATTACGTCCTATAGTAGATGATAACATGATATTATCTGTTGCACCAACACAAAGCAAATCGTCTATATTCATAATTAAAGCATCTTGAGCAATGCCTTTCCATACCGATATATCCCCAGTTTCCTTCCAGTACATATAAGCTAATGATGATTTTGTACCAGCACCATCGGCATGCATTATAAGGCAGTAATCATTATCATTGGTTAAATAATCGGGTACTATTTTACAAAAGGCTTTAGGAAACAGCCCTTTGTCAATATTTTTTATGGCATTATGAACATCCTCTTTAGAAGCTGAAACTCCGCGTTGTGCATAACGTTTACTTACTGAATTACTCATTTAATAATTTTATAGATGTTACAAAAGTAAGAATTGTCTTATTTAAAACCACTTTAAAGTTAGCTCAAGGCTAAATTAATCTTAATAAGTGTATTCTAAAACTGCTTAATAAGGTAACGCATTGTATTTAATTTGAAAGTTTTACATACAATGCCAATTCAGTTTCACTTGAAATTCAGACCTTTCAGGTTTTAAAACCTGAAAGGTCTGAGTATCGGATTCGCTTGAAGTCACTCAGCTACTTGATTGATACTTTTTACTTAATTTGTAAAAAACAATTCTCGATATTTTGTTAAAGGCCAAAGCTCGTCATCTACCATAAGTTCTAATTTATCACAATGGTATCTTATGTTTTCAAATAACGGTTTCACATTTTTACAATAGCAATCCGCTTTTTTGCTAATATCTGCAAGTTTATTAGCTGTTTTTCTGGCTTCGGTCATGGAGGTGACTAACGTATTTATAGCTTCAATATGTTCAGAAATTTGTTCAATAAGCATTAATTGTGCTTTAGCGTGCGTTTTAAATGAAGTACCATAAATTGATTTTAAACCCGTAACATTTTCTATTAACATATTTTGATAACGCACCGCTGTTGGTACAATATGGTTTCGGGCAATATCACCTAATGTTCTACTCTCTATTTGAATATTTAGCACATAAGCCTCCATTTCAATATCGTAACGCAATTCGGTTTCCGTTTTATTCATGACGCCTAAATCCTCAAAAAGGGCAATAGATTTTTTAGCAATCTTAACTTTTAAAGCTTCTGGAGTCGTTTTATTATTACTTAAACCACGCTTTTTCGCTTCTTTTTCCCAAGCCTCACCATAACCGTTGCCTTCAAAACAAATAGCTTTAGATGTTTTTATATACTCACGCAGTACATTAAAAATAGCATCGTCTTTTTTCATGGCTTTTTTATCAATAAGCAGATCAACTTCAGCTTTAAAATCAATTAACTGTTTGGCTACAATACTATTTAAAACCGTCATTGGGTTTGCACAATTTGCAATTGAACCTACAGCTCTAAATTCAAATTTATTTCCAGTAAATGCAAATGGAGAGGTTCTGTTTCTGTCGGTATTATCTAATAATATTTCTGGGATTTTACCAACCACATTAAGTTTTAAATCTGTTTTTTCTTTAGGCGAAAGTTTGCCTTGGGTTACAGATTCTAATTCCTCTAAAACTTTAGTAAGTTGCGCACCAATAAAGACCGAAATTATAGCTGGTGGTGCTTCATTAGCTCCTAACCTATGATCGTTACTTGCAGATGCAATGGCAGCTCTTAATAATTCTTCATAATTTAATACCGCTTGAATAGTGTTAATAAAGAAGGTTAAAAACTGAAGATTACTCATTGGTGTTTTACCAGGCGACAATAAATTAATACCCATATCTGTGCTTAAACTCCAATTGTTATGTTTGCCAGAGCCATTAACGCCTGCAAAAGGCTTCTCGTGTAACAGCACCTTAAAACTATGTCGTTTTGCAACTTTATGCATCACATCCATTAATAATGAATTGTGATCTACAGCCAAATTAGCTTCTTCAAATATTGGAGCTAGTTCAAACTGATTTGGAGCAACTTCATTATGTCTTGTTTTTACAGGAATACCAAGTAACATACATTCGTTTTCTAAATCGCGCATGTATGCCATAGCACGATTAGGAATGGTGCCAAAATAATGGTCGTCTAACTGTTGCCCTTTTGCGGGTGAATGTCCTAATAATGTTCTACCCGTTAGCAGAATATCTGGTCTTGAGGATGCTAAATCGCTATCAATTAAAAAATACTCTTGCTCCCAACCTAAAGATGCGGTTACCTTTTTTACATTTTTATCAAAATATCTACAAACCGCAACTGCAGCTTTATCCACAGCATGTAATGCTCTAAGCAATGGTGTTTTGTAATCTAAAGCTTCACCTGTATAGGCAACAAAAACAGTTGGTATACATAATGTAGTCCCATATATAAAGGCTGGTGATGAAGGATCCCAAGCAGTGTAACCTCTAGCTTCAAAAGTATTTCTAATACCACCATTTGGAAAGCTTGACGCGTCTGGCTCTTGTTGCACCAATTGATTACCTTCAAATTTTTCTATCGCTAAACCATCGTGTATGGTTTCAAAAAAAGCATCGTGTTTTTCTGCTGTTGCACCGGTTAAAGGCTGAAACCAATGTGTGTAATGTGTTGCACCTTTGGATATTGCCCATTCTTTCATCCCAGTAGCGATATGATTGGCAATTAGTCGGTCTATTTTTTTGCCTTTCATTGTAGCTTGTGTAATACTCAGTAATGCGTCTTTAGTTAAATACAGACGCATAGCCGTTTCATTAAATACATTTTGCCCAAAAACCTCAGATCTACGACTAGTTTCTTTAATATTTAAAGGCTTTCTTTTTAAAGATTTTTTTATTGCATGAAACCTTAATGTTGCCATATTGCTATTTTTTTAGGTCAAAAATACGAATAATTTAAAATTAATTCCATCAACCCTTAAAATAATAGGGCTGTTAATAATTATTAATAACATATTACTTAAAGTACCCTATTTTTTTTGATGTAATTAAAAAAATATTGATATTTGTAATTCAATAATTAAAAATACACTTATGAGTAAATCTAAATTAGAGTACATATGGCTTGATGGTTACAAGCCAACTCAAAACATGAGAAGTAAAACTAAAATTGAAAATGATTTTAGTGGAAAATTAGAAGACTGTCCTATTTGGTCTTTTGATGGTTCTTCTACAAGACAAGCCTCTGGCGGATCTTCTGACTGTTTATTAAAGCCCGTAGCTATTTACCCAGATCCTGCACGTAAGGATGGCTTTTTAGTAATGACTGAAGTTTTAAACGCCGATGGTACACCACATATATCTAATGGACGTGCTGCTATTGAAGATGAAGATGACGATTTTTGGTTTGGTTTTGAGCAAGAGTATTTTATAATGGACACTCAAACACAATTACCATTAGGTTTCCCTATTGGTGGTTATCCTGCTCCTCAAGGCATGTACTACTGCTCTGTAGGTGGAAAAAATACCCATGGTAGAGATTTAGTTGAAGAACATGCAGACCTTTGTATTGCTGCTGGTTTAAACTTTGAAGGTATTAACCAAGAGGTTGCTTCTGGGCAATGGGAATTCCAATTGTTTGCTAAAGGTGCTAAAAAAGCAGGTGACGAAATTTGGATTGCACGTTACTTACTAGATCGTTTAACGGAGCAATATGGTTACTATATAGAATACCACCCAAAACCATTAGGAAAGGATATGGATTGGAATGGTTCTGGTATGCATGCTAACTTCTCTAATACTACATTAAGAACTTGTGGTAGCCGAGAAGTTTACGAAAAAATATGTGAAGCTTTTAGACCAGTAGTTAAAGAACATATTGAAGTTTATGGTGAGTTTAACGACCAACGTTTAACTGGTGACCATGAAACGGCTTCAATTAACGATTTTAGTTATGGCGTTTCAGACCGTGGTGCATCTATACGTATTCCTATTATTACTGTAGAAAAAGGCTGGAAAGGCTGGTTAGAAGACCGTCGTCCTGCATCTAACGGTGATCCTTACAAAATTGCTGGTAGAATCATTAAAACTGTAAAAAGTGCTAATATTCAATAATTAGCTTTCTTTATATAACTTAATTAACAAGGTTGAATTCTTTTAAGAATTCAACCTTGTTTTTTGGTTTTATATAGTGAATTTTTAATTCTTTTGTGGCTAATATAAAATAATAATGGGATTTAGTAAGCGTAATATTATAAACAAATCTCATTAAGTTGAGTACTAAACTAAGAATAATAGTAAGCTGAAACAAAAAATTAATAAGTTTACACATGAAAAATTGGTAGGCATTAATTTTAGTAAGCTAATAACTCTTTTAATACAGTATCAAACTTATGTTTTGGCAAATACTGTTGTTCTAATTGTGCGTTGAATGGTATTGGTGTTTCTAAACTTGCAACACGTTTCACGGGAGCATCCAAATACTCAAAACAATGTTCCATAATTAATGCCGAAATATCACTTGCAATACCACCAAATAAAGAATCTTCCTGCAAAATAATTGCCTTACCTGTTTTTTTAACCGAATTAAAAATAGTTTTTATATCTAAGGGTTGTAACGTTCGTAAATCAATAAGATCAGCCGAAATAGATCTATTAGCGTCCAAAGTTTCTAGCGCCCAATGCACTGCAGCTCCATAAGTAATAATGGTAACGTCTTCACCTATATTTAAAACCGCAGCTTCCCCAAATGGTAAAGTATAATAGTCTGTAGGCACGTCTTGTTTAACACTTCTGTATAAGGCCTTGTGCTCAAAAAACAATACCGGATTTGGATCGTTAATGGCGGTTGCAAGTAAGCCTTTAGCATCATAAGGAAATGCGGGATATACGACTTTTAAGCCTGGTGTTTTTGTAAACCAAGCTTCGTTTGTTTGTGAATGAAATGGGCCTGCCGCCACACCACCTCCGCATGGCATTCTTATAACTACATCTGCAGCTTCTGCCCAGCGGTAATAAGATTTTGCTAGATAATTTACAATAGGATTAAACCCAGAAGACGCAAAATCTGCAAATTGCATTTCTACAACCGCTTTAAACCCTGTAATAGATAAACCCATGGCTGCTTCCACTATGGCAGACTCACATATGGGTGTATTTTTAACACGTGCTTTTCCAAATTGCTCTAAAAACCCTTCGGTTATTTTAAAAACACCGCCATATTCAGCAATATCTTGCCCCATAATTACAAGATTATTGTGGCGCTCCATAGCCTGTTTTAAGCCCTCAGAAATGGCATCAATTAAGCGTATGTTTTCTGTATTTTGTTTTGGCTCAACAGGTTCATAATCATAAGGTTTATAAACATCATTTAACTCTATACTTTCAACAGGTGTAATTGATTCTTCTGCAAAAGCAGATTCTAAAGCCGCATCAATTTCTAATTTTATTTTTTCATTGTATTCTTCATCAGTATGCGCATCCAAGATGCCTTCACTAAATAAAAAGTTTTTATAATTCTCTAGAGGATCTTTTGTTTCCCAATGCGTCATCAATGCTTCAGGTACATATTTTGTACCACTTGCTTCTTCGTGACCACGTAGCCTAAAGGTTTTAAATTCAATTAAAACAGGTCTAGGATTGGTTCTTATGCTTTCTACTATTGCGTTTAATTTTGTATAAACTTCAATACAATTATTACCATCTATTATGTGAGATTCAATACCATAACCTATGCCTCTATCTGCTAAATCTTTACAATTGTATTGCTCTTTGGTTGGTGTGGAAAGTCCGTAACCATTATTTTCTATACAAAAAATAACTGGCAATTGCCAAACGGACGCTACGTTTAATGCCTCGTGGAAATCACCCTCACTGGTACCACCTTCACCTGTAAAAACAGCGGTAACTTGATTGTTTTCTTTCAGTAAATTACCTAAAGCAATGCCATCTGCAACACCAAGTTGAGGGCCTAAATGCGATATCATTCCAATAATTTTGTAGTCTTGAGTGCCAAAATGAAACGATCGGTCTCTACCCTTTGTAAATCCGCTTGCTTTACCTTGCCATTGACAAAATAAACGGTGAAGCGGAATACCTCTTGTTGTAAATACACCAAGATTTCGGTGCATTGGTAATATGTATTCAGCAGGTTTTAAGGCCATAGTAACTCCTACAGAAATAGCTTCTTGTCCTATGCCAGAAAACCATTTTGAAATTTTACCTTGGCGTAATAAAATCAACATTTTTTCTTCTATAAGCCTAGGCTTAAGCATATTATAATAAATCTCTAGAAGTGTGGTATTACTTAAATTTTCGCTATTATATGTAATATGTTGTTCTAAGTTATTAATCATCATACATTAAATTTACGCTGCTAAATGTAAATAAATTACTTTAACAATCAACCAAAGCTTATTAAATATCAATATGGTGTTTTAAAATTATAAGACATTTTAGTTAGATTTGTATATTAGCCACTATTTAAATTGATATATAATGGATAGAATACCTAGTGTAGATTTACAAGACTTTATCTCTAATGATGCCCATCGTAAACAAATGTTTATAAATGCCATTGGTAAAGCTTATGAAGATATTGGTTTTGTAGCCTTAAAAGGGCACTTTTTAGAAGACGATTTAGTAACTAATTTATATAAAGAGGTTAAAAACTTTTTTAGCTTACCTCTTGAAACAAAAGCGCATTATGAGATTCCGGGTATTGGAGGACAACGTGGCTACGTATCTTTTGGAAAAGAAAGTGCTAAAGGTAAAATAGAAGGGGATTTAAAAGAATTTTGGCATTTTGGACAGTATGTTGAGGACGATATCGAACGAAAAAAAGAATACCCAGAAAATGTTACTGTTAATGAACTAGCGCATTTTAATACTGTTGGCAAACTGGCCTATCAAATGCTAGAAAAAACAGCTAAATATGTTTTAAGAGCGCTTGCGTTACACTTAAATTTAGAAGAAACCTATTTTGATAATTTTATACATAATGGCAATTCAATTTTAAGACCTATACATTATCCTCCAATTACTGAAGAGCCCAAAAATGCTTTGCGTGCTGCAGCACACGGTGATATTAACTTAATTACTTTGTTAATGGGTGCACAAGGTAGAGGTTTGCAAGTACAACGTAATGATGGCGAATGGATTGATGCCATTGCAGAACCCGATGAACTTATGATTAACGTTGGCGATATGCTATCGCGCCACACCAATAATAAGCTAAAATCTACAATACACCGTGTTGTAAATCCGCCGAGAGAATTATGGGGAACATCGCGCTACTCTATTCCGTTTTTTATGCATCCTGTAAGCGAAATGAAATTAGATGTTTTAGATAGTTGTGTAGATGATAATAACCCAAAACAATTTGAGGATATTACTGCTGGTGAATTTTTAAATGAACGTTTAATTGAACTGGGGCTAAAAAAATAGTATTGTTCCAATTAGCATTCAAACTTAATTATTTTCAAAAAGTAAAATTTGACCTCTAACTATTAATTACTGAATTCAGTTTAAAAAAGTATGGATTTAAAAGACCAATTAAAAAATTTATTCCCTGAGCACACTGAAATAGAAGATTCTAACTCAAAATCAATAGATACTAAACTTTGGCTTCAAGACGAACCCTTACTTTGTAAGTATGAAAAACGAAAAGGAAAACCCATAACAATTATTGAAGGTTATACCGGAGCTACTGAAGATTTTAAAATACTTGCAAAAGAATTAAAAAAAACGTTAAGTGTTGGTGGTAGTTTTAAAGCAGATAAAATTATTATTCAAGGTGATTACAGAGCCGAGATTATGGAGCTGCTAAAAGAAAAAGGTTTTAACGTAAAACGTGTAGGCGGCTAAATACATGGAAAACATAATATTGCATATTACAAATGGTAACGCATTAACAGATTATTTAAAAGAATTAGATTTTGAAGACCCTATTTTAACATGGCAAGAAATGTTGTGTGAAGGCCCTTTAATACCCGCAATAAACTCTGATGCATTTTTTGAAGTTAGAGCTGAGTTTCTAAAAACATATTATGATATTGAGGTAGATACAGTTGAGCTTAAAAAAGAGCTATCAAAATTAGATAATACAGACAGCTACTCTGAAATAAACCTATGGTTTGAATATGATTTATTCTGCCACATTAACCTTATTGGTGTTATTAATTTATTACACCAAAAAGAAATTAACAAACCTTTGTATTTAATTTGTAGTGGTCGCATTGAAGGCGAAAAAAATCTTAAAGGTCTAAGTGAATTAAAACCCTCACAACTAAAACGGCATTACAAAAACAAAGTGTTACTTACCCAAACAGATATTGAGCTTGCTATTGCATTATGGCGAACGTATTGTGGTACAGACCATAATATTCTAAAACCATATATAGTAACAAATTCAAGTTTTAAATACCTAAGTAATTGTTTAAAAGCACATTTAGAACGTTTTCCAGCTCAAAAAAGCGGTTTAAGTAAATTAGAAGAAAACATACTTAAAATAATAAAAGATAATGTTATAAAATCTGAACATCATCTATTAGGTTATTGCCTAAATTACCAAGGCTATTATGGGTTTGGTGATTTACAATTGCAACGCATTATTAAAAATCTTTCTATTTTTTATGATGTTACCAAAAACCAATTGGTGCTCAATAGAGACGGACACAATGCATACTTAAAACAAAACAACTACGCTAAGGCTGTAAACAATAATATAGTATATGGAGGAGTACAACGTTTAGATTACCAATACAGTGTAACTCACAATAAGCTTGTTAAAACTACATTACATGCCAATTAAGGATACAGAATTAATATTAAATGCAGATGGTAGTGTATATCATTTAAACCTAAAACCCAAGCATATTGCAAATACCATTATTTTTGTTGGCGATCAAGACAGGGTTAGCTTAGTTACAAAACACTTTGACGCTATTGAATATACCATCCAGAAACGAGAATTTAAAACACAAACTGGCTATTATAAAAACAAACGTATTACTGTACTATCTACTGGTATTGGCTCTGATAATATAGATATTGTTCTTAATGAATTAGATGCTTTGGTAAATATAGATTTTGAAACCCGAAGCATAAAACCCAAATTAACAGCTCTAAATATCATAAGAATTGGCACTTCTGGCGCGTTACAAAACAATATTCCTTTAGATAGCTTCTTAATAAGTACCTATGGTTTAGATTTAAACGGTCTGCTTCAAGCCTATAAAATTAAGGAACATGCCAATCCAACTTTTGAAGCTCAATTTATGAAGCATACCCAATGGTGTGCCAGTAAAGCATCACCATTACTCATACAAAATAGCGCAAGCTTACAACAGTATTTTGATAATACTAACATATATAAAGGTATTACAGCAACTGCTGGAGGGTTTTATGGACCACAAGGCAGAATGCTGAGATTAGAACCCAAAGATGATGCTCTAAATTCTAAAATTGAAAGTTTTAAATTTGAAGCATTAAAAATTACTAATTTAGAAATGGAAACATCAGCAATCTATGGCCTAAGCAAATTATTAGGTCATAATGCAATATCATTAAATGCCCTAATTGCTAATCGTAAAACTGGCAAATTTAGTAATACACCAGACCAAACCATTGAAAATTTAATTTCATATGCTTTGACTTGTATAATTAAAATTCCTTAATAAAATAATAACACTTAATAATGAAAACAGTAAATATTGGTGGTGTACCAGAACATTTCAATTTAAGTTGGTATTTAACACTTAAAAACAAAGAATATACCGCTGAGAATATTAATTTAAGGTGGAAAGACTTTCATGGTGGTACTGGTGCCATGTGCAAAGCCTTACGTACTGGAGAAATTGATATGGCTGTAATACTTACTGAAGGTATTATAAAAGATATCATTGCTGGTAATCCCACAAAAATTGTACAAACCTTTGTAAAATCACCTCTCATATGGGGCATTCATGTAGCTGAAAATTCTGACTTTAAAAGCATTAATGATTTAAAAGGAAAAAAAGCAGCGATTAGCAGGTTTGGTTCTGGGTCGCATCTTATGGCATATATTAATGCTAAACAAAACAACTGGGACTTAGAAAAAGATTTAAATTTTGAAGTTATTAAAAATTTAGATGGCGCTGTTAAGGGTCTTACAAATGGCGATGCAGATTATTTTATGTGGGAAAAATTTACCACAAAACCACTTGTAGATAATGGCACATTTAAACGCATTGGTAATTGCCCGTCTCCATGGCCTTGTTTTGTAATTGCCGTGCGAGAAGATTTTATAGATCAAAACCTTAACGAACTAAAAATAATTTTAGCCATTATAAATAATACCACAATAGATTTTAAAGCCATACCAAGTATTGATAAAACCATTGCTAACCGCTACAATCAAAAACTTGAGGATGTACAAGAGTGGCTGTTATTAACAGAGTGGTCACAAGATGTTATAAGTGAGCACACCATTTTAGAAGTTCAAGAGCAGTTATTTAATTTAAATATTATTCCAGAAATTGTAGATTATAGCTCGCTTATTTATGAGCTATAATTTTTAGATTTCCTAAAATTACTTATATTTACTTATGAATAATAATTAAATCTATAGCACCATTTTTATGATTACAACTATTGCCACAATATTGTTTTGCTTAGTTGTTATAAATTTTTTGTTATTAAAATTTAGCTGTAATAAAATTACTAAAAAGCCAATTAGTAATAAAACAATTAAGTCCATTAATATCCCTAACCAAAAAACTAGCAACGTAGCACCTAAACTAAAGTCCAAGAAATTGGCATCTCGCCAGCTTGTTCCAACAGGGAGTTAGTTTTACTGAAATGCCTATTTCCAAACCAATACCCTCTATTAGTACTTAATGGAGACGGATGACCTGTTTCCAATACAAAATGTTTGTTAGTATCAATTAGCTTTTTTTTTCGTTTAGCAAAGCCTCCCCAAAGTAAAAAGACAATCTGTTTTTTTTCTTTACTTAAAGTTTCAATTACAGTATCTGTAAATGTTTCCCAACCAATGTTTTGATGGCTACCAGCCTTCCCTTCTGTAACTGTTAATGTTGCATTTAACATTAAAACACCTTGTTTTGCCCAAGGCATTAAATTTCCACTTTCTGGATAGTCTAAACCTAAATCCTGTTCTAGCTCTTTAAAAATATTCTTTAAAGATGGAGGATGCTTCACACCAGTATTTACTGAAAAGGACAATCCGTTTGCTTGATTAGCACCATGATAAGGATCTTGCCCAATAATTACAACCTTAACACTATTAAACGGACAATTATTAAAGGCATTAAAAATATCAGAATACAGTGGGAAGCAATTATGATTTTTATAAATCTCTGTCACTTTAACCATTAAATTTTTAAAATAAGGTTTATCAAATTCTGGTTTCAAACGATCTGTCCAACTTGGATGTAAATGTAGTTTCATGCTTAAAAATTTATTCAAAAATAACAATTCGCATATAAAGGAGTTCATTAGGCTTTTCTTTACAATTAACGTAATTTTGCTTTTGAAAAAGGAAAATTATACATGATACAAATTCATGAAAAAACACTAAAAGATTTAGAATTTTTTAGTGTTTTAGAACAAATTAGTGCGCACGCTATTACCGCTTTAGGTAGAGAAACTGTGTTGTCTGTTTTGCCCTTTAATGACGAAGATACGCTGCGTTTAGAGTTAGATTATGTTAACGAATATTTATCGTCTTTTGATAATGATAACCGAATACCAAACCATGGATTTGATGCAATTACTAGAGAACTAAAACTTCTTAAAATTGAAAACACCTATTTAGAAGTCCCTAGCTTACAAAAAATTGTAAGTACTAGCTTAACGGTAAATACCATTTTAAAATTTTTAAAAAAATTTGAAACCTATTATCCTAAATTAGCACAGTACAGTTTTCCTATTGAATACAATAACACATTAATAGAACAGGTAGATGCTGTTGTAGATAGGTTTGGTGATATAAAGGACAATGCGTCGCCACTACTTGCAGAATTAAGAAAATCTATAAACCGTTTAAAAATTAAAATTAATACCAGTTTTTCTTCAGCCTTAAACACCTACCACAATTTAGAGTATTTAGACGATATTAGAGAATCCGTTGTTGAAAACAAACGTGTTTTAGCCGTTAAAGCTATGTACCGCCGTAAAGTAAAAGGTGCAATTATGGGCGGCAGTAAAACTGGTAGTATTGTATATATTGAGCCCGAAACAACACTACAATATTCGAGAGAGCTTAATAATTTAGAATACGAGGAAAAGGAAGAGGTTGTAAAAATCTTAAAATCGCTTACAGACTATATACGCTTATTTTTACCACTATTACACAAATACCAAGCCTTTTTAACACAGATAGATGTGGTATCTGCAAAAGCAAAATATGCAAAAAGTATGGATGCTATTTTGCCAGAAATCTCAAAAGAACGTACACTCTATCTCAGAGATGCCTATCATCCACTACTCTACCTCACTAATAAAGAAAATAACGAAACCACGTTTCCGCAAACCATAAGCTTAGAAAAAGATAAACGCATTATTGTAATTTCTGGACCAAATGCAGGCGGAAAAAGCATCACTTTAAAAACAGTAGGTTTATTACAAATTATGTTACAAAGTGGTATATTAATACCCGTTCATGAGCGTAGTAAGGTTTGTGTGTTTGATAGAATTATGAGCGATATTGGCGACAACCAATCTATTGAAAATCATTTAAGCACCTACAGTTACCGCTTAAAACAAATGAATTATTTTCTAAAAAAGTGTAATAATAAAACTTTGTTTTTAATTGACGAATTTGGTACCGGTAGTGACCCTGAACTTGGTGGTGCACTCGCCGAAACATTTTTAGAGGTTTTTTATGACAGAAATGCATTTGGAATCATCACCACGCATTATTCCAATTTAAAATTATTAGCAAATGAATTGCCGCATATGCAAAATGCGAATATGCTTTTTAATGAAAAAACGCTAGAACCTATGTATAAACTTGCTTTAGGACAAGCCGGAAGTTCGTTTACCTTTGAAGTTGCACAAAAAAATGGCATTCCTTACAGTTTAATAAATAAGTCTAAAAAGAAAATTGAACGCGGAAAAGTAAGGTTTGATGCCACCATTGCAAAGCTTCAAAAAGAACGAAGTAAACTAGAACAAACAGAACGCTCTTTAAAAGAAAACGAAAAGAAAAAACTTTCTGAGGCTGAAAAATTAGAACACACCAATACTAAAATTCAGAAAAAACTAGAGAGTTTTCAAGAATTATACGATAGTAACCAACGCCTCATTTATTTAGGTCAGAAGGTTAATGACCTGGCAGATAAGTTTCAGGATAATAATAAGAAACGTGAACTTATGTCAGAATTATTTAGGCTGGTTCAAATTGAAAATTCTAAGCGAAAAAAAGTATCTGCAAAACAAAAACGTGATGAAAAAGAAAAGGAAAATCAAATAAAACAAGAAGCTGAAAAAAAAGTGGAGATTATCCGAAAAAAGAAAAAAGAAGCTAAGATAAAAGCAGTTGTAAAAGAAAAACCAAAACCAATATTAAAAATTGGAGATAACGTAAGAATGCACGATGGTAAAGCAGTTGGTACTATTGATGCTATAGAAAAAAATAAAGCCGTTGTAAATTATGGCATCTTTACAACCAGCGTTAATCTTGATTTGCTAGAACTGGTACAGTCAAAAAAATGAAACCAAAAATTCCAAATAACAAACAACTCATACTATTTGATGGTGTTTGTAACCTTTGTAACGCTGCCGTGCTTTTTATAATTAAACACGATAAAGAAAACACATTTTTATTTGCGCCTTTACAAAGTGTTATTGGTAAAGAAATCACTAATATTTTTAATATAGATACCGTTAAAATGGATTCTATACTGCTTTATAATCCCAAACACAACGTTATACACGCAAAATCTACTGCTGCATTATTTATTGCTGAACATTTACGTTTTCCAATTAATTTAGTGTTTATGTGTTATGTTTTGCCCAAATTTATTCGCGATAAAGTGTATCGTTATATTGCCAAAAACAGATACAAATGGTTTGGTAAAAAAGAAAGTTGTATGATTCCTACACCAGAATTAAAAGCTAAGTTTTTAGGGTAATTGAATCAATTGTGATTTAAACTGAATTACAAATTCAATCTAAAATCAAAGCTATTTTTTTAAATCCTCTTGAATAGTTTTTAGATGGTGCTGCAGTGCTTTTGCAGATATTTGTATTTCCCAAATTAAAAACAATAAGGATACTATAAGCAAAACTAACCCAAATCCAAATGCCCAAACAGCAATTATTTGATACTCTATATAAATTAAAAACATAGTTAACACACAAAATAAAAGGCTTGTAATTCCAAAAATTTGCATATACCGTGTTAAATTTAAGCGGAGTTTTAAATTTTTAATCTGCTCTATTAGCGCTGTTTCTAGATGATTAATGTACTTATCGCTTAGGTTTCTAATTACTGATGCATAAGCTAAAAAGCGATTGGTATAAGCTAACATAATTAATGAAATGGCTGAAAACAATAATGCAGGTGTGGTTAGTGTGAGTTGGTTCATAAAATTATAGCGTAATTGTACTAATTATGTTTATACAAATCATATTTTGCGAGTTCTATTTCTACAATAGCTTTCCAATTTTTTTGAGTTTCAATTTTACTGCCATGTTTTGTTTCATTGTCGTACGTTTCTTGCCTTTTTGTTAATTCCTTAAAAACTTTATCAAAAATACGTTTTGCAGCTAAAGGGTTTTCTGCTGTAACTTTTGCATCAGAAAGTTCTTTTCGTAATTTTCTGGAGTAAATTTCTGTGATGTCAAAATGAATTTGTTCATGATTTAAAATATAATCTGTTTTACCTTCTGGAAGCACCCAACTTTTAAGGGTATTAAAGTTGCTTTGAATAAAAATTCTACCTTGCTTAAATAATTGAATTCCAGATTCATAACCAAAACCAGAATTGGTTATGGCTAAAGCATTTGGGTAATTTTCTAAATCTGGTTTTCCTTTAAAATCACCCCAAGTTAATTTTCTATTAGCACTCCATACTATTTGAGTTTCGTATTTTTTAGGATTTTGAGTTCTATAAGCTTCCGCCCATAATCTATAACAGCTACTCCACTTATCAGGGTCTTTTTGTTTAACTATCTTAATTAAATTGGCGCCCGCTTGTTGTGCTAATTTTTTAAGATTTTCAATACTTTCATAATACGTACAACGTTCTGAAAAACCATTATCTACCGATTTTAATTCACCAATTTTTAATTCAGTAATAACTTGATTATCTGAAACATCTAAAACAACAACTAATTCGTTATCTGGAAGTGGTGGTGCTATTTTTATTACTCTACTTCTTAATTTAGGAGAACATGATATTAAAAAAATAGCACTACAATAAATTAATATTTTTTTCATTTTTACAACTAAAAAAACAAACTTAAATACATTTAAATCAATGTTTTAAGTTTGTTTTGTAATATATAAATTATGTAGTGTTAGACTTACACATGCAAAGCGCGATCATCTGTTGCCGCTAAAGCAGCCTCTTTAATGGCTTCTGCAAATGTTGGGTGTGCGTGAGAATATCGTGCAATATCTTCGGCAGAAGCTCTAAACTCCATAGCAGTTACAGCTTCTGCAATTAAATCTGCACAACGTGCTCCAATCATGTGTACACCTAAAACTTCGTCTGTAGTTTTATCTGCTAATATTTTTACAAAGCCATCAATATCTCCACTAGCTCTTGCTCTTCCTAAAGCTCTAAATGGAAACTGACCTACTTTATACGCTGTGTTTTCAGCTTTTAATTCTTCTTCTGTTTTACCAACAGCAGCAACCTCTGGCCACGTGTAAACAACACCTGGTATAAGGTTATAGTCTATATGTGGTTTTTGTCCGGCTAAGGTTTCAGCAACAAACACGCCTTCTTCTTCAGCTTTGTGTGCTAACATTGCACCTTTAATAACATCTCCAATGGCGTAAATATTTGGTGCAGTTGTTTGTAAGTGTGCATTAACTTCAACTTGACCACGTTCGTTTAGCTTAACTCCAGCTGCTTCGGCATTTAATCCGGCTGTATAAGGACGTCGTCCAACAGATACCAAACAATAGTCGCCTTTAAACTCTACGGATTCTCCTTTTTTGTTTTGTGCTTTTACAATAACTTCATCTCCAACGCGAGTTACAGATTCTACTTTATGGGAAGTCATTATATTACACTTTGCTTTTTTAAATACTTTGGTTAACTCTTTAGATAAACCCGCATCCATAGTTGGTATAATACGATCCATATATTCTATAACAGTAACTTGTGCACCCAATCTGTAATATACTTGTCCTAACTCTAAACCAATAACTCCACCACCAATTACAAGCATGTGTTTTGGTATTTCTTTAAGTTTTAGAGCTTCTGTAGAAGTAATGATACGTTCTTTGTCTAATTCAATAAATGGTAGGTTACTTGGTTTAGAACCTGTTGCAATAATTGTATTTTTAGCTTCAATTTCTCCTGTATCTTTGCCTTCAATTTTAATATGTGTGGCATCTATGAAACTACCTAAGCCTTCATAAACAGTGATGTTATTTTTTTTCATAAGAAAATCAATACCACCTGTAGTCTGGTCAACAACAGCTTGTTTACGACCAATCATTTTTTCAAGATTCACCTTAATTTCACCAGGAATTTCAATGCCATGAGTTTCAAAATGTTTTGTAGCCTCTTCATAATGATGTGAAGAACTTAATAATGCTTTACTAGGAATACAACCTACATTTAAACACGTACCACCTAATGTGCTGTACTTTTCTATAAGTGCGGTTTTCATGCCTAATTGTGCACAACGTATTGCTGCTACATAACCACCAGGTCCAGATCCAATTACTGCTACATCATATGAATTCATAATACTTTCTTTTAATTTATATAATTTACAAAAATAAACTTTTGTGTAATTAACTACCAATTTATAGTTGGTAAATTAGTGTTAGCTTTTATGGTTTTTTCTGATTTGCATTAGTGATTATCCAATCTAATTCTGGGTCTTTACCATTTAAGCGGTCTTGATACGTAGGAATTATTTTTGTGTGTGGTTTTACACCATAGCCATCTGGGCTTATTTTGTTTAAAACAGCTAAATGTATAAGTCCTATTATTAGCACCAATTAAAATAGATAAAAAACTATTATTACAGCACTTCTATAGCTGTTGTATGTTTTACTTCGTTAATCATAAAGGCACTATGCGTACTGCCAATATGACTAATTGTTGTTAATTTATTTACTAAAAATGCCCTAAAAGCATCCATATCTTCAACAATTACCTTTAGTAAATAATCATAATCACCACTTATATGATAGCACTCTAAAACTTCTTTGAGTTTAGAAACCTCACGCTCAAACTTAGCAACATTTTCTTTGGAGTGTTGTACTAATTTTATGCTGCAAAATGTAACAAAAGCTTTATTAACTTTTCGTTTATCAACTAAAGCCACATACTTTGAAATCACACCTTCACGTTCTAATTTTTTTATTCGCTCATAGACTGCTGTAACAGATAAGTTTAATTTATTTGCCAACAATTTATTAGTTAACTTACTGTCGTGTTGTAAAAAATGAATGAGTTTTTTATCAATATTATCAAATGTATTCATTATGAAAATTTTTCAGTTTACAAGCTATCATAATTCATCTAAAAACATATAAAACTAAAAATAGTTAATTTATTAGTTTTATTTTCTAAATATATAATTTGTAATTGAATTATAATCAACTTTATGCCATATTTGTAGTTAAGTACACTTTTAAAACTCAAAAAAAATATTATTATGGCGTTTAAACCTGCAAACAATATTCAAGATTTACAGTATTTTGGAGAATTTGGTGGAGTAAATCCTTCAATTTCAGACTCTTCAACTTACACTTTTTTATCAGCAAAAACTATGTTTGATACCTTTGAAGGCAACACAGATGGCTGTTATTTATACTCAAGACATTCATCTCCATCTAATTTATACTTAGGAGAAGCGTTAGCCGCTATGGAAGGTACAGAAACCGCTAACGTTTCTGGATCTGGAATGGGAGCAATTACCGCAGTGCTTTTACAACTTTGTGGTGCTAACGATCATGTTGTATCTAGCAGAACTATATATGGCGGAACTTATGCGTTTTTAAAAAACTTTACACCAAGATTTGGTATTAAAACGTCTTTTGTAAACATTACAGATTTAGCACAAGTTGAAGCTTCAATTACCAAAACCACTAAAGTAATTTATTGTGAATCCGTAAGCAACCCATTGCTAGAAGTTGCAGACATAAGGAGTCTAGCTGCTTTGGCAAAAAAATACAATATAAAATTAGTTGTAGATAATACGTTTTCACCACTTTCAATTTCGCCAGCACAACTGGGTGCAGATGTTGTAATACATAGTTTAACTAAGTTTATTAATGGTGCTTCTGATACTATGGGCGGTGTTGTTTGTGGTGCAACAGATTTCATAAATTCACTTAAAAGCGTAAATGACGGTGCAAGTATGTTATTGGGTGCTGCAATGGATAGTCTGCGTTCTGCGGCTATTTTAAAAAATATGAGAACGCTTCATATAAGAATTAAACAACACAGTAAAAATGCAGCTTTTTTAGCTGAAAAATTTGAAACACTTGGTTTAAAAACTGTATATCCAGGTTTAGCATCTCACCCTTCTCACAACATTTTTAAAACAATGATGAACAATGCTTATGGCTTTGGAGGTATGCTTACCATTGATGTAGGTTCTTTGGACAAAGCTAATACCTTAATGGAACTTATGCAAAATCGTAATGTTGGGTATTTGGCGGTAAGCTTAGGGTTTTATAAAACTTTGTTTTCTGCCCCTGGCACATCTACTTCGTCAGAAATTCCTGAGGACGAGCAAAAAGAAATGGGACTTACAGATGGTTTAATTAGGTTTTCAATTGGTTTAGATGATGATATTGAACGCACATTTGATATGATAAAAACCTGCATGAAAGATGTAAATATTTTATAGTATTACCAAACTAATAATTATTACAATTAAAATATTGAAATATAAGCCTAAAACCAAACAAATATTAGCTCTTGACCAATACTATTTGTCGTTTTTGTTAATACAAACAAAATTTATGTTTGCAATTGGCTCTGTAAAATTGTAACATTACACAGCTAAAATGTATAACGATGCAAGACGATAATTTCTCAGAACTAAAAATTGAAGATCAAAAAATTGTAGAAAACAAAGCGCTTAATATTTTTGAAGCCTTAACACCGGTAATTGTATTAGTTGCCATGCTGGCCTATAATATTTACGTTTACGGGGACGATGCTTTAAGCGGAAGTAATCAGTTTATACTCTTATTAGGTGCCGCAGTTGCTGCAATTGTAGGTTTTTTTAACAAAGTAACCTACAAACGAATGATAGACGAAGTTGCAGAAAATGTAAAATCTACAACAGGCGCACTTCTTATATTGTTAATGGTTGGTGCACTTGCTGGTACATGGTTGGTTAGTGGCATTATTCCTACAATGATTTACTATGGTTTACAAATACTAAACCCCACAATTTTTCTAGCTGCTTGCGTTATTATTTGTGCAATTATTTCCATTGCCACTGGTAGCAGCTGGACTACTTCTGCAACCGTTGGTATTGCCTTAATTGGTATTGGTGAGACTTTAGGAATAGATATTGGTATGACAGCCGGTGCTGTACTTTCTGGAGCGTATTTTGGTGATAAAATGTCGCCATTAAGTGATACCACAAACTTAGCACCTGCTATGGCTGGTGGAGAATTATTTAGCCATATTAAATACATGGCATTAACCACAATACCAACAATTGTAATAACGCTCTTAATTTTTATAATTATTGGACTAAATATAGATACTACAGGCACACCACAAATTGAAGACAAATTAAACGCCATCGATGGAGCATTTAATATTAGTCCCTGGTTATTTAGTGTACCTATTATAGTAATTGTGATGATTATAAAAAAAACACCACCATTAATTGCATTACTTATAGGTGCTTTATTGGGTGGCATTACAGCCATAATAGCACAACCCGAAATTATTATGTCAATTGCTGGTACAAAAACCCTCACTTTTGAAGCAGCTTACAAAGGTGTTATGAATGCACTTACCGTAGATACTGCAGTAACCACCACTAGCGCAGAACTTAACGATTTATTTACCGCTGGCGGAATGAAAGGCATGCTTGGCACCATTTGGCTTATTGTTTGTGCTATGGTGTTTGGAGGTATTATGGATGCTATTGGTGCATTATCTAGAATTACAGATGCGTTATTAAAAATGGCAACTTCTATTTTTGGCTTGTTTGCAAGTACAGTTGTGAGTTGTTTAGCATTAAACCTTACAGCTTCCGACCAGTATTTAGCGTTAGTTGTACCTGGTAAAATGTTTAAAAAAGCGTATGAAGATAAAGGCTTAGCCCCAGAAAATTTAAGTAGAACTTTAGAAGATGCTGGTACTGTAACCTCAGTTTTAATTCCTTGGAATACCTGTGGCGCTTATCACTCTAAAGTCTTATTTGGTTATGCTGGTGCTATGGCATATATACCTTATACATTTTTTAGCATTATAAGTCCGTTTATGACTTTGTTATTTGCAGCCTTTCATATTAAAATAAAAATGCTGCGAGATAAGTAATAGTTATCTTAGAAATATAGTGTTTTATTTGTTATAATTAGGGTTGGCATTAATATGGAAAGACTGAAACGAAATTGGAAATATTTAGTTGGACTTGGAATTTTCCTACTTATCTTTAAAATTCTTGTTCCATATCAATATAATTTCTATTTGGAAAGAGATTTAATTGAGTTGGGACTGACTGAAACGCTAATCGTTATCGGAATTGTGTTTCTGGTTTCTCTATTTGTTTTTTATAGATTTTTATCTGTCGAAAGTGATATTCCACTCAAAATAATGAAAACTTTTGCTTTTTCTGTGTTTATGTTTAAATTTATGAAATGTAAACTTAAGCCGTATATAATTTATTGCTAGTACTCGCCTACTTACGAAAATCCTCGCGGATTTTCTTGGTTAGTGTTTTATTTACTAACTTTAGTGTATAAATTATACTTAAAACAAAACTCAAAAACCATGAACACAAATATTAAGCTTATTCTAGCATTATTAACTTTAACGCTTTGTTTTTGTTGCACTTTAGACTCTCAATATTCATTACCTAATGATGAAAAAATAAGCACGGCATTACTTGGTAAATGGGTTTCAGTGTAAAGCTCAGATGACGAATTTACCATTACTAAAAAAGATGAAACCTCTTATACACTAGAAATAACTTCAAAAACAGAATCTGAAAAACTACAATTATTTTCTAAAACTATTAAAGGATTTCAAATTTTAGATATTAAAACAACTATAGATGGTATTATTGTACACGAATTTTATGGTTTTAAAATCAAAGAAAAACTAATAACTATTTATGAAGTAAATAACAAACTTCATCCCGAGGCATTTAAATCGCAGGCTGAGCTTGTAGCATTTTTTGAAACTAATGTTACCAATGCTAACTTTTTTGTGAATCCGTCAGAATTAAAAAGACTATAAAATCGAAGTAAACATCCCCAATACCGAACACTCTTATTACAAAATTTATAAACCTTACGGTTATTTAAGTCAGTTTATAAACCACCAAAACAAACGGAAATCTAAAAAACTGTTAGGCGAATTATATCCGTTTAATTCACCCGTTATGGCTGTTGGCAGATTAGATGAAAAATCTGAAGGCCTACTCCTACTCACCACAAACGGTAAATTTAGTAACCTCATTACAAGTACTGCCATAGAAAAAGAATACCACGTTATGGTAGATGGTATTATTACATCAGAAATAATCTTGAAATTAACACAAGGTGTAGAAATTTCTGTTGAAGGAAAACCCTACATTACTCATCCCTGCAAAGCTTCAATAATAAAAGACACCTATCATATTATAGAGCGTTTTGTGAGGGATACACGGCATGGAGCAACATCATGGTTAAGCATTACAATTACTGAAGGAAAATTTAGACAAGTACGAAAAATGACTGCAAAACTGGGATTACCAACATTACGCTTAGTACGGGTACGTATTGGCAATTATAAATTAGATGACATGAAACCTGGGGAGGTAATCCAAATAAAACAGATTTAATAACAAAATTTTTAGTTACCAGATGATGCTTTAGTTTTCTGAATTGGATTTGGATTTAATTACCACCTTTTCATTAACAAAAACAATAGTAGCTTTAACACCTGTAAGCAGGTTCCATTCTTTTGAAGAAATTAAATTTCCTTTATCATCATAAACTAAAAATTCTGCGGTATTAGGGCCAGAATCTCCTTGGTTTAAAGCTTTTATATCTATTCTATTTCTACCTTCTACTAAATTTACTTCAACACGTCTGTAATTGCCTGTAAGTAATAAGTTTGATTTAATAATCTCATCGTTTAATTTTATTTCCACACGATCTCCGTCTGGATATTCATGATCTCTACAAATAATATTTACAAACTTGGTATCTACATTGTGTTCACCTAAAAACTGATCGGACATGGTTCTGATAATACCACTTTTTTCAGCTTCAATATTCCAACGTTTTTCAAAAATTTCACTCGGACTTTTTAAACCATCCGTTTCTGTCATTGAAAACGGCTTGTTTTCATTTTTAATAACATATTTTGGTTTTTTGATTTCAGACTCTGTTTGGTCTGCATCAGCATTAGGTTTGGGAGCAACTTTAACCTCGTTAGGAGATATCTCTATATTGGTTTTAGAGGGTTTCGCAGGAATTCTAAACGATTTATTATCACTATTATCCTTAACCTGAGACGATAGTGATACACCACTCATTAAGCAGATAAAAATTAAAATGAGTTTAAATGGTTTCAAATTATAAATAAGTTTTGGTTTCTTTTTTAGTTTTCAAAAATCGTTCCATTCATCTTTATTTCAAAATAAATACAATAAATACTAAGTATTTACAAAAAAAAGTTAAAACTTTCCATTTAGGCTAATACGCAAACGTCTGTTGTATTCTTCAAATAACCAATCTTTATAATTTTGTGTGCTATTCATTATACAATAACAATATTGTTTTATACGGTAAGCAATTTCGTCTTGTAATAACTTTATTAAATCTCTAGCATCGTAAACATCTTCACTATTTTCAACACAAATTTTAGAATGCTGTGCTATGGAACGCTCAATAACCGTGAAGGATTTTTTACCCGAATTAACCACCAATTTATACTCAGCTTTTAGATCAAATTCTAAAGATTCAGACTTGTTAAATTTTGCTTTAAGCGTTTCTGGCATTTTATAAATAAAATCACGTTCAATGGCTTCATCATCTACAATATTTTCTAAATAAAAATCGGGATTTTTAAAAATATGCTGCCAATCTACTGGTTGCTGCCACGGACCAAAACGTGCAACATTATTACCCAAATCTATGACTTTAAAAGTTGCTCTGTCTTTATAAACGCGGCTACCACGACCAATCATTTGAAAATATAGTGTTAACGAGCGTGTAGCGCGATTAAGGATTATAGATTCTACAGAAGGTTCATCAAAACCAGTAGTTAAAATACTTACAGAGCTAAGCACCGCATCTGGTGTGTTTTTAAACCAACTTAAAATTTCTTTACGTTCTTTTTTACTCGCTGTGTTATCTAAATGTTGTACTTTATAACCTGCTTTTTTAAAAGTGTAATAAACTTCTTTTGAGGTATAAATACCGTTATTAAAAATAAGTGTTTTTTTACCTTTTGAAAGTTCTTCATAAGCCTGAAGCAATTTTGTTTGCATGAGACTATTTGTATATAATACTTCGGAAGATTTAACGGTATAATCACCATTAATACCTACTTTCAAACTTGTTAAACCTACATCATAATTATACACTTCTGCATTAGATAAAAACCCGTTTTGTATTAAAGTTTGTATTGTGTCCCCAACAATTAGTTTGTTGTAATTATCTTTCATGGGGAGCTTAATGTTGCTACTTAACGGTGTTGCTGTAACTCCAAGAATGAAACAGTTTTCAAAAAACTTAAATAATTTATTAAACGAGTTGTAATGCGCTTCATCTATAATAACTAAACCAACATCTTTAAGTTCAAAATCCTTATCAGATAAACGGTTGTTTAAGGTTTCTACCATGGCAACAAAACATTGGTAGTCGTCTTGGTCTGGTAGTGTTTTTACCTTACTATTTATAACTTTATTATTTACATTAAATCCGGAAAGTACGTTTGCTGTTTGCTTACAAAGTTCAATTCTATGTGTGAGAATTACTACTTTTTTATTATAAGCTTTAATGTAACGTCTTACAATTTCTGAAAATATTATAGTTTTACCACCACCTGTTGGTAATTGGTAGAGTAAATTAAAATCTTGAGATTCAGCATCAATCACTTCAAAAATGCGATTAAGATCTTTTACCTGATAATCATAAAGCTTTTTTTTAGTTGAAATTTGTGCTGTCGTATCTGTGTTTACTGACATATCATAATTTTGGTACGTTCTTAACTTTGCAAAAGTACCACATTATATAAGTTTATACTTTAAATACCAACAAGATTTTTTAAAACTGGTATTGTTATTGTGTTTATGATATTATTAACATTTAAAACACAAGTACTTATGAAAACATTTAAAAGACAATCTCCAAATGTAAATGCAGGCTCTATGGCAGATATTGCATTTTTACTGCTTATTTTTTTCTTAGTAACCACAACAATTTCTGCCGATAAAGGTATTTTGAGACAACTACCAGCACTTTGCCCACCAAATACGGATTGTAACGCAAATATCGCTGAGCGCAACCTTTTACGGATTATGCTAAACGAAAATCAAGAAATTATGATTGAAGACGAACGCGTAGGCATAGAACAAGTGAAAACGCTTGTAGAACGTTTTATTGACAATAACGGTACTAATAGTTGTAATTATTGTGAAGGGTTAGGTATTAAAACTGCCTCTGATCATCCCAAAAAAGCTGTGATATCTATTAGTCACGATGCGCTTACTAAATACAATTTGTTTATTGAAGTGCAAGACGAAATAACAAAAGCATATTACAACCTACGTGAAATATATGCGAAAAAAATATATAACAAAGCACCTCATGAACTCACCAATTTAGAGTTAGCCGAAGTAAAAAAAGCGTATCCGTTTATAGTTTCTGAAGTTATGGTGAAACGTTAATGATTTAAATTATTAATTATAACATAAAACGTTGGTTATATTTAGATTATGCCTGGTCAAACATAATTTACAAATAATAACACATTCAAAATAAAAAAGCCAGATTTAAAATTTAAATCTGGCTTTAATAATAAACTTATTTAATTATTAACGTACAAGTTTCTTGTATTTAATACGCTTTGGCATTAAATCGCCACCCAAACGTTTCTTTTTATTTTCTTCGTATTCGCTAAAACTGCCTTCAAAAAAATAGACTTGGCTATCTCCTTCAAAAGCTAAAATATGAGTACAAATTCTGTCTAAAAACCATCTATCGTGACTAATAACCACCGCACAACCCGCAAAATTTTCTAAGCCTTCCTCTAATGCACGAAGTGTATTTACATCTAAATCATTGGTAGGCTCATCTAATAATAATACGTTACCTTCTTCTTTTAAGGTCATGGCCAAATGCAAACGGTTACGCTCACCACCAGAAAGTAGTTTCACTTTTTTGTTTTGCTCTCCTCCAGAAAAATTAAAACGACTTAGATAGGCTCTAGAGTTTACTTCTTTTCCGCCCATAAGCACCAACTCTTGCTCATCACTAAAATTTTGCCATATTGATTTTTCAGGATCAATATTAGTATGACTCTGATCTACGTATGCAATTTTTGCAGAATCACCAACTTTAAATTCGCCTTTATCTGGTGTTTCTTCACCCATTATCATTCTAAAAATGGTGGTTTTACCAGCACCATTTGGTCCAATAACACCAACTATACCGGCTTGTGGTAGGTTAAAGTTTAAATCGTCATATAACAATTTATCATCATAACCCTTAGAAACTCCTGTGGCTTCAATAACATTTGTTCCTAATCTTGGACCATTAGGAATGTAAATTTCTAATTTTTCGTCAAGTTGCTTCTGGTCTTGACTCATTAATTTATCGTAATTTTTTAATCGTGCTTTTTGTTTCGTTTGGCGACCTTTTGCTCCTTGACGAACCCATTCTAGCTCACGTTCTAAAGTTTTTTGACGTTTTGAGGCTGTTTTACTTTCTTGTGCTAAACGCTTAGATTTTTGATCTAACCATGATGAATAATTTCCTTTCCAAGGTATGCCTTCACCTCTATCTAATTCTAAAATCCAACCCGCAACATTATCTAAGAAATACCTATCGTGCGTTACGGCAATCACCGTACCTTTATATTGTGCCAAATGGTGTTCTAACCAATGAACAGATTCTGCATCTAAATGGTTGGTAGGCTCATCTAATAGTAGTACATCTGGTTCTTTTAAAAGCAAACGACACAATGCTACACGTCTTTTTTCACCACCAGAAAGCACCGCAATTTTTTTATCGGCATCTGGTGTGCGCAAAGCATCCATAGCAATTTCTAGTTTTGTATCTAATTCCCAAGCATTTGCAGCGTCAATTTTATCTTGTAGCACGGCTTGCCTATTCATTAGCTTTTCCATTTTGTCGGCATCAGAATAGACTTCCTCTAAACCAAACTGGTCGTTAATGCTGTTGTATTCATCTAGAATAGCAACGGTTTCTGCTGCGCCTTCACGAACAACTTCCATTACCGTTTTTTCTGGATCTAATTGCGGTTCTTGCTCTAAATAACCAACCGTATAACCTGGTTGAAAGGTTACATCCCCCTGGAAATTTTTATCCACACCAGCTATAATTTTTAAAAGCGTGGATTTACCAGAACCATTAAGTCCTAAAATTCCAATTTTAGCTCCATAAAAAAAACTGAGGTATATATTTTTTAATACTGGCGTATTTGCTCCTTGAAAAGTCTTGGTAAGACCAGACATGGCAAAAATTACTTTTTTATCGTCTGACATGAGTAATTATTTAAATTTTAAATGAATGTTAAATAGGTAATACAGTGAAATGCACTAAACTTAAATTAATCTAAACCCTACCTTTTAGAGCATAAAACACCCACGCTATGGCAAAAAAGCCAACACCAACAGCCACAAAACCCCAACCTGCAACATCGTCATATCTAAATGCACCAAGTGCAATTAATCCTAATCCTACTAATATCATAATTGTTGTAGCCCACGCGAGTACTGTATTTTTATTCATTGCCATATATAAATGTATTTTGTTTTGAATGACAAATATCGTGAATTTCATCAAAAATGAAATGAAATTGAAATGAATTTAAAATACAAGCTATTGAAGTAATTCATAATTTTACATTATTATAAACATGTATTACAAAAACAAGCGTGGTTGCAACCATAATTTTCTGTACTTACCATCCATATCATAACGCTCGGCTTGAAGTTGCACGTTAAATTCACGGTCTCTAGGATCATTACCAACACCAGATACATAAAGCCAATTTCCGTAGTTGCTGTGCACATCATAATCTAATAACAATGCTTCAAAATAGGCAGCTCCAATGCGCCAATCTAACTTTAATTCTTTAGCAAAATAAGAGGCTACATTTTGCCTTCCACGGTTACTCATCCAACCGGTATGTTTCAACTCAATCATATTAGCGTTTACAAAATCTGAGCTTGTTTCGCCATTAATCCATTTATGGATTTGATTTTTATTAGAAGACCATTCATAATCTTTTTTCAGAATCCCGCCTAGCTTAAATATATTGTTATCATATTTTAAAGAAATGTATTTAAAATAATCACGCCAAATCAATTCGAATATCAACCAGTAGGTCGATTCATTTTTATAGTGTTCTTTTTCAAACCGAATAACTTCCCAGTAAATGGTTCTGGCAGAAATACTACCATTTGCCAGCCATGGAGAAAATTTTGAACTGTAGTCTAAACCTATAAGTCCGTTTCTGGTTTTTTTATAAAACCCTAATTTTTTTGTTTTAAAAAAATAATCATTTAAACGTGCTAATGCTTCTGTTTCGCCACCTTTAAACGGAAATGCAGACTGCGAATGTGTTGTGAAATTTTCAAAACCTAATTCTGAAAGTTTTGGTATTTCTGTATTGTTTTCAACTTTAATATTAGACTTAATTTTTTGAGGTTTTAGCGGCTCTGCTACTGCAACATACTTTTCTAATTTCTTCCTAAAAACTGTAAATACTTGCGGTGTTTTAGATATTTCAAAATTAATATCTTCAGGATGAAATAAAAATTGATTGTAAAAGGCATACCAATTAACGGACTCTAATTTTGATTTAACTGCGGTTTCGGTTGCAACTTCTTCTTGTGTCCATTCTTTTTGAAGATACACATTTGAAATATTATGAACTTTACAAATTTTTGGAATACAAGTTTCTGGTACTTCTGTAAACACAAAAAGCTCTATATGTAATAGTTTTAATTGCGCTTTTAACTGCGTAATGGTTTCAATTAAAAATTGAGCACGATAACTTTCGGTTTTTCTAAAACCATAACTTGTAGTTTCAAAATGCCTTGGATCAAAACAATATACAGCAATGACGTTAGCGTCATGTTTACAAGCTTCGTTTAAAACTGTATTATCTAATGTTCTAAGATCGTTTCTAAACCAAACTAAATTATTCATTTTGTGCTTCTGCATTTTTTACTACAATATTTAACATTATTCCAATTCTTCTCCCATTTTTTTCGCCATGTAAAAGGAAGTTTACAGCTTTCACAGAGTTTTTGTGGTAAGTTTTGTTTTTTAATTCCCTTAGGCATCTTAGGTATTATTTAGATCTAATTCGGCTATTTTGGATTCACTAAAGCATTAATCATGCCTTTAAACACAAAGGCATGAAACGGTAATACCGCATACCAGTATAAGCGTCCCCAAACTCCTTTTGGTCTAAACACAGCGCGCTGATAAAGTTTATCTTTTACAATTCTAAACTCTAACCAAGCTTCACCAGGTAATTTCATTTCTGCAAACAATAACAGTCTTTTTTCGTCTTTATCAGCCAATAATACACGCCAAAAATCTAAAGGATCACCAGGTTCTAAATAGGTATCATGTGTTCTTCCTCTACGTAGTCCTACACCACCAAAAAGCTTATCTGCATAACCACGTAATTTCCATAACCAATTAAAACTATACCAACCATTACGACCACCAATACTCCAAATTTTATTAATGGTAAACGCTTCATTTTTTATTTTTTGAGATCTTACATCTTTAAAACAACCGTAATGTGGTAGCTCTACGTGTTTGGATAATTGACCATTAAAAAGGCCGCTACTTACAGCGTCTTTCCAACTGGAAACTACAGAATTTTGTTCTATTTTTTGAAATGCTAAGCTAACCGCTGCTTTATATGGCATAGGTTTTATGGATACATAATTATTAATGTCACTTGGTTTTCCTATAACTTCTACCGTCATGCTATCTACCAAAGCGGTTGCCAATTGAAACGATGTAGAGGTTACAAAATAGAGCCAATACGAAGATAATTTAGGTGTTAATATTGGTAATGTATAAATTTTTCGTTTAAGACCTCTAACTTCTGCAAATTGCAGTAACATATCTTTGTAAGTTAAAATTTCTGGGCCAAAGATATCGTAGTTTTTATTATACAATTCTATTTTACCCAAAACCCCAGAAAGGTATGTTAATACATCTCTTACACCTAAGGGTTGTGTTTTTGTATTTAGCCATTTTGGGGTAACCATTACGGGTAATTTTTCAACAATATCCCTAATAATTTCAAAGGATGCACTCCCACTACCAACAATAATACCAGCGCGTAAGGTTGTTAAACCATAATGTTCGCATTTTAAAGTATCTTCAACTTGAAGTCTGGATTTTAAATGCGTAGATAATGTATTTGCATTAACAATACCGCTTAAATAAATTACTTGTTTGCACTGTGTTGCTTTAATTAGATTTTTGAAATTATAAGCACACTGACGTTCTAAGGCTTCAAAATTAGAGGAAGACGTTGCCATAGAGTGAATTAAATAATAGGCAGCATCTATATCTTTTGGAATTTTATGAGGCTCTGGATTTAAAAAATCTAATTTAATAAATGAACATTGCGGATGTGTTTCAATTTCGTCTGGAATACGATTCATATCTCGCACGCAACACACCAAAGTATGCCCTTCTTCTGTAAGTTGAAGCGCCAAACGCTTTGCAATGTAACCCGTAGTACCCGTAATGAGTATTTTCATTTGGTTGATTATTAATGACGAAAAAACACTTTTAAAGTCTGTTTAATAAGGTTAATTTATACACTAAAATTAAACATACTTTTTCTAAAAATTTAACGCCTTAAAACCTAAGCGTATTCTAATTTTTTACTCAGTCTATTTTTGGTCTTTGGTAGTCCAAACGTGTTTTTAATTCTGGTATCGCATAACCGTCTAGTCCATTTATTGTAGCCACTTTACCTTTTGCCAAATTAATAAAGCCATCTTTTTCTAATAAATCATCTGGCACATAGATTTTTTCAATTTTACCAATTACTAGTATGGTATTGTTTTCTGCAATAGAATATTCATTTTCATACTGCATTGCCAGTTGTACAGGGGCATTTTTAACAAAAGGTGCAAAAAAATCATCTTTATAATCTTCTTCTAAATTGGTTTTATCAAATTCAGAAATGGTTTCGTCATATTTTGCAGACGTGTGGTGCGCATCTTCTAAAACAGCATCGTAAATGTGATTAATCGTATATTTCCCAGTGGTTTTTAGATTGTGATACGTGTTACGCATTACCGTTGTAGGTCTTAAAAAAAAACCCAATAATGCTGGATTAGAGCCCAAATGTGTAACCGAACTAAAAACGGCAACATTAGAAATGCCATCTTTACTTTTAGTACCAATAAGATTAGCAGATTTGTAACCTGAACAACTGTTAATTAAATTTATGCGATACAAATGATGCATCTTTTCTAAATCTTCCGCTGTAATTTGTGCCATGTTAATGGTTTACAGATTTATAAAATTATTGATTTTAATGGCTTCAGATTTTAAGTCGAACATTAAATTATAAAGTCCAAAAAAGGTACGATTAATATAAATAAAATGTGTAGAACCTCTGTTACCATTCATATTACGTAATTCTGTGCTTTTAGAATAGCGTTGCCCCATTTCTGAAATTTGGTTGAAAAAATTTGGATCCGAAAAATCAAAAGTTTCAGCATGAAAAGGTTTGGTAAATAAACTTAACAACTCATGAAACATTTCTGAAAAGAATTTTAATTCGCTTTCAGAGTCTTCAGGTTTTAATATTTCTAATTCGTAGAGTTTTTCTGTGAATAATTTTGGGTTTTCAATACATTCTTTTTTTGCCAGTTCAAAATAAGGAACATAAAAATCATCTGGAATGGTTTTCATACATCCAAAATCTAAGGCAATTAAATCACCAGTTTCAGAAACTAAAAAATTACCAGGATGCGGATCTGCATGTACTTTTTTAAGCTTATGAATTTGAAACATATAGAAATCCCAAAGTGCTTGTCCTAAGGTATTAGACAATTCTTGGTTAGTATTATGAGCCACAAATTCAGAAAGGTGTTCGCCCTGCATATAATCCATAGTAATAATACGCTCTGAGGAAAAGTCATCGTAATATTCTGGGAATTTTAAATTTGGAATATGTTTACACGCAGCAACAACGGCTTTACTTTGTTCAATTTCTAAGCTGTAATTGGTTTCTTCGGTAAGCTTGTTTTCAACTTCTTTAAAGTATTTATCAGAGTCTTTTCCTTTAATATTAAACATTTTAACCGCAATAGGCTTTACCAATGCTAAATCTGACGAAATACTTTCCGCAACTCCAGGATATTGAATTTTCACAGCAAATTTTTTCCCATTCTTTTCTGCAATATGGACTTGTCCTATGCTTGCAGCATTTACTGAAGTTGCGTTAAAGGTATCAAAAATGTCATTTGGATGTTTTCCAAAATATTTTTTAAAGGTTTTTATAACTAATGGTGGCGACAATGGAGGTACAGAAAATTGAGAAAGCGAAAATTTTTCCACATAAGCCTGTGGTAAAATACTCTTTTCCATACTTAACATTTGCGCAACTTTAAGCGCACTGCCTTTTAGTTTTTTTAAACTGTCATATATGTCCTCTGCATTATTCTGATTGAGGCGTTCTTTGGCATCTTCCTTAGAATTTACCATTTTATCGCCATAATATTTTAAATAATTAACACCAACCTTAGCACCTGTAGAAACCAGTTTACTGGCTCTAGAAATTTTAGAAATTGGTATGCTATCTATGGTATTCATGTGTTAGTTTTTAAAGTTAAAATTTAATTAGAATGCATTTTTTCTTTAAAAAGAAACTTCCCAAAATCGATAATACTTTTAAGTGGTGTGGTATCTATTAAATCAAAACTTGCTTGTACAGATTTTTCAATGAAAATATCAGTTTTTTCAAATGATGGCGACGTATCATCCAACCAAAATTTTAAAGTAACTAATAATTGAAACCAAGCAGATTCTTTTAAACCTCTATTCTGAATTCTAGAAAGCTGTTCTTGCTTTAAATCAATAGTATTAATGCCAAGATTTTCGATATATGAATTAAAACTTTTCTTTAAATTGGCTAAAACTTTTAGCGATTTCATATTAGCTTTATTGCTACTCAATGCATGTACCACGTAGCTTCTATTTGCAGTTAGGTTTTCAAAAAACGTATAATAAAAACTAAGCAGTTTGTTGCGTGGTTCAAAACTATGGTACTCTTCACTTTTTTCTAAAGTCTTATGTGTGTTATCAAAAAACGCTTTAAACACAGATTGTTCTAAAACCTCAAACGATGCAAAAAATGCATAGAATTCAGATTCATCAAACTTATTTGCTTTTGCAAATGCAAAAACAGTATGAGGTTTATGATTGTGCGTTAATACATAGTCCATGTAAAACCCAATAATATCGTGCTGTGTTATAGATTTTTTGTTTGCCATTATAGTTTATTAAATACGCTGTAAATATAAGTATTGTTTAATTATAAATACAAAATGTTAAACAAAATTTAACACGAAAATGGCATATTAACTCAAGGATATTATTGGAAACTGAATATTAATTGTTAGCTATTAAGACATATATAGGCTATTTACTTTTTATGAACTTCCAGCTCATCACTGCAAGTGTAGCACCAGCAAATGGTGCAGTAAGATACACCCATAAATATTGTAAATTCCCAGAGATAATTGCTGGTGCTAAAGACCTTGCTGGGTTCATGGATGCTTTGGTTATTGGCCCTGCAAATAAGGCTTCTAATAAAATAATAGCACCAACAGCAATGGCTGCCAATGCCCCAATTTCTTTGCTTCCTGTTGACACATTAATAATGACAACCATTAAAAAAAAGGTTAAAATAAGCTCTAAAACAAAAGTTTTGTAAGGTGAAAAACCGTCCGTTGGATAAGTGTGCCCAAAACTTTGGCTTTCTGGAAATAAAAACCATAACAAACCTATTGCTAAAAAAGCCCCTAAAATTTGAAAAACAATATATATAGGAACAGCTTTCCAAGTAAATTTTTTAGCTAATGCAAAAGCAATTGTTACAGCCGGATTAAAATGTGCACCAGAAATTTCGCCAAAGGCAAAAATTTGTGTCATAACAATAAGTCCCCAAGTTAAAGCTACACCAACATGTGTTATGCTTCCGTTGGTAATTTCGTTTACCGTCATAGCACCACAACCACAAAACACCATTGTGAAAGTGCCAATACACTCTGCTATTGCTTTTTTTGTTAAAGAAATACTCATGATTAAAAATTATTACACAAAAGATTTTAGTATGCTAAACGTTTGCAGCTTTAGAAAACACATATTTTAACTCTGTTGCAATTTGAAGGCTACGCTCTAAATATTTTTGAGATTGAAGCGGTGTGTTATCATAGGCTTTTGGATCTTCAAAAGTAATAGGTATGCGTTGTTCTGCACCAATAATAAATGGACAACCCTTATCTGCGCTGGAGCAGGTCATGATTGCTGCAAATTCTGAAGCTGGATTAAAAGCGGCATCAAAGGTTTTAGAAAAGCCAATAATTGGATGTGCTATTTCTGAAAATTTAATGGCATAAACCGGATTACCCTCTGTTGAAAGTTTTTCAATTTGAAATCCAGAATGTTGTAAAGCTTCGGCAGCAGATGGAAATAACGCCGTTGCTTCTGTACCACCAGAATAACAAAATACGTTTTTTACATTATAATAAGTTGCAATGGTTTGCGCCCAAACTTGTGATAAATGACTACGACGTGAATTGTGTGTACATATAAAATTGAGATTTACAATTGCATTTGCTTCTGTTTTTTGCTGTAAAAAATCTATTAGAGGTTGTAAAATTGCTTTTCGTTCAGTAGAAATTGAATCTAAGTCTAGAGCGTCTATTTGAGATTTTATTTGAGAATATAACATCTTTGATTTTTTATTTTAAGGTTTAACAACATCCTGAACCTGGTGCGCAATTAGATGAAACTTGTTGTGTTTCAGAAAGTCTGATTTTTGGTTTTACTGATGGAATATTACAAGCATCTTCTGCTAAACAAGCAGTTTGTGTAGCGGTTAGCAAAAAATATGTACCATCAAAATCTAAATTGTATTTACCAATGGTATCGCTTTGGTATTCTACTTCAATATCTAAATTAGGAATGTTTAATATGTTTTCAGAAAGCTCAATAATGCTAAGTAATTTTTCAGGATGCAATCTGTGGTCGTAATCGTTGGCTTCCCATAATTGAAAATTAGCTACTTCTTCTGTCCTAACAGTACCGCCACAGTCAATAAAATTTTTGGTGACTTTACCAACTTCCGTTACATGAAAATGACTTGGCACCAAACTGCCATTTGGTAATTTAAAACCTATAGTTTTTAAGGTTTGTAATTTTGATTTAATTTCTGATAATTTCATGGTAAATAGTTTAACAACAAGATGTTGTTGGGTTTATATCTTGATTTAAAAATGTTTGTAAAATGGTTTTAATTTCTGACCACTGCTCAAAATCTATGCAATAACATATACTTGTGCCTTCAATATTGCCTTTAATTAAGCCTATATTTTTTAATTCTTTTAAATGTTGTGATATTGTGGGTTGCGCTAAACCAATTTCGTTTACCAAATCACCACAAATACAAGATTTAATTTTAAACAAATATTGAAGTATGGCAATTCTGGCAGGATGACCAAAAACTTTAGCTATAGCCGCTATTTGGTTTTGGTTAGTTGTAAAAATTTCACTTTTGGTTAATCCCATAATATTTATTTATTGCAATATTACGATAAATTGAGTTATTACACATTACACAAGTTCTGTTAATTATTTATTGGATTGGGTTACTTTGGTAAGAAATTAATGCAGTATTGCGTGTTTTATAACACAGTACTTTGTTGGCAAACGTATTTATAACACAAATTCTAATACTATCAATTTTCTGACAAGTTCGTCATTCAAGTCAGCTTCTTCTAAAATTAACTCACAGATTTGTTTTTTATTAAAAACGTTCTTTCGGTCAGAAAACCGCTCAAAAAATCCGCCAAACTTTCTGATATAGTCAGTCGCTTGTCTATATTTTCCACTATAATAATTCACGTGTCTTGATTTCATTACTTGGTTTATTAATGAATCTTTGTCTGTAGTTGAATCTATTCTTACATAATCACGCTCATATTCATAAACTATTTTTTCTGGACTGCTGAACATCAAATCCTTTTTTCTTAATTTTATGTAAGGTCTGTCAATATCAAGAAATAATAAAGAATCTTCTTCTACCTTGTCGAATGAACTATTTGGTAAAATCCAAACAGAGTCAGGATGAAAGTACATTTCCTTTTTTAATTCACTTGGCTCAAATCTGTTAGCAATCTTTTTCGGTTTAGGTAACCAATTTTCGGTTGTTCCGTTTTTATAATCTGTTAAGAATTTTTTATAGCATTCATTAAGTTCTGTTTTTGGGTACTGTTTTTTCAAAAAGTCATTTTCAAAGTCATTAACAAGTAAGGTCAGAGTTTCGCTGTTTTCGTACCCCAAAATATTTTCAAATTCCGCTATTTCTTTTTCGTTTGAACAACTAAAAGTCAGAAGTAAAATAATAATTAGATTGATGAATCTCATTGTTCGGTTATATGTTTGCCAACGTGTTTGTATATGGTTTGTTGCGTGTTTCAGCAACTAAATTAGCAAATACAAACCGAATAGAAAATCTGCGAGGATTTTCGTAAGTAGGCTTTTACCAGCAATTTTTTTTACACGGTGTTGGCAAACGTATTTTTAGTCCACGTAGCCTTGATAATCAATAGTTTTCAGCGTATTATTTTCAAATTTGAAAAAGAAAACTGAAGTATTTTCTAAATTCCCAATTTTTATTAAATCAGATTCTAATTCCAATTTTAATATGTTTTTAAGAGTTTGTTTTGTTATTCCAATTTTGACAGAGTCCAAAAACTTAAATTCCGAACTTCTAATTTTTGCTGAATAAATCCATTCTTTATCTTGGTATTTATAAGAAAATATTTTATTCTGTTCATAAGTCCGAGTTTTAATTGTGTCAGTTATTGTTTGGTCGTGCGTGTTGATTTTCGGTTCAGTTTTTAATTCAAACTTTGGACTCATAGCTAATTCATCTAATTCAGATTCTAGTAAATTCCGCAAACTATCATTTTCAAAATACTGTTCAGAAATAGTAATTTCCTCAATCGAATTTTTCGGTTCAGCTTTTAATTCAGTCGTTGATTTTTGCTCAATTGATACAGTTTTTTTATCTTTATCTTGTTTACAAGAAACTATCAAAATCAGAACAATGATTGAAGTAATTAGGTGTCTTTTCATATGTTTGCCAACGAGTTTGTGTAAGCGTCAGTAACGGGAAAATGTGTTAGTATTTTTCCGATGACGCAACTAAGTTAGTTAAAACGGATGAATTTCCGATAGGGAATTCAGTAGTTATTGCGCTTACACGTTGTTAGCCACTGTTTTTATTTCTTCCCAACATTATTTCCCACATTCCTAAACTTTCTAAAATCAGTTTTCTAGCTAAACATTGAACATTGAAAACATCGTAAGGACTTATGAATTCGGTTAATTCTTTGAATTTATGTGATGCAATAAAATTTCTTAAATAGCTTGCATTATGCAAAGCTTCAGGAAAAGTAAGTGTTTTATCTCTAACACCTTCGCGATATTTGGTCCATTCAGAGTCATAACCGAAATAAGGTTTAAAATCTTTTTCAACTTTCGTTTTATCACCTCTAAAAATCCAATCAAAAGTTGAAGTTTTATCTATTCCAATATTACTTAAGCGATTTTCAATATTATTTAAAACTTTCGGATTCCATTCGCCTTTTTCGGGATTTAAAAATCTAGGATTTTTTGCACTCGACCGAATTTCAAATCCTAATTCCTCAATTGCAGAAAATGCAGAGATAATCGCAAAGGCTGAACGAGTATGAGTTTGTTTTTTATAAGTATAATGGTCAAATACTTGTCCATACATTGGGTCTGCGGAATGTGGACTAAAAGAATATAATTCCAAACTGACTTTGTATTTTTCTAAAGCATAACTACATTCTTTATTGTTTATGATTTTTTCTAATATTTGACATCCAAATCCAACATTTTCAATTTTCTGAAAGTATTTTGTATGATTTTTATAAAAATCAGAATTTTCATCTTTAAATTCAGTGATATACAAATCTAGTAGAGTTGTATTTGGTGTTGGAAATGCCAATAGAATACCTCCTTTTAAAAGTGATAGCGCATTTTCAGCAATATCCTCGTTTTCTGCAGTGATTATTAATTCATTTTGTGGATATTCAACTATGTCTGAAAAATCCTTTAAAAGATCTTTGCCTCTAGAATAATAGGTTTCTTGTTTGTCTATTTCCCAATAACATTTAGTCGGTTCAGGAAGATATTCCAACGTGAAATTTGTTTCAGAAAAGTTTAATGTATCGACTAATTTCGAATGTTTTAAATTAAGTATTAAATGTGTTCGAAATTTTGTCATAAATTGTGGCTAACATTTATTATATGGAACAAATAATCACCTCATATTATTTTTATTCCATATAAAAGTAATCTTATTCAGAAAAACACTAAGCATTAAATAATGTACGTCCGCTCATAAGAGTATTTACCTTTTGGGCAACACCTTCCAATACAGTTTCATTGGTATGGTTATTAATAACTTCATCAATTAAATCTACAACATAAGCCATATCCGTTTCCTTTAAACCACGTGTGGTAATTGCTGGCGTACCTACTCTAATGCCAGAGGTTACAAACGGTGATTCGGTATCAAAAGGCACCATGTTTTTATTAACAGTAATGTCTGCTTTTACCAAAGCATTTTCAGCATCTTTACCTGTTATACTTTTATTTCTAAGATCGATAAGCATCATGTGGTTATCTGTACCTCCAGAAATTAAGTTATAATCTTTAGCTACAAAGGCTTTTGCCATAGCATTAGCATTATGTTTTACTTGTAGCATATACTGCATAAATTCATCGGTTAAGGCTTCGCCAAATGCAATCGCTTTTGCTGCAATAATATGCTCTAAAGGTCCTCCTTGATTTCCTGGAAAAACACCAGAATCTAATAAACTAGACATTTTACGTAAGCTTCCGTTTTTTAAGGTAATACCAAAAGGATTATCTATGTTTTCACCCATCATAATCATGCCACCTCTTGGACCACGCAACGTTTTGTGTGTTGTAGTAGTTACCACATGGCAATGCGGCATTGGATCGTTTAAAATACCTTTTGCAATTAACCCTGAAGGATGCGATATATCTGCCAATAAAACAGCTCCTACGCTATCGGCAACTGCTCTAAATTTTGCAAAATCAATATCACGAGAATAGGCGGATGCACCTGCTATAATTAATTTTGGTTTTTCTTTTTGGGCTTGATCTGCTAATTGATCATAATCAATTAAACCGGTATCTTTTTTTACACCATAAAAGGTTGGTCGGTATATTTTACCAGAAAAATTAACAGGCGATCCGTGCGTTAAATGTCCGCCATGGGCTAAATCAAAACCCAAAATGGTATCACCAGGATTTAAACAGGCATGAAAAACCGCTGTATTGGCTTGACTACCAGAGTGTGGTTGTACGTTTGCATAGGCAGCACCAAATAAAGTTTTTGCACGTTCAATAGCAATATGCTCTACTTCATCTACAACCTCACAACCGCCATAATAGCGCTTGCCAGGATAACCCTCCGCATATTTATTGGTAAGTACTGAGCCTGAAGCTTCTAACACTTGGTTACTTACAAAATTTTCAGAGGCAATAAGCTCTAAGCCTTCGGTTTGGCGTTCTTTTTCGGCAGTAATTAATTCAAAAATTTGTTCGTCGCGTTGCATAAATATATTGGGTGTTAAATCCTTGCAAAAATAATAAATAGATTAGTTTAAATATTAAAATTTATGTAGGTTTGAATATATTAATTAACATTTAATCAACAATTACAATATGCCATTATCTGCAAATAATCCTGATAGAATTTCTTGGTTACACGTTAATAAGGATTCTGATTTTCCAATTCAAAACATTCCATTTGGTGTATTTTTAACAAGAGATGATATCATTACTATTGGTACGCGTATTGGAGATACTGCAATAGATTTAGGCGCTTTGCATCAATTGGGATATTTTGATGGCATTCCGTTAACGGATGATATTTTTTTACAAGATACTTTAAATGATTTTATTGCAGATGGCAGAAAAACTTGGCGCTTGGTACGAAACCGAATTGCAGAAATTTTTGATGAAAAAAATGAGACATTAAAGCACAATATAACACATAAAGAAACCATTTTATTTCGTTTAGATGAAATTGAAATGCAGCTCCCAATTCAGGTTGGTGATTACACCGATTTTTATTCGAGTAAAGAGCATGCTACAAATGTTGGGATGATGTTTAGAGATCCTGAAAATGCTTTATTACCCAATTGGCTGCATATGCCAGTTGGCTACCACGGGCGAAGTTCTTCTATAATTCCTTCCGGAATACCAATACACAGACCCCAAGGTCAATTAATGCCCGCGGAAGCAAAAAGTCCGGTTTTTGGACCTTCAAAATTGGTGGATTTTGAATTAGAAATGGCGTTTATAACTACAGATGCAAATGATCTTGGTGAGCCTATTCCTATTAACGAAGCTGAAGAATACATTTTTGGTCTTGTCCTTTTTAACGATTGGTCTGCTCGTGATATTCAAAAATGGGAATATGTACCTTTAGGGCCTTTTTTAGGCAAAAATTTTGCCTCATCCATGTCACCATGGATTGTAACTTTAGATGCCTTGGAACCCTTTAGAGTTGAAAGCCCAAAACAAAGTCCAAAGCCATTACCTTACCTAGAATCTGAAGGTAAAAAAAGCTATGATATTAACTTAGAAGTAAGTATAAAACCCAAAGATGCCAAAGAAACCATTGTCAGTAAATCTAATTTTAAGTACATGTACTGGAATATGGCACAGCAACTTGCACACCACACTGTTAACGGATGTCCCGTAAATTCTGGTGATATGATGGGAAGTGGCACAATTTCTGGACCAACCGAAGATTCTTATGGATCTATGTTAGAATTGTCTTGGAAAGGCACTAAACCTTTAAAAATGAAAGATGGCTCAGAACGAAAATTTATAAACGATTACGATACCGTTATTATGCGTGGCTATTGCGAAAACGATGGCACTCGTATTGGTTTTGGTGCTGTGAAAACAAAATTATTACCGGTTTTTAACCCTAAAAAAAAGTAAGTAATCCACTACCCTATTTTTATTGAAACTCGTATTAGATTAAAGCACTCCATTTCGAGTTTTAAGTTTGGCACAATACTTGAAAATTGTTAGGTATAACTATTAAATCCAGAATTATGAAGCAATTACTACTCACAACAGTACTTCTTCTGGTACTAACATCATGTAGCGGAAGAAAACAAATTGAAAAAGCAATTAGTTATGGCAATTATGACCAGGCTATAAATAATGCGCTACAAAAGCTTAAAAATAATAAGGATAAAGCACGTAAACAAGATTATGTGCTTATGCTTGAAGATGCTTATTATAAAGTTTTAGATGAAGACTTAGCCACTATTAATCGTCTTAAAAAGGATGGTAACCCAGAGCTTTATAATGCCATTTATAAGCGTTATTTAGATTTAGAAGCAAGACAAAATGCTATAAAACGTGTGCTACCATTACAAATTAATGGCAAACAATTGAATCTAAAATTTAACGATTATAGCTCGGCACTTGTATCCTATAAGTATAAAACTTCTGAGTATTTACTCACTGAAGGTAGTAATTTATTAAACACAAACCAAAAAGCAAATGCTAGAAAAGCCCACGAATTTTTTAGCTATATCGATCGAATAAACCCTAATTACAAAAACACGCGACAACTAATACCAGAAGCATACCAAAAAGGGATGGAATATGTTTTTGTTTCTATTGAAAATAGTACCAATCAAATAATTCCACAAAATTTACAAGCTGAGTTATTAGATTTTAACACCTACGGATTACATCAGTTTTGGGTCACATATCTAACTAATTATGATACCGTAACTGATTATGATTATGCGTTACAATTAAAATTTAAACAGATAAATATCTCACCAGAACAGGTTAATGAACGTGAGGTTTTAAGAGAAAAGCAAATTGTAGATGGTTGGGAATATCTTACCGACAACAATGGAAATGTGGTATTAGATAGTTTGAATACTGCAATTAAAGTAGATAAAATTATAGACGTTAAAGCACGTTTTATTGAAGTGCAACAGCATAAAACTTCACAAGTTATAGCAGACGTTGTTTTAACAGATTTAAAACAAAACCAAATTATAGATACATTTACTCTAGATAGCGGTTTTACATTTGAAAACGTTTTTGGACGTGCGCGTGGTGACCGAAGAGCATTATTAAAAGAAGACAGAGAACTTCTAGAGTTTCAACATGTAGCATTTCCAAGTAATGAACAAATGGTTTATGATACGGGTGAAGATTTAAAACAACAATTAAAATCTCTAATTAAATCGTTTAATTTTAATGAGTAATTTGTAGTTCAACACTGTTATTTAATATCACTAAAAAAAGCTCAGGACTGATTAAATTCAATCCAGAGCTTTTTTATTAGGCTTTTTTATGGGTTTGTACTATTCCAAAGTCAATACCAACAAGAATATCCCCAAAAAATGCTAAACAACTAAAATGTATACAATTGAATACTCTTTTTTGATTCATTTGAGTATTTATTATTGAAGTCATCTACAAAAGTAACATTAATTAACGTGCATTAAAATATGTATCTTTGAATACAATTAATACTCACGATTTCAAATAAATTAATATTTAAAAGTGAAACAATTACTATTTGTTTTTATAGGAGGTGGAATTGGTAGCGTTTTACGCTATGCAATAAGTAAATGGCTTAATACCTCAGAACAAACCTTGCCTTACGGCACGTTCATTGTTAATATATTTGGTAGTTTACTTATTGGTATTATACTTGGTATGGCAGCAAAAAACGAAACACTTTCTGCAAACCAATCTTTACTTTTAGCAACCGGTTTTTGCGGTGGTTTTACAACCTTTTCAAGCTTTGCGTTTGAAAATCATGTGTTTTTAAAATCTGGAGATTTTACAAGTTTTGCAATTTATAGTATTGGAAGTTTTGTTATAGGTTTTTTAGCAGTTTTTGGCGGCATTTATTTGGTAAAGTAAGCTCTAAAAATATATTTTCACTATTTTTTGAATGCCTTTACACCAGCCTCTATTGGTATGTTTAGATAATTAGCACGAGGTACAATGGGGCACGAATATTTTTCATTATATGCGCAATACGGATTATAAGCCGTATTAAAATCTATAGTAATAGTATCTCCTTCTGGTATTCTTGCTTCTGTATAACGTCCACCACCATAGGTTTGTGTGCCGTTAGTTTGGTCTAAAAATGGAAGAAACAAATAATCTTCATAACCATTTTCTTCTAAAAGCCCTAAATTCTGATATATATTTAATTGAAATTCAGCGCCTTTTAAATTAAACGTCACAACACCATATTGTATATAATCTGGTCTGCGATCTGTGGTTGTTTTCATTTTAAAAGGTTTTGCGTTTGGTGTACGCTTTAAAGTAGCTTTTACAACATAGATACTATCAAATTTATAAAAATCTAAACCCTCAAAAACTTTTCTGTCTTTAGCTTTTAATGGCGATTTTGTAGCGTCTTTATAATCGGCATTCATTTGCTTTTGCCATTCCGTGTCTGCTTTAAGTATTTTTTTTTCTTGAGCGCAACTTAACATTGAAATGCTAAATAGTATTGTAATTAAAAATAATTTCATTGGGTATAGGAATTTAATGAGCGTTTTAAACTCTAGTGTAAATTGGTAATTAGTAAATTGTAAAATTAGTGAATGTTTTTTTTGATTGTTAAACATTAATTCAAATAAAATATTAGTTAATTCTTTTTTGTAAAAAAAACTTTTAAATCGGACTAACAGCACTGTATTTTACGACATGCGATAATACAATTTGAGTTTTGCATTCGCCATAAACAATTAGCTTATCTATAAAAGTTTCCAAGTGTTTATTATCTTTTAAAATCACTTCCATTACAAAATTTTCGTTACCAGTAATACGGTAACAATTAATAACCTCAGGGTAAGATTTTACTTTTTCGAGAAATGGTTTTAACATGCCCATAAAAGCGCGTAATGTAATAATTGCTTTTAACTGATAACCTGTTGCTAGTGGGGCTACTAATGCATTATACCCTTGGATTATTTCGGCATCTTCCATTTTTTTTATCCGCTCAGAAACTGCAGGAGAACTTAACCCTACTTTTTTTCCTATGTCAACATTAGACATGCGAGCATTTTGCTGTAAGCATTTTAGAATCTGCCAATTAAGTACATCTATAAACATTTAAATTATTTTAAAATTATACCTTAATATTTAAATCAAAAATAGTGTTTTACATTAAATTAAAAATTTTAAAATATTAAAATGTATTTAAATTTGTTATTTATTCTTAAAAAAAATGCATTATACGTTACCATCTTATTTATCTAATTTACCCTTATATAACAAGGCCATGGATATTATTTTGCTTTCGCGAAGCATTTCTACATACTTAAATTATGATTTGAGTGGACTAAATAAAGATGGTTTTGAAGATAACTGTATTTATTTCTCTGGGGATATTGTACAACAATCTACATGTTTAGCCCCCGAAATTATAAATGCTGAGCGTGAAAAAAATTCAGCTAAAAAACACGAACATATTAAACGTTTAGACGGCCTTATATATAGATTATATAACAACTGTAAACGATTAGAAAATGCAAATAGTAATGGCAAAGACTATATTCCAATACTTAGAAAAGAGCTTAAAAAGTTTAAAAAACTTAAACACAATTGGATGCTTACCTTATAAACTGTTTTAGTTTTAGTTTCAGATTAACACTAACTCTAGAGCATTACTCATAAATGTGTTTTTATAATTAGTAATCTTAGGGTTCATAGTATCCGCAGTTATTATAAACTGACACTTTTTAGTGCTTTCTGCAAGTCTTAGAAGAAGGTTATACGAATTATTTCTTCCTAAATAATCAGCATCTTCAATTGCAAAAATTTGAATTTCACCTATGTGAATTCCGTTTAAAAAATATAATTTACTTAATCTGGCAGGTGTTGCAATTATAATATCTTGCCCCGGATAAATTTCATTTTTTTGCTTTTCAATATCATAAGAATCGTACACTGTATATATTCTTAAATCTGTTGCATTTGTGTATTTTTTAAATGCTGATTCAAGTGCTAACGCTTTTTCTTTATTTTCTACAACAATGAGTGCTCTTGGCGAATCCTCATAAGCCATAGCTTTAAGTTTATTAACAGTATGAAGAATTAGCGCAGTAGTTTTGCCTGAATTATTTGGTGCAATAATATAAGCATCTGAACCACCTTTTATAAGTGGTAGCACTTTTTTTTGTAATGGTGTTGGTGTTTCAAAACCAAAAGCTTCAAGCTTATCTTTTAATATGTGGTGTAATTTTTTGAAAGACATTAATATGTTATAATTAGGTGTAAAGATAGTTTTTTAACTAAGAACGCATTTGCATTCATTTATTTTTAGATTTTTAAACAACACCAAACATAAATTACATTTTTACATATTTCTTCTATACTGACCACCAACTTCAAATAAGGCATTTGTAATCTGACCCAGTGAGCACACTTTACAAACATCCATTAGAGATTCAAAAATGTTTTCATTATTAATGGCTTTTTCTTGAAGGTTTTTTAACACTTTTGAAGTATCATGTGCTGCATGTAAATTTTGAAGTGTCTTAATTTGAAGTTCTTTTTCTGCCTCAGTTGCTCTTATAACTTCTGCAGGAATAACTGTAGGTGAACCTTTACTACTCAAAAATGTATTAACACCAACAATTGGAAATTCACCATTGTGTTTTAAAGTTTCGTAATACAAGCTTTCTTCTTGAATTTTACTACGTTGGTACATGGTTTCCATAGCGCCTAAAACTCCACCACGTTCAGTAATTCTATCAAATTCTAATAAAACAGCTTCTTCCACTAGATCTGTTAATTCTTCAATAATAAAAGAACCTTGAAGCGGATTTTCATTTTTTGCTAAACCTAACTCTTTGTTAATAATAAGCTGTATTGCCATTGCTCTTCTTACAGATTCCTCAGTTGGCGTTGTTATAGCTTCGTCATAAGCATTGGTATGCAGTGAGTTACAATTATCATAAATAGCATATAATGCTTGTAATGTGGTGCGTATATCGTTAAAATCTATTTCTTGAGCGTGTAAACTACGTCCGGAAGTTTGTATATGGTATTTTAGCATTTGTGCTCTATCATTAGCACCATACTTATATTTCATAGCTTTTGCCCATATTTTACGAGCAACTCTACCAATAACGGCATATTCTGGATCTATTCCATTTGAGAAGAAAAACGATAAATTTGGCCCAAATTTATTAATATCCATATCACGTGATAAATAATACTCAACGTATGTAAATCCGTTAGATAATGTAAATGCTAACTGAGATATGGGGTTAGCACCAGCCTCTGCGATATGATATCCTGAAATAGAAACCGAATAAAAATTACGGATATTATTATCTATAAAATAAGCTTGTACATCTCCCATTAAACGCAATGCAAATTCGGTTGAAAAAATACAGGTATTTTGTGCTTGGTCTTCTTTTAAGATATCTGCTTGTACTGTACCTCTTACTTGAGCAATGGTTTTGGCTTTAATCTCTAAATAAATATGTTTTGGCAATACCAGATCACCAGTTACACCCAAAAGCATTAACCCCAAACCATTATTACCTTTTGGTAAAACACCAGATTCTTGAGCATTAAAAGGTAAATATGCTGCTCCATCTTCACAAATATATTGTGGATGCTCTTTGCCTTTATATAATGTTGCTATTTTAGTTTCAACATCGCGTTCTAAATTATGGTCTTTTATATAAAGCTCACATTGTTGGTCTATGGCAGCATTCATAAAAAACCCAAGCAGCATTGGCGCCGGACCATTAATAGTCATGCTTACAGAGGTCATTTTATCTGCTAAATTAAAACCAGAATACAATTTTTTAGCATCATCTAAGCAACAAATTGAAACACCAGCATTACCAATTTTACCATAAATATCTGGTCTGTAATCTGGGTCGTTTCCGTAAAGTGTTACACTATCAAAAGCCGTAGATAAACGTTTTGCAGGTAGACCATCACTAACATAATGAAAACGTCTGTTTGTTCGTTCTGGGCCGCCTTCGCCTGCAAACATTCGTGCGGGATCTTCGCCAGTGCGTTTAAATGGATATAAACCAGAGGTGTAAGGAAATGAACCTGGTACGTTTTCTTGTAAACACCATTTTAAAATATCGCCCCAAGCTTGGTATTTTGGTAATGCTACTTTGGGTATTTGAGTTTGTGATAGTGATGTTGTATGGGTATTGATATTTATAGTTTTATCTCTAACTTTAAATGAATAGATTGGGTTTTTGTACCTGTTTATATTTTCATTCCAACTAAAAATTACCTCCCAATTGTATGGATCTAAATCAAGTTTTACACGATCAAATTCCGCTATGAGTAATTTTAGAAAGTCTATATTATAGTTATTAGCTGCGCGAAGAATCTCTTCTTCATCTAAACCAGTTTTAACAATTAAAGACCTTTCAGCTGAGCTCAAGGTCACATTAGCAACCGAACAAATGGTTTTATAGATACCATAAAGTTTTTGAGCAACTTCTGATTGTATATTTGCTTTTTGATTGTAAGCTCTGTTGCTTTCTGCAATTTCTGAAAGATAACGCGTTCTGGAGGGTGGAATTACAAATATCTTAGCACTTATTTCATCTGAAATTGCAACTGTAGATTTGAAATTTAATTGCGTTTTGGAGTCTATTTTATCCATAACCGCTTTATAAAGCGTATTCATACCTGGATCATTAAACTGTGAAGCTATTGTACCAAATACTGGCAACTCATTTTGTGGAATATCCCACAAATCATTGTTACGCATGTATTGTTTTTTTACGTCTCGTAAGGCGTCTAATGCACCACGTTTGTCAAATTTGTTTATAGCTACTAAATCTGCAAAATCTAACATATCAATTTTTTCTAATTGTGTAGCGGCACCAAATTCTGGAGTCATTACATATAATGACACATCAGAGTGTTCTATAATTTCTGTGTCGGATTGCCCTATTCCAGAAGTTTCTAAGATAATTAAGTCAAATTCGGCAGCTTTTAAAACATCTACGGCTTCATTTACATATTTAGATAATGCTAAATTAGATTGTCTGGTCGCTAAACTTCGCATGTAAACACGTGGTGAATTTATAGCATTCATACGAATACGATCTCCTAAAAGTGCACCACCTGTTTTTCGTTTTGAGGGATCCACAGAAATTATTCCTATAGTTTTTTCAGGAAAATCAATTAAAAACCGACGCACCAACTCATCTACTAAAGACGATTTTCCAGAACCACCAGTACCTGTAATACCTAGTACAACACTATTATTTATTTCTAAATTCTTTAAGGTTTCATTTTGAATGAATAACGAATTAAAAGTGTCAGGCTGGGATTCTGCATAAGAAATTAAACGTGCAATGGTGTTAACTTGCTTTTCTTTTAATGTATCAAAAATTGTTTTTCCTTCTGGCAAACGTAATTCTGGGCTTGGGTAATCTGACTTTTTAACCAAATCATTAATCATACCTTGAAGTCCCATTTCTCTACCATCATCTGGTGAATATATACGTGTAATACCGTATTCCATAAGACTTTTAATCTCGGATGGTAAAATTACTCCTCCACCACCGCCAAAGATTTTAATATGCTCGGCGCCTTTTTCTTTTAATAAATCGAACATGTACTTAAAGTATTCATTATGTCCGCCTTGGTAAGAGGTGATACAAATAGCATTAACATCTTCTTGTATTGCAGTATTTACTACATCTTCTACACTTCTATCGTGCCCTAAATGTATCACCTCTACACCTGTAGCTTGTATAATACGACGCATAATGTTTATAGAGGCGTCGTGACCATCAAAAAGTGATGCTGAGGTTACAATACGTATATTATTTTTAGGTTGGTATTTATTTATTTTAATCATTTCTAATTATTATAGTCTTTTAAGCGTATAAATTTACGAATTATTTAAAAAAACGAGTGTAAATTATCAATAATACAATATTGGGAATATTAAACTATTTGATAATTATAATTGATTTCAGAATAAATCTAAAAAAACTTATTGATAGCGGAATTTTAGATAAAAAAAATATTAATCATTTAGTTATAAGAATCTGATAATCAATTGATAAAAATAAGTTCAGATTTATTCTGTTTTCTCTTTTTTAAAACGTTTTATTAATTTAAATTTGTAACTGAAAATATTAAAAAAATGTGACTTCATTATTTTAATGGTGTCTTAATTAAAGTAAAATAAAGAGCTTTTAAAAATTAGCCAATAATTAAATTAATTAAATCAACTAAATTATGAAAACAAGATTATTATTATTTGTATGCTTTATTGCTGGAATTGGATTTGCCCAAGCACAAGGATTACCAACAAATCCTGAACCAGGTAAATGTTATGTAAAATGTATTACTAAAGATACTTTTAAAGAAGTAACTGAAACTATCCAGTCATACCCAGCTTACAAAACATTAAAAGTAGTACCAGCAACTTACAAAACAGTTGAAGAAACTGTATTAGTAAAGGAAGCTACAAAAAAATTAGTTTATGTACCTGCTGTATATGAAACTATTGAAGTGCCTTACGTTAAACAACAAGGAAGTACCAATTTAGAGGTTATACCAGCTTCTTTTGGTAGAGACAGTAGAAACTTTCAAACATACCCACAAACTTCTGGATGGGAGTACAAAGTTTTAGAAGATTGTCCTTCTGTAAACAAAGACGATTGTGTTGCTGCTTGTTTTGTTGAGTATCCTGCACAGTTTAGAGATGTATCTTTTACAACGTTAGCATCTGATGCTAGTGTTACTTCTTCTTCTGTTCCAGAACAGACTACTACATACAAGAAGCAAGTAATTAAGACTCCTGCTCGTATGGAAGAAGTTGAAATTCCTGCAGTTTATAGCACTATCAAAAAACTTGTTGTTGATACACCAGCAACAACTACTTCTAACACCATTGAAGCTAAGTTTGAAACTGTAACAAGAACTGTACTAGACAAAAAAGGTGGTATTACTACTTGGGAAGAAGTTAACTGTGAGTTATTAGATCCAAACTTATTACCAATATTTTATGAGCTTGCTAGTGCAAGATTAACTCCAGCTTCTAAAACTATAATTGATGAGAAATTACTACCAATAATGGCAGATTCTAACGTGAGCGTAGAGATTATGTCTCATACTGATTCTAGAGGTAACGATGATTACAACAAATCTTTATCTCAACAACGTGCTAATGCTGTAGTAAACTACTTAGTTACTAAAGGAATTTCTAGAAGCAGATTAAGTGCTAGAGGTTTTGGTGAAACTAGATTAACTAACAGATGTGCTAACGGCGTAGATTGTTCAGAGACTCAACACCAAGCTAACAGACGTACAGAATTTAGAGTTATAAACAACTAAATTTTAGTTCTCTTATAATTTAAAAAGGCTTCCAAATATTGGAAGCCTTTTTTATTAATAATAAATTCAAAATAGTTGGTAGTTGAGATAAATGACTAAAATAACATTTACAACTCTTTTCAGAACACCTACTTTAGCTTAATAAACTTCTGCAAATAATACCTTTTTAAGTCAAATAAAAAGATTGGTTTTATAGCTATAATTAATTAGGATGAACAAAACATCGTATTTCTTACATTTAAAGCGCTGGTTATTTTTTGTTTCCCCTAAAAAAAAGTTTAACATCAAAGCTTTGACTTATCAAGTATTGTTTTTAATCGTACTTTCCGTTCTGCTTCTTTAGACTTTAGTTTATTCTTTTTTTGTGCCATAAGCTTGCTATGTTTTGCTTTATTAACGGTATTTTTTTCACTCCCTTTTTTTGCCATTCCATAAATTTAATTAATAATCGTGTTTCGTTTTGCAGTCAAAATAACACTTTACTATCTTCGCTGCTAAAATAGTATTTTTATGCTTAAAGCTGTTTTATTTGATATGGATGGTGTAATTGTTGACACAGAGCCATTACACCGCAAGGCCTATCATCAAATGTTTAATGACGTTAATATTAACGTAGATGCCAAATTATATGAGTCTTTTACAGGACAATCTACTCTAAATATTTGTAAACGCTTGGTAACATACTTTAAATTAAATGAAACTCATGAGCATTTAATGACTTTAAAACGAAAACATTATAGTTATTTATTTACACACGATGAAGATTTAACTTTAATCGATGGTGTTTTAGAACTCATAAAAGATTATCATGCAAATAACATTACTTTGGTGGTTGCTTCTTCTGCTTCAATGACGGGTATTAACCAGATTTTTGAGCGGTTTAATTTAAATCAATACTTTTCAGCAAAATTTAGTGGTGCAGATTTAAAACAATCCAAACCACATCCCGAAATATTTATTAAAGCAGCAAAATCTACTGGATTTAAAAACGCTGAATGTATGGTTATAGAAGATTCTACAAACGGTATAAAAGCGGCGCACGCTGCAGGTATATTTTGCGTAGGTTTTAAAAGTAAACACTCTACTGGACAAGACTACAGTCTAGCAAATTATGTGATTAATAACTTTGAAGACATTAAAACAGCTAAACAAAATATTTTTTTTAATAACTAAATATATAAAGATGAAAATTATTGGCATTGGTAAAAACTATGTAAGTGATCACTCAGAACGTGCCGCTTTAAAAACAGGAGCACAAACTATTTTTACAAAACCAGAATCTACCTTGGTTACAGACAACAAAGATGTTACATATCCAAAAATTAGCAACCAAATTGCTTACGAAGTAGAGCTTGTTGCCAAAATAGGCAAAAGCGGTAAAGCTATTTTAGTTAACGATGCAATTTCTCATATTTCTGAGCTTGCCATAGGTATTGACTATACCGCAAAAGATGTTTTAAATGCAAGCAGAGAAAATAAAGGGCCTTGGGCATTGGCAAAAGGATTTGATGGTGCTTCACCAATATCTGGATTTCAATCTATTTCAAATTTTAAAGATTTAAACGCTATTAATTTTGAGTTAAAAATTAATGGTATCACAAAACAGGTTGGTCATACTAGTCTTATGATTTATAGCTTTTCAGAAATCATATCTTACGTGTCTTCGTTTATGACTTTAGAAGCAGGCGATTTAATTTTTACAGGTACACCAGCTACTGGTGTTGGCGAAATTTTTATAGGCGACCATTTACAAGCCTCTATTGAGGGTGAATTGTTGTTAGATTTTAAAATGATTTAGAAGCTATTAATTAACCTTCAAAATCAAAATCACCGCTACTGCCTTTACTGCCATCTCTTTCTGATTTTTCACGTTTGTTTGGTTGATTAAAACGATAGGTAAAGGCTAAATTAAAACTCCGTTCTCGCCATTGGAACTGGCTATTACTAATAAAGGTATCTGTTGTAGTATCAGTAATTCGTTTTCTAGAATTAAAAACGTCACTTACGTTTACTGCAATAGATCCTTTTTCTTTAAACACATCTTTACTAAAAGCAAGATCCATTGTAAAAATACCTTCGCGTTTATTTTGTGCATCTACTTCAGGACCACGATAATCCATACGCGTTTGCCAATCTACATTACCTGGTAATGTTATTTTATTATTTAAACGAATGAACCAACTGTTGTTTTGAGCACCAAAATCAGTATCATTATAAAAGCCTTCTGTTACAGATCTGAAAATATTAAAATTACCATTCATATTCCATTTTTTTGTAGGTCTGTACGTTAATGTAAACTCAAAACCATAACGATTATTGGTTGCCAAGTTAACTGGTGTGCGTCTAACAACAGGTATTGGTTCATTGCCAATAGTTACAAAATTACCTGTTTCTTCGGTAATAAAAACAAATATATCTGTTGCATTTGTGAAATACATTGATGTATTAAGACTTAATTTTCCAAATTTATTAAAGTAGCCCAAATCTATAGTATTTGAGTAACTGGGATCTAAGTCTGGATTGCCCTGAAATAAATTTGTAACTGAGCTTAATGATGGAAACGGATTAATAAACCTTGAGCGAGGACGTCTTATACGACGATTGTATCCAAGCGTTATGTTTTGATCTTCGCTAAGCTCATAAGCTAAGTTCACTGTTGGAAATAATCCAATATATGCTTTCTTTTCAAAATCTCCGCTACTTGCCTGGTCTATAGTTATTCTAGAACCTTCTGTTCTTAACCCCAATAGATAGCTGAATTTATCTTTTATTTTACTTCCAAACTGGGTGTAAAATGCGTTTACATATTCTTTGTAAATAAGGCTATTTGTTAGACCAAGGTCTATTTGAAAGTTATCATCTAAAACCTCATAATCGGTATCTAAAGTTAAGAATTTACCTTGATATCCAAATTCAAGCTGACTTGATTCGTTTAAAGGTTTTACATAATCTGCTTGTAAGAAAACACGGTCTTGTTTTTCATCATTAATTACATTATTTACAGGTATATCGTTTTGTGTAATTAAAGATTCTTCTAACTCTGCACTACTTTCTATTTGAAAATTGGCTGTGAATTTATGATTGGAATCCCCATTAAATTGCTTGTCGAAATTTAAAGTAAGCTGCGTGGTTTTATCGTCTTCAAATTCAGGATCAAAACGATTTGTTACATTTTGAAGCGTATTGTTTTCATCATATTCATTAATAATATTAGTAGTTTTTTGTTCATTATCACTATCTCTATATTGGAGTGATGTGGTTAAAGACGCTGTTTCGTTAATATACCATTCTACACCAATATTAGTATTTAATCCTTTTCTAATTCTATCAAAGTCACGTTTTTCAGTTGTTCTGTTGCCAGTGCTTAAAAACCGAGTATCCGTAAAAGAATTTCCAGGAGCTTCTCTGTAATTATAACTTGTAGTGTTAAAAAAATTAAAATTGCCTGTTCTGTAGTTTAGGTTTCCAGAAATGCCAGCTTGTAATGGAAACCCTGTGTTTAGAGTAATTGCGCCATTAACACCTTCTAGTTTACTTCGTCTTAAAATTATATTTAAAATTCCGGCTTGTCCTTCAGAATCGTACCTAGAAGATGGCGATGTAATAACCTCAACACGTTCAATGGCTTCAGCAGGTAGTTGCCTGAGCGCTTCTGTAGAATTTAAACCAACTAAGCCCGATGGTTTTCCGTTTATTAAAATGCGTACATCCTCATTTCCTCTTAAAGCAACTGTCCCTTCAACATCAACAGAAACTGACGGTACATTGTCAAGTACATCACTAACAGTGCCTCCTCTAACGGTAAGGTCTTTGCCAACGTTGTAAATCTTTTTATCAAGTTTAATTTCTACAGTTGTACGTTCAGCTATAATATTAACTTCATCTAAAGATTCTACATCCAAAGCTAATGTTACAGTACCTAAGTTTACAGCTTTTGTAATTGCCTTATTTGTATAATTTTTGGTTTGATATGAAATGTATTCTACAGAAATTGTATAATTTCCTACAGGAACAGCTACACTAAAGATACCGTTTACATCTGTAATGCCACCAGTAATAATTTTATCATCTGGTGTTTTAAAAGTTACCGTAGCATATTCTAAAGGAATATTACTTTCCGCCTCTAAAACAGTACCTTGTACAACAACTTCTTTTTGAGAAAAGGCCATATTAAAAGCAGAAAACATAATAACTAATGCGATATTAAATTTCATAGGATTTGTGTTAATTACAAAAGCAAAATTAGTTTTATGTATATCTAATAATGGTTAATCTTACGTTAAAAATAGTAATGTTTGCTCAAGGTTATACTAAAAAACGCTACCAATATAAATTGATAGCGTTTTGTATAAATAAAAACAGGTTTTTTACTACTCTCCCATAGCTGCAATTAAAGCTGCAGACATGCGTTTGTAGGTTCCGTTTTCTAGTCGGTCTCTAATAGCGTCAAATGCATCTAAAGTTTCGTTTACATCTTCTAAAGTATGTGTTGCTGTTGGTATCATTCTTAACAGTATTAATCCTTTAGGTATTACAGGATACACTACTATGGAACAGAAAATACCATAATTTTCACGTAAATCTCTTACTAAAGCCATAGCTTCTGGGATGCTTCCTTTTAAATACACAGGTGTTACGCAACTTTGTGTTGTACCAATATCAAAACCACGAGCTTTAAGTCCAGATTGTAATGCATCTACTATTTTCCAAAGATTTGCTTTTAATTCTGGCATAGTACGCAGCATATCTAAACGCTTTAACGCACCTTTTGTAAGTGTCATTTGCAAAGATTTTGCAAACATTTGTGAGCGTAAGTTATATTTTAGATAATCTATTATTTCTTGATCTCCAGCTATAAAAGCACCAGTACTTGCCATAGATTTTGCAAAGGTTGCAAAATATACATCAATATCGTCTTGTACACCTTGCTCTTCTCCAGCACCAGCACCAGTTTTACCAAGCGTACCAAAACCATGGGCATCGTCTACTAAAAATCTGAAATTAAATTTTTTCTTAAGTTCAACAATTTCTTTTAAACGGCCTTGTTCGCCTCGCATTCCAAAAACACCTTCAGAAATTACAAGAATACCTCCACCAGTTTGTTCTGCCATTTTAGTGGCGCGCTCAAGATTTTTTTCTAAACTTACAACATCATTATGCTTGTAGGTAAAACGTTTCCCTATGTGTAAACGTACACCATCAATAATACACGCATGTGCATCTACATCATAAACAATAATATCATCTTTACCTACCAAAGCGTCTATGGTTGACATAATACCCTGGTATCCAAAATTTAAAAGGTATGCTGCTTCTTTACTTACAAATTGAGCAAGCTCAGTTTGTAATTTTTCGTGTAAATCTGTGTGACCAGACATCATACGTGCACCCATTGGGTATGCAGAGCCATACTCTGCAGCAGCTTCTGCGTCTACTTTTCTAACTTCTGGATGATTTGCTAAGCCTAAGTAATCATTAATACTCCAAGTGATAACATCTTTACCTTGAAACTTCATTCTGTTAGAAATTTGCCCTTCTAACTTCGGAAACACAAAATAACCTTCTGCTTGTGATGCCCACTTGCCTAAAGGGCCTTTATCCTTGTAAATTTTTTCAAATAAATCTCTCATTAAATTGCTTTTACTTTTGAATTGTAATTACTAAAATTTAATAGCGTTAAAATTCAAAGTTTTAGTTTTAAAATCTGTTTTGAAAAGCAAAATTACTTAATATTATTATGAATGCATAATTTATTAAAATCAAGTTTTAATCAAGTTTTGAACAAAAAAACCTATCATAACAATGTTATAATAGGTTTTTAGTAAAAATATATACTTTATTTTACGTATTCAATAGTATTAGAAACTTCATTTTTGCTGTCAAAAAAGCCTTGATCTTGCATCCACTTATCGCTGTAAACTTTACTCATATAACGTGAGCCGTGATCTGGGAAGATTACCACAACTTTATCTGTAGGTTTAAATTCTCCTGCTTCATTTAATTGTTTTAAAGCCTGCATTGCTGCTCCACTAGTATAACCTACAAACATACCTTCTGTGTTTGAAATTTCTCTTGCAGTATGCGCACTTTCTTCGTCTGTAACTTTTATAAATTTATCTATTAAGTCAAAATCTGTTGCAGTAGGAATGAGATTTTTTCCTAGGCCTTCAATACGGTATGGATAAATTTCTTTATCGTCAAACTCACGGGTTTCATGGTATTTTTTTAATACAGAACCATAAGCATCTACACCTATTACCTTAACATTGGGGTTTTGTTCTTTTAAATATTTTGAAACTCCAGAGATTGTCCCTCCTGTTCCACTACAAGCTACTAAATGCGTTATTTTACCTTCGGTTTGATTCCAAATTTCAGGGCCCGTAGAATTGTAATGTGCATCAATATTTAACTGATTAAAATACTGATTGATGTATATAGAACCTTTAATTTCTTCGTGTAAACGTTTTGCAACTTGGTAATAAGAACGTGGATCATCTGCTTTTACATTTGCCGGACACACATAAACCTTTGCACCCATAGATTTTAACATGTCTATTTTATCTGCTGAAGATTTTGAGCTTACTGCTAATATACATTCATAACCTTTTATAATACTTACCATTGCGATACTAAAACCTGTGTTACCAGAGGTGGTTTCTATGATGGTATCGCCTGGTGTTAAAATGCCTTGTCGTTCTGCCTCTTCTATTATATGAAGCGCAATACGATCTTTAGAAGAATGACCTGGATTAAATGCTTCTACTTTAGCGTAAAAATCACCATCAAAATTCGCAGTCATTTTTCCTAGTTTGATAAGCGGTGTACTTCCTATAAGTTGAAGCACGTTATCAAATACATTTCTATTTTCTTTCATCTGTTTATGTATTGTTTTTTTGACGGATACTGCTTGGTAGTTGTAAAATTATCTATTTACTTTAACAACACCATTTTTAAAATATCTGTTTCATAAAACTATTTATAAATACTTTTAGAAATTTAAAACTTTACAAAAATAACATTTTTTTTAAACAATTTAAATAAGACCTTCTAAGTCTAATAAAAATGTAAAGTCCTTAGCTGTTTCTTTTAGGGCTTCAAACCTTCCCGATGCTCCACCATGCCCGGCATCCATATTGGTGTCTAAAAATAACACGTTCTTATCCGTTTTGTGAGCTCGTAATTTTGCAACCCATTTTGCTGGCTCCCAGTATTGTACTTGAGAGTCATGAAGCCCAGTAGTTACCAACATATTTGGGTATGCTTTTTTTGTAACATTATCATAAGGCGAATACGATTTTATATATTCATAATACGTTTTATTGTTTGGGTTTCCCCACTCATCATACTCTCCAGTTGTTAATGGTATAGAATCATCTAGCATGGTTGTAACAACATCTACAAATGGTACCGCAGCAATTACTCCATTATATAAATGCGATGCCATATTAACAATTGCACCCATTAGTAATCCGCCTGCACTTCCTCCCATGACATACAAATGTGAATTTGATGTATATTTTTCTGAAATTAAAAACTCAGAACAAGTTATAAAATCTGTAAATGTATTTTTTTTGTGTAATAATTTTCCATTATCATACCATTGTCTGCCAAGATATTCGCCACCTCTAACGTGTGTTAATGCAAAAACAAAACCACGATCTAACAGACTTAAACGGGTTGTTGAAAACGTAGGATCTAAAGTGTAACCATAAGAACCATAAGCGTATTGCAAAACAGGATTATTTCCATCTAAAACTAGTCCTTTTTTATAGACTAAAGACATTGGTATTTTAGTACCATCGTTTGCTGTAGCCCATATACGTTTAGACTCATAGTTGTCTTTGTTGAAATTTCCGCCTAAAACCTGTTGTTCTTTTAAAACAACTTCAGTTTTAGTTTCCATATTAAAATCGATAACAGAAGTTGGAGTTGTTAACGAATTATATGCATAGCGTAGAATATGAGTATCAAAATCTACATTAATACTAACACCTGCGGTATAGGTTTCGTTTGAAAACGGAAGGTAATAGTCTGCTGTATTATCCCAACGTTTGATACGAATATGGTTTAAACCATTAGAGCGTTCACTAACTACTAAAAAATCTTTAAAAATATCTACATCTTCCAATAGGACGTCTTCACGATGTGGTAATACAGTTTCCCAATGTTGCTGTGTAGTTTTATGTACAGCAGTTTTCATGAGTTTGAAATTTTTAGACGCATCTTTATTTGTTAAAATGTAAAAATAGTCCTTGTAATGTGCTATGCTGTATTCTAAACCTCTTTCTCTTTCTTGAAACACCTTAAATTCTGCATCAGGTGTATTAGCGTCTAATAAATGATATTCGTTTGTTAGCGTACTGTAACATGCAATTACAATATAGGCTTTAGATTTTGTTTTGTAAACTGATGTACCAAAAGTTTCATCGGTTTCTTCAAAAATTAGTAGGTCATTTGAAGCGTTTAATTTGTGTTTATATATTTGGTAAGAACGCAGTGTAACAGGATCTTTTTTTGTGTAAAATAAGGTTTCATTATCATTTGCCCAAGTTGAAGATCCTGTGGTATTTTCAATAGTATCACTGAAATTTTTATTAGTATTTAAGTCTTTAATATATAAGGTGTATTGTCGCCTTCCGCTTAAATCAATTCCATAGGAAACCTTTTGGTTATCTGGACTAATACTTATACCAACAAGATTAAAATACTCGTGATCTTTTGCCATAATATTACAATCAAAAAGCAATTCTTCTTCATTATCTAAACTGTCTTTTTTCCTTGTATAAATTGGGTAATCTTTACCTTTCTCAAATTTTGTAATATACCAATAACCATTGTATTTGTAGGGCACAGAAGTATCGTCTTCTTTAATTCGCGATTTCATTTCTTCAAATAAATCGGCTCTAAACTGCTTGGTATGCTGTGTTTTATCTTTGTAATAGGCATTTTCTGCATTAAGATACTCTAGTACCTGCTCATCTTCACGTTGGTTTAACCAAAAATAATTGTCAACTCTTATATCGTTATGAATTTCGAGTGTTTTTGGCTCTTTTTTTGCTATTGGTGGTTTTATATCTGACATTATATTACTGTTTGAAAACTATAGATTAACCTAAAAATTTAGAATGCTAAAAGTGTGTTATATTTTATCTAATAATCCTAAAATTTAGCTGCAATTTAGTAATTTCGAATTATAACTAATTAAAGTTTTAGATTTATGTTTGGAGACATGATGGGTATGATGAGTAAATTAAAAGAAGCTCAAAAAAAAGTGGAAGCTACTAAACAACGTTTACACACTGTTTTAATTGATGAAGCTAGTAACGATGATAAATTAAAAGTTACTATTACAGCAAATAGAACTATAAAAGCTATACACATTTCAGATGAATTATTACAAGATAAAGAGATGTTAGAAGATTATTTGATACTTACCTTAAATAAGGCTATTGAAAAAGCAACACAGATTAATGAATCTGAAATTGCTGCCGTTGCAAAAGAAGGTATGCCAAATATTCCCGGCTTTTAAGTTTGGTTTCAATATAGATAATTAAGAGTTAGTTTACAGTGTTTTTATAATATTAATAAACTTGGCATGCATAGCATTATTATAATCTAAATGTGTAACTATTCTGAGCTTATTGCTTCCCATGCCAATAATTTCTACACCTTTTTCCTTTAAAGTGTTTAGAAATTGAGTTTCATTAATGGCATCATGTAATTCAAAAATAATGATGTTTGTTTCAATAGGTTCAACAGTTTTAATGCAGCTTAGGTTTTGTAATATAGCTCCTATTTGTTTTGCTTTTATGTGATCTTCTTCTAAACGTTGCAAATGGTTATCTAAAGCATAAAGCCCTGCTGCTGCTGCATAACCTACTTGTCTCATTCCGCCACCTAATAGTTTACGAACCCTTAACGCACCTTTCATAAGTTTACTATTTCCAATGAGCACGGAACCCATTGGACAGCCCAAACCTTTGCTGAAACATACTGAAATAGTATCGAATATTTCTCCATATTGTTTTGGACTTTCACCCTTTGCAATAAGAGCATTCCAAAGTCTTGCTCCATCTAAATGATAACCAAGGTTGTGTTTATGAGCTACGTGTTTAATTTTTTTTAATTCTTCAAAATCCCAACATGCTCCTCCGCCTTTATTCGTAGTATTTTCAATGGCAATTAAAGATGTAAGCGGACTGTGGTAAAATTCTGGAGGATTTATAGATGCTTCTGCTTGTTCTGCTGTAAACATGCCGCGATGTCCATCTATTAATTTACAAGAAATACCGCTATTAAAAGATGCACCGCCACCTTCATAATTATAGATATGCGCATACTTATCACAAATAACTTGCTCACCAGGATTGGTATGTAGTTTTAAAGCAGCTTGATTCGCCATACTTCCTGAAGGAAAAAATAGCGCTTCATCCATACCAAATAACTCTGCTAATCGCTGTTCTAAAGCATTTACACTTGGATCTTCTTTATATACATCGTCACCAACTTCAGCTAAAAGCATAGCCTCTAGCATGCCTTTAGTTGGTTTTGTAACCGTATCGCTTCTTAAATCTATTCGCATAATTAAAATGGTTTTCCTGTTAATCCTAATTTGAAATCATCCCAATTAGAAATTACTTCCCGTATAATCAAGAAAACAATTATAAATAGTACAATTTTCAATCGTAATTTATTTTTCTCATTTAAAAGTATTTTTTTCATAATTGCAACTTTAGGTTTCTAAACTATTAATAGGCATTCAATAGATTATAATCACAAATTCCACTGCCTATTGGCGAACCGTCAGGAATTTTTGGCGAGGCTTCACTCTTAAATTTTTCAGGATGTACTTTAAATTCTTTTATCATAATACGGTATTGATTGGCATAAGATACCGTATTCTTTTTATCGTAAAGCAATTTGCTAATTGTGTTTATAGCGTCATTAGCTATTGATTTTACTTGAAAATAACTAGTATCGCTAACCGCTAAATTTATAATGTGTTTTAAAACATTTGCATTTATTTGCTGCTGAGTTTCCTCTAAATACAAGTCTTTATGCTTTGTTTTGAAAGAATTATCTATTAACATATTAATTACTGTTTCCAAATCTAGCTGTTCACTATCCAAACTTTTTTGAAGCACCAAACGATTAGCACGTTCTGGATGCAATAAATAACGTAAGGTCATATCACTAGCTGTATTAGCAGCACTAAAAGGATCAAAAGCTACACCTGTTTTGCTTTTAAAAGACTCGCGTGTACGATTATAGCCGTAAGCACGAGGTGGAAATAAATTCAATTTATCTTTAGGAATGGCTAAGGTTTCCGCAGATAAAGTATTTAAAAGTGCCTCTAGTGCTGACTTTTGAGCCTTAACTTCAATAGGTTTTGTGGTGAATTGCCCATCGTTTTTAACCGCATAATTATAATCTAAACCACTTATTACTTTTGTTGTGGCTTCGGTTTGGTAACGGTGGTAAAAATAAAGCGGTACAAATACATCTTCTAACACGGAATAGGGTTCATAACTTTTAATATTGTCTTTTGAAAAATTAAAAATGGCTTTCGCTCTTAATTCTAAAACAGCATTTAATTCTTCAGCAGCACTTTTACCGTTATCCCATAAATGTGCTAAACCATGCGCACCTCCTGCCGCTCTGGCGTCACTATCTGTAATGAATCGCAATCCTGAATTTTGTGCACTTTTTAGTATTGTGTTTAAAGCGTCTTTTTCGTTAGTGTTTTTATCAAATTCAGAATAACTATAAGCCACAGTTACTTTGTCCCACTCACCTATTCCTGTAGCATAGGCTTCAGAAAAATCAATCTTATCATTAACTAATTTTATTTGCGGATGCGGATAATCCATCACAGATGCTCTGTTATTGGCACTTGCTGCAAAGTTGTGTGCAAAACCAATGGTATGCCCAACCTCGTGAGCACTTAATTGTCGTATTCTGGCTAAAGCCATATCTAACATCGATTGGTAGTTATCGTCACGCTCAGCAAAAGGTTGATTCATTAAAGCTTGCGCAATCATAAAATCTTGCCGAATGCGTAAACTTCCTAAACTCACGTGTCCTTTTATAATTTCTCCAGTACGAGGATCTACAACGCTAGCACCATAGCTCCAACCTCTTGTGCTTCTATGTACCCATTGTATAACGTTGTATCTACAATCCATAGGGTCAACATCTGCTGGTAACATTTTAACCTGAAAAGCATCTTTAAAACCTATAGCTTCATAGGCTTCGTTCCACCAACGTGCTCCCTCTAATAAGGCTGAACGTACTGGTTCTGGCGTTCCCGGATCTAAATAATAAATAATAGGGGTTTTAGCTTCACTAATTAAAGCGTTTGGAGTTTTCTTTTCTAAACGGTGTCTTATTATAAAGCGTTTTTTTATGGACTCATGAATTGGTGTGGCATAATCTAAATATGACATTGAAATAGCACCACTTCTGGTATCAAAAACTCTGGGCTTATAATTTGCATCTGGTAACTTTATAAACGAATGATGCTGTATAACCGTAACCAATGATGCTGTTGGTGTTACCGTTTTTAGGTTTCGCCCTGTTGGATTCCCTTTAAAAGTGAGTAGGGCTTCAAACTCAACATTTTCTGGAAAAGCTTTTGTGCGTTCTAATGCCAAAGCACTTTTAGAACTGTCTATTTTATAACTTCCTTCTTCATTTTTTTTTAAACGGTTGGCAACACCATGCGTGTCTTGCATTAAAAATGGTGTAAAATCTATATAATAGCTACCGTTTTTTTCTTCTAAAATATTAAAGCCAAATAAAACCGATTTTGCAAAAGCTTGTGTGATACTTTTTCGTTCTAATTCATTATCAGTATTGGCACGATAATCCAAGTTGGGTTGAATTAATAATAATTTAGGTCCTGTTTTTTTAAAATAAACCACATGCTCATTACCTAACTGTCCGCGATCTAGCCCAATATCATTACTCCCAATACCTGAGGCTAGTGAATTTACATAAAGAAATTCTTGATCTAACCTATCTACTTTAAGGTAGATTTTATCGGTAGTTTCTTCATAATAAAAATCGAAATACCCATTATAAGATTTTAAGTTGGTTTTGTTTGAAATTTGCGCTTGAAGCTGAAAACATAGCAATAAAAAACAAAGTAGTAAATGTTCTTTTTTCATAAAATAAAAATACAAAATTGTTAGCGAGTTAGTAAATCCTAAATTTACACAATTTTAAAAAACCAATTCAAAATTATGGCACTTTAATACCGCAGCTTATATTTGTAAAAAAAACACCATGATTACATCAGATCAGATTAAAAATCTTAATTCCCGCCTCAACACACTTAGGCAGTATCTTTGACTTAGATGCTAAACTCATAGAAATTACCAACGAAGAAGAACAAACCTTTGACCCAAATTTTTGGAACGATTCTAAAAAAGCCGAATTGGTAATGAAATCACTTCGAGAAAAAAAAAGCTGGGTAAACGATTATAATGCCGCAACTGCATTTTTTGAAGATTTAGAAGTTATCTATGAATTTTATAAAGAGGACGAAGCTCCCATGGAAAATGTGGAAGCGCATTTTGAAAAATGCGTTAATGCCATAGAAAAACTAGAGTTTAAAAACATGCTTTCTGAAGAAGGCGATAGCCTAAGTGCAGTATTGCAAATTACTGCTGGAGCTGGCGGCACAGAATCCTGTGATTGGGCTAGCATGCTAATGCGCATGTATTTAATGTACGCAGATAAGAGTGGTTTTAAAGTAAAACAGCTTAACATACAAGATGGTGATGTTGCTGGTATAAAAACCGTAACTTTAGAAATTGAAGGCGATTTTGCCTTTGGATGGCTTAAAGGAGAAAATGGTGTACACCGCTTGGTACGTATTTCACCGTTTGATAGTAATGCAAAACGCCATACCAGTTTTGCATCTGTGTATGTGTATCCTTTGGTAGATAATTCTATAGAAATAGACATAAACCCTGCGGATATAGAAATTACAACTGCACGCTCTAGTGGTGCTGGCGGACAAAATGTAAATAAAGTAGAAACTAAAGTTCAATTATTTCACAAACCCTCCGGAATCCAAATACAATGCTCAGAAACACGCTCTCAGCAAGATAACAGAACACGTGCCATGCAAATGTTAAAATCGCAATTATATGAAATTGAATTGCAAAAACAAATGGCACAACGTGACGATATTGAAGCTGGTAAAATGAAAATTGAATGGGGCAGCCAAATTAGAAATTACGTAATGCATCCCTATAAATTGGTAAAAGATGTGCGTTCGGCTTATGAAACAGGTAATGTAGATGCTGTTATGGACGGTGCTATTGAACCCTTTTTAAAAGCATATCTTATGATGATGGGGCAACAAGAAAATGAGTAACTTTAAGACGTTTTTGTAATATAAACACCTTAACTTTTAATAAACTATTAATTGTATTAAACCTAAACATGAAAAATATAGATACTATAATTTTTGATCTCGGTGGTGTATTAATCGATTGGAATCCTGAATATTTGTATTTAGATGCTTTTAACGGTGACCGAAAAAAAATGCAATGGTTTTTTGATACCATTTGCACATTTGATTGGAACGAAAACCAAGATGCTGGCTACCCATTAGAAAAAGCTACTGAAGAACGTATTGCATTATTTCCTGAATATGAAGACTTAATCCGAATGTACTACGGTAAATGGGAAACCATGTTAGGCGGTGCTATTACAGAAACTGTAAAACTATTAAAAACGTTAACCGATAATCCTAACTACAAAGTAGTTGCACTAACTAACTGGAGTCACCAAACATTTCCTATTGCGTTAAAACGTTTTGAGTTTTTACATTGGTTTGAAGGTATATTAGTTTCAGGTGAAGAAAAAACACGCAAACCCTTTCCAGAAATCTATAAGCTAACTTTAGAACGATTTAATATTACCGCTGAAAATGCACTTTTTATTGATGATAACCTCAGAAATATAAAAGCTGCTGAAGCTTTTGGAATTAATGGCATACATTTTGAATCACCAGAAGCATTGTTAAACCAATTAAAAACCTTTTCAATTATTTTATAAAAAATGATAACCATATATCACAATCCCAGATGTAAAAAATCTAGAGAAGGTATAGCATTTTTAGATGCCAATAACCAAGAGTATAATGTTATAAAATATTTAGAAACTGGCATCACTATTGACACTTTAAAGAAAATTATTGCCAAACTAAATATAAGCCCACTAGATTTAGTTCGTAAAACAGAAAGCATATGGAAAAGTGACTTTAAAGGAAATAATATGTCTGATAATGCAGTATTAGAAGCCATGGTTAAACATCCAAAATTAATAGAGCGTCCAATTGTTATTAATGGCAAAAATGCTGTAATAGCAAGACCTACTGAAGCCATTTTAAAACTACTATAACACCAAAAATATACCATAAATGAAAAAAATAATACTATTTACTTTTACGCTTTTATTAGGATTTAACACCTATGCACAAATGATGAGAAATGGCAGAAGAAACAATATGAACACTGTGCCACAAACCAACCGTGAACCTTCCGAGGCAGACAAAGAAAAAATGAAACGTGAGGCCGAAGACCGTAAACAAGAGTTTATAGCCAATTTTATAACTACACTTGAAGCAGACGATTTTCAAAAAGAAATTATTAAGCAAACCATAAGTTCTTATTTTGAAAAAACACTTGAACTTATAAAAATACCTTTTGAAAATAGCTTAGCTCGAAAAGACGCTTTTGATAAATTTAAAGAATCCCATTTTAAGGAACTTAAAACCCTTATCTCTGAAAACAACATGACTAAAATTAATAGCATGTTAGATGGTGAATTTGATGAGAAAGAAGTGAAAAAGAAGAAAAAAAAGAAAAAGAAACGCAAAAAAAACAAGGATAATTAGGTAAGTCAATTAGCGCCTTCTTATAAAACTATAATGCGCTATTAATCCCGTAAGGCTAAAAAATTTAATAAAGTATACCATAAAATTTTGATACTATCATAAAATCTCTTGTTGATGTTTCAAATGAAATACAGTATGAGTTCCATTCTATATATAATTAACAGCTTTCCTTGTTTCAATTTTAGTTTTTTCATCTTTAAACCCGATAAATAATTTAATATTTGAGATTATAAATGCCTTTTGGATCATGTTAAAAAATCAAATGAATCAATAATTTTATATAATTCTAAACTGGAATAATTGTTTTTTAAATTTGAATTTACCGAACGAAACATAACTACTGTACACAGGGACAGTTGTGCATAATGCGGAAAATTGTGCAAACCATAAAAATTATTAATATAAAAGCCAGCCGCGCGCGCAGCATACTTGTTTTTTTTACCGAAACATAAACCAACGCTAAAAAACCAAAAGAGCTGTTTCTTGTGTAAGCTTCCCTTAATTAAAACTGATTTATAATCATGGTTGCTACACGCAATGCTTCGGTACCGTCATGAAGGGTTACGATAGGTTTTGAATTTGTATTTATGGCGTCTGCAAAGGTTTCAAGTTCATCTAAAATAGCATTGTTATTTTCAATTTTAGGATTATCAAAATAAATTTGTTTTTTTACACCTTCAGCATTTTGGAGTATCATATCAAAATCCCCTGGATCTTTTGGGGCATCTTTCATTTTAACAATTTCACATTTTTTTTCTAAAAAATCAACAGAGATATATGCGTCTTTTTGGAAGAAACGCGTTTTACGCATGTTTTTTAATGAAATACGACTAGCCGTTAAATTGGCAACACAGCCATTTTTAAACTCTATGCGTGCATTAGCAATATCTGGGCTATCGCTAACTACTGCAACACCGCTTGCTGAAACATGTTTTACTGGCGATTGAACTACGCTTAAAATAATATCTATATCATGTATCATGAGATCCAAAACCACTGGAACATCTGTACCTCTTGGGTTAAACTCAGCTAGTCTGTGACATTCAATAAACATAGGACTTTTTAGTTGTGCTTTTACACCCATAAATGCCGGATTAAAACGCTCCACATGGCCAACTTGCCCTTTTACATTATACTCGGCTACTAAGGTTCTTATAGCTTCTGCTTCTTCTACGGTATTGGTAATTGGTTTTTCAATAAATATGTGCTTCCCTTTTTTAATGGCTGTTTTAGCACATTCGTAATGCGATAATGTTGGTGTTACAATATCTACAACATCTACAGCTTCAATTAAAGTATCTATGGAATTGTAGTAGGTATATCCAAACTCTTCAGCTACACGTTTTGCATTGGCAACATCTGCATCATAAAACCCTACGAGTTCGTATTTTGAAGATTGTTTTAGTAGTCTTAAGTGAATTTTTCCGAGGTGTCCAGCACCAAGAACTCCAACTTTTAGCATGTTTTTTGGTTTTTAACAAAAATAAGATTTAATTCTTTTTTCTAATAGCTTATTTATTTTTTAATATTGGGTGCGTTTAAATTTTAATTTTTAAAAAAAATTACTTTTTAGCGCATCTTATTCGATATTATGATATTTAAAGATACTACTAAACATCAAGGGCTACGTCAAAAATTAGTTTTGGTATTAAAAGATAAAGGTATTAAAAATGTTGAAGTGCTAAATGCCATCTCAAAAATCCCAAGACATTTGTTTATGGATTCGGGCTTTATAGATCATGCTTATATAGATAAGGCATTTCCTATAGGTGCAGACCAAACCATATCGCAACCTTATACAGTTGCTTTTCAGTCTGAATTATTAAACGTAAAACCTGGCGATAACGTTTTAGAAATTGGCACAGGTAGTGGCTACCAAACGTCTGTATTATTAGAGCTTGGCGGTATTGTTTATAGCATAGAGCGTCAAAAAGAACTGTATAAAAAAACATCAAAGTTTTTACCTAAAATTGGCTATAAACCCAAAAAACTTATTTTTGGAGATGGTTATAAAGGCTTTAAAGAAGCTGCGCCGTACGCTAGTATTATTGTTACTGCTGGCGCACCTTTTGTGCCAAAACCTCTGTTAAGTCAGTTGGCTATTGGCGGGCGTTTGGTAATACCTGTTGGTAACGACGTTCAAATAATGACGTTATTTATTAGAAAAGGACCAAAAGATTTTGAAAAATATGAGTTTGGTGAGTTTCGATTTGTGCCTTTGCTTGAAGATAAAAATTAAAACAATTTCAATCCAAATACTAAAGCATCACTTAGAAATCCGCTTTGGTAGGATCTTATATAATCAACTCTTAAAAATCTAAATTTTCCCCAACCTACATTGTCTATTCCAATACTGTACTCTTGGTAGGTTTTATTATTTGGTGTTAACAATGCGTGTGCACCTACCACTAAATTAAAATTTAGTTTGTTTAATAAAGGTATTTTTCCTAAAATAAATCCATTAAAATCATGCTCAGTATGGGCTTCTAAATAACGGTCATTAGTACTTAAGTCATAATACCCTAAATTGTTAAAAACATCTGTGTAATTACCTCGTCTGCTAACATTTATTTGGTTTCCGTTAAAATGTTGAAAGTCCATAAATGCAATAGCTTTGGCATTAAAAAACTTACCAGCTCTAAGGTTATAACTTAAACGGCCTTTATTTGCAATATTAGAAGATTGGTAAAGTCTAGCTTTTATTTGATCGAAGTTATAATCTTTAATAGTTGCCCCAAAACCTTTTTCATAACTCAAAATTAAAGTTGGGTACTTATCTGTTGTAACATTAAACTTACTATTGGGATAGCTTAAATACGTTTGACCAAAATTAAAACGCCCAGACACATTTAGCTTCACAATATTATGATTTTCAAATGGAGCATCTGTACTATTTATGTCTAATGGATTATTAGAGGTGTAGGTTTTGTTTTCTTTTGGGTAAAAGGTTTGGTCTGTTGTATTAAAAAGTGCTTGCCTGTTTTCATAAGACACGTTAGTATAAAACCGAAAACCGTTAAAGAGTTCTTCGGAATAATTAAGTGCTATAAAGCGACGCTCGTAAAGTTTCATATAATTTTCTTCAAAATACAATGAAGCTATAGTATTGCCAACTGGCGTGATAGGATTTGTTGAGTTATACTGTTGTACATCTGCACCTCCAGATACTATTAAATAAGGGCGGTTGATATTATTAAATTTATAGGTAAATGTGCCTGTTGCTCTTAAGCGTTTATCCGAAAACCCATATTGTAAATTAGCATTTGCTTTAAAGTAGCGGTTAAAATCGTCATAGTTTTTTGTGTAAAAACTATTAATATTTGCGTGCCAACCTTGTACTGTATTAAAATTTACAGCTTTTAATGGCGACTCTATACCTGCACTCCAATTTTTAAATGAATTGCTATAGGTGTAACCACTTAAAATAGCTCCGATTTTAAATTTGTTTATAACTGCATCAACAGAGTCTTTGTAAGTTTTAGAGTCTCTTATAATTTGTATGCTGTCTTTAATTTTATAATCTGTTTGCTCTTCTTTGGTTAGTGGTACAGGTCTAATTTTGTTCCAAAATAGACTGTCTTTTTTGTTGGCATTGGCCTCAAAAGCCACAATTTCTTTATCAAAGTCTTTGGCTGTTAGAGTCTTATTAAACGAATAGTTGCTATAAACGGCAGTAAAACGGCCTTCACCTTTAATGCCAAACATACTGTAACCAAAATCTAGGCTCTGAGAAATTAATGCCCAAATAGCATCGGCTTCTGAGTACGAAAATGTTTGTTTTAATGTGATTTTTTCTGCAATTGGTATGCGAGCTTGTACACCAGTAATATCTAATTCTAAAGCAAATATGTTCCATTGGTCTTCTACAATATAAATGTAACCCTCAAAAACAGGATCGTTTTTTCGTTTTGGTGTTACTTTTATTTTATTAATGAGCGTGTTACGCGCATCATAAAAAGTGCCCTCAAGTTTAAAGTTGTAATAGTTAAAAGCATTATTGGCTATTGGTGAAATAATTGCATTACCAAAAGGGATTGTATTGTTGTAAAAGTTATAATCTACATCAATTGCGTTGTTAAAACTGAAACCTGTATTGTCTCCACTTACTTTAGATGCGGTAATGGTTTCTTTGAGTTTATCTGGTCTTAAATATTGTATTTTTGAAAGGGTTTCTGATAAGTAAAAAATACCACTACGTGTAGAGTCTAAACCTGGTAAATCTATGTCTTGACCTAATATTTTTTTGGGAGCATCTTTTATTTTTATAAGTCCGCGTGAGTAAAAATTGGCTTTGTAGGAATTTATTTTTTCAAGATTATTTTGCCGTGTTGCAATAGCTTTTCGCATTACAATATCTGCTTGGTTAATTTCAGAATTAATTAAAACCTCATTTAGCGATACAGACGTTTCTTCTAAAACAATATCTAAGGTAAATGGAAAGCTATTAATGGAAATTTGTTTTTTTACAGTTTTAAATCCTAAAAAAGAATATACTATTGTGTATGTTTTTGGTTCTGAGATGTTAAGTTCATAAAAACCGTCTTCGTTACTTGTAGTGCCATTATAGGTGTTTTCTATAAAAATATTTACAAACGAAAGCGGTTCGTTTTTAGTATTTGTAATGTTGCCAACAACCTGTGCTGTAAGTAGATTGCCTATTGCCAAAACGAAAATAAATAATTGTTTTTTTGAAATCATATCATTTTGCTTAATACGTTGTACTTAGATCTATAGCATGAGTTAGATATTGGTTTGAAAATTAAATTAACGCATCTTTGAAAAGTAGCATAATCTTAAATTACTTGAAGTTTTTTTTAATACGATCTAGGCTTCTTTTGTTATCGCGGTTTTTTATAGTTTCGCGCTTGTCATAAAGTTTTTTACCTTTAGCTAAAGCTATGGTGAGTTTAGCAAGTCCTTTTTCATTTGTAAATAATCGTAAAGGAATGATGGCATTTCCTTTAGCTTCAACTTCTTTTTTTAAGGTTTTAAGTTCCTTACGGTTTAGTAGTAATTTTCGTTCTGCTTTTGGTCTGTGGTTGTAGTAGTTACCGTAATCGTATTCTTGCACTGTCATATTAATAACAAACAGCTCGTCTTTGGTATTAAACTCACAAAAACTCTCTGTTATGGATGCTTTGCCAGAGCGTATAGATTTTATTTCTGTGCCAGTTAGTACAATGCCCGCAGTGTATTTATCTAAAATTTCATATTGAAATTTAGCCTTCTTATTGAGTATATTGACAGTTTTTTGCATGGCTTGCAAATGTAATTCTAAAAATGTAAAATAATACTTATTCAAAAATAAGTTTAAGGCTTAATTTTTATAAAAATTAATAGCTTATAGCGTTTTTAAAACGTGTTCAGGTTTAGTTAAAATTATATTAACGTCTGTAAAACTTGTACGTTAAGCCAATTGAATATTGAAAAAAGTTAGAATTTATAGCTTTGTTTTCTAGTGCAAATTTTCCCATAACATTTAGATATACACCAACGGCATCATTAAACCAGTATTTTGTACCAACACCAATATTACCTGTAAAATAAGTATCTTCTAAACTCACATATCCTAAGCCGCCTATGGCATAAAAATCTTGATTATAGCTTGTGGTATAAAAATAATAATCGACACCCAAATCTATAGCAAAAAAGGATATGTCGTTTTCTAATACAGAGCCATCTACATTAATATCATCAAATTTATTTAAACTCAGTTTTGTATATACATCTATGGCGTTTGAGATGTCATAGTTTGCACCAAGCTCAAAAGGTGTTGAAAACGCCAGTTCATCTGTATTGCTCAAAAAATTAAATGGATTTTGTTTTCCAGAACTGTCAATAGCATTAATACCAAGACTTATAGAAAAAGGGTCTTCTATATTTCTGTCTTGAGCATTGACTGTTAGTGTTACAATAAATATGATGCAAATTATAAAGGCTTTTAATTTCATTTTAAGGTATTTATTAGTGAATCTGTAAATTATAAAAATGCTTAGTTTATGGTAAGTAAAATATCTGATTTAGAAGTTTGGCTAATTGTAACAATATAAAGATTCCCGTTGTTGTTATCTTCAATCATTTCATATTTTTTTTCATCTAACAGTTTATTTACAAATTCTGGTGTTGTATTGCTATGTCCAACAATAAGTATGTTTTTGCCTTTTGTTTCATCTTTAAAGGCATCAATATCTAAAGTGCTAGGATTGTATAAGTTAAGTTCTAGATTGTTTGCAATTGCTGTAGGTAAAGCTGTTGCTTTAGTTCTGTTATAATTTGTGGAATAGATTTGGTTAAACTTAACAGTTTTTAGTATTGTAGCCCAATGGTTTGCACGTTCTAATCCTGCTTTGGTTAATTTTGGGTTTCTATTGGTTTTATCAGAACGGTCTTTTTCAGCATGTCTAATTAAATAATAGGTTGTAATAGCATCAGAATTTGTGTCTTGTGCTTGTACTTGAAACACACTTACGCACAATAAAAGCACCAATATTAATTTTTTCATTTTATTTAATTTAAAGAATAAAGATATCATTTTTTTTATTTAAGTTATGACTTTATACATGCTATACATACCTCTTAAATGTGGGTGCATTAATTTAAAGTCTAGCTGTGTTGCCTCACCATATTTAAAATTTTGTTTTTCGTAAAAACGTATGGCTTGTTTTTGAGTATCCATAGCTTCTAACCATAAAAGTATATTTTTATTTTTTTTAGCTTCGTTTTCTAACCACTTAAATAATGCTTTGGCAACTCCTTTTCCTTGAGCTTCTTTGCCTAGATATATTCTATTAATGTACGTTGCTTTCATTTCAGGAAAACCAGAATATACTTTGTTGTAAACCACTCTAAATATTCCAACACGTTTAGCGTTGTAGTTTACAAAATAATATGCAGCATTAGATTGAGCGAGTTCTACTTCTAAATTTTTAAAACTGTAGCATTTATTTAGATAAAAATTGCAATCTTCATTTGCCCAAAGGTGTTTATATGCAGGCGGATAAATATGTTCCATAAGCTCCATTAACTTTGGCTGATCTTTAAGTTTGATATTTTGAAGACTTATATGGTCTGAAATAAAACACATGTGTTGCGTTTAAAACTAGCATTTCAACTGCTAATAATTAGTAAAAAAGGTAAGTGCAAATTTAGTCTATTCATTGAAAAAACAACACCTAAAATATGCGATAGCTTTTCGAATATTTTATAGTGTTGCTTTAACCAACCAATCCTTATAAAGACAAAAAAAAGTAAGAATGTTACACTTATCTTTAAATTTTAAATTGAAAATATTAGGCTTCTACAACCAAATCTCCCTGATTTCTAAACACTAATTCTCCGTCAAATTCATCTAATAATATAATACTATCTGTTGTGACTTCACCAGATAAAATAGCTTTACTTAATGCATTTAATACTTCTTTTTGAATAACCCGTTTTACAGGTCTTGCACCATACTCAGGGTTGTAACCTTTGTTAACTAAGTACGTTATAGCTTCTTCGGTAGCATCAAACGTAATGCCTTGTTGTGCAATCATTTTAGTAACCCCTTTGAGTTGAAGCTTTACAATAGCCGAAATGTCTGTTTTAGATAATGGCGTAAATACTACTATATCGTCTATTCGGTTTAAAAATTCTGGTCTTACAGTTTGTTTTAATAATCCTAAAACATCTCTTTTTGCAGCAGCATTTGCTGAGGAAATATCTTTTGTAGTCTCAAAACGCTCTTGTATAAGGTGGCTTCCAATATTGGACGTCATAATTATTATTGTGTTTTTAAAATCCGCAATTCGGCCTTTATTATCTGTTAATCTGCCTTCATCTAATACTTGTAACAAAATATTAAAAGTATCTGGATGCGCTTTTTCAATTTCATCTAATAAAATTACAGAGTACGGTTTGCGTCTTACGGCTTCAGTTAATTGTCCGCCTTCGTCATAACCAACATAACCAGGAGGCGCACCAACCAATCTACTAACAGCGTGGCGCTCTTGATATTCACTCATATCAATACGTGTCATTGCATTTTCGTCATCAAAGAGGTATTCTGCAAGTGCTTTGGCAAGTTCAGTTTTACCTACACCGGTTGTGCCCAGAAAAAGAAATGTACCTACAGGTTTATTGGGGTTTTGCAGTCCGGCTCTAGATCTACGTACAGCATCGCTAACTGCTTCAACAGCTTCTTCTTGACCAACAACGCGTTTGTGTAACTGTGTTTCAAGTTTTAGTAATTTTTCACGCTCGGTTTGTATCATTTTTGTAACCGGAATGCCAGTCCATTTTGCAACAACATCTGCAATGTCCTCGTAATTAACTTCCTCTTTAATTAATGAATTGTTGTTTTGTTGTGCTTTTAATTCGTTTTGAAACGTTATTAACTGAGCCTGAACATCTTTAATTTTTCCGTATCTAATTTCTGCAACTTTACCGTAATCTCCATCACGTTCTGCTCGTTCAGCTTCAAGTTTAAAGTTTTCAATCTCAGATTTTATATTTTGTATGTTGTCCACAACAGCTTTTTCTGATTTCCATTTGGCATTAAGTGCGTTGCGTTCTTCTTTAATATTTGCTAAGTCTGTACGAAGTATTTTTAACCTGCTTTCATCGTTTTCACGTTTAATGGCTTCAATTTCAATTTCTAGCTGCATTAATTTACGGTCTAAAACATCTAATGCTTCGGGTTTAGAGTTAATTTCCATTCTCAGTTTTGCAGCAGCTTCATCCATTAAATCGATAGCTTTATCTGGTAAAAATCGGTTTGTAATGTAACGTTCAGAAAGTGTTACTGCGCCAATAATTGCATCATCTTTAATACGTACTTTGTGGTGTGCTTCGTACTTTTCTTTTATACCTCTAAGTATTGAAATGGCACTTTCAGTATCTGGTTCATTAACAGCAACTTTCTGAAAACGTCGTTCTAAAGCTTTATCTTGTTCAAAATATTTTTGGTACTCATCTAAAGTAGTTGCACCAATGGCTCTTAACTCACCACGTGCCAAAGCAGGCTTTAAAATATTTGCTGCATCCATAGCACCTTGACCACCACCAGCACCAACCAAAGTGTGTATTTCGTCTATAAATAATACAATATCTCCGTTGCTTGTGGTAACCTCTTTTATAACCGCTTTTAAACGTTCTTCAAATTCGCCTTTAAATTTTGCACCCGCAATTAAAGCACCCATATCTAAAGCAAAAATCTGTTTTTCTTTTAAATTTTCAGGAATATCGCCATCTATAATTCTGTGAGCTAAGCCCTCTGCAATAGCGGTTTTACCAGTACCAGGTTCGCCAACTAAAATGGGATTGTTTTTTGTTCTTCGAGATAATATTTGTAGGATACGTCTAATTTCTTCATCTCTACCAATTACAGGGTCTAATTTGCCGTTTTGGGCCAATTGGTTTAAATTTTTTGCGTATTTATTTAGTGCATTGTAGGTTTCTTCTTGGCTTTGCGAGGTAACATTATCGCCATTACGTAATGTTTTTATACTTGCTTTTAAAGCTTTCTCTGTTACACCTTGGTCTTTTAAAATTTGAGCTGTTTTGCCATCAGATTCAAAAATAGCGATAATAAGATGTTCTACAGCTACAAAATCATCGTTCATTTTTTTAGCGATACTGCTTGCGTTATTTAGCATTTTGCTTGCCGCTCTAGAAAGCATTATATCGCCACCAGAAACTTTTGAAAAACTTTGTAATTGTTTGTCTAGTATTTGTTGCAACATGGCAACATTAACATTTAATTTTTTTAACAGAAATGGCAATACATTTTCATCTACTGTAAATAGTGCTTTAAAAATGTGTGCGTTTTCTATTTGCTGATGCCCAAAACTCTGCGCTATTTGTTGCGCCTGTTGAATGGCTTCCTGTGATTTTATGGTATAATTATTAAAATTCATTGTATAATCTACTTTAGTTATTTGATGATGTATAGAAATTATTTTCTAGTATAAATTAACCGATTTCTAATTCGACTTTTATTTAAATTTTAAGTTATAACGACGTTATTTTTTGTTATATTTTTTTATCTTTATTCAATAATCTTACCATTTGAGTATTGATCTTAAAAGAGCGACAAAATGACAGCAATACCTTTTGTTTTAGCGACTTTTTGTCGGTTATAAATTAGCTTTGATGGTAAGATTTTATAATACTATGAATTAAAATCTTTTAAAAAAAAACTAAAATATGTTTAAGAAATTATTTGGTTCTTCTGAACCTAAAGATGAAAAAAAAATACCATGGTTACAATTAACTGAAATCTCACAATTAGATGTTATTATTGAAGCTTCTAAATCTAAAGCTCAGATTTTATACAAACACTCTACGCGCTGTGGCATTAGTAAAATGGTTATGCGACAGTTAGAAACCGACTATGATGTAAATTTAAATGCCGATTTGTACTATCTAGATTTATTAAACTACAGACCTATTTCTAATGAAATAGCTTCTAATTTTGAAGTAATGCATCAATCACCACAAGTGTTAGTGGTTAAAAATGGTGTAGTGGTAAAGCATGCTTCTCACAATGAGGTTAATGAAATAGATTTTACTAATATTGTGTGATTTTTTAAATTATATAATCCACATTTAATTGGCGGTAAAACTATTATGCTAGAATAATCAACTTAAATAAACACAAATTTAATTGCAGCTAATAAGCCAATAGATCCAACAAATGCTAATAGTACCCATAGTGTACCTTTGTAATATTTTTTGTGAAGTTTTAGATCTTTTCGATATTGAATCCCAATGATTACAGAAAATACAATAAAAAATAAAAGTCCAAAAACCAATTGACCTGTTGTAAACATCTCCTTATTTTTTATACAAAAATACAAAATATTAAACCATGAAAGATAACATTGAAGCCGTAAAGGCATTTCATACAGCCTTTAAAATTGGATATCGCGAAACTCCAAAAGCCAGTTTGGGTGAAGCAAAAAACACGTTGCGTTTTAATTTAATGAAAGAAGAAAACGAGGAGTATTTGGAGGCCGCAAAAGCTAATGATTTGGTTGAGGTTGCAGATGCATTAGGCGATATGTTGTACATACTATGTGGCACCATAATAGAACATGGTTTACAGCACAAAATTGAGGCAATATTTGAAGAAATACAACGCAGCAACATGAGTAAACTTGATGATAAAGGTGAACCTATTTACCGTGAAGATGGTAAAGTATTAAAAGGACCAAACTATTTTAAACCTAATATTGAAGCTATATTAAAGGTATAATTATATAATTTGATTTACTGTAATAAGTTTACTAAAAATTAAACCATTAATTATGGTTACTTATAAACTATAAAAAAAACACTGGCAAAAAAGCTAATAACAAACAAATTAATACTAAAATTAAGTATTTGTAATTTTTAATTTGCTTTAAACCGCACTCAATTAAAGGATTAAAAATTGAGTACGGCTAATAGTTTTTTTAATTGCCTGTTTGCCAGTCTATTCTACGAGAAACAAACATTACAGTAGCAAGTATTAAGAAAAGCCCAATACTACCTACCAATAAAGCGTAATTCTCTAACTGAATGATTACAAATATGAATGTATATAACGCTATTAAAGACATACCTATAAGCATTGAAAATCTAAAATCTTTAAGAATTGATTTTGAATATGATGTAATAAGCACTACTACAGATACTCCTGCAATTAAATACGCATTTAAAAAATTACTATGTTCTGATATTGAAATTAATAAGGTATAAAACATCACTAATGCCAAACCAATCATTAAATATTGAAACGGATGAATATTAATTTTACTCATGGTTTGAATAAGAAAAAAGATTAAAAAAGTAAGTCCAATAACCAAAAATCCATACTTAGCAGACCGCTCACTTTTCTGATATTCATCTACCAAAACAATAAATTTAGTACCAAAAGCAAACTGTGTGAGGTTTGGTATTTTATTTAAGTAATGTTGTGAAAAAGCTCTGTTAATAGATAATACTTTCCAGTTTGCCTTAAAGCCATCTTCAGATATACTTCTAGTTTCATCATCTGGTGCATAGGAACCTATAAAACCTGGATCTGCCCAATTAGAGTTCATACTAAGATTTGTTGTTTTACCCACCGGAATAATTTGTATTTGCTTACTTCCATCGTAAGTTATAGCCATATTAAAAGTAAAATCATTATCTAAAAGTGATTTATTAATAAATCCCGTTTCTAATTCGTCAAGCTGATTTCTAGAGTTGTTTTCAATAAAATTGGTTTCAAAACCATAAGGTGTATTATTTAATGAAATATTCATTTCATTTTTAATACCTTTAAGGTTTGTAGTTTTATAAACCACAGAAATTTTTTCCCAAATAATGGCTTCATCTTTAATTCCTTTTGAACTAAGATCTGGTTTCGTATAATTACCTTTTAATGTCATTTTTGAAGTAAAAACTGCAGATTCAAAATTACCAAGATACAGCGGTTTAGATTTTACAAAAGCCTCAACATTTAATACTTCTGGAAAACTATACGCATAGTTTATATTTGTTTTTGTTTCTTTAATGTAAGTTTTTGTTTTTTCGTTATACTTTGAGGTTTCAGTGTAAGTTTTGTAAGGTATTTTTAGCATTGGACCATAAACAAGTACCTCACTTCCCCACTTCTTATTAATTTCTCTAACAACATCTTTTTGCCTGTAACTGCGCTCTTCAATTAATATATTCACATACATTAAAGGTATAAGTAATACTAAAATAAGGCCACCAACCATAAGCATACGAGCTGTAATTGATGTTTTTAACCACTGACTAAATTTGTTTGTTTCTTTTTCTGATTGTTTAAAATTTTCCATAATTATTTATTTTAATTTATTTAAAAGTACTTTGTAATTCAAAGTTAATGTTCAAAAAAATAGTTTAGTTTGTTTTTAATAATTTTTCAAGTGCATTTATATGTTTTTTAAACGCCTGTTTTCCTAATTTGGTCACACTATAGCGTGTATTAGGTTTTCTGCCAATAAATTGTTTTTCAACTAAAATATATTCAGCATTTTCTAAAGCTTTGGTATGACTAGCTAAATTTCCGTCTGTTGCACCCAGAAGCTCTTTTAAGGACGAAAAGTCAGCATATTCATTAACCATTAAAACAGACATAATACCAAGCCTTATTCTATGATCAAAAAGTTTATTTATATTATTTATGATGCTCAATGTAATGTTATAAGTATTTAGTAATCTGTAATTAACAGTTATTTTAGTGGTAAGAATTTAGCATTCTTTTCTCTAAATTCTGTTTACGCTTATCAAAAGTTATTTTTTAAACATTCACGTTCTGTTTACATCATATTTAAAATGCATCCAAGTGCCATATATAATATGCATTATACCAAAGCCAAGCACCCATAACCAAAATCCATAACCCGGAAATAGTGCCGCAATTAAACCTAAAATAAGTTGAATATACCCTAAGTATCTAATATCGCCTATGCTATATTTTGATGCATTAACTAATGCTAAACCATAAAAAATTAGCATTAAACCGCCAGTTTGCCCGTATTTACCTTGACTTAAAATAATTAATATATAAAAACCACCAGCTACCATTGGTATTAAAAAGTTAAATAATAAACGACGAGATGAATTGTCCCATATTTTTTCGCCATTTTTTTTCGCTTTCTTTGTAGTTAAATAAATACCTGTAATTACACTAAAAAAAGCAATTAAAAATAAAATGCATACTACATATCTAAAAATCTTACCGTCTAACTTTAACATACCATAGCTATACGTATCTACTAACCAATACGCAACCGCAGCCCCTAATAACGCATAAACTCCTGCTAAAATACCAGACAATCCACTGAGGGATATAAACCGAGACGATTTGTGCATTAAGCTTTTTATCTCAATGATGTCTTTTAAATAATCTTTATCATTCATATTTTAAAAAGTACTTTGAATTACAAAGTTAGTAAAAATAATTTACAAATACATACTGTGTGTAAAATAAAATATTAATTTTGAAAAAATTATAATTATGATAGGTATCCTTTTTACTGTAGCAAAAATTTCTGGTGGTCTTTTATTGGGTTTAGCAACTTTAGATAAATGGGATGGCGAAAGCAATTTCTTCAACAAAATAGCTAGCAAATTAGCCCCTTTTCAAACCCTTATTGGTGGTGCATTAGTTGTATTGGCACTAATGACTTTTAGGAGTAGTATTATTTATAATGTGCTAAGTATTTTAGGTGGTTTGTTACTTTTAACACATGTATTTGGAAAAATTCCTGCATTAGAAACTACACTAAGGTCTATATCTGAAAAATTAATGCCTTTTAAAGCAATTATTGGAATTGCACTTATTGTAATTGGTGTTTTAGGATTATTTTAAATTTAAATTGAATCCGGCTGAAGCTTACATTTTAAATCAACATGAGCCTTTTCGGTCTATACTACTAAATTTACAAAGCATTATAGTTTCCGTTGCTCCAGAGGCAGAGTTACTTTACAAATGGCGAATTCCTTTTTACTACCAAAACGCAATTCCGCTTTGTTTTCTTAACCAATCTAGAGATTATGTAGATTTAGCATTTTGGCACTATGATAAAATGGTCAACTTCACACATCTTTTTATAGACAGTAACAGAAAACATGTAAGATCTTTAAGATTCAAATCTGTAGAAGGTATTAATAATGATGCTGTTATTTACGTTCTAAAAAAACAGCTCGAAATTAACACCAATCCATTTAAGCTAAAACGTTAATTTTTTAATTTTAAAACGTAGTTACCACTTTTCTGATAGCCACTAAATTAGAAAGTAAATTTTCAAGATTATCTAAATGTAACATATTAGCACCATCACTTTTTGCATTTGCAGGGTCAAAATGGGTTTCAATAAACAAACCATCTACATTATTCACAATTCCTGCTCTAGCAATAGTTTCTATCATATCTGGTCTTCCGCCAGTAACACCAACACTTTGGTTTGGTTGTTGTAAAGAGTGTGTAACATCTAAAACCGTTGGTGCATAGTTACGCATTGTTGGTATGCCTCTAAAATCTACAATCATATCCTGGTAACCAAACATTGTACCTCGGTCTGTAATCCAAGCATTAGTATTGCCAGCATCTTTCACTTTTTGAACAGCGTGTTTCATGGCTTCCGGACTCATAAACTGTCCTTTTTTAAGGTTTACAACCTTTCCTGTTTTGGCAGCTGCCACTACCAAATCCGTTTGCCTCACTAAAAATGCAGGAATTTGTAATACATCTACATATTCGGCAGCCATTGCAGCATCAGATGCTTCATGTATGTCTGTAACTGTGGGCACATCAAAAGTTTCAGAAACTTTTCTTAATATTTTAAGAGCTTTTTCATTTCCAATACCCGTAAAACTATCAATTCTACTTCGATTAGCTTTCTTATAACTCCCTTTAAAAACATAAGGAATTTCAAGCTTATCTGTAATTTTAAGTACACGCTCTGCAATACGCATGGCCATGTCTTCACCTTCAATAGCGCAAGGCCCACACAATAGAAAAAAATTATTAGAAGTGGTATGTTTTAGTTTCGGAATAGCTTTAAAATCAATCACAATTATTCGTTTTACATTAATTGTGTAAAGATAATCTATTTAATGATAAAAGTATTTTACGCCTTCATTTATTCCACAAATTAAATGTACATTTGCACGCTTAAAATCAGCATCAATTATGGCTATTATTAAAAACATTGCAATCATTGCCCACGTAGATCACGGTAAAACTACTTTGGTTGATAAAATTATGTACCATTGTCAGTTATTTCGTGAAAATGAAAACACTGGAGATTTAATTCTAGATAACAACGATCTTGAGCGTGAACGTGGAATTACAATTACTTCAAAAAATGTATCTGTTGTTTACAGAGATACAAAAATTAATATCATTGACACACCTGGTCACGCCGATTTTGGTGGTGAAGTAGAGCGCGTACTTAATATGGCAGATGGCGTTTTACTGTTGGTAGATGCTTTTGAAGGTCCAATGCCACAAACACGTTTTGTATTACAAAAAGCCATAGATTTAGGTCTTAAACCTTGTGTTGTTATTAATAAAGTAGATAAAGAAAATTGTACACCAGACGAAGTACACGAAAAAGTTTTTGACTTAATGTTTGAGCTTGGTGCGGAAGAGTGGCAATTAGATTTTCCAACAGTTTATGGTTCTGCCAAAAACAATTGGATGAGTGACGATTGGAAAAACGAAACTAAAAATATAGAACCACTATTAGACATGGTTATTGAGCATATTCCTGAACCAAAAATTGAGGAAGGAACAACGCAAATGCTTATTACGTCTTTAGATTTTTCTTCATTTACAGGTCGTATTGCAATAGGACGTTTAACACGTGGCGAACTTAACGTTAACCAACAAATTTCTTTGGTAAAAAGAGATGGAACTATTGTAAAAAGTAAAATTAAAGAACTACATACTTTTGAAGGCTTAGGACGTAAAAAAGTAGAAAGCGTTCAAACCGGTGATATTTGTGCAATTGTAGGTTTAGAAGGTTTTGAAATTGGTGATACTGTTGCCGATATTGAAAATCCTGAAGGCTTAAAAACTATTGCCATAGATGAACCTACAATGAGTATGTTATTTACAATTAACGACTCACCGTTTTTTGGTAAAGACGGAAAATTTGTAACCTCAAGACATATTAAAGACAGATTAACTAAAGAGCTGGAAAAAAACTTGGCATTACGTGTTGAAGAGACTGATAGTGCAGATAAATTTATGGTTTTTGGTCGCGGTGTATTACACTTATCGGTCTTAATTGAAACCATGCGTCGTGAAGGTTACGAGCTTCAAATTGGGCAACCACAAGTAATCATCAAAGAAATTGATGGTGTTAAATGTGAACCTTTTGAAGAAATGACTATTGATTTACCAGAAAACGTTTCTGGAAAAGCTATAGAAATGGTAACAATGCGTAAAGGCGATATGCTTAGCATGGAAGCCAAAGGAGATCGTATGATTTGTCAATTTTTAGTACCATCACGTGGTATTATTGGATTAAGAAATCAGTTACTAACCGCTACTGCTGGTGAAGCTATTATGGCACACCGTTTTAAAGAATACTTACCTTTAAAAGGTGGTATTCCAGAGCGTCAAAATGGCTCTTTAGTATCCATGGAAAACGGACAAGCAATTCCATACTCTATTGATAAATTACAAGATCGTGGTAAGTTTTTTGTAAATCCAGGTGAAGATATTTATGGCGGACAAGTTATTGGCGAAAACTCTCGTGGAGATGATATGGCCGTTAACGTTACTAAAACTAAAAAATTAAGTAATGTACGTTCTTCTGGAGCAGATGATAAAGCTAAAATTATACCTGCAATTAAGTTTTCTTTAGAGGAAGCTTTAGAATACATACAAAAAGATGAATATGTGGAGGTTACACCAAACCACATTAGATTACGTAAAATTTATCTTAGTGAAGTAGATAGAAAACGACATAAAAATCTTTAATTTTTTTTCAAAATTCAAAATTCATTTTCTATATTTACATAATGAAAATTAATGCAACTCATATTTGGTGGTGGAATTTCTCAAACTAACGTTCGTGAAACACTACTTTGTATGTAACTAATATATCAAAAGGCTTGTCAATCACGACAAGCCTTTTTTAATTTTAATTAGTTCTGAAATACATTCAGCATAAAATGAAAACATTTAACCTACGTACACACTATAAAAAAATACTTGCCGATACCATAACCCCAGTTAGTATTTATTTAAAGATTAGAGATCAATTTCCAAATAGTATATTGCTAGAAAGTAGCGATTACCATGCTAACGATAATAGTTTTTCTTATATCTGTTGCAATCCTATTGCTTCAATACAAGTGAATAACGATGTTATTTCGCAAACATTTCCAGACGGTAGCATAAAAGAAGATAGTATTGAAAATACTGATGTCGTTACCGAAATTCATAACTTCACGCAACGCTTTAAAGCAGATGCAAATACCAATTTCAAGTTCATTAATAATGGTGTTTTTGGATACACAGCTTATGATGCAGTTCGGTTTTTTGAAGACATCGAAATCTCAAAAAAAGAAGGTGTTACAGAAATACCAGATATTTATTATGCAGTTTATCAAAATATAATTGCTATAAACCATTTTAAAAACGAAGCCTACATTTTTTCACATTGTTTTGAAACCGAAACTAATATTGATGCTATTCTTCAACTTATTCAAACACGTCAATATGCCTCATACAATTTTAATACTGAAGGCGATATTACTTCTAATCTTTCAGATGAAGACTATAAAAACCATGTAGAACTTGCAAAAAAACACTGCGCTAGAGGAGATGTATTTCAATTGGTACTTTCCAAACAATTTTCGCAAGCCTTTAGTGGCGATGAGTTTAATGTATATAGAGCATTACGAAGTATAAATCCATCACCTTACCTCTTCTACTTCGATTACGGAAATTTTAAAATCTTTGGAAGCTCACCAGAAGCACAACTTATAGTAAATGATAAAAAGGCTGAAATCCATCCTATTGCGGGTACTTTTAAACGTAGCGGAAACGACCTTAAAGATGCTGAACTCGCAGAAGCCTTAATAAAAGATGCTAAAGAAAATGCAGAACATGTAATGCTAGTAGATCTTGCCAGAAATGATCTTAGCAGACATGGCAGTAATGTTACCGTTAAAAATTATAGAGAAGTTCAGTTTTTTTCCCATGTTATACATTTAGTGAGTAAGGTTGTAGGAGATATCCATAAAAATACCAACACCATGCAAGTTGTAGCAGACACCTTTCCTGCAGGCACACTTAGCGGTGCGCCAAAACACAAAGCCATGCAACTTATTGAAAAATATGAAAAAACAAGCCGTGGATTTTATGGTGGTGCTATCGGATTTATGGATTTTGATGGCAATTTTAACCATGCTATAATGATTAGAACCTTTTTAAGTAAAAACCACAACTTATATTGGCAAGCTGGAGCTGGTTTGGTTGCAAAATCTAATGCCGATAGTGAACTGCAAGAAGTCTACAACAAACTTGGCGCACTAACCAAAGCTATTGAGCAAGCAGAAGCGCTATAAGTATTAAAAAAATAAGTTTAATTAAACAAATACCACGCTCATGACGTGGCAAAGCATGAAAAAAGTACTAGTAATCGATAATTACGACAGTTTCACCTACAATCTAGTCCACTATTTAGAAGATTTAGAATGTGAAGTCACCGTAAAACGAAACGATAAGCTTAGCATTGAAGAGGTAGCAAGTTATAATAAAATAGTATTGTCTCCCGGACCAGGAATCCCAGATGAAGCGGGTTTGCTAAAAGAAATCATTAAGGTTTACGCACCTACAAAAAGTATTCTTGGCGTTTGTTTAGGACAGCAAGCTATTGCCGAAGTTTTTGGTGGCACACTAATAAACCTTGAAACGGTTTACCACGGAGTAGCCACAACCATTACATTAGCTGTTGAAGATGAACCCCTTTTTAAAGGATTACATAATACTTTTGATGTGGGACGCTACCATTCTTGGGTAGTAAATTCAAATTTACCAGACTGTTTAGAGGCGACATCTTTTGACGAAAACGGACAAATTATGTCTTTAAGACACAAGGTTTTCGATGTAAAAGGCGTGCAATACCATCCAGAGTCTGTACTAACACCAAACGGAAAAAAAATTCTAGAAAACTGGGTAAATCAATAAGCTGTTTGCTAAAATTAACAACGAGTTTAAACAAAAAAAAAGAGTCCTACTTACCACATAAACAAGCATGAAACAGATATTAAACAGACTCATAAACCAAGAAAGTATTTCTACAGATGAAGCAAAAAACGTGTTGGTAAATATTTCCGAAGGCAAATACAACCAGAGTCAAATAGCGTCATTTCTTACCGTATATATGATGCGTAGTATTACACTTCAAGAGCTAAAAGGCTTTAGAGATGCACTTTTAGAACTTTGCATTCCTGTAGATTTAAATGATTACAACACCATAGATTTATGTGGTACTGGCGGAGACGGAAAAGATACTTTTAACATTTCTACACTTGCAGCATTTGTAACCGCTGGCGCTGGTGTTAAGGTTACAAAACACGGTAACTATGGCGTATCATCTGCTTGCGGCTCATCAAATGTTATGGAACATTTGGGTATAAAATTTACAAATAATACCGACTTCCTAAAACGTAGTATTGATGAAGCTAATATTTGTGTTTTACATGCACCACTGTTTCATCCAGCAATGAAAAACGTTGCGCCAATTCGCAAAGCTTTGGGTGTAAAAACATTTTTTAATATGCTAGGTCCAATGGTAAATCCGGCGTTTCCAAAAAACCAAATGGTTGGTGTTTTTAATCTAGAATTGTTGAGACTATATAGCTACTTATACCAAGAAACCGATAAAAATTATGCCATTGTTCACGCACTTGATGGCTATGACGAAATTGCGCTAACTGGACCAACTAAAGTAATTACAAACCACTCAGAAAATTTATTTACACCTCAAAATTTAGATGTAAAGCAAATACAACAATCAGAAATTTTTGGAGGAAATACCATTAAAGAAGCCGCAGATTTATTTTTAAAAATTATTAATAATGATGGCACAGAAGCTCAAAACAATGTGGTTTGTGCTAATGCCGGTTTAGCAATTGCTACGGTTAATAAAATTTCACATCTTGAAGGATTCCACTTAGCAAAAGCATCACTTGAAAGCGGAAACGCAAAAGCAAGTTTAACAAAACTTATTGCATTAAGTAATTAACATCTAAAACTAAATACCAATACTAATACATGAATATTTTAGACAAAATAGTAAACGATAAATGTAAAGAAGTTGCACTAAGAAAATTAATATTTCCTATTCAACAGCTTGAAAAATCAATACTTTTTGAAGGCGAAACGGTTTCTTTAAGTCAGAAATTACGTGAAAGTAATAGTGGTATTATTGCCGAACACAAAAGACGTTCGCCCTCAAAATCTGAAATAAATTACAGCTTAAATGTACAAGATGTTGCTTTGGGATATCAAAATGCAGGTGTTTGCGGTATGTCGGTTTTAACAGATGGTAAATATTTTGGTGGCAGTTTAGACGATTTAACTTTGGCACGTGCAAGTAGCACATTACCATTACTACGTAAAGAATTCATTATAGACGAGCATCAAATTATAGAAGCCAAAGCCTTTGGTGCAGACGTTATTTTACTTATTGCTGCCATTTTAACAAGACCACAAATTAAGCAGTTTTCAGAACTTGCAAAACGTCTGAAAATGGACGTACTTTTAGAAGTGCATAACTTAGAAGAATTACAAAAAGCACTAATGCCATCTTTAGATATGTTGGGTGTAAACAACCGAAATCTTAAAACTTTTGAAGTTTCATTAGAAACCTCAAAACAACTAAGCATTCATATTCCAGAAGATTTTGTAAAAGTTTCAGAAAGTGGCATAAGCTCGGTTAACGCTATAAAAGAATTACAGCCTTATGGTTATAAAGGGTTTTTAATTGGTGAAAATTTTATGAAAACCAATAACCCTGGCGAGAGCGCACAGCAATTTATAAAGGAATTAAAAAAAAAAAATTAAGCCAACACATAAAATATTTAAATAGGATATTATGAAACTTAAAATATGTGGCATGAAATATAAAGACAATATCCAAGCCGTTGCACAATTGCAACCTCACTACTTGGGCTTTATATTTTATGAGAAATCGGCGCGCTACTTTAATGGCAAACTACCAGATATTTCAAGTGATATTAAAAAAACAGGTGTTTTTGTAGATGAAACTAAAGATGGTATTGTTTCAAAAATAAACCAATACAACCTTAACGTTATTCAACTTCATGGCAATGAAACACCAGAATTTTGTTCGCAATTAAAGGAAACTTTCAATACAGACTTCAAAAATAAAATTGAAATTATTAAAGTGTTCAGTATAAAAAACCACTTTAATTTTGAAGTTTTAAAACCCTACGAAACCGTATGCGATTATTATTTATTTGACACAAAAGGTAAATTACCTGGCGGAAATGGCTACAAATTTAATTGGGAAATTTTAAACGCATATTCCTCTACAAAACCTTATTTTTTAAGTGGCGGAATTGGCGTAAATGAAATTGAAACTATTAATAATTTTAAACAAAGTTCAGCTTCAAAATACTGTTATGCTATAGACGTAAATAGTAAATTTGAAATTGAGCCAGGATTAAAAAACATTAAAACATTAGAGCACTTTAAAAACACTATGCATCAGGTTTTACAAAAATAAAATCATATTCTTAGAATCCTTAATCGTTTTGCTATAAATAAAAACAACTATGAAAGAATCATTCAACATTAACAACAAAGGCTATTATGGCGAGTTTGGTGGAGCTTACATTCCAGAGATGTTATACCCAAACATTGAAGAACTTCAAGAAAACTATCTTAAAATTACTGCAGAGCCCTCGTTTCAAGAAGAATTTCATCAGTTATTAAAAGATTACGTTGGGCGTCCTTCCCCACTCTATTTTGCAAAACGTCTTTCAGAAAAATACAATACTAAAATCTATCTTAAACGTGAAGATCTTAACCATACTGGCGCGCACAAAATAAACAATACCGTTGGGCAAATTTTACTGGCACAGCGTTTAGGTAAAACACGTATTATTGCTGAAACTGGTGCTGGTCAACACGGAGTTGCCACAGCTACCGTTTGTGCACTTATGGGTATAGAATGTGTGGTGTATATGGGTGAAATTGATATTGCACGTCAAGCACCAAACGTAGCACGTATGAAAATGCTTGGCGCAAAAGTAGTGCCTGCATTGTCTGGCAGCCGCACTTTAAAAGATGCCACTAATGAAGCCATGCGTGATTGGATTAATAATCCTGTAAATACGCATTATATTGTTGGTAGTGTGGTTGGTCCGCATCCTTATCCAGATATGGTAGCACGCTTTCAGGCTGTAGTTTCAGAAGAAATTAAAGCGCAATTACTTGAAAAAGAAGGTACCGAAAACCCTGATTATTTGATAGCTTGTGTTGGTGGTGGCTCAAATGCTGCAGGCACTTATTACCACTATTTAGAGAACCAAAATGTAAATATAATTGCGGTTGAAGCCGCCGGAAAAGGTGTTAATTCTGGTGAAAGTGCTGCAACATCGCAATTGGGAAGGGAAGGTATTATTCATGGTAGTAAAACACTATTAATGCAAACTAATGACGGACAGATAACTGAACCCTACTCTATTTCGGCAGGTTTGGATTATCCTGGTGTTGGTCCAATGCACGCCAACTTATACAAATCTGGCAGAGCAGAATTTATTGCCATTACAGATGATGACGCCATGACGGCTGGTTTAGAGTTATCGCAGCTAGAAGGTATTATTCCGGCTATTGAAACCTCACATGCTTTGGCGGTTTTTGAACATAAAACTTTTAAACCAGAGGATATTATCGTATTAAATTTATCTGGTCGTGGCGATAAGGATTTACAGAATTATATTGATTATTTCAAGCTTTAGCTTGAATACTGAAGGTAATTCAGTAGCTTATAAATAAAAGTTTAATTATAAATTCAGAGAATAAAGGTTAGAAAATAGAGAATAGACAATTAAACAGGTTACAAGTCTTATCTCTTTCAACTATATTCTATACTCTTAATTCTATTTTCAAAAAACATGAACAGAATAAATCAAAAATTAAAAGAAAACAAAAAGCTATTATCTATATATTTTACAGCTGGCTATCCAAGTATTGATGATACGGTTTCCATTATCCAAAATCTTGAAAAAAGTGGTGTAGACATGATAGAAATTGGTTTGCCCTTTAGCGATCCTTTAGCAGATGGCCCAACCATACAGGCAAGTTCCACACAAGCTTTAAAAAATGGTATGACTAGTGATGTGTTGTTTGAACAGTTAAAAGACATGCGAAAAACAGTATCTATTCCATTAATAATTATGGGCTATTTTAATCCGATGTTACAATATGGTGTAGACGCTTTTTGTAAAAAATGCCAAGATATTGGTATAGATGGTTTAATTATTCCTGATTTACCTGTTGCTATTTACCACAGTGATTACAAGGCCATTTTTGAAAAATACGGGCTTATCAATGTCTTTTTAATAACACCACAAACCTCAGAAGAGCGTATTAACTATATAGATTCTGTATCTAATGGTTTTATATATATGGTGAGTTCTGCAAGTGTTACAGGAAGTCAATCTGGTTTTGGAACAGCGCAAACAAGTTATTTCAAACGTATTGCAGATATGAACCTTAAAAACCCACAAATTGTTGGTTTTGGTATTTCTGATAACGAAACCTTTTCTAAGGCAACCACACATGCCAAAGGAGCTATCATTGGCAGCGCTTTTATTAAGCATTTAACCCAACATGGTGTTGCTACAATTGATGCATTTGTAAAAACCATAAGAGGCTAAAAGTTAAAAGCCCTTTTTAGTTATTAATACCAAAAAGGGCTCAAATAAAAAATATAGGGTTCAGTTAGTTTTTAACCAAACATCAATCAATAGCAAAAGTTTTAATTTCCTTAAACGGACTTGCATTAATGGCATTCATTTTTAATTTATAATCCTCAAAATCGTCCTTGAAAAACTGGTTTGTTTCATTTAAAAGTTCATTTAAAGCATCCGTTGCATGTTTAATAAGTGAAGTTTCTGTTGTTGTTAATCCTGTTTGGCTATTACTCACATAATTATATGCCAATTGCAAACGTTGAACTGGTGTTACTTCTGAATTTCTTGTAATACCTTGTCGTTTATCTATTTTACCCAAATACTTATCCAACAAAGCATCTATTCGTTTTACTATTGCTTTAGAGGAATCTATCTGTGTTTTATATAATTTAGCATCTAATTTAGAAAGGTCTTTTTCATAGTTTTCAGCAATAGTTTTACTTTCAACCAACTGATTTACTGCATCTGCTGTTGTTTGCTGAAACTGTTCCAATTGTTTTAAAGCTGCATAAACTTCATCTGTATTCTTTTTTGAAACTTGCAAACGTGGATCAGATTTTACAGCAATATTGGTTTCAGAAGTTAAATCCCCGTAATGTAAAATTGCTTTATAAGTTCCTGGTTTAACAGAAACTCCACTTGGCTCTCGCTTTCGTTTTATAGGTTCTCTAGAAGGTCTCTCTACACCAGATTCATCCATATACCAAACCCATTTTTGCAATCCGTTTTCTTCTGGTACTTTAGTTTTTAAAGTTCGTATTAATCGCTCACCATCATAGATTTTTAGGCTTAACGAATCCCATTTTACGGCTGGGTTTTCTTTTTCATTTTGAGAATCAGATTTTAATTTTTCACTTTCATTCTTATTAAACAGATATGAAAAATGCGCTCCATCTCCACGGTTTTCGCCATGATACATGGCATCTGCACCAAAACGGCTTCCTGTTGGTTGTTGGTATGCCGCTTGGTAAGCCGTTGGTGGCTCAAATAATTTAATATTAGACTTCGTTATTGAAACGTTTTTTGCTATGGCACGCAAGGGTCTAATATCATCTAAAATCCATGCAGCTCTTCCAAAAGTACCAATTACCAAATCGTGCTCACGAGGATGAATCACTAAATCTTTAACCGATGTGGTAGGGAAACCAGATGTCCATTTTATCCATTTTTCGCCAGCATTAATAGATGTATAAAGTCCATCATCTGTGCCTAAAAACATAAGGTTTGGCTCAAGTAAATCTTCCACAATTGCTAAAGTATAACTTTGCACATCGTTTTCATCTACAATACGATTCCATGATTTCCCATAGTTTTTAGTGCGGTATGCATAAGGTGAATAGTTAAAACGACGATAATCATTAGCTACTAAAAGTGCTTCACCTTTATGTTTATTAGAGGCTTTAATTTGTGTAATCCAACTCCCTTCTGGTAAACCCTTTAGGTTTTTAGTAACTTCATTCCAGGTAGAGCCGCCATTGGTTGTATAGTGCACTCGACCATCATCTGTAGCTGCCCAAAGCATGTCTTTTTCTAATGGGGAAGGCTCTATAACTAAAACTGTACAGTGGTTTTCTGCACCAGTAGCATCCATGGTTAAACCACCGCTTTCAGATTGTTTTAATTTTTCAGGATCATTGGTTGATAAATCTGGTGAAATTACTTCCCATGTTTCTCCTTTATCTGTGGATTTATGTACAAATTGACTTCCAAAGTAAAGTGTAGCATTATCAAACGGATCTATATTTATAGCCGCATTCCAGTTAAAACGTAATTGCACATTAGGGTCTGAGTGCGTTGGTCGTACACCATAATTATTACCAGTTTGCCAATCGTATCTGCTTACATAACCTTGCTGACTCATAGACCAACCAAAACGGCTATTGTCCCTGTCTGGAATAACATCAAAACCATCCCCAAAACTAATTTCTTGCCAATAGCTATTTCTAATCCCTTGCGCGCGCCACACATAAGCTGGACCGCGCCACGAACCGTTATCTTGCATACCACCGTAAACATTATAAGGTATCTCATTATCAACATTAATGTGGTAAAATTGTGCTACTGGTAAGTTGCCTATAAAACGCCATGTTTTTCCACCATCGTGGGTAATATTTAAACCACCATCGTTTCCATCTATCATAAAACTACCATCGTTTGGATAAATCCACCATGCGTGATGATCTGGGTGCACACCATTACTTACACCATACGCAGGCATTAGCTGTTTAAAATTTTCACCTCCATCTTCAGATACATTAACATAGGTATAAATTGAAAATACACGATTCTCATTTTCAGGATCTACATAAATTTCAGAATAATAAAACGGGCGGTTTCCGATATCATTTTTATCATTAATTTTTTTCCAAGTAAAACCGCCATCTTCACTTTTATAGAGTGCATTTTTTTCTGCTTCAACCAAAGCATAGATAATATCTGGTTTATTTTGAGCAATTGCAACACCTATGCGTCCAAGTTGTCCTTTAGGAAAACCATCAGTATTAGTGATTTTTTTCCAAGTTTCACCACCATCATGCGTGATGTGTAATCCTGAACCTTCGCCTCCAGAATTAAAAAACCAAGGTTCCCGTTTATGTTCCCATAATGTGGCTATAAGTTTATTAGGGTTTGAAGGATCCATTACTAAATCTGCAACTCCTGTTTTAGTATTGGCAAATAAAATTTTATTCCAAGTTTTGCCACCATCTGTAGTTTTAAATACTCCGCGCTCTGGATGCTCCCCCCATGGCGAACCAATAGCACCAACATACACAATGTCTGGGTTTGTAGGATCTATTATAATTCTATGAATGTGTCTTGTTTTTTCTAAACCCATAGATTGCCATGTTTTACCAGCATCGAGAGATTTATATACACCATAACCACCATTTAAAGAGTTTCTAGGATTACCTTCACCTGTACCAACCCAAATAACACTAGGGTTTGATTGCTGAATTTTAACTGCACCTATTGAGGCTGTAAGCTCGTTTTCAAAAATAGGTTGCCAAGTAATACCCGCAGAATTTGATTTCCAAAGACCGCCAGATGCTGTACCAACATACATAATATCTGTGTTACTGTTAACCACATCAATGGCCGTAACTCTTCCAGACATTCCACCAGGACCAATGTTTCTTGGTGTCATATTTTTAAGCATATCCATAGAAAATTCTTGTGCAGATATTAAGCACGAGCAAAAAGTAATATAGAGTAGTAATAACCTCTTCATTTTTTTAACGTTTAGAATTGCATAAAAATACAGAAAACTTATAAATCTTAGTCGTATATTTTTTGTTTTGCAAGTATTATCTACTTAATTTTACTGAAAAACTAATATTTATGAAAACATTTAAACTTTTATGTATTGCTGTAATTGTCTTAACAACTACTGCCTGTAGTTATGAAACTGTTATTGTAAATCTAAGTCCAAAAAATAATAGTACAGTTGAAGGCACTGTTGTATTTGTTGAGATAGGAGATAATGTAACACTCAGTGCAAACATGACAGGCTTGTCTGAGGGTACGCACGCTATTCACATTCATGAAACTGCGGATTGTAGTTCTGAAGATGGAAAATCTACTGGAGGCCACTGGAACCCTACAGCACAACCTCACGGTAAATGGGGTAATAGTACTGGGTATCACAAAGGTGATATTGGTAATTTTGAAGTTGGTGCCGATGGTATTGGCACAGTAACTATGACTACAGATCAGTGGTGTATTAGCTGTGAAGACGACACTAAAAATATTGTTGGTAAAGCAATTATTGTGCACCAAGGTACTGATGATTTCACTTCACAACCATCTGGAGATGCTGGTAGCAGAATAAGTTGTGGTGGTATTATACAATAAAATATATCACATAATATGGAAGTCAGAATTTTATGTAACTTGTAATATTCTGGCTTTTTTAATTAATCAATAATTTCAATTTTTTTGATGTAAACGTTGTTTAGTGGCCACTCCCCGTCGTCGGTTTTTACATTAGCAATTTTATCTACAACTGCCATACCTTCAATAACTTCCCCAAAAACAGTATATTCCTTATCTAAATAAGCCGCACCGCCTTGCCGCTGAATTATAAAAAACTGAAACGGTGACGCTAGCTTATAGGCATTGTCAATTTCACTGCTAGGCATAGATACTGCACCACGTTTGTGAGTGTAACCGCGTTTGGTATCTGGCGGCAATAAATATTTACCAATCTTTTTTCTTCGCTTTGCAATATTATAATCATCACTGCTACCACCTTGTATAACAAAATTTTTTACCACTCTATAAAACTGCGTGCCATCAAAATAATTACGCTTAGTTAGGTAAATAAAATTAGCCCTGTGAAACTTTGTTTTTTCATATAATTGTATGTCAATAACCCCAAAATCCGTAGTAATGCGAACTTTGTCTTCTTTATTTACTTTTTCATAATCCAAAAAGAAGTGCATTGCATTTTCATCTGTGAGTATAGGAAACTTACTAACTTTTTTAAGTTCTTTCTTAGAAATCTTACTATTTACTAAGGTATCTTTTAAGATTGCATTGTGGTTTTGTTTTGAAGTTTGTTTATCTTCACAATTCAATAATTGTAAACTAAAAAAAAGCAATACTAATAGTCTCATAAATGCAATTTGAACAGTTTTTAAAATGTGTATCAAAAATAGAAAAACTTCCGCTTCTTGGTGAAGTGTCTCATGCAAAACTGTCTCCACCTTTTCGCATGGAGATGGCTAAAAAAATGAAAAATGAAGCTAAATTTGCCAAACAAGCTGGAGTACTTGCCCTTTTCTACCCAAATACAAAAGGTGAAACTACGCTTATTTTTATTTTAAGAAAAACCTATAACGGTAAACATTCTGGACAAGTAGCCTTCCCTGGTGGAAAATATGAACTTGAAGATGAAAATTTAAAAACCACAGCCATACGTGAAACTGAAGAAGAAATTGGAATACCAAAATCTGAATTTACAGTTACCAAAACATTATCTCCATTATATATACCACCAAGTAATTTTATGGTGCATCCCTTTATGGGCATTTCTAAAAACACACCTCAGTTTATAAAACAAGATACTGAGGTTGAGGCGTTAATAGAAGTACCATTATCCTCAATTTTAAATGAAAATTCTATTATAAACACACCTGTTAAAACATCCTATACTGTTACTGTAAATACACCTGCATTTCATTTAAAAAAACATATTATTTGGGGTGCAACTGCAATGATACTAAGTGAAATAAAAGACTTGTTAAAACAGGTTTTATAACTTTAGTAATTTATTACATTTGTATATTATTAAAAATAAAAACAAACTATGGGATTATTTAAAAAAAATCCTTTTGGACATATACTTTTTATAAAAAAATGGCTCATTAGAATTCTTGGAGCATTATCGCACAGACGTTTTAGAGGCTTTAATGAATTACAAATTGAAGGTTCTGAAATTTTAAAAACACTACCAGATACTAATGTTCTTTTTATATCTAACCACCAAACCTATTTTGCAGATGTTATTGCAATGTTTCATGTATTTAATGCCAGTCTTAGCGGGCGTTTAGATAACATTAAAAATGTGGGGTATCTCTGGAACCCAAAATTAAACTTATATTATGTAGCTGCAAAAGAAACCATGAAATCTGGTTTATTACCAAAAATATTTGCCTACACGGGATCTATAAGTATTGAACGAACCTGGAGATCTAAAGGTGAAGATGTAAAACGGCAAGTGAAAATGAGCGATATTACAAGTATTAAAACCGCTCTAGACGATGGTTGGGTGATTACATTTCCTCAAGGTACAACTACTCCATTCAAACCCATTAGAAAAGGAACTGCTCATATTATCAAACTGTATAAACCTATTGTTGTACCTATCGTAATTGACGGCTTTAGACGCTCTTTTGACAAAAAAGGTTTACGTGTTAAGAAAAAAAATATATTTCAATCCTTCGAAATAAAAAATCCATTGGAAATTGATTATGAAAATGAAACTATAGCAGATATTGTTGAAAAAATAGAATATGCTATTGAACAACATCCTTCATTTTTAAAAGTGATTCCTTTAGATGAGTTGGAAGAAAAAGAACGCATCAATAAAGAATTAAGAGATTGGTAACTAAAATTTGCTCAAAAAAATATAAATCATGAAAAAAATAATCGTTTTACTACTTACAAGTTTAAGTTTTAGCTGTAATATATCCGCTCAAAAAAAAGAAATAGAAACCACTATTAAGTACCCTATTACTAAAACAGATGCCGAATGGAAGGCACAACTCACTACAAAACAATACTACATTTTACGTAAAGCAGGAACAGAGCGTCCTTTTTCAAGCCCTTTAAATAAAAATTATAAAAAAGGAGTTTACCATTGTGTAGCATGCGATATACCATTATTTAAAAGTGAACATAAATTTGACTCGGGTACTGGCTGGCCAAGTTTTGATCGTGAAATAGAAGGTAATGTAGCTTACGGTACAGACCATAAATTGGGCTATAGCAGAAATGAAGAACATTGTGCAAATTGTGGAGGACATCTTGGGCATGTGTTTAATGATGGTCCAAAAGAAACCACCGGAAAACGGCATTGTATTAATGGAGAAGCCTTAAAATTTATAGCAACAGACAACTCACACATACCTAATTAACAACATAGTAACGCTGAAAATTTATAAGTATTTTTAGCATAAAAATTTATAAATTAATTTATTCAAAATTTGTAAATTTGCATTCCCTCAAACCAAAAAAAAGTAAGCATGAGCAAATATGATATTATTGTTTTAGGAAGTGGTCCTGGTGGCTATGTAACTGCAATTAGAGCATCACAACTAGGTTTTAAAACTGCCGTTGTAGAAAAAGAAAGTTTAGGTGGTGTTTGTTTGAATTGGGGTTGTATTCCAACAAAAGCGCTATTAAAATCTGCACAAGTTTTTGACTATTTAAAACATGCTAAAGATTATGGACTTAATGCCGATACTGTTTCTCACGATTTTGATGCCGTTGTAAAGCGCAGTCGTGGTGTTGCAGAAGGTATGAGTGGTGGCGTTAAATTTTTAATGAAAAAAAATAATATTGACGTTATAGATGGATTCGGTACTTTAAAACCTGGCAAAAAAATAGACGTTAATGGCACCATTTATAGTGCAGATCATATCATTATTGCAACTGGTGCTAGATCTCGTGAGCTTCCTAGTTTACCTCAAGATGGCAAAAAAGTAATTGGCTATAGAAAAGCTATGACTTTAGAATCTCAACCAAAAAAGCTAATTGTTGTAGGTTCTGGAGCTATTGGTGTTGAATTTGCACATTTTTACAATAGCATGGGCACAGAAGTGACTATTGTTGAATATATGGATAGAATTGTTCCTGTAGAAGACGATGATGTTTCAAAACAATTAGAACGCAGCTTTAAAAAATCTGGAATAAAAATAATGACCTCTGCAGAGGTAACTTCTGTAGATACCTCTGGCACTGGTGTAAAAGCCACTGTTAAAACCAAAAAAGGCGAAGAAATTATTGAAGCCGATGTTGTTTTATCTGCTGTAGGTATAAAATCTAATATCGAAAATATTGGTTTAGAAGATGTAGGAATTGCTGTAGATCGCGATAAAATTTTAGTAAACGATTATTACCAAACCAACATTCCAGGCTATTATGCCATAGGTGATGTAACACCAGGACAAGCATTGGCTCATGTAGCATCTGCTGAAGGTATTTTGTGTGTAGAAAAAATTGCGGGTCAGCATGTAGAGGCATTGGACTACGGTAATATTCCTGGCTGCACCTATTGTTCACCAGAAATTGCTAGTGTAGGTTTAACCGAGGCACAAGCAAAAGCAAAAGGTTTAGATGTTAAAATTGGTAAATTTCCATTTTCAGCATCTGGAAAGGCAAGCGCTAGTGGTACTAAAGAAGGCTTTGTTAAAGTTATTTTTGATGCCAAATATGGCGAATGGTTAGGATGTCACATGATTGGTGCTGGTGTTACAGATATGATTGCTGAAGCTGTTTTAGGAAGAAAACTTGAAACTACAGGTCATGAAGTCCTAAAAACAGTACATCCACACCCAACTATGAGTGAAGCAGTTATGGAAGCTGTAGCAGATGCTTATGATGAAGTTATTCATTTGTAATAGATCTTAAAATTATAAATATAAAAAATGCGATTTCAAACGAAATCGCATTTTTTATGTCATTCTTTGAAGAGTATTATAGTAGTTTAAAATTTGAATTATTATAAATATGGTTTAGGTATAATTTTAAATATAACTCTGGTTCTATTTTATGTCATTGATTTCTTCAAATACTTGCTAAAAAATATTTATTAAGAATTTATCTATAAAATAGCATATGTTATCGTAAAAAGTATAGGTCTTATTTAAAAACTCTGAATAGCCAATTCATAACTCTGCAATCCAAAACCTAGAACAACACCTTTAGCATGTGCAGAAATATAGGACTGATGCCTATACGCTTCTCGAGCAAATGTATTTGAAATATGTACCTCTACCACTGGAGATTTTATGGCCTTAACAGCATCCCCAATTCCAACAGAAGTATGTGTGTAAGCGGCAGCGTTTAATATAATACCGTCATAAGTATAGCCAACCTCTTGTAGTTTTGTAATAAGTTCACCTTCAATATTAGACTGAAAATAACTTAATTCTATTTCAGGGTACTTTTTTACAGTAGCTTCAAAAAAATCTAAAAAAGAAACGTTTCCGTAAATATCCGTTTCACGTTTTCCTAATAAATTTAGATTAGGACCATTTATAATTATAATTTTTTTCATAACATAAATGTATTAAAATGAATACAAATCTTAAAAAATGTAAGTGTATTTTACATACAAAAAACAACTTAATAAAAAAGCCCAGTATAAACTGAGCTTTTATTAGTTTTAATAAGTCGGGGTGGCAGGATTCGAACCTGCGGCCTCCACGTCCCAAACGTGGCGCGATAACCGGGCTACGCTACACCCCGTAAATACTATTTTTCGGATTGCAAATATATAGTTTTATTTATAAACAACCTACTATTCATTTTTTTAAATAGAACGATTAAAAAATTAAAAAAATAACCCATACTGTACTATTTTTTTGTAATTAAGAAGATTACAGAAATCATAATGCGTTGCATACCGATATAATAAACAATAATATCATTATAGACTGTGTTTATATACCATAAATTATATATAATAGAAATATCAGCACCCTCAAACTTAGTATTATTTTAATTCACAACCAGAAATTGGTTAGTATAACTGCAAGGCATGTATATAATCAGAATTTTTAAAATTATTAATTAAATAAAATTATCTGAATTTTGTTTAATTATATCTAATTTATATGTCAATATGTCTAAAAAATTATCAGTTTAATAATTATACAATTCCTCCTGGGTTTTATATCATGAAAACTAAGACCATTTACCTTTAGTCATTGATTTTACTTTTATAAAACCTACTTGTTTTTGTATATTTGCTCGGCTTATAAATAAGCAACGCATAAATTCAATTATTTAAATCACTCATGACAAATACAGCTAAGATTGTTTACACTAAAACCGATGAAGCGCCAGCTTTAGCAACACGTTCATTTTTACCAATTGTAAAAGCATTTACAAAATCCTCTGGTATTACCATTGAAACTAAAGATATTTCATTAGCAGCCAGAATATTAGCTGTATTTCCGGATTTTTTAAACGACAATCAGAAAGTTACAGACGCCTTAGCTGAATTGGGTGAACTTGCCCAAAAACCCGAGGCAAATATTATTAAGTTACCAAATATTAGTGCTTCAATTCCACAATTAAAAGCTGCTATTGAAGAGCTTCAATCTAAAGGTTACAACATACCAAATTACCCAGACAATCCTAAAAATGATGCTGAAAAAGAAATTAAGCAACGTTATGATAAAATTAAAGGTAGTGCTGTAAATCCTGTATTAAGAGAAGGAAATTCTGACAGACGTGCTCCAAAAGCGGTTAAAAATTATGCGAAAAAGAATCCTCATAGTATGGGTGCCTGGTCTGCAGATTCTAAAACTCACGTAGCAACCATGTCTCACGGAGATTTTGCTCACAATGAAAATTCTGTTACAATACCCGAAGCTACAACCGTTAAAATTATTCATACAGACACTAATGGAAACAAAACCATACTTAAAGATAATTTAGCCCTTTTAGAAAAAGAAATTATTGATGCATCTGTAATGAGTAAAAAAGCGTTACTAGACTTTTTAACTGCTCAAGTTGAAGACGCTTCACAAAACGGTGTTTTATTTTCATTACACATGAAAGCTACTATGATGAAGGTTTCTGACCCCATTATATTTGGTCATGCAGTTCGTGTATTTTTCAAAGCTTTATTTGAAAAACATGGAGAAACTTTTAAAGCCATTGGAGTAGATGTAAACAATGGCTTTGGTAACCTGCTAGAAAAAGTAAACAACCTACCAGAAGACAAACGCAACACTATTTTAGAAGATATAAAATCTGCTTTAAATAATGGTCCAGACCTTGCAATGGTAAACTCAGATAAAGGTATTACTAACCTACATGTGCCAAGTGATGTTATTATTGATGCGTCTATGCCGGCAATGATTCGTACCTCTGGACAAATGTGGAATGCACAAGGAAAACCTCAAGATACAAAAGCGGTAATTCCAGATAGTAGTTATGCTGGGGTATATATTGCTACTATAGATTTTTGTAAAAAACACGGAGCTTTTGACCCTACAACAATGGGCACAGTACCAAACGTAGGTTTAATGGCTCAGAAGGCAGAAGAATACGGCTCTCACGATAAAACATTTGAAATTTCTGCTAATGGCATTGTTGAAGTTATTGATGCCTCAGGAAACATTTTAACAACTCATAATGTAGAAGCAGGAGACATATGGCGTATGTGCCAGGTAAAAGATGCACCAATACAAGATTGGATTAAACTTGCAGTTAACCGTGCAAAAGCATCACAAACACCAGCAGTTTTTTGGTTAGACAAAAAAAGAGCACACGATGCAGAATTAATTAAAAAGGTAAACACCTATTTGCCTAATCATGATACCACAGGATTAGACATAAGCATATTAGCACCAATTGCAGCAACTAATTTTACTTTAGAACGCATTAAAGAAGGTAAAGACACCATTTCTGTTACCGGAAATGTACTTAGAGATTACTTAACAGATTTGTTTCCTATTTTAGAAGTTGGTACAAGTGCAAAAATGTTATCTATTGTACCACTGATGAATGGTGGAGGCTTATTTGAAACAGGCGCTGGCGGATCTGCCCCAAAACACGTACAACAGTTTGTAGAAGAAAACCATTTGCGTTGGGATTCTCTTGGCGAATTTTTGGCACTAGCCGTTTCTCTAGAACATTTTGCTGAAGTTAATAATAACCAAAAAGCACGTATTCTTGGTGAAGCTTTAGATGATGCCTCAGATAAATTATTAGAACATAAAAAAGGACCATCACGTAAAGTAAACGAATTGGATAACCGTGGGAGTCATTTTTACATTGCCTTATACTGGGCAGAAGCATTGGCTAAACAAGATAAAGATACCGATTTAAAAGCTGAATTTTCAAAAATATACGATACTTTAACTTCTAACGAAGCCGCTATTTTAGATGAACTTATTTCTTGCCAAGGAAACTCAGTAAATATTGATGGCTATTATTTTCCTAATGAAGAGCTAGTAAGTAGCGCAATGCGTCCAAGTAAAATATTTAATACTAGTATATAATACTTATTCATAAACTAAACTTACGTTAAAAAAGCCTCATTAGATTGAGGCTTTTTTATTTTTGCAAAAAAAGGTTAATGAAAATGAAATATTTAGGCTTATTGAGTTTCTTTTTAATGCTAAACTCAACAATTTATGCTCAAGATAAATTCACGTTAAGCGGTACTATTACAGACGCTCAAAGTAACGAAACCTTAATTGGTGTTAACGTTATTATACCAGAGCTTCAAACCGGTACGGTAACAAATGAATACGGCTTCTACTCTATTACATTACCAAAAGGTACTTACCAATTGCAAGTGAGTTATTTGGGATACCAAACCCTTTCAGAAACTTTAGAACTTAATACCAATATATATATAAACTACAAATTAAATGAAGCTGCAGAAAGCCTAGATGAAGTGGTTATTAATGAAGATGTTGAAAAACTAAACATCAAAAAACCTCAAATGAGTGTTAATGCACTGTCTATAAAAACCATTAAAAACATGCCTGTGGTCTTAGGAGAGGTAGATGTTATTAAATCTATTACGCTTTTACCAGGCGTTACTAATGCAGGTGAAGGCTCTTCTGGTTTTAATGTACGTGGTGGTGCGGCAGACCAAAATTTAATTTTATTAGATGAAGCTACAATTTTTAATTCTTCGCATTTATTTGGATTTTTCTCAGTGTTTAATCCAGATGCTATTAAAGATTTAAAATTATATAAAGGTGGAATTCCAGCAAAATACGGAGGTAGGGTTTCATCAGTATTAGATATTTATCAAAAAGAAGGTAACAGTAAGTCATTTCATGCCAATGGCGGTATTGGCTTAGTATCTAGCAGATTATTATTAGAAGGCCCAATAAAAAAAGATAAAGGGTCGTTTTTATTAGGTGGTCGTAGCAGTTATGCACATTTGTTTCTGCCTTTATTTGACATAGATAATGTGGCTTATTTCTATGATTTAAACACAAAACTAAGTTATAACATTAATAAAAATAACAACATATACCTATCTGGTTATTTTGGACGTGATGTGTTTGAACTATCAGATAGTTTTAGAAACACTTACGGAAACACTGTTTTTAATTTTAGATGGAATCATTTGTTTTCAGATAAATTATTCTCTAACCTTTCGGCAATTTATTCCGATTATTATTATGGGTTACGATTAGATTTTGTAGGCTTTGATTGGGAATCTGGCATTAAAAACTTCAACTTTAAATATGATCTTAAACACTACTTAAGTTCAAATTTTAAGTTAGAATATGGTATAAATAGTACCTATCACACCTTTAATCCAGGTGAAATTTTTCCTATTGATGAGACATCTGGTATTAACAGCGATAAACTTATTGATAAATATGCGTTTGAAAACGCTATTTATATAGATGCTGAGCATAAAGTAAGTCCTAAATTAGCTTTAAGCTATGGAGCACGTTTAAGTACATTTCATAGGTTAGGCCAAGACGAATTAAATGTATATCAAGATAATAATCCGTTATTATTTAATCAAGAATTACAAATTTACGAATCTGCAGATGCTATAGATACTCAAAATTATAATAGTAGTGATGTACTTAAATCATTTGCTAATATAGAGCCACGCTTTGCCTTAGCCTATCAGCTTAACCAAAACACATCTGTAAAGGCAAGTTATAACCGTATGGCGCAATATTTGCATTTGCTATCAAACACCAACTCACCAACACCTTTAGATGTTTGGACACCAAGTGGACCATTTATAAAACCACAAATTCTTAATCAAGTAGCATTAGGCTATTTTAAAAGTTTTAAGGACAATGTATATTCTTTAGAAGTAGAAACGTTTTACAAAAACATAGAAAACCGTATTGATTACATAGATGGCACCAATTTAATTGCCAATGATGCTATAGAACGTGTTATTTTAAGTGGTGAAGCAAGAGCATATGGCTTAGAAGTATTATTCAGAAAAAACGAAGGTAAATTTAAAGGTTGGCTAGCTTACACCTTATCTAAATCTGAGCAGCGTACACCTGGTAGGAATGCTTTGGAAACCGGAATTAATAATGGGCAGTGGTACAATACACCTTGGGATAAAACCCACGATGTTTCAATTACCACAAGTTATGATTTAAATAAAAAATGGACGTTTGCTTCAAATTTTTTATTTCAAACAGGATTACCTGTGACGTTTCCAAACGGCCAATATGAGTACAATGGCATTGTAATACCTAGCTATGAAGCCCGAAACTCTAGCCGTTTACCAGCATACCATAGGTTAGATGTTTCAGCAATATACACCCCAAAACCAGACGCTACAAAAAAACTAAAAGGCGAATGGGTTTTTGGTATTTATAACGCGTATAACCGTCGTAATGCTGCAAGTTTAAGTTTCAGAGAAAACCGAACAAGTGGTGTAAATGAAGCTGTACGCTTTTCAATCTTTGGAATAGTACCATCGGTATCGTATAATTTTAAATTTTAAACTCATGAAGAAATTTATATACCTTTATATCGTTATGCTCACAATGTATAATTGTGAAGATGTTGTTGATGTAAATCTTAACACCACAGAACCCAGGTTAGTTGTAGAAGCGTCTATAAACTGGTACAAAAATACAGCTGGTAACCAGCAAAGCATAAAACTTTCTTTAACAGCACCTTTTTTTAATGATACTGTACCACCAGCAAACGGCGCAAACGTTCAAATAACAGATAGTAATGCCAACACCTATACATTTTTAGAAGACGGTAATACAGGTATTTACAGTACATCAAATTTTAACCCGGTTTTAAACGAAACCTATACACTAATCATAGTGTATGATAATGAAACTTATACGGCACAAGAAACATTAACACCTGTAGTACCTATAGATTTTATTGAGCAAATAAACGATGGAGGTTTTACAGGTGAAGATATAGAACTAAAAGCCTATTACACAGATCCGTTAGATGCAGACAATTACTACCTTTTCGAATTTATAAGCGATATTCCTGTAATTCCAACCTTAGAAGTTTACGAAGATCGCTTTACCAATGGCAACCAAATTTTTGGGTATTACACAGAAGAAGATTTAGAAACAGGAGACATCGTAACCATAAGAAATTATGGCATTTCTAAGCGTTTCTACGATTACATGTTTATACTCTTACAACAAGGTAGTAGTGATGGCGGAGGTCCTTTTGAGACACAACCCGCAACCGTAAGAGGTAATTGTATAAACGCAACTAATTCAGATAATTATCCTTTTGGTTATTTTAGACTTTCAGAAGTAGATGAAGTTATTTACACCGTAGATTAAACCCACAATAAAATTAATGTGGGCGTTCCCCATTGGGTCGCGCTATACATTATATCTTTTTTATGCAATGCCTTCGCCTATAAACACTCACATAGCTTTGTAAAATGTAAGTTCACCATAATAAAATTATAGCTATAAAAAAGGATGCCATTTCTATCGCTAACGCAGCCAATCAGCCAAAATAATTCATACCTTTAAACCATGGCATTTTTAAAAACAACAGAGCAAGACTCATATTATAATAATCTCGAAACCATGAGTGTTAACGAGATTATTACGCACATTAACACCGAAGATAAAACAGTACCATTAGCCGTTGAAAAAGCACTACCACAAATTGAAGCACTTATAAATCAGATTGTTATAAAGCTAAAAGATGGTGGTCGGTTGTTTTACATAGGTGCTGGCACAAGTGGGCGTTTAGGCATTTTAGACGCCTCAGAATGTCCACCTACTTTTGGAGTACCTCACAATGTTGTTATTGGACTTATAGCTGGCGGAGATACAGCCATCAGAAAAGCTGTAGAAAATGCCGAAGACTCAACCACACAAGCTTGGCAAGATCTAAAAGCCTTTAACATTAACAAAAATGATTTTGTAGTAGGTATTGCCGCATCTGGCACCACACCTTATGTTATAGCAGGTTTAGAGCAATGTATTAAAAACGATATTATTACAGGATGTATTACCTGTAATAAAAATAGTCTATTAGCATTAACTGCAGCATACCCTATAGAAGTTGTTGTAGGTCCAGAATTTTTAACAGGAAGCTCTCGTATGAAAGCCGGTACAGCTCAAAAACTAGTGCTAAACATGATTACTACTGCAACCATGATACAACTTGGTAAAGTTAAAGGCAATAAAATGATAGACATGCAACTTAGTAATCACAAATTAGTAAATCGTGGCGTTAAAATGCTAATGACAGAATTAAACATCTCAGAAACAGAGGCCGAAAAATTACTAAAAACACACAAAAATGTTAGAGCGAGTATTAATTTTTTTAAAGATATTTAAATATTATGCCTAATAACCGTACAGATAAAAACATATTGTCAAAAGGTATTAAGCAAATGCTTATTTGCCTACTCCTAATGTTTGCAGGACCAACACTTTTACACATTGCGTTTAGCAATTCCGAAAAACCACTTTATATACCGCTTCTTATTGTAGCCATAGCTTTATGTATTGGCGCAATTGCTATGCTTTTTGTAGGTATTAATACTGTGGTTAGTAGTATGTTTAATAAAAAGTAAAAAAACTATTTAAAATAAACGCTCAATTTTCATTTTGCAAGGCCTTTATATCCGTAGTTAACTGAGCCATAGACGCTCTATTTAAACCATTATATATTCCTCTAATATGCTTTTTCTTATCAATTAGTAAAAAGTTTTCTGTATGTAAAAAGTCTTCAATATTGCGTTTTTCGCCTAAATCATTTTCTATAAAATAATGTTGTCTTCCTAAGTTATAAATTTCAGTTTTATTACCAGTTACCAAATGCCATTTAGAATTTATAACACCATTTTTCTCAGCATAATTTTTTAGTACAGGTACAGAATCTTTTGTTGGAGTTACCGTATGGGATAAAAACAGTACATCATCATCTGTTTTAAATGCTTCTTGCAACTTATACATATTTCCTGTCATTTGAGGACAAATACCTGGGCAACTGGCAAAAAAGAAATCTGTAATGTATATTTTATTCTCAAAAGTGCGTTGTGTTATCGTATCGCCAAGCTGATTAATTAAAATGAAATCTGGTATTTTATGAAATTGCGCTTCTTCTGTTGTACCTGGTGTTATCCATTTTGGTGTAAAGGATTCGTCTTCATAATATGGCAAAAACGCAACTCTACTTGTTTCTTTTTCAGTAGTATTTATAGTAGTTGTATTAAAGTTGCAACCTACGAAACTAAAAGCTAAACCAAACAAAATAAGGGTTATTTTATTTTTCTTTAATAACATTTTCATTTTCTAATTTATAACAAGAATTTGCACGCTGCAATCCAAAAATTCGACCATTTTTAGCTTCGTAATTAACATAAAGTGTTCCGTTTTCTAACCAAGCCTGTTGTAAACCGTCTTCGTTTCCTAAATTAAGTAACCTTTGCTTTGCTAATTGTCCATTGGCATACCATGTCTTTTGAAATCCGTGTCGTTTACCATTAACATAGTTAGCTTCAGAAGCTATAGCACCACTTCTAAAATAGGTTGTTTTTTTACCATGTAGCTTATTATTACTATAATATGCTGCTTTTTTTATAGATTCATCTTCAAAATACGTATAGGAATCACCATGACGTTTGCCATTGCTAAATTTAGTTTTTTCAGCAAGACTACCTGTATCATTATACGAAACCGAAAAGCCAGTAAACGGCTCATTTTTATAATACCATTTGCCTTTTAATGGTTTTAATATAATTTCTTTCTTACTAACAAGAGCTAGGCTAGTAGCATTTAAAACCGCTTTTGTTTCTTTTACTAATGTTTCGCTTTGAGGTGTATTATTACAACTCAATAAAAGAAACGCTAAAAGAAAAAAAACATTAATTAATCGCATTTGGTGTACCTTGGTATGGTCCTGCAAAAACTAAATAACGTCCCAAAGAACCATAAACTTCATTAATTATATGGTAATGATATTCCGCACTGGCGGTATGTTGTGTTGTACTTGTATGTCCGCCAGAAGTATCTAAATCTGTAGGATATGTACCTGTAGAATTACATTTACGACCATAGATAAAAAACCCATCTGAAATAATACCAATAAGGTTTTCATCGTCATTAGAAAACGCTAAAGGTTCTAAATGATAATGGTAATTAGAAGGTCCAATATGTGCGCCTGTATAATCTAAACTACCTGCAGCAGCATCTAACGGGCCATTTCCTTCTTGGTCGTTGTAAATATATGCACCACTAACTGCAATACCTATTTCGCCTAATTGCGTGGCACTTGTAGAATTTGCTAATTGTGGCTGTGACGCTACTGTTAAAGAAGCTTCGTAGTCTCTACCTGCGGTATCTATACGTGTTGGTGTCATTTGAGAATCGCTGGTTACTGTTGGCGCAACATGTAATGGGTGCGCAGCACTATAGTAAGGTGTGGTATGGTTTGGCACTCCACTAGCCTCTATTACAAAATTGCTACCATCTACATAAATATTTGTAAAATCTGCATCAAATTCTGAAAAAGCTGCGTGGAGCTCAGCAACTTCACCAGTATCCTCTGGCTCTGATGAAGACTTATCGTCACTTGAGCATGCTAAACCAATAGTTGTAATTGTTAGTAATAGAATTAGGAGTTTGAGATCGTTTTTCATATAAATAATATTTGATTTTAGTACTGTGATTAATATGGGTTTGTAAAAATAATATTTAATGTGCTCTGCGTTTGGGTTTTGGTGCTTTTTTAAATTCTTCAGCAGTAATAAAACCATCTTCATTTAGATCTACTTTATCAAAATCTTTCTTTAAGGGTCCTTTTATTTCATCTTTTGAAAGTTTTCCATCTTCATTTTTATCCATTTCTTTTAATAATTGACTAAATGTTGGTGGTTCTTTTCTTTCTTGTCTATCCTTTGATTGACCATAAGACAGATTAGAAATCATTACTATTCCAAATACTAATACTGCTGTTTTAAATGCGCTACTTTTCATAATTTATATGTTTTAGGTTATGTAAGTTTAGATGTGCTTCTTTTTTTAAACTTGTGCTCGAGCTTGTTAAAAAAAACACAAAATTTAATACCCTCATTATCAATTAGTAAAACAGCGTAATATTCTAAAGCTGTATAAAACACAAAAGCCCAAGAACGATATCATTCTTGAGCTTTGTTTCCTAGTTTTAGGGTTTAAAATATATTAGGGGAATTATTAAGGGTTAATTTCTAGCAATTTTTAAAACGGAAATATCATTCACAACAACCATATACAGTCCTTTAGAAAAAGAGGTGAAATCTATTGATATTGAATTTGCGTTGGAATATCTATTAGTAAATAATTGCTGGCCTTGTAAATTATAGACAGCAACAGATTCTATTGAAAAACTTGAATTCTCAATTTCAAGATAATTAGTTGTAGGATTCGGATAGACTTTTAATCCATTGTTAAAAGCGACCTCATCAACGGACAGTGATTCATTATTGACTCCAAAAGTCGGTGCCTGTAAAACAAAGTCACCTGTTCCATTTGGATTTCTAGCGTAGCTTATATCATCTGTTTGGGCTCCAAAAGTTATGTTTTCAATAATTGTTCCGTCTGCATAAGACAAGATTGCACTTTCACCATCAGATGAAAATTTAATGTCTGCATGTATACCATCTTGCTCGTCATCTTTATCGCACCAAACAATTAAATAACTATCAGGTGCAATTGTTAAACCTGATGGGAATGGCCATGCTAATAAATCATCTGGATCATCAGATAAATACAAATTATCTAAACTCAAGGTTTCTGAACTATTGTTATAAAGCTCTAACCAATCATCATATTCGCCATCTTGATCTGTAGCAGTAGATTCATTAGATGCCATGATTTCATTAATTACTAAATCGCCAACCGAAATAGTTACATAGGTACCTTCTATTGAATAAAACTCATATTCTGCTCTGGCTGGAGAAAATGCTCCAATATTTGAATTCTCTGCATAAACATAATACTGCAAATTAGCCGAGTCTATTACAACATCAATACCATAAACATTATCATTGGCTGCTCCATCATTGTGTGCTCCATCATCGTACATGAGTACTTTTGTAAATGGTTGGGTTTCATCAGTTCTATACCCTAAATAAACATCATTAGTATCGGTAACATTAGCCGTTATTGAAACCGTCTCACCAATTAATGGGTCTGTTTCAGATGGAGTTACATTACTAATTGTAGGCTGCGTAGTTGTAAAATCTGATTGAGACAATAAATACGAACTACGAGCACTCATTAAATTGGTTAAACCACAAGCTGTGTTCATCCCTAGGCTGTAATCGGTATTTATATTTCCAGAAAATTGTGTGTAAGTATAAAACTTGTTAAAATCTGCTGCGACGGCTGCATCTATAATACCTTGGTAATCATTAGCCAAGGTTAAGTAGTTTGAATTACTAATATTCTCTGTCAGAATAGTTTTAAAATGTGCTAAATACATCCTTTTGTATTTAGGAACTGCCAACAACTTAGAAACCAAAGGAAAATTAGTGCTTGTATCATGTAATAAATGATCTAATTGTGCCTTCTGCGTCGTTGACGTTAAATTTCCTCCGCCTCCAGGACCAGGACCTCCTCCACCTTCACCTGTCATACCAAACGTTCCGAAGGACATGTTCAAATCCCAGACCACAGGTTTAAACTGACCGTTATTGTCTTTGTACAAATAGTAGTTCTGTTTAAACTGACCAATATAACTATCTAAGTTTACCATAACGTTATCGAATGCCAACATCCAAATCGCCATGTCTACATCTAAAACAGTTTCAATATTGGTGATATCGTTGTTTAGAATATTGGTTAATTCTATTAGATCATTCCAATGTGCAACTGCAACTGTTGCATCATCTTCGTCGTCAGATTTTATTTCGTAAGCATCATCATAACTTGCGCTGTTAGTACCTAAATAGGCCAAATTTGGCAAATTAGTAGATTGAGGTCCTGCTCCATCTGGTGGACTACAACTAAAAAAGGCATTGTCGTTAGAGCCAAAATGTTTATTTACAAATTTCTTTGAAATCGATTCTGTGTTGGTGTATAAACCTATTAAAGTTCCGTTGACATACACATTTGCATAATTAGCTTGTGGTGCATCCATATATTGGTTTACAATATTATAAGACACTGTTTCTCTAACAAATGAAGGATCAAAAATAACGTTAGATAATTTTATATCTGTGTAACCTTGATACTCTTGGTCTACATATGTATCTAATTCAATATGAAATGGATTCTTAGTTTGGTTAGCACTATAAGAACTGTTGCCTTTGTATTTTACACCAACTTGATTAAAAATCGTTCCGTTGATTGTGACTGAAGTCGCTTCTGTATAATTATTGTCACCAGCTTTCTCGGCATCTAAAAGTGCATCCCAATTGCTTTCTGCAAATACTATTTCTATGGTTTGTATGGTATTAATATCATACAATTCTTGCGAGAATGCATTAATTGAGAGTAACAACATTAATAATTGAGTAATTGTTTTTTTCATGTTATTTATTTTGAAATTATTTTCTTATTACGTCTTTAGATGTATTATTTTGAAAAAACTTGTGCTGACATAATCTTTTTTTTAAAAAAATAAAGATCCTCAATATTTTGAAGATCTCTATACCACAACTTTTAATCCTTAATTATTAGGAGGTGGAGGTCTGTGTCCTTCTTTTGAAGGTGGTGGAGGTCTGTTACCATCAGCGTTTGGTGGAGGTGGTCTATTACCTCTATCTCCTTGACGCAAAGCATCCATAATTATAATTTTGAATTTTTCCTTCTGCTTATCATTAGATAATTCTTGAATCATTTTAAAATGAGAAAACACTTCCTTATCCATCTCTTTTTGCTTCTCGCAAATTAAGTCTGAAATAGAATCTGTAGCCTCATTACTTATAGTAGTATCAGTTAAATTACTAAATAGCTGATCCTTTAAAGATTTTACTTCATCATTTAACCGCATAATCGTTTCATGATGTCCTTTACTATTCTCTTCAAATTCAATCAGCTGTGTTTTATTAAACCCTAGTTCTTTTACAATAAAATCTTTATCTCTTTCTGGTTCTCTTTGGTTTTTGTTGTCGTTTTTTCCCATATAATTAAATAAGAAAAAACCATTCAACACGATTAATAAGATAAGTAGAACGTATAGAATTGTATTTTTTTTCATGTGTATATCTTTATTTCTTTAGCTGATACTGAATTTTAATATGCTCGTTTCATAGTTAATTCAGTATATATGATTCTTTACTTGTTGACAATCCATAGGAATCGGCAAAATTACTCACCTCTTCATTATAAGTTGTCTCTTGCAGATTATTAAACGCCATAACATTTAAGATGACAACACAGACCAAAGTCGCCAATTGCAATTTAGGTGTAAACCACGACCAGGTTGCTTCTTGTATATCTTCAGAAGCATTTCGTATTTGATACATCACCTTTTCCTTAAAAAATGGAGACACCGTTACTTCGTTTATTGACTCGATAGAGTCGAAAGTATCTTGTATTTTTTTGTTCATTTCTATATTAGTTTTCATTAATATATCTTTAGATGCAATAATTAAAAAAAACTTGCGCTAAGTTTCATTTTTATAATAATTTTCAAGAACGTTTTGCAAATTCTTTTTCGCCCTAAACATTATTGATTCCACTGAGGACAAGCTTTTTTGGGTTATTTCAGAAATTTCCTGATAACTCTTACCATCTATCTTATGAAGTGTAAAAACCACAGACTGACTTTCGGGCAAACCATTTATGGCCTTAAACAAAGTGGCATTCAGTTCTTTATTTTCCAATAAAATTCCTGGATGATTCATTTCCGTAAAATAATCTGTTTTATCTATCGGAATCGCATTTCCTGTTATGGACTGTAAAAAAGCAAATCGCTTTTTGGTGTTCTTTTTTCTGATAAATTCCAAACATTTATTAGTCGTAATTCTATAAATCCATGTTGACAATTTTGAATCTCTTTTAAATTTTGAAATGGAATTAAAAACTTCAATAAACACATCTTGTGCAATATCCTCAGCATCTTCCCTATTTGGTACAAAAGACATACAGGTGCTAAATACTTTTTGTTGAAAATCGTCAAGCAATTGTGAAAATGCACTTGGGCTTTTCAATTTCAATTCTTTTATTAGTATCTCTTCCGTCAAATGATGATTGGTTATTGTAATACTATTTAGATGTGTTTTCAATAAAAAACTTGTGGTAAGTGATAAAAATATAAAAGCTTAACGATAAATACATAAACAAATACCCAAATAAACATTTTAACGTACCTTTGCACGTTCTTTTTTTGCAATAGTTTGTTACTGCTAACTGAGGACTGAAAACAGCTTACTGAATATGAGATTACACAGAAATTTATGCTTTGCAGTAATTGACGGATTACACCAAATCTTCAATGAAGGTGATTATGCAGATAAAGTAATTCAGCAATTATTAAAACGCGATAAACGTTGGGGAAGCCGAGACCGAGCTTTTGTAGCGGAAACTGTATATAGTATTGTACGTTATAAAAGACTTTATGCAGAAATTGCAAACGTAAAAGCCCCATTTCAAAGAGATGAACTCTGGCGAATTTTTGCGGTTTGGGCAACACTTAAAGGTATAAAATTACCCGATTGGAAATACTTTACAGACACTCCTACCCGAAAAATAAAAGGCAGATATGACGAGCTTTCTAAAATTAGAAAGTACAAAGAATCCATACCAGATTGGATAGATGCTATTGGTGTTGAAGAATTAGGCGAAGCCGAATGGACTAAAGAAATTGCAAAACAAAACGAACAAGCAGATGTTATACTTAGAGTAAATACCTTAAAAACAACAAAAAAGGATTTGCAACTAAAATTACAGTCTGAGGACATAGAAACTGAATTTTTACCAAATCATCCTTCTGCTTTAAAACTTATAGAGCGCGCTAACGTGTTTAAAACCGAAGCTTTTAAAGACGGTTGGTTTGAGGTTCAAGACGCTTCATCACAACTTGTAGCAGACTATTTAGATGTAAAACCAGGCATGAAAGTTATAGATGTTTGTGCAGGTGCAGGAGGAAAAACCCTACACCTAGCATCATTAATGGAAAATAAAGGGCAACTTATTGCTATGGATATTTACGAAAGTAAATTAAAAAAACTCAAAATTAGAGCACGCAGAAATGGTGCACATAATATTGAAATGAAGGTCATAGATTCTACAAAACCCATTAAAAAATTACATAACAAAGCAGACCGTTTGTTAATTGATGCACCTTGCTCTGGACTTGGTGTTTTAAGACGAAACCCAGATGCTAAATGGAAATTACAACCAGAGTTTGTAGAAAACATTAAAAAAACGCAAAGCGAAGTTTTAGAGCAATACTCAAAAATGGTAAAAGCAGGTGGCAAAATGGTATATGCAACATGCTCTGTACTACCTTCTGAAAATCAGAAACAAATTGAAATATTTTTAACTACAGAAACCGGTAAAGATTTTAAACTTATTAAAGACAAAAAAATACTAGCTCATATATCTGGTTTTGATGGTTTTTATATGGCTTTATTAGAAAAAAATTGTAATTAATTTTATAGGATGAAACACATTTTTACTTTTAGCATAATATTATTTTCGCTTTTAAGTTTTTCGCAACAAGCTTACTACACTAACGGACAAAACAATGTAGATTTTACATTAAACGGTCAAGATTTATACAACGCTCTACAAACTAAAATTAGCAACTTTACCAATACCGTAACATACACTTATGGCGATGTAAGAGACGATTTAAAAATCATGGATTTAGATCCAAATAATGCCAACAACGTTTTATTAATATATGGTTACAACAATACAATAACTTGTAATAGTGGTGAAAGTGACAGAAGATTAAGAGATAAGAATAATTTTGGAGGTAATAATTGCGATTACAACAGAGAACATGTTTTTGCAAGATCTAATGCAAACCCAAGTATGGGAGACACTAGTAATTCTTTCACAGGTATTGTTGCAGATCCGCATAATTTAAGAGCCTCAGATGTTCAAAGAAACGGACTGCGTGGTAGCAAAAAATTTGCATCCGGATCAGGTAATTCTGGAGATGTTAGCAGCGGTAATTGGTATCCAGGCGATGAGTTTGTTGGAGATGTTGCACGTATTATGATGTATATGTATGTGCGCTACGGAGATCAATGCTTGCCAGACTTAAATGGGTTTGGTGCAAAACAAGGCACTACAGAAATGCTTCAAGTGTACTTAGACTGGAATGCTTCAGACCCTGTTTCAACTATAGAAATTAATAGAAATAATCATTTAGAATCTGTTTATGGCAATAGAAATCCATTTATAGACAATCCATATTTAGCAACCAAAATTTGGGGCGGTACACTAGCACAAGATACTTGGGGAACATTAAGTACACCTAACACCAAAATAAGTAGTGTACAGCTTTATCCTAATCCGGTAAAAAATATTTTAAACATTAGTTTACCAGATACTACAGAAACACGTATAGAAATTTATGATGTACTAGGCAAACGTGTTTTCATAAGAAAAATAAATACCTCAATGGCTTTAAACCTAAGCGCTTTAAAATCTGGTTTGTATATGGTAAAAGTTATTCAAGCAAATACAACAATAATTAAGAAATTAATAATAGATAACTAATCTAAAAAAATACTCAAATTATAAGCATTACAGCTCATAAATATTCAAGTAGTTATTAAAGTATTTAAAATACTAATGAGCACAAATTATTATTGAGCTTATTAGTATTTTTTGTTTATAGACATCTCATCTTGTTTAAAACCCATTAATAACTCTATAAATTCAAAATAAAAATAGGCTGCATAAACTTCAAAAAAAATTAACTTTGTACCATATTGATTTTAATTAACACATTGTGTCAATGATTCACCTTTTCGGAAACAAAACAACTAAACTATTTGTTGTACAAACTACACAACAGCTCACAACAAATGCCATAGAAAAATTAGTTTGGCTATTTGGTAACAATCCAAAACTACCAACATCACATGCGGAAGGTGTATTTATTGGACCTCGTGCAGCCATGATTACGCCATGGAGTACAAATGCAGTAGAAATTACTCAAAATATGGGTATTGATGGTATTTTACGAATTGAAGAGTTTAAAGCCGTAGCAGAAAATTTTACAGATTTTGACCCAATGATTTCTGAAAAATACTTCAACATAAATCAAAATGTATTTGATATAAACACTAATTCTGAACCTATTTTAAACATTGAAGATATTGCAGCTTACAACCAAAAAGAAGGTTTATCACTTAGCAATGAGGAAGTAAATTATCTAGAAGGTGTTTCAAAAAAAATAGGACGACTGTTAACCGATTCAGAAGTTTTTGGGTTTTCACAGGTAAACTCAGAACATTGTCGTCATAAAATATTTAATGGCACATTTGTTATTAACGGTGAAGAAAAAGAAACCTCACTATTTAAGCTCATAAAAGAAACCTCAAAACAAAACCCAAATACAATTGTTTCTGCATACAAAGATAATGTTGCATTTATAAAAGGACCAATTGTAGAGCAGTTTGCACCACAACGTGCAGATGTGCCAGAGTATTACACTACAAAAGATTTTGAATCTGTAATTTCATTAAAAGCAGAAACGCATAATTTTCCCACAACCGTAGAGCCATTTAATGGTGCTGCAACTGGTTCTGGAGGTGAAATTAGAGACCGATTAGCTGGCGGAAAAGGCTCTTTACCATTAGCAGGTACAGCGGTTTACATGACGTCTTATTCCAGATTAAACAACGAACGCCCTTGGGAAAAAGCATTTGCAGCACGCAAATGGCTATACCAAACCCCAATGGACATTCTTATTAAAGCAAGTAACGGAGCTTCAGATTTTGGAAACAAATTTGGGCAACCTCTAATATGTGGTTCTGTATTAACTTTTGAACATAACGATGAAAACGGAAAAATTGGTTACGATAAAGTGATCATGCAAGCTGGCGGTATTGGGTATGGTAAAGCAGATCAAGCACTAAAAGACACACCAAAAAAAGGAGATGAAATTGTAATACTTGGTGGTGATAACTACAGAATTGGCATGGGAGGCGCAGCTGTGTCTTCTGCAGATACTGGTGAATTTGCTTCTGGTATAGAATTAAATGCTGTACAACGTTCCAACCCAGAAATGCAAAAGCGCGCAGCAAATGCGGTACGTGGTATGATTGAAAGTGAAGAAAATTATATCGTTTCTATTCATGATCATGGTGCTGGTGGACATCTTAACTGCCTATCGGAATTGGTAGAAGATACTGGAGGAATCATTGACTTAGACAAACTGCCTATTGGTGACCCAACACTTTCTGCAAAAGAACTAATTGGAAACGAATCTCAAGAACGTATGGGATTAGTTATTGCAAAAAAACATTTAGACACATTACACAAAATTGCAGAACGTGAACGTTCACCAATATACAATGTAGGTGAAGTAACCGAAGCACACCGTTTTACATTTCAATCTAAAACCACAGGAGATACTCCAATGGATTTAGCTTTAGAAGATATGTTTGGAAGCTCACCAAAAACAATAATAACAGACCATACAGTAACTAAAAACTATGCGGCTGTTACTTATGATAAAGATTCGTTTTATGAGTATTTAGACCAAGTATTACAACTTGAAGCTGTAGCTTGTAAGGATTGGCTAACCAATAAAGTAGATCGTTGTGTTGGTGGTAAAGTTGCAAAACAACAATGTGTTGGTAGCTTACAATTACCACTAAATAATGTTGGTGTAATGGCCTTAGATTTTAAGGGTGAAGAAGGCATTGCCACAACCATTGGCCACTCCCCTATTTCAGGGTTAATTAATCCGGTTGCAGGAAGTAGAAATTCTATTACTGAGGCTTTAACAAACATGGTTTGGGCACCACTTAAAGATGGTTTAAAAAGTGTTTCGTTATCTGCAAATTGGATGTGGCCTTGTAAAAATGAAGGTGAAGATGCACGTTTGTATGAAGCTGTAAAAGCGGTATCAGAATTTGCTATTGATTTAGGTATAAACGTTCCAACAGGAAAGGACTCACTATCCATGAAACAAAAGTACCCAGATGGAGATGTTATTTCTCCGGGTACCGTAATTATTTCTGCTGCTGCAAATTGTAACGCTATTTCTAAAGTTGTTGAGCCTGTTTTCAAAAAAAATAAAGGGGCAATTTATTACATCAATATTTCGCAAGATACTTTTGAACTTGGCGGAAGTTCTTTTGCACAAATTACAAATAAAGTTGGCTCAAAAACCCCAAATGTAAAAAGTGCCGCTTATGTTAAAACTGTTTTTAATACCCTACAAAATTTAATCCAAAACAATCAAATTGTTGCTGGTCATGATGTAGCTTCAGGCGGCTTAATTACCACACTTTTAGAGCTTTGTTTTGCAGATTCTAATTTGGGTGCAGAATTAGATATTACGAGTTTGTGTGAAAAAGATAGTTTTAAGGTGTTATTTGCTGAAAATTCAGGTATTGTTTTTCAAGCTGAAAATGCCAATATTGAAGCTAAACTTTCAGAAGCCAACATATCATTTCACAAAATTGGGCATGTTACAGATACTGATACGCTTGGTATTATAAACGGAAAAGAAGTATTTACCATGTCTGTTTCTAGATTGCGAGATGTTTGGTATAAAACTTCACATTTATTAGACCAAAAGCAAACAGCTAATAATTTGGCAGATGCACGTTTTGAGAATTATAAAATTCAACCTTTAACGTATAACTTTCCAAAACATTTTACAGGAAAACTGCCAAAAATTGATACCACTAAACCAAGACCAAAAGCTGCAATATTGAGAGAAAAAGGAAGTAACTCAGAGCGCGAAATGGCAAATGCTATGTATTTGGCTGGCTTTGATGTGAAAGATGTGCACATGACCGATTTAATTTCTGGTAGAGAAACATTAGAAGATATTCAGTTTTTAGGTGCTGTTGGTGGTTTTAGTAATTCAGATGTTTTAGGCTCTGCAAAAGGTTGGGCTGGCGCTATTAAATATAACGAAAAAGCAAATAAAGTCATTAAAAATTTCTTTAATAGAAAAGATACGCTTTCTGTGGGTATTTGTAATGGTTGCCAATTATGGATGGAATTAGACCTCATAAATCCGGAACACGCTAATCATGGCAAACTGACCTACAATAATTCTCAAAAACACGAAAGCGCGTTTACGTCGGTAAAAATTCAGAAAAATAATTCGGTAATGCTTTCAAGTTTAGAAGGCACTACATTAGGTGTTTGGATTTCTCATGGTGAAGGAAAATTTAGCTTACCACATGCAGAAACGGATTACAATATTGTTGCAAAATATGGTTATGACAGTTACCCTCATAATCCCAACGGATCTGATTATAATACCGCAATGTTATGCGATGCCACAGGGCGTCATTTAGTAACTATGCCACATATTGAGCGTTCTACATTTCAATGGAATTGGGCAAACTACCAAGAAAATAGAACTGATGAAGTTTCGCCATGGTTAGAAGCCTTTGTTAATGCTAGGTTGTGGGTTGAGGCTCATAATTAGAAATAGTGTTAGCGCTTAAAAGTTCATTTTAAAAATCTAAATTATATATTGCTTTCAGTTTAGATTTTTAACTAGTATCTGTACTTTACAGATTTTAGAAAAACTATCTAAAATACATTCAGTAATTATTAAAAACTAAGACAAATACCTTTATTTTTCCTATTTTCGTAACATAACTCACTAATATTTGTTAAAAATAAGATGAAAGAGATCACACGCCTTTTCGATTTCCCCTATTATCAACTAGATAACAAGCCATTAGAAGCTGCATTAGTAACTAAAAAAAATGGTGTTTGGGAAAAAACATCTACTCAAGAGTATATAGACAAAGCAAATGCCGTAAGTAGAGCCTTACTAAAAATTGGCATTAAAAAAAACGATAAAATTGCAATTATTTGTTCTACAAACAGAACAGAATGGAATATAATGGATATTGGCATTTTACAAACCGGTGCACAAACTATACCTATTTATCCTACAATTAGCGCAGAAGACTATGCGTATGTTTTAAACCATAGCGAATCGGTGTACTGTTTTGTATCAGATACTGAAGTTTTAGAAAAAGTAAACAAAATTAAAGCCAATACACAATTAAAAGACGTATATGCTTTTGATACTATTGAAGGCTGCAAACACTATTCAGAATTATTTGAAATTGGCAAAGACCAAAGCACACAACCAGAAGTTGAAGCCCGTAAAGATGCTGTTACACCCAATGATTTAGCAACTATAATATACACATCTGGCACCACAGGAAAACCAAAAGGCGTTATGCTATCCCATTGGAATATTACCAGTAACGTATTAGATAGTGCACCCAGAGTACCATTACCACCAACAGGAGATACGCGCGTTTTAAGTTTCTTACCAATCTGTCACATTTTTGAACGTGTTCTTATATACGTTTATCAACATGCTAGTGCATCCATATACTTTGCCGAGGGCTTAGATAAAATTGGTGAAAATGCTAAAGAAATAAAACCACATATGATGAGTGTGGTACCAAGACTATTAGAAAAAGTCTATGATAAAATTATGGCTAAAGCCGAAGACCTATCAGGCATAAAGAAAAGCCTATTCTATTGGGCAGTTAAATTAGGAGAGCAGTGGGAACCGTATAAACAAAATGGTGCTTGGTACGAATTTAAACTAAGCATAGCAAGTAAACTCATATTTAGCAAATGGCGCGAAGCCTTAGGGGGCGAACTCAGTACAATGGTATCTGGTAGCGCCGCATTACAACCACGATTATCGCGTATATTTTCTGCTGCAGGTATGCATATTATGGAAGGTTATGGTCTTACTGAAACCTCACCAGTTGTAGGTGTTGGTATGTATAAAAACAATATGTTTAAAGTAGGTACAGTAGGCAAGCCAATACCAAATATAGAGGTGAAAATTGCTGATGATGGCGAACTTCTTATTAAAGGACCAAACGTAATGTTAGGTTATTTCAAAGATCCAGAAAAAACAGCAAGTGTAATGACTGGTGATTATTTTCATACTGGTGATAAAGGTGAAATTGATACCGAAGGGTTTTTAAAAATTACAGGTCGTAAAAAAGAAATGTTTAAAACCTCTGGCGGTAAATACATTATACCAACTCTTTTAGAAAACGACATGAAACAATCTTTATTCATTGAGCAAATAATGGTTGTAGGTGAAGGCGAAAAAATGCCAGCAGCATTAATACAACCTAACTTCGATTTAGTTAGAGATTGGATTGCTCACAAAAAGCATAACATAGATACAACAAACAAAGCCATTGTAAGCTCAGAAATTGTAATAAAACGCATACAAAAAGAGGTTGATAAATACAATGCAAAGTTTGGGAAATGGGAACAAATAAAACGTTTTGAACTCACACCAGACATATGGTCAATAGAGGGCGGACAACTTACTCCAACTATGAAAATGAAACGCGATATTATAAAAAACATGTACTCAGAGTTGTACGATAAAATTTACAGAAATTAGCCAATAAATTATAAATCCTACAATAAAATAAGCTTCTTAAGTACAGTGTCTCAAATTGAGGCACTTTTTTTTGTGAAATAGTTAAAATATCATAAAAATACTATGCACGCATAGTATTTTTGTATATATTTGTTTGTAGGTATTTTAAAGTGAAGTATGAAAGATAAAACCATAGACTATATTTTAAGAACAACATGGTTAGCAGTAACCAAAATGTATAACGAAGAAGCCTCAATCTTTGGTACTACAATGGCAACAGGTTTTGCATTATTGAGTATAGACCCAGAAAACGGTACGCCGTCAACATCTTTAGGACCAAAAATGGGTATTGAAGCCACAAGTTTATCGCGCACATTAAAAAACATGGAAGAAAAAGGATTAATTGTAAGAAAACCAAACCCAGAAGATGGTAGAGGCGTATTAATTCATTTAACAGACTTTGGTATTGAAAAACGAGCGTATTCAAAAGAACGTGTTCTTACATTTAATGACACCATTAAAACTAATGTATTAGAAGATGACTTAAAAGGTTTCCTTAAGGTTACTGAAGTTATAAATAATATGATATCTAACAAAAAAATATATAACCAAAAACAATCTATTTAATAATATGAGCAAACGAAGAATTAAAAAAATAGCAATTATTGGATCCGGTATTATGGGATCTGGTATTGCTTGTCATTTCGCCAATATTGGTGTCGATGTTTTATTATTAGACATCGTTCCTAGAGCACTAACAGATAGTGAAGTAGCAAAAGGATTATCCCTAGATGATAAATTAGTAAGAAACAGATTAGTAAATGACGCACTCACAGCTTCATTAAAATCTAAGCCCTCTCCTATTTACAATCAAAAATTTGCCAGCAGGATCACTACTGGAAATTTAGAAGATGATATTGCAAAAATTGCTAATGCAGATTGGATTATGGAGGTTGTTGTAGAACGCTTAGACATTAAACAACAGGTTTTTGAAAAACTTGAAAAATTTAGAACACCTGGCACACTTATTACTTCAAATACTTCTGGTATTCCTATTAAATTTATGAGCGAAGGCCGTTCAGAAGATTTCCAAAAACACTTCTGCGGCACCCATTTTTTTAATCCCGCGCGTTACTTAAAATTATTTGAAATCATTCCTGGACCAAAAACAGATGCTTCAGTTTTAGAATTCCTTAATGGTTATGGGGAACAGTTTTTAGGTAAAACATCTGTAATAGCGAAAGATACTCCAGCTTTTATTGGAAACAGAATTGGTATTTTCAGCATTCAAAGTTTATTTCATACCGTCAAAGATTTAGACTTAACCATAGAAGAAGTCGATAAACTTTCTGGACCCGTTATTGGACGTCCAAAATCTGCAACGTTCCGTACTGTTGATGTTGTAGGTTTAGATACTCTAGTACACGTTGCAAACGGTATATATGACAATTGTAAAGACGATGAACAATTAGAACTTTTTAAATTACCAGACTTCATCACTACCATGATGGAAAATAAATGGTTAGGAAGCAAAACTGGTCAAGGATTTTATAAAAAAACAGTTACTTCTGAAGGCAAAACTGAAATTCTCTCTTTAGATTTAAACACCTTAGAATACCGTGCTGCTAAAAAAGCAAAATTTGCCACTTTAGAACTTACGAAATCGATTGATAATGTTGCAGACCGTTTTAAAGTATTGGTAAACGGAAAAGATAAAGCTGGTGAATTCTACAGAAAAAGTTTTTCAGCATTATTTGCTTATGTTTCTAATCGTATTCCAGAAATTACAGACGAACTTTATAAAATTGACGATGCCATGAAAGCCGGTTTTGGTTGGCAACATGGTCCATTTCAAATTTGGGATGCTATTGGTGTAGAAAAAGGTATCGAAATGATGCAAGCCGAAGGTTTAAAACCTGCAGATTGGGTACACGATATGATAGAATCTGGAAGCGATAGCTTCTACTCTATTACAGATGGTGCTTCATATTTCTATGATATTCCAAAGAAAATTCAAGAAAAAATCCCTGGTCAAGATGCCTTCATTATTTTAGATAATGTTAGAAAAACAACTGAAGTCTTTAAAAATTCTGGAGTTTCTGTTCAAGATTTAGGTGATGGCATTCTAAATATAGAATTTCAATCTAAAATGAACACCATTGGTGGCGATGTGCTTGCAGGTTTAAACAAAGCTATTGATATGGCTGAAAAAGATTTTGCAGGGCTGGTAGTTGGTAACCAAGCTGCAAACTTTTCTGTTGGTGCAAACATTGGTATGATTTTTATGATGGCTGCCGAGCAAGAATACGATGAGCTTAATGCCGCTATAAAATATTTTCAAGATACTATGATGCGTATGCGTTATTCTTCAATACCAACAATTTCTGCACCTCACGGTATGGCACTTGGTGGTGGTTGCGAACTTTCCTTACACGCAGATAAAATTGTTGCTGCCGCAGAAACCTATATGGGTCTTGTAGAGTTTGGTGTAGGCGTTATTCCTGGTGGTGGTGGTTCTAAAGAAATGGCTTTAAGAGCAGCAGACACTTTCAAAAAAGGTGATGTGCAATTAAATACACTTCAAGAATATTTTTTAACTATTGGTATGGCAAAAGTATCTACTTCAGCCTACGAAGCCTTTGATTTGGGCTTAATGCAACACGGAAAAGATATTGTAGTTGTTAATAAAGATAGACAAATAGCTACTGCAAAAGCACATGCAAAATTAATGGCAGATGCGGGCTACACACAACCTGTAAGACGTAACGATGTCCTAGTATTAGGAAAACAAGCCCTAAGTATGTTTATGGTGGGTACAGATTCCATGCAAGCTAGCCATTATATTAGTGAGCACGACCGTAAAATTGCAAATAAGCTTGGCTATGTTATGGCTGGTGGTGATTTATCTGAACCAACTCTAGTAACAGAACAATACTTATTGGATATTGAACGTGAAGCTTTTCTTTCTTTATGTACAGAACGTAAAACTCTGGAAAGAATACAGCATATGTTAACAAAAGGGAAGCCATTACGTAATTAGAAATTACGAAGCAATTAGTCTTTAGCTTAAAGCTATTGGCAAATTTTAATAAACAATTATATACGCTAATAGCCAAAAGCTAATAGCCAAAAGCCTATAAAAAATGAAAACAGCATATATAGTAAAAGCATACAGAACCGCAGTAGGCAAAGCACCAAAAGGCGTGTTCCGTTTTAAAAGAACAGATGAATTGGCTGCGGAAACCATCAAATACATGATGAAAGAATTGCCAAACTTAGACCCAAAACGTATTGATGATGTTATTGTTGGTAACGCTATGCCAGAAGGTTCTCAAGGACTAAACATGGCACGATTAATCTCTTTAATGGGATTAGAAGTTATAGATGTTCCTGGGGTTACCGTTAACCGTTTTTGCTCTTCTGGAGTAGAAACCATAGGTATGGCAACTGCAAAAATACAAGCCGGTATGGCAGATTGTATTATTGCTGGTGGTGCAGAAAGTATGAGTAGCGTACCAATGACAGGTTTTAAACCCGAATTAAACTACGATGCCATAGTAAAAACTGGGCACGAAGATTATTATTGGGGCATGGGAAATACTGCCGAAGCCGTAGCCCAACAGTTTAATATATCACGTGAAGATCAAGATGAATTTGCATTCAACTCACATATGAAAGCCTTAAAAGCGCAAGCTGAAAATCGTTTTCAAGACCAAATTGTACCAATAGACGTTGAGCAAACATACATTGATGCAAATGGAAAAAAAGCAACAAAATCTTACACAGTAACCAAAGATGAAGGCCCTCGTGCAGGCACTTCTAAAGAAGCACTTGCTAAATTAAGAGCTGTTTTTGCTGCTGGAGGTAGCGTAACTGCTGGTAACTCTTCTCAAATGAGTGATGGTGCAGCCTTTGTAATGGTTATGAGTGAAAACATGGTTAAAGAATTAAATCTTGAACCTGTAGCTCGTATGGTAAACTATGCTGCAGCTGGTGTAGAGCCTCGTATTATGGGAATTGGTCCCGTAAAAGCAATCCCAAAAGCCTTAAAACAAGCGGGTTTAAAACAAGACGATTTAGCGCTAATTGAATTAAATGAAGCTTTTGCATCGCAATCATTAGCCGTAATTAGAGAATTAAACTTAAACCCAGATATTATAAACGTTAACGGTGGTGCAATTGCATTAGGACATCCCTTAGGTTGTACTGGCGCAAAATTATCTGTACAATTATTTGATGAAATGCGTAAGCAAAACATGCAAGGCAAATATGGTGCAGTAACTATGTGCGTTGGTACTGGACAAGGTGCTTGTGGGGTTTTTGAATTTTTGAATTAATAAAGAAGAAAGAAAATAGAGAAAAGAAAAAAGACTATGTGTGCTAAGCAACGTCATAATTACAAGAATTTAAAAATTTGGAAACTCGGATTAGAGATTACAAATGACATCTCTGACTTGTTATTAGATTTTCCAAAGCATGAAAGATTTAATTTAAGTTCACAAATTAGTAGATGTTCCGTTTCAATGCCTAGTAATATTGCTGAAGGCTCTGCGAGAACAGATAAATCATTTAGTCATTTTTTAGACATTTCTTTAGGCTCTTCTTTTGAATTAGGAACACAATTATTAGTAGCACATCATAGAAATTATATAATATAAAAGAAAACAAATTAAAAATACTTGAAGAAAAAATAGAAGAATTTCAGAGAATGACAATGGGGTTTCAAAATAGTCTCAATTAAGGTCTTTCATCTATAATCTATTTTCTAACCTCTTTAATATCAAAAAAACAATGGCAACAACAGAAAAAGACATCCTTAGAGGCGGACAATTCCTCGTAAAAGAAACTAAATGCGAAGATGTATTTACACCTGAAGATTTTTCAGAAGAACAACAAATGATGAAAGCATCTGTAATGGAATTTAATGATCGAGAAATTATTCCACACAGAAACCGCTTTGAGGCCAAAGATTATGCACTAACAGAAGAAGTTATGCGTAAGGCAGGTGAAATGGGTTTCCTAGGAGTTGCTGTTCCAGAAGCTTATGGAGGTATGGGCATGGGCTTTATATCTACCTGCTTAACCTGTGATTATATTTCGTCTGGTACTGGTTCTTTTAGTACAGCTTTTGGTGCACATACCGGTATAGGTACTATGCCAATTACATTATATGGCACAGAAGCTCAAAAACAAAAGTATGTCCCTAAATTAGCTTCTGGCGAATGGTTTGGTGCGTATTGTTTAACGGAACCTGGAGCTGGTTCTGATGCAAATTCAGGAAAAACTGTTGCACAGCTTTCTGAAGATGGAAAGTCGTATAAAATAAACGGACAAAAAATGTGGATATCTAACGCTGGTTTTTGTAGCGTAATGATAGTTTTTGCACGTATTGAAGATGATAAAAACATTACTGGTTTTATTGTTGAATTTGATCCGGAAAACCCAAACGGTGTTGTTTTAGGCGAAGAAGAACACAAATTAGGTATCCGTGCATCTTCTACACGTCAAGTATTTTTTAACGATACAGTTGTACCTGTAGAAAATATGTTAGCTGGCCGTGGAGAAGGCTTTAAAATAGCAATGAATGCATTAAATGTGGGACGTATAAAACTCGCAGCAGCATGTTTAGATTCACAAAGACGTATTTTAAACACGGCTGTAAATTATGCTAACGAACGTAAGCAATTTAAAACACCTATTGCAAACTTTGGAGCAATTAAAACAAAACTTGCACAAATGGCAACCAATGCTTACGCTGGTGAATCTGCAACATACAGAGCTGCAAAAAATATTGAAGACCGTATTGCCATGCGCGAAGCGGCTGGAAACACTCACCAAGAGGCAGAACTTAAAGGTGTAGAAGAATATGCTATTGAATGTTCAATTTTAAAAGTGGCCGTTTCAGAAGATGTGCAAAATTGTGCAGACGAAGGCATACAAATATTTGGAGGTATGGGCTTCTCTGAGGAAACCCCAATGGAAGCTGCATGGAGAGATGCACGTATTGCGCGTATCTACGAAGGTACAAATGAAATTAATCGTATGCTTGCTGTTGGTATGCTTATTAAAAAAGCAATGAAAGGTCATGTAGATTTATTAGGTCCAGCCACAGCAGTTGCAGATGAATTAATGGGTATTCCATCGTTTGAAACTCCAGATTTTTCTGAATTATTTTCAGAAGAGAAAGCCATAATTGCAAAACTCAAAAAAGTGTTTTTAATGGTTGCTGGTGCTGCAATACAAAAGTATGGCCCAGAAATGGAACAACACCAACAATTATTAATTGCAGCTGCAGATATTTTAATTGAAATATACATGGCAGAATCTACAATTTTAAGAACAGAGAAAAACGCAAAACGTACCAGCGAAAAAGAACAAGCTGTACAAATTGCAATGTCTAAATTATACTTGTACAATGCTGTAAGTATTATAGAAGGAAAAGGAAAAGAAAGTATCATTTCTTTTGCTGAAGGAGATGAGCAACGCATGATGCTTATGGGACTAAAACGCTTTACAAAATATACAAACTACCCAGATATTGTGGATTTAAGAAATGAAATTGCAGAAAAAGTGAAAGCAGAAAATAAGTACTGTTTTTAGGTGTAGTTGAAGTTTATAAAGCCCCCGAATAACGGCTTTGTTTAAATGTATAAGTATCGGTTTCACATTAAGTGAAGCCGATACTTTTTTTTAAAATTGAGCTGAATACCAAATTTTACTTCATTAAAGGCTAATTCATAAAATTTAACAAATTAGCTTTTATATTTTATTACCTTTAGTCATTATAAAAAATTGACTATGAAAACCTGTTACTTTATAACGTTCTGTTTTTGCAGCGCACTGTTATTTTCTCAAGAAAATACAGACATTTTTCTTTTTGATTTAGAGATTAACAATTCAAAAATTGAACTCAAAAACGGAAAAAATATTTCTAATAATATTGGTTACGATAATCAGCCTTCATTTTTAGATGATCGCTATATTGTATTTGCTTCAACCAGAAATAACCAAACAGAAATTGCAAAATATGATACACGCTCCAACGCTAAAATTTTCATAAACGAAACCGAAGGTGGAGAATACACACCTTTAAAAATACAAAATACCAACGCAATATCTGCGGTACGTTTAGATAAAGATGGTAAACAACGTTTATATAAATATAATTTAAGTAATGGAGAATCTACAGAACTTATTAAAGATTTGGTCGTAGCTTATTACACGTGGTTTAATGAAAATACAATAGTTTCTGCTGTTATTGAAGGAGACGATTTAAACCTGTACGTCAATAATTTAAAAGAAAATTGGAACCAAAAATATGCCTCTAAAGTTGGGCGTTCATTTCATAAGATACCTAATTCAAACTTAGTGAGTTTTATTTCTAAAGAAAACGAAAATCATTGGCTAATAAAATCTTTAAATCCTTTTACAGGTGAGATTAAAGTTATTGCAAACACGCTATCAAATGTAGAAGATATTTGCTGGCTAAACGCTAAAACTCTACTATGTGGCAAAGCAAATAAACTATACAAACTAACGCTAAATAAAGATAATAATTGGGTAGAGGTTGCTAATTTAGCATCGTATTCTATCTCTAATATTACACGATTAGCTGTAGATAAAGCGTCTTCAAAATTGGTGATTGCAGCAGCTTTGTCTTCCAACGAAACTTCAGATAATACAACAACTACTAACACTCAAAATGAAGCCTCAAATACTACAACTAACCAAAACTCAAGCACTACTAACTCTGAAATTGAAGCTATAGTCCAAAGAAATCTCGATGCTTACAATGCTAGAAATATTGATGCATTTATGCAAGATTATGCCGAAGATATAAAATTATATAGTTACCCAAATACATTACAAACCGAAGGCAAAACTGAAATGCGAAAATCTTATGCAAACTGGTTTAAAAACACAGCAGATTTAAGGGCTTTTATAAAAAAACGCATTATTATTGGCAATAAAGTTATAGATGAAGAGCAAATAACAGCCAATGGTAAAGTTTTTAATGCTGTTGCTATTTATGAAATTGAAAACTGACGTATCACCAAAGTTACCTTCATGAGATAACACCTAAAAATGAGTAGTACTATGAAATTTTTTGTAATTCTTTTTTTAACAGTATCCGCACAAATTTTTGCGCAAGAGTCCAAAATACTAGAACCAAAACTAGAAAACATAGCTTGGATTTCTGGCACTTGGCATGGCGAAGCCTTTGGCGGAATTACTGAAGAAATATGGAGCGAACCGTCCGGAGGTTCAATGATGGCAACCTTCAAACTAATTAATGATGAAAACGTAGCGTTTTATGAAATTGAAATTATTAGAGAAATCGAAAATTCTTTAATACTTCAGCTAAAACATTTTGGGCCTCATCTTAAAGGTTGGGAAAAACAAGCAGAGACTGTTGACTTTCCTTTAAAATACATAACACGCAATACAGTTGCTTTTGAAGGTATGACTTTTGAACGGGTTTCTGAAAATGAAATGAACGTTTATGTAGCTACAAAAGACCATAAAACAACAAAAACCGTTACTTTTAATTACAAAAGGAAGCAACAACACTCAAAAAAGCCCTTAAAACAGCTTATAAACGTAAAAAAAGCCACCACAAACCCCGTAATAGACGGTATTGCAAAAGAGTCCATCTGGAAAACCGCAACATGGCATCCCTTAGACCAATTATGGTTAGGAAATGCCTATACTGAAACTGATTTTGAAGGACGCTACAAATTAACTTGGACCAAAGATGCCTTGTATCTATTAGCAGAAATTAAAGACAATATGCTTACGGATATTAATACAAATCCACTTACAGCGTGGTGGGACGATGATTGCTTAGAAGTTTTTATAGATGAAGATAACAGCGGCGGAAACCACCAATACAACCACAATGCCTTTGCCTACCATATAGCTTTAGATGGAAATGTTGTGGACTTGTCAACAGAAAAAAAAGGAAAACTCTATAATTGGCATGTAAACTCTAAACGAAAAACGAATGGTAATACAACACTTTGGGAAGTAAAAATTTCTATTTTTGACGATACTTACACCGATAATGGTACTAATTATCCTGTAACTTTAACTGCACATAAAAATATAGGCTTTGCACTCGCCTACTGCGATAATGATACTAGTAAAACACGTGAAAATTTTATTGGATCTATAGCTGTAGAAGGTGAAGATAAAAACATTGGCTGGATAGATGCAAATAGTTTTGGCACCTTATTTTTAGTAGATTAATCTCAATTATTACAACACCTAAATATCTGTAAAGATTATATAATTAAACCTAAAATAATGAAAATACACCTCTTAAAACTAGCCCTTATTTTTTCAATAGGTATTCAAGCACAGACGCAGCAAAAAATATATGATATTATTGATGCTGTTTCTGTAAACCGCCTAAAAAATGATGTAAAAACACTTGCAGACTTTGGTACACGCCATACATTAAGCGATACCTTATCTGAAACGCGCGGTATTGGTGCAGCACGACGTTGGATTAAATCTGAATTTGATAACATATCTAAAGACTGTAATAACTGTTTAGAGGTTTTTTTTCAAAAAGATTTAGTTGAAAAGAGCTCAGAACCTTTTGCTAGAATTTTTAGAGATGTTTGGGTTGTAAATGTAGTTGCCATACAACGAGGCACAACATACCCAAACCGCTTTGTTATTATGAGTGGTGATATTGATAGCAGAATTTCTGACCCCAATAATTACACAGATGATGCACCAGGAGCTAACGATAATGCCACAGGAATGGCAGGTGCACTAGAAGCTGCACGAGTATTATCTAAATACAAATTTGAAAGTAGTATTATTTACGTAGGACTTTCTGGAGAAGAACAAGGATTATATGGTGGTAAAGGTTTAGCAAATTATGCTAAAGCCAATAATTGGGATATTATTGGAGTATTAAATAACGATATGATTGGTAATATTGAAGGTGTAGATGGAGTTATCGATAACCGTACATTTCGTATTTTTTCTGAATCCATAACAACAGATATAACTGATCCAAAAGAACTTGCAAAACAAGCCAGAGGGCGTCGTTTTTATGGCGGAGAAGTTGACGGTACGTCAAGACAATTAGCACGTTACATATACAAAACAACAAAAACTTATATGCCCGAAATGAACCCTATGTTAGTTTACAGATTAGACCGTTTTGGGCGTGGTGGACACCACAGACCTTTTAACGATCTTGGTTTTGCAGGGGTTAGAATTATGGAAGCTCATGAAAACTATACACAACAACATCAAGATATTCGAACCGAAGATGGTGTGAATTATGGCGATACCTTTGAGCACGTTAACTTTCCGTATTGTAAAAAACTAACCGCAATAAACGCCATTAATTTAGCAAGCCTCGCCTCTGCTCCACCAGCACCAAAAGAAGTAGGAATTGGTGGCATAGTAGAAGCCTCTGTAAAATTAAAATGGAGTAAAGTAGATGGCGCTAAAGGATACAAAATTTATTGGCGCAATACCACATCTCCAACCTGGGATAACAGTCGATATGTTGGTGATATTTTAGAGTTTACCTTAAATGGTATTGTTCTAGATAATTCATTATTTGGTGTGGCAGCAATTGGAGATAACGGCTTTGAAAGTGCTGTTGTGTTTCCTAATAAAATTATGCGCTAATAATACCCTAAGAAATCCTACAACTCATAGACTCTAAAGTTTAAGGTATCTTATTTAAAATGATGACAATACAGGAAAAATTAGTGTAACATAAAAAACACTAAACTATTTACATATTATAACTGATACCAAAGAATAATTTACTTGTTATGCATTCGTAATCTGTAAGCTTTTAATTCCTTAACCACTCTAGGTGCTAAAATAAGTGTGGAAAGCATGGTTGGTATTGCCATTAAAGCAAAAACACCGTCTATAAAATTTATCATAGCCTCAAAATCTGTAGTTGCTGCTAAAACAATACTGGCAACATACAGGTAATTATAATAGTGTTTTTTGTGAGCTCCTATTAAAAAAGACATGCATTTTGTTCCATAATATGCATAGGAAAACAATGAGGATATACTAAAAATAAATACACAAACCATAAGTAGATATTGTCCAAAACCTGGTAAAGCAGCATTAAAAGCAGAAGCCGTTAAACTAACACCGTTTGCAGTTGTGTTTTGCCAAACACCTGTCACCAAAATAGCTAATGCAGTAAGTGTACACACAATTAGAGTATCTATTACAGGCCCTAACATGGCTACTAAACCCTCACGAATAGGCTCATTTGTTTTAGCAGCACCATGTGCCATTGGCGCAGTACCAATACCAGCCTCATTTGAAAACGCACCACGTTTAATACCCATAAGCACCAGCGCGCCAAGTGCACCACCAAACAAAGCATCGCCTTTTATGAAATTTGCTTCAAAAGCATCCGTAAAAATTAACATAAAATATTTTGGAACATCCGCATAATTAATAACCAATATCACAAGAACTAAAACAAAATATAACAACACCATTGAAGGCACCATTTTAGATGCTATAACACTTATACGGTTTAAGCCACCTAAAATTACAACGCTTGTAAAAACGACTAAAACAAAAGCAATAATAAGATTAGTAGTAAAGCTTACTACCACACCATTTGGTATTAAAATAATTGTATTTATAGCTTGTTTTAATTGATTTACATTTACTACTGGAAGTGCCCCTAACATACCAAAAATACTAAACATAATAGCCAAAGGTTTCCAGTTTTTACCTAACCCTTCAGTAATAAAATACATGGGACCACCTTGCAAATCTCCATTGCTATCTCTACCTCTGTACATTATAGCTAATGTAGATGTAAAAAACTTAGTTGACATACCTACAATAGCACTTATCCACATCCAAAACATGGCACCTGGTCCGCCAACAGAAATTGCAAGTGCAACACCAGCAATGTTGCCCATACCAATGGTTGAGGATAATGCTGTTGTTAATGCTTGAAAGTGTGAAATTTGCCCATAGTCATTAGGATTATTATACTTACCTCTTAGAATATTAACCGCATGACCTAAATATCTAAAAGGAATAAATTGTGAGCGGATTAACAAATATAAACCACCACCAATAAGAATTATTAATAATGGAAGTCCCCATGCAAAATTTGAAAATTTAGCTAATAATTGATTTAGTGTATTCATGTTTTTGAAGTATAATGCAGTTTAATATATCATAACAAAAAACCCATCATAAAATATAATGGGTTTTTCAATTATATATTTTTAAAATTTAAGCTTGTTTTACGCGTACTGCGTTCATGCCACGTTGCCCTTTTTCTAATTCAAAAGTTACTTTATCATTCTCAGCAATATCATCAATAATACCACTAACGTGGGTAAAATGCTTTTCGTTAGTTTCTGTATCTATTATAAAGCCAAAACCTTTAGAAGAATCGTAAAAGGAAACTTTACCTTTGCGTATTGGATCAAACTGTTCAATTTCAGAATCATCTTTCTTAGGGATACCAATTTCAATATTTTCAGCTTCAATCTTCAATTTCAAATTTGGATCTGGCGGAGTATCTGTTAGATTACCATTATGATCTACATAAGCAATAGGGATTCCACCTGAACCATGTTCAACTTTTTCATTTTTGCGCGCTTCCATTTTCTTACGCTTATCTTCACGCTTCTTTAAGCGCTTTTTCTCTTTTTCACTTTTACTAAATGTTTGTTGCGATTTTGCCATTGCTTGTTTTAAAAATTATTTGCTAATATCATAATGGTTTATTATGAGATACTTAATTCAATTTAAATTTGAAGAAATCTTCAAAATTCTAAAAAACCATTTATTATGAGATGTATAAATTTTTAGAATCTTTAGCCACTACTATACAAATATACACTTTAAACAATTATTTTAGCCTTCCTACATAAGAAATATTACTGTTATTATTATAAACTACATTTAAAAATGCGTTTCCATTTTGAACAATATCTAATTCTAAATAGTAATTATTATATTTAGATATTACAGAGTAAGTAATTTTAATACTTTGGGTATCGGCATCAAAAAGAGCTTTATAATTTTGAACTTCACCTTTTAAATCTAATATTTTATTATTTGAGCTCAAAAGCTGTAATTGACCCGTACTTTTTGACTTTTTTAGTGTTATAGTATTTTCGCTACTGTTTAATTGTTCCCTTTTTTTGTTAAAAAACACCCAAGTGGCTTCAAATTTATAATTTTTTGTAGTTACTAAAGCCTTAGCATTTTCGTAAACAGGTTTAAATTTTTCCTTTTGAGAATTAATATTTTGAGCAGATAATGTTGTAAATGCAATACAAAATATGACGAATACTATTGTTCTTTTTTTCATGTTTAAATTTATTTAAGCACTAAAATAATATTTATTCTTTTTATAAAGTCTAGATAATGGTATTTTGTTTACGTATTAATATTCATTTTTAATGCTGAATTTAATTTCGCTATAGAATGATTAATCCCACACTTATTAATTAGCAACTATCAGAGTTAAATAAAAAACAGCAAAAAATTACTAACTAACAATTTAAAAAATTTAAATACGTTAGATGTTTAATTTTTTCATTTTTAATAATTTCTTAAAAGTTACTCTATTATAGAATTCTAAAGTACTTTTGCACTAAAATCAAACTCATGCTAAAACTGTTACAAACCTTCAGAATTGTTGCCTTTTTAGAAGGTGTATCTTATATTCTGTTGCTTTTTATTGCCTCACCAATAAAATGGTTTTTAGACGATGCTACGTACGTAAAATGGTTAGGTATGCCGCATGGAGTTTTATTTATAACTTATATAATTTTTGCAGCCATACTAAAAAAAACAATGCATTGGAATACTAAAATATTTGCAATAATTATTTTTGCAGCTCTTATACCATTTGGCACATTTTACGTTGATAAACAGTACCTAAAACACAAACATGCCTAATCTAAATCACTATTTAAACGATTATTTTATTAGTATTGGTATTGCAAATTCAACTGCAAAATACCTAAACATGTTGGGGCTTTTGATAGCCGTTTTAATTTTTGCTTTTATTATAGATTATGTTACCAAACGTTTACTTTGGAAGTTTTCTGAAGCGTTAGCAAAACGCACAAAATCAAACTTTGATGATATCCTTATAACCAACAAATTACCTAGAAATATTGCACATATTATTCCATTAATAGTTTTAGTAAAATTTACACCAAGTGTATTTATAGATTTTGAATTTACAGAAACTATTATTGAAAAATCACTTAAGATTATTGGCATTATTTTAACGCTACAAATTATTAGAAGTTTTTTAAAGTCTGTTAAAGACCACCTAAAATCCTTACCACGTTACAAAGACAAACCTATAGATAGTTATGTGCAAGTCATTATGATTTTTGCGTGGTTGCTTGGCATTTTTTCAATTTTTGCAATTGCAACTGGTATTTCTTTTATAAAATTTGCTACAACACTTGGTGCAGCTTCAGCAATAATACTGCTCATATTTAAAGATACTATATTGGGTTTTGTTGCTAGCATACAAGTATCTATAAACGATATGGTACGCATTGGCGATTGGATTACTTTTGAAAAATATGGTGCTGATGGTAATGTTACAGAAATTAATCTTGCCACAGTAAAAGTGCAAAACTGGGACAAAACCATTACTACCATACCAACCTACGGCTTAATTTCTGATGCCTTTAAGAATTGGCGTGGTATGGAAAATTCTGGTGGCAGACGTATAAAACGCGCTGTAATTATTAAAGCATCTACAATAACCTTTTTAAACGAAGAGGCTATTGAGCGCTACAAAAAAATTGAATTGATTAGTGCATATGTAACTGAACGTTCTAACGAAATAAACACCTACAATAACATTAAAGGATCTGATAAATCAGTGTTAATTAATGGCAGAAACCTCACAAACTTTGGTGTTTTTAGAAAATACTTACAAACGTACATAGAAAATCACTCGGCAATAAACAAAGATATGACGCTTATGGTACGTCAATTAGAGCCTACCTCTCAAGGGATACCTTTAGAGATTTATGCATTTAGTAGCGATCAACGTTGGATTAATTACGAATATATTATGGGCGATATTTTTGACCACGTGCTGGCTGCTGTTACGTTTTTTGACTTGGAAATTTTTGAGTTAAGCATTAACCATAAACGTTAATATTAAGACAACCTATCTTTTACAAATTCAACTTTGGTTTTACCGTGTGGTTTAGGTTTGCCATCTTCACCAAGATTTACCATAATAATATGATCTACGGTAATAATTGTTTCTTGCGTCATTTTGTTACGCACCTCAGACTTCATGGTAAGTGAAGAATTTCCAAATTTTATAACTTCTATACCAATTTCAACAATATCTCCTTGTTTTGCGGAAGCCATAAAATTAATTTCGGACATGTATTTGGTCACTATCTTAGAATTTTCTAGCTGAATTATAGTGTATAACGCAGCTTCTTCATCTATCCAAGCCAATAATTTACCACCAAATAAAGTGCCATTAGGATTTAAATCTTCGGGTTTAACCCATTTTCGTGTATGAAATCTCATAAATTAATAAACGTTAAAATTGATTTAGGAATTCCACATTCTCAAAATATTTAATTACTTATTTTAAAAATATTAATAAATTTGTAAAGAGTTGAATTCTAATCCTATATAATTTGTATATAAGTAATTAGCTAATTTTACAACACTATTGTTTTTAACAATTTACAATTATAACCACTATTTAGATAACCCTAACTTAATACCATGAAAATAATTAAAAATTTAATTTGCTACTTACTTTTTTGTAATTTAATTAATGCTCAAGTTGGCATTGGTACTACATCTCCAAATGCCAGTTTAGATATTTCTTCAACAAGTATAACCTCACCATCAAATACTGATGGGATATTAATACCTAAAATGAATAATTTTCCATTAACTGACCCAACAGCTTTACAAGATGGTATGCTTGTTTATGCTACAGGATCTGGAACTCCAGATAAAGGTTTCTATTATTGGAATAACACAACAGGCAACTGGATACCTTTTATAGATAATTCAGGAAGTAGTGCTGGTATATCTAGTGTAGTTGCTGGTAACGGACTAACAAATACAGAATCTGGATCTACGGTTACATTAAATACTGTTGCAACTAATGGCTTAACCACAAATGCAGATGATATTAGATTAGGAGGTACTTTAGTACAAGTCACAAACATAAACCAAGGCGTATATGATATGATTTATAACCTTAATGATACTGGATCTTTTCATATACAAGACAATGGTACTAATCATTTTTCTATTGCAGATAATGGTAATGCAGCCTTTGGTGGAGATGTGGAATGGAGAGCAGAAAATACAGCGGGGACTATTTTAGCAAGCTTATTTAATGATTCTAATTCTGGACGTTTTACACTTAACGAAAATGGAAATACATCTGTAGATTTAGATGCCAACAGCCAATTTATTTTCAATGAACAAGGTTTTGATCGAAACTTTCGTATAGAGTCTAATACAAACCCAAACATGCTGTTTTTAGATGCTGGTTTAAACAGACTATCAATAGGAACAAATGCTACAGCTGGCACTTTTAATGTTTTTGGTAACTCTTACTTTTCAGATGATATTTATCTAAGAGATGGCGCTGTCAATGGTGGAGATGTCTTGGTCCGTATTTTCGACTCCGAAGATGACGGAATTATTGATGTTTACGAAAACGGTGAAATGAACCATAGAATATATGGCAATGGCACTACAGTATTTAATGAACAAGGCAATAACAATGCCGATTTTCGTATTGAGTCTGATACCAGGCAGAATATGTTTTTAGTTGATGCCTCAGAAAATCTAATTCGTATTGGTACTAATAATACAGATTCAGATGCTGAAAATGGTAATGTTATTGGCGGTGTTACAATAGATTATGTTGCAGATTTTGATAGAGGAATTGGATTTACAGGAACTGCTATTGGAATCGGTTCTATAGAATATATTTTGGACAACAATAATGAAATAAATTTAAGTACAAGTTTATCGCCTACTACTCACCTAAATAGAGACCTTGGATTTTCTACTACTACAAGAGCTTGGGATGATGTATACGCAGATAATTTTATTAATGTATCTGATTTGAGAGAAAAAGAAAACATTACTAACATTGCTTACGGTTTAGACGAAATAATGCAAATGCGACCTGTATCTTACAAACTTAAAAGCGATCCTTTTAATGAAACAAAACTAGGATTAATTGCCCAAGAAGCCCTTGTATTAGTTCCGGAAGCTGTAAAAACACATGATTATAAAAGTCTCGATGAAAATACCCCTGAAAAATTCAGTAAGATAGAATTAGAACGTATGGGAATGACCTACAACGCACTCATACCAGTACTTATTAAAGCAACTCAAGAACAACAAGTTATTATTGAAGCTTTAAAAAAAGAAATTGAAATTCTAAAAAGCAAAATCTAATAGTTAACTCAGCATACTAACCAATAATAATGAAAACTTAAAAAACATATAAATTGTATGTAAATGCCTTAACTTTATAGCTCTAATTAATTAGAAAATTATGAATTCTAGATCTGAAAACTTACAAGAGATTAGACCTTTAATTAAAGCTGCCAAGGTAAATGAAACCATGACCGCTAACGAAAAGTTTCAAAATAAAACTCTGAGGCCCATTATTAAGCTTCAGCATGAGTTGTTAATTTTAGTGTTCAAAAATTATATCCTAAAGTACAAATCAACTTTTACAGAGTTACCTTTAGAAAAAAAGCTGGACTATATTGAAAATGCTATTCAGAAAAATATAAAATTTAGAACGCTTATTATTGGTCTTATTATTGGACACCTTACTGTTGAAGAATATACGCTTTACACTCAAAACACTTCAGCATTAAACAAACGCATTATTAACATGGTTAAAGAACGTTATATTGCTAGTTTACAACTTTTTAATTAATACCAAAAACGTTTGTAGCTATAGCTTTATTTACAGCAGCGACTCCCCGTTTAAGTTTGTGGTTAACACATCGGTCATATAATCAAAAAAAGGTCTAATAGCTTTAAAATCTTTATTTACAGTTTCTAAAAAATTAGGCGCTAAAACGTCTTTGTCCGTATAATCTTTTCTAAAAATAAATTGTTTTTTTCTAATTATATCTATGTCTGGATGCATTTTGTCAAAGCCCTTTGGTGCAGTTTTTAATTCTTCGCCAGTAAGTGTTCCCCAGGTTGCTTTAAAACTTTTATCGGCAAGTATAGTTTTAATTTCAGAGGTATCTGTTTCAAATTCTTTACGAACTCTAAATAAATCTTCTTTGTTTGGATCCCAAAAACCTGCAGCAATACATGATTTATTATTAGGCTGAATAAGCAAAAAGTAACCACCTCTTAATTCGGGCTTTTTTCTTGTAAAAGAACCACTAAAATTAGTTTTATAAGGCAGTTTGTTTTTTGAAAAACGCACGTCTCTGTATATTCTAAATACCTTGGTTTTTTCAATCTGATCATGCATATTCATTAAGTCACCTAAATGATTTATGGCTAATTTAAATTGAGTTTCAATAGCCTTAAATTCAGATTTATTGGCATTAAACCAGTCCCTATTGTTATTGAGGTCTAATTGTTTTAAAAAATTGAATGCAGTTTTTGGAATTATCATGTCTTAAATTTTCAATAAAAATAAAGGTATAAATTCAATTATAAAACCACATAATATTAGATGAATAGAAAAAAGTATATTTGTGCTGCAATATTGTTATTTTGAAAACCAACCGCTTATTTTTTATTGATGCTGTAAGAGCTTATGCCATACTAATGATGTTGCAAGGTCATTTTACAGATACACTATTAGCGGTATCTTACAGAAATTCTAACAATTTATCTTACACAATTTGGGAGTATTTTAGAGGCAACACTGCACCTACCTTTTTTACAGTTTCTGGATTAATTTTTACATACTTATTATTAAAAGCAGAACAATCTAGAAAGGTAAAACAACGTATACGCAAAGGGTTATTTAGAGGTCTAATGCTTGTTGGTATTGGCTATGCGCTCAGAATTCCTTTTTTTAGTTGGTTATATGGTGACTTTAACACCTATTTTTTAGTTGTAGATGTATTGCAGTGCATAGGCATATCATTAATTTTAGTTATACTAATTTATAAACTGGTTTTTAAAAATACTTTAGTTTTTGCCATTGTTACGCTAATAGTAGGGTTGCTAATTTTTATAACTGAACCACTTTACAGAACTTTAGAATTGCCCAACATACCTGTTGTGTTTTCTAATTATTTTTCTAAAAGTAATGGCTCTATTTTTACGCTAATTCCATGGTTTGGATTTATGGCTTTAGGGGCATTTATGGCAACCGTTTTTTATAAATTTTTGAGGTATAAGCATTTTAAAATTTATGCGGTTTCATGCTTTATTGTTTTTGGCTTATTACTAATGTTTACGTCGTCCTGGTGTTTACATAAATTAAATAGTATTACAGATTGGGTTTTGTTAAAAAATGTTGCCAACTACAACTATTTATTTATAAGATTTGGAAATGTATTGGTGACTTTTGGTGTGTTTTATGCTTTAGAGTTTTACATAAAAAACTGGTCTGTGTTTTTAAAAATAGGTCAAAAAACACTCTCCATTTATGTTATTCATTTTATAATTATTTATGGTAGTTTTACAGGTTATGGTTTACACCAAATAATAGGAAAATCGTTAAACCCTTGGCAGATAATATGTGGTGCAGTTTTGTTTTTGTGTTGTGTTTGTGTAATTTCTTTAAATTATGTAAAAACTAATACGTTTGTATATCATAAAATTAGAGGTCTTTTCAAAAGCAATTAATAGGCTTCATACCAATCAAAATACTCATTAATAATACGATTTTTTTCAGTATTAATAAATTCTAGGTAAGCGAATGCGGTTGGAGAAAGTTTTTTAGATTTTAACCAAACCAAGTTCCAGTTTGTAATTAACGGTAAGCCCTTAGCTTTAATAATCTGTAAATCGCCATTTTTAAGTTCGTTTTTAATACCAATTAATGGCATAATAGAATTGCCCAAACCTGCTATTATTGCTTGTTTAAGTGCTTCATTAGAGGTAAGCTCCATTTTTTTCTGTGCAGGTATATGTTTCGCTTTTAAATAGGTCTCCATAGCATTTCTTGTGGCAGAACCTTCTTCTCTAAAGATTAAAGGCTGAACTTGTAACAGTTTTTTTAATGGCATTGTTTTAGAATACGTTGTTTTACAATTACCAATTAAAAACAGTTTGTTTTCCATAAGCTGTATGCGTTCTAAATTTAATTTGTCTGGTATTACAGAAACCAAAGCAAAATCGACTTCGTTCTGTTCTAAACTTTTTACTACACTGGTCTTATTAGTAACGTCTATAATTAAATCTACACCTTCATTTTTTTTTGTAAAATCCGATAAAAAATAAGGCATTACATACTTACCTGTAGATACTACAGATATTTTTAATCGGCCAGCTATTTGCCCTTTAAAGGAAAGTGTTTTGTAATTAATAGCCTGTACCTCATTAATTATTTTTTGTGCAGCTTCTGCTATTTCTTTACCAAAATCTGTAACATACAATTGCCTGCCCACAACTTCGGTAAGTGGAATTGAAAACTGATCTTGAAATTTTTTTAGCTGAATTGATACCGCTGGCTGACTCAAAAAAAGTGCTTCAGAAGCCTTAGTTATACTTTTTAATTCTGTGATTTTTAAAAACACTTGTAATTGATGCAATGTATAATTCATAAATAATACTTATAGATATGATAATATATATATATAAAAATAAATAAAATATTTGTTACAATTTTGTGTCATCAAATAAAAATATCGTGGAAAAAATTTTACAAAATTATTCTGAACTTAAAAACAGTGTTTTAAAGCAAATTGGAATTAAACTTAAAATTAATGAAAACAGAACATTAAAAAACCGAATAATTGTGTCTTCATTCATTCTTGTGTTTTCTGGTATGCTAGCATTATCATATTTTAATGGTAATGTTTTTTTAGAAAAAATTGCCGTTTCATTTTTTATTATTTCATGTGTTTTACCTATTAAAATAACTGGAGACTAAAGCGTAAAAAAATTATAACCTATTTAAAATCAAAAATTATGACTGAAGCATTAGAAAAAACATTAGTAAAAACAGATCAGAAAATTAACTTGGTAGATGGTAAATTTACCGCACAACAAGCAACACATGTTGTTGATGCTTTAATAGACGAAATAATTAATTTTCATAAACTACAACGTCTAATAATTTGTGAAGGAAATCATGACTCAGAAACTCCTTACGAAATTGACAGAATTAAAGAATTACAAAGCGAAAAAGTAATTACCAAAAACCATATTAATATAGCAAGACTAAAAGGTTACGATGTAGTTATTAATGGCACCTTAGAGATCTCATTTGTAGAAAAATAAATTTTATAATTTAAATCTAAATTTATAAGCATCTCATGGATTTACATTTGTTAATAGACAATTTAACTAATCCAGCGCTATTATTTTTCTTCCTAGGAATACTTGCAGTACAGTTAAAAAGTGATTTAGAAATACCCCCAAACTCTTCAAAGTTTATATCACTTTACCTGTTATTATCCATAGGATTTAAAGGCGGACAAGAACTTTCTCATAGCGACTTTAATTTAGAAATATTATGGTCGCTTTTATTTGGTATTTTATTAGCAGTAGTAGTACCACTTTACACCTATTTCATATTAAGACGAAAATTTACTGTTGCAAATTCTGGCGCTATTGCTGCCGCTTATGGCTCTGTTAGTGCCGTAACTTTTGTAACTGCCATATCATTTTTAGAGATAGAACAAATAGACTTTGGCGGCCATATGGTGGCAGTAATGGCACTTATGGAAGCCCCATCTATTATTGTTGGTGTTTTATTAATTGCCATTTACGATAAAGACAATAAAAGTAAAGTCTCTATTCCAAAAATTATTAAACATGCATTAACCAACGGAAGTGTACTTTTAATTTTGGGTAGCTTAGTGGTTGGTTTTTTAGCTAGTGAAGAACAAGCACAAGGTATAAAACCATTTACAACAGATTTATTTAAAGGCTTTTTGGCGGTATTTCTTCTTGATATGGGTATAACAAGCGGAAAAAAATTGTCTTCTTTTCTTAAAAAAGGATGGTTTGCATTACTATTTGCTATAATAATTCCTATCATAAACGGCATACTAGTAGCTTATGTAAGTGGCACATTTACAGATAGTATTGGCAACAGATTATTATTTGCAATTTTAGCATCAAGTGCATCCTATATAGCTGTACCTGCAGCAATGCGTTTAGCGGCACCAAAAGCAAATCCTAGTTTATACTTGCCAATGGCATTGGCCATTACGTTTCCATTTAATATAACATTAGCTCTGCCTTTATATTTATGTATTATAAACGTTTGCTAATCCTTTATAACATAATATAATTTAACATTTATTGGATATAGCTTTATATATTGTAGAGAATAAATAACAAAAGTAATGTACCAATGTAAAATAAAAATAACTGTTTTTACATTTCAAAATCTATACTTAATAGCAACTAAAAAAACTGTTGTAATACCAAAACGATACTTTTAATAAAATTAATTAAAAGCGTAAGAAAAGTAAATTATACCCAAAATTACTTTCTTTTAATTTAATTAGTCTGTGGTCTTAATTTTAACTTTATAGCATATATACTTTTGCAAAACTAGCTCTAGAATTTGTAGGCTGTTTTTCAGAATAAATTATTTTTCAACCATCTACAATCACAATAAAATATGGCAATATAAGCCTTCTAAATCAAATAAAATCAACATCCTATCTCTTAAACTTATATTAACCTAAACACCTTTTATTTAACTTAAATATCATTTTAAAATAACCTGTATTGAATACTTTATTTTCAAATTGCAGTGTTATTTATTTAATTTTAAAATGAAAAAAAATAAAAGAGCTGTTGATCTTGTTGTAATTTCAGATATTCATTTAGGCACATACGGTTGCCAAGCCGAAGCCTTATCTAAATACCTTAAAAGTATAGACCCTAAAACAGTAGTTCTAAACGGTGATATCATAGACATATGGCAGTTTAAAAAACGGTATTGGCCTAAGTCTCACATGAAGATCATAAAACATTTTATGAATTGGGTTACAGAAGGTGTTACTGTGTATTATGTTACAGGAAATCACGATGAATTATTACGAAAGTTTGTAGGATTCGAAATGAATTCCTTCAAAATTGTAAATAAAGTTAATTTAACTATTGAAGATAAAAATGCATGGATATTTCATGGAGATGTATTTGATGTTACGATGCAATATTCTAAGTGGCTTACAAAACTGGGGGCAATTGGCTATGACCTTTTAATAGTAATCAATAGCATTGTAAATAAGATTAGCCAATCTTTTGGAAAAGGACGTATTTCATTATCAAAGCGTATTAAAGATAGCGTTAAAAGTGCTGTAAAATTTATAAATAACTTTGAAGAAATTGCTTCTAATATTGCTATAGATAATGGTTACGACTACGTGATTTGCGGACATATTCATCAACCAAAAATCAAAACATATACAAATGATAAAGGTAGTGTACAATATTTAAATTCTGGAGATTGGATAGAAAACCTAACATCTTTAGAATATCACAATGGGAACTGGGAAATTTTTCAGTACGAAGAAGACGACTTTAAAAACAGTAAAACCCAGGATAGCAATGAAAAACAAGATAGCACCGAAAAAACAAGCAAAGAGTTATTCAATGCCTTATTAAATGAGTTTAAATTAGGCACAAAAGAGGATTAAGACTTTAATTACAAAATATTTATAAAAGTAATTTCATGAAAATTTTATATGCAATACAAGCCACAGGAAACGGTCATATATGCCGAGCTAAAGAAATAATACCTACTATACTAAAAAGAGCTCAAGTAGATATAGCAATAAGCGGAACGGAATCTGAAATTGATTTACCTTACCCTATAAAATATAAATTTAAAGGCGTAAGCTTTGTATTTGGTAAAAATGGTGGTATTGACTATTACAAATCCCTAAAACAAAATAATATTTTTAGAGCCCTCAATGAAATAAGAAAATGTAACCTCTCTCAGTACGATTTAATTATTAATGATTTTGAGCCTATAACAGCTTGGGCAAGCTATTTTAAAAGAAAATACTGCGTATCATTAAGTCATCAGGCAGCAATTTTAAACCCAAAAGTACCGCAACCAGCTAAAAATAATTCAATTGCTAAATTTATTTTAAAAAATTATGCGCCCTCAAAAGAAGCATATGGATTTCATTTTAAAAGCTACGGAACCAACATTTTTAAACCAATAATTAGGCAAGAGGTTAGAAACCAGAAAAAAAGATTTAAAAAGGAAAATAAGATAGATGATTATTATGTTGTTTACTTACCTGCTTACAGTGACAAAAAAATAATTCGTACGCTTACAGAAATAAAAAATGAAAAATGGAAAGTTTTTTCTAAAAAAAGTAAAATAGCTTACTTCAATAATAATGTTGAAATTATACCAATAACTGGTAGTAATTCTTTTGAAAAAACTATGGCAGAAAGTAAAGGTATTATTTGTGGCGCAGGATTTGAAACACCAGCAGAGGCGCTCTTTTTAAAAAAGAAACTATTAGTAATACCAATGAAAGGGCAATTAGAACAGGCTTATAATGCCGCTAGTTTAGAACAACTAGGTGTCACTTCGCTTAATTCTTTTTCTGTAAAACATGTCGCTAAAATAAATAAATGGATTAAATCAGAACAATCTATTTATATAGATTTTCCAGATACAACACAATACATAATAGACAAGGTATTAAACGATTATATAATGACTACCCAGGTATTTAAAGAGATTTTAAGTGAAGTTTAAATTTTAAAACCGTAATTACAATGGTATTTATTTTAAGTTTTTAAATTTTAGTACTCATCAATATATTTTAAAAAATATATAATCTTCATAAGCAGTTTTAAGTTTCTATTTTTTAGACCAATGTAAGTTTTTGAATACACCATAAAAATGTATATTTAAAAACAAATTTGCACAGAAAATAAATGTCTAAAATAACGTCTAACCCTAGTAATCTTAAAGTACTCTTTGAAGATAACCACCTAATTATAGTTAATAAACGTGCTGGCGACATTGTACAAGGTGATAAAACAGGAGACACACCACTAAGCGAAGTTGTAAAAAGTTATATAAAACACAAATACAATAAACCTGGTAATGTTTACCTTGGGGTTGTACACCGATTAGACAGGCCAACTACTGGTATTGTCCTTTTTGCAAAAACCAGCAAAGCATTACCACGATTAAACAAAATGTTTGCTGAAAAAACTGCAAAAAAGACCTATTGGGCTTTAGTGAAACAAAAACCACCAAAATCAGCAGATACATTAGTTCATTGGTTGATAAAAAATCCAAAAAACAACAAATCTACCACTTACAAGAATGCAATTGAAGATAGCAAAAAAGCAATACTCCATTATACCATAAAACAAGAGCTTGATAATTTTTATTTGCTTGAAATTGACTTAGAAACCGGACGTCATCATCAAATAAGAACCCAATTATCTGCCATTGGGTGCCCTATTAAAGGGGATTTAAAATATGGTTTTAACCGAAGTAATAAAGATGCTAGCATTAGCTTACACGCCAAAACTTTAGCATTTACACATCCTGTAAATAAAGAGCAAATTTTTATTGAAGCACCGCTACCAAAAGATCCGCTTTGGAATGCGTGTAATTAAAAGGATATAAGATTAAATATAAAATATAAATATTTTACTCGATATTTTTACTTTTATGACAATTGCAACTTATTAGCAATGAAGAAATAATGCTTTAATTCTTAACCAAATCCCCATACTCTGTCCAAGACCCATCATAGATTACAAGATTCTTATAATCACAAATTGAAGCCGCTAAAGCTAAAATACATGCTGTAATACCAGAACCACAACTAAAAACCAACTTTTGCTTTCCTTCTACTACACTGCTAATAATACTCAAAAGTTCAGCTTTAGGTTTTAATATATTGCCATTTAATAAATTTGTATAAGGCAAATTTTTAGAGTTAGGTATTGTGCCACGACGCAAACCAACCCTTGGCTCATCTACCAAACAGTTAAAACGGTCTGTCGCCCGTGCATCAATAATTAGTGTGTTTGTGTCATTTGAATATGTGTTTATACCTTCAAAATCTGTTGTTAATCCTGAATTGGGTTTTGCTTCAAAATTACCTTCTACATACGTTTCGGCATTATAGTTTTCAACTTTAAAACCTTTGTTTTGAAATTCTGGTAATCCACCATCTAAAACTGCAACATTTTTAAATCCAAAAGTTTTAAATAACCACCAAGCTCTAGCACTAGAATAAATACCTTTATCATCATAAACCACGATTACCGAATCGTTATTTACACCTAATTTTCTAGCTTCACTCTCAAACTGTATTTGTGATGGTAATGTGCTAGGAAATGGTGCAGACGTATCACTAAATTTTTTCTTAATATCAAAAAAACGTGCATTTGGAATTCTAACTGATGAATTTTCAATATGTTTATTGATGGTTGCGTCTAGAATAATGAGTTTTGGATGAGCACTATTAGATTTAAGACCTGCTACAGAAACTAAAGGATATGTTATTTTTGAAATCATAAAATTACTTTACAGCCTCATAATTATCATCCCATTGTTTTGGTTTTGGGTCGTGTAATTTCCCTAAAGATTTAGCCACAAGCAAAGATACCGTAGCATCCCCAGTAACATTTACTACTGTGCGGCACATATCTAAAGGTCTATCTACCGCAAAAATTAATGCCAAACCTATAGGTAACAGTTCCTTTGGAAAACCTATAGATTCTAATACAATAACAAGCATTACCATGCCAGCACTTGGTACTGCAGCACTACCAATGGAGGCTAAAAGTGCTGTACCAACAATAATTAATTGATTGGTAAAGGTTAACCCATCTGGCCAAATCACTTGCATTATAAAAACGGCAGCAATACCTTGGTATAAACTTGTGCCATCCATATTAACAGTAGCACCAACAGGCAGTACAAAACCAGACACTTCTTTGTCCACACCCAAATGTTCTTCTACACGTTCCATAGTTACAGGTAATGTAGCAGCGCTTGAACTTGTTGAAAATGCTAATAATTGAGCCGGACTAATTTGTTTTAAAAACCATAACGGTGATTTTTTGGCATATAATGCAACGAGTAAAGCATATACAACAATCATTAACAGTAATCCAAATACAACACAACCAGCATAAGCTAAAAGTTTTATTAGGATTTCTGTATCGTCAAATGCAATAATAACGTTTGCCATAAGTGCAAAAACCGCAAAGGGTGCAAATAACATAATAAGATCTACCATTTTCATAATGACCTCGTTGAGCGAATCAAAAATAGCAACCATTGGTCTTGCTTTTTTTTCTGAAATTAAAAGCAACGAAATACCAATAAAAAGGGCAAAACAAATAACTTGTAGCATTTTGGCATCTCCCATGGCTTTAAATATATTACTAGGAAATATATCTACCAAAGCCTGTAATGGGCCTGCATCTTTTTGTGCGCTTGCCTTAGTTAATTTGTCTGCAACACCAGCGTCATTTACATATTTTAATTTTATTTTATCAATGGTTTCTTGGGGCATTCCTACTCCGGGCTTAACCAAATTTACAATAGATAATCCTATAACTATTGCTATTAAAGTAGTGCCAATGTATATAGATAGCGTTCTAAAGCCCATACTTTTAATTTTAGATATATCTTTTAAATCTGAAATACCTTTTATTAATGACGCCAATATTAAGGGTACTGCAATAAGTTTGAGAAGATTAATAAAAATTTCACCAAATGGCGCCACCCAATCTGATATAAATTGTTGTCCACCAACGGCATTCATAATAAAACCAAAAATGATTCCTAAAACCATTCCTATAATTATCTTCCAATGTAATGCGAGTTTTTTCATATTAATTTGTTTTTTGCTTCTTCAAAGAAATTTCATAATCGTCAACCGTACCCTGTATTTTAAGATTTAAATACTTTGTGTTTTTTGTGGTGTCTTTTTTTATGATAGTTTCTTCATTATATATTGAGTCTGTCTTCTTCTTGTCACCAAATACCTTATAAAGTGCCGCTTTTTTGGCGGTTTTCATGGGTATTTTTAAATAATATTCAATGTTATGTTGGCTATCGTGTGTTCCAGCAATTTCAATATGCCCTAGCGTAGATTCAATAGTCATATTTGGAATTATTAGTTTGCCTTTATTAACGTCTATATTATTTTGAAGGGTATCAAATCTAATACTTTTTAAGTTTTTATTCCCGATGTAATCTGAAAGTAGCTCCATAGGTTCATAATTTTCTAGCTTTCCATCTAAAACTTTAACCTTCATGTGTATTTCAGATTTATCAATGTTTGGGACCATATCTGGATAAACGCGAATGGTTCCGTTTATTTCTGAAGTAATTTTACCGTGTAAGTTTTCTGAAACTAAATGATCTTGCCCAAAATTTTCAAACTTAAATAGCAATTTATCTAAATTAACATTCTCTAATTCTAGTTTCGGTTTAAAATAGATTTGCTTTGGGTCGCTACCATTAAAATAGCCTGAAAGTTTTAAGTGTCCTCCAGCAGCATCTAGGTTAAGCGTATCTATGTATAAATAATGATTTGGCGTGGTCCGTAGTTTACCTTTTATGTTTTGCACATCTATTTTATGATATATAAAATGATTAATAGCAACATCAAAAGTCATGTCTGTAAATGGTAATTCGTAAATATTAAAAGCATCACTATGTGCTGTAACATCTTTTAATTTATTAGCGTTTTCAACATTTTTGATAGATTGCGTTGGTGAAGAATTAAATTGAAATAAAGCGTCATAATCTATATAATTTGCTTTTAAACCTAAATGATTGTCGCGCTTTTTAATGGAATCGTTAGTACCTAAATAATAATTTAAATCGATATCAAAAATTGTTTTACCTATTTGGCCATGAAAATCGTTTACCGTAAGATGTTCGTCTTCATAATGAAAACGACCTTTAAATTCTTCAAAAGTATTGGGATGCAATTTTAGTTTTGTTTGCAGTTTTTCCAAATCAAAATCAATAGCATTTAACGTACTGTTTTTATAATGCATATGTGTATTAACGTGCAATGTAAGCTTATCAAAAGCTTCATGCCTGTATTCTTTTGGTACATAATTTTCGGCTTTATAAGAAAACAAATCTTCTAATTTTAAAACATTAGATGTTAGGGTTAAATCTAAATCTACATCGCCATTTAGGCTGTCTTTCAACCAAAACTCATAATGATGTGCTAAGCCGTTTAGGTGAAAATCTGAATCGTCTATGTAACCTGTAAAATCTACTATTTTTAAATCTACCTCATCAATTAATACATCGGCATGAAAATCGTGAAATTTGTGTGGATAATGTTTTAGTTGCGCATTGAGGCTGTCTATAAAAAATTCACTTTTAGGCAAATGCTTAAACGTTTTAAAATCTTTTGCTACCCCTTTAAAGGATAAACCTGAATTAAACTTGGTAATTTGTTCATCAATACCTGTGTTGTTTTTAGCTGAAAATTGAGTGAGCTCTGCAATGTCTATTAATTTAGAAGTTACGTCCAAATGTGCAGAAACAGTATCTTCAGTTTGATGGATTACAGCTGGTAAATTAGACAGATATCCTGTAATTGAAAGATCAGATTTACCTAAAAGTAAATTAAAACTATTAATAGTTGCGGCCTTACCATTCATCACTACATGAGCATTTAGCTGCTCTAATGGCGCTGGTAAATCTTCTGAATCAATTTGTAAATCTTTAATTTTTAGTTCACTAAAATAAGCGCTATTCAAATTATTAAGCGCTAATTCTGGATTTGAAAAATCAACGATATCATGAAAATTCATTTTTAAGGCAATATTACCAGAAGTAGTTTTAATATTATTGATATTAAAAAAATCAGTAATGAACTTAATATTAAAATCGGCATCAAAGTCGGCTTTAATTTCTGGATGTTCAAAGTTTTTTACAACTAAAGCACCTTTAAATTTTCCTTTATCTAATGTGGCATTTATATTCGTAATTGAGAATTCCATACTCTCAAGATCACGATTTTTTCCATTGGTAAAATGGCCGTTAAAGCCAACATCTGTAATTCGCTTTTTCTTTTTAGTGTTTTCAAGGTACGCTTTGTCAGTACCAAAATTAACATCAAAAAACGGAGGCTTATCGTTTTGTAATTCGCCTTTAACTTCAGCGTTAAAATAAATATTACCTGCATTTTTATAACGTTCTAAAACAGGAATTAGATCGTGAGGTGCAAACGCTATAAATGCATCAAAATTAGATTTATTGCCTTTAACCTTTAGGTCTAAATCCATATTCTGTTTTGTTTTTATTACACCTTCTAGTTCAAAATTGGCATGCTCCATAACTAATTTAGTAGGTGCAATGCTTAATAAACCGTTACTATCATTATAAGTAATATCTGTATCAAACTCAAAAAACTTGTTTTTAATATATGTTGTATCAAGTGCTTTTATAACATTGAGTTTAAATTCAGAGTTAATATGTGCATCTATGAGATTATTGTTTTTTTTGAAACCACCGTCAGCGAAAAACACAAAGGTTTCAATGTCTGTATTTGTAGATTCATCTAACTTATGAATGTCAAGATTTTTAAGTTTAATTTTTTTGAGATGAATATCTACTGAATTGGCTTTAGCATCTGTATTGGATTCAGAATTTTTGAGTGCTATTTCTAAATTATTACTTCCATCTTTATGAAGTATCAAATTAAAAACACCATCTTCTATGATAATGGATTGAATGTCATAATTTTGATTAACAATATCCCATAAATTAAAACCTACATAAATATCTTTAACATGCATGATTTCTGATGCCTCATTAGATTTGGTTTCAAAAATTTTTACATCATCAATTTTCAAAGAAATGTATGGAAAATTACCAAAAAGGGACAAGTTACTTTTACCTACTTCAATTAATCCCGTATGCTGAGTGTTTAATTTGGTAATTTGATTTTGTAAAATACGTTCTTGCTGCGTTTGAATGTATATTAAAACACCAGTAATTAGCAACAAAGAAATAACACAAATAAAAATGAGTGCTTTACTTAGTTTTCGCTTTAATACGTTTTTTTTGGGGTTCATAGCATTAAATTACCGCAACAAGACAATGATTAACAATACAAGATTTATATAAAACAACACGCCAAAAAAGGTTGCTTCTCTGGCTTGTTTCAACTTCTTTGTAAATCCAAATTTAGCAAAGCGTTCTTCTTCTATTTCATTGAAGGATTTATAATTAATTCGAGAAAACAAATATTTATTCGGAAAAAAGAAAAAACCAAACCATTCATCTATAGTTAAATTAGCTTGCTTACGCTTCTGTTTATTTTCTTCCTCTAAATTCATAATCAACTAATTAGATAATAATATTTAGAACGAAAAATGTAAGTTAATACAGAAATATAGGTTACCAATTTCTTGTTTCTTGACGCCTTAGCAAAGTATAATCTGCCAATACTAAGGCTGCCATAGCTTCTACTATTGGTACCGCTCTTGGCACTACACAGGGATCATGGCGGCCTTTACCTTGCATTTCTACCATATCACCGTCACTATTTAAAGCTTCTTGCTTTTGAAGTGTTGTTGCCACAGGTTTAAAAGCCACTCTAAAATAAATATCCATACCATTAGAAATGCCTCCCTGTACTCCACCAGAAAGATTGGTTTTTGTACTACCATCTGGATTAAACAAATCGTTGTGTGCACTTCCTGTCATAGATGCACTACAAAAACCACTACCATACTCAAAACCTTTAACCGCATTTATAGACAGCATGGCTTTACCTAACTCTGCATGTAATTTATCGAAAACAGGCTCACCTAAACCAGCTGGCACATTTTGTAATACACACATTATTGTACCGCCAATTGTATCTCCTTGTTTTTTAATTTCTTGTATTCTAGCTATCATTTTTTGAGCAGTAGCTTCATCTGGACAACGAATTGCATTAGATTCAATTTTAGAAAAATCTAATTCTTGATACGGTTTATTGATATTTATGTTACCAACAGAAGCGGTAAAAGCATGTATTTTAATACTGCTTAACATTTGTTTGGCAATAGCTCCAGCAACTACTCTACTTGCGGTTTCACGAGCAGAACTACGACCTCCACCTCTGTAATCGCGCACTCCATATTTTTTATCGTAAGTATAATCTGCATGACTTGGGCGATACACATTCTTGATATGCGAGTAATCTTTAGATTTTTGGTTTGTATTATGGATTACAAAACCTATAGGTGTACCTGTAGTAACACCTTCAAAAATACCAGAATAAAATTCTACAGTATCGGGTTCTTTACGTTGTGTTACAATTTTAGATTGTCCTGGTTTACGACGCTCCATTTCGTTTTGAATTGCTTCAAAATCTAATTTTATACCTGCCGGACAACCATCTATAATTCCGCCAATAGCTATACCATGAGATTCGCCGTACGTTGTGAGTTTAAATAATTTACCAAAAGTATTTCCTGCCATTTGTTAATATTTATAGCTAATGTAATTCTATAAATTAAAAAAACAAAAATTAACTAAGAAATATAGAAATGTATATTCTATTTAGATTAAATAGCTTTGTATTTAATAAAGGGTAGATCATAACAAGTGACTTTAAAACGCATTAATGTGTCATAAAATTATAATTATTTAAGTTTACAAAAAAAACAAATATGAAAAAGAAATTTTTAAATTTTAGTGCTTTAGCAATTATTTTATTAGTAGTAAGTTGTTCATCTACTGACGATACAGATGACACTACAGATCCTATTCCTACTGTAATTACAGGAAATTATTTTCCAAATACTATTGGTGATACATGGACTTATGCTGTTGAAGGCGCAAGTACAACAGATCCTAATCTTAATTTTTCTGAAACCGATGTGGTTACCATTAGCAGCTCTAATACTAACACATTTACTTTTGAAATTAATGGCGGTAATGCAATTGTGTATGGCACAATGAATTCTATTTTGAATTCAGGTTCACTTACAAAAACGGAATCTACTTTAACTTTTTCTGGCGAAATACCGCTTATTGCTGATATAGATATTTTACCTACTACAAGTATTGGGTTAACAAATTTTTTAGCCTACGACCTTAATGCTGAAATAAATACACAAATTGCATTAGCTACAGGTAGTTTTACCGATACCATAGATTTTGGCACGCTAACTGCCCCTGTTACAACAGAGTATACTGTAAATAATACATATAAGGGAACTTTAAGCTCACTTACTGTAAATGGTGAAACTTATACAAACGTCGTACATACAGAAATTAAAGTTAACATTACATCTACAGGAACTATAGGTATACCAGTTACAATTATAGAACCGCAAACCGTACTAACATTAAATAATTATTATGTAAAAAACATTGGACTTATTAAATCAGAAGCACAACAAGGTTTTACTTTAAGTCAAACAATTATTAGCGTTTTAGAATCTCAAGGTGGTAGTGTAGATTTTCCAACAAGTGGCTCTAGCACCAATACTCAAGAATTAACGAACTATACAGTAAATTAAATTGTGTTAGTAAACAGGTTTAAAACTATTTAACTAACTAAAAACTAAACGCGTTTAATACTAAAACGCCAATACTTAAAAAGTATTGGCGTTTTTTTTGATAAACATACAAAGCTTTCTATTTAGCCTTTTAACCAAGCCTGTCTTAAGAATTTTTGAGCCTCAGAAGCAGCGTCGCTTTCAATTAAACCTTGCGTTATTGCTGTTGCTTTAGTTAATGTTGTTTTTATGAGTATTGGTGAACCTTTACGTTCCAAATCCATAGTGATCTCTTGTCCTTCTTGCCAAACATACATACCACCAATAACTTGGTTTGCATTTACCATAGTGAGTTCCGTACCATTTACTTTTTTTATCAGATCACCAGCTTCTATACCTTGAGATTTCCAGAATGAATTTTTTAATGCCATTTCCGAAAACGCAATCCCTGTTTGATCTTCATTTGGTTCAAAAATAATATTTTGGCCTCCAGCAAAAATGTAATTAGTTTCGGCTTCAGCTTCACCAAACTCTAAACCTACTTTTACAAAAAAGTCATTGTAATTAATTGGCACATCACCAACCACATGCGTCATTAAAAAATTACCAATACTAGGGTACGTCATTGCAGTTATTTCTGTAATAATAGCATCATCTTTAAACGGCTTTTCTTTACCATACTTGGCAGACAATTCTTTCATCAAAGACAACATACTTCTGTTTCCGTTACTTTCTTCTCGCATTAAAATATCAATACACATACCAATCAAAGCACCTTTCATGTAAACATTATAGTATTGAGAGGCATAAGGTTCTTCTAAAACATTTTCGCTCATAACCGTAAAACTCATAGCATCATCTAAATTTTTAGAGGTTGCAATTTTACTCATCATTTGATTGTAAAACTCATTGTTTGTCATAAGGCCTTGGTGCACTTGAAAATGCTGTGCAAAATACTCTGTAACACCTTCATACATCCATAAATGCTTTGAAAATGTTGGGGTATTATAATCAAAATAATGTACATCTTCTGAGTGAACAGAAAGTGGTGTTACAATATGAAAAAACTCATGCGCAACCACATCTATCATAGATTTTGCTAAACCTTCTTTTGAAGAATTTTCTGGCAATACAACCACAGTAGAGGTATGATGCTCTAAAGCTCCCATACCTTTTGGTGATGTCTCCGATCCGTCTGAAAGATATAAATAGATATCATAACGTGGTGTGCTATTAATAGCCCCCAAATATGCTTTTTGACCTTCCATCATCTTGTACATGGTTTCTTTTAGGCTTGCAGCGGTATGGATTTTGTTTGGAGAATACACACTTAATACAATTTTAATATCACCAACCATAAAGTTTTCAACATCCAATTTTCCGTACATCATTGGGTTGTCTGTAATATCAAAGTAGCGTTGTGCAAAATAGCTGCTTGTTATTACGCTACCATCTTTGCTTGTAGTTGTACCTTTATCTTCTAAAGCAGAAGTTCTTACAAAATCTGCTGGTGCAGTTACGTCTAAAGCATATTGATTGTTTTTTAAGCTATCAAAATAGCCAATAAAACCATGTAAATTTAATACGTAATTATCAGTTTCAATGTTTGTACCAGATGGCGAAAAAGGCTGCTCTCCACCAATACCACCAGAGCTTTCAATATCAAAGGTGTCATTTACATAGTACGTAATTTTGTCCAAATTTTTAGCATTGGAAATACTCCAAGTATTGGTATCTACTTTACTAAATGCTAAGGCATTACCTTCATAATCTAAAGCCTTAAAATCGTCTACGTATTTTCCAAAGTCGCTCACAGCATAGGTACCTTGTACTACACGGGGTAATCTATAGGTTACGGTTTCTGTAGTAAAACGTCCGGGATTAATAGTTACAGGAACTTTATCATCGCTAACGGCTGTTAAATCTAGAGCTGTTGCTATAGGATTACTTACCGCTAAATCGTTTACTTTTGGTTTTACCACACCGCAACTTATTAAAATTGCGCTTAGTACTAAAAAGGTTATGTAATTCTTCATAAATAAAAAAATTGTTTAGAATGATATTTACAAAACTACAATCTGTTAATGGTTAAAATCTAAAGGTTTTGTTAAATTAGCAGTATGGCAGAGCCTTTAATTAGTATTTTAATTCCGTTTAAAAACACAGAAGCTTATATATCTGATTGTGTATTATCTATTTTAAATCAGAATTATACGCACTGGGAAGCTATTTTTATTAATGACACTTCTGAAGATAATTCAATAGAAATTTTAAAAGTTTTTAGTACTAAACACTCAAAAATAAAATGCATAGACAATGAAGGTAAAGGCATTATTGAAGCCCTAAGAACAGGTTATAAACAAAGCAATGGTAGTTATATTACCAGAATGGACAGTGATGATATTATGGCGCCAAAACGCCTACAAATGCAAGTTCAAAGTCTTAAAACCTACGGCAAAAAACATGTTGCTCTTGGGCTAGTAAAATATTTTAGAGCAGACGGTTTGAGTAATGGTTATATAAACTATGAACACTGGCTAAACACACTTACAAAAACAGGAAATAATTATTCTGAAATTTATAAAGAATGTGTAATTCCGTCTCCGTGTTGGATGCTGCATCGCACAGATTTTGAGGCTTGTGGCGGATTTTTATCCAACCGCTATCCAGAGGATTACGATTTAGCATTTCGGTTTTATAAGGCAGGTTTTACCTGTATTCCCTGCAACACAGTACTTCTGCATTGGCGAGACTATAGCAACAGAACATCACGAACTCACATACATTATGCGCAAAATTCGTTTTTAGATTTAAAAGTGCATTATTTTTTAGAATTAGATTACAAGTTGAACCCATCTCTTGTATTATGGGGTGCTGGTGCTAAAGGAAAAGCAACAGCAAAACTTTTAATTAGCAACAATATTGAATTTTACTGGGTTTGTGATAACCAGAAAAAGATTGGTAAAACCATATATAATACCAAATTAAAACATTTTAACCATATTGAAACCCTAAGCCAACCACAAATTATTGTTACAGTTGCTAATATCGAAGCGCAACAAAGTATTAAACAGTATTTAAAAACACAAGGTTTAAAGTTGGCAATAGATTATTTCTTTTTCTGTTAATTCTTAAATATCAAATACCATATATTGTTTGGTAATACATATCTTTGAGACCATATAAGTTTTTGGCTTAAAACATTACTAAATGCAGTTTAAAAATCCTGAAATTCTTTACGCTTTAGTACTATTGGTTATTCCAATACTTATCCATCTTTTTCAATTAAGACGATTTAAAAAAGTTGAATTTACTAACGTTAAGTTTTTAAAAGCAGTTAAACTACAAACACGTAAAAGTTCGCAACTTAAAAAGTGGTTAATCTTAACAAGTAGATTACTTTTACTTACAGCTATAGTCATTGCTTTTGCCCAGCCTTTTATTCCCAAAACAGAAAACTATAACAACGCCCAAGAAACCGTAATATATTTAGACAATTCGTTTAGTATGCAAGCCAAAGGTGCTAACGGCAGTTTGCTAAACGAAATCATACAAGACCTTATTAATATAGTACCAGAATCTGAAACCATAAGCCTTTTTACCAATACAAAAACCTATAAAAATACCACGTTAAAAGCCATTAAAAATGATTTAATTACGCTTAAACACAGCCCAAATCAACGTGATTATAATGCTGCTTATTTAAAGGGGAAACAACTGTTTTCTAAAGAAAATGCTACTACAAAAAATTTAATTTTAGTATCAGATTTTCAACAAAAAAATAAGACCTTAAATTTTGAAACCGACCAAAACGTAAGCCTAAGTTTGGTACAACCAAAACCAAAATCGGTTATAAATGTTAGTATTGATAGTGTTTATATTTCTAAAACAAATCCTGAAACTTTAGAGTTATCCGTAAAACTTTCTTGCAACTCAGGTAGTGTAGATAATATTTCAATTGCTTTATACAACGGTAATGCGCTTATTGCAAAATCTGCACTTTCAATTACTAAAAACAGTGAAACAACATTTACAATTCCAAAAAACAAAGCAATTAAAGGAAAGTTGGTAATTATTGACAATGGCTTAACTTATGACAACAATTTTTATTTTAATATAAATAATAAACCAAAAATTAAAGTTTTAGCTATAAGTACTAATGTAGATACCAATTTTTTAAAACGAATTTATACCGCAGATGAATTTGATTTTAAAAACAAAACACTAGATGTGCTTAATTTTAATAGCATACCAGAACAAAACCTAATTGTTATTAATGAGTTAGAAACTATTTCTAATGCGTTACTTGCCGCACTTAATGCTTTTAAAAAAAATGGTGGCTCTGTGATTGTAATTCCTTCAAAAACTTCAAATATAAACACTTACAACAACTTATTAAGTGTACTTAATTTAGGAACGTTTACCTCTAAAAATGATACTGAAAAGCGTATAACTAGCATAAATTATGACCATCCATTATTAGAAAACACATTTAATTCCAAAGTTACAAACTTTCAATACCCTAAAGTAGAAGCCTCATTTAGTGTTACCTCTAAAGTAAATTCTGTTTTAAATTATCAAGATGAAGCACCGTTTTTAATTGGGAAATCAAATGCATTTGCGTTTACTGCTGCTTTAAATATTAACAACTCAAATTTTAAAAATTCACCATTAATTATACCCGTATTTTATAACATAGGATTACAAAGTTTATCGCAACCCAAGTTATATTTTACTACCGGTCAGTTGAACAAAATTGCCATATCAACTCAGTTAGCGCAAGATGCTATTTTAAGTTTAAACGCAAATGAAACCACTATAATCCCTTTACAAAAAACCTATAGCAATTATGTAATATTAGAAACTAGTGCGTTACCAGAAACAGATGGGATTTACAGTGTGCAAAATAAAACTAATGTTTTAGAACATCTAAGCTTTAATTATAACAGAACCGAAAGTAATTTAAGCTATCACAACTTAAGTAGCATTAAAAATGCTAAAATAACCTCACATCTCTCAGATGCTATTGAAACCATAAAAAGTAACACAAGTATTAATGCGTTATGGAAATGGTTTGTTATTTTTGCATTAGTATTTATTACATTTGAAATACTTTTACTAAAATATCTTAAATGAACCTACTCATAAAATCTGCAACCATCGTTGATTCTAAAAGTGATTTTAATAATGAAACGGTTGATATTTTAATTGAAAATGGACGCATTTCTAAAATTGCAAAAACCATTGCCAACACAAAAAATATTAAAGAATTACAACTAGAAAACCTACATGTATCCCAAGGTTGGTTTGATAGTAGTGTGTCTTTTGGTGAACCTGGATTTGAAGAGCGTGAAACTATAACTAACGGTCTAAAAACAGCAGGATTATCTGGTTTTACGTCAGTAGCTTTAAACGCTAATGCAAACCCTGTTATAGATAGCTATGCAGATATTGCTTTAGTTAAAGCCAAGGCGCAAGAAAGTGTTACAAACCTCTACCCTATCGGTGCCCTTACAAAAGATGGTAAAGGCGAAGATTTAGCAGAGCTTTTTGACATGAAAAATGCTGGTGCTGTTGCATTTTACGATTACCAACTTGCTGTTAAAAACCCAAACTTTATGAAAATTGCACTGCAGTATGCCAGTAATTTTGATGGTTTGGTTTGCGCTTTCCCACAAGATAAACATATTGCAGGTTTTGGTGTAGCTAATGAACATATTAATAGCACAAAATTAGGCTTAAAAGGCATTCCGGCACTTGCCGAAGAATTACAAATTACAAGAGATTTACACATCTTAGAATACACTGGTGGCAAGCTTCATATACCAACTATTTCTACTGCAAAAGCTGTGGAATTAATTAAAGCTGCAAAAGCAAAAAAATTAGATGTAACCTGTAGTGTAGCAATTCATAATTTAGTATTAACAGATGATATGCTGCAAGACTTTGATACCAATTATAAAGTATTGCCGCCATTGCGTACACAAACAGATTGTGATGCTCTTATTGAAGGCCTAAAAGATGGCACTATAGACATGGTAACCACTGACCATAACCCTATTGATATTGAACACAAAAAAATAGAGTTTGAGTATGCCATGTATGGCACTATTGGTTTAGAGTCTGCTTTTGGCGTTTTAAGAACATTATTTTCAACAAAAAAAACCATAGCACTTTTAACAAAAGGAAAATCTAGATTTAGAGTAACAACTCACCCCATTAAAGAAAATGAACTTGCCAATTTAACACTATTTAACCCAGATGCTGAACACACATTTGGTGTAAAAGACATATTTTCAAAATCAAAAAATTCAGCATTTTTAGGATACCAACTAAAAGGAAAAACCTATGGTGTTATTGCTAATAAAAAGATACTTTTAAAATAATGGATAACGCAATAATAGCAAAAGGAAAAACACTTGCTTGGGTAAGCTATTTACCAGTTTTTGGAATCGTTATTGCTTATTTTTTAAATAACGAAAAGAAAAATCCGTTTGCTAGTTTTCACATCAGGCAGTCTATTGGCATTTGGATATTCTATTTTATCTGTGGTGTATCTACAAGTACTTACGATTCTTCAATGTTACGAATGTGTCTTTGGATAGGTTTTGGAAGCTTACTGCTTTATGGCTTTATAAATGCTATATTAGGCAAAGTAAAAACCGTACCATTAATTGGACCCTTATTTCAGAAATGGTTTCGTAATATTTAAACTATAAAATGAATACATCTTTACACTATATCACAAGACCATCTTCATTACAAGAAAATGCACCTTTACTAATTATGTGCCATGGCTACGGTAGTGATGAAAACGATTTATTTTCTTTTGCAAATGAATTACCAGAAGAGGTTTTTATTATTTCGGTTAGAGCTCCCTACCCTATGCAACCCTACGGTAACGCATGGTATGCCATAAATTTTGATGCTGAAAAAGGTAAATGGAGTGATACTGATGAAGCAAAAAAATCAGTTAGCTTAATTGCAGGTTTTATAGATTATGCTTGTGAAAAACACCCTGTTAATTCTAAAAACGTAACCTTATTAGGTTTTAGTCAAGGTAGTATTTTAAGCTACGCTGTAGCACTTAATTATCCTAAAAAAGTAAATAATATTATTGCGCTTAGTGGTTATATCAATGAAGATTTACTTCCTGAAAATATTGAAAAATCTAAGTTTACACATCTTAATTTCTTCTGTTCGCATGGTAGTGTAGATCAGGTTATTCCTGTAGAATGGGCCAGAAAAACCTCTGAATTTCTAAAAACTTTAGATAGCACTTATGAGTATTCAGAATATCCTGTTGGCCATGGTGTTGCCCCACAGAACTTCCAAGATTTAAAACGTTGGTTGATTTCTAAAATTTAATACGCCTTTGGGTACATAAAATACTCTTTAAGTGTATATTGTAATTCATTATTTTCATCAATATTGTAGGTTAAAAACACCTCACCCAAATATTCCCCATCAGAAAAATTTGCAATAATCCATTTATGATTTAGTACTCTAACCGTATTAATTAACAATTTTGCATCTGTCATAGATACATAAGGCACAATTGGATGGTCTTCGCCTTTATAATTATTGGTGTCATACAAACCATCTGTAATGGCAGGTACCAACTTGGTAACATCATAACCTTGTTTTTCAAAATACGTTAAGGCTTCTTCATTATCTTTAATAGTAAAGTTCTTAAGTTCAAAATTTTCATCCTCTAAAGTTGCTATCGTTTGCTTTTGATTGTCTAGCTTGGTTTTCATAACTTTTATGTCTTCTTCATACTTATCTAAAATACTTTTAGAATTTGCATACTGAAATACAACGAGTAGTATTGAAAAAATAAACAGATACATAAAAATTCTACTTTTCATCTTTATAATTTTAAATATTTTAAACTGAAATTTCTAAGGTGTCATAAGCCAAAAATACATTTTCTGGCAACTGCTTTTGTACTTCATCATGAAAACCTAGTAAATGACTAATATGTGTTAAATACGCACGTTTAGGTTTTACTTTTGCAATAAATTCTAGGGCTTCCTCTAAATTAAAATGTGATCTATGAGTTTCAATACGCAATGCATTAACCACTAATACTTCTAAATTTTCAAGTTTAGATAATTCAGAGTCATGTATGGTTTTCATATCCGTTAAATATGCAAAATTGTTAAATCTATAACCAAACACCTTAAGTTTGTAATGTAATCCCTCTATAGGTTGTACTTTTATATTTCCTAACGCAAAAGGGCTATTCTTAATTTCTGTTTTTAATACTGATGGTGCTCCAGGGTATTTATTTTTTGTTTCAAAGATATAGTCAAATCGTTTTTCTAAACTTTTAAAAACGCGTTGGTGTGCATATAAAGGTATAGCACCTTGTTTAAAACAGAAAGGTCTTATATCATCTAAACCCATGGTATGGTCTGCATGCTCATGGGTAAACAGAATACCATCAATTTTTGTAAGGTTTGCTCGCAACATTTGCTGTCTAAAATCTGGCCCACAATCTATCACATATGTGAAGTTATCCCAGCATATTACCACAGACACACGTAATCTTTTATCTTTAAAATTATTACTTAAACACACTGGATGCGTGCTTCCAATTATTGGAATACCTTGTGAAGTTCCAGTGCCAAGAAACGTAATTTTCAAAGTTGTTAAGTTTATAAACAAAAATAAGCTTATTTTTTTGTTTACTTTACGAAATCGATACCTTTGCTATACAAAATAATGCTATTACAATGAATGAAATATCGTACACAGGAGATACAAATTTTGAAAATATACCTTCACTAAAAGACAAAGCACTGCGTATTAATCTGAATAATGATATTTATGGCACCTTTGCAGAAATTGGTGCTGGCCAAGAAACGGTACGTCATTTCTTTAGAGCAGGAGGAGCTTCTGGTACTATTGCAAAAGCCATGTCTGCTTATGATAAAGACTTTAGTGATGCCATATATGGCATTGAAGATGATAAACGCTATGTTACTGAGGCGCGGTTACGTAAAATGCTAAGTCACGAAATTGGCTTAATGGAAGAACGTATTACCAGAGATACAAATCCAAACAAAATTTTCTTTACCTACGCCAATACGGTAGCTACAATTGATTTTGCAAAGAAATATAAAGGCCATGGTTGGGTTGGTATTAAATACCAAGTTGGCCCTAACGAGCCTTATAATGATATTGTTTTGCATATTAGGTTTAAAGAAACCGATGCGCGTTTACAACAAGAAACATTAGGTAAACTAGGTACTAACTTAATTTATGGTGCTTTTTACAAGCACAATACTCCACGAAAATTACTACGTTATTTATACGATCATTTAGATAAAGACCAACTAGAAATAGATACAATTAACTTTTCTGGCCCGGTTTTTAAAGATGTGGATAACCGCTTAATGAGCTTACAATTAGTAAAAAACGGAATGACAGATGCCGTAATGTTTGCTCCAGACGGAAATAACGTATTGCCAGCGCGTGTGCTTTATAAAAAGAATATTTTGGCTTTAAGGGGTAGCTTTAGACCTGTAACTAAAGTAAATATGGACATGTTAGAGAAATCTTATGAGATGTTCATTAAAGAAAATAAAGTAGATAAAGAAAAAACGCAAGTTATTTTTGAAATTACACTTTCTAACCTTAGTGCGCAGGGCGAAATTGATGAGCAAGATTTTATGGATCGTGCAAAACTGTTATGTTCATTAGGGCAAACAGTTTTAATTTCTAATTTCCAGGAATATTACAAACTTGTAGAATACTTCTCACTATATACTAAAGCTAGAATGGGTTTAGCTATGGGAGTTAATAATTTAGTAGATGTTTTTGATGAAAAATATTATCGAGATCTAAGTGGTGGTATACTAGAGGCTTTTGGTAAATTATTTTATAAAGATTTGCGTGTTTACTTGTATCCAATGGAAAATGAAGATGGTAGCCTTACTACCAGTGAAAATCTTAAAGTACATCCTCGTATGAAGGAACTTTACAAATTTTTTAAATACAATGGTAAAGTTGTAGATATAACCGATTTTAATGCCTCTAACCTTTCTGTATTTTCTAGAAAGGTATTAAAAATGATTTCCAATAATGAACATGGTTGGGAAACCATGTTACCAGAAGGTGTATCTAAACTCATTAAAGAAAAAAGTTTATTTGGCTTTGAGTCTGAAGAAGTAATGCATAGGTAATTTTAACTACTCCAATTAATGTATTTAGATTCATTAGCATAATAATCTTTACTTTCTACTTTCTATTTATTATTCATTTTTATCAATAAAATAAAAATGAAATAAGCGCTAATAGTATCAACGACATTGGCAATACTAGTAACAGAAATAATAACGAAACAGTTCCAGCTTTAACCAAGCTTAAAACCCAGCTTTGCTCATAAAACTTGAGTATTGCAATTACTAAATAGAAAAAAGTTGATAACGCAACAATAATGTTTAGACCACTCGGAATTTCAATAAATCTATTTATTCCAAATAGGATACTAAATACTAAAAACAGGAATGAAAAGTAGTAAAAACTAAACACCAAATGATATACATATTTACCTTTATTAAAAAAGAAAAGTTTTAATAAAAAGGCAAACATTGGTAATAAAAAAAACATTGCAACTGGGATACTATCTATAAACGTCTGATATATCTGGCCCAAACCCATAGTTTTATAAAACTTAAGCCCTTGCTTATAAAATCGTTTTGTAAAATACCCAACATCATCTGGCATACCCAAATACTTATAAATAGTTTGGTCTGATGAACCACTTGCTATTAAAGAGTCTATTTTTGATTCATTTAAAAAATCAACACCATCATCATCTATTGGTACTTTAAGTTTAGACAAAGAGTCTATTTTCTTAATATCATTATCTTCTATATTTAATGCTTTATTATTAAGTATTAAAGGATATGATAGCTTACCTATCACTAGCGAATCTTTAACTTTTACACTATCAATTTTTGTTCTGCTATTTGTACGTTCAGCAAGTACATTTGCCATACTTTTATCTAGCGCTACCCTGCCATCTCGTACAAAAAAACTAAATACAAAAAAGAAAACCACTGTTACAAACAAGTACATCTGTGCAGGGTGCAAATACAATAATCGCTTACCCCTTATAAAGGCTTTTGCCAAAAATCCTGGCTTAACCATTAAAGGTATAAAGCTTTTAAAAAAACGAGCGTCAAATGAAAAATAGTTGCTAATAGTGTTATAAAATAATAACCCTATAGTGAGCTCATCATTATTTTTTTGACCACAATGTGGGCAAAAAGAAAAATCTTTATTAAAATTTGATTCACAATTTGGGCAAGATTGGTAATTTATTTTCATTATTTAAAAGAATATTGCGCCCTAAAATAGCTTAAAAAACAAAAAAATTGAGGTATCAAATTGTAAAAAAGCCCTTGAATTAATTATTAATCTTAAGTAGTTAAACAACTAAGCACAAATAAACAGGTACCTGAATACTAACACTTACAGTTTTATTACCAAATTAAATTTATCAGTATACCCCTTTTTATACACCCCATTTTTTTTTGGGCTCAAAATTAATACGTTTTTAAACCAAAAAACAAAGGCAAACTACTGTTTTAAAGCGTTTGCCTTTTTGTAGCGAGAACGAGAATTGAACTCGTGACCTCCGGGTTATGAATCCGACGCTCTAACCAACTGAGCTACCTCGCCATTATGTAACAGCTATAAGTTTGTAATACTATTTTAAAGCTAATATTAAGGGTTGCAAATATAAAAACAAATTCTACGACAGCAAATATTACTTTCTAAAAAATAATGTTTATCTAAAGTTTTATTCTATCGCTTTATTGTATATATTGAGCAAATATTTAATACAATATGGACGAAAAAGAAAAAATAGAGATGGAATTTGTAATACAAGCCTCTCCTACGCTATTATACCAATACATAGCAACACCATCTGGCTTATCAGAATGGTTTGCGGATAACGTAAATTCTCGTGGCGAATTTTTTACTTTTATTTGGGATGGCTCTGAAGAACAAGCAAAATTACTCACTAAAAAAAATGGAGAGCGTGTTAAATTTAGATGGTTAAGTGATGATGAAGATGGCTTACCGTTTTATTTTGAAATACGCATTCAAGTCGATGAAATCACAAAAGATGTGGCGATAATAATTACAGATTTTGCTGATGAAGACGAAATTGATGAAGTAAAAATGCTGTGGACTAATCAAATATCTAGTCTAAAACAGGTATTAGGATCGGCTTAATTAGTTTTATAAATAACAGATTCTAAACTAAACTAACACAAAAATGGTAAATATTAATGGTCAGCTTACAACTAATAATGTGGCTCAAATTAGTATAGAAAATAGAGGTTACAAATATGGCGATGCACTTTTTGAAACCCTAAAAATAGTTAACAGTAAGTTGTTTTTTTGGGAAGACCATTACTTTAGGCTTATGGCATCTATGAGGATAATGCGTATGGATATACCTATGAATTTTACTATGGAATTTCTTGAAGCTGAAATACTTAAAACTTTAGATGCCAACGCACTTACAAAAACAGCAGCTCGTGTGCGATTAACCATAGACCGAGGTATTGGTGGTAAATACCTTCCAAAATCAAATACCGAAATTAATTTTAATATCGTAGCTGAACCACTTGAAGCATTATTTTATACAATACCTAAAAACAACGCCTATACTGTAGATTTATATAAAGATTATTTTGTAGCACCTGGTCTTTTATCGGGTTTAAAATCAAACAACAAAGCCATACAAATTGTTGGAAGTATTTATGCTAAAGAAAATGATTTAGATAATTGTTTAGTTTTAAACACCAACAAAAACGTTATCGAAGCCTTAAATGGGAATTTGTTTTTAATAAAGGGTAATCACATTAAAACACCACCTTTAGAAAATGGTTGTTTAAAAGGTATTATGCGAAAACAAATATTAGAGATACTCGCTTCAGATGTAAATATATCTGTTGAGGAAGCTTCTATTAGCCCTTTTGAACTTCAAAAAGCAGATGAACTATTTATTACCAATGTTATACAGGGTATAGTTCCAATTACAAAGTATCGTAAAAAAACTTACACATCAGAATTTGCAGAGCAGATAATTAGCAGATTAAATGTAAAATTAAGACTTGCATAATAGCTTTAGTTGTAACAAGGATTTGCAGGTGCATTAGACCATATATTATAATCATCGCCAAGCTCTATCATTTTTTCTCTCCAAAAAGAACTACAACATTTTGAGATAATATCCTTATTGTATATGTTATCTAAAACTAGCCAAGTATTAGATTTTAATTCTGTTTCTAGCTGTTGCGTGTCCCAACCAGAATACCCCAAGAAAAACCGAATATCATTAGTATTAATCTTTTGGTCGTTAATGAGAGCTAATACCACTTCAAAATTTCCACCCCAAAAAATTCCATCTGCTATTTCTATGCTATCAGGAATTATATCAGGATATTTATGAATAAAATACAGGTTGTCTTGTTCTACTGGACCACCATTATAAATTTTAAACTGAGAAGTTGTACCTTCAATAATATCCGTAAGTTTATAATCTAAGGGTTTATTTAATATAAAACCTACAGATCCTAGTGCATTATGATCTGCTAAAAGTATAACAGATCTGTTAAAAGACACATCACCAATAATTGAGGGTTCTGCAATTAATAACTTACCTTTTTTTAGGTTGGTAATCATAAACGTGTAGTATTGATTAAATTTATTGAACAAATAACTCTTTAAATTTAGAGGTTTTTTGTTAAAATAACAATTTATGCTCAAAATAACCACAAAAAAAAGGCTGCCTACTCAGACAACCTTATTAAATATTTATAAAAATATTTTTAGTTTACAGCATCACTTAAATCAGAACCTGCTTTAAACTTAACAACATTTTTTGCTTTAATTTTAATAGTTTCACCTGTTTGTGGGTTTCTTCCATCTCTTGCAGCTCTTTTAGATACTGACCAAGATCCAAATCCTACTAATGATACTCTGTTTCCTTTTTGTAAAGAACCCTCAATGTCAATTAATAAAGAATCTAATGCTTTTTTTGCAGCCGCTTTAGAAATACCAGCGTTTTCTGCCATTCCATTGATTAAATCTGTTTTGTTCATAAAATTTAATTTTGATTGTTAATTTTTAAATTATCATCTGTTTAATAATTTCTTCACAAAATTATTAGTAAAATTAAGCTATGCAAGTAATAACAAGTGAAATACCAACAATTGTTAATAACTTAAGTTGTTTGTTAATAATGCTTGTGTTTTTAAGTAAACATTCAAATATTGCAATACCTATAAGGCTTTAAAGCATTTTAGAACCTTCGTTAAATTGAAACCCGTTTAATAATGCTTTTGTACTCATTTTTCGTTTTCCAGGGAGTTGAATTTCATTAATAATAATAAAACCTTTTTGACAGGCTACTTTTAATTCGCTTTTAGTTTTTACAAGCAACCCAGCGTCATAGTTGTGCGCTTCCATAACTTTTTCAATTGCAAAAAGTTTAACGGTCAATAGAGCTTTATCTTTATTATCTAAATAACACCAGGCTGCCGGAAAAGGATTTAATCCTCTTATTTTATTGTAAATAGAATCTAATTCTGCTGCCCAATCTATCTTACAATTGTCTTTATTAAGTTTATATGCGGTTTTTAAATCTAAAGATTGCGACTGAACTACTGTTTTTACAGTATTAGCTTCAATACGCTTTACTGTTTTAATAACTGCTTCACAGCCTAAAAGCATTAAATTATCGTGCAACTCACCAACTGTAGTAGTAGCATTAATTTTTAATTTAGCTTTAAGTATTATAGCACCTGTATCTATTTTTTCATCAATAAAAAAAGTAGTTACCCCTGTTTCTTTTTCACCATTAATAATAGCCCAATGTATTGGTGCTGCACCGCGGTACTGTGGCAATAATGAAGCATGTAAGTTAAATGTACCATATTCTGGCATTTGCCAAACCACTTTAGGCAACATTCTAAACGCAACTACAATTTGTAAATTGGCTTGTAACTGCTGTAAAGTTTCAAGGAAATCTTCAGACTTTAGATTGGTAGGTTGCAACACATTAAGATTTTTAAGTAACGCATATTGTTTTACCGCAGATGCACTTAATTTTTGTCCTCTTCCAGCAGGCTTGTCTGGCGCTGTAATTACACCAACAACCTCATAATTTGAGTTTAATAATGCCTCTAAAATTGCCACGGCAAAATCTGGCGTACCCATAAATACAATTTTCAAATTGCGCTTTATACTCATAGTAATGTGTAGGTGTTTATTGCTGTAATTTTTATTTTCTTTAATTCAATTAAATTTTTTAGGCCCGTTAAAAGTTCTTGCTCAGTTACTTTTAAGCGATGTAGTAGCATTCGCGAAGATAAATCTTCTACCGCTAATGCATCTAAAATTTTTTTTGATGTCCCTGTATTTTCAATTTCAAAATTTGATTTATTTAATTTACACACTGAACAAATACCACATGCTTTTGGACTTTTTTCGCCAAAATAATTCAATAATTGAATGTTTTTACAAACGGTATCATTATTAATATATTCTAAAACGCTATTCACTTGTTGTGTTTTTAGAAGGTGTTGTTGTTTAATGTTTTTTGCAATAGGGTTTATGGTTATATCATCTTCTCGTGGTAATAAATAAGTTATTTCTGTATCTGTATTTGCTAATTGCAAACTTATAATTTCGTCTTTTTCTAAACGTTTCAGTTTTTCAATAATAACGTTTTCTGAAAGCTTTGTTTTTGTTACCACTAAGTCTAGGTTTACTTTAGTTTCAAAATCAAAAATTCCACCATAAGTTCTTAATATTACTTTTACTAGTGTATTTAAATCTAAATGGGTTTCTAAATAATGAAACAAAGCTGCATTTGTTGTTAAAAACTTAATTTTTGTACGGTAATTAAAGTGCTGTGTTAATGTTAAAACTCCATTTCTATCTAAAATTAATAACGCATTGTAAACTAGACTGGCTTGGAGTTTATAAATGCTACAAAACGTTTTAAAATCAAATTGGTGTGTGGTTAAACTGCCTTCGCCATATGAAATTTGAAAATAATTAGACAACTTATGATACACTATTTTAATAAATTGTACAGAAGGTAAGGTATTTAAAAACTGATCTTTGAGCCTATCCGTATCTACATGTTGTTTTAATATTATAGCATAAGCTGCCTCACCATTACGACCTGCTCTACCAGCTTCTTGATAGTAGCTTTCCAAACTCTCCGGCAAATTATAATGAATTACGGTTTTTACATCTGCTTTGTCAATACCCATGCCAAATGCTGTTGTTGCAACCATAATTTGTTTTTGGTTGTGAAGCCACTGGTGTAAACGATCTTCTTTTTCTTTATTTGTAATACCACCATGATAAAAGGTAGCAGCAAAGCCTCTTGATTCTAAAAATTGATGTAAAGCTACTGTAGCGCTTCTGGTTCTAACATATATAATTGAAGTGCCTTTATAAGTATTTAAAATTTGGTTAAGTTGAAATAATTTATCATCCGTATGCTTTACGATGTAGCTTATGTTTGGTCTATTAAAAGAGGCTTTAAAAATTTGAGGCGAAACAAAATCAAGATTTGCTATAATATCATCAATAATAGGAAGCTTTGCAGTTGCGGTTAACGCTATACAATTGACTTGCGGATGCATTTGACGCAATACATTAATTGCTTTATAAGCAGGTCTAAAATCATGTCCCCACTGACTAATACAATGTGCTTCATCTACAGCTATTACATTTACTTTCATTTGCAACAAACGTGCTTTTACTAAAGGCTGTTGTAAACGTTCTGGTGAGAGGTATAAAAACTTATAATTACCAAACACGCAGTTGTCTAATTGCGTGTCTAAATCTTTGTAAGACATACCTGAGGGTAATGCTAAAGCTTTAATCCCTTTGGCTTTAAGAGTGGCTACTTGGTCGCGCATTAAAGCTACCAAAGGCGAAATTACAATACATATACCCTCTTTAATTAATGCCGGAATTTGAAAACAAACCGATTTGCCGCCTCCTGTTGGTAATACCGCAAATGTATCTTCATTATTTAAAACTGCAGCAATTATTTCTTCCTGTAAAGGCCTAAATGATGTGTAGTTCCAATACCGTTCTAAAACTTCTACTGGGTGCATTAGCTATTGTTTAATGCGTTTATAATAAATTTACAACGTTCTGCTACAGTTACAAATGGCACCGCTATTAATTGGTAACCATAACGCTTATAAGTTGCAACCAAATGGTGGTGTATGCGCTGTGCTTGCTCAAAATTCTCATAACGCTCACTATCACTTTTAAAAATGGCTTTCCATGGTGCTAAACTAAAAACAATATCATATTTATAAGTTTTGCAAGCTACATCAAAATGATTTGGATATGCATCACCAATATAATCCATGTATGCAATCACATCTGGAATACCACGATCTAAAAACACAAATGCTGTTGTTGCCTGTTTTGCATTATTAAATTGCCTAATTCTACCATCTAAAAGTGCGTCGCTAAAACGTAAAGGTTCTGTTAAAAACAATTGTTCTATACCTTCTGCTCTAGCCTGTAATGTAATTTCTCTTGAAATTTCATTAAAACAAAATAAACCCATCGTTTTAAGATGCGAAATAATGGCTGTTTTTCCGGTACCAGGACCACCTGTAATGACAACTTTTTTTGAACTCAATAGTAATTAATTATGAAAATTCCGAAGCCTAAAAATTAAGCTTAAAAATGTAAAGTTAAATGTATCTTTGCAATTGAAAAATTTTACCATGAATAACTCCGAAAAATCTGAAGCATTCTACTCAAAATTAAAAGGACAATTATTAGATACCACAATTTGGCCCTCAGAATATTTATACAAATTCATTGTTTTATCTGAAGCTGAGAAAATAAAAAGTATAGAAACTATTTTTAACAATATGGGTGCTGTTATTAAAACAAAACCCTCTAAAAACGGAAAATACACCAGTATATCCATAAGTGTTAGGCTAAAAAACCCTGATGCTGTTATTGCAAAATATAAAGAAGTTGCCAAAAAAGTTAGCGGAGTAATTTCATTATAAAGTTCTTTTTTGATACATTTATTTTTGTACTTTGCAACAAAACCTAAAACACTACACTGGTTTAAAATAACGACCACATATTTTCAATTATTTTGATAGACGAATTAGAATACAATACAGAACGCGAGCATTTAATTATTCCTGAATACGGACGTCATTTACAAAAAATGATTAACCATGTAAAATCTCGCGAAACCGAAGAGGAACGTAACAAATTAGCAAAATCTATAATCTCAGTTATGGGTAATTTGCAACCTCATTTAAGGGATGTTCCAGATTTTCAACATAAGCTTTGGGATCAGTTTTTTATTATGGCAAACTTTGATATTGACGTAGATTCACCTTATGGCAAACCTACTAAAGAAGAAATTTATGCCAAACCAGAGCCATTAAAGTATCCACAAAATCATCCTAAGTACAGATTTTATGGCAATAACATCAAAACAATGATAGATGTTGCTGTTAGTTGGGAAGATGGTGAACTTAAAAATGCTTTAAAATTTACCATTGCCAATCACATGAAAAAATCTTTTCTAAATTGGAATAAAGATACCGTAGATGATGCCATCATTTTTAAACATTTATATGAACTCTCAGAGGGTAAACTAGACCTTAATAAAACTGAAGAAAGCCTAAGCGACGCTACAAGTTTGTTACGCACAACATCTAAATATGGTGCTAAAAACCATACTAAGAAACAAACTAATACAAAGAAAAAATATTCCACTAACAGAAAACGTTACTAAAAGCGTATGGGGACATTTAAAATTGAAGGAGGACATCAATTAAAAGGTGAAATACAACCTCAAGGTGCAAAAAACGAAGCCTTACAAATATTATGCGCTGTACTTTTAACTGACAAAGAAATAAAAATTGATAACATCCCCAATATTATTGATGTTAATAAACTTATAGCTTTGTTAAAAAAGCTTGGTGTTAAAATTAACCAATTAGATAAAGGGTCTTACACTTTTAAAGCAGACGAAGTTAATCTTAAATATCTTGAATCTGCTGAGTTTAAAGAGGATGGCAAAGGGCTTAGAGGCTCTATTATGATTGTTGGCCCATTATTAGCACGTTTTGGAAAAGGTTACATACCAAAACCTGGAGGCGATAAAATTGGACGCCGCAGATTAGATACTCATTTTGAAGGTTTTATAAATCTAGGTGCAAAATTTAGATACAATAAAGAAGACTTATTTTATGGTGTGGAAGCAGATAAACTAAATGGTACTTACATGCTTTTAGATGAAGCTTCTGTTACAGGCACAGCAAATATTGTAATGGCCGCTGTATTAGCAGAAGGAATAACCACAATTTATAATGCTGCCTGCGAGCCCTATTTACAACAGTTATGTAAGATGCTAAACCGTATGGGTGCCAAAATATCTGGTGTAGGATCTAACCTACTTGTTATTGAAGGTGTAACTGCTCTAGGAGGTACTAACCACCGTATGCTTCCAGATATGATTGAAATTGGTAGTTGGATTGGTCTTGCGGCAATGACCAAAAGTGAACTCACAATTACAAATGTAAGTTGGGACAATTTGGGGCAAATACCTAATGTATTTAGAAAAATTGGAATTACCGTTGAGCGCCAAGGAGATAATATTTACATACCTGCACATACCAACGGTTATGAAGTTCAAAATTTTATAGATGGTTCTATTTTAACCATTTCAGATGCGCCTTGGCCTGGTTTCACACCAGATTTGTTAAGTATTATTTTAACCGTACTTACACAAGCCAAAGGAAGTGCTGTTGTACACCAAAAAATGTTTGAAAGTCGTTTGTTCTTCGTAGATAAACTTATTGATATGGGAGCAAAAATTATTCTTTGCGATCCGCACCGTGCTACTATTATTGGCCACGATTTTAAATCTACATTAAAGGCTACCACAATGACCTCACCAGATATTAGAGCTGGAATATCGCTGTTAATTGCAGCATTATCTGCAAAAGGAACTTCTATAATTCATAATATTGAACAAATAGATCGTGGTTACGAAAATATTGCCGAACGTTTACAAGCAATTGGCGCAAAAATAGAACGTTTAGAAGGGAATTAAAACCCTATTTCATTCAACAACTTAAATCAAAGCATCCTTTAATATAGATATTGGATGCTTTGCATTTACACCTGTGCCATCTTTAATTTGATGTCTGCAACTTGTACCATTTGCAGAAATACAAACCGTTTTAGCCGCTTTATTAATTGCTGGAAACAAGGTTTGTGATCCAATAGCCATACTTACATCATAATGTTCTTTTTCATAACCAAAACTACCAGCCATACCACAACAGCCACTTGGTATAAGTGTAACTTTATAATTTTTGGGTATGTTAATAACTTCAAAACTAGACAATTGATTGCTTAATGCTTTTTGATAACAGTGACCATGAAATTTTATAGTTTTAGGTTCTAAAGTAAATTGAGAAGCTTTAATATTACCCAACTTTAGTTCTCGCTGAATAAATTCTTCAATCAAAAAGGTGTGTTTTGCTATTGATTTTGCTGCTGTATTATCATCTGCTAACTGTAAATACTCATCTTTAAAAGTTAATATTGCTGAAGGCTCTATACCTATTAACGGACTAGATGCTGAAATTAAATCCTTAAAAATAGTCACATTGGTATTTGCTATTTTTTTGGCCTGTTTTAAAAGTCCTTTTGAAATAAAGGTTCGTCCAGATTCAGAATGTTTTACGATCTTAACTTCATAATTCAAGTGTTTCAAAAGATAAATAGCATCAACACCAATTGAAGCGTCTAAATGATTTGTAAATTCATCGTTAAAAAGATACACTGTTTTTATAGGCGCCGTTTTATTTGAAACCATAGAAGTCATTTCAGAAAAACATTCTGCTAAACTTTTTTCTGATAATAATGGTAAACTACGTGCTTTTGCAATACCTGCTAAAGATTTAATTATTGAACTTGTAATTTTAGTACTGAATAAAAAATTAGATAACCTTGGGAGTTTTGCAGCATAACCATTAATTGTATTAGTGTAAGCAAATAATTTTGTGCGTAAACTTACACCGTTTGCTTTCTGGTATTGATACTGAAACTCTGCTTTTAAACTCGCCACATCTACACTACTTGGGCATTCGGTTTTACAGGCTTTACAACTTAAACATAAATCAAAAACTTCTTTTAAAGCCTTATGATCAAATTTGTTTGCCTTTTCAGAATGTGTTAAAAATTCTCGCAATGCATTAGCTCTTGCACGTGTAGTATCTTTTTCGTTTCTGGTGGCACGGTAACTTGGACACATTGTACCTCCAAATTCTGGTAATTTTCTGCAATCACCAGAGCCATTACATTTTTCGGCTTCACGAAGAATACCCTCTGAACTCGAAAAATCTAAAACAGTTGTGAACTCTGGGGCTTTCCAATTATCTGAATATCGCAAATTTTTATCCATAGGCAAAGCATTGGTAATTTTACCTGGATTAAAAATACCATTAGGATCAAAAGCCGATTTAATTCGCTTTAAAATCTCATAATTATCTTCCCCAATCATCAACGGTATAAACTCAGCTCTTACAATTCCATCACCATGTTCACCAGAAAATGAGCCTCTATAACGTTTTACCAATTGTGCAACGTCTGTTGTAATTTGTCTAAACAGTTGCACATCTTCCTTTTGTTTTAAATCTAAAATAGGCCGTAAGTGCAACTCTCCTGCTCCAGCGTGTGCATAATAAACTGCATTTTGGTTGTAACGCTTCATAAGTGCTGTAAAATCGCTAATATAATTTGCCAAATCAGAAAGGGCAACCGCAGTATCTTCAATACATGCTACTGCTTTTTTATCGCCAATAATATTACCCAATAAACCCAAACCAGCTTTTCGTAATTCTAAAGCTTTTATAATGTTTTCGTCTTTTAAAACAGGCTGCGCATAACTTAATTTTAAAGACTTTTCTGCGGCTATTAATTTTAAAATTTCTAAATCTAAAACCTCTTGTGTATCGGCTTTTAGTTCGCACATTAAAATAGCCGCCGGATTACCATCTATAAAAAACCGATTGGCTTCTTGTGTTTTATTATGTTTTGTAAGGTCTAAAATTGTGGAGTCTAACATTTCGCAGGTATGCAAATTAAATTGCATAACGGTTTCTACAGATTTTAAACATGCCGCAATACTTTCAAAATGAAAAACAATCATAGCGCTTTTAGCAGGTGGTAAATCGTCTAATTGCAATGTAATTTCTGTTGTAAATGCCAATGTGCCTTCGCTACCAGTTAAAAGTTGACACATATTAAATTGAGATGTCAAATCTGATTTTGAAGCGGTATCCTTATCAAGAAGTTGCGTATTTGTAAATGGTTCCGTCTTTATCAATTCATCTATAGCATAACCTGTATTTCTACGGTGAATTTCTGGTTTTGGAAAATGTGTTTTTATATTTTGCTGAACACGTTCAGGTTGTAACGCATTATAAATCGTATTATAAATTTTACCTTCAAGATTTTCTAAGTTTAATTTTTCTTGAAAGGTTTCGTTTGAAATTGCACCAAATTCGGCCTCAGAGCCATCACTCAAAATTGTTTTTAAGTGTAACACTTTATCTCTAGTAACTCCATACTGAATTGAGGTTGAGCCCGAAGAATTATTACCAACCATACCGCCAATCATACAACGGTTTGCAGTTGAAGTATTGGGGCCAAAAAATAACCCATAAGGTTTTAAGTCATTATTTAAGGCATCTCTAACCACACCAGGTTGTACCGTTACCGTTTTTTTAATGGCATTAACCGTTATTATTTTTGTAAAATATTTAGAGACATCAACCACAATACCGTCTCCAACACATTGACCAGCCAGAGAGGTTCCAGCGGTTCTCGGTATAAGTCCCACATTGTGGGTTTGCGCAAAATTTACAAGCAATTTTATATCTGCTTTATCTTTAGGCAAGGCTACTGCTAAAGGTAAAAGCCGATATACAGAGGCATCTGTAGCATAAATTTTTCGCATTAAATCGTCATAATGCAATTCGCCTTTAAGAGTAATCTTTAAATGTTTCAGTGCTTGGTTTATAGTCATCGGTTTTGAGCTCATAGCAATAACATCAAAATTAAAGGTTTTTAACGTTATGTAATTAATTTCAACCTATAAAGCGTAAGAAATTACTTAAATTTGTATTCTAATTTCCTTAAAAAATCAGAATGAAAAATACTGCACTTACAGAAACTCACATTGCATTAGGTGCAAAAATGGTTCCTTTTGCTGGTTTTAATATGCCTGTTCAATATGAAGGTGTTACTATAGAGCACAACACTGTTAGAACTGCTGTTGGTGTTTTTGATGTATCGCACATGGGCGAGTTTTTAATTGAAGGGCCGCACGCCTTAGATTTAATACAGTCTGTATCTAGTAACGATGCCTCAAAACTGGATATTGGTAAAGCACAATATAGCTGCTTACCAAATGATACTGGTGGTATTATTGACGATTTAATTATTTATAAAATTAAAGCCGAAACTTATTTACTGGTTGTAAACGCTAGTAATATAGAAAAGGATTGGAATTGGATAGTTTCTAAAAATAATGTTGGCGCAACGCTTAAAAATATAAGTGAAGACTATGCTTTGCTTGCCATACAAGGCCCTAAAGCTGTGGAAGCTATGCAAAGTTTAAGCAGCCATGATTTGGCATCTATTAACTTCTATAATTTTATTGTGGGTGATTTTGCGGGAATTGATCATGTAATTATATCTGCTACAGGTTATACAGGCAGTGGAGGTTTTGAAATTTACTGTAAAAATTCAGAAGTAAAACAAATTTGGGATATGGTAATGCAGGCAGGAGCAAACTATGGCATAAAACCTATTGGGCTAGCTGCAAGAGATACCTTACGTTTAGAAATGGGATACTGTTTGTATGGTAATGATATTGACGATACCACATCACCAATTGAGGCTGGATTAAGTTGGATTTGTAAATTTAATAAAACATTTACAAATAGCGAGGCACTGCATGCTGAAAAAGAGCGCAGTCCAGAGCGTAAATTAGTAGCCTTTAAAATGGACGAGCGCGGTATTCCAAGACACGATTACGCTATTGTAGATGATAGTGGCAAAACCATTGGTAAGGTTACCTCCGGCACTATGAGTCCGAGCTTAGAAGTTGGCATTGGTTTGGGTTATGTACCCAAAGTATTTTCTAAAATAAATAGCAAATTTTTTATACAAGTACGTAAAAAAGCCATACCTGCTACAGTTGTAAAATTGCCTTTTTACAAACCCTAGTCGGTTATTTTTAATTGAACTATGATACAAGGTAAGCAGAAACATAGCGTACTTATACTTGGTGCTAGTGGTTATCTTGGCAATGCTATTTACAAAGAATTAGCACCTTTTTTTAAAACATTTGGCACCTATAATACCCCAAAAAAAGCTCACGAAACTAATGCGCATTTTTTTCAGTATAACGTTGAAGAAGATAGTATTTATGACATTTTAGAAGCCTGTAAACCCAGTATCATTATAACAGCATTGCGCGGAAATTTTAGTGCGCAAACTAAAGCACATACCCATTGTATTGAATATGCATTAGCCCATAATTCTAAAATTATTTTTTTGTCTTCAGCAAATGTTTTTGATGCCTACAGCAAATACCCAAGCTATGAAACAGACAAAACATTAAGCCATAGTATTTACGGCCATTTTAAAATTAAGATTGAAAACATGCTTTTACGCATCCCAAAAAAGCAAATGGCTATCATACGTTTGCCTATGGTTTTTGGGTCTAATTGTCCTAGATTACAAGAAATTAAGTTTCAAATTAACGCTAATGCTCCCGTTGAAGTATTTCCAAACTTAATAATGAATGTGGCTTTTGAAAAAAATGTAACCCAACACATTCATTATATAATAAACAGAAATAAAAACGGTATTTTTCACTCAGGAAGCACCGATTTGGTACTACATGAAGATTTTACAAAATCTATAATTAAAGGTATAACCTCAAAAAAAATACTTTTAAAACAGGTATTTACTACAAATGAAGACCGTTATTTGGCAGTATTACCAAAATATAATTTACTTCCCAAACATTTACAAATTAACACAGAAACTATTTTAAAGGAAATTCAAAAAATTACTTAATCAATAAAAAAATAAAAAATGGAATCTCTAAAACTAGACGAAAACAGTATTGAAAAAAAATTACTACAATTACCAGATTGGGATTATTACGAAGACGCTATACATGCCGAATTTGAGTTTGATAATTTTAAGGACTGCTTTAGTGCTATGAGTCGTATAGCTTTTGAATGCGAAGCACAAAACCATCACCCAAATTGGTCTAACACATATAATGTCTTAAACATAAGTTTAAGCACACACGACGCAGGTGGTGTTACAGAACGCGATTTTAAGTTAGCTGAAGCTATTGAAGCTATTGTTGAAGTTGAGGACTAATATTATGCTTTCACACATTCACCCAAAATTACCTATGCGGCATAAAGCCACTACAAAAACGTATTATATAAATCTATTAGGGTTTGAAGAAATAGGTAATTATGAGGGTTATTTAATGGTAAAAAAAGATGACATTGAAATTCATTTTTTTGAACATAAAACCTTAAACCCAAAAACGAATTATGGGCAAGTTTATATACGAACTAATACCATTGAGGCTTTGTATATATCTATGTTAGATGCTAATATTAAAATTCATCCTAATGGTGCATTACAGACAAAACCATGGGGACAGAAAGAATTTTCTTTGCTAGATCCAGACCAAAATTTACTCACTTTTGGACAAGCCGTTTAGTGAATTATATTTATGCTCTAAAAGTTTTAAAGACGCATCTATATTTTTAAATTTGCTAAAGTCTAATTGCAAAAAGCATAAAACTTTTTAACTTTAAAATAAGATTTACATTTAACTTTTTAACCTTCATATAGATTATGGGAAGAGCCTTTGAATTTAGAAAAGCACGTAAAATGAAACGTTGGTCTGCAATGAGTAAAGCCTTTACACGTATTGGCAAAGATATTGTAATGGCTGTAAAGGAAGGTGGTTCAGATCCAGATAATAACTCACGTTTACGTGCAGTAATGCAAAATGCAAAAGCCGTAAACATGCCTAAAGATAATGTTGAACGTGCCATAAAAAAAGCAAGCGAAAAAGGACAAGGCGACTATAAAGAGGTAATTTTTGAGGGTTACGCACAACACGGTATTGCCGTACTTATTGAGACTGCAACAGATAATAACACACGTACGGTTGCCAATGTAAGATCTTATTTTAATAAAACAGATGGCAATTTAGGCACATCAGGTTCTGTGGCATTTATGTTTGATCATACCTGTAATTTTAAAATTAAAGCCGAAGGCATAGATTTAGAAGCATTAGAATTAGAACTTATAGATTTTGGTGTTGAAGAAATTTTTGAAGATACCGATGAGGATGCTGATGGTAATGAAGAAAAAAGCATACTAATTTATGCCCCATTTGAAAGTTTTGGAAACATACAATCCTATTTAGAAACCAATACTATTGAAATTATTTCATCTGGATTTGAACGTATTCCGCAGGTTACAAAAAAACTAACCGCAGCACAAGCCGAAGATGTTGAGAAATTAATTGAAAAGCTTGAAGATGATGATGATGTACAGAATGTGTACCATACCATGGAAGAAACAAACGATTAAATTCTTAAAATTTAATCTTTAAATTAGAGTTGTTTTCATTTTAAACGTTGATATTGATTTGATAATGATAGAACTTTTAAAAAAGTATTTATTTATTAAATGGTGGATACCGCTACTTTTTTTCGGAATATCTTTCTTTATTTTTATAACTGGAATTATTTTACCAAATACTGATTTTGGATTTAATTTATTTGCTTTTTCTGTCCTGACACTCATAATTTCATCTATTTGGCAGATAATAAAAGGCAAAAAAAAGACTGGCTTTGCATTATTATCAACCGCATTAACGCCAATTTTTGCTCTCGGATTTATGGTTTATCTATTTGCTGGAACGATTAACAAACCTGACGAAGAATTAGCTTCTGAAAGAATTGAGCAACTTATCAGAGAAAAAACTGATTTGACCATTCCGATAGATTTTAAAATTTTGAAAAATTTAATCGAACACACAGAAGGAGCTTTTGACTCTGATTATTCAATCGGACTTAAAATTATATACCAAGAATCAGAAGAAAAACATATTACTGCACAAATACACAACGGAATAAAATTGAAATCTAAAAAAGGAATTTGGAAACGTAATTTAAACGGATTTGACTTTGAACCTAACGGAATCCAAATTAATAGAGCTGAACCATTTAATTTCAAAGTAGACACTTTATCGAATACAATTGAACTGATTTTAATACATTTATAAAAAAAACTATTACTGATAATACTGTTTTTAATTCTTTACTGATTTTTGTCTAAACAGGAAAGTCCTCACGGACTTTCAATCTTTGATTTATTTGGTAAATTTAATGCTTAAACTAGCAACAAAATCATTCACTAAACCCTTCTAACTCTTCTAAAGATTTTCCTTTTGTTTCTGGTAATATTTTTAAAATTATAAAAAAACCAATTAATGCTATTGCACCAAAAATGAAAAATGTAAGTGCATTGCCAAGATGAGATAATTCCCAAGGAAAAACTAATTGCACTAAAAAACTCATTAACGAGTTTACAAATGCAATGACACCTATGGCAATACCACGATACTTTAACGGATAAAGCTCAGATAATAACACCCACATTACAGGCCCTAAAGAAAACGCAAAACAGGCTATAAATCCTAAGATTCCCAAGAGTATTAAAGTTCCATTTATAGTGGTTGCTGCTTCTAAAATAGCACCATCATTTTTACCATAAACTTTAGTGCCTAAAGCCGCTTTTAATTCGTTTTTAAATTGAACATCGCTAGTATACGTTTTGCCTGTAAATGACGCTAATTTTTCAGAATTGGCAAATTCAAACTGAAGTATTTGCGCTTCAGATAATTGGTAAGTAGCTTTATTAAAACCATAGGCACATAACAACAAACTTACTGCAATACCAGCCGTACCTATTAACAATAGTGGTCTGCGCCCCATTCTATCTATTAAATAAATAGCTACAAACGTAAAAATCACTGAAACTGTACTCAATAACACACCCGATGAAAAAGCAGCATCTGTACCAATACCTGTTTGTTTAAATATCGTTGTTGCATAAAAATAAACTGCGTTTATTCCAGAAATTTGCTGTAAAATAGCAACCACTAAACCTACAAGTAAAATAAAACGCAGCGATGGTTTTAATACATCTTTTAATTTAACCTTAGATATGGTTTTATCTGTGTTTATACTTTTTTCTATTGAAGTAATTTCTGCTTGGCCTCTTGTTTCACCATGAATTTTTATTAAAACAGATCGCGCGGCATCAACCTTATTTTTAAGGTACAGCCAACGTGGACTTTGGGGTACAAAAAATAAAAATATAAAATATAGAATTGCAGGAATTAACTCTACACCTAACATACATCTCCAAACGTTTTCATCATTTAAAAAGGTACTTTCTGGCGAATTATAGCTATTAAATAGATAGTTACTAAAAAAGGCTGCAAAAAAGCCAAATACTATATTTAATTGTTGTAATGTTACTAACTTACCTCTGTTTTCTGCCGTTGCTATTTCTGCTATATACATTGGCGCTAACACCAAGGCAGCGCCAAAAGCTAAACCACCAATCATCCTAGCAATATATAATAATTGATAAGACGTAGCCAATGCAGATAATACCGCTGATAGGGCATATAAAAAAGCCACGAAAATAAGCACCTTTTTTCTTCCATAACTATCACTTAAACGACCCGAAAAGAGCATCGCAATCATGGCAGCAGCAGTTGGCGAACCTACAACCCAACCCGATTGAATTTCGGTTAAATCAAATTCTGGACCCGCAAAAGACATGACCCCAGAAATAATACCAGCATCAAAACCAAAAAGAAAGCCTCCTAGGGATACTATAAATGCAATAAAAACAAGGTTTTTATTCATAATTAAATTTTAAAGATGAAATTAGATATTTAATTTATTGTATTGCTGTTATTTAATAATAGCGTATTACGTTAAAAAAGTTAAAGGTTAATGAAGTATAATATTTACTAAACTTTAACCCAACCAACCGTCTCTATCCAAACTTCGGTATTGTATAGCTTCGCTAATATGATTGCCTAAAACCTGCTCAGAACCTTCCAAATCTGCAATAGTACGCGATACTTTTAATATACGATCATAGGCTCTTGCCGATAAATTTAAACGTTCCATAGCAGATTTTAGCAGTTGTAAAGAGGCTTCGTCTAACTTACAATAAGCACGTATTTGTTTGGTATTCATTTGTGCATTATAGTGCACTTTGTCCAAATCTTTAAAACGTTCAGTTTGTTTTTCTCTGGCTTTTGTAACGCGTTTTCTTATATCTACAGAAGACTCCCCTTTTCTATCATCAGATAATTTTTCAAAAGGAACAGGAGTCACTTCAATATGAATATCAATACGGTCTAATAAGGGACCAGATATTTTACCGAGATACCGCTGCATTTCAACTGGCGATGAGGTTACTGGCGCATCTGGATCGTTAAAATAACCGCTTGGACTCGGATTCATACTTGCCACCAACATAAATGATGACGGATAGGTCACCGTAAATTTTGCTCTAGATATGGTGACTTCGCGGTCTTCCAAAGGTTGACGCATTACCTCCAAAACATCACGTTTAAACTCTGGTAATTCGTCTAAAAACAAAACACCATTGTGTGATAATGAAATTTCGCCAGGCTGCGGATAGCTTCCTCCTCCAACTAAAGCGACATTAGATATGGTGTGGTGCGGACTTCTAAACGGTCGTTGTGCCATTAAACCTGTATGGGCTTTTACACGCCCAACCACTGAATGTATTTTTGTAGTTTCTAAAGCTTCATGCAACGTCATTGGCGGCAAAATACTAGGTAACCGCTTAGCTAACATGGTTTTCCCAGAACCTGGTGGCCCAATAAGAATTACATTATGACCGCCAGCAGCGGCAATTTCCATACATCGCTTTATGGATTCTTGTCCTTTTACATCTGAAAAATCAAACTCAGGAAAATCTAGGTTTTTATAAAATTCTTCACGCGTGTTAATTATGGTTTGCTCTAAAGGTTCGTTTTTATCAAAATGATTAATGACCTGCATTATGTTTTCGACTCCATAAACTTTTAGATCATCTACAATAGCGGCTTCTTTCGCATTCTGAATTGGTAAAATAAATCCCTTAAAACCCTCTTCTCTTGCTTTTACAGCAATAGGCAATGCTCCTTTAAAAGGCTGCAAACTTCCGTCTAAGGACAACTCACCCATGATGAGGTAATCTTCTAAATGTTCTGCTTTTATTTGGTTAGATGCGGTAAGTATTCCGATAGCTAAAGTAAGGTCGTAAGCCGAGCCTTCCTTACGTAAATCGGCTGGTGCCATATTAATGGTTATTTTTTTACCAGGAATTTTATAACCGTTATTTTGAAGTGCTGCAGCAATACGGAAATTACTCTCTTTAATAGCATTATCTGGTAAACCCACCAAATGGTAACCTACACCTTTATCTACATTAACCTCAACAGTTATGGTTGAAGCTTCTACACCAAAAACGGCTGAGGCGAATATTTTTTTGAGCATTAATTTTTATTTTCTTAAAAATACAACATTTGACTTTAAAACAATTTTTATCTAAACAGATTGTAAAAATTCCAAAGCCCTTCTCTCATTATAATATACATTGTCTTTATCTATAAACCCAACATGACCTCCATATTTTGGCATTTCTAAATACAAATTTGGATTGGCTTTAGCTTGCTTTACAGGGTAACAGTCTGCCGATAAAAACGAATCGTTAAGCGCATTTATCAGTAATGTTGGTACTTTAATGTTTTGTAAAAACTGTAAACTACTTGCTTTTTCATAATAATCAAAAGCATCTTTAAACCCGTGGGCTTTTGAAGTGTAAACGTTATCAAAATCTAGTAGGTTTTTAATAAACTTATAATCTGCTTTGTTAATTTTATCTGGAAACTTGGCTATCTTCGGAATTAATTTTCGTTTTAAGTGGTCTAGAAATTTAATTGCATAATGCCTGTTTTTAAGGCTTAATAAGGCATCACAAGAGCCTTTTAAATCGCATGGGCTACTCACTGCAATAACGGCTTTTAATTCTGAAACTAAGCTTCTGCCCTCACCCACATATTTTAAAACCATGTTAGCACCTAAACTAATACCTTTAATATAGATGTTAGTATATGTTTTTTTTGAGACCACATATTGCACAACCGCCTCTAAATCTTCGGTAGCGCCAGAGTGGTAACTGCGATATAATACATTTGGAGTGCCACTACATCCTCTAAAATTTACACCAATAGCATCTATACCATTAGTATTAAAGAGTTTAGCAGTACCTGTAATATATGGTCGTTGGGCATGGCCTTCTAAACCGTGTAGCAAGATAATTACTGCATTAGATGTTTTAGAGGCATAACTCCAATCTAAATCTAAAAAATCACCATCTGGTAAATTGATACGTTCTCGTGTTTGTTTTAAAACCTTAACACTTCTTAGTAAACCAGAATAAACTGTTGCTACAAAACTAGACTTTGCCCAAAATGGTGGCTTATACGTTGAATTTATTACAGGCATTTAAGTATTCTCTATTTTAAAACCGTAAATTCTATTGAAGAATCATTATAAACTTTATGTGTTTGTGCTTTAAAATCCGATGCCTCAGCTTTAAAAATATTTTCTACATAGGTCTGTGGATTAGCATCTATATATGGAAAAAACGTACTTTGTATTTGAACCTGAATTTTATGACCTTTTTTAAAGGTATGAAATACATCTTGCAATTTTAAATTCACAACAGTTTTTTGGTTGGGTACAAATGGTTCAGGGTTTATCATGCTATTTCTAAAACGACCTCGCAACACTTCGCTGCGCACCATCATGTGGTAATTACTTAACTTTAAATGGTCTTGAACATCGTCTGTGTTTTCTGTATCTGAAGGGAAAACATCTATAACTTTTACAATCCAATCTGCGGCTGTACCAGTTGTTGATACATTTAATTTGGCTAAGATATTGCCTGCAAGTGTTATGTTTTCTTCTAAAACCTCAGTTTCAAAGGTTAATACATCTGGGCGACGTGATGCAAAACGTTGATCGTCTGTCATAAATTTACGTGGGGTGAAACCTACTTTAATATCTTCGGTATATGGCACTGGCTTTTTTGGGTCACTTATAAAATCTGAACTTGCTAACATTGTATCGGCATTTTGACTTAGCGTTTCATAAGGCTGCATAAAAAAGCGTTCTTTAGAGGTTTTTTTTGGTGGCCAAGTTTCAAAAGATTCCCATGCTTTTGTACCTGTATTAAACATGTACGCTTCTGCTAATCCTGTTTCTCCATTAGCATCTCCTTTTAAGAAATGGTTAAAGAATTTTGTTTCAATATGTTTTTGAAAATAATCTGAAATGCTGTCCCCAAAATGAATGTTACCTATAACTTGTCGTTCTTTGGTTTTTGCCCAATCGCCATGACTCCACGGTCCAAAAACTATGGTATTATAATTATTACTATTTGCTTCTATGCTTTTGTAAGTATTATATGGGCCATACAAATCTTCAGCATCAAACTGACCTCCAACAATCATAGTAGCAGGTTTTATGTTTTTTAAATGCTGAATAATTCCTCTAGATTGCCAAAATTCATTATAAGTAACATGTGTTTTTATTTGCTCCATAAACACATTATCATCGCCATAAAAAATATCTAATTTACTGAGTGGCATATGGTCTAAAAAAAACTGATGCTGGTCTTCTGTACCTATGTCCGGAAATTTATACCAAGCTTTTTTTGTTGGTGTATCTTTCATATAACCAAATACTGAGGTTGCTCTCCAATAGCTTAATAAAAATGCTCCGTTGTGTATAAAATCGTCAAAAAAGAAGTCACCAATACAAGCTTGAGGCGATACTGCTTTTAATGCTGGATGCGCATCTAACAAGGAATACGTGGCATAAAATCCAGGATAGGAAATTCCGTAGGTTCCAACGTTACCGTTGTTATACGCAACATTATTAATGAGCCATTCTATGGTGTCATAGGTGTCACTAGCCTCATCTGTTAGTGTACCTGTTTTATTAGGAATATAAGCCCGCATATTGTCGAAAACTCCTTCACTATTCCAACGGCCACGCACATCTTGATAAACCATAATATTACCCTCCTCCATAAGGTATTTATTTGGTCCAAGTTTAGTTAAAAATTCAGTTTCGTCATAAGGTTTACAACTGTAAGGTGTGCGTTTTAATAAAATGGGATACACTTTTGAAGTGTCTTTTGGACAATAAATTGTTGTATGCAATTTTATGCCATCACGCATGGCAATCATCACCTCTTTTTTAGTATAGTTGTCTTTTGAATATGTATCAATATCTACTTTAGATTCTGTGGGTTTTATAGCCTGTTGTTCAGTAATATTACAGTTAAAAAACATAAATGTAATAGAGGTTAAAAAAATGTATTTCTTAATCATAATTTGATTGATTTTTTATAATATTTAAAGATACACAATTATTCGTTTTTCAACTTCTAAAAACTTACTCAGTTATTTAATACCATTTTGCATTTCAAAAGTCTAAAGTTGTAAATTGAAATGTATCTGCATTAAACAATCCTTTATCACTTAGTTTTAGTGATGGAATTACCAATAATGCCATAAAAGATAAACTCATATAGGGCGCATTAAGCGAAGAGCCCAATTGTTTTGCCATTGTATCTAATGCTGCATAATGTTTTCCAACGGTTTCAGCATTTTTATCACTCATAATTCCTGCAATGGGTAGTGGCAAAACTTTTGTAGTTGCATCTGAAACCGCACAAATACCACCTTTATGTTCTATTAAAAAATTTACAGCCTTACAAATAGCAGCATCTGTTGCTCCTACTGCAATAATATTATGAGAATCATGACCTACAGAGCTTGCAATTGCGCCTTCTTTTAAACCAACATTTTTAATAAATGCTATTGCTGGATTTGTATTTTTATAACGATTTACAACAGCAATTTTTAAAACATCTGTACTTGTATTAGACACTAAATTACCATGATTTTCTGTAGCGTTTTCAATAGATTCTGAGGTAACTAATGCGCCATCCAAACAATTAATAACTCTAATTTTATCTGAAACTGCTTTGAGTTTAAAGTCGGAAACCTGCTTTTTGGTGGTGTTAAAGTTATTGAGCGTCTTAAAACTAACTGGCTCTATTTTTGAAATTGAATTACCAAAAACCTCTATTCCGTTAATGTAAGTATTAAGAGGTTTAAACTGTATTAAGTCTTCAACAATAATACAATCGGCAGCATCACCAATACGCAGCAACCCAACATCTAACTTATAATGCTTTACAGGATTTATACATGCAGCTTGCAACACTTTAAAGATATCATTCCCTTTTGTAATTGCACGCGCACACAACTGATTTATGTGCCCTAACAATAAATCGTCTGGATGTTTATCATCGCTACAAAACATTATGTTTTCATAATGCGTGTCTAACAAATCTATGAGAGCATCAAAATTTTTGGCAGCACTACCTTCTCGAATCATAATTTTCATCCCTTTTTGAAGTTTCTCTAAAGCTTCATCGTAAGAAACACATTCATGATCGGTTGAAATTCCCGCAGAAATATAAGTTGATAAATCGTCCCCACATAATCCTGGTGCATGCCCATCAATTGGTTTTTGGTAGTGTTTTGCCCATTCAATTTTTTTTAATACTTCTGGGTCTTCATTTATAACCCCAGGATAATTCATTAATTCTGCAAGGTATTTAATATCTGGATTTGCTAATAATGTTTTAATGGCATCAGAATTTATAACCGCACCCGCGGATTCAAAGGGTGTTGCTGGTACGCAACTTGGTGCGCCAAAATTAAATTTGAATGGAGTTTGTTTACCATTTTCAATCATAAACTCCACTCCTTCTACACCGAGTACGTTGGCAATTTCATGAGGGTCAGAAACCGTTGCAACTGTGCCATGTTTTACAGCAATTTTAGCAAACTCAGAAGGCACAAGCATTGAACTTTCAATATGAATATGTGCATCTATAAAACCTGGTAATATGTAATTATTTTCTTTGCAAGGTTTAGCCTCAATTTGTATTATTTTTCCATTTTTAATGGTAATTTCACCTTTAAAAATGGTTCTGTTTAATATATCTACTATGTTTCCTCTTAATATCATAATTGCTTATTTAGGAATTAACATTAACAGAATTCTCATATATAGCAACTTTTAACAGTTTAGAAGTCGCCTCTGTTGCTTTAAAGCGCTCGTCGGCACGTTTACCAACTACCCAAACAATTGCGTTATCTGAGGTTAAAACCCAAATATGTTCTTTTTCGATTAAAGATAATTTTTCGTCTTTAAGGTATTTACTCAATTTTTTTTTGCCTTTCATTCCGGAAGGATAAAAATAATCGCCCTTTTCCCATAATCTAAGGGTTAGCGGAAACTTAAGTTTTGAAACATCCACATATAAGGAAGATTTTGATGTTTCGGAACGTGATTTTACAATACCTATTTTTAGTGTTCCAAAAGGGCCTGAAACTGTTTCATCACTTGCTTCAATTTGAAAACTTTTAACAACTGGTTTCGTGTTTGAATACGGACTTAAAATTAAATACTCGCGGTGTTTAATTAAGCGGTAATTTTGAGATAAGATGTGTTTACCCGTTTCAGCATCCAATAAATTTACAAGGTCTTCCCATTGCGAAAATCCGTACTCCTTAAACATTTCAAACAGATATGCCTTAGGATTATTAACTTTTTTAAACTCTGAAATCTTATAGGTTATACCTGTTTCATCTATAGTTACAATAGCACGTTTTGCAACTGCATTAAGACTTTCTTCAATAATATCTGCGGTATCATTAAGGTGTGTTAATGTGCTTTTAAAACTATCTAAAAGTTGTGGGTTTATAGATTTTAAAATAGGTACAACCTCATGACGGAGTTTGTTTCTGAGGTATTTTCTGGATGCGTTACTAACATCTTCTCTCCAAATAATACTATTTTCTTTAGCATAATCTTCTATTTGAGATCTGGAAAATTGAAGTAATGGCCGCACTATATTATTATTTATTTCTGGAATTCCTGTTAAACCATTTAAACCTGTACCACGTGTAAAATTAATAAGAAACGTTTCCAGGTTATCATCTGCATGATGTGCTGTTAGGATAAAATCAAACTCTAGCTGCGTTATCAATTTTTTAAACCAATTGTACCTAAGCTCACGAGCTGCCATTTGTATGGATCTCTTATGGGTAACTGCATAAGTTTGGGTATCAAAATTTTGCGTAAAAACCTGAACACCAAGTTGTTTGCCTAAGGCGATAACAAAGGCTTCATCTGCATCACTTTGTGCGCCTCTTAGTTTAAAATTACAATGCGCAAGTACAAATTTTAGTTTTAAATTATGGCATAAATGAGCCAAAACCACACTATCTATACCACCAGATATGGCAATTATAAGTTGTGCTTCTTTTAGAAACGAAAGTTTATGAGTTACGTAATTAGAAAAATCTTTAAACACACCACAAAGTTATTGATTTTTGTAGCGTGTTTAAAGCCTTATTTTTTATTCTCAAGAATTAAAATCTATTGAACCTTAAAAAAATAATTATTTTCTGTCCCATATCGTGTGTAAGTGTTTCCGCAAGAAAAGAATTTAATTTTATTATCTAAAGTATCGTATGGTTCAAAAACTTGTGGATTGTTTTGCTGCATAACATTGGTAAACGCTTCGTTTAGTGCACTTACAATACAGTAATCACCAGGTTGGTTTATAGATAACCCTAAACGGTAATTGTACGTTTGGCTATCTGCAGATAATTGTGGTAAAAACTCTAAAGCTTCTAAGCAATAATCTCCATTATAAGCTTCACCAATATCATATACAACATTAAAATCTTGTGTAACTTCTGCATTTAAATTTGTTAGTCCATTATTCAGTTTTAAAATAAAAATAGCATCTCTAAAGTATAAATTATCGTTAACAAAGGTTGTTTCATCGTTATTACACGCATTTGATAATGTAGATGCTATTTCAGAATTTATCCAGAATGTTTCGCCTACGGCATAGGTCTCTTGACTATTTTCAACATTAACCACATAAGCCTCAGGATCAGAATACCCACAAATGTCGGTGTCTTCTTCACACAAAACAGCAAATAATAGTGGCGACATTACTAAAAATTTAAAATAGTTTTTCATAGTTATTAGGTTTTTAATCACAGATAGCATTATTCAGAAATGGTTGCGTAGAATAGATAACTATATTTAATTATCTAAAACTTGGCGCATTGCTTTGGCCTTAATAAGGCATTCTTCATACTCTTTTAAAGGATCGCTTTTTGCCGTAATTGCGCTTCCTACAGAATAAGAAATGTATTTTTTAGTGGCATTATACAATATGCTTCTTATGATAACATTAAAATCGAAATCACCATTAGGTTTAAAATATCCAACAGCACCAGAATATAAGCCACGTTTGGTTTCTTCTAAATCTTCAATAATTTTTAGTGCGGAAATTTTTGGTGCACCCGACATACTTCCCATTGGAAATGTGGTTTTAATAATATTTACTGGATTTGTGTCTTTTGCTACTTTAGAGGTTACAGTAGATATCATTTGATGCACTTGCAAAAAGGAATAGACTTTGCATAATTCTTCTACTTTTACACTTCCTTTTGTGGCTGTATGCGATAAATCATTACGTACCAAATCTACTATCATAATGTTTTCGCTACGTTCTTTTTCATCTTTAGATAAATTTTGAGCAAGTTTTAAATCTTCAATCTTAGTATTAGAGCGTTTTGCGGTACCTTTTATGGGTTGTGATATTACATGTTGCCCCTGTTTTTTTAAGTAACGCTCTGGTGATGCCGACAATAAAAATTTATCCTCAATTTTAAGAAACGTTGCAAATGGCGGTTTTGATATTTTATTTAATGTGTTGAAAGTTTCCAATGGGTGAATTGTACTATTTTCAGCATAAAATTCTTGACAAAAATTTGCTTCGTAAATATCGCCACGCTGAATGTGAGACAGCATGTGTTTAACCTTATTAATATAATCTCCTTTTTGTAGTCTTAGTTTAATTTTTATTTGATTTAAAACTTTTTTACTTTGCTTAGTGCTGTTTTCTAAAATTAATTTTAAGTCGGTTTCAATCTCGTGATTTACACTATTTAAATATTGGATTTCTAATGTGTTTCCTTTAAATAAAAATATTTTTTTAGGTTGAAAAAAATACAAATCAGGAAATTCTAAACCATCAAAATTTGTAGATTTTAAAGTCTCATTATCATTTTTTAAATCGTAAGTTAAATAACCAAATATCCAATCTTTAGTAATAGATTGGTAGTCCTTTAAATTATTAAAAGCATCATAATAATCGGTTTTAATGGCCGTGAAAACATCTACTGCTAAAATAGCATCGTAGCTACTGTATTTATCTTTATGGGTATTAGAATTTAACCAAACTACTGCTTCAAATTGCTGGCTCCAACGTAATAGCTGTGCTTTAATTTTTTTAGGATTAGCAATATAATGTTTGTGTATGGTTCTCATAGGAATAAAAAAAACCACCATTTTAATTTAAATAGTGGTTTATAATATGGTAATTTATGTTGTTATTGTTTTGTATATACAAACATTAAATCTTGAGACGTTGAAACTTCAACATCTTCACTATTAAAAGCGATAAACCCTTCCGGAACTAATATAGAAAGTTGGTTACCGTTAAGCGTCCAATCAAAATCCCCAAATTCGTCTCCAATAGTAACGGTATTTCCATTCTGTGACCATGTAATGTTTGTGGTTTCGATCTCTTCAATACAATCTACGGTATAATTAAATTCATTTGTTGTACCAACAACAATATCAAACGCAAAATCTGCATAAGAAGTACTGTTGTTAGTACCTGTTCCGTTTGCATTAAATACTAAAGTTTCGTTGGTGTAACAATCCATTTCATCAAGTAGATTTGTACTTGCTGTGCCATCATTATTAATATCAACTGGCTCATTTACAGCGTTCCAAGCTGTTAATAACCAAGTTCCTTCCATAACTGTTTCACCACCGGTATCTCCGCCACCAACACGAGTAAATATGCTAGTAGCGTTTATTGAAACTTCTGCTGTTACACCGTCTTGAGTTATGATTTGGGTATCATCTGAATTAAATGTAAGTGTATTTCCATCATTTGATAATGTATAATTCGTGGTGCCTTCAACATCATCATTTGGTTGCGTTACTCCATCTAAAGCTATATCAACAAGCGCACCACTTGTAGTTATTGTTGTAGCTGTTGATGTATATGTTCCTGAACCACTGGACGAAAGAGTTACTGTATTCGTCTGATTTGGAATACCTGTTATTTCTGTTTCCAATTCAATATCATAAGAGCCTGAAGTAGTATAGCTACCATCTGCATTTAAATCTAAAGTATAATCTTCATTTGCACTTGTACCTACAAAATTTGCTGTGGTAGAAACCGTACCAACTGTAGTTGTTGAAGTGCCTGAATAATCAAGAGCTACTAATTGCCATTCTCCAACTAAATTGGCATTAACAGTACCATTAGGGTTTTCAATTTCAGTAAATATACCGTCATCAATTGGTTCATTTTCACATGTAAAAGCAGTTAACAATGCAAATACTGAACACAACATAAAAAACTTTTTCATTCCTTTGAATTTAATTATTAAATCAAAAATACATTTTTTATTGAAATTTATTTGAGTTCTATAGATTTTTAATAATAATGCGTTTAAATTACATAGTACTATATTTGCAAAAAAACAGACTCTAGTGAATTTTAAAGACTTAAACCTAAACACCCCATTATATAACGCGCTAGACGATTTGGGTTTTACAACCGCAACGCCTATACAAGCAGCAGCATTTAACGTTGTTGCCGCAGGTAAAGATGTTGTTGGTATTGCACAAACAGGTACAGGTAAAACATTAGCGTACATGTTACCAATTTTAAGACACTTAAAATACGCTAAGCAAGATAATCCTAGAGTTTTGGTGTTAGTACCTACAAGAGAATTGGTTGTACAAGTGGTAAATGAAATTGAAAAATTTTCTAAATACATTAACAATCGTGTTTTGGGTGTTTATGGCGGTACAAATATTAATACTCAAAAACAAGCTGTTGCTCAGGGCCAAGATATTATTGTAGCTACACCTGGCCGCCTATACGATTTGGCAGTTAGCAGAGTTTTACAACTAAAATCTATCCAGAAATTAGTTATAGATGAAGTCGATGTGATGCTAGATTTAGGTTTTAGACATCAGCTTTTAAATATTTTTGATATTTTACCAGAGCGTCGTCAAAACATCATGTTTTCTGCAACAATGACAAAAGATGTAGATGATTTAATTACAGATTTTTTTATAAATCCTGAAAAAATAGCCATCGCCGTTTCTGGAACTCCACTAGAAAATATTAAGCAAGAATGTTATACTATTCCAAATTTTTATACCAAAGTAAATGTATTAGAACATTTACTTAAAGACGAAGAACGCTTTACTAAAGTTTTAATATTTGTAGCTTATAAACGTATGGCAGATCGTTTATTTGATACCTTAGAAACACGTTTTCCAAACCAATCTTGTGTGATACACTCAAATAAAACACAAAATTACAGATTGCGCAGTATTGAGCAGTTTAGAGTTGGTGAAAACCGTTTGTTAATTGCTACAGATGTTATGGCGCGTGGTTTAGATATAGATAATATTTCGCATGTTATTAACTTTGATACACCAGAGTACCCTGAAAACTACATGCACCGAATTGGTAGAACCGGACGTGCAGAAAAACAGGGCGAAACACTCTTATTTTCCACTGAAAATGAACAACAGGCAAAAGCTGATATTGAAGCTTTAATGCAAATGCAAATAACACCTCTAGAAATCCCTGAATTGGTTGAAATTTCTACAGAACTCATTGATGAAGAACGCATACAAATAAAAGAACATTACAACCCTACTAAACGCAGAGATGAAGACACCCCAGGACCTGCATTTCATAAAAAAAAGGAGAAAAACAAAAAAGAGAATTTAGGGGGTTCTTATAAATTTAAAATTGCTGCAAAATATAAAAAACCTAAAACACGTGGCGACAAAAATTACAACCGCCGAAATAAAAAGTAGAAGTCGCTTTTAGTTTTTATTTCAAAAAAAAAACTTACCAAATTAATGATAAGTTTTCCTTTAATTTCAAGTACATGCAGGATTGCGTTTTATTTAAAATAAAACAATATAATCCTAACCTTATACTAATCCTGCATTTGTACTTGACTTTCTGTTAAATCGTTAATTGGCACTATAAGTAGTGTGTTACCGTGTCTTAATTTTACAGATATATTTTCTACAGCTTCAATAGTATAATCCGCATTATTAAACTTTATTTTCTTACCTACCTCAAAGGTTTTACGGGCATAAAATGTGTTTAGTAACTTACCTACTACTGTTCTTGCTCCCAATCCAAATGCTATTGCAAAAGCTAATAAAAACGCAGAAATAATGAGGGTTAAGTTTTGTGTTATAATTTCTGTATTTATCTCCGCTTGGTTTAATGCCGTAATGGACATAAACGTTAGAATGAGGAAAAATACAAGCTGGCTTATCATTTTGCCACCAGACACATCCATAGAGTCAAATAAATTTTTCAATCCATTTTTCACAAAATTGGCAAATAATAAACCCACTATAAATATGGCAAATGCTGTAAATAATTTTGGAGCGTAAGATATTAAATCACTTATCTGTTTTGATATAATTTCTAACCCCAATACCTCAGAGCCAATCATTAATAACAATATATATAGTATATACTTAACTAATGAAGAAACAACTTTAATGGTGTCAAAATTTAATTTTTTACCATCAACAATTTCAATCTCATTAAGTTTTTCGTCTAATTTTTGTGCCTTAGCAAAATATAATAGCTTAATTACTAGTTTCACAATTATTTTAATAATGTATAGCGCAGCAATTAGCCCTATAATACCCATAACAATTTTGAGTAATACGGGCCAAGAATCTGACAAAGCTTGTAATATAAAGTTTTTAGAATCCGTTAATTTATCCATAATAAAATATTAGGTTTAGGGTTATTTTAAAATTATTTTCTTTTGTTTGATATTGTTTCTATGATATAGCCAAGGTTATAAGAAAATAACTCAGCTAATTCCATAAGTAACTTAGCAATTGCAATGTCATTCATTACTTTTGCCTTAAGCTCTTCCGGTACCTTTTGTAAAGGTTGGTTAATATTTTTAAATGGATTTTCCATTTTCTGTATAGTTAGTATACTTTTCAATTAATTTTTCTTTTGCTCTCTTCAATCGCATTTTCACAGCACTCTCACCTATTTCTAAAGATTCTGATAATTCTTTTATGGAAAGGTTATCATGGTATTTGAGTAATAGTATCATTTTTTCATCTGGTGATATTAACTCCATAACAACTTTAAGTTGTTCTGACCTCATATTCTGAAAATCTTCTGTAGAGTCCACATCCTCTCCTATATTCTCAATATACTCGGAGCTTATAGATTCACGTTCTATTTTTTTAGCTGTAGTTCTAGTAACATAATTTACACAGTGATTGTATGTAAAAGCATATAACCATGTGGAAAATTTAGATTTACCTTTAAAACTTGCTAATTTTACAAAGACTCTTAAAAACACGTCTTGTGTTAAATCTTTGGCTTCTTCCTCACCATTTGCAAACCCATAACATTTGTTATATACCATCCTTGAAAACCTATCGTAAAGCACCTCAAATAGCATGGTATCGTTATTTTTAACGATTTCTGCAACAAGGTCTTCGTCGGTTAGGGTATGAAAAGCGTCTGCTTTCAAGATAATGTATTTATTTTTTTAGGGTTTGAAATATAAGACACAAAGTAATAATTTAAGTCACTTTATAAATTAATTAATTATTAATATTACATCATTTTTTTTAATGTACATCATAACAAACAATTAAAACGTTATTTAATTAGATATTTTATAATTTAGGTTAAACTAGTTGTTAAGATACTCAATACTAACATCCATAATAAATATTGGCATCACTACTAAGTATTACTTGTAACTTTTTAGAGCATCTTTAATAAACTTGAATTTGAACTCGAATTTGAACTTGAAGACGAAGACGAAGACGAAGACGAAGACGAAGACGAAGACGAGGATGAAGACGAGGATGAAGACGAAGACGAAGACGAGGATGAAGACGAAGACGAAGACGAGGATGAAGATGAAACCGAAAACACACCACAAATAAAATAATTCTTCATTACAGAGATGCTTCACTGCGTTCAGCATGACAAAGACTGCAAATATCTGCTGTAAAAATTTAAGAAGTCTTCATAAAAGCAACACAGAGCATGCTGCTTATAATAGATGAAAATGAAACCTGTATTTTACTATTGAAATTTTAAAAACTCAAGCTTACAAAATAGGCTTGTCTTTAAAACTACATTATTGTAATTTGATTGCTTTTTATTAAACTGAAATTTATAACAAGGAGGTTACAAAATCTTAAAAAAACGTTCAAGATTGCCAGTTAGCAGCGTTTTTTTTAGTAATTAAACCGCAAATTAGTTGCCATTAATATTTTTTAACAACTCTAAGTAGTCCTCTAAAAGATTTAAATATTTAGATTTCCAATCTATTGGATTACTATTAGCATTATAAACGCCTTTTTGGATACTCTCAGAATTGTTTAAATTCTCAGGATTCAAAATATCTATATCCTTAGAAAAATCATAATGTATGATATCCCCAATTGCAAGTACAATGTCTATAGATACATTGTTTTTATCAAATAACTGGTAAATCCAATTTCGGCTTCTACCAAGATTTTTTGACAGTTTAGTAATACTGTAACCGCTTTTATAAATCGCTGCTTTTATGATTTCTCCTCTATGTTTCATTATGCAAAAATAGATGGCATAATACCTTACAACAAATACAAAAAAATGACAATAATTAACAAAAAAAATACTTTAACGTACTTAATTTGACAATATAATTTTACTATAAATTTACAAAGTATTAAAAAAACTAAGACTAAAAAAAAGAGACTAAAACCTTCCTCTTTTTTTTAAAAATACTAGCCCATTTAAGTTGACTATAAATTTAAAAAAAAATTATATTAAATTTAATCAAAATAACACCTTTTAAAAAAATTGAAAAAATAAATGAATTGACGGTGCTGTTAGGCCTAAAGAAGAATTTTTTATTTATTAAGTACTACAAGAGTATATGACTTAACACAGCTTTTTAATTGTAATTATAAAAACCCAGAACTATAGCTTACTAAATGTTATTTTTTAAATGTAAAATCTCAGTTTCTAATTTTTTAATGTACTTATCCATATAACGTTCTTTACTAATGTTCATAATTGGGTTTTCTGAGGACACCTGCACATTATTATTGTTATTAAAATTAAAAACAGATTTATTATCAAGCTCAAACAATTGGGTAAGTTCTGTATTTAAAGCTTCTGCAATTCTAAATAATAAAGAAATTGAAATATCAATACCGCCACTTTCTATTTCTAAATAATCTGCCTCATCAATATTTAATTCTTGAGAAATATACTTTGAAGACAAATTATTGGAAGTCCTGTAATTCTGTAACGCTTTAAATAACATTTGCTTGTTTTTCATAATAATCAAATATAGACTAAAAAATATTTAAAGGATAAATTATTTAAAATATAATAGCTATTCATAAATTGAATTAAAACTACTATAAAATCAACAATCATATATCTTGATTAATCAAACTTAGAAACATCATAACTTTGAAAATAATGAAAACTAGCAAGATGTTATGATACAACACACCCAATCAGATTTTAATTTTAAAGTACCTAAAATCACAAAATATTAAACATGCAACTACTAAAAAAATTAAATAAAGTACACCAAATTACAAAATATTATAATAAAAGTACATATTTAAAACACTTACGCTTATTTTAAGTATTTGTTTATAAGACTTACAGAACCTTAAATTTGTATAGTATTATGAAACATAAACATTACTTTAATATCATTGCACTATTTACAGTCACATTTTTTTGTGCCACTATAGCTTTTGCACAAAATAAAGTTACTGTTTCTAATACTAATGCAATTAACAAACTACAAGAAAAACCTTTAAACGCAAATGTGTTTTTCGTAAGTTCAGATGCATTTGTTTCTGGACTAAATTCCATATCAATTGTAAGTAGTAATCCAAAATTATCTGTTGTAAGCAAAGTACAACCTGCTATTAAAAAAACACATTACAAAAGTACAGGCAAAACCAAATCTAAAGCAACATCTGTTTTAAATTATAAGACCAATCCTTATAACACTAATTCTAGTTTTTTACGTCACTATAATTTTAATTGTATAGCATTACCTTGCCCCAATAGTAATGTACCTTCAAATAAAACTACAATATCAAAAGTGTTTAAGTTTTATACAAACACTTTATATACTGTTGTTAATAATACCTCAACGGTATCTCATACAAATTACACGTATTACAATTCTAACAGGCTTACATACTTTGTAAGCGCAAATATTACGGCACGTCCTCCGCCAAACGCCTAATATTAAACAGTGTCATTCTGAGCAATTACAATGCCATTATGAGCAAAGCGAAGCATCTCAAATAAACAGAAAAAAATGCTTCATTACATCCAGCATGACCTAAAGAGATACATTCATTCCACTGCGTTTCATTCAGTATTACAATGTCATTCTGAGCAATGCGAAGCATCTCAAGTAAACAAAAACATTAACAAAAAACGTGCAAGTTTCCACACGACCAAAGGAGACAAAAATAAATTATAATAAAAATGAAAAAAATAATTTTTAGCGTTGCTTTACTAGCAGCAAGTTTTACAACTTTTGCACAGGTTGGTGTAGGTACTACTAATCCAGATGCTGCTCTAGAGATAAAAACAACAGGTACTACTGATACAAAAGCATTACAGATTATTAATCAATCTAATGATAGCCTTTTTACTGTTTTGGATAATGGTCGTGTGGGTATTGGAACTGCAAGTCCATCTTTTCCTTTACAGGTAAACAATGATGCTTCAGGTATTAACAAACAAAATAGATTAAGGATTGTAAATTATAATCAAACAGTGGATTGGCATACTTCTATTTTAGACCTGATTACAACGAGAGGTACGTTAGCTTCACCATTGCCTAATCTTATGGGTGATATTACAGGTCAAATTAATATTGGCCAAGTTAGATTAACGTCTTATGCAACACAAGATCATACAGCAACAATCAGACCGGATGATTTAACCATAAATACATTGTCTATAGATGGTTCTCCATTTGCTGAGAGAGTTCGTGTCACTTCAGAAGGTTTTGTAGCTATTGGTACATCGACACCAAGTACTACCGAAAGATTAACGGTAGATGGAGGTGCTTACGTAATAGGTAGTATGTTATCTACCAATACTATAGCTAGTTCAGCTTCTAGTGTAAATAGTTGGTCTAGTACAGTAGGAATTAGAAGGTTAACTGGTGAACGAGGAGATATTCAATTTGATTCAAATAATAATTTAAATTTTTATAACACGCATACAAATGGAAGTTTTATTTTTAGAGATAAAAATGTAGGTATTGGTACTACCAGTCCTTCTGTTAAATTACATGTTGGTGGGTATATTAAAGTAGGCAGTTCAGATGTTTCTGGAGATGCAACACCAGTTGCTGGTATGATGCGTTATAACTCAACTACAGATAAATTTCAAGGCTATGTAAATGATGATGGTTCTGGAGCTGCCGGTTGGGTAGATTTAAACTAAAGATAATTTTAAATATAAAATAGCCTGAATGATTATTTTAACTTTTTAATATTAATTAAACCCATCATTTTATTATAAAATGATGGGTTTTTTCGTTTACAAAACAATAAAACATAGTATGTAATTTCTTTTAATATAACCCTCAAAAATAAATGTATGTTTAGTTTACAACCAAAAATTACTCCGTTAGGTTACAAAAACGCTTACCATTTACTTAGAAGATGCTCTTACAAGGTTACCCCGATGGCGCGGATTTGTAATCCGTGCACACAACAGTAAGCTTTAAATAACCCG
>CAYGUF010000003.1:0-56438 GCA_964353125.1 uncultured Flavobacteriaceae bacterium
AAATCTATCTTTTTTACTAATAAAATCTAGCTAAATATTAATCGAACTCAGGTTAGTAGAAGCTTCAAAGAATATATTTGATATAAACTTAGTTGCTATTTATAATGATTTGGCGGGACTTAGAGTGTACAATATGCTTGGTCAAAAACTGGTGTATTACAACATGAAAAAAGTTGGAAACCAATTTTTCTATAACCTTGATATGAATTACGTAGCCTTAGGTGTGCACATAGTGTCTTTTATGTCTTTATATGACAGCCACTTTTTAAGTTACCAAAAAATAGTTTCTTTTTGAGGGTTTATAAAGTATAATGAAATCAAATTTTAAGATCCTTTTTTTGAATTAAAGCCAAAGTAGTTTTTAGTACTTATAAAAAAAGGATTAGTTCCTATTTTTCTTTTGAAGTTTAGGAGTCCCTTCAAATTTTTCAATGGTGATTTTTGGGGTGCCATAAAGGTAAATTTCAGAATCCCCAGAAGAATTAATTGATATGCTATTAGTGACGTCTATATACAAATCGCTATTACCTTCTAAAATTGCGTTAATATCTGAAACTCTAAGCTTATCCCCTTTAAGACTTGTAGAATTATCCAGGCGAACTACAAGGTTGTTAACGCTGCCTTCTAATTTAGCAGTGCTGCGTTGGTACATATCAAATTCTGCTTTTTTACTATTAATAATACCTTCTAACTTACTGTTGTCATTGAGTTCTATATATGAAGAATCTGCGCTAATATTGAGATTCGATTTAGACTTTCCGCTGCTTTTATAAGTGAAATTTTTAGCTCTAATATTTAAATTTACTTTAGCGTTATCAGTTGTTTTTAGTGTAAGGTCTTCTAGTTCTAGAGTGCTTATTGAGCTAATTTCACCATCAGCATTGGCTTCAATTGTATTTAAAGCCTCTCTAAAATTCACTTTAATATTTAATTTTTTACTTGAAGTAATTCGAGCAGATTTTGAAAATGTTAATACACTATCTACAACTTCAAAAGTTATGATTTCGTGCAAGTTATCATCGGCTTCAATTTCAACAGATGATTTACTGTTGTATACTAATTCTATTTCAAAATCCGAATCAACAATAATAGTTTTAAAATCACTAATATCATTTTGTTTTAGCGTCACATTTCTGCTGCCTTTAATTTTTTGAGATTGTGCAGTAAGACACATTTGTGTAACTAAAAGTAGTACTAATAGCGCTGTAATTTTATTCATAAGTTATTATATTGTGAGTATTTTGGACACATTTACTAGACAAAAGTCACTGCATAGTAATAGATTATAAACTGTTTAAAAAAATACGTTTCTTTTCGTATCTTATTTAATAGCAATTTTAACACGATAATCTTTAAGTAGATCTAAATACGAGTTTACATTTTCATAAACTTTTTGTAAATCTGATGCTTTTTTTATTTCACTTTCGCGTCTTATAATTGTTTTTATAAAACGTTTTGCATCTAATTTAGACGCCAATACCAAACCAGGAACTTCAACAGTTTTACCATTATCATCAATAGCAACCATAGAAAAGTAAGACGAATTGCAATGTTTAAGCTTACCTGTTCTAATGTTTTCAGATTCTACTCTAATACCTACAACCATAGACGATCTGCCCACGTAATTTATAGAGGCTTTCATAGTTACCAACTCACCTACTTCTATAGAATTTAAAAAATTAACTTTATCTACAGAAGCTGTTACACAGTAACTTCCTGAGTGTTTTGAAGCACAGGCAAAAGCCACCTGATCCATGAGATTGAGAATATAACCTCCATGAATTTTACCCCCAAAATTAGCATGAGATGGCAACATTAACTGAGTCATTAAAATGACTGAGTCTTTTATAGATTTATACATAGCAACAGGTTTTATGATGTAATGCTAAATAGCTTATGACAGTAAATATGTTTTAGTCATCGTCTTCTGCAGTAGCACGTTTAATAATTTTTTCTGGTAGCGCTTTTTTGGCTTTTGCCCCCATTTTTTTAATATTTTCAACTCTTGATATTAAATTACCTTTCCCTTCTACCAACTTATTCATGGCCAAAGCATAATCAGATTTTGCTGCATCAATTTTTTTACCAACACCTGTTAAATCTATAACTAAACTTTCAAATTTATCGTACAAGGCACCCGCTTGTCGTGCAATTTCTACGGCATTTTGCTGTTGTTTTTCGTTATTCCACATGGTATCTATTGTACGTAACGTAGCTAAAAGTGTGGTTGGTGTAACTATAACAATATTTTTTTCAAAAGCTTTATTGTACAATCCGTTGTCTTCATTTATAGCCACTGCAAAAGCAGGTTCTATAGGGATAAACATGAGCACAAAATCGGGCGATTCTATATCGTATAAGTCTTGATAATTTTTTGCCGATAATTGATCTACATGACGTTTTATAGAATTGAGGTGTGTCGTTAAAAACAAAGGTTTATCATCGTCTTCTGCGTTTACAAAGCGTTCATAATCGGTTAGCGATACTTTGGAATCAATAATCATTTTTTTACCATCTGGTAAATACAACACTACATCTGGCAATACTCGTGAACCATCCTCTCTAGTAAAATTTTGCTGCACAACATATTCTCTGTCTTTTTCTAAACCCGATTTTTCCAAAACACGCTCCAACACTAACTCACCCCAATTTCCTTGCATTTTACTATCACCTTTTAAAGCCCTTGTAAGGTTTGTGGCTTCTTTAGACATTTGCACATTTAAATCTTTTAAACCTAATAATTGCTCTTTTAATGCCGAGTGCATGCTTATACTTTCCTTCTGAGTATCTTCAACTTTCCTCTCAAAAACCTTAATTTTTTCTTCTAAAGGGTTTAAAATATTTTTAATATTTTCTTTGTTCTGAAGTGTGAATTTTTCAGATTTTTCATCTAATATTTTAGTTGCTAAGAGTTCAAAATCTTTTCTAAGTTGCTCTTGTTGTGTGGCTAACTCTTGGTCGCGTTTACTGTTTTGTTGTTGTAAACTTTCAAACTCAGTATTTTTTCGAGACAATTCTGAGTTTAAAAACTCTTTTTCACGTCTAATAGCCTCGCGCTCGTTTTCAATTTTTGAAATGGTAGTTTTTAAATCCGTAATGCTATTATTGAGTTGTAATTGGCGTTCTTCTAGTGTGCTTTTTTCGCTTTTACTTTTAAGCTGAGCAAATTTTAGCCCAATAAAAGCTCCAATCCCTGCGGAAAGAATAATGGCTATAAAAAGAATGAGTGTATCGTTCATGTTGAAAAAGAAATTTATCAAAGATAATTTTTAATGTTGAACTCTTTTGAAATTTAAACGTTTTCAGGGTTTCTATTTTTCAAAGGTCATATTATGAGAAAAAGTGTAGCGTGTGTATTGAAAAACTATTTGGTAATTTTGAATGCTCTTGATACGGTATCAAAACTAATTAAATCTTCAGGGAAAAGCGCGTTAAAAACACCATCTGAAATTAATTTTGAAGGTGTATTACAAACTACGTCATCAGTTTTCATAACAATCATGGTATCACATAATTGTATTGCCAAATCAATTTCGTGAGACGAAAACAAAATAGTTTTACCAGTATCTTTAGTCAATTTTTGAAGCAGTTTTAGAATGTATGCCTTATGGTACATATCTAAATGTGTTGTGGGTTCGTCTAGTATTATTAGATCGGTATCTTGAGCTAATGCCCTAGCTATCATCACCTTTTGTAATTGCCCATCGCTTAACTCATAGCAGTATTTTGTTTTTAAGGCTTCAATATTAACATGTTGTAATGCGGCTTCTATTTTTGAAATATCTGTTTTTGTGAGGTTACCAATCCAATTGGTGTACGGATAACGCCCAAGTGCAACCAAGTCATATACGGTTAGATTTTTTGCAGGTAACGGTTCTGTAAGCACAATACTTAATTGTTTTGCCAATGCTAATGCATTTGTAGTTTTTAAAGATTCACCATTCAAAAAAACGTTTCCATTAAGCGGTGGTTGCACTTTTATTAAGGTTCTTAACAATGTTGATTTTCCAATACCATTGGCACCAACTAACCCAATGAGTTGCCCTTTTTTTAATTCAAAATTTAAGTTTGACGCTACCACTACTTCAGCCTTTTTGGTTTTATAACCAATAGTAAGTTGCTCTGCTTTTAAGACGCTATGTTGGTAGTTTGGTTTCAGAATAAAAAATGAGATGGTTATGTGTTTACTGTTTATAAAAAAATATACTTAAATTTTTAAAATAAAAATTTGTGTTGCCTTATCAAAATCCAAATCACAACTGGTGCACCAACCAATGCCGTTATTGCATTTATAGGCAAGGTATAATCTGTATTTGGAACTTGCGAAATACAATCGCAAATAAGCATTACAATTGCACCAAACAAAAATACGGCTGGCAATAATATTTTATGATCTGTGGTTTTAAAAAGCTGACGTGTTAAATGCGGAATTGCTAATCCTATAAACGCAATTGGTCCTGCAAACGCAGTAATTGAACCAGCCAATAAACTTGTGGCTACGATTATAATAAGTCGGGATTTTTTCAAATTCAAACCTAAACTTTTTGCATAATTATCGCCTAACAACAAACTATTTAAACCTTTTATAGCTGAAATACTTAGTAATAGACCTATAAGATATATACCAAAAAAAATAAGCAATACATCCCAAGATAAATTACTTAAACTCCCAAAGCCCCAATAAATATATTGCTGTAATTGCTCTGCTGAACTAAAGTAAGATAACACACTTACAACTGCTGCGGTAATACTACCAAACATAAGTCCAATAATTAATATTGCCATGGTATCTCTAATTTTATGAGATACAGCCAAAACTGCCAATAACACTAAAAAACTTCCTAAACTTGCTGCAATAACAATACCCCATTTAGAAATTAAAGCTACTGAAAGCACACCTCCAAATAGCCCAGAACCCAACAACACTATAGCTACACCTAGACTTGCTCCAGAACTTATACCCAACACAAAAGGACCTGCCAAAGCATTTTTAAATAATGTTTGCATTAATAAACCTGAAATTCCTAAACCAGAACCCACCAAAATAGCGGTAATTGCTTTTGGCAGCCTAAAGTCTAATAGTATAATAGTCCAAGTTGAATTATCGTTAGTTCCAAAAAGTGTTGTAAATATATCTTTAAGCGGAATATGAACCGATCCCAAAGCAATATTCAAAAAAAAGAAACACAGTAATAGCGCTGTAAGTAGTATAAATTTAGAACGGTATGTCTTATGTGTTTGCAATTATTTTAAGCGTTTAAAAAAATAAGGTGTATAATCAGATAATAACTCTGGGTGACATATTTTTATTAGGTCTTTAAGAACAATATCCGGTCTTGCAGTACCCATTTCATAATACAAAACACCACCTGTTTTACCTGTTACGTTTACAAAGCTAAAAATAGATTTAGTATTGAAGGCTTTAAAATTAGCATACAGCGGATTTGCCTTTTGCAACTGTTCTAAGTTAGCGTAATAGGATGGGTTAAGCCACAAATCTGCATCTTGTGCATTTTCTAAAACCGACTCAAAACTTAGTGCCAAACTGCCATTTCCGGCTGTGCTTTGCCAAAGGTAATTGGTATTTGCATCTTTTAAAAACTGAGCCTCTGGACTATTACCATTAGGTAAATACCATACATCTTTATACATAGCCCCGCTTAAAACTCTAGGTATGTTCTTGGCTTTTAGTGCTATTGCTTTGGCTTGTATATAATCCTTTTCTATAGTGTTAAATATTGAATCTGCTATATGTTCTTTATTAAAAAGCACCCCAAAAAACTTAAGCCATTCTGCTTTTGCTAATGCTGAAGATTCTGCCCAATCCCCATTATAAATTACAGGAATACCTGCATTTTTAATAGTTTCAAATGTTTTATTTGCGCCTTCAATACCAAAACCTATAACTACTTGTGGATTTAATTCTAATAAAACTTCCGTATTAATAGTTTCATTTTTACCAATATCTTTCACAAAACCTTTATCTATACGCTCACGTACGTGTTCTGAAGAAATATAATCTGTACCTGGAAAACCAACCAAACGGTTAGTAACACCCAACAATTCAAGTGCTGGAATATGCGTTGTAGATGTCACTACAATTTTATTAATATCAGTATGTATAACACCATCGAAACGCGATTTTTCAATAGCCCAATTTCTGTTACTTTTTGATCTAATTATAGCGTATTTGTAAGTTTTTTTTGCATTAGGCCAAGGTTTTAATACTTCTAGTGCTACATAATCTCCATAATCTGTTGCTTTAAAACCTGTTGCGTATTTAAGGTGCAAGGCCTTACCAGTAAGTAAGTCAATAGTTTGTTTAGAAGGTGTATTATTACAACTCAAAAACACAAGTACACTAATACAATAAATAGTAAATTTAAAACGCTTCATTTTTTGTTTCTAAAACCATAAGATTTGTCAAAAGTAACATTTAACTAATTTATTATTCACTAAATTCGCATCGAATTTTGGTTCTGATCATTTTAATGATTGGATTAAAAGGGAATTTGGTGACGCTATTTTGAGACTTAATTATATGATTTTGAAAAATTTGTTTCAAAATTAAAAACTTAAAATAGCCATTCCAAAACTGTTCCCGCAACTGTAAGCTAACAAGCTTGTTATTACCTTCAGTCACTGGATGTTTATCTGGGAAGACGAATAGCAAGACGCAAGTCAGGAGACCTGCCAATTCAAACATAAGAAGTATAACTTTCGGGATAAAAGTTTACATACTAATACTGGTATGTACCTGAACAATTTAATTTTAAAATGAACAAAACAAAACTGTTTTGCAGTAGCCTATTTATGGGGTTATTAAGCCTAAGCTATGCGCAAAAACAAACGGACATTTTATCTGTTGAAAATTTAGATGAAGTTGTAATCACAGATTCTAGATTTGCAATTAAACGCGAAAATTCTGGCAAAACGGTGATCAAAATTACACAGCAAGAGCTACAAAACAATCAAGGCCGTACGCTTGCCAACATTATTAATACCAAAAGTGGTATTGAAATTAACGGAAGCCGAAGCGTTGCTGGGCAAAATTTAGGCTATTTTGTAAGAGGTGGCAACAACCGCCAAGTTTTAGTACTTATTGATGGCATACAAGTTAACGATCCGTCTTTGGTGTCTAATGAGTTTGATTTACGCCTTATAGATTTAAGTACCATTTCTTCGGTAGAAATCATAAAAGGCTCTGCAAGTACTTTGTACGGTAACGCCGCGGCAACAGCGGTTATTAATATCACCACAAAAAAAGCCTCAAAAAAACGCTTAAGCGGAAGCTTTATGAGTGTTGTGGGTACCAATAATTCGCAAAATAATCTAAATTCTGATATAAATAATTTTACCAATTCAGTTTCTGTAAATGGAAGCTTAGATAAGTTTAATTATGTACTAAGCTTTAGCAATCAGTTTTCAGATGGTATATCTGCCGCTAAAGGATTGCAAGCTGAAGACGACACGTTTTCAAAGTACAATACCTATTTAAAAATGGGTTATGATGTTTCTGAAAAATTTAAAATAACGGCATTTGCAAGTCTTGATAAATTTAAAACTGATATTGATGGTTTTCCTGCACCATCATTTACGTTTGCAGATACTAATGATACGTTTATATCAGAACAGCAGCGCGTAGGCATATCCCCAAAACTTAATTATAAAAACGGAAGTTTTCAAATAAATGCTGCTTACACTAATATTGATAGAAACACTGTTTCAAGTTTTAGTACTGTAAACGAAGCTGAAAGTTGGGTGGTAGATGCTTTTAATAAATATACGTTTAATACTAAATTTAAAGCTATTATTGGTTTAAACTATGGCGAATTTAAAAGTCTTTTTAATACAGAAGAACGCTACACCAACACAGATCCTTACCTTAATGTATTGTACACCTCAGATTATGGATTAAACCTTAATGCTGGCGGACGCTTTAATAATCATAGTGCTTACGGGTCACAATTGGTATATCATATTAACCCATCTTATAGCATACCTTTAACTAAAGGTTACGCTAAACTTTTTGGATCTTACGCTACGTCATTTATTGCCCCTAACCTATCACAGTTATTTGGTTTTTTTGGTGCCAACCCAGATTTAAACCCAGAAGAAAACAGTACTATTGAAGGTGGTTTAGAATTCAATACAAAAAAAGGCATCCGTTTTAATAGCGTGTATTTTAGAAGAAATGAACAACACACAATAATATACACAACAGCTTATGAAAATGCTCTAGAAGACGCTACAGTGCAAGGTTTTGAGGTTGAAGCTGAAGTTTCTACCATTAAAAACTTAAGCATAGCCGCAAATTACACCTTTATAGAAGTATTAGACGGTGAGCGCTTACGCATACCCAAACACAAAATAAATTTAAATTTAGGGTATCAATTTTCTAAAACCAGTTATGGAGCAATAGATACGCAGTTTGTTGGCGAACGAACCGATTTAAATTTTAATACTTTTGAAAATGAAACATTAGCCTCTTATGCTAATGTAAATTTATATTTTAGCCGTGCGTTAATTCAGAAAAAACTAAAACTTTTTGCACGAGTTGATAATCTATTTAATGAAGATTATTTTGAAATTTTAGACTATACCACAAGAGGTAGAACGGTAAGTCTTGGATTAAATTTAAATTTATAACCTCAACAACTAACCAGCCACCGCAGCTTTATACGTTTCTAAGCAGCGCTCTCTGGCAAATTTATGATCTACAATGGGTTTTGGATAGGTCAATTCTTGAAAATCTGGAACCCATTTTTTAATGTAGTCTAAATCTTTATCAAACTTTTGAATCTGTGTAGTAGGATTAAAAATTCTAAAATAGGGTGCGGCATCTACTCCACTACCGGCAACCCATTGCCAGTTTCCAACATTACTACTCATATCGTAATCGTGAAGTTTTTCAGCAAAATAAGCTTCGCCCCAACGCCAATCTATTAACAAATGTTTACACAAAAAACTGCCTACTAACATTCTAATACGGTTATGCATAAAACCTGTGGTATTTAATTGGCGCATGCCAGCATCTACTAGCGGATAACCCGTTTTACCTTCGCACCAAGCTTTATATTCGGTTTCATTATTACGCCACGCAATACGGTCGTATTTAGACTTAAATGCCGCTTTTGAGGTTTGCGGAAAATGCCAAAGTATCTGCATAAAAAACTCACGCCATATTAATTCTTGCCAAAAAATTTCGTTGGTTTCTGCAATCGCTTTTTTTACCATTGCTCTAACACTTACTGTACCAAATCTTAAATGCGGCCCTAATTTTGAAGTGGTATCTTTTGCAGGAAAATTTCTGGTAGCTTCGTAATTTTGAATTACAGATTCTGAGACATTATAAGCTTCAATAGGCTGAAGAGATTTTTGAAAACCAATAGCTTCAAGACTTAAATTAGGAAGGTCAACGTTTTGAACTAAATTATTTAATAATGATACAGAATCATAGGTTTTAAAGTCTATGGTTTTAAACTTAGCTTTCCATACTTTCATGTATGGTGTGTAAACAACATAAGGTTTACCATCTTTTTTAACAACTTCTTCTTTTTCAAAAATAACTTGGTCTTTAAAGGTTTTAAAAGTAAAATTTTGAGACTCTAAAAACTGTTGTATGTCTTTATCTCTAGCAGTTGCGTATGGCTCATAATCGTGGTTTGCATAAACAGCACTAATAGTGTAAGTTGTAGTAAGTTGCTCAAAAATTTCAAGTGGCCTACCATTAAACATGGCTACACTACTGTTGTATTTCGTTATAAGCGTTTGCCTTATAGTTTGAAGTGTATGATAAATAAATGTAACTCTTGCGTCATTTTTTTGTAATCTATCTAGAATCTCGGTATCAAAAATAAATATTGGAAGCACGTTTTTACCACTGCTTAAAGCCTCAAATAAAGCCACATTATCCTCTAATCTTAAATCACGTCTAAACCAAAAAACAGCTAAATTATCTTTCATTTTTTCAACTCATATTTACCAAATAACTCTTCTAACTTCTGGGTTCTGTAATTAAAAATTTCTTCCAATTTTGGTTTCACAATAATAGGGTGCACCAATTGTCCTAAAATACCAAAAGGCACTTTATAATCAATAATATCTTCCATTTCTACTCCACCTTCTATTGGCTTAATAAAATGCTTATGATGCCACAAGGCGTATGGGCCAAAACGTTGTTCATCTACAAAATAGGCATTATCCTTAACGTGTGTTATTTCTGTAACCCATTTGGTCTTAATACCCAAAACTGGCGTAACAATGTATTGAATTATTTGACCCGGAAACATTGGACGGTCTGCACCAGATACTATGTTAAACCCCATGTAGTCTGGGGTTATAGTTTTTAAATTTGACGGACTAGATAAAAATTCCCAAGCCTTCTCTAAAGAAATAGGTAGCTTTTGTTTTTTGTGAAGTGTGTATATTTTCATTCTATGTATTTTTATATTTTTTTTTAATAATAACTATTATTAATTATAAAGTAAAACATAAGCATTTAAGGATGTGGCAATACACAACCAAATAAAATAAGGTAATAAAAGGTACTTAGTGTATTTGAGGGTTTCGTTTCTATAAGAAATTATAAAATAAAAAATTAATAACGCTAACAATGTTATTATAAAAAGCGCAAAGCCAACACTATGTTGGTTAAAAAACACCCAGTTCCAGCTTACATTTAAAAGCACCTGAAAACTGTATAATATCCATAAAAAACGTGAAGCTCTTAACGTGAACAAAACCGCCAAATACCACGAAAAACAAAGCATTATGAGTGTCCAAGCTGCACCAAAAACCCAACCTGGCGGAGTCCAAGGTGCTTTGTTTAGTGCCAAATACCAACCCGAAGTTGGACCACTATCCATAAGCCAGCTACCTAAAGCAAGACCACCAAAGTTAATTACCAAAAACAACAACAAATAGTAAAATTTCTTCAACTACTTTTGCTTTAAAATTTCAATTTGCTGAATAATTTTCTCGGCTTCAGCGTACTTCTTATCACTTTCCGCTCTATTGGTTTGAGATAGCTTATGCCAATCTGCCATTAATTTTTCGTACTCTTTTTGCAATTTATCTAGCTCCGAAGTTTTTTTAAATAATCCAAACATAATTAGGGTTTTAAATACTGTGTTATTTTTGCATTTGTAGGATTGGTTATAGAATAAAAATAATCTAGAAACTCACCGTTTTCATCAATTAAATACTTCTGAAAATTCCACTTTACTGTTGAATTTTGTGTTCCATTAATTGCTTTTTTAGTAAGCCATTTGTATAATGGATGTTGGTATTCACCTTTAACATCAATTTTTTCAGTTATTAAGAACGTAACACCATAATTAACTTCACAGAAATTTTGTATGTCGTTAGAATTACCAGGTTCTTGTTTTCCAAACTGATTGCATGGTACACCAATAACAGTCAAATTATTTTTATAGGTGTCTTGTAATTTTTGCAAATCTTTGTACTGTGGTGTAAAACCACATTTAGAAGCTACGTTTACAAAAAGTATTTTTTTGCCTTTAAAGTCGTTTAAATTAATAGGAGTATTCTGTAAGCTATTAATTTCAATATCATAAATAGATGATGAAGGCTTATTAACTCTATTTTTATCTGTAGCTCTTAAGGTTCCAAAGAAGGCTTTTACTGGATTCATAAACATTATAATTTAAAACTTACAATTCCGCAATCCATCTCAAATATTTGTCCAGATAAGGATGCTGCTTTTTCAGAAAGTAGAAAAATAGCCATATCTGCAACCTCTTGTGGTTGTAAATACTTTTTGAGCGGATGACGTTGATTCATGTTATCAATCATACGCTCATTGCGTAATAATTTTGAGGCTAAATCCGTGTCTGTAACTGTTGGCGCAATAGCATTCACTCTAATAGTTGGGGCTAATTCTGCACCTAAAGATTTTGTTAAACCTTCCACAGCAGATTTAGATGCAGCCACACTAGCATGAAATGGCATACCTAATTTGGCTGCTACGGTACTAAACAGTAAAATTGAGGGTGCATTACCATTTTTGAGTATTGGCAAATATTTCTGAATTACTTTTACAGCACCCAAAACATTTATTTCAAAATCAGATTTAAAATCTTCTAAACTTAGTCTGTTTATCGGTTTTAAATTTATACTACCTGGGCAATATACTATTCGGTCTGCTGCATCTAAGTCTGGTAATTCATCATTAACAACATCACAATTGTAATGTGTAAGATTACTATGTGTTAGTTCCGGAGCTGTTCTGCTAATATTTACAACCTCTTCATTGGCCTCTATAAGTTGTGTAACAATAGCCTTACCTATACCTTTACTACCTCCTATTACAATTATTTTACTCATGAGTTGTTATTCTGTTAAAGGTCTTCCTTTTAAACGTTTTTCTATTTTTTGTTTTATGGACGTAAGTCTTTTCATTAAATCCATAAGCGCGCTATCTTTTTCAACTTTGTAAATTTCGTTGACTTCTAATATAATGTCTTTGGCTTCTCTTGCGGCTAAAATTCTATCACTTGTTGTTTTAAATAAAAATTTTCTGTTTTCAAATTCGTGCGCTTTCTCTAAAGTTCCCATAATTTAGTTGTTTAAATAATTTTGTAATTCGGCTATTTTAGAAGCGGTATTAAATACGCCTCCATAATATGTTGTTACCGTTACAGAGGTATCATCTTTTACACCTCTAGAAGATACACATAAATGTTTTGCATCTATAATTACAGCCACATCATCTGTATCTAAAACTGTTTTTAGTTCGTTGGCAATTTGGTTTGTTAAACGCTCTTGTACTTGCGGTCGTTTTGCATAATACTGAACAATACGATTTAATTTGGATAAGCCTATAACCTTACCAGATGACTTATATGCTATATGTGCTTTACCTATAATTGGCACAAAGTGATGCTCGCAGTTTGAATAAAATGTAATATTTTTTTCAACAAGCATTTGGTTGTACTGATACTTATTGTCAAATAACGCTATTTTAGGTTTGTTATTTGGGTTTAAACCCGAAAATATTTCTTCAATATACATTTTTGCAACACGGTTTGGTGTGCCTTTTAAAGAATCGTCGGTAAGATCTAAACCTAAAACGTCCATGATTTCAGAAAAAAGAATAGATATGCGTTCTTTTTTTTCGGTGTCAGACATATCAAAAGCATTTGCTTTCATGGGTGTATCTAGGCTGGTAAAAAGGTGGTCATCGCCTATGTCTTCAATACTAAATCCATTGAGTTTGTGACCATTTGGTTTGGAAACTGTTTGTGTTTTCATGGTGTCTTTTTTATGTGCTGTTTTTAAGTACTCTAAGCTTAAATCAAAGCACGGATTATCGTTTTGATATAGAGTTGTTTGAAATTGTTCGTTGTCTTGAGCATTTAAATCTTCCATCTTCAAATGTTCTTTTTTTATAATGTTTTGTGGCTCTACCTTGTACTCTTGCACGCCAAAGTCTAAAACTTTTTGGTTTTAATTCTCGGCGCATAAGTGTTATAACGTCTTGCTCTTTTAATCCAAACTGAAATGTTATAGCGTCAAAAGGTGTGCGGTCTTCCCAAGCCATTTCTATAATACGGTCTATTTGTTCAATGTTTAATATCATTGGCTATAAGGCATTGCGTATTTAGCGTCGTATTTTACTTTTTGATCTAATAATTTATCAAAGAATTTTTTGTTTTCTTTAAATGTTTTTGTGTTTTCAAAATGCACAAAACGTCCTTGTGCATGGATACTAGATCCGTTTGTTTTATAAATTACGAGCTGGTAATAAGGTATTATCCAAGTGAAATTTTTGAGCCCTTTGTTTAGCATTACCAAAATACCGTTTGGTCTTAGCTCAATGTTCCCGTAATTAATATCCGATACGGTATTGATAATAGATTGCATATTAGGGCTTACCTCACCAACAATCATTCGTTTAGACCCAACACCATTGAGTTTTATTTTTTGAACCAAACTAAAAGTGTTCCCAACAAGGTCTGCAATAATTTTTTTGTGTTCTGAATTGGTATGTGTTGTGTTTAGTACCATATATGATTCAAATGTAAAAAATGTTTAACTTTAAACAATAAATATTAAACAAAATTAACAGATAATTAGGATTGTTTTTTTAAAGGCACAAATCACCAAATTATTCTTCATTTAACATTCTATTTCTATTACTTAAAGTGTGTCGTTTTAATATTCTTAAACTTTCGCGTCTAACCTCAGGATCATTACGCATACCCCAAAGTGTATCACTTGCAAACTTTCGATTTTGTTTGATATCTACAATTGGATTCGGATAATCTTCACCTAATTTAAAGTTATAAAATGTCTGTTCCATTTCGGTCATTAAATAAGGCTGGTGCGCAAAAGGGGTATCTAAATCTCTAAGTTCTGGAATCCACTTTTTTATAAAAACAGCCTCTGTATCGTATTTTAGACTGTTAGATGTTGGATTATAAATTCTTAGATTATTAATTCCTGTTTCACCAGCTTGCATTTGTAATTGCGGAAAATGTATGCCCGGCTCAAAATCTAAAAACTGCTGAGATAAATGTGTGGTTGCCGCCTGCCAAGGTTGCCATAATATATGAGTAAAAAAAGATACTAACATGGCACGCATTCTAAAATTTAAATACCCTGTTTCATTTAAGCATCGCATACTCGCATCTACCAGAGGAAATCCTGTATAACCCGTTTTCCATGCTATGACGTAAGCATCGGAAATGCTCTTTTTTAATTTATGATAGCCTTTATTTACACTTGTGTTTTCCATGGTGTGCTCCATTTCAAATTTTTGAATAAAATGTGCTTGCCATCGTAAACGCGATAAAAATGCCGAAATATGACGTTTATCTTTAGTATTGGATTTTAGTACTTGCCCTTTTTGAAATACTTGCCTTATGGATAAATTTCCCCAGGCAATGTATGGTGAAATTCTACTACAACTGCTTCTAGAGCTTTCGGGTTTAGAAATATCAAACATGTAATTTTTATGTCTAATTTCTAAAAAGGTATTGGCATATTTCCAACCCATAACACTGCCCCCTTTCTGAAAAACAGCATCTGATGGTGTGCCTAAATTGGTAACTGAAAATACACGTTCTAAAACTTCAATTTCAGTACTATTTAAAAGCTGATTTTCTGCTGGATTAAATACCTCAAGTGGTTTATTCATGTAGTCTTCCCAAGTATCAAACCAATTATCTCTGTTTAATAATGCACGTGAAACACCATTATTTTTACTCTCTTTCCATGTTATAAAATTATTTCTGCAATAGCGTTTAAATTCTTTATCTCTATTATAAGTCCCTAACAAACCGGTTTCTAAATGCGAAAACACAGCCTCTACCCTGTAATAATCTTGAAGATGATTAAAAACCCCAGACACATCACTTGTTACTGCTAATACTTTTGTATTGTAAGTTTTTAAATCCAGATTTATAGCACTAATAGATTCTTTTATAAAATTAAAATGGCGCTCACTGTAATGGCTATCATTAATTAAAAGAGGCTCAAAAACGTAAATAATAAGTATACGTTTTCCTGTTTTTAAAGCATTTGAAAGCGCTTCATTATCCTGAAGTCTTAAATCGCGTTTTAACCAAACTACGTTTATAGATTCTTTTTTTGTCATTTTACAGTGTGTCTAAAAACTGTTTCGCATTTTTAAAATGAATGTCTTTTTTTTCTTCAGTCATTTTATCAAAAGTTCGTATGAGCATGCCTAAACGTGGATTACTCAAAAAGAACTCACGGTGTGTATTCATGAAATTCCAGAACAAACCATCCCAAGTAGCTTGCCAATCTCCTTTTTTATAATCACTCATTTTCATAATGTAATTACTACTACTTATATAAGGTTTTGTGGACATTAAACCTCCATCTGCAAACAAACTCATACCATACACATTAGGCACCATAACCCAATCATAAGCATCTATAAAAAGTTCCATAAACCACTTATAAACCGCATTAGGGTGAAACTCACACAACACCATAAAGTTTCCTAAAATCATAAGCCGTTCAATGTGGTGCGCATAGCCTGTTTTTAAAACTTTTTTTATAACATCATCTACAGGATCTATCCCAGTAGTGCCGTTGTAAAATGACGCAGGGATTTCACGTTTAAAATCCCAGAAATTTCGGGTTCGCTCCTCTGTACCTTTAACCTCATAAACTCCTCTTATAAACTCGCGCCAGCCTAAAATCTGACGTACAAAACCTTCTGTAGAATTTATGGGGATTTCATTTGAATTAGAAAAATCTATAGCTTTAGTTATAACTTCTAAAGGCTCTAACAAACCCACATTAATTAGTGGCGATAAAACGCTGTGATTTAAAAAACTCTGACTTCTAACAATGGCATCTTCATAGACACCAAATTCATGAAAACGTACATCTAAAAACTGCTGAAGCCATTTTTCTGAAGCCTCATAATCAATAGGATATATTGTGAAATCCGACAACTCACCATAGTTAGACTTAAAATGCTTATTTACATACGCTTGCGCTTCTTTATGGTAATCTGTAGTTTCTGGCAAATCTATATGTGGTGGTATTTTAGTTTTAGGATACTTTTTTCTGTTTTCAGTATCATACGTCCATTTGCCACCTTGTGGTGCATTGGCGTCCATTAAAATATCACGCTGTTTGCGCTGATTTTTATAAAATGCGGTTTGGAAAAATTTTTGTTTTGAAGGTTTAAAAAAAGAATTTAAATCCGCTTTGGTATTAATAAACAAAGAATTGTTATACCAAACTATTTTAAAATTTTCTGAACATGAATTTACATGCTTTTGTAGCCAATTATCTGTTGGGTCTGTGACATGAATTTCTGTAACACTAGTTTCTTGTAGCTTCTTTAACAAGTATCTAAGCTCGGAGCATTCTGAAATAGCTTCTATATAATGAACGGTTTTACCTAAAGATTTTAAATACGTTTCATAAGCCTTCATGGTGGCTCTATGAAATGCTATTTTCTGTTTATGAAACTTGTATTGGTTAAAAAATAAATAGGCTTCAATAAGGTAAATATCATTTCCATTCTCTAAAATGGCAGCATTTTTAAATAACTGATGAGGGAAAATTAGTGAAACACTATTAGACATTTTGTAATTTTAGTTGGTGTAATATTTACAATACAAAGAAAAGTTTTGAAACTTACATGAACAAAAAATTACTATTTGTTTAACATTTTTATTTTTTAATTAAACAAAGTAGATTTTCACTATTTATTCCGTCCTATTTCATTTGGGTATAAACTAATAAGTGTATCACTTTGAAAAAGCATTCTGGTATCTACATCCAATACAGATAGATTGCCTGTAAATGCTGCACCGGTATCTACATTCCAAACGTTTTGAGCTTGCATTGGTTTAGTTTTATCAAAATTAATAGTTGGCGTATGCCCAATATAAATTTCTGAATAGTGTTTTAAACGCTTAGGATAGATTTGAGAATTTTTAGATATGTTTTCATCCATAACTAAAGCCATCTCCCATAGGGTTCTATCTGTATATAAGATTGAAGTATTATTTTCTTTTTCTACACCATGCATTGATGTAAATCCTGCATGTAAAAAAAGTCTGTTATCAGAATCTAAATGGTATAATGGCATATCTCTAAAAAAAGCGAGGTGATCTGATTTTTCATTTTCAGAAATAGTGTGGTAACTTTCTATGGTTTCTTTACCACCATACATATACCATACTTCATCAACATTACCGTTAGCTAGCCATTGCTCACACCAAACATCATGATTACCTTTTATAAATACACAAGAATTTGTTTTTGAAAGAGTTATTAAATACTGAATAACCTGTGCAGACTCAGACCAGCCATCTACATAATCTCCAAGAAAAATAAGTTTATCGGCATCAGTAACACTAGCGCGATCTAAAACCTGAATAAGCGCTTTTAATCCACCATGAATATCACCAATTACAAGTGTTCGCATATATCTTTAGACTTAAAAAATTTTATTAAAATTACAACTTATAATACGTTTTATAGATAGCTTCTACAGGTTTATTTTGAGGTGTAAATTGGCTATCGTTTAAACCACCAGCCTTATCATAATCTACAAACCATTTCCAGGTGTAACCACCAGCAAACCAATCTTCTCTCCAAACGGCTTCAAAAAGCGCTTGTGTTGCATTTACCTGAGCTTGCATGTTTATTGAAGTCATAGAACGGTCAAAACGCCAAGGTGCTTTACCAGTATAATCTACACTTCTGTACCCAAATTCAGTAAACAAAATTTGTTTATCATATTGTTTTGAAAAACTAGCTAACAACACTTTATGAGATTTCCAACCCTCTAAACACGCCTCAATTGTAGGTGTTTGCGCATCACTAACAGGAAAGTAAGCATCTATACCAATATAATCCACCTCAGCCCAAAAAGAAGTTCGTTTAAACTCGTCCCAATTAGCGGCGTAAGTGAGTTTACCTTTATAAATAGATCTTATTTTTTTTAGTAATGCTTTCCAATATTGTGGTCGGTTTTCCACAAAATTTTCGAGCTCTGTACCAATACAAAATACTTCGGCATTGGTTTGTACTGCCAAATCTACATAGTCCATAATAAAACTGGTATAAGAAACCTCTAATGCTTTCCAATCGGTTTCAGTAGTCATTTCAATTTTACCTGTAAACTCGCCATTCCAAACCCATATTTGAGGTTTTATCATTATGCTCATATTTACTTTTCGGAGTGCTTCTATGTACTGCTTTGCGCCAGCTTTAGTTTCACCAAACCACTGTTTGTTTGTATTATGAATAATCTCTGGATGCTGTAATGTTTTCATAAAACCAAAAGGCATAATAGCTACTGCATTAGCGTTAATATTTACTAAGGGTTTTACATGTGTACTATCTACTGCAATAGGAGATGCCACAAAACTTACCCCATTAATTTTTTTTGGTCTTAAAGTTGAAACAGAGCAACCCCATAAAAAAACAAGTATAAAACAAATTAAAAAAAAGCGCATAGTTTAAAAATATTCATAAATTTAAACAAATTAAATCTCAATTATTAAGGTTTTAAGAAAAGTCTCGACTTATATTATATAAACTAAAAACCAACCGAGGTCTAGGTCATAAACATGGAACACATTGTAATTATTGGTAACGGCATATCTGGAGTTACAACCGCAAGGCATATTCGTAAACTATCCGATAAAAAAATTACCATCATCTCTGCCGAAACGGATTATTTTTTCTCACGTACAGCACTCATGTATGTCTATATGGGACATCTAAAGTTTGAACATACCCAACCTTACGAAAATTGGTTTTGGAAAAAAAACAAAATAGAGCTTAAAAAAGGTTTTGTAAAAACCATAGAAACCGCATCTAAAACCCTCAATTTTACAAATGGTGACACATTGCAATATGACAAATTAGTAATTGCCACAGGAAGCAAACCCAACAAATTTGGTTGGCCAGGACAAGATTTAGACGGTGTAATGGGTATGTATCACAAACAAGATTTAGAAAATCTAGAAAAATATGCCCCAAATAATACGGTTTGTAAACGTGCTGTTATTGTTGGTGGTGGTCTTATTGGAATTGAACTTGCCGAAATGCTAGCTAGCAGAAATATTCCTGTTACCTTTTTAGTACGCGAAAACAGTTTCTGGAACGGTGTTTTGCCTGAAGGCGAAAGTAAAATGATAAACGCACATATTAAAAAACATCATATAGATTTACGCTTAGCAACTAATCTCAAAGAAATTAAAGCCGATGATAACGGAAACGTTAAATCTGTAATTATTGAAGAAACTGGCGAGGAAATTATGTGTAATGTTGTAGGACTTACCGCTGGTGTTACACCAAATATTGATTTTTTAAAAGATTCTGATATTGAAACTGGTCGTGGAGTTTTAGTTAATCGTTATTTGGAAACAAATAAATCAGATATATATGCCATTGGCGATTGTGCTGAGCAACACGAAGCCATTGGTAACCGCAGACCTATTGAAGCGGTTTGGTACACAGGACGTATGATGGGTGAAACCCTTGCTCAAACCTTGTGCGGAAACCGTATTGCATACCAACCTGGACACTGGTTTAACTCGGCTAAGTTTTTTGATATTGAATACCAAACTTATGGTTGGGTGCATGATAAAAAAGGAAAGCCAGATTATGAGGCACAGTTTCATTGGAAACACCCAAAAGAAGATATCTGTATTACAGTTGCGTTCCACAAAGACACTAATCTGTTTTTAGGCATCAACACTTTTGGGATTAGAATGCGTCATGAAATTTTTGACCGTTGGTTAACTGAAAAACGCGATATAGATTATGTGATAACCTATTTAAAAGATGCCAATTTTGATCCTGAATTTTATAAAACTTATGAGGGTGACATTATAGCGCATTACAATAGCATATTTAACACCCATCTAAAACCTGAGAAAAAAAGTTGGAAACGCATTTTCAGCAAGGTTTAATTCTAATATTTAATTACACAAATTTGCAAGCTTATGAAAGTCTTTAAACATATAGGATTAGTTATTTTCTTGATAGGATTAGCCATCTTCACCGCTTTACCATTATTAGGAACTTTTAACCTCAATAAAGCTACTTTTAATACTATTGTAAAAGACAAAAACATTAAAAGTGAAGTATTTATTAACAGTATAAAAGAGGATGTTATAAATAAAAATTTTAACGGCATACAAAGCTTCTCTACTAAAATCTCAAATGCCTTAGAATATGCAAATGCAACACATATAAAAAACAAAGAATGGGATAAAAAAATCCATACCAACCCTAAAGAAATGGTAGCATTAATTGGTAAAGCATCTGCACAAGGATTTATTGCTAACAACAAAGGGTTGCTTTGGTTTTTAACCTTTGGTTTAGGCATTATAGGTTCACTATTATTTATCCTTCCTAATGTAATTTTATTAGGTCCTAAAGGCATTAAAAATGATGGTATTTATCATAAGAGCGCTACCAATCGTGGTTGGGTTGCTTGGTTGGTTTTTACATATTTAGTATCGTTTTACTTAGTACTTTATTTTGCGCCACAATATGCTACTAATTGGACGCTTGTTGTTGACCCTATTAGTGAGGCATTGAGCGGAAATCCTGCAGGACATTGGTTTGTGTATGGCTTTATGTATTGCGTAGTGATGCTTGTGATGGCAGTACGGATGTATATAAAGTACCGTCATAATGTATATCAAATGGTACGAACAACATCAGTGTTGTTTTTTCAAATTGTATTTGCTTTTTTGATTCCAGAAATTATGGTAAAACTGCAAATGCCATACTATGATTTTAAAAACGCATTTCCGTTAGATTATGATTTCTTTTTTCAATGGAATTTAAAGAGTTTGATTGATAGCGGAGGTATTGGTATTTTTATTCTGGTTTGGGGAATTGTATTAACGGTGATTATTGTACCTGTTATGGTCTATTTCTTTGGTAAGCGCTGGTACTGTTCTTGGGTTTGTGGTTGTGGTGGATTGGCGGAAACGCTGGGTGATCCTTACAGACAACACTCAGATAAATCTTTATTTGCTTGGAAAGTGGAACGTTGGTTAATTCATGGCGTTTTGCTATTTGCATTGGTAATGACAGGGTTTACATTGTACGGTTTTTTTGCAGAAACAGGAACAGTTCTCGGTATCAAAGTTCAAAGTATAATGAATACTTATAGTTTTCTGATAGGTTCTATTTTTGCAGGTGTTATTGGCACAGGCTTCTACCCTATTTTTGGAAACAGAGTGTGGTGTAGGTTTGGTTGCCCATTAGCGGCTTATTTAGGGGTTGTACAGCGTTTTAAATCTAGATTTAGAATTACAACCAACGGCGGTCAGTGTATTTCTTGCGGAAACTGTTCTACGTATTGTGAACAAGGGATTGATGTGCGTGCTTATGCACAAAAGGGCGAAAATATTGTACGAAGCAGCTGTGTGGGTTGCGGTATTTGTTCGGCGGTTTGTCCGCGTGGGGTTTTAAAATTAGAGAATGGTCCTGAAAAAGGGCGTATCAATTCTACTGAGGTATTATTAGGCAATGATGTGGATTTGATGGACTTTGTGAATAAGAAGTAGGTTTTGGGTTTGCTAAAAAGTTGAAAAACATAAAAATTAGGTAGTTAGAAATTTATTGGGTTTAGTACATTTAAATCTAAATAAGCCTGCGCAAGGGATAGTAGCGGCATCCTTTTTTAGATAGTAGCGAGGCACGAGATACTATCTAAAAAAGATATAGCGGATAGCCCGACCCTTGTGGTTGCGCCCATAATATAAAACTATTGTATTTTTGCGACTTTAAAATTAGCTATGCCAATTATAAAAGTTATTATTCCTGCATATAATGAAGCAGACTCTATTGCACTTGTTGTTAGAGACATACCAGTAATTGTTGATGAAATTATTGTAGTGAGTAACAACTCTACAGACAACACAGAAATTAACGCCAAAAATGCCGGAGCTACTGTTTTAGTTGAAAAGCAAAAAGGGTATGGCTATGCGTGTTTAAAAGGTATGGATTACATTGCTGGTTTATCTCAAAAACCTGATATTGTTGTTTTTTTAGATGGTGATTATAGTGATTATCCTGAAGAATTAACTAAACTTATTAATCCCATACTAGAGGAAGATATTGATTTTGTTATTGGAACAAGAACTAAAGCATTGCGAGAAACTGGGGCAATGACCTTACCTCAGATTTTTGGAAATTGGCTGGCTACATCGCTAATGTCACTTTTTTTTGGCGCCACATTTACAGACTTAGGGCCGTTTAGAGCTATTAAATACCCAAAACTATTAGCACTTAACATGGAAGATAAAACCTACGGTTGGACTGTAGAAATGCAGTTAAAGGTTTTAAGACAAGGGTTTGCTTATAAAGAAATAAAAGTTAATTATAGAAACAGAATTGGGGTCTCAAAAGTTTCTGGTACAGTAAAAGGTGCTATATTTGCAGGTGTTAAAATTTTAACATGGATTTTCAAATACAGTTTTAAGTGATTTATCTACATTATACCATAATACTGGTTTATAGTATTGCCATTTTTCTCATATTCTTGTATGCATTGGCGCAATTAAACTTACTTTTTAATTATTTATCCTCAAAAAAGCAAAGTGAAAACTGCGACATCTTTGACATGTCTAATCCTGATGAAGTGCCTTATGTTACAATACAGCTTCCAGTATATAACGAAATGTACGTTATGGAACGTTTATTAGACAATATTGCGCTAATGGATTATCCTAGTGATAAATTAGAAATTCAGGTTTTAGATGACTCTACAGACGAGACTGTAATTTCTACAAAAGCACATGTAGAACAACTTGCTGCCACTGGTTTAGATATTAAACATATTACCAGAAAAATACGTACTGGGTTTAAAGCTGGTGCTTTAAAAGAAGGACTTGAAGAAACTAAAGGTGATTTTATTGCAATTTTTGATGCCGATTTTTTACCTACCCCAGACTGGTTAAAACGTACAATTCCGTATTTTAAAAATGAAAATATTGGTGTGGTACAAACGCGTTGGGGGCATATTAACAGAAATTACTCTTTACTAACCAGAATACAAGCTTTTGCTTTAGATGCGCATTTTACTTTAGAGCAAGTTGGACGCAACAGTAAAGGCCATTTTATAAACTTTAATGGCACCGCTGGTGTATGGCGTAAAACCTGCATTATTGATGCTGGTAACTGGGAAGGTGATACACTTACAGAGGATTTAGACTTAAGCTACCGTGCACAATTAAAAAATTGGGAATTTAAGTATTTAGAGGACGTAGAAACACCCGCGGAATTACCCATAGTTATAAGTGCTGCGCGATCGCAACAGTTTAGATGGAATAAAGGTGGTGCAGAAAATTTTAGAAAAATGCTTTGGCGTGTTGTTAAATCTAAAAATATTTCTGTGAAAACAAAAATTCATGGGTTATTGCATTTACTAAATAGCACCATGTTTTTAAGTATTTTTATGGTAGCATTTTTAAGTATTCCTATGCTTTATATTAAAAACGAATACGCACATTTACGAAATTATTTTTACATAATGAGCTTTTTTGTAATGAGCACACTTATTTTCTTTGTGTGCTATTGGTTTATGTACAAAAACATTTATGGCAGTGGTTTTAAAAGATTCTTTAGCTATGTAGGTATGTTTTTTACGTTCTTTTCTATTGCCATGGGATTTTCGCTACATAATACTGTTGCAGTTTTGGAGGGACATGCTGGCAAACGCAGTGATTTTATTAGAACACCAAAATTTAATATTAGTAAATTTAAAGACAACTTTAAAAACAATATATACCTTAAAAAAAATATATCTAGAAATGTGATTCTTGAAGGCTTATTAATGTGTTATTTTGGTTTTGGATTATACTACGCCTTTATTGTTGGCGATCAAGGTGGTGATTTCGGATTGTTCCCATTTCATTTAATGCTATGTATTGGTTTTGGCTATGTATTTATTAATTCTTTACGCTCAAAGGCGTGATAGCCCTTTGTAAACGATACAAAGTACCACTTCTATTTTTTGTATGTAGTTGTTTTATATACTTTTGGTTTGCTTACCATCTTAAAAGAACTCAGACAATACAGCTTATAACGCTTTATTCGCTTTTATTTGTAATAACGTACTGTATTCTAAAGAACTCAAAATTAAATTTTAAGCTTCTAGCAGTATTTGCAATAATTATAAGGCTCTTGTTTTTGGTTGCTACACCAAATTTATCACAAGATTTTTATAGATTTATTTGGGATGGCCGTATGATTTTAGAAGGTTTTAACCCTTACTTATATACACCTTTTTCGTTTATTGAACATCAAAACTACCCGATTGCCCAAGCTCATGAATTATACTTTGGAATGGGCGAGTTAAATGCTTCCCACTTTACAAATTACCCTCCACTAAATCAATTATGCTTTGTTGTTGCTACAATTTTTAACAAACACAGTATTATAAGTGCCATTGTAGGTTTGCGAGTTATTATTATAGCTGCAGATATTGGAACATTATATTTTGGGAAAAAGCTTTTAGAAAAACTTAATTTACCTGTTAATAGGATTTTTTGGTATGCTTTAAATCCTTTTATTATAATTGAACTTACAGGAAATCTTCATTTTGAAGGTGTACTTTTGTTTTTTCTTGTTTGGAGTTTGTATCTGTTACATTGTAACAGATGGAAATGGGCTGCTGTAGTTTTTGGCTGCTCAATATCTGTTAAACTTATTCCGCTAATGTTTTTACCCTTGTTTTTTTGGTGGTTTTCTTCTGAAACAAATTCGGAAAAAAAAAGGCTTCCCAAATTTAAAGACCTAAAACAGTTAATTACATTTTATACGCTTATAATAGCTACTGTATTACTAATTTTTACACCATTTTTTTCAATGGAGTTTATAAACAACTACAGTAAATCTGTTGGACTTTGGTTTGGTGATTTTGAATTTAATGCTAGCATATATTACCTACTTAGAGCAATTGGCTATGCTATTAGTGGCTATAATGAAATTGGTATAATTACTAAGTTTCTTCCGCTAATTTCTTTAGTTATAATTTTAAGTTTTTCATTTTTTAAACAAAATACAAGTATTAAAAAATTAGCAACGGTAATGTTATTGTCATTTACCTTTTATTTGCTGTTGAGCACCACAGTGCATCCTTGGTATATTAGTACTTTAGTTTTGCTAAGTATTTTTACAAAATACAGATTTCCAATAGTTTGGTCTTTTGTGATAATTTTGAGTTATTTAGCTTACTCCAATGCTTCTAATACTGAAAACTTATGGATTATAGGTTTAGAGTATTTCGTGATTTTTGGATTTATAATATGGGAAGTTATACTAAAGAAAAAGACCGCCATATTTTTTTAGACGGTCTTTTAGTAAATAATTTAATAACAGAGAATATCCCAATTAAAAATACTTAAATACTGTTAATATTGGTAATTGTTAGTTTTTCAAAAGTTTCTGTTTCTCCATAATCATTCTCAGCTTCATATTCTGTTATTGAATATGTGATTTCAAATTGACGTCCTACAAAACGTTCGTCTTTTAAATTTACCATTTTTAAGGCTTCTGCTGTGATTTCAGTAAAATAGATAGTTTCTTCGTCTGCCTCATCATCTCCTTCTTCTTCTACATCGTCATCATTAGTAGTACTTATAATAAAAACGTAACCATCTTCTGCATCATACCCATCAAAAACTCCTGTTACGGTCTTTACAGTTGTTTGCTCTAAACAATTATAAATAGGGTCATTAAACGCATTGCTATTCGTAAATAGCATTAAAAAACTTAATGTGATAACTAGCTGTATTTTTTTCATTTTAAAAAGAAATTAAAAAATTAAATAGTGTGTTTTGTTTTGGGTTTTAGCCACCCCAAGCCCAAATACTTTTAGTGTATAATTTTTTAATCATACATACGTGGTATATTTTTTTTATATGTTGAATTTTAAAAAGATTAAAGTTTTTTTTACTAATTATTAAAAATCTTCTTCAGTAGATTCGTCTGTTTCTTCAATTGGATCTTGTATAGCTTCTGGATCGTCGTCTTCAAAATCTTCATAATCATCTTCATCATAGTTCTCCATAGTTTGTACTAATTTTGTACTTACTTTAACTAAGTATTTAGTGTCTGCAGTTGTTACCTCAACAGCTTCAATGGTTTCATTTTTTGCATTTTTGAATGAAATAATATGATCCTCATCATAGCCATCTGGATATTTTTCTACTAAAAGTGCTAAAATTTCTGGGGTTAGTTTTTTAAAGTCAACGATAATTCGTTTTAAATTTGTGTCTTTTGGTTTCATTATAATGAAGTTGGATTTTAGAAATTAATATATTTATTTGTTTACACGAATTACATCATAAACATCTTTTCGTCTGTCTTTTAAATTTTTTACCGCACCAAAAGTATGAAGCTCTTTTAGCAAGCTTAAATCTACATCTGCAACTAAAATCATTTCTGTATTTGTTGTTGCCTCTGCTTTAATACCATTACTTGGAAAAGAAAAATCGCAGGGTGTAAATACAGCGGATTGCGCATATTGTATATCCATATTATTAACATTGGGTAAGTTACCTACACTACCTGCAATTGCAACATAGCATTCGTTTTCTATAGCTCTTGCTTGCGCGCATAAACGTACACGTGAATATCCATTTTGTGTATCTGTTAAAAATGGAACAAATAGTATATCCATACCTTCATCTGCTAATAAACGTGATAACTCTGGAAACTCAGAATCATAACAAATTAGTATTCCTATTTTACCAGCATCTGTTTGAAACGTTTGTAATTTACTACCTCTTTGCATGCCCCAAACTTTTGCTTCATCTGGTGTAACATGGATTTTTTCGTACCGTTCTAAACTCCCATCTCTTGGCATAAATAACCAACATTATATAATTTATCCTCTATTAGCTCTGGCATGCTACCTGTAATAATATTAATGTTATAAGAAATAGAAAGTTGTTGCATTTTTTTTACAATAACATTTGTATATTTTGCTAACTCTCTAATAGCATCTGGTTCATACATATGATTGTATTTTGCCATTAAAGGAGCATTAAAAAACTCTGGAAATAACGCAAAATCTGAACGGTAAGCTGCAACACTATCAATAAAATAAGTAACCTGCTGCATCAGTTCTTCTAAACTATTATAAGTACGCATTTGCCATTGTATAAGTCCTAGGCGTACTATTGTTTTAACACTGCCTGCTCTTATACTTTTTTTTGTGTAATTAATGTTTTCCCACTTCATTAAAACTGCGTACTCATTAGACGCCGTATCGCCTTGTAGATATCCTTTAATTACTCTTACAGGGAAAAAATCATTTGAAATTTGAAAGTTTAAAACAGGGTCATGTATTTCTTTTCGCTTTACTTTTTCGATGTATTGCTTTGGTGTTATTTCGTTTTTAAATTTAAAGTAATTAGGTATTCTGGCACCAAAAGCAATACTTTTAAGGTTTAGTTCTTCACATAATTCTTTTCTATAATCATATAAACGTCTCCCTAATCTTAAGCCTCTAAACTCTGGTTTAATAAAAACATCAATACCATACAATACATCTCCTTTGTTATCGTGATTATTAAATTTATCCCCAAAAATAACATCTGAATAAGTATGATTATCCTCTAATTTATTGTAATCTACGATTAAGGATAAAGCGCAACCAGCCAATACTCCATCTATTTTAATAACCACCTGCCCTTTTGGAAAAATGGTTGTGAGTTGTTGTAGGTGCTCTTTTTTCCAGTATGAATCTAAAACTCCATCATAAGATTCTAATGTAGCAGATTTTAACTCTTCATAATCTGCTACTGTTAAGAATTTTAGCTCTATATTTTCAATTTCAGGGCTGTTCATTAGAGATTTAAGATATGGGCAAAAATTAACGGTGCTACTATTGTAGCATCACTTTCTATAATAAATTTTGGAGTGTTAATATCTAATTTTCCCCAGGTTATTTTTTCATTTGGTACCGCACCAGAGTAAGAGCCATAACTTGTTGTAGAATCACTTATTTGGCAAAAATAACTCCAAAATGGTGTGTCCGTGCGTTCCATATCTTGGTAAAGCATTGGCACAACACATATAGGAAAATCTCCTGCAATACCACCACCTATTTGAAAAAAGCCAATACCATTGTTAGAATTATCTGTGTACCAATCTGCTAAAAACGTCATATATTCAATACCAGATTTAACAGTACTTGCCTTTAGCTCACCTTTTAGTACATAGCTTGCAAAAATATTTCCCATGGTACTATCTTCCCAACCAGGACAAACTATTGGCAGATTTTTTTCTGCGGCAGCATACATCCAAGAGTCTTTTATATCTATTTCATAATGCTGCTCTAAAACACCAGACAGTAATAATTTATACATATACTCGTGGGGCAAATAACGCTCGCCATTAGCTTCAGCGGTCTTCCATATTTTAACAATATGTTTTTGGATTCTTCTAAATGCTTCCTCCTCAGGAATACAGGTATCTGTTACACGGTTTAAACCTTTTTCAAGTAAATTCCATTCATCTTGTGGTGTTAAATCTCTGTAATTAGGCACGCGCTTGTAATGGCTATGTGCTACCAAATTCATGATATCTTCCTCTAAATTTGCTCCTGTACACGATATTATCTGTACTTTGTTTTTACGAATCATCTCTGCAAAACTCTTACCTAGTTCTGCGGTACTCATTGCGCCAGCCAAAGAAACTAACATTTTTGAACCAGAAACTAATTGCGCTTCGTAACCTTTTGCGGCATCTACTAATGCTGCTGCGTTAAAATGCAAAAAGTGGTTTTCTAAAAACTGAGAAATTGGGCCTTTAGTAATCATCGTTATCTTTAAATTTAGCTGCGTTAGTTTTAACTTTTACATTATCCTCAAAAGCATTATCGTATTGATCACCAACTTCAGTTCCAGAGAACTTATAGCTTAGCAATTTGTAATATAATTTTGCTGCTAAAAAATCTGACGATTTCTCTGATTTATTAGGGCAAAGTTCAACAATATCAAAACCTACAACGTTTTTTTCTTCAAATACTTGCTTTAAAAATTCAAGGGTTTCGTACCATAATAAGCCGCCTGCTTCTGGTATGCCTGTACTTGGTAAAATAGAAGGGTCAAAAACATCCAAATCTATAGTAATAAAAACGTTTTCTGTCATTTGGTCAATAGAGGAATCCATCCATGTATCATCTAATGCCATATCATGAGCAAAGTAAGTTTTATCAGTATCCATCACTGTTTTTTCTATGGCATCCATGGAACGAATACCAACTTGTATGAGATTAGTAGTTTGGCTTGCTTCATACAAAGCACAAGCATGATTGCATGCTGAGCCTTGAAATGTAGCTCTTAAACCTGCATGCGCATCTAACTGTAAAACCGTTAAATTTGAATACATAGCATTAAAAGCGCGGATTGTACCAATAGAAATAGAGTGCTCACCACCAAAAATAGTTACAAACTTATTTTTTTTGATATAGCTTTTAGTAATCTTTAATACCGCATCTACCATTGCTTCTGGAGACGAATTCTCCGTGATAGGATCTGCTAAATAAATACCATTTTTATAAACTTCTGTATCTGTTTCTATATCGTATAGCTCCATGTTTTCAGAAGCGTTTAAAAACGCATCTGGGCCTTTATCAGCTCCTTTTTGCCATCTACTTGTACCATCATAAGGCACAGGTATTAGTACAATTTTTGAGGTGTCTAATTTTGCGTTTTCTTGCGGAATACCAGCATAAGTTTTAATTTGCATAACCTAAAATTTTGAGTAAGTCTTCACTTTTTTGTTGTTCACTAAATAGTTGTGTTGAAATGTTTCCTTCTGCATTTTTTTGTATTAAAATATGCTTTGGAGACGGAATTAAGCAGTGTTGCAAACCACCAAATCCACCAATAGATTCTTGGTAAGCACCTGTATTAAAAAAACCGATATATAAGGGCTTATCCTTGTTGTATTTTGGTAAATATATGGCATTAGTATGTTGCTCACTGTTATAATAATCATCGCTATCACAAGTTAAACCACCCAACAATACCCGTTCATAACTATCATGCCAACGGTTAATAGGCAGCATAATAAATCGCTTATTTATAGCCCAGGTATCTGGTAATGTTGTAATAAATGAAGAGTTAATCATATTCCATTTCTCACGGTCGTTTTGTTGCTTCTGATAGAGTACTTTATAAATAGCACCTCCACTTTCACCTACAGTAAAACTCCCAAATTCTGTAAAAATATTTGGCACAGCAACCTCTTCCTCATCGCATACTTGTTTTATTTGGTTTACAATTTCTTCAACCATATACTGGTAGTCAAAATCAAAAGCTAAAGTGTTTTTTATAGGAAAACCACCACCAATATTTAAACTATCTAAAGTTGGGCAAATCTTTTTTAATGCGGTATATACTTTAAGACACTTTGTTAACTCATTCCAATAGTAAGCGTTATCTCTTATGCCAGTGTTAATAAAAAAGTGAAGCATTTTTAATGCTACTTTTTTATTATTTTGAATTTGATTTTTATAAAAAGGAACTATATTTCTATAACCAATGCCAAGCCTTGATGTGTAAAATTCAAATTTTGGTTCTTCCTCTGAAGCTATTCTAATACCTACATTAAAATTGCCTTTTACTTCTTCAGATAACAACTCAATTTCTTCATAATTATCTATTATGGGGATGCAGTTTTTTTGCCCTTCGTTTAATAACTCTGCAATATTGGTTATGTAGCGGTCACGCTTAAAACCATTACACAAAACGTAGGTTTGGTTTGAAATTTTTTGTTCCTTTTTAAGGGTTCTAACAATATCAATATCAAAAGCAGAAGAGGTTTCAATATGAATATTATTGGTTAAAGCTTCATCTAAAACATGCTTAAAATGTGAGCTTTTTGTACAATAACAATAATTGTATTTTCCGGTATAATTGTACTTTTTAAATGCTTCTGCAAACCATGATTTTGCACGCTGTATGTTATTAGATATTTGTGGTAGATAGGTGAATTTTAATGGTGTGCCATAGGTTTCTATCAAGGCTTTAAGATCTACATCATGAAAATGTAGAGATTTATCTTCCAGCTTGAATTCTGGCTGTGGAAAATCAAAAGATTGATCTATGAGATCAATATATTTAGTATTCATTTGAAATAAAGTGTAAAAAGTGAGAAATTAATTTAGTATTTGATTTGGGGAACCAAATGAATTTCAAACTTGGATCTGCTTCTGAGTAGTAGGCACAAAACCATATATATGCTGAATAGCATTAAATATGGAAACGGAAGTTAGCTTTAAATTTCGGTGACTTATCTTATAAGTGATTTTTGAATATGACTTCCTAATTTTCAAAAAACCGAATGTAAAAACACGATTCATTTTGTTCAGCTAAATGCAATACAAAATTAACTATTTTTTTAATGTGCAAATGTTTTTTATATTTTTTTTTGAAAATTATAAAAGACTAATGACAAATAAATTATCTTTAAATTTTGAAACACATAATTATGAATCCCTCTGCCTCAGGCTGGATAAAAAAATTACTTATTTCTGTTAAGAGCGAGGGCTTCTTAACGCTTGAACCCCTTTTGTTTTACAATAAACTTAAACAAACTGGGTTTATTTATGGCAGTAGCACTACACTAATTACTAACATTGATAAATCTTTAGAATTTACGCAAGAAGAACGCTGTAAAATTAACTTGTTACTTACTTATTATTACATATTTAAAAAAAATAACACAAACTCTGAATTTGATTTTATTGAGAGTTTAATACAATATTATAAAGCATTTAATAATACTAAACATTCTTTTTTTAACGACTTATTTACTGATAAAAATTCTGATCGTTTATTAGAAAAAATGATTGACAAACGTATTTATCTTGATGATAATATTTTTACTAAAAACTTTAATTATTTTTTAACTAACGCCTTACTTTTTATAGATGTATTGGGCTATTTATATTTTTTAAAAACTGTAGCTACCAACACTAATAATGTAGCAAAATATATTAGAAGTTTTGAGTCTGCGATAGAAACCATAGTATTCTCAGTTTTGAATATCAAATCTATTAAAACCAAATACGATACTAACCTTATAAAATTATTTGAAAACTCTATAAGGCATAAATCAGATAACTTAACAAGCTACAAAGACGCTATTTCATTAATTAACAATCCTCTGGAAAAACAATACATTGTAGATTTAGTTTGTATGGCATCATGGACAGATAAAACTATTGATAAAGAAGAACGTTTATTTTTAAATACTTTAAAAACAGATTTAAATATTAATAATAATACCATTTTATCATCAATAGACGCTATTAATGTGTTTTATAAAAACTATAAAAATGAAGTTGCTTTTTTAAGTTCTAAAAACTTAGCACAAAGCTTTTATGATAACAGCAGTAAAGTTGTTACAAAGCTAATATCACGAAATAGTAAAAGATTAATTAAAGAGCTCACCGAAAGTAAAGACGCCATTTGGCTGCTTGCGCAATCTACAACACGCTCACTTACCTATGAGGAACAAAAAAAAATACAATCGCAATTATTAGATATTTTTAAATCCATACCAAGTTTAGCTATTTTTATGCTTCCTGGCGGTATGTTATTACTCCCCTTGTTTATAAAATTTATACCAAAGCTATTACCATCTGCATTTGATGATAATAGAATTGACAACGATAATTAATTATTTTACTTTTCAAACATAGAAAATAACAATCTTAGAAATAAAAATCTGTTTGAAATAAAAAATTATTACTCTTTTAAACTAAAAAACTTTTGGTTTAGTATTAAGACTATTTTATAAAAATTACTCTAACCAATTTTTAAATTCTTTTACGCGCTCTCTTGCTACAATTATTTGTTCTGCTTTAAAATTATGAAGCTTAATTTCTAAACGAGAATTGGTATAATTTAGCATATCTTTTATAGCATTTATATTTATATAAAATTTTCTATTAATTCTAAAAAAAATATCTGGTTCTAAATCATCTTTCAGCTGATCTAAAGTTTTATCTAATACGTAATTACGACCTTCTTTTGTATGCACGTAAGTCCCTTTATTTTCACTATAAACACATTCAATATCTTCAATATTAATAAGCCTTAAATGTTGCCCTACTTTTACTGAAAATCGTTTTTTGTATTCGCGCTCTATAGGGTTTACTAATAGTTTTTTTATATCCTTAAAATCTATTGTTAATGGCTGTTTTTGAGGTGCTCTGGCTTTAAATTTATCTACTGCAGTTTTTAAATCGTTATCATCTATTGGTTTTAAAAGATAATCTATGCTATTAAGTTTAAAAGCCTGAAGCGCATATTCATCATAAGCAGTAGTAAATATAACCGCAGATTGTATCTCTATGGCTTCAAAAATTTCAAATGATAAACCATCACTTAACTGAATATCTAAAAAAATTAATTCTGGGTGTTTATTATTCTGAAACCATTCTAAGGACGTCTCAACGGAATGCAACATTATTTTTACCTCAATATCTAAAGTAGAAAGCATACGCTGTAAACGCCTGGCAGATGGTTTTTCGTCTTCAATTATAATTACTTGCATTTACTGTGTATTTTAAATTATTAGTCTAATATTAAAAGTGAATTATTCCCAGTTTTTACGTTCTTTATCCATAAATTCTTGCAGTTTACGCTGTTCCCAATCTTTACCAAAAAGGAAATCTGGACCAAAAACTCCTAAAAAATGAAACACTAACCCAATACCCCAGAAAAGTGCAGTTGCATAAGGTCCAAACCCTAAAAACCCTTCGTTTGAATTAAGCGCTATTACTAATATTAAAAATACATTTACAACAACATAAACCGCAAAATGCCAATAAAAACCAATTAACGCATCTACTTTTTTTTTAGCTCTTAAGTAAGCTTCTTCTTTTTTAAAATCTGAAACTACATTAGTTTCATTGTATGGTTCAATAGAATACTTTTCCATGACTTGCTTATTGTTTTGTTTTATTAGACATTTCTTTTCGCATTAACGCTTCAATTTTACGTGCTTCCCAACCCTGTAAAAGTGTTACAGAAATAAGGTGCATTAATAGTACAACACCCCAAACCGCCCAGGAACTTAATACATCTATGGTTATAATTCTGTTAATAAAAGCATCCCAACTCCCCAAGTAACTAGATACTTTAAATCCAGTTATTACTGTGTTTATAATAAAATAAACTGCTAAATGATTGTAGAATCTCTTAAGTTTTTCAACGCGATCTTTAGCTTTTATATAATTTAGATTTTCAGAAAGTGTTTCCGTGTTATGATCTTTTTGTTCCATTATTAGAAGTGTTTTGTTTAGTCATAAATTCTTCAATTTTGCGTTGTTCCCAATTTGCACCAAGTGGTCCGTTATTTACAAATACTCTATATGCCTGAAACACCAAACTAATTCCCCAACCAAACATTGGAAACCAAAACCACTGAATGGTATACCGTGAAAACTGATACCAAATAAATATTAAAAAAGGGATTACAATACAGTACGAAATTAAACTATAGTAAAAGGCTTTTAATTCTTCTACCCGTTTGCGGGCAGTAACATAAGCATCATTGAGCTGTGATGGTGTTTGTTGAAGTGTTTTCATAATTGAAACTTGTTTTGTGAGCATAGGAATTGCTACTGCAAAATCGTGTTCACGTTGATTAATATGTACTTTTTTATTTGAAAGCAATGCATAACGTTGTTTAATATTTTCTAAACCAACACCAGCACCACTTTTATTTAAAATTTTCTTTATTTGCAGGTTATTCATCACCACCAAATAATCGCCATCTTCATAAATTTTAATTTGCAATGGTTTATTTGTAACAACTATATTATGTTTTACAGCATTTTCTAATAAAAGTTGTAAGGATAGCGGTACAACTTTAGCCTCTGGATTTGTTACGTTTTCTGGAATTTCAAAAATAATACTATCTTCAAAACGCATTTTTAGAAGCTGCATATAGGTTTTTGCAAAATTTAATTCTTCCGTTACCGTAACTAATTCTTTATTTTTTTGTTCTAAAACATATCTATAAACTTTAGAAAGTGATGTGGTAAACTTTTGAGCATTTATTGGATTCTCTTCTATTAAACTTGTTAAAACATTTAAGCTATTAAATAAAAAATGCGGGTCTAATTGATTTTTTAGGGCATCAAACTTTGCACTTGCAGCACCAGCAATTACTTTTTGCTCGTTAATTTTATTTTTTTGATAGCGATTATAAAAATAAATTACATAAAAAATAACTGTAATTACAAGTGTAATACCAAGCCCAAAGGAATACCCTTGCCAACTTTCATTGTTTAAAAAATTATCAAAAGAAACATTATAAATTATGACGTTAATACATAATCTTAAAAAGAAAATACAGATTAATGTAATTAGAGTTGCCCCACAAAACCCGTAAATGATACGTTTAATAATTTCGTTTTTTAAATAATGGCGTTTTTTCATATATTCAAAATACCAAGTATTTACATAACTCAAAACAAAAGTATAAAGCTGATAAAAGGCAAAGTCTATTAAAAACGTTTTTGTAGTTTTGTATTGAAAGCCGTCTCCGGAAATGATATTTCCAAGACCATAAATAATGCATCCAATAAAAAATATAACACCAACTCTTTTAATTATTTGCGTCATAAATTTGTAATTTAATTTTTACAAGATGCTGCTACTTGCTGTGCACGTTGCTTTCCCCAAGTTGGGTGTAATTTACTTTTGGCCTTAAAGGTATCAAAAAGTAAAATAGATTTTTCTATTGCCTCACAATATGGAGCAGTGTCTTTGCCAAAAAACTTTGCGCTATTCATGTTCCAGTCTGCTTCACTAAATACAACTCTAGGATTATTAGGTGCTATTTTAAGTGCTTTTACATATAAGGTATTTACTTTTCCGGAATATTTCATACCATAAGTCATGCCATCAGAAGCAATCCAATTGGTATACACCAGAGCTTGCATAATCAATAATTCTGGGTTGTTCTCTTCTATTGCTAATGCCAAATCTAGATGTGCTTGTGCTTTATCTAACTGTGCTTTTAAAACGGTAGCATCTTTAACTCCCCAACTTTTTAGACTATTAATCTGGGTAATATAATAATGGGGCAACCATTGTTTTGGCTCTGCATTTGCAATTCGTTCAAATAAATTTTCGGCTTCATCTGTTTTATTATCCCTCCAAAGTTCAAAAGCTTGGAGCATTCCTTTTTCAAAATTAGCTTGCGCATTTGAAAACCCAGTTATTAATAGTAAAACTAGTATTAAATGTTTCATGATAAGTATTTTTTAAAGTGAAATTGTTAATTGTTTATTTGCGTTAAGCTCAAATTTTGCATCTTCCCATTTTGGTGGCCCCATAAAACCTTTGGCATTATTAGAACAGCCATAATCTTCTTTAGGTATACCTACAAAATTTGTATCCATTTTTCCATTATCATTTTCATCATGAAAAATAGATACGGCATACGTACCTTCTGGAATGTTTTTAAAAACTACAGCACAAGAATTATTATATATTTTGCTTGTTGTACCCTGCATCACTTTTTCTAAAAAACTAGATTCAGAATTATATAGTGCTAAAAACACCTTGCCTTTATTGCTTTCTACATTAGTTACCGTAACATTAATAGTGTATGTGTTTTGGGCAAAAGCCATAAAGCTAAATAAAGGCATTACAACTGTTAAACTAAATTTAAATACTGATTTCATATTTTATGTTGTTTTGTTTGATACAAATATCTAACACTAATAAAGATTTATAAAACTAGAGGTGCTCAATTGTAAATTTTTAAGGACCAACTGTAATTTGCAATACTAAAACTAAACTTAAATGCTATTTTTATAAATTATCCAGCTGGTTGTCCGTCCCTTTTTCGCTAATAGTCCAAAATAAACCTACAAAGAAAAACTGATCTGCAGCTGGTGTTAATGCACGTCTATTAAATTGGCCATTAAAATCTGGGGTGTTTGCGTATTGGTAACCGTTTATATTTTTAAAACCCAAAACATTATTTACAGAAAAATAGAGTATTTTTTGTTGAGTAAGTAGGTATGCCCAATTAACACTTAGGCTATTAAATGGTTTAGTACGCTCACTTAGAAACCTATTGGTATTTGGATTGGTATATGGTCTGCCGGAAGAAAAACCATAGGCAAAACCAACTTGGCTTTTCCAGCTATCTATCCAATATTTACCAACTACAGATAGGTTGTGTTTTGTTGCAAAATTTGGTTGTGCAGCGGTTTCAAAATTTCTATGATTACGTTGGGTATCTAAAAACGAATAACTTACCCAATAATCTAAATTTTTAATACTTGTATTATCGCGCCAAAACAAGTCTAAACCTTGTGCGTATCCATTACCAGAACTTGTAAAATTAGTTTCAAAACCTTCAAACTGAGTATCAAACTTCACTAAATTATTATACGTTTTTTGATAGGCTTCGGCTCTAAAAATTTTGCCATTATTAACATATTGGTAGTTTAAAATATAGTGTGAGGTCTCCTGCGCTTTTAAATTTTGTTCAAACTTTAAAACAGTAGTATTTGGATTCTGATAAAAACGACCATAAGCCATAGATAATTGTCCGTTTGAAGAAGTCTTATATGCTAATGCTGCTCTTGGTACTATATTAGTTGCTTTAAAAAGGTGTGTATAATCTGCTCTAATTCCTAATTTTAAAGCAAAGGCTTTAGAAAATACCACATCAGCCTCAGTAAACACCGCAGAAATATTATCATTAAAACCATAAGTAACACTGTTTACAGTATCATCTTCATAGGTTTCATTAAAATTTGACAAAAACTGTTCAGCGCCAAAACGCAATTTAAAACGACTACTAAAGCGCTTTTTAAGTTTAAATTTTATGTGTGCTGCATGTTGTGAGTCATTAATTTTACGTTGCATTATACCAAAATCATTAGTAGCGTAGGTATAACTTAAGCCTGTTTGTAAGGCCCAATTATTACTTAAAGCACTTTTATAAGATGAGTTTAGATAAAAATTATTGTTATTTAATTTAAAATCTAAACCTTCAGGTAAATTAATATCTTCTTGATTTAATGCCAACTTACTGGTATCAAAAGCAGCATAAAATTTGAATATTCCTTTATTTAATTTCTGTCTAAAAACAAGTTCACCTTGAGCTCCTTGGTAAGGTGTTTTCCAATCGTTTCTATCTTTAAAAAGTTCTAAATAGGGATCCAAATTAATATAAGACGCATTAAAACTAAGTGAAGATTTTTTCCATTTTTGGGTATTGCCAAGGGTTGCACCAACAGACATTATACCAATATCTGTTTTTTCTTGGTCTGGTTCATTAATGGTATTTAACAACAATACACTAGATAGTGCTTGGCCATACTCTGAAGAATACCCGCCAGTAGAAAACGTAATACCATCAAATAAAAACGGAGAATATCTGCCACGTGTAGGTATGTTATTGGTTGTTGGCGTATATGGTGTAAACACACGAATACCATCTATAAAAATCTGGGTTTCGTCTGCATTACCACCACGTACAAACAAACGTCCGTCTTCAGATACGTTAGAAGTACCAGGCAAGGTTTGTAGTGCTCCAACAAAATCCCCTAACGCACTTGCTGTGGTAACAACATCTAGAGGTTTTAACACAGAAACTTTACTGTTATCATTAGCTTCAAACGTACCTGCACTAACTACTACGGCATCTAAAGTTTCAACATCATCGCGTAATTTAATATTTAATTGGCTTAATTTTGAAACATCTTCTCTAATGTATTGTGTTTCAAAAGATAGAAATGAAATAACTAAAGTTTGTGTGCCTTTTTTTTCAGTTTTAAAACTAAATGCTCCTGTTTTATTTGTAGTTGCACCATCATAAGTGCCATCTAAATATACATTTGCACCAATTACAGGATTGTTTTTTCTGTCTAAAACTAAACCAGAAACTGTACTTTGTGCATTAACAACTAGTGTTAACACTGACGCTATAAAAAAAAGTAAATATTTCATTCTAGAGGAATTAATTATTTTTATTAAAATTTAACATTACAAACCTCTGCTATTTTTTAGTTTGAAAAAATAAAACATTACCCAACTGTAAATATGTAATGATGAATTGAAAACGTCCATAAATCTTAAATCATTACTTATCTTTGCCACTCTAATTTATAAGCATGCGTACAAAAACATTAAAGAAAAATAAAATAAACGTCATTACACTTGGTTGTAGCAAAAACGTATATGACAGTGAGGTTTTAATGGGCCAACTTAAAGCTAGCGGTAAGGATGTTGTGCACGAAGAAGAAGGTAATATTGTAGTTATAAATACCTGTGGTTTTATTAATAATGCCAAGGAACAGAGCGTAAACACCATTTTAGAGTACATGCAAAAAAAGGAAGATGGCGAAGTGGATAAGGTTTTTGTAACAGGCTGTTTAAGTGAGCGTTATAAGCCCGACTTGCAAAAAGAAATCCCCAATGTAGATCAGTATTTTGGCACTACTGAATTACCAGGTTTACTTAAAGCTTTAGGTGCAGATTATAAGCATGAACTTATTGGTGAACGTCTTACAACAACACCAAAAAATTATGCCTATTTAAAAATTGCTGAAGGTTGTGACCGTCCGTGTAGTTTTTGCGCCATACCACTAATGCGCGGAAAACATAAAAGCACACCTATTGAAAATTTAGTTATTGAAGCAGAAAAACTAGCCGCTAAAGGTGTTAAAGAACTTATACTTATAGCGCAAGATCTTACCTATTATGGCTTAGATATTTATAAAAAACGAAATTTAGCAGAACTTTTAGAACATTTAGTTAAGGTTGAAGGTATAGAATGGATACGCTTGCATTACGCATTTCCAACAGGATTTCCTATGGATGTATTAGATCTTATGAAGCGCGAACCTAAAATTTGTAATTACTTAGATATACCACTACAACATATTAGCGATGCTATATTAAAAAGTATGCGTCGTGGTACTACCCAAGCAAAAACCACAAAACTACTAAAAGATTTTAGAGCCTTAGTACCAGAAATGGCTATAAGAACTACACTAATTGTAGGCTATCCTGGGGAAACTGAAGCAGATTTTGAAACCCTAAAAAACTGGGTAACCGAAATGCGTTTTGAACGCTTAGGCTGCTTTACCTACTCTCATGAAGAAAACACACATGCCTACAACCTTGAAGACGATGTGCCAGAGGATATAAAAATTGAACGTGCTAACCAAATTATGGAAATTCAATCTCAAATTTCTTGGGAACTCAACCAAGCAAAAATTGGTGAAACTTTTAAGGTAATTATAGACCGAAAAGAAGGAAATTATTTTGTTGGCCGTACCGAATTTGACTCACCAGATGTGGATAATGAAGTGCGCATAGATGCCACAAAAACCTATTTAAAAACCGGTGAATATGCCAATATTAAAATCACTGAAGCCGAAGATTTTGATTTGTATGGCGAAGTTGTTTAGGGGTTTCTAATATGAGTTAAACACTATTATATTAAAGTTTATAATTATTTTTATACTAATCTTAAGGTTAACTAGGATTTTAATACGTATGCTAGTACTAGCAATAGATTTTATAAGATGTTCCATTAGTTATTTTCAAAATAATTCCATTCACCAGGTTCGGTTTTCAATTGAGGGTCTTTTAATCCACTATCCCAACCTTTTAGCGTGAAATTTTTTGTCAAATATTTTTTATATTTTTGAAATAAAGCTCCATAAATCAAAAAGTCGTTATCAGTTACTGAAGGGTTCGTCATTTCATTATGTTCGTTGAGACCGACTGGATAACGTGCATTAGAAATACATTGAGCTGATAAGATAGATTGAAATTCTTTTTGTTTCTCATTTGTTCGAAATTTGTTCAATTTTGACAACTTATTTAAATCATGAGTCTTTATTTCTTTTTCAATTTTTCCATTAATCACAAATTTCGGATTATTAAGAACAGCAATTCCCTTTAACGGTTCAGTATAAGAATAGTAGCGGATAAAAAAACAATATTTTTTCAGTTAAGCAAGATATTAGCAAACAAAAAAACGGCTTCGATATAGAACCGAAACCGCTATTATTTTTATACAATGTTGTACACAGTATTTATTCTATTTCTTCTAAAATATCATTATTAATAACCTCTGTTTTCACAATAATAGGTTCATCAACAATCAACATATTGTTTTTCATTTCATCTATTAAAGTTCCTTTTATCGAGGACGTTTCATAAAAAGGACTTTCGATTGCAGTAGTATCAAAAATTGCTGATGTAGCTGTATAACCCGTATTTTTTGTTCCTGTTTCCATCTTTACAAATATATAAAATTAATTTAATTTTTCTTGTCTCCAGCCTTCAAACGTTCTATTGTCTTGAATTGTTGTTTGTTGTTGTTGATTTTGTTGTTGAATGACTTGTCTATTAAGTATTCCTTCGCTTACAAATACATCACAACCATATTCAACGCTTTCAATAATTGCTCTTCTTAGTTGATACGTTGACTGATTTTGATTACCTAAATGTACATTTGGTTCAAAAGGTGTTCTTAATTCAAGTTCTTTTTCAATATCGTCATATATTGATTTAATACAAGTATATAATTCCATATTCGGTTTTTCTATATTCAAACCAAGCTCTCCAGCCTCTTTTCTGTGCATTGTGTAATCGTGAGAACCTGATTCCGAGCAAAGAAATTTAATTACATCGTCTTCGTGTTCTTGCTCAATTTCGTGGTTTGCTAGAAGTTTCTTTGCTAACATTTTTATTTGAGCTTTTGATTTATAAACTTGTCCCAATGTTAGTGGATGAATATGTTTTGTTAAATCAATTAATATATCAGATAGTCCTTTTTGGTCATTGATTCCTAACTCACTTTTTGCCATTTGCAAATATGAATCAACGAACTCGACACTTACTGGGACTCTAGCATTAGGATTGTTTGTGCCTGGAATAGCTGGATTTAATGGACCGTTCACACTTGGGTCAATTGGACCTAGAGTAGCTTGTTTAGTCATTACTATTCTATTAGCACCTAATGATATTAAAGTACCTGCGCTATGACAATTAAAAGGTATAATAACCTCAAAATCATCGCAAAAATTTCTAATTAAATTTACTAATGTCCACGCTGTAAGAGTATTTCCGCCTCTTGTGTAAAGTAAAAGAGTGATTTTATCTGTATCTCCAATTTTATCTAAATGTTCTGTAAATGGACTCAGAATGTCAGACGCAATTTGAGTTCCTAAATTTGGTCGGTCACTAGTAACATAGACTAATAATTTTGAATTTCTTTTCTGCTCTAACTCTTTGTAAAGTTCTAATCTGTCTTTTAGCATAGGTTTTTATTTAATTCTCAGGTTTTTCTTATATTGTGTACAACAAGTTTTCAAGAGCATAGGCCATTAAAAGATACGTTCCTTTTGAATAAGCAGGTCTTTTTATATTTCTTTGGTTTTCAAAATTCAATGTTTGGACGTAATGAGCTTTATCTCTTATCAAATATAATTCTTCAACAACATCATTTAATTCCAACGCAGATTGAAACCAATGTTCTGGACTAGAGTAATAAATAAATCGTTTCTTTTTATTCAATCTATAGCTTTAATTAATTCTAACTCTTATTACAACCCATTAAGCTTGTCCTGTAGGCCCAAAGTTTAAAGGTATTGGTGGTTGCTCATAATCTTTAATTTCGCCATGGGCTTGCTCAAAACGGGTTACATTATCGCCTAACGCTTTTAATAACCGTTTTGCATGTTGTGGTGTTAGTATAATACGTGACTTTACTTTACTTTTTGGTGTGCCTGGCATAATACTCACAAAATCAACTACAAATTCTGAAACCGAATGGTTTATAATGGCAAGATTTGAGTAAATACCTTCTGCTATTTTTTCGTCAAGTTGTATATCTATTTGACCTTTTTTACTTGGATTATTATTTTTTGTGTCTGACATTGTTTTATTTTTTTACTTCAAAATTTATTAAGGAAGTTATTAATTTAATTCTTATTAGATGAAGTTATATTTTATAATTGTAATTTAAAATTAAAAAAGCCTTCATACAAATATTTGTGTGAAGGCTTTAATTTTATGAAAACCCAATTATTACGTTGGGGATAAACTAAATTCTTAGAATTTAATTGTAATTCATCTCTTCTTTGGCTTTTAAAAGCTCATTAAAGTCTTCTTTAGAACCTACAATTATGCTTTCGTAATCTCTTAAACCAGTACCAGCTGGTATTCTGTGTCCTACAATTACATTTTCTTTTAGGCCTTCTAACTCATCTACTTTACCATTTACTGCTGCTTCGTTTAAAACTTTTGTAGTTTCTTGGAACGATGCTGCCGATATAAATGATTTGGTTTGTAAAGAAGCTCTTGTTATACCTTGTAAAATTGGTGTTGCCGTTGCTGAACTTGCGTCTTTGGTTGTTACAAGGTTTTTGTCTTCGCGTCTTAAAATAGAATTCTCGTCTCTTAACATACGTACAGATACCATTTGACCTGGTTTTAATGTCTCAGAATCACCAGCGTCTTCAACCACTTTCATTCCAAAAATCTTATCGTTTTCTTCAGTAAAGTCAGATATGTGTACCAATTGATTTTCTAAGAAAATAGTGTCACCAGAATCTATAATTCTAACTTTACGCATCATTTGTCTTACTACAACCTCAAAGTGCTTGTCATTAATCTTCACGCCTTGTAAACGATATACTTCTTGAACTTCGTTTACTAAATACTGTTGTACCGCAGAAGGCCCCTTAATATTCAAAATATCATTTGGTGTTACAGAACCATCAGATAGTGCCATACCAGCTTTTACATAATCATTTTCTTGTACAAGAATTTGATTAGATAATTTTACTAGGTATTTTTTAACCTCACCTAATTTAGATTCTACAATAATTTCACGGTTTCCACGCTTAATTTTACCAAAAGAAATAACACCATCAATTTCGCTAACTACAGCAGGGTTAGAAGGGTTACGTGCTTCAAACAATTCTGTTACACGAGGCAAACCACCAGTAATATCACCAGCTTTAGCAGATTTACGAGGTATTTTTACTAAAATTTTACCAATTTCAATATCCTCACCATCGTCAATCATAATGTGAGCTCCAACAGGTAAGTTGTAAGAACGTATGTTTTCGCCTTTAGAATCTTCAATTAATAAGGTTGGTATTAATTTTTTGTTTCTAGATTCTGAAATTACTTTTTCTTGGAAACCTGTTTGTTCATCAATTTCTACTTGGTAAGTAATACCTTGTTCTATATTTTCATACTTCACTTTACCAGCAAATTCTGAAATTATAACACCGTTGTATGGATCCCATTGGCAAATAATATCACCTTTCTTAACTTTATCACCAGGTTTTACAAAAACATGAGAACCATAAGGAATATTGTTAGTACTTAATACAATACCTGTTTTGGCGTCTGTTAATTTTATTTCTGATGTTCTAGAAATTACAACATTTACCGTTTTACCGTCTTTATCTTTAGATTTAACAGTTTTTAAATCCTCAACTTCTGCAATACCATCAAACTTAACGGTTAATTTGTTTTCTTCTGAAATGTTACCTGCAATACCACCTACGTGGAAGGTACGTAATGTTAACTGTGTTCCAGGCTCACCAATAGATTGAGCTGCAACAACACCGACAGCCTCACCACGCTGAACCATTTTACCGGTAGCTAGGTTACGACCGTAACATTTTACACAAATACCATTTTTAGCTTCACAAGATAACGGAGATCGTACTTCTACAGATTCAATTGGCGAATCTGCAATTTTTGCAGCAATGTTATCATCTATATGACCACCAGACTCAATAATTAACTCCTCTGTTAGTGGGTTATAAACATCGTTTAATGAGGTTCTACCAACAATTCTTCCTTCTAAAGTTTCAACAATTTCTTCATTTTTCTTAAGTGCAGAAACTTCAATACCTCTTAATGTACCACAATCCTCTTCGTTTACAATTACATCTTGAGCTACATCTACTAAACGACGCGTTAAGTAACCCGCATCTGCTGTTTTAAGAGCGGTATCTGCAAGTCCTTTACGTGCACCGTGAGTAGAAATAAAGTATTCTAAAATTGAAAGTCCTTCTTTAAAGTTTGAAAGAATTGGATTTTCAATAATTTCTCCTCCACCAGCGTTAGACTTTTTAGGCTTGGCCATTAAGCCTCGCATACCTGTTAACTGACGAATCTGTTCTTTAGATCCACGAGCACCAGAATCTAGCATCATAAATACCGAGTTAAAACCTTGTTGATCTTCCCGGATACGCTTCATAGACAATTCTGTCAATTCTGCATTTGTAGATGTCCAAATATCAATAACTTGGTTATAACGCTCATTGTTAGTAATAAGCCCCATGTTGTAGTTACCCATAATAGCATCTACTTTGGTATTAGCACCATCAATCATGGTTTGCTTTTCTTTAGGTATAATAATATCACCTAAACTAAAAGACAATCCACCTTGGAATGCAAACTTATAGCCTTGTGTTTTTATTTCGTCCAAGAAATCTGCTGTTTCGGGTACAGAGGTCTTTTTAAGAATACCATGAATAATGTCTCTTAAAGATTTCTTAGTTAATACTTCGTTTATATAACCTGCAGCGGCTGGCACTTTTTCGTTAAAAAGTACACGACCAACAGTTGTTTCTATAATTTGTTTAGTAAGTTCTCCTTTTTCATTGAAATCGTATGTTCTTACTTTAATTCCTGCATTTAAATCTACTTTTTTCTCATTGTAGGCAATAGTTACCTCCTCTGGAGAATAAAAAGTAAGACCTTCACCTTTTACTTTATAGTTTTCATCACTTACTCTTAGCTTAGTCATGTAATACAAACCTAAAACCATATCCTGAGATGGTACCGTTACTGGTGCTCCATTTGCAGGGTTAAGGATATTATGAGATGCTAACATTAGTAATTGACATTCTAATATTGCTTCTGGTCCTAATGGCAAATGCACCGCCATTTGATCACCATCAAAATCGGCATTAAATGCTGTACAAACTAATGGGTGTAATTGTATTGCTTTTCCTTCTATTAACTTAGGTTGAAATGCCTGAATACCTAGTCTGTGTAATGTAGGAGCACGGTTTAAAAGTACTGGATGTCCTTTTAAAACGTTTTCTAAAATATCCCAAACCACAGGCTCTTTACGGTCTATAATTTTCTTTGCAGATTTTACAGTTTTTACAATTCCTCTTTCAATTAGTTTTCTAATTACAAAAGGTTTGTAAAGTTCTGCTGCCATATCTTTTGGCAATCCACATTCAAATAATTTTAATTCTGGTCCAACAACAATTACAGAACGTGCTGAATAATCTACACGCTTACCTAATAAGTTTTGACGGAAACGCCCTTGCTTACCTTTAAGTGAATCTGATAATGATTTTAATGGTCTGTTAGAATCTGTTTTTACAGCAGAAGACTTTCGTGTGTTGTCAAATAAAGAATCTACAGATTCTTGTAACATACGTTTTTCATTACGTAAAATTACCTCTGGTGCTTTTATTTCAACTAAACGCTTTAAACGGTTGTTACGGATAATAACACGACGGTATAAATCATTTAAATCTGAAGTTGCAAAACGACCACCATCTAAAGGCACAAGTGGTCTAAGTTCTGGTGGTATTACAGGTATAGCCTTCATAATCATCCACTCAGGCTTATTTTCACGTTTTAAGTTTGAATCTCTAAATGCTTCAACAACTTGAAGACGTTTTAAGGCTTCCGTTTTACGTTGTTTAGAGGTTTCATTGTTAGCTTTATGTCTTAAATCGTAAGATAATCCGTCTAAATCTATACGAGATAATAATTCAATAAGACATTCAGCACCCATTTTAGCGATAAACTTATTTGGGTCTGAATCGTCTAGATATTGGTTATCTTTTGGAAGTGTATCTAAAATTGTTAAATATTCTTCTTCAGTTAAATAATCCATTTTTTGCATAGGCTCACCATCAGCATTTACTGCGATACCTGGTTGTATTACAACATAACGCTCATAGTAAATAATCATGTCTAATTTCTTAGACGGCAATCCTAGTAAATACCCTATTTTGTTTGGTAACGATCTAAAATACCAAATGTGAGCAATAGGAACAACCAAGTTTATATGCCCCACGCGGTCACGACGCACTTTCTTTTCTGTTACTTCTACACCACATCGGTCACAAACAATACCTTTGTAGCGAATACGCTTATATTTTCCACAGGCACATTCAAAATCCTTAACAGGACCAAAAATTCGCTCACAGAACAAACCATCACGTTCTGGTTTGTGGGTACGATAATTAATAGTTTCTGGCTTTAATACTTCACCACGAGATGCTGCCAAAACAGATTCAGGAGATGCTAAACCGATAGAAATTTTATTAAATTTCTGAATTGTATTTTTATCTTGTCTTCTTGCCATGTTCTTTATAGTATTGAGTCGCAGTCAAAGTTTTCAGTTTGCAATATCCGCAAACTGAAAACTAAGGCTGTCAACTATAAATTATTCTTCTAATCTAATATCTAATCCTAAACCTTTCAATTCATGCATAAGTACGTTAAACGATTCTGGAAGTCCTGGTTCTGGCATTGGATCGCCTTTTACAATTGCCTCATAAGTTTTAGCTCTACCAATAACATCATCAGATTTTACAGTTAAAATTTCACGTAATGTACTTGATGCTCCATAAGCTTCTAGTGCCCAAACTTCCATTTCACCAAAACGCTGACCACCAAATTGAGCTTTACCACCCAATGGTTGTTGTGTTATTAATGAGTATGGCCCAATAGAACGTGCGTGCATTTTATCGTCAATCATATGACCAAGTTTAATCATATAAATAACACCAACGGTTGCTGGTTGATCAAAACGATCACCTGTTCCGCCATCATACAAATAGGTATGTCCAAAGCGAGGAATACCAGCTTCATCTGTAAAGGAATTAATTTGGTCTAAAGTAGCACCATCAAATATTGGTGTTGCATAGGTACGTCCTAAATCTTGGCCTGCCCAACCTAACACTGTTTCATAGATTTGTCCAATATTCATACGTGATGGTACACCTAATGGGTTTAATACAATATCTACTGGTGTGCCGTCTTCTAAGAAAGGCATGTCTTCTTGACGTACAATACGTGCAACAATACCTTTATTACCGTGACGACCCGCCATTTTATCACCAACTTTAAGTTTACGTTTTTTAGCAATATAAACTTTTGCTAGTTTTATAATTCCGGCTGGTAATTCGTCACCTACAGAAATGGTAAACTTTTCTCGTCTTAATGAGCCTTGAAGATCGTTTTCTTTGATTTTATAATTATGAATTAAATCTTCAACAAGTGCATTTGTATGATCATCAGTTGTCCATTTTCCTGAAGTTAAATGTGCGTAGTCATCTACTGCATTTAACATTTTTAAGGTGTATTTTTTACCTTTAGGAATAATTTCTTCGCCTAAATCATTGTATATACCTTGAGCAGTTTTTCCGTTTACTATTAGAAAAAGCTTTTCAACTAAAGTTGTTTTAAGCGCATCAAAACGGTTATCATAATCGGCTTCTAATCGCTCAATATCATCTTTATCTTGTGCTCTTTTTCGTTTGTCTTTTACAGCTCTGGCAAATAGTTTTTTATCAATTACTACTCCGTTAAGTGACGGAGATGCTTTTAAAGAGGCATCTTTTACATCACCTGCTTTATCACCAAAAATTGCTCTTAAAAGTTTTTCTTCTGGTGTAGGGTCAGATTCGCCTTTTGGTGTAATTTTTCCAATAAGAATGTCTCCAGGCTTAATTTCTGCACCTATACGTATCATTCCATTTTCATCTAAATCTTTAGTTGCTTCTTCAGAAACATTGGGGATATCATTCGTTAACTCCTCATTACCTAATTTGGTATCTCTAACTTCTAAAGAATACTCATCAATGTGGATAGATGTAAATACATCTTCACGTACTACTTTTTCTGAAATAACGATAGCATCCTCAAAGTTATATCCTTTCCAAGGCATAAAGGCAACTTTCATGTTTCTACCTAATGCTAACTCACCGTTTTGAGTTGCATAACCCTCACAAAGCACTTGTCCTTTTACAACTTTATCACCTTTTTCTACTATAGGTTTTAAGTTTATAGATGTACCTTGGTTGGTTTTTCTGAATTTAACTAAAGGATATGTTTTTGTATCGCTATCAAAACTAACCATTGCAGCCTCCTCAGAACGCTCATACTTTATTGTTATTTTTTGAGCGTCAACATACTCAACAGTTCCTGCACCTTCTGCATTAATTAATACTCTAGAGTCAGATGCTACTTGACGTTCTAAACCAGTACCTACAATAGGAGCCTCTGGTCTTAAAAGTGGTACTGCTTGACGCATCATGTTAGAGCCCATTAATGCACGGTTGGCATCATCGTGCTCTAGGAATGGTATTAAAGACGCTGAAATTGAAGCAATTTGGTTTGGTGCAACATCTGTGTAGTTTACCGTTGAAGGTTCTATTACAGGGAAATCACCTTCTTGGCGCGATATAATTTTATCTTCTAATATTTTACCATTATCATCAACTTTTATGGTTGCTTGTGCAATCAACATATTTTCTTCCTCTTCTGCGCTTAAATATGTTGGTGCATTTTTAATATCTACAACACCATCTTTAACTTCGCGGTATGGAGTTTCTATGAAGCCCATGCCATTTACTTTAGCAAAAACAGATAATGAAGATATTAAACCAATATTTGGTCCTTCTGGAGTTTCAATAGGGCATAAACGGCCGTAGTGTGTGTAGTGAACATCACGAACCTCGAAACCTGCACGCTCTCTTGATAAACCACCTGGTCCTAAAGCTGAAAGACGACGCTTGTGCGTAATTTCTGCTAATGGATTGGTTTGATCCATAAATTGAGAAAGTTGGTTAGTACCAAAAAACGAATTAATTACAGACGATAACGTCTTAGCATTAATTAAATCTATTGGTGTAAATACCTCGTTATCACGCACATTCATACGTTCACGAATAGTTCGTGCCATACGTGCTAGACCAACACCAAATTGTGATGATAATTGCTCACCAACTGTACGAACACGACGGTTTGATAGGTGGTCTATATCATCAATTTCTGCTTTCGAATTTATGAGCTCAATTAAATACTTGATAATGGTTATGATATCAAGTTTAGTTAAAACTTGTTTATCCATTCCTATATCTAATTGTAATTTTTTATTCATTCTATAACGTCCAACTTCACCTAATGAATAACGTTGGTCTGAAAAGAATAATTTGTCTATAATACCACGTGCAGTTTCCTCATCAGGCGGCTCTGCATTTCGCAGTTGACGGTAAATATGTTCTACAGCTTCTTTTTCAGAGTTTGTAGGATCTTTTTGAAGTGTATTATGAATTATTGCATAATCTCCTTGCTGTGCTCCTTCCTTATGTAAAAGGATAGTTTTAACACCAGATTCAAGAATTTCTTCAATATTATCTTTATCTATAACTGTATCTCTATCTAATACAATTTCGTTACGTTCAATAGATACTACTTCACCAGTATCTTCATCTACGAAATCTTCGTGCCATGTATTAAGTACACGTGCTGCAAGTTTACGATCGATAACTTTTTTTAATCCTGCTTTAGAAACTTTTACCTCTTCGGCTAAATCAAAAATTTCTAAAATATCTTTGTCACGTTCAAAACCAATAGCTCTGAACAATGTAGTTACAGGTAATTTTTTCTTTCTATCGATGTAGGCATACATTACCTGATTAATGTCTGTAGCAAATTCTATCCATGAACCTTTAAAAGGAATAACTCTGGCAGAATATAATTTTGTACCATTTGCATGGAACGATTGGCTAAAAAACACACCTGGAGACCTATGTAACTGAGATACTACAACACGTTCTGCACCATTAATACAAAACGTACCACTTGGAGTCATGTAAGGAATAGTCCCTAAATATACATCCTGAACTATGGTTTCAAAATCTTCATGTTCTGGGTCTGTACAGTATAATTTTAATCTTGCCTTTAAGGGAACACTATAAGTTAACCCTCTTTCTATACACTCTTCAATTGTATATCTAGGTGGATCTATAAAATAATCTAAAAATTCTAATACGAATTGATTACGCGTGTCTGTGATTGGGAAATTTTCCATGAAGGTATTATACAACCCTTCTGATCCCCTTGCTTCTGACTTTGTTTCTAATTGGAAAAAATCTTGAAAAGATTTTATTTGAATATCCAAAAAGTCCGGGTAATCTGTTCTATTTACAATAGAAGAGAAATTAATTCTTTCAGCCTTTTTTGCTAACATCGATGAACGAGATTTTTATTAAAAATACTATGACGTGTACATAACGTTTATATACACAAAAGGGTTTAGGCTATATCCCACTGTTTTAGCGAGATAAACCTAAACCTAAAATTGTTAGTAAGGTATACTTATTTAAGCTCTACCTCAGCACCAGCTTCTTCTAAAGACGATTTTAAGCCTTCGGCTTCATCTTTAGATACGCCTTCTTTAATTGCACTTGGCGCACCATCAACTAATTCTTTTGCTTCTTTTAAACCTAAACCAGTTAATTCTTTAACTAATTTTACTACTGCTAATTTAGAACTACCAGCGGCTTTAAGAATTACATCAAATTCGGTTTTTTCTTCAGCAGCGTCACCACCACCAGCAGCAGGACCAGCTATAGCTACCGCAGCAGCAGCAGGTTCAATACCGTACTCATCTTTTAATATTGTTGCTAATTCGTTAACTTCTTTTACTGTTAGGTTAACTAATTGTTCTGCGAAATCTTTTAAATCTGCCATTTTTCTATTGTTTTAATAAAGTGTGTGTTTAATTTTTAATTTATTTATCCTTCTCTTTCAGATAAGGTTTTTACAATACCTGCTATAGTACCACCGCTAGATTTAAGTGCTGATATAACGTTTTTAGCTGGTGATTGTAACAATGTAATGATATCACCAAGAAGTTCTTCTCTTGACTTGATATTTACTAATGCATCTAATAAGTCGTCACCAACATAAATTGCTTCTTCTATAAATGCTCCTTTTAACAGGGGCTTTTCAGATTTTTTACGAAACTCTTTAATAACTTTTGCTGGTGCATTAGCAATTTCTGAATACATTACAGAAGTGTTACCTTTTAAAGTTGATGGTAAGTCACCGAAATCTCTATCGGAAGCTTCCATAGCTTTTTCTAGTAATGTATTTTTAATAACTGCTAATTTTATATTAGCCTTAAAACATGCATGTCTTAATCTTGAAGTAGTTTCTGCATTTAAACCAGATATATCTGTTAAATAGATATTTGTATTATCTGCCAACTGAGCAGTTAACTCTTCAATTACATGGGATTTTTCTTCTCTTGTCATAATTTTCTAAGTTTAACTACTATATTATTTTTGTATCTATTGATATACTTGGACTCATAGTACTAGACATAAAAATACTTTTCACGTATGTACCTTTTGAAGCCGTTGGCTTTAATTTCATTAAAGTAGTAAGCAACTCTCTAGCGTTACCAATAAGCTTATCTGAACTAAACGATGCTTTACCTATTGGAGCGTGTACAATACCAGTTTTATCTACTTTAAAGTCAATTTTACCAGCTTTAACTTCACTTACTGCCTTAGCAACATCCATGGTTACTGTACCAGTTTTAGGGTTGGGCATCAAACCTCTAGGACCTAATACACGACCTAACGGTCCTAATTTACCCATAATACTTGGCATGGTAACGATAACGTCAACATCAGTCCAACCTTCTTTTATTTTCTGTAAATACTCATCTAACCCAACATAATCAGCGCCAGCTGCTTTAGCTTCGTCTTCTTTATCTGGTGTTACCAATGCTAGAACTTTCATATCTTTACCTGTACCATGTGGTAAAGAAACTACACCACGAACCATTTGGTTGGCTTTACGTGGATCTACACCTAATCTTACCGCTAAATCTACAGAGGCATCAAATTTTGTATAAGTAATTTCTTTAAGTAAAGCTGAAGCTTCTTCTATAGAGTAAAGTTTGTTTTTATCAACTTTAGCCCTTGCTTCTTTTTGTTTTTTTGTTAATCTTGCCATATCTAAAAAAATTATTAGTTTGGAGCTTCACCTCCATTAACTGTGATACCCATAGATCTAGCTGTACCAGCAACCATTTTCATGGCTGAACCAATCTCAAATGCATTTAAATCTACCATTTTGTCTTCCGCAATTGTTCTAACTTGATCCCAAGTTATTTTTGCTACTTTACGTCGGTTTGGTTCACCAGATCCCTTTTTAAGTTTGGCCGCTTCTAATAATTGTACTGCTGCTGGTGGTGTTTTGATTACAAAGTCAAACGATTTGTCTTTGAAAACGGAAATTACCACAGGTAAAACTTTACCAGGTTTATCTTGAGTTCTCGCATTAAACTGCTTGCAAAACTCCATGATATTAACACCAGCGGCACCTAAAGCGGGTCCTACCGGTGGCGATGGATTCGCAGCACCTCCCCTAACTTGTAGCTTAACTACTTTGTCTATTTCTTTTGCCATTTTTGTTTGTTTATTACGCTAATCTATATTGGAAGCTAGATGTAACGCTCTTTAATGTAACAATTATTATACTTTTTCTACTTGCATGTAACTTAATTCTAATGGTGTTTTTCTTCCAAAAATTTTAACCATTACTTCTAACTTACGTTTTTCTTCATTTATATTTTCTATGGTACCATCAAAACCGTTAAATGGCCCATCTATTACTTTTACAGTTTCACCTTTGTTAAATGGTATTGCAATATTAGCATCTGCATCAATAGATAATTCATCTACTTTACCTAACATTCTGTTAACTTCTGACTGTCTTAAAGGAACAGGATCGCCGCCTTTTGTTTCACCTAAAAAACCAATAACGTTAGTAATAGATTTTATAATGTGAGGAATTTCACCACTTAAGTTCGCTTGAATCATTATATAGCCGGGAAAAAAAACTTTTTCTTTATGAATTTTTTTTCCATTACGAATCTGAACAACACGCTCTGTAGGTACTAAAACTTGATCTACATAATCTTCTAGTCCTAATCTAGAAATTTCAGTTTCTATATAAGCTTTAATCTTATTTTCTTGACCACTTACAGCCCTAACAACGTACCAATTTTTTTCAGACATCTTAATTTGCGTATACAACTGATTAGTTAATAACTTCGAAATAAGCTTTAACAGCTCTACTAAAAACTGTATCTACGCCCCAAATAGCCAAAGAAAAAATAATTGAAAACAAAGCTACAATTACGGCAAGACGCTGCGCCTCTGGCCATGGTGTCCATGATACATTATTTTTAAGCTCCGCAAACGATTCTTTTATATAAGTTATTAATCCACCCATTTGATTTGTGTTTAATTATGAGTTAAAACTCGATGTACTATTAATTAATTTGTGCGTTGTAAAATATATTTTTAAATTTAACAACAATTAAAATTTTTATCGCACGGGTTGAGAGACTCGAACTCCCGACACCTGGTTTTGGAGACCAGTGCTCTACCAACTGAGCTAAACCCGTAAACAATAATCAAGGCATCCCGAAAAAATCGAGACACCTTAATTAAATATATATGCTTTGTATTAATCTAAAATTTCAGTAACCTGCCCTGCACCAACTGTACGACCACCTTCACGTATAGCGAAACGCAAACCTACATTCATTGCAATTTTTTGGAGAAGTTCAACAGTAATTGTCAAGTTGTCTCCTGGCATAACCATCTCAACTCCATCAGGTAAAAATATATTGCCCGTTACATCAGTTGTACGAACGTAAAACTGTGGACGATAGTTATTATGGAATGGTGTGTGACGACCACCTTCTTCTTTTTTAAGGATATAAACCTCTGCCTTAAATTTAGAGTGTGGAGTTACAGATCCTGGCTTAGTAATCACCATACCTCTAGAGATTTGAGACTTCTCAATACCTCTTAATAAGATACCTGCATTATCTCCAGCTTCACCTCTATCTAATATTTGGCGAAACATTTCGATACCTGTAATAGTAGATGTTAATTTTTCGGCACCCATACCAATAATCTCAACTGGATCTCCAGTTTTAGCAATACCTGTTTCAATACGACCAGTAGCAACTGTACCACGCCCTGTGATAGAGAATACGTCTTCAATAGGCATTAAGAAAGGTTTATCAATTTCTCTTAAAGGCTCTTCAATCCATGCGTCAACTGCAGCCATTAATTCAATTACTGTATCAACCCATTTTTGCTCACCATTAAGCGCACCTAATGCAGAACCAGCAATTACAGGACCATTATCACCATCATATTCATAGAAAGATAAAAGGTCTCTCACCTCCATATCAACCAACTCAATTAACTCTTCGTCATCAACCATATCCACTTTATTCATGAACACAACGATACGTGGAATACCTACTTGACGACCAAGTAAGATATGCTCACGAGTTTGTGGCATTGGACCATCTGTTGCAGCAACAACTAATATAGCACCATCCATTTGCGCAGCACCTGTAACCATGTTCTTTACGTAATCCGCGTGACCTGGACAGTCAACGTGAGCGTAATGACGATTAGCAGTCGCATATTCTACGTGAGAAGTATTAATTGTGATACCTCTTTCTTTTTCTTCGGGAGCGTTATCAATTTGATCAAATGATTTTGCTTCAGAAAAACCTGCATCAGCTAATACTTTAGTAATAGCAGCAGTTAAAGTTGTTTTACCGTGATCTACGTGTCCAATAGTACCAATGTTTAAGTGTGGTTTTGAACGATCGAAAGTTGCCTTTGCCATGTTTAATTTATTTATACTTATTAATATTTAATATTTTTATTAAAAAAAAAGAGCCAATGACGAGAATTGAACTCGTGACCTCTTCCTTACCAAGGAAACGCTCTACCCCTGAGCTACACCGGC
>CAYGUF010000003.1:56538-119833 GCA_964353125.1 uncultured Flavobacteriaceae bacterium
TTTGTGGGGAGAGCAGGATTCGAACCTGCGAAGACGTAGTCAGCAGATTTACAGTCTGCCCTCGTTGGCCGCTTGAGTATCTCCCCAAAACAATTTCAATATTTCAATAACTTATAAATAAGTTAAAAAAAGAGCCGATGGAGGGACTCGAACCCACGACCTGCTGATTACAAATCAGCTGCTCTAGCCAGCTGAGCTACATCGGCTTTTATTCGTATTTTATAGCAAAAAAACGTTTAAAAATTTTATCGCTATTTTAACGGAATGCAAATGTAAGACTTTATTCTTTTTCACAAAACATTTTTTAAAAAAATATTAATTAAATATATTTATTTTTTCCCATTGCGAAATTAAGGTTCAAACTTGACTCTAACTTTACTAATACTACAATAAAATTTATGTTTAAGTAAAAAAGTACTTATATATTTCAGTAGTAATGCTACTCTAAATTTCTTGGGTGAGATTTTGCATACACTTGTTTTAATTTTGCAATACTATTATGTGTGTAGATTTGAGTTGCCGCCAAACTTGCATGTCCGAGCAACTCTTTTACTGCATTTAAATCTGCTCCTTTGTTCAATAAGTGTGTTGCAAATGAATGCCTTAATACATGTGGACTACATTTTGATTTTGATGATACCGTACTAAAATAGGTATTAATAATTCTATATACCAAAGTTTCGTACATTTTAATTCCTTTTTGTGTTAAAAACAAGAAGTGATTGTCTTTAATAACTTCCAATTGATTGCGATACTTCAAATACATGTTAATGGAACTTAAAACTGAGTCTATTAAAGGTATATACCGTTCTTTATTTCTTTTTCCTAAAACTTTTAATTGCTTGTTACTAAAGTCTATATCTAATAACTTTAAGTTAATTAACTCTGCACGTCTTATTCCTGTGGCATAAAATAATTCTATAATTAAATGATTTCGCGCAGATTTAAAATCTGTTATTTCTATTGAATACTTTAAAACAGTTTCTAATTCTTGTTCTGAAAACGGTACCTGTATTTTTTTTGAAACCTTTAATGATTTATGTTTTTTTAATGGGTTTGCAGTAATTGTTTCCGTCTTTAACAAAAACTTATAATAGGTATTTAATGACGCTATTTTTCTGTTTATACTTCGGTTTGAAATACCTGACTGCACTAAAGCTACAATCCATTGTCTAATTTCTGAGTAACCAACCTCAGATGCATCATTAGAGTTATGATGTGTTTTTAGAAATTTTTGAAAAAATTCTATATCTCGTATGTACGCTGTAACCGTATTTGTTGCATACTTTTTTTCTAGAAGCAGGTAATCTGAAAAAGCACTAAGATGCATTTTTATGGAATTATTTATACTATTTCTGTAGTCACATTACTTTATAAACATAGGTGGTTTTTAAACACTAAATATAGTTAAACTAGATGGATTAACTTATTCTTTAAATAAAGTAGCGCGTTTTGATAAATCTTCAATTAAAATTTCATCTTCTTCACTTTCTAAAAGCACATTATAGGACTTCCAAAAATCTTTATTATAGGGTTTGGGTGAAAAAATATCCATATCCCAAGTCTTTTGTAATGCTAGGTTTATGATTTCTTTATCTAAAATGATTTCAGAAAAAAGTAGTTCTTGTACTGTTGTGTAATAACGTTCTTCTTTATTGTAACGTTCTTTTTCTTCGTCAGATATATTTTGGTCAGACTTTAAACCCACATTTACCAACTTTGGTGTTTCGTAATATACATAGCTTGGGTACATTTTGTCTTTATAATCTATATAGTTTATAATTAGTTTGTGGTTTACCTGTGTATTAAAGAGGCGCTTACTTCTTACTTTTTGTGCATCTGATGCTGCAACAAGCTCGTACTCTATTTTCTTAAACGCATAATTATCGTAATAAATATACAACCAACCTTTGGCTTGGTAACCTCCATTAAAAATACCTTTTGTTTTTAAGTCTATAAACTCTCTGCTTTTTAAAATTTCAATTTTATATAGCTTACGCTCATTATCTACTAAAATGGTATCTAATTTAAATTGGTGTGTTGCTAAGATATTTTTACCGAATAATGCATTTGAGGTATTTGCGTTTCGTAAAAGGTTAAGTTTTCCTTGAAATAAATTTTGCAGACCATTTACTCTTGTATCATTCCATTTAATGGATTTTAACAGTTCTGCTTTAGTTAAACCATTTCTGTTGATATCTTTTATTTTTAAACGGTTACCTCGACTAGAATTTTGATTTTTATAGGATACATAAGAAAAAACACTATCTACATCTCTTAAATCGTAGCTTTTTCTAACTTGATCTATATTTACTTTAAGGTAATCGTTAGATTTTGAGGCGTACCCGGAATCGTAAACTGTTAGTGCGCTTTCTATTAACCATTTAAACTCTATGGTATTTCGCTCTTTGTGCCTCAAAAATCCTTTTTGAATGTATGCGGAATCTGGTAGGGTTTCTGTTAATTCTTCTAATGCCTTAATTACAATATCATTACCTGTTTTTGGTCGGTTTTCAGCAATAAGAATAATCTCATCTAGGGCGGCAACCTCATCTTCTAAGAAAATTTCAAATGAATTATCAAATTCGTTTACAGGTACTTTATAAGTTTTGTAACCTATTGAGGATACTACTAAAGTATCTTTTTCATTTTCTTGAGGAATTAACAATACAAAATTACCATCTGCATTACTTACAGTACCTATAGTTGTGTTTTTTACATAAATACTAGCATTTGATAATGGTAATAACGATGTAAAATCTACAATTTTATTTTTAATTTCTATTTGCGCATACGCAGTACTTACAGAAGCCATAAAGACTATAAGCGATATGTATTTTAGTTTTTTTAGTATCATAATTATATTTACGTTAGTGCGTGTTGGTTGCAAACAATGAACGATATGTTTACTTCAACACAAATGGTATGCCATAACACATAAACTAAAAAAAAGGGATTCTATTATGTGGCTGGTTTATAATCTTTATTGTCAATTACCATTTTTGCAATAATTTCTCTCAAAATCTCAGAAGTACCACCACCTATAGGCCCTAATCTACTATCTCTTGCCATACGAGCTAATGGATATTCTTCCATGTAACCATACCCTCCTAAAAATTGCAAGCATTGGTAAATAACATCATCAGCCATTTTTGTAGATTGTAGTTTAGACATTGTAGCTTCTTTAACCATATAATCTCCCATATCTAAACGTTTGGTAACGTAATAATTAAATTGCTTACAAATTTCAACTTGAGTTTCGCAATCTGCAATGCTATGACGAAGGACTTGAAACTTATTTATAGTTTTACCGAATGCAGTTCTCTCTGACATGTATTTTTTTGCGTACTCTAAAGCATACTCTGCTCTTGCATGAGCATTAATACCCATTATTAAACGCTCTAACGCAAAATGCTGCATTATATATGAAAAACCTTGGTTTTCTTCACCTAAAAGATTTTTAGCTGGAATAATTACATTATCAAAAGCAATCTCGCCAGTATCAGAGGCCCTCCATCCTAGTTTATCTAGCTTTGTGGCAGACACTCCTTTGGTTTCTCTATCGACAACAAAAATACTGATGCCTTTATTACCAAGTTCTGGGCTTGTTTTGGCTGCAACAACTAAGTAATCACTATAAACTCCATTTGTAATAAATGTTTTAGAGCCATTAATAGTGTATGAATCTTCGTTTTTTACCGCTGTGGTGCGCATGCCAGCTACATCACTTCCCCCAAAAGGCTCAGTAATACAAAGGCAACCAATTTTATCTCCAGAAATACTTGGTGTAAGGTAGGTTTCTTTTGTAAAGTTGTCACCTTCTTTGTTTAAATGCGTCATTGCTAAATAAGCATGTGCCCATATTGCGGCTGCAAAACCACCAGAGTTAATGCGTTGTAATTCTTCTAATAAAATTACAGTGTAAAAGAGGTCTAGATCTAAGCCGCCATAAGCTTCTGGGTACGCTAAGCCAAAGTAGCCCATGTTACCAAATTTTTTCCAAATGAAGCGTTCAATTTTTCCCGTTTCTTCCCATTTATCAATGTGGGGAACAACTTCTTTTTGAAGAAAATCTCTAAGACTTTCTCTAAATAACGTATGCTCTTCTGTAAAGTATAGGCTAGACATGTTTGCTTTTTTTAGAGATGCAAATATAACTTAATTATCTCAAATTTATTTATTGGGAAATCTTCAACTTTTGTTAAATCTTCTAATGTTTTAAAACCATCTTTTAGAGTACGCTCTTCAATTATATGATTTGCAATTTCGTAATCTATATACTTTATCGTAACCAAAGCGTCTTGTGATGCAGTATTTAAATTAAGTGTTTTAATTTTACGTGGTGTTTTTACAGTAAACTGATTTGTAATTCTTGTTATAACGTCTTGCGAAAGCCCCCAAACTTCTGTGAGTTCAATATCTGAGGCAAATCCGCCTTTGTATTTATTTCGTTCATTAATAATACGTTCAGATAGTTTTTCGCCTACTCCATATACTTTTTTTAACTGTTCAACTGAAGCAAGATTTAAATCTGTTTTTTGAGCGTACGTTTTTACAGTATTTGAATTTGAATATATATTTGAAAAGCTGTTAGATTTTGGTTTTGGGTTTGTTACCCAATCTGGAAACTTAAAATAGGGAGCTATTTGAGCTAATAATGAATCTGAAATATGTGTTACTTGTTGAAATTCAGTTTTAGAATTTACCCATTTGTTTTTTGCTCTGTAAGCATGGAGTCTATCTATTTCTTTAGCGGTCATGCCTAGAGTATAACCTTTGTAGTCTGTAATATAATTAGGGTTAAACGGGTATATTTTAGGTACGTTTTCTTGAAGTGCAATTTTTCGTAAACTATCTAATTCGTTTCTAAATACTTGTATTTCTGAAGAATTACCGTGTGGTTTAGTTTCAGAAAAATCCACAAACATATAAACGCATTGAAGCGAAATGATAAGGGTTATTAATACAAAAATCCCATTTCGCTGTTTGTTAGAAAACTGGAAATGGGATTTCATAATATTTAAAATTAAATGTTATGATAGATTTTTAACACTAATTGCATTTTTATATTTTTTTAATTCTTCTTTAACTTTTGGTGCTAATAGAATTAAACCAACCATATTAGGAACCATCATTGCAAATACCATAGCATCTGAAAAACCAATAACAGAGTCTAAACTTGAAGCAGCACCAATAATTACAAATACGCAGAAAATAACTTTGTATGTATATTCTGTTTTTTTTGATCTTCCGAATAAATAAGCCCAACCTTGAAAACCGTAATAAGACCATGAAATCATAGAACTAAACGCAAACAATACAACTGCAACAGTTAGTACATATGGAAACCAAGAAATTGAAGATTCAAAAGCGCTTGAGGTTAACAAAATAGCTTGAGCATCATTAGCTGGTGGATTTAAAGGATCAACAAAACCTGTAATAATTAACACTAACGCTGTCATAGTACATACTACAACAGTATCTATAAATGGTTCTAATAATGCAACCATACCTTCACTTGCTGCGTATTTCGTTTTAACAGCAGAGTGCGCTATTGATGCTGAACCAATACCTGCTTCATTAGAGAATGCTGCACGCCTAAACCCTTGTATTAAAACACCAACTGCACCACCAGCAATACCTTCTGGACTAAAAGCTCCATTCCAAATTGCTTCAAAAGCACTCCCAATCATATCGTATTTAGCCAAAATCACAAATAATGAGGCTGCTACATAAATTGCTACCATAAATGGCACAATTTTATCTGTTACATTAGCTATCTTTTTTATACCGCCAATAATAACTACACCAACAAGTATAGCCATCACAAGACCAAACACCCAGCCATAACCATGTAAAATAGATTGCTCACCACCAGTTATATTTTCTACCAATTGAAACGCTTGGTTTACCTGAAACATATTACCACCGCCAAAAGAACCTCCAATTACAAAAATGGCAAATAAAACAGCAAGTATTTTACCTAAGTCACCCATACCTTTTGACTTTAAACCTTTTGTTAAATAGTACATTGGACCTCCATAAACAGTACCATCTTCTGCAATATCCCTATATTTTACACCAAGTGTACACTCAACAAATTTAGATGCCATACCAAGAAAACCTGCCACTATCATCCAGAATGTAGCGCCTGCACCACCAATTGATACAGCTACTGCTACTCCTGCAATATTACCCAAACCAACTGTTGCGGATAATGCGGCTGTTAATGCTTGAAAATGACTTACTTCACCTTCATGATTTTCAATTTTAATGGTTTCTATAGCGTCGCCACCTGGTGTAGCATCACCAGCCATAGCTAAGTTAGAATCGTCTTTATCAACATCATCGTATTTACCACGAACAATGTTAACAGACATTAAAAAACCTCTAAAATTTATAAAATTAAAGTATATTGTAAAGTATAGTGCTCCTAATATTAACGGAAAAAGTACCCAATAAACACTTATAGTATCTGTAAATGGTATTTGGTAAAATATAGCTTCCACAAACCAACCCGTTGCCCATCCAAATTTTTCATCTATAATTTGATCTATGCCCTTTTCAGCGTCTTGTGCAAAGTTTAACAATGGAAATAAAATAGTAAAAAACGATAGAAGATATTTCTTCATAAGTATATGTTATTTGTTAGTATTAATTATAACGCACAATATGGTAAAAAAAAATCAGTTTAAAAAACAATATGCGTTAAAATGAAAGTTAGACTTATTCTATGTTATAGGTAGAATTTAATTTTTCTATTTGCTTAGGCCTACCCAATACAATAATTTTAGAACCTTTAACCAGTTCTGTATCAGCTTCTGGATTTACTACATAATCACCAACAACATCTTTAAAGCCAATAACTGTACAGCCTGTTTTTTTTCTTAAATCTAAACTTTTAATTGTACATTTTTTTGAGGTATCATATAGCTTTGTAACATCAATTTCTTCAATATTAATATTACGCTCACCCACAATACCAAGATTGTCAATAAACTCTACCAAATCTGGTACAACTACTAAAGATGCCATATGGTCGCCACCAATTCGGTCTGGTAAAACCACATTATTTGCGCCAGCTAATTTTAGTTTGTTATATGAAGTTTCTTGAGACGCTCTGCTTATTATTTTTAGGTTAGCATTTATTTGTCTGGCAGATAAAACAACAAACAAATTATCGGCATCATTTGGCAAGGCACAAATAAGCGTGCTTGCATTTTTTATACCAGCTTCAAAAAGCGTTTCGTCTTCATTTGCATTACCACTCACATAAGGTATATTGTCTTCTTGTAATTTTTCTATGATTTCTTTGTTGCGCTCAATAATAACATAAGGTTTTTTGTATGATTCAAGCTTCTTTGCAGCTTGCTTGCCATTGCGTCCAAAACCGCATATAATAATATGGTTTGTCATGGCATCAATTTTTTTCTGCATTTTTCGTTGTTTTATGTCTTCAAAATTATTTCTACTTAATATGTATTCTGTTATAATGGAAATAGCGTAGCCCACAATAACTACACTAGCTAAAATTAAAAAAATAGTAAATATTTTTGCTCCAATACCCAATGGTTGCACTTCACCAAAACCTACAGTAGTTATTGTTATAACGGTCATATATACCGCATCTATCCAACTTAAATCTGAAAGTTGCTTGTAACCCAAAACGCCAATACAAATAAGTACAAATAGCATTATAAATGCTATGTAAATTTTAGATCTAAATAATTTTATTAAAGGAATATTCATGGATTATAAGTCGAAAACTGAAGAACGCTTTGTGTAAATTATATCTTTAATTTTAATCCAAAAAGCCAAAAACAAGTACAGTGCAAATCCAAAACCTAAGGTTACAAATGTAAGGTACATAAAACTTGTTCTTACAATTTTTGCTCTAATACCTATACGGTCTGCAATACGTTGGCAAACGTAATAACCACGTTTTTGAAAATAAAGTAAAATATTATAAAAAAAACGCATCCTGCAAGTTACTTAATTTTTAGTAATTAACGCATTACCAACAGCACATTGTAAACATTTATTTTTATCACAATACGTTTGCTTCAGCTGTAACAATGCTTGAGAATTTAGTGCGGTTTTTTCTATTGGTTTTAGCTCTAAAAACTTGGCAACTATACTATTTTTTTCTAGATTTATTTGTTTTATAAGTTGAAACAACTCGTCCTCAATAGCATTGCCCTGAAACTTTGCAAAACTATATTTTAAAGGTATTATTGTGTTAATTATAAGTAAATCTATAAACGATTTACTTAGCTTTTTATTTAGCTTTTTTGAAGCTTTTGAAAACGTATAGTGTGTTTCCCAAAATTGAGATGTACTAATCTCAAAAAGTTTGTAAAAGTCTTCAGAAGTTTTTAATCCAATTAGCTTTGTAAATAATTGTTTTTCTGAGGTATATAAACTTGAAAATTGCGACAACCTTACCGTTGGAAAATTTAATGGTCTTAACCTGAAAAATTGAATTGGTAAAACCCCAATATTAGTTAAATTGAATTTTTGTTGAAGAAACTGATAACGTGTTTTTAAATCTAAGTAATAACTATCTTCAATAGTATCTTGCAATATATTTGCTTGACCAAAAAAAAGTGCTTCTAGATCTTTAGCATCTGTTTGTGTTTTTCTAACCACTGAAAAATCCAAAGAATTTGCAATACTAAAAAAAGTATCCCCGTTAACTTTAAGCCCAAAGTTTTTCATCAACATTTTAAACAACACAGCTTCCCAATCGTTGTTTGAAGCTTTTAATAGCTTTTTGATGATGTCATATTTTTGCTCTAAACGTTCTATATATAAACGCTCTAACCAATTGCTTAACAAAAAATTATCCGTGTTTGCAAAGTCTGACTCGCAATTAATCCAAGACTTAGACTGCAACAATTGCTGATACTTATTTAAAAGTTTTTGTGATACACGTTTTTTTAGTTCTAGTGTAGGGATTTCAGAATTATCTTTTCTAAAAATCTCGGTATCATGTTCCCAAACTACATGTAAAATTACATTATCGTAGGCTGCATCGGTTTCATGATTATGCACATACCAATCTGATGATTTTATATGAACTTCAACATTACCAGCCCAAAGTTGATTGGCAATAGTAAGTTGGGCATTAAAGAAGTCTGGACCAGAATTATGATTGTGTTGTCCTAATTTTTGAATTAAAATAGGCTCACCATTTGCAGTTTTTAATTGTAACGTATTAAAAGCTTTGTATTTCCATACGTAATGAAGAAAATCTTCTTGCATAGTTTGTTTAGATAAAAGCTTTATTGTTCGGTGAAATATTTACCATAACCTCTACATTATATTATAGAACAAAATCTTAAAAAAATTAATATATAGCGGATTACTTTACCAAGGTATCATTTTCTTTTTCCATTAGGGTAAGGTATTTATCTAATAATTCCAGATACTTATCTTTCCAGTATAATTGATCTTTTATATCAGCTTTACTAATAACAATTGGTTCTTCCATAAAGTCATGATTCAAGGTATTAGTATTTAATATTTAATAATTTTTTTTAAAAAATCTTGTAGCAAATACAAAAATATCACAATTAAAATATGTCAAAAATAAAAATTTGATTTTACGTCATATTAACATTAAAAAGGCTTGACAAGTATGGTAAAACCTACAAGTATCCTTGTTCGCGCATCCAATCGTCATTAAACATTTTACCAACGTATCGTGTACCGTGGTCATGAAATAAAACCACTACAACATCATCTGGTTTAAAATGTTCTTTAAGTTGTAAAACACCTTTAATGGCTGCACCAGCAGAATTACCCAAAAACATGGCCTCTTCTTTTGCTAAGCGCTGCGTATAAACCGCGGCATCCTTGTCTGTTACTTTTGTAAAGCCGTCTATTAAACTAAAATTTACATTTAATGGTAAAATATCTTCACCAATACCTTCTGTTACATAAGGGTAAATCTCATTTTCATCAAAAATACCTGTTTCATGGTATTTTTTAAACACAGAGCCATACGTATCTACTCCCCAAATTTTAATATTTGGATTCTTCATTTTCAAAAAACTTCCAACACCAGATATAGTACCACCTGTACCTACTCCAACTACAAAGTGCGTAACTTTACCTTTGGTTTGTTGCCAAATTTCTGGTCCAGTAGATTTAAAATGCGCTTTACAATTACTAGGATTATCATATTGATTTACGTACCAAGAGTTTGGTATTTCTTCTGCTAATCGTTTTGAAACCGAATAATAACTGCGAGGATCTGTGGGCTCTACAGCCGTAGGACAAACTACAACCTCTGCACCAACTGCCCTAAGTATATCAACTTTTTCTTTAGATTGTTTGTCTGCCATTACAAAAATACATTTGTAACCTTTTATTGTAGCTGCAAGTGCTAGTCCCATTCCGGTATTTCCGGAGGTACCTTCTATTATTGTACCACCAGGTTGAAGCCTGCCATCTGCTTCCGCATCTTCTATCATTTGAAGCGCCATACGGTCTTTTACAGAATTACCTGGGTTAAAAGTTTCGTATTTGGCAAGCACCAAACACGGTAAATCTTTTACCAATCTATTGAGTTTAACCATTGGAGTGTTACCAATAGTTTCTAAAATATTTTCAGCGTAATCCATAATTATATTTATAGTACAAAGTTAGCAGTATTAATTAAATTACAGTAACATTAAGGTTTTCAATAATTAAGCTTTTAGGTTTTCTCTCAAACTAAAAAACAGATACTTAATCCAATTTTATTGCTTTTACTGGTGAGATTTTAGAGATAATAATTGATGGTATTAAAAGCAATAACAAACAAGCTATAAAAGTACCAATATTTAAAAGTAAAATATAATCTAAACTCAAATATACAGGTGCCTCCGTAACATAATAGTCTTCTGGGTTTAATTGTATTATTTTGAAATATTTTTGAGCAAACAACAACCCAAGACCAATTAAATTACCCCAAAACAACCCAAGGCCAATAAGATATGAGGCATTAAACAGAAACGTTTTACGTATACTCCAATCCGAGCTACCCAAAGCTTTCAAAATACCTATCATCTGGGTACGCTCTAAAATTAACACCAACAATGCCGTTATCATATTAATACCTGCAACTATAATCATAATTATGATTATGATTGTGGTATTTATATCAAAAATTTTAATCCACTCAAATACGGCATAAAATTTTTCTGTAATGGCGTTTGCTTTCAAAAACGAAGATGTTTCTTTATAAACTTCTAGAGTTTTAGATTCAATTTGAGAAAAATCATCAATAAAAACCTCAAAACTGCCAACTTCATTTTTTTCCCATTTGTTAAGTCTTTGGATGTGCTTGATATCTGCAAAACAAAATTTTTCGTCAAACTCTTTAAATCCAGAATTATAAATACCAACAATTTTATAATTTATAATTTGCGGCAATTTCCCTTCTTCTCTAGGGAATAAAGTTTCAAAGGTGTCTCCAACTTTAAAACCCAGTCGGTTTGCTAAGTATGCTGATATTAAAATAGTTTCATTTCTTTTTTGCGTAAAATCGGGTAGTTGCCCTTCAACTAAAAAATCTTTTAAATAAGTCCAATTAAAATCTGATCCTACACCTTTAACAACAACACCTTCAAAGTCGGTATCAGTTCTAATTACTGCAAACTTAGACGCCACGCCTTGCACGTGATTAATACCATCTACAGCATTAAAATTAGGGTAAAAATCTTGATCTGTTGTAATTGGTATTTGAGACTCATCGGAAGCGTTAGTATCATAATTAGTAATCTCAATATGACCATTAAAAGCCACTACTTTGTCTCTAATTTTTTGCTGAAGCCCCAATCCTGTTGCAATTGCAATAAGCATTACAATAATGCCAATAGCAATTGCTGCAATACCAATTTTAATTATTGGTGCAGATACACTACTTTTATACGTTTTGTTGCTAATAATTCGTTTAGCTATAAACAACTCAAAATTCACGATGTGTATGTGTTTAAAGGTTTTCAAAAATACAGTTTTATTCTTTGTGTTCGTGCTGATTTCCTGTGGAAATAAAACAACGGATACGGTAATTAATTCTAAAAATCCATCTGAAGATCCAATCAAAACTTCTACTTTATCTAATGCATCTGTTACTAAAGTAAAATACTGTATTGTTGGTGCTAACAGAACGGAACTTTATCTCAATGTATTGCAAGGAAAACAGGTTGGTATTTTAGCCAACCAAACAAGTGTTATTTTTAAAGACAGCTATTTTAAAAGTCTTAATAATCTAAAAACCTTAAATACAGACAACGCTTCCATAAAACTATACACACATTTAATAGATTCACTTTTAAAATTAAATATTAATATTAAAAATGTATTTGCTCCAGAACACGGTTTTAGAGGCACGGCAGACGCGGGCGAATTGGTTAAAGACGGAAAGGACATAAAAACGGGTTTGTCCATTTTTTCTCTACATGGTAAACATAAAAAACCTACAGCAGCCCAGCTAAAAGACATTGACATTATGGTTTTTGATATACAAGATGTTGGTGTGCGTTTCTATACTTATATATCTACTTTGCATTATGTTATGGAGGCTTGTGCAGAGCAAAACATTCCGCTTTTAGTGTTAGATCGTCCAAATCCAAATGGCAATTATATTGACGGCCCTGTTTTAGAAGAGGCGCATCGCAGTTTTTTAGGGATGCATACCATACCATTAGTGCATGGCATGACTATTGGCGAATATGCCCAAATGATTAATGGCGAGCAATGGCTAAAAAATAATTTAAGCTGCGATTTGAAAATTATTACTGTGGAAAACTACACCCATAATTCAACGTATAATTTACCAATTAGACCTTCGCCCAACTTACCAAATGCACAATCTATACTATTATATCCTAGTTTAGGCTTATTTGAGGGTACTACTATTAATGCTGGTAGAGGTACTGAGTTTCAGTTTCAGCGTTATGGCGCACCTTTTTTAGACCAAAACCATTACGCATTTAGCTACAAACCAATAGCAAATTTTGGCGCAAAATATCCAAAACATTTAAATGAAATTTGTTTTGGTAATGATTTATCTAATATTAAAACTAAAAGAAGCTTTACGCTAAAGTATATTTTAGATGCTTATACACACGCAACAGATAAAAACAAGTTTTTTAATACCGCTAGCTTTACATTACATGCCGGCACAAAAAAATTACAACAACAAATAGAGGCTGGTTTAACAGAAACAGAAATTAGAACTACTTGGCAAAAAGATATTGAAAACTATAAAAAAATGCGTGAAGCTTATCTGCTTTATAATTAAGGTGTGATTCTTAATCAACCTCAAAAGCAGACAGCGTAGGTTTTTCGTACTTTTCAAAAGGTTGCTTTAACAAATGTTTTATGTTACTATTTTTAGTTTCATCTGGAAACACATCCACACCATACACTAATTTTTCGCGCTCCATGTACATGAATGTACCAAAAATCCTATCCCAAATACTAAAAATATTTCCGTAGTTAGAGTCCGTGTAAGGTAATCTATAATGATGGTGAATTTTATGCATATCTGGTGATACAATTATATAACTCAAAACGTAATCTAAACGCTTAGGTAACTTAATATTTGCGTGTGTAAATTGCGTAAAAATTAAGGATAACGCTTGGTAAAGCATAACCAAAGCAATTGGAGCACCAACAACAAACACCCCAAAAAGTGTAAATGTAAACCTAATAAGGCTTTCTATAGGATGGTGCCTATTTGCTGTTGTGGTATCTACTTTATGATCTGTATGATGAACCAAATGTACCATCCATAGTGGTTTTACTTTATGCTCTACTAAATGTGCTAAATAGGCTCCAAAAAAATCTAATAATAAAACCCCTAAAAATGCATAAAGCCATAATGGCATTTGTGGCAACCAATTAATAATCCCAAAATTTTTGGCAATCACCCAATCAGAAGTTCCTAATAATAAAAAAGCCAAAGCAAAATTAATAATGATGGTAGTTAAGGTAAAAAACAGATTAGGAACGGCGTGTTGCCATTTCTTATACTTAAATTTTACTAAAGGAATACCGCTTTCTAATACCCAAAAAAAAGTAATACCACCAACCAAGATAAGTGCACGATGCGCCGAAGGAATGGTTTTAAAATAATTGATAAGTGTTTCCAAATATTTAAGATTTAATTTTGATTATTAAAGTTGCATTCTTCAAATTTACTAAAGAAATTTTAGCATTTTACACTTTATGTGTTTGTATTAGCTTTTTAAATTCAAAAAAAGCTTCCATAACATCATAATTTTATTTGCTTTTTCATGGCTTCAACTATATTAAATGCCGCAGGACAAATGGCAATATTTTTTATGGTTAAATTATTAATTTGCTGAAATTTAGTTCTGTTAGTATGCGGAAATTCTCTACATGCTTTTGGTCTAACCTCATAAATAGAACAATAATTATCCTCACCTAAAAACGTGCAAGGTACAGAATGTAACACATAGTCGTTATCTTCATCTACACGCAAATACGTACTAATAAACTGCTGTACTCTCATTTTAAAATGCTTTGCTATACGTGCCACATCTTTGTCTGTAAATAAAGGCCCTGTTGTTTTACAACAGTTTGCACACTTTAGGCAATCTGTACGTTCAAATTCTTTAGTATGTAAATCTGCCATAATATAATCCAGTTGCTTTGGTGGCTTTTTTTTAAGCTTTTTTAAAAACGATGTGTTTTCCTTGTGCTTATCTTTGGCTAATTTTGGGAGTGCTTTAATATAATCTTGCATAGTGTAAAATTAAGAAAATTACAGACTCACATATTTACGCTTTTAAATTATCTAATATAAACTTATGAAAGACCTCTTTGGAACTGCATTGCTAGACTACCAAAACGGAAATTATACAGATGACATTATCACTTGGACCACAATTTCTGATGAAGATTTACTACCACTACCCTATTTATTTAGATCTTTTTCTGAAATGCCATTACTAGAACAAAAAGCGTTACAACTTGTAAAAGGAAATGTATTAGATATAGGTTGCGGCGCGGGCAGCCATGCGTTATGGCTACAAAACAATGGTGTAAACGTAACCGCAATTGACAGCTCAAAAGGTGCTATTGAAGTATCCAAAAAACGTGGCGTTTCTAAAACAGTTTTAAAACCACTTTTAGAATACCACGTTAATACTTCAGAAAAATTTGACACCATATTACTTTTAATGAATGGTACGGGAATTTTTGAAACTCTAAACAAGGTATCACGCTACTTAAAACACCTAAAAACACTCCTAAATCCAAACGGTCAAATTTTAATAGATTCCTCTGACATTGCTTATATGTTTGATAAAAGTCCTAAGATTACAACTAAAGACGATAACTATTATGGTGAGTTGGATTATTATATAGCTTACAAAGACAAAAAAGAATTACCCATAAAATGGTTATACCTAGACTTTAAAACCTTAAAAAATGTTTGTGAAGCCGAAGGACTTACGTGTAAAAAAATTAAAGACGGATTACATTTTGACTACCTCGCCAAAATTTTTTAAAAAATACTATTTTAATTACTAATAGAATTAAGATAATATTATATTTTTACGTATATATAAATTAAAAAATATGAAAAAAATTACATTTTTATTTTTTGCAATGCTGGCTTTGCAAGTCAATGCTCAAAATTCTCAAAAACCAGCACCGCTTAGCTGGACAATTTCTAACATTAATAAAGTAGAACCAATACGTTTAGAAAAACCAAATTTAAAAACACTTCGTGATGAAGATGCTATTAACGACAAAAACAAATCTATTCCTTGGAGATTTGGTTATGATCATTATGTAAATTACGGTATTTCTAATGCTGGGTATTGGCAGAACTTACCAAACGGCGATCGTATTTGGAGAATAAGCTTTATTTCTCCAGAAGCACTTTCTATGAATCTTATTTTTGATGAATATCAAATACCTGTTGGGGGTAAAGTTTTTATTTACAATAACGACCGTTCAGAAATTTTAAACGAATTTACCCATGAACACAACAACCCAGAAGCTGTTTTAGGGACATGGATGGTAAAAGGAGAACACATATGGATTGAATATTTTGAGCCTAAAAAAACCAAAGGACAAGCAAAATTAAATATAGCTAATGTAATACATGGCTACCGATCTTTAGATACACAAACTGCCAAAGCACTTAATGACTCTGGAGATTGTAATGTAGATGTTAATTGTGATATTTCAGCAACCTCTACATTAGGTAACGATATTAAAAATGATGTAAAAAAATCTGTAGCAATGCTTGTTGTTGGAGGTAGTGGTTTTTGTACTGGTGCGCTTGTTAATAACACTAATAATGATGAAACCCCTTATTTTTTAACGGCAAACCATTGTCTTGGCGGCTCTGTAGCAGGTTGGGCTTTTCGTTTTAATTGGGCAAGTGATGAAGCCGTTGCAGATTGTGCAACAACAGCACCAAGTATAAATAATGGATTTATTCAAACCGCAAGTGGTGCAATTTTAAGAGCTTCTAACTCTAAATCTGATATGGCATTAGTAGAAATAACAGATACCGCTTTTTTTAATGCTAACCCAGATGTTGTTTGGGCAGGTTGGAACCGATCTACAACTGCAACTCCAACATTAAATGTTGGTGTGCACCATCCGAGTGGAGATATCCAAAAAGTATGTTTAGATTTTCAAGGTGCTACAAGAACAACAACATCTTTTAATGGTAATGCAACTGCACAAATGTGGAGAATTGCAGATTGGGATTTGGGTGTCACCGAACCTGGATCTTCTGGATCTCCTCTATTTGACCAAAACGGTCACATTATTGGAAAATTATCTGGTGGTTCTGCAGCTTGTACTGGTACAAATGACAATGGTGGTTTTGATATTTATGGAAGATTTGGTGTTTCTTGGGATTTTAGTGCTGCAAGCTCTCAACAATTAAAATTTTGGTTAGATCCCGCTAATACAGACCAAGTAACTTTAGACCAATTTCCACCGCTTCAAGTTTTTAATATTGATGCTGCAATAACTGTAAGTAATATACCTTCAACGTTGTGCGATAATACTATAATGCCTACAATAAGAATAACAAATGAGGGCAACAACCAATTAACATCTGCAACTATAGCCTATCAATTAGATTCTAACACGCAACAAACTATTAACTGGACAGGAAGTTTAGCTTTAGGTGAATTTGAAGATATACCTTTAGCACCAATAGCTGTTTCTGGTATTGGATCTCATAACTTTAATGCATCAATTTCTAATCCTAATGGTACTACAGATCAAAGCGCTACTAATAATAGTAATGTAACTACGTTCACAATACCTCAAGATTTTGAAACTGATATAATTAAAGTCATAATTACACCAGATCGTTATGGTGGTGAAACTACCTGGGAACTTACAGACTCAAATGGATCTGTAGTTGGTAGTGGTGGTCCATATACCACTATTGGCACTAATACAACACAACCCGATGAAATTACAGATGTAAGCATTACTAATTTTAACGAATGCTACACTTTCACAATAAACGATTCTTATGGTGATGGTATTTGTTGTTTATACGGAGCTGGGTCTTATCGTCTTGAAAATGGCACTGGCACTGTTCTAATTAACGGAAACGGTAGTTTTGGAAGTACCACATCAGATTTATTTAAAATTGTTGATGCACTTAGTATAAATGAAAACCTGCTTAGTCAAAACTTACAGATTTATCCAAATCCGTCATCAACTAATTTCACAGTAAGATTAAGCGAATTAAATACTGTGAGTTTTAAAGTCACTAACGTTCTTGGGCAAAATATTACTTCAGGAAAATTAAACCTTGGCGATAATACTATCCAAATGCAAAATGAGGCTAGTGGTTTGTATTTTATTTCAATAACAGACCTTCAAACCAATGAAAGTATTGTTAAGAAAATTATTAAAAACTAATTTCTAATTTACATTCCAAAACGCCCATTTTAATAGGTATTAAAATGGGCGTTTTTTTATGCTAAATTTTATTGTTTTTCACCTCCAACATAAGTGGCTAAAACTTTAATATTTGGTATGTCTGAGGTTTTTACAGTCATAATATCTTGGTCTAGCATAATAAAATCTGCAAGTTTACCAACTTCAAGACTTCCTTTTTCATGTTCTTCAAAATTAGAAAACGCTGCCCAAATGGTCATACCTCTTAAGGTTTCTTCTCGGGTTAGCGCCTCTTCAATTTGAAAACCAGCTTTAGGAAACTGTTTTAAATCTTGACGTGCTACCGCAGCATAAAAGGTTAAAAACGGACTGACACGTTCTACCGGAAAATCTGTACCTAAGGCAACTTTACCATAAGCTTTTAGTAATTTTTTATAGGCATACGCCCCTTTAATACGTTCTGAACCTACACGATCTTTAGCCCAATACATATCGCTAGTAGCATGCGTAGGTTGTATAGATGGCATTATTATTTTATACAAATCAAAATCCTTAGGTGATACTATTTGTGCATGTTCTACACGCCAACGTCTATTTGGTTTGTCTTCTAAAACTTTAGCATAGGTTTTTAAAACTGAATAATTTGCAGAATCGCCAATGGCATGTGTATTCATTTGAAATTCTGAATTTGCAATTCGTTTCGCAGCAACATTTAATGTTTCCAAATCCGTAACCAACAGACCTAAGTGTCCAGGTTTATCACTGTAAGGTTCTTTAAGCATAGCGCCTCTAGAGCCTAAAGCGCCATCTGCATAAAATTTAAAAGCACGAACATTTAAACGGTCTGTTTTAATAATTCCGTTGTTTAAATAATAATCTAAATTAGCATCAGAATATGACACCATAGCATACATACGCATTTTCAAATCTCCAGTTTTATGTAAGCTATCTATAATTTCAATTGCTTCTTTATCTAATCCTGCATCATCAACAGTCGTTAAACCATAATCAAAACAAATTTTTTGAGCTGCCATTAAAGCTTCAACTGTATCATTTCTTGAAGGTTTGGGCCAATAATTCATTACTAAATTTTCAGCATTATCTATCAAAACACCGGTAAGTTCTCCGTTTTCTACAAGTACTTCACCGCCAGAAATTTTACTATCTATTGTAACACCTCCCAAATCTAATGCCGCTTGATTACATAATATTGCATGCCCATCTACTCTGTTTAAAGCTATTGGTGTATTGGGATACAGTTTGTCTAACACTTTTTTGTTTGGGAAATTCTTATCTTCCCAATCATTTTGATCCCAACCTCTACCGAGAATAAAAGATTTATTATGTGTGTTTTGGAAATCTATAACACGTTTCACAACAGCTTCAAAACTTTGAGTCCCTCTTAAATCTACAGCCTGCTGATTGTAGCCTAAACCTAAAAAATGACAATGCGCATCTATAAAACCAGGAACTATTGTTTTTTCATTAGCATCAATAGTATTACTAGATTTATAGATGTTTGTAATTTCATGATCTAAACCTATTGCAACAATTTTATTATCTTTTACAGCAATAGCTTCGGCTTTGCTAAATGCTGCATCTACAATATAAACATTGGCATTAAAAATAATTAGATCAGCAGTAATTTTATCTTTTTTTTTACATGAAAAAAATAAAATTACTATTAGGTAAAGTAGGTTTTTGTGCATAGTAGTATTTTTTAAATATTAATAATTTAAAGCAACCTTAATAAAATATTAGGATTTGGGCAATTTAATTTGTAAAACTCAATATCTGTTGTATTACAAACACCTGGGTAATCCCCCTTTTGGTTTTGGATGTTTTTTATAATCTGAAAATGTAGATGCGGTGGATAATCGCCATTAATTTCGGAAGTACCTAGTGTGGCAATATGTTGCCCTTTGGTGATTTTTTGACCTTCAAATTTATCTAAAATTGATTCCAAACTCAAATGACCATATAAGGTATAAAACTCCTGATTCTCAATGTTGTGTTTTAAAATTATAGTTGGGCCATAATCACCAAAATTAGTATTGTTTTGCAAACTGTAAATTTCGCCATCTAAAGGTGAAAAAATAGGTGTACCTGCTTCAACCCAAAGATCTAAACCAATATGAATATTTCGTTCTGTATCTTTATTTTGCTGGTTAAAAAAAGTACTACGTTGGTATAGGCTTCGATTTTCCAAATAACCGCCATAAGCTATTTTGCTTTTAGTAGCTTTAATATGCTGCCAAACATAGGCTTCTAAGGCTTTAGAGGATGCAATATTTACAGATCTTAAGAGCTCATTATTAACCGATAAATCTATAGCAGTATAGTCTGTTTTCTTTAAATCATTACCCATGACTGGGAAAACCGAAAGACGTTTTAAAAATATCTCAAATAGTGTATTGGACATCAATAGTAATTTTTATAAAAATACAAATCTATTCCCTAACATTTGCTTTTGATAATTATGTAAATTAGCATAAACTAAACTATAATAAATAATTACACTAAAAATGTAGCGTTGTTAATTCTAAACCCTAAAGAATTAATTACCTTTAAAACTATAAATTAATTTTAGCACCAATGAATCGCTTTTTAAAACGAATACTCATTTTACTTACACTTACAGCTGTAGGTTTATTTATATATTTAAGTGTATTTGGCAACCTATTTAGTAATAGATTAAGTCCAAAAGACACTGCAAATATTACACTAAACGATTTAAACTTAAAGGTAGCTTACAACAGACCCTCTAAACGCGAACGTGATATTTTTGGTAGTTTAGTCCCTTTTAATAAAGTGTGGCGTACAGGTGCTAATGAAGCTACTACGTTCCAAACCAACAAAGATTTAATAATAGATAACCTCATCTTAAAAAAAGGAAAATACACCATATGGACTGTTCCTATGGAAACGACATGGAAAATCATGTTTAATTCTAAACAATATGAATGGGGTGTTAATGAAAAAATGGAACCTATGTGGGATCCAAATTTTGATGCTTTAGAAGTTGAAGTTCCAATTAGAAACATAAACACTACCGTTGAAAAATTCACTATTGCTTTTGATAATATCACAGGGGATCTAAAACTTACGATGGCATGGGATACTACTTTAATAGAAATTCCGCTTGCAGTAAAGCCAATAATAAACGTTAATTAAATAGCTGAAAGTGATAAAAAAAGTTAATACTCACACTTCAGCGTTATCTGAAAAAGATGGTGTGCCCTCACCAAAAATTTTAAGTGAAGAAGCTGCCAAAATTATTAAAGCCAACCGTAAAAAACAGCCCGCTACAAAAGCACTAATTAACGGCATTATTTTTGGCTCTATAAGTGATTTAAGTAGAGCAATTACATTAATTGAGAGTACTAATCCAGTTCATTCAAAAAAAGCGCAAGAGGTAATAACTGGCTGTTTACCACATACAAAAAAATCCATTCGTGTAGGCATAACAGGTGTACCTGGTGTTGGAAAGAGTACGTTTATAGAAGCATTAGGAAATTACTTAACAACTCTAGGACACAAAGTGGCTGTGCTTGCTATAGACCCCAGTAGTAGTTTAAGTAAAGGTAGTATTTTGGGCGATAAAACCCGAATGGAAACTTTAGTTAAAAACAAAAACGCATTTATTAGACCGTCTGCCTCTGGAAATTCACTTGGTGGTGTAGCGCGTAAAACCCGAGAAGCTGTAATACTTTGTGAAGCTGCTGGATTTGACACCATTATTATTGAAACTGTTGGTGTTGGTCAAAGTGAAACAGCAGTTCACAGTATGGTAGATTTTTTCTTATTACTAAAACTAGCTGGCGCAGGCGATGAGCTTCAAGGCATTAAACGTGGTATTATTGAAATGGCAGATGCTATTGTTATCAATAAAGCAGATGGCAATACTATTAGTGCTGCAAAGTTAGCAAAGGTTGAATTTAATAGAGCTTTACATCTGTATCCACCAAAAAAATCAGCTTGGCAACCAAAAGTAACACTATGTTCGGCTTTAAAAAACGAAGGTATTTCTGAAGTTTGGAATCTCATACGTGAATATTTAGAAACTACAACTCAAAATAATTACTTTGATACAAACAGAGTGCAACAAAATAAATTTTGGCTCATACAAACCATAGAGGATCGTTTAAAATCTAATTTTTATAATTCCGAAAAAATTAAAACTGAACTTGCAAAACAGTTACAATTAATAGAAACTCAAAAAATATCCCCTTTTATAGCCGCTGAGTATTTGTTGAGTATTTAGTTTACTTCACTTTTTAATAATGCGTTATTATTCTTAACTTAAAACAATAAGAACCTAAATACTAAGAGGGTGTAATGTACTTTTTCAACAAAAATACATTAAGCTTATAAAATCCAAATCCTGATAGTGCACCAAATCCCATACCACAGGCAATATCTAATGGGTAATGCACACCAACATATATACGGCTATAAGCCACCATAAGGCTCCAAAATATAAGTAAAAAAATAAGTTTTTTAAAATACGGACGTAATACTAACCCGCCAAAAACAGCAGCAGCCATTGAATTGGAAGCATGCCCTGAGAAAAAACTACGGTTTGTACTACACGATTTATTAATAAAACGAATAGTTTCCATAATATCATTACAAGCGCATGGTCTAAAACGTAATACTGAACGCTTTACAATATTTGTAAATTGATCTGTAAACGTTATCATAGCTGCAATAACTAAAATCATTAATAGTAATGATTTTAGTCCATATTTTTTATAAATTAAAAATAATAAAAGTGCATAAAGTGGCACAAACGTAAGCTTATTGGTTACAGTTAACCAAAAACCATCCCATTGTTGTGTACCTAACCCATTTAGGTATAAAAAAATGGTAGTGTCTAATTCTAAAAGTTCTTCTAACATTAGTTGTCGTAACGCTCTACTTCTCTATCGTAAAAATCAGTAGCTTGTTTAATATAGTTTTCAGTTTCGGTTTCTAATTCTTTTTCGTCGTGCTGATCAAATTCTTCAAACCACTCAACTTCGTCATTCTCTAAATTTATAATAAACCTAGGAAACTCAGTATGAATAATAAAAATAGCATCTGGATAATCTGTATTATCACCGAGAATAAATTTTGGTAATTCCATAAACTAATTTTTGTTTTGTTGCAAAATTAAACGCTTTGTGAGATAATTAAACCTAAAATACAATAAAATTGCAGCAGTACTAAGCCCAGCAACCAAACCTACCCAGATACCAATACTTCCATAAGCATCTGCTTTACCTAAGTAAAAACTAATAGGAAAACCAATTAGCCAGTAAGCTACAAAGGTAATAAGTGTAGGTATTTTAACATCTTGAAGTCCTCTTAAAGCACCAAGCACTATCACTTGTAAACTGTCTGTAATTTGAAAAATAGCTGCTGCTAATAATAATGTTGCTGCAATTTTAACAACTTCTGCTGTATCTAAAGCTGTTTCTTGGTTGTCCAAATTGACGTATAATTCTGGTAAATACTTATGAAATATCACAAAAAGTAAAGCAAAAATAATTGCAAAAATGAATCCTAATAGAAATATAGATTCTGCAATACGCTTTAAAGCTGTAAAATCTTTTAATCCTTTTTGGTTTCCAACTCTAATCATTGCCGTAACACCTAATCCCATAGCTACCATAAAAGTCATTGAAGATAAGTTTAATGCAATTTGGTTTGCCGCTTGTGGATTTGCACCCAAAGTACCACTTAACCAAATGGCTGCTGTAAAAACAGCAACTTCAAAAAACATTTGTAATGCGCTTGGAAATCCTAAATTCATAAGTTTTTTAATAGGTTGCTTGCTTAGTTTAAATAACTTAATATTAGTAACAAACGCTTTTGAACGATTCCGTTTTGCTAATAACCACCACAAAAAAACAAGCATCACCACACGAGATACTAATGTGCCAACCGCAGCACCTACGATGCCCATTTTTGGAAAACCAAATGCTCCAAATATTAATACATAATTAATTATAACATTAATAAGATTAGCGATGATAGTGGCGTACATTGGATATTTTGTAAGCGATAAACCATCACTAAACTGTTTTATAGCCTGAAAAATAATTAATGGCACTAAAGAAAAGGCAACCAAATCTAAATAAGGTAATGCTAGTGCAACTACTTCTTCTGGTTGTTTCATAATGTACATTAATGGCTTTGCCAATAATAAAAGTCCAAAAAGCGCTAAACCCAGAACTGTACATAAAAATAAACCATGTTTAAAAACAGATTTCCCTTTAACAAAATCACCTTCAGTGTCGGCTTCTGCAACTAATGGTGTTATTGCTGTAGAAAAGCCAATACCCAAAGACATGGCTATAAATACAAAACTATTACCCAATGAAACAGCTGCTAACTCCACAGCGCCCAATTGCCCAACCATAACATTGTCTATAAAACCCACAAAAGTATGCCCCAACATACCCAAAATTACAGGCGAAGCCAACTTTAGGTTGTATTTAAATTCTTTGGTGTATTTGTTAAGGAGCATACTGCAAAAATAACGGTTTTGAAAGTAGATATGTATGAAGTATAAAAAGTAATTCTAAGAATTTAATTTTAGGGATGTAAATGAAATACAGACGTATTCTTCATCCTTTTTAATTACTACGCTAGGTGAATTACCCAAAATATTTTTACACACACTCAAAATTATAATTTCAAAAATTACCAACCCTTAGTTTGGCATTTTCAAACTCATTAACCATGGTTTTTACAATTTCTGAAACTGGTTTAATGGTGTTAATTAACCCTGCAATTTGTCCTATTTCTAACTCGCCTTCCTCCAAATCTCCTTCAAACATACCACGCTTAGCTCTGGCTCTACCCAGCAATTCTTTTAATTGCTCTGGCGTGGGCGCTGTTTTATATAATTCTTGTAAGGCATCATAAAATTTATTTTTTACCAAGCGTACTGGTGCAAGTTCTTTTAAAGTAAGTTGAGTATCTCCTTCTTTTACATTAAGTACTGCATTTTTAAAAGCCGGATGTGCCGAAGATTCTTCGCTGACTACAAAACGGCTTCCCACTTGCACTCCGTCAGCACCTAAAACCATACAGGCCAACATGGCATCACCAGTGGCAATTCCGCCAGCAGCAATTAACGGAATTGTTAACCCTGCTTTTACCATAGGTATTAAGGTTAGTGTTGTGGTTTCATCTCTTCCATTGTGACCACCAGCTTCAAAACCCTCTGCAACTACAGCATCTACTCCAGCATCTTGAGCTTTTAAAGCAAACTTCAAACTACTTACAACATGCACCACAATAACACCTTGATTTTGCAACCAAGTAGTCCAAGTTTTAGGGTTTCCGGCAGAGGTAAACACTATTTTAACGCCTTCTTCAATAATAATATCCATGAGTTCTGCAATATTGGGATATAGCATGGGTACGTTTACACCAAAAGGTTGGTCTGTTGCTGCTTTGCATTTTTGGATATGCTCTCGTAATACTTCTGGGTACATTGAGCCTGCTCCTATTAAACCTAAAATACCAGAATTACTTGCTGCAGAAGCCAATTTCCAGCCACTATTCCAAATCATTCCCGCTTGAATAATTGGGTATTTAATATTGAAAAGTTGTGTGATTTTATTTTGCATAAAAACAAGATTATGTGTTTTTGAAGTGTTTTTGCTATGAAATAACTCCAGAACCAATAAGTTCGTCGTTTATATACCATGCCACAAACTGACCTTCGGTTATTGCAGATTTTTTATTTTCAAAAGCTACAAACATGCCAGTTGGAACTTTATGTAATGTTGCTGTATCTAAATCTTGACGGTAACGTATTCTTGCCTTAACAGCTAAAGTTTCGCCATTTGCAATAGCCATATCTTCTCTCACCCAATGCAATTCTTCATTGGTTACAAACAAAACATTACGGTAAAGCCCGGGATGATTTTTACCTTGACCTGTGTAAATTATATTTTCTTCAACATCGGTTTCTATTACAAAAAGTGGTTCTTTTTTTCCACCAACGGCAAGGCCTTTTCGTTGTCCTTTTGTAAAATAATGCGCACCTTGGTGTTCGCCTACCACAATACCATCTGCTTTTGTGTATATAGGTTTACTTGCTAAAAAATGTAATTCTTCAATTTTAGATTCAAATTGAGGTACTGTGTTATGGTAGTACTTAAAATTACTATCAATTTCAACAATTTCGCCTTTTTTTGGTTTTAATTGCTGCTGCAAAAAATCTGGCAATCTAACTTTACCAATAAAGCATAGGCCTTGTGAATCTTTTTTATTGGCAGTAATTAGACCTTGTGCTTGTGCAATTGCTCTGACTTCAGGCTTTGTAAGTTCTCCAATTGGAAATAATGCCTTTGCTAATTGTTGTTGTGAAAGCTGGCACAAAAAATAAGACTGATCTTTATTAGTATCTACACCAGCTAGTAATTGATTAATATTAGTGCCGTTTTTGGTTAGTGTTGCTTTTCTGCAATAATGACCTGTTGCTACATAATCGGCATCTAGCTTTAAAGCTATGTCCATAAAAACATCAAACTTTATTTCACGATTACAAAGCACATCTGGATTTGGTGTGCGTCCCTTTTCATACTCATTAAACATATAGTCTACTATACGTTCTTTATATTGTACACTTAAATCTACAGTCTGAAATGGTATTCCTAAAGTGTTGGCAACTATCATAGCATCATTACTATCCTCTAACCACGGGCATTCATCGGATATGGTTACTGAATCGTCGTGCCAATTTTTCATAAACAAACCAATAACCTCATAGCCTTGTGCTTTTAAAAGATACGCCGCTACACTAGAATCTACTCCACCAGAAAGCCCTACAATTACGCGCTTTTTGTTGTTATTTTCTTTATTCGTATTTGTGGTTTTCATTACGGGTGTTTGCTTTTTTTAAGCTTAATAGTTACAAATGCCTTAATTAAAGAGCAAATTTAAGTAATATATGCTATTGAAGGAACTTGAAGTGCACAGCAATTAAGCATATAAATCAGAAAAAAAACGAAACGAGTAAAATGGTATTTACTAATTGGGTAAACTATAATCTACGGTTTTTTCTTTACCGTCTTTTAAATAATACCAAAGTCCTATTTTATCATCGTCTTTATACTCTCCTTTAGTTATTATTTTTCCTTTTGGACCAAAGACTTTATATAAACCATGAAACAAACCGTTTTTATAATTTGCAATTCTTAAAACTTTGTTGCCTTCAGAAAAATAACGTGCTTCGCCATTTAACATACCATCTTTGTAATTTGCAAATTCTGCTGTAACTCCATTTTTATAAAACACTTTACGCTCACCTTCTAATTTACCGTTATTATTATAATTTTCTATGAGCATTACAGCATCAGAATTTTTATGGTAATAAATCCATTCGCCTACAAACAACTTACCATTCATTTTCCCTTTACTTACCACTTTTTTTGTTGAAGTAAAGAAAGTTACTAATGCTATAGTATTAGTACTATTAAATTCTTTTATAGCACTTAGTACACTTTTACCTTTTAATAACTTGTAATATTTAAAAGTACCAATTTCTTTGCCATGATTAAAAGTACCCTCGTAACGTTTTTGGTTTGTATCTGAAAAATTTTTAGTCCAAACACCATGACGTTTACCAAACTCATCTAACTGATTAATCGTATTTTGAGAGAATGAGATTGTTAAAATTATTGTAAATATGAATGTGTATATGTATTTATGTTTAATCATTATGTAAATTTGTTAAACAAGCAAAATGTTTGTATTGCTACGAAAAATTAAAACTCAAAAAAAAGAAAATTATTTTAAAAATATTACAGTTGTTTTCATAATTTATTTTGTGTTCATAAAGTAGTGCTAGTTGCTATATAATAATATCCAAACAGCAACTGCATTGCATTTTAAATCTACAAATGTAATAATACACGTATTTATCAAAGTTTTATAGTATTAATTTGAAAAGTCGAGGAGTGATTACCTCAATTTTTATATTGATTGGTTTAGTTAGTAAAAAACCCTTTTGGACTTTCCAAAAGGGTTTTATTGTATTTATAGACTTAGGTAAAAACTACATGGATTATATGTGGTGCACAAAAAAAGAACAGAAAGCCATTATAAACACTTTTCATAATTTTTATTTATTAAATAAATAAACAAAAATATTTGCTAAAGGTTTTTACTAGCTATATTATTTTAATTATTTTTTCTTTTTGTTTTGAGCTTGTTTTTGAAGCTCTGCCTGCTCCATCATCTCTTGCATTTTTTTCTGAAAACGATTTTCCTTTTTAGGCTTAGACTTACTCACTTGTATTTTTGCCAATACTTTTTCTTCGTCTATGATATAGTTTTTTATTACTAACATAATACCAATACTAATAAGGTTGGAAATGAAATAATACAAACTTAAACCTGAAGCATAGTTGTTAAAGAACACCAACATCATTAACGGCGAAAAGTAAATCATGTACTTCATCATTTTTGCCATATCTGGCATGCCTTCTTGTGTGGGTTGCGTTGCCATTTGTTGTCCGGTAGTCATACGCATATAAAAGAAAATAGCAACGGCAGCTAATATTGGAAACAAACTAATATGATCACCGTAAAAAGGTATTGAAAATCCTGACGGAAACTCATAAATAGAATCAAAAGAACTCAAATCATCTGCCCAAAGAAAGCTTTTTTGTCGTAATGCAAAAGCGGTAGGAAAAAACATAAACAAAGCATAAAACACCGGAATTTGCATAAGTCCCGGCAAACACCCACTTAACGGACTAGCACCTGCTTTACTCTGTAATGCCATAGTTTCCTGCTGAGCTTTCATTTTATTGTCTTTATACTTTGCTCTTATAGCATCTAATTCTGGTTTTAAAATTTTCATCTTAGCCTGAGATAAAAACTGCTTGTATTGCACAAATGAAAGTAAGATTTTCACTAAAATTGTCATTATTATAATAGCAATACCGTAAGGTAAAAAGCCACCTAGAAAATTAAATAATGGCATAAAAATATAACGGTTAATCCACCCAAAAATTCCCCAACCAAAAGGCACCACTTCGTCTAAATTTTTGTTGTAACCATCTAAAATTTTAAAATCGTTTGGGCCATAATACAAATCCATAGGAAGGTTAACTTCTCCAGCGGTATATTCTAACGGAATTTTAGAGGCAAATTTTTTAGTGTATAGTGTGTCTATTTCTTCATCTTCAACAAGATTTTTAGATGTAATATTTGCCGATTTAAAAGGTGAATCTGTAAGCAAAATAGATGAAAAGAAATGCTGCTTATACGCAATCCAGGATACGTTGTCTAAATCTTCATCTGCATCACGCATGCTGGTATAATCAAACTTACCATCTTCATACGCATAATGTATATCTGTATATCTATTTTCATAACTTATACTTTTTGCGTTTCTGAAACCTTTGTGATCCCAATCTAATACTATAGGTTGTGAGGTATTAAACACTTCGCTTAGTCCTTGAGATTTGATAGAAAAATCTATCATGTACGCTTTTGGTTTCAATTCGTAACGGTATTCTAAAAAAGCAGTTTCTGAAACTTTAAGTTTCATAGATACAATAGTATTGTCCCCGCTTTTAGTAACGCTTGGCTGAAATGGAAGGTCTTGTGTACTTAAGGTTCTGTTGTCTGATGTACCAAATGTGATGTTAAAAGCACTATTGCCATCTTTAACTAAGTATATTGGGAGAGAATCATAATCTACAAACTTTTTAAGTTTTACCTGAGATAAATGACCCCCTTTTTTATTAAATTTTAATTCAAAAACATCTGTTTCAACGGTAGTAATTGCATCTCCGGTTAATGAAGATGAATACGCAAAATCCCCAAGTTTACTCTTAAGTTTTACTTGTTGTAAAGAATCTAATGCGTTAATATTACTGTAATCTGTAGCTGTTGTAGCAATAGTTTGGGGTTGTTTACTTTTAGCTTTATCCGCTTCAACTTGTTCTTGCTTTGCTTTTTCAGCAGCTTCAAGCTCTTCTGGTGTTGGTGCGTTTTGATAAAAAATATAAATTATAATACCAAAAATAAGTATGTACCCTATTATTGATTTGAGATCTAGTTTCTTTTCTTCCATAATATTTTCGCCTTGGTTGTGGGCTATTTAATTACTTTATTTATAATTTTTTTTGTTTTAATTAGAATAACTACTAACTATTAATAGAGAATTTCTCAAAAAACTATCCAAACTATTTTTTGGACAAACTGACAGTTTTATGGTTTTACTTTTGCATTTTAAATTTTAATGCGGCAGTAATGAAATCTACAAACAAAGGATGAGGTTTGGAAACCGTGCTCTTATACTCTGGGTGATATTGCACACCTATAAACCAATTGTGTGTTGGTATTTCTATAACTTCCACTAAGCCGGTTTCTGGGTTAAAACCAGTAGCTTTCATTCCTGAAGCTTCAATTTGTGCTTTATAGGCATCATTAAATTCAAAACGATGTCTGTGTCGTTCTTTTATATGAGTTTCACCATAGACTTTATTTATAAGACTGTCTTTAACAAGCTCACAATCCCAAGATCCTAAACGCATAGTACCACCCATAGTATCAATATCTTTTTGAGACTCCATAAGGTTAATAACAGGATGTGGTGTGTTGTCGTCCATTTCTATAGAGTTGGCAGTTTCAAGTTTTAGCACATTTCTGGCATATTCTATAACGGCCATTTGCATGCCTAAACATATTCCTAAAAACGGAATGTTTTGTTCTCTTACATATTTTACGGCTTCAATTTTACCCTCAATACCGCGCTCTCCAAAACCAGGTGCTACCAATACTGCATCTAAATGCCCTAATTTAAAGGCAATATTATCTTCGTTTAAAAATTCTGAATGAATAGATTCTACGTTAACTTTAACTTCATTTTCAGCACCTGCATGAATAAAAGCTTCAAGTATTGATTTATAGGAATCTTGTAACTCTACGTACTTACCTATTAAACCAATAGTTACCTCTTTTTTTGGATTTTTATGACGCTTTAAAAAGGCGTTCCAAAGTCTTAAATCTGGCACATCACTTTTTAAATTCAGTTTTTCTAAAACCACTTTATCTAAACCTTCTTCTAACATTAAATTAGGTACATCATATATGGTAGATGCATCTATAGATTGTATTACAGCTTCCTTTTTTACATTACAAAAACGCGCGAGTTTGGTTTTAAGTCCATCATTTAATTCATGCTCTGTTCTACACACCAAAATATCTGCATGCACACCGTTTTCCATGAGGGTCTTTACACTGTGTTGTGTCGGTTTTGTTTTTAGCTCACCAGCAGCAGACAAATACGGGATAAGAGTTAAATGAATTACTAAGGCATTATGATCACCTAAATCCCATTGCAATTGACGCACGGCTTCAATATAAGGCAGCGACTCAATATCACCAACGGTACCACCAATTTCTGTAAGAATAATATCATAATCCCCAGAGTTTCCTAGAATTTGAATACGGTATTTAATTTCGTCTGTAATATGCGGAATTACCTGTACCGTTTTTCCAAGAAAATCACCACGACGTTCTTTGTCAATTACACTTTGGTAAATTTTTCCGGTGGTTACATTATTGGCCTGTGAGGTTGGCGTGTTTAAAAAACGCTCGTAATGTCCTAGGTCTAAATCGGTTTCTGCGCCATCATCAGTAACATAACATTCGCCATGTTCATAAGGATTTAAAGTGCCGGGATCTATGTTAATATACGGATCTAATTTCTGAATGGTTGTTCTGTAACCTTGTGCCTGTAATAGTTTGGCTAAAGATGCTGCAATAATGCCTTTTCCTAAAGAAGAAGACACGCCGCCTGTTACAAATATGTATTTAGGATTTTTTGTCATGCTACGTTGTTAAACGTGAGCAAAATTACAAAATAAAACCAGGAGTTTAAGGTTTGTTTCAGGAATGTTTTATCTTTTAATTCTATAAGCATATAATATAACTCAAAGTGTTTAAAAGCGACTCATGCTAATTTTTATATACCAAATTTTAATCCTAATAAATTAATTCAAAAAATAAGTAACTTTTTATGTTATTCATGTAACAATTATAAACTTGTAACTACTAATATTATAACTAACCAAAACGTAAACTTGAATAATACATTAGAACATAATTTTGTAGAACTATTACAGAAACATCAAAATATTGTGCACAAAATTTGTCGTTTGTACACCAATAATCTAGATGCTCACAATGATTTGTTTCAAGAAATAACCATACAACTTTGGCGTGCATATCCAAAATTTAGAGGAGATGCTAAGTTTAGCACATGGATGTATCGTGTTGGATTAAACACAGCAATTACATTATACAGAAAATCTAAACGTCGTATTACAACTCAAGGTTTTGATGCTGTTGAATACAAAATTAAAGCTGAAGATTATGACAATACTGAAGAAGAACAATTAAAACTGTTATACACAGCGGTACACCAACTTAACGATATAGAAAAAGCACTTGTATTTCTTTATCTTGAAGACAAGGATTATAAAGAAATTAGTAGCACATTGGGTATTTCTGAAGTAAATGCACGCGTGAAAATGAACAGAATAAAAAAGAAATTAAAAACTATTTTAAATCCGTAAACCAGTGGACGAATTAGAACTATTAAAGAAAGATTGGGTTAAGGGCACTAATCAATATCATAGCTATACAGATAATGACATCTATAAAATGCTGCACAAAAAATCGTCTTCTATTGTAAGAAGATTATTCTATATAAGCATTGCAGAATTAGTTTTTTGGATTATAATTAACACAATCCCATTATTTGGCACGGACGAATATAAAGTGCAATTAGAAAACTTATACAGCAACAATTACGTAATATTAGGTGTCACAATTTTAACTTATTTTGTTATAGCTTTATTTATATACCTACTCTTTAAAGCATATCAATCTATTTCTGTTACTGATAATGCAAAAAAACTAATGCAAAACATATTAAAAACTAGAAAAATTATAAAGTTGTATGTTATTTATAATTTATGCTTGGCTATTATTACAATGTCTCTAGGTTTATATTATTCCATTAATAATAACCCTGATTTGGCTCAAAAAATAGAGCTTTTTAACACCATACAAATGTTTATATTTAGCTTAATAACACTATTATTTATAGGAGGTTTCACTTTGTTAATTTGGTTGTTTTACAGACTTATTTATGGTATTTTACTAAAACGTCTTAACAGCAATTATAAAGAGTTAAAAAAATTAGAAGTCTAGTTAAATTTAATATTATAACGATTTAAAAATACACTACACATTTACAGAGCGCAAAAGCAATATTTAAAAATAGAATTAGACCCACAACAAGCTGTTATTGTGTATTATGGAGGTTTTATGGAAATGTATATTAGCAATAAAATGAATACTATTTAGTGGCTTAATGAGATGTATTACTGCAATAACCATTTTTAATTTAACTTTAAAACGATGTTAAAAAATTTAAAGTAGTTACTAAAGTTACTTTTTTTATATTATTTTTATAAAAATTAAAGCCTATACAAAAAACTACGTTTTAGTTAATTTTAAATTTAAAAAGCTATGGCGCGAGCAATGTACGACTATACCAAAACCATACTCAGCAAAGTAAGTTTTGATACTGCATTATTTTGTAAAGAAGTTCAAAAAGCAGTAAAGCGCTTATTACCTCATGAAATTGAGGATTTAAAAGTATTTATTCAGTCTTTAATAAACCACAATCCAGATTTACACAAATCGCTTATATACCTTAACTATTAATTGAGTTTACTTTTTATTTAAAGGACTTATAATTTCCACATTCTGAAACGCTATTGCGCCACGAATAATTCCGGAAATCACACCCTGCATGGCTTCAATAATTTGCATTTTTAATTCGCTTTTGTGATATATAATACTCACTTCGCGTGCTGGTGACGGTGCTTTAAAATGTCTTAAATTTTCACTTAATTTTTCTTTTAAATCTAGTGTGTGTAAAAACGGAATAAGGGTCATTCCCAAACCTTCATTAGAGAGTTTAATTAATGTTTCTATACTACCACTTTCTAACTGAAAGCTATCGTCTAACTGATTTTTAAAGGTTTTACAAAGGTTAATTATTCCATCTCTAAAGCAATGTCCATCCTCTAACAACAACATATCATCGATATCTAAATCGGATACTTCTATGGTTTTTTTAGCTTCTAATCTATGATTATTTGGTATGTATGCCACAAAAGGCTCATAGTACAAAACACGTTCTTTAATATAATCAGACTCTAAAGGTGTTGCTGCAATGGCTGCGTCTAAATGCCCATCTTTAAGACGCATTAAAATATCTTCTGTAGTAAGTTCTTCAATTTTTAATTTTACCTTAGGGTATTTTTTTACAAAGTTTTTTAAAAACATTGGCAGTAATGTTGGCATTACCGTTGGTATTATACCTAATTTAAATTCGCCACCAATAAACCCTTTTTCTTGATCTACAATATCTTGTATCCGATCTGCTTCATTTACAATATTACGTGCCTGAAACACAATTTTTTGTCCAACAGCAGTAAGTTCTATTGGTTTTTTTCCTCTATCAAAAATAATAACATCTAATTCGTCTTCTAACTTTTGAATCTGAGTACTCAACGTAGGTTGCGTAACAAAACATTTGGCCGCAGCTTTTGTGAAATTTTTATGCTCTGCTATTGCTAAAGCGTATTTAAGTTGGGTAATTGTCATAACAATAAATTTAAACTATAAAAGTATTAAAAGTATTAGTAAAAACTATACTGAGAAATTATAAGTTATTATGTATTTTTAATATGAATTAAAAACAAAAATTATGGCACTTAATAGTATAGGATTAGACACTGAAAAACTAAATTATTAGCAGACGATTTAAACCAATTGTTAGCTAACTTTCAATTATATTAACAGAATCTAAGAGGTATTCATTGGAATATAAAAGGTAAAACTTTTTTTGATCTGCATGTAAAGTTTGAAGAATTATACACCGATGCAAATATTAAAGTAGACGCTATTGCAGAGCGAATTTTAACATTAGGTGCTACACCACTACACACTTTTGAAGATTATACCAAAGCAGCAAAAGTACCTGTTGGAAAAAATATTTCTGTAGATGAAAAGGCAGTTGCACTCATTGTAATTTCATTGTCAGAATTGCTTAAAATTGAACGCACTATTTTAAAAACCTCAGCAGAAGCCAATGATGAAGGCACTAACGCAATGATGAGTGATTTTATAACTGAACAAGATAAAACGGTTTGGATGATGAAAGCTTGGCTTGGCGAAACCATATAATCACAACCTTTAACAAAAAAAGCGACTACCCATGGTAACCGCTTTTAGTTTAAAAACCTATAATTTTATTATTAAAAACGAATGTTAATTTCTAAGTTTTTAGTTTCAACTTTAAACTTTGCATCCTCATATTGTGGTGGTCCAAAAGACATGGAGTTATTAGACATCCCATAAGATTCTTTAGGCATGCCATTGTTATCAAAATCCATACGTTGATTTTCGTTTTCATCATGCAAAGCCATAATTGCATATTCACCTGGTAAAACGTTTTCAAAAACAATTGTAACACTTCCGTCTTTAATAACGGATTTAGCGTTTTTTAGTCCATTTGATTTCATGAAAGTTTCTGATGAATGTAGCGTCATTAAAACAAGCCCAATGTCATTTTTTACGTTATCAACGGAAACTGTTAGTGTAATTCCTTTGGTTTCATTTTGAGAAAAACCAAACATTGCAGTTAAAAGAAATAGAATGTTTAATACTACTTTTTTTGTGTCAATTTTTTTAAAGTTCATAATTTTAGATATATTGATTTGTTTTTATTTGATGGTACAAAAATCTAACAAAACACATAATCAAAATAATTAAAGCCACCGAACTGTAACTTAAATAGGATGAATTGTAGCTTATATAAAATTAATTTAAAAAACTAGAGCAATCCTCTGGCTTTAATTTCTAAATACTTATTAATGGTATTAATAGTAAGTTTTTCTGGAGGTGTTAAAACAGCTTGTATGCCATATTTTTGAAGCTCTTTGACCATAAGTCGTTTTTCAAAAACAAATTTTTCGGCAATAGTTTTGTGGTAAATAGATTGCAAGTCTTCTGCATTGGCTTTAGTAATAACATCCAACTCAGTATTTTCAAACAAAACAACAACGAGCATATGCTTTTTTGATATGGCCTGTAAGTATGGCATTTGCCGTTTTAAAGCACTTAAATGTTCAAAATTTGTGTACAGTATAAGCAAACTTCTTTGTGTAACTTTTCGTTTTAATTGCGCATACAATAACCCATAATCACTATCATTAAATTGGGTGTCTATGTTATAAAGTGCTTCTAAAATTCGGTTTAAATACGTAAGCTTATGAATTGCCGGCAAGAAGTTTTCAATCTTTTTAGAAAACGAAAGTAACCCTACTTTATCGTGTTTTTTTAGAGCTACATTGCTAAAAGCCAATGATGCATTTATAGCATAGTCTAACAACTTTAAGCCATTAAATGGCATTTTCATTACTCTGCCAGTATCTATAATAGAAAAAATAGGCTGCGATTTTTCATCTTGGTATTGGTTAACCATAAGTTGAGCACGCTTTGCGGTAGCTTTCCAATTTACAGTTCTAAAATCGTCTCCTTGTACGTATTCTTTTATCTGTTCAAACTCAGAAGTATTACCAATACGTCTAATTTTTTTTAATCCAATTTGTGTGAGCGCATTACTAATTGCCAAAAAATCGTATTTCTGCATTTGGATAATGGACGGATATACCATTACCATTTGTGCATTCTGAAATTTATATTTTCGTTTTACAATTTTTAAAACCGAAGACACAAAAACATTCAAATGCCCAAAATAATATTCGCCACGCTCTACTGGTCTTACCATATATTCAAAATCATGGTTTTGAGTAGGAAGCAATGTTGTATGGTATGAAAAATCTCGTTTTTGAAACTGAAAAGGCAACTCATCTATAACCGTTATAAACGTCTTAAAACCGTACTTGTTTTTTATGGTAATGGGTACTGGATTAGTATCACTGTTAGAAAACTTATCTGGCAAAATTCTTGATGCTACAATAGCCTGCTTTGGTTGGTATAACAACAGCAAATCGGTAACCAAAACCACCACACAAAGTACCGCTAAAATAGTAGCCACTAAAAATAAAAATGGAACCCAATAAGACACTGTAAAGCATACAGAAATTATAGCCAAATAAACATAAAGCTGATTATGGATGTATAATGACTTAATAAATTTCATTTGTTATTTGGTTTCTATGAGTTTTCAATTAGATGAACTTATTTTTATTAACTAATATCTAAATTTAATAATTAAATAAGAAACAAAAAAATACAAACCGCAAACCCCTATTAAGCACCAAGTTTTTCGGCTAGGGCAAACCAACGCAATTCTTTTTCTTCTATGGTATCAATAATTACTTGAAGCTTTTCTGAGAGTTCTGTTATGGCATCTTGCGAGAGTTCTGTATTAGTAAATTGCGCTTCTAATTTGGCCTTATCTAGCTCTAAACTTCTAATTTTAGATTCTAAATTTTTATATTCTTTTTGTTCGTTATACGATAATTTTGTTTCATTGTTTGGTTGCTCTTCAACTTTAGTAACCACTTTTACAACAGGTTCAATTTGTTCTGAATAAGAATTACTGCTATCATAGACCCTAAAATCTGAATAGTTACCCGGGAAATCATCTACCACGCCGTTGCCTCTAAACACAAACATATGATCTACAATTTTATCCATAAAATACCGATCGTGAGATACCACCAAAAGCACACCAGGAAAATCCATTAAAAAACTTTCGAGCACATTTAGGGTTACAATATCTAAATCATTAGTAGGTTCATCTAAGATTAATACATTAGGGTTTTGTATTAAAACAGTACATAGATAAAGTCTTTTTTGCTCACCACCACTAAGTTTTTCAACAAAATCCCATTGCTTTTTTCTGCTGAATAAAAACTTTTCTAAAAGTTGTTGTGCACTTATTTGCCCGCCTTTTGCTAACGGAATATAATCTCCAAATTCTTTTATAACATCTATTACTTTTTGCCCAGGTTTAGCGGTAATACCACCTTGGGTATAATAGCCAATTTTTACAGTTTCGCCAATTACTACTTTACCACTATCTGGCAGACTAGTTTGGGTTAGTAAGTTTAAAAATGTAGATTTCCCGGTACCATTTTTTCCTATAATACCAATGCGTTCTCCTTTTTTAAAGGTGTATTCAAAATTAGATAAAATGGTTTTGTCTTTAAATGCTTTAGATACGTTATGAAACTCAATAATCTTACTCCCCAAACGCTCCATATTTATATCTAACTGAATGGTATGGTCGTTTCTTCGTTGGTGCGCTTTAGACTTAATTTCAGAAAAATCATCAATCCTACTTTTAGATTTTGTGGTACGTGCTTTAGGTTGGCGGCGCATCCATTCCAATTCCTTTTTAAAAAGTTGTTTTGCCTTCCCAACCTCTGTGGCTTGGTTTTCTATGCGTGCATCTTTTTTCTCTAAATAATACGAGTAATTGCCTTTGTATGTAAAAAGTTCTCCGTGGTCTAACTCAACAATCTCATTACACACACGCTCTAAAAAATAGCGGTCGTGCGTTACCATAAATAACGTTTGTTGTGTTTTGGCAAAATAAGCTTCTAACCACTCAATCATTTCTAAGTCTAGGTGATTAGTAGGCTCATCTAGAATTAAAATATCGGGTTTACTCAGTAGGGCTTTTGCTAAAGCTAAACGCTTTTTTTGTCCACCAGAAAGCGTACTTATTTTTAAAGATAAATCGTCTAGTTTTAACTGCGATAACGTTTGTTGGTATTGGGTTTCAAACTCCCAAGCATTATGCCTATCCATAGCCTCAAATGCTTTTTGGTAAGCTTCAGCATCGTCTGGGTTTTCTAAAGCGGTTTCATAGGCTTTTATAATTTTTAATACCGGAATATCAGAGGCAATAACAGCTTCTTCAATAGTTAATTTTGGGTCTAAATTGGGTTCTTGGTCTAAAAATGCAAGTCGCAAACCTTTTCTTATAACAACTTGTCCTTCATCTGGCGCATCTTTTCCTGATAAAATATTTAGAATAGAAGTTTTTCCACTACCATTTTTGGCAACAAAAGCTATTTTTTGATCTTTATGAATACTAAAAGACAAATCTTTAAAGAGTACTAACTCGCCAAAAGATTTAGATATATTTTCTACGTTAAGGTAATTCAAACTAATGGTTTTATGAAACACGAAAATACAGCAAAACAGCCATAAATTATATAAAGCATACTTAAAATAGCATTAAATTCTTATAACATTTAATATCTTTACCTATTAACACTACAGAATTCAAAACGCCATGTCTAATTTACTTGTTGCAGACCAAGTTTCTAAAAATTTTAGAGATTTTAAAGCCCTCAACTCCGTCTCAATTGCTGTACCAAAAGGCAGTATTTTTGGACTTTTAGGGCCAAATGGTGCTGGAAAAACCACTTTAATTCGTATTATAAACCAAATTACAATGCCAGATCAAGGCAGTGTAACTTTAGATGGTGAAGCCTTAAAGCCAGAACATGTAAAACACATTGGGTATTTGCCAGAAGAACGCGGACTTTACAAATCTATGAAAGTTGGTGAGCAATGCCTTTACTTAGCACAATTAAAAGGATTGTCTAAAACGGAGGCTAAAACCCGACTAAAATACTGGTTTGATAAATTTGAAATTGGCGGTTGGTGGCACAAAAAAATACAAGAGTTAAGTAAAGGACAGGCACAAAAAATACAATTTATTGTTACCGTATTACACCAACCTAAACTGTTAATTTTTGACGAACCTTTTTCGGGCTTCGACCCTATAAATGCAAACCTTATTAAAGACGAAATTTTACAACTTAGGGAGCAAGGAGCTACTGTTATTTTTTCTACACACCGCATGGAATCTGTTGAAGAACTTTGCGATCATATTGCGTTAATTCATAAATCTAACAAGGTTTTAGACGGAAAACTAACCGATATAAAACGGCAGTTTAAAACCAACACTTTTGAAGTTGGTTTAAACACCTCTAACAAAGCCAGTTTAATTGCTGAATTGAACCAAAAATTTGAAGTTTTACCAGCTACTTTCAAAAATTTATACAACGATATTAAACTAAATATTAAAGTGAATAACACAGATTCTCCAAATGATTTACTGTCCTTTTTAACTACAAAAGCAGAGATTAATCATTTTGTAGAGGTCATTCCATCGGCTAGTGATATTTTTATTCAAACTGTAAAAAACAATTAATAATGAATCATTTACCACTCATTATAAAACGCGAATATTTTACTAAAGTAAAGAACAAATCTTTTATTATTATGACGTTTTTAAGTCCGCTAATACTGATTACGCTTATTACTGTGGTTGCGTATTTATCGCAGTTAAACACCAATAAAAAACGCACAATTTCTATACTAGACGAATCTGGCTTTTTAACAACCGTTTTCACAAATACAGAAACAACTACTTATAGCGTTTTAAATGGTTTGGATTTAGAAACCGCAAAAACCATTGTTAAAGAAAAAGAAGATTACGGACTGTTACATATTTCTAACACTGAAGCTTTAGAAAACCTTTCAAATACTGTAAAGTTTTACTCAGAAGACGCACCTTCATTATCAATTATAACTGATATAGAACGTAAAATTGAAAACCATCTTACCGAACTAAAATTAAAAAAAGACGGTGTATCTCTTGCACAAATTAAAGCTTCAAAAATTAATGTCTCCATTACCCAAGAAAGTTTTGATGGAGAAACAAGCTCTAAAATAGACAATGTTATTAAACTTGCATTTGGTGGCATAGCTGGGTATTTACTTTTTATGTTTATTATTATTTATGGCAATATGATTATGCGAAGCGTTATTGAAGAAAAAACGAGCCGTATCATAGAAATTATCATCTCATCTGTAAAACCAATACAACTAATGTTGGGTAAAATTATTGGCACCTCCTTAGCTGGCATTACGCAGTTTGTAATTTGGATAATTTTAGGTAGCGTACTATTTACGGTAGTTACTATAATACTAGGAGTAGATTTATCTCAGGTTAAAACTCCACAACAAGAACTCATGAATAATGCACTACAATCTGAAGGCACACAAGCTATTGCAGAACAAATAATTACTGCCATAACACACTTACCGCTAACAAACTTAATTAGTGCGTTTTTACTATTTTTTGTTAGTGGTTACTTACTCTACAGCTCATTATATGCAGCAATTGGCGCAGCCGTTGATAACGAAACCGATACTCAGCAATTTATGCTCCCTATACTTATGCCACTTATTTTAGCAGTTTACGTTGGTGTTTTTACAGTTATAGAAGATCCGCATGGCACGGTTTCTACTGTATTTTCTTTTATACCGTTTACCTCTCCTGTAGTTATGCTTATGCGTATCCCGTTTGGAGTGCCACTATGGCAGCAAGGTTTATCGCTTTTAATACTTATTTGCACCTTTAGCTTTACGGTTTGGTTTGCTTCAAAAATATACCGTATTGGTATTTTAATGTATGGCAAAAAACCAACTTATAAGGAACTCTTTAAATGGCTAAAATATTAGACTATGGAAAATATTAAAGACTTTTTTAATTATGAATTTCATTTCTCAGATACAATTGCAATAAGTGTAAAAGCACTACTATTAGTGGTTATTGTAATGATTGTTACCACATTTGTACTCAAACTTTTACGTAACGCCATTACAAAACAGCTAAACTACAGTGATAAAGCAAAATTTAGCACACTTTTTTCTTACAGTAAATGGATTATTTATTTAATAATTATGCTATTTACACTCCATAGCATGGGTGTAAATGTTACAGGTATTTTAGCTGCATCTGCTGCCATATTAATAGGTGTTGGTTTGGCGCTTCAAACCTTGTTTCAAGATATTATTTCTGGCGTTTTTATACTTCTAGACAAAACATTACATGTTGGAGATATTATTCAAATTGATGGAAAAATTGGTAAGGTTGAAGAAATAAAACTCCGTACAACACGCGCAGTAACTATAGATAATAAAGTACTTATTATACCAAACCACTTATACCTAACCAATACCCTGTTTAACTGGACTCAAAACAGCACATTAACCCGAGAAAATGTAAGTATTAGCGTAGCCTATGGCAGCGATGTAAACCTGGTAAAAACACTATTATTAGAAGCTGTTAGACGGCAAGAAGAAGTGCTAGATCACCCAGAACCGCAAGTTATTTTTGAAGATTTTGGAGAAAGTGCTTTACACTTTAAGGTTATATTTACGCTAAACGAAAGCTTTAGAGCAATGTTTCCTAAGAGTGATATTAGATTTGAAATTAACAGATTATTTACAGAAAATAATATTAAAATTCCATTTCCACAACGTGAAATTCACATCAAAAAAAACTAACATAACATTATGCCAAAATTATTAATTATTGAAGATGAAGCTGCAATACGACGTGTATTGGTAAAAATACTTTCTGAAGAAAACAGTACCTACCAAGTAGAAGAAGCCGAAGATGGACTTGTTGGTATTGAAAAAATTAAAAAAGAAGATTACGACCTTGTGCTTTGTGATATTAAAATGCCAAAAATGGATGGTGTTGAAGTTTTAGAAGCTGCAAAAAAAATAAAACCTGAAACTCCAATAGTAATGATTTCTGGTCATGGCGATTTAGACACTGCAATAAACACAATGCGTTTGGGTGCTTTTGATTACATTTCTAAACCACCAGATCTAAACCGTTTGCTAAATACTGTCCGTATTGCTTTAGATAGTAAAGAATTGGTTATTGAAAATAAAATGCTAAAAAAGAAAATTAGCAAAAACTACCAAATGATTGGCGAAAGTAAAGGCATTGCGCGCATTAAAGACATGATTGAGAAGGTTGCGCCAACAGATGCTCGTGTATTAATTACCGGACCAAACGGAACTGGTAAAGAGCTAGTTGCCCATTGGCTACACCAAAAAAGTGAACGCTCTAAAGGCCCAATAATAGAAGTTAATTGTGCGGCAATACCTAGTGAACTTATTGAAAGTGAATTGTTTGGACACGTAAAAGGCGCATTTACAAGTGCTGCAAAAGACCGTGCTGGCAAATTTGAAGCTGCTAATGGCGGTACTATTTTTTTAGATGAAATTGGAGATATGAGTCTTTCGGCGCAAGCCAAAGTGTTAAGAGCATTGCAAGAAAGTCGCATACAACGTGTAGGAAGCGATAAAGATATTAAGGTAAATGTGCGTGTTGTTGCCGCCACCAATAAAAACCTAAAAAAAGAAATTGCAGATGGTAATTTTAGAGAAGATTTGTACCACAGACTTGCTGTAATTTTAATTGAAGTTCCAGCGTTAAATGAACGTCGTGAAGATATTCCGTTGTTAATAAATTACTTTACTGAAAAGATTTCTACAGAACAGGGCAACTCCCAAAAAACCTTTTCTGATAGCGCTATAAAACTACTTCAAAACTACGATTGGACTGGAAATATACGGGAACTTAGAAATGTTATTGAACGTTTAATAATATTGGGCGGAAAAGAAGTTAGTGAAGCCGATGTTAAGGCTTTTGCTTCTAAGTAAACACTAAGCCTCTAATCTATTATTCAAAAAATGAAACACTTAAACGGAAACGACTTTAAAGTTACAACTGCCATAAAACTCAAAAACCAGCCTACCAACCTCAACCTTTCTGATGGTGATAAAACCATAGAAAGTGAGTTAAAAAAGGTGAGAAAAAAATTAGGCAAATTACAAGATACCATATATGCTCATGGCAAATATTCTGTATTAATATGTTTGCAAGGTATGGATACCTCTGGTAAAGACAGTTTAATAAGAGAAGTGTTTAAAGAATTTAATGTACGTGGTGTTGTGGTACACAGTTTTAAGGTGCCAACTGAATTAGAGTTAAAACACGATTATCTATGGCGTCATTACATTGCTTTACCTGCTCGTGGAAAATTTGGTGTACATAACCGCACGCACTATGAAAACGTACTTGTAACAAGAGTACATCCGTATTACATTATGTCTGAGAATATTCCGGGTATCGATGATGTTTCAAAAATAGACACTGGGTTTTGGGACAAACGTTTTGAGCAAATCAATGCTTTTGAAAAACACGTTGCTGAAAATGGTACGCTCATTTTTAAATTCTTTCTTAACCTTTCTAAAACCGAACAAAAAAATAGATTACTGAGACGTTTAGATAAAAAAGAAAAAAACTGGAAATTTTCTTCTGGCGATTTAAAAGAACGAAAACTTTGGGACAACTACCAAGCATCCTATGAAGATGCCATAAACAGAACCTCTAAACCCTATGCACCTTGGTACACTATTCCTGCAGACCATAAACCTACAGCGCGGTATTTGGTAGCTAAAATTTTGTTTGATGCACTTAGTCAATATTCAGATATAAAAGAACCAGAATTACCAGCCGAAGAACAAGAAAACATAATACGCTACAAAACAGAACTTAACAACGAATAGCCTTATATTATAATTATTTTAATGGTATACATTAAAAATTTTTGAAGCTTCATTATAAGCACTTTCAAAAGGCATGGCATTTAAATTATGTGCTTTTTTCTGTGTAAAATACGATAACATTTTTTCGGTAGGCATGTTACCTGTAAGTTCATCTTTTGCCATTGGGCAACCACCAAAACCTTGAATTGCACCATCAAAACGTAGGCATCCAGAGGAATAAGCAGCGTCAATTTTTTCAAACCATGTGGTTGGTGTAGTATGCAAATGTGCCCCAAACTCTATTTTTGGGTATGAAGAAATTAAATTTGAAAATAAATAAGAAATCGTTTCAGCATCAGAGCTACCAATAGTATCACTCAATGATAAAATTTTGACTCCCATTTTATACAAACGCTCAGTCCATTCCCCAACAATATCAACATTCCAAGGATCGCCATACGGGTTTCCAAAACCCATAGAAATATATACCACAACCTCTTTATTATGTTTGTTTGCAGTATCTAGGATTTCGGACAAGGTAACAACAGACTGCGCAATAGTTTTGTGTGTATTTCGCATTTGAAAGTTTTCTGATATGGAAAACGGATAGCCCAAATAATCAATAGCGCTGTGTTTTACTGCATCCTTTGCACCTCTAGTATTTGCAATAATGGCTAATAATTTACTATTGGTTTTACTTAAATCTAACTGTGCTAAAACTGCTGCTGTATCTGCCATTTGCGGTATGGCTTTGGGTGAAACAAAACTTCCAAAATCTATGGTATCAAAACCCACACGTAATAACGACTGAATGTACTGTACCTTTTCCTTTGTGGGAATAAAGGCTTTAATGCCTTGCATGGCATCTCGTGGACATTCTATGAGTTTTACCGTTTTATTCATTAAATCAAATATACTATTATGAAATTTAATTTGAAACTGAGATTAAAGATATAAGCCTATATAATTGTGACGATGCACAGCGACGAAAAAACTCATTTTATAAAAGTTAAAAGATGCTTCACTTCGTTCAGCATGACAAGGAGAATTTACCATCCTAAATTAAAATAAAAATCGCAATTCCAACAAAAACAACAATTTGCAACCATTTTAAAACCAAACCAGAGTTCTTGTTTTTAAGCACATAAGATTTAATTCCGCCAGCCATCAAAGCAATACAAGTAAATACTACAAAAGACACCAACATAAAAACACCTCCCAAAACATAAAACTGAATCACTGTGCTTAGACTATCACTGAAAAGAAATCCCGGAAAAAATGCCAAAAAGAAAATGGTAACCTTAGGGTTTAAAACATTCATAAAAAAACCTTGCACTAATAGTGCTTTTAAACTCTTTTTGGGAATATGAGTATTAGCATTAAAGTCTAACTCAGCATTAGCTTTATAAACTTTTAATGCCAAGTATAAAAGGTACAACGCACCCAATAATTTTATAATAAAAAACAAAGTATCATTTGAAGCAATAAGTGCAGAAACCCCAAAAGCCAACAATGATGTATGGATTATACAGCCTGTAATTAAACCACAAACAGTAGCAATACCATAACGTTTTCCGTTGGTAATACTTTGTACTAAAACATAAATATTATCTGGACCTGGCGATAAGGCAAGTACTAACGTTGCACCAGTAAAAGCAATAAGTAATTCAACATTCAAAGAAAACTAGCTTTGTTTTAAAATAGCGTTATTAATGGCTTTTATTAATCGCGGGCCTTCATAAATAAAACCTGTATAAAGTTGAACTAAATCTGCACCAGCAGCTAATTTTTCTAAAGCATCTTCTGCGGAGTGAATGCCACCTACTCCAATAATAGGAAACCCTTTATTACTTTTTTCTGCTAAGTATTTAATTACTGCCGTGGATTTAGCTTTAATGGGTTGACCACTCAAACCTCCATTGCCAATAGCTTCTAGGTTTTTGGCACTCATTTTTAAACCCGTTCTATCTACTGAAGTGTTGCTAGCAATAACACCATCTAATTGGGTTTCTGAGATGAGTTCAATAATTTCATCAAGTTGTGTTGTATTTAAATCTGGTGCAATTTTAAGCAGAATTGGTTTTTGTTTGGCAAAGGTTTTATTCGCTTTTTGCACAGTTGTAATAAGTTCTAACAAATAGTCTTTATCATTTAGTTTTGCATGACTCCCAACATTTGGACAACTAACATTAAGTACAAAATAATCTACATACGGATGAAGCGCATTAAAACAGTCTAAATAATCTTTAGTATAATTTTCTGGTGTTGTTTGGGTGTTTTTTCCAATATTGCCACCAATTATAAGTTGCCCTTTATTTTTTTTGAGTTGTGAGATAGCCGCTTCTAATCCTTCGTTATTAAAACCCATTCGGTTTATAATGGCCTTATCAGCCTTCAACCTAAACAAGCGTTTTTTTGGATTTCCCGCTTGTCCTTTTGGTGTAACCGTACCAATTTCAATAAAACCAAACCCAAAATTTGCTAACTCATTATAAAGCACCGCATTTTTATCAAAACCAGCAGCTAACCCAACAGGATTTTTAAATGTTATACCAAATAAGTTTCGTTCTAAACGCTTATCATTGTTAACATACAACCCTCTAAAAAGTTTAGAAACACCCGGTATTTTACTTAGTATTCTTATGAGCGAAAATGTAAAATAATGCACCTTCTCTGGGTCAAAACAAAATAAAATAGGGCGAATAATTACTTTATACATCAGTTTAATTTTGTGATACAAAAATAAGGCAATAGATGGCAAATTAAAAGAAACTTAACACAGACTTGCCCTTTAAAATGCTGTTGTCTATTTTTGATTAAATTAATTTTTATTATGATACCAAAACAACATATAATTGACCGTTTTATTAGTTATGTCACTATAGATACTGAGTCTGACCCTAATTCTAATACCACACCAAGTACTGCAAAACAATGGGATTTGGCACACAAACTTGTAGAAGAACTCAAAAGCATTGGCATGCAAGATGTTACTATTGATGCTAATGCCTACATTATGGCAACTTTGCCAAGTAACGTAAAGCATAAGGTGCCTACTATAGGTTTTATCTCGCATTTTGATACCTCACCAGATTTTACAGGCGCCAATGTGAAACCCCAAATTATTGAAAATTATGATGGTAAAGACATTATTTTAAATGCTAAAGAAGGTATCATTTTATCCCCAGACTATTTTGATGATTTACTGCAATACAAAGGGCAAACACTTATTACTACAGATGGCACTACGCTTTTAGGCGCAGACGATAAAGCTGGTATAACCGAAATTATTTCTGCCATGGAGTACCTTATTAAGCATCCGGAAATTAAACACGGTACTATTAAAGTAGGTTTTACTCCAGATGAAGAAATTGGACGAGGTGCACACAAATTTGATGTTAAAACCTTTAATGCAGATTGGGCTTACACCATGGATGGCAGCCAAATTGGCGAATTGGAATACGAAAATTTTAATGCTGCCGGTGCTGTTATTAAAGTAAAAGGCAAAATTGTGCATCCAGGGTATGCTAAAGGAAAAATGGTAAATTCCATGTATTACGCAACAGCGTTTATAAATGCTTTACCAAAAACAGAAACCCCAGAACACACAGAAGGTTATGAAGGTTTTTTTCATTTGCATGATATTAACGGAAACGTTGAACAAACCACTTTACACTATATAATTCGTGATCATGACAAGGTGAAATTTGAAGCCAGAAAAGCACTGATACAAAAAACAGTTACCGACTTAAATACCAAGTTTAATGCTGAAATTTTTCAGGTTGATATTAAAGACCAATACTTTAACATGAAAGAAAAAGTAGCACCTGTAATGCATATTGTAGATGTTGCAGAAGAAGCCATGAAACAGGTTGGCATTACACCTTTAATAAAACCAATACGTGGTGGTACAGACGGCTCGCAACTATCGTACATGGGGTTGCCGTGCCCAAACATTTTTGCTGGAGGCCATAATTTTCATGGACGTTATGAGTATGTGCCCGTAGAAAGTATGCAAAAAGCCGTAGAAGTAATTTGTAAAATTGCTGAGTTAGTTGCAAAACACTAATACTTTGTGGAATAATTGCTTTTAGTAAAGGTTGTAAACCATTTCTAAATCAAGTTCTAAAATGTGGATAATAGAAGAAAATAATAAAACGGAACAATTTCTCGTAATAGAGCCTTCCTTTTATGATGTTTTGAATCCTTGTGACGATTTCACATTAAAATGCTTAGAAGTGTTAAGGAGAAAGTTACCCATAAACTTCAAGGAATTTCCTAACGGAACAAAATTCGGACTTATAAGATATAGAGATTTTTTAGGAAATAAATATCCTGCAATTGGAATTCAATGTGAATTGGATACTGATTATGAAAAGATTCCTGATTTTATTGACTTATTTGAAGAAGTTGAAATACTAATTAATAAAATTGGGCTTGAGAACATTAAAAAAGAAGCGGAATTAATTGACGCAATAAAGTGGAGTGAGTTAAACGCAATTGGCTGGTATTTTGAAAAATAAACGGTTTACCACAAGGTAAATAACAAATAGGGCATTCGGTGCTTTACGAAAGTTTAGTACTACATAACAAAACCGGCAAATGGTTGATTCGGTTTTTAAAATGAATAAATTAAAAACAAAATACAAAGTTTTGGCTAAGTGCAAACTCGAAAGTTATCGCTTTCTATTGCCCTACTTTCCATATACTAACCGTTGGCAACAACTTGGAAATGATACGTATTTGATGTATATTTACACCAAATAATTGAATTATGTCACGACAAAGTATATCACTTACAGAACCTAACGACGAATGGCTAAAAGCTCAAGTCAATGGAAAAGAATATTCAAGCAAAAGCGAATTAGTAAACGATTTAATCAGACAAGCTAGAAAACAACAAGTCGAAATTGATTGGGTTAGAACTAAATTGGAAAAAGCTGAAACTAGCGGATTTACAAACGAATCAAAAAATGTAATTTTAGCTCAGTCAAAAACTTTACTGAATGGCTAAATATCGATTAAGTAACGAAGCAAAAAATGACTTAATCCGAATCCATCACTATGGAGTTAATAAGTTTGGAATGACTCAAGCGGATAACTATTTTGAATCATTCTTTGAGTATTTTGAAATTATTTCCCAAAGGCCTTTTTCATTCGAGTCAGTTGATTATATAAAAAAAGACTACCGAAGATGTGTTTGTGGCATAGATAGCATTTACTGTAAAATAAATAATGACCTTGTTGAAATAATGGCAATTGTCGGAAGACAAGATTTAAACAACATACTGTAATCTGAATAATAAAAGCAGTTGCCAACACCTTATAAAATTTATTACCATTTATAGCCTACTTACTAAAATTCTCGCAGATTTTCTTGGTTCGTGTTTTATTTACTATTTGAGTTGATTAACCACGTCAATAGTCATAAACAACACCATTTCAGGTCACGTATTGTTACATAATTTATATTGGATAATCCACAAGGTTTTACTAATTTAGTTCTATGACCCAAGACGCCATAGAAAAAGAAAACGCAACCATTGCAAAAGCTTACAAAGAGCTCTTAAAAGTAAGCTATCGCAGCTTGAGTACAGACGATAAAAAACTTATTCGTCATGCTTTTGAAGTTGCTGTAGATGCCCACAAAGAACAACGCAGAAAATCTGGTGAAGCCTATATTTTTCATCCCATAGCTGTGGCAAAAATTGTAGCTCAAGAAATTGGTTTAGACTCCACATCTATAGCTGCCGCACTATTACATGATGTAGTAGAAGACAACCCAAATTACACCATAGCAGACATAGAAAGGTTGTTTGGCGAAACCATTGCCAGAATTGTTGATGGGCTCACCAAAATATCATCGTTAAAAAAAGACTGGGATGTGTCTTTGCAAGCAGAAAACTTCCGTAAAATGCTGCTAACACTTAATGATGATGTCCGAGTTATTATTATAAAAATTGCAGACCGCTTGCACAATATGCAAACCATGGATTCCATGCGTGCAGACAAGCAAGTAAAAATAGCATCAGAAACACTTTACATTTACGCACCATTAGCGCACAGAATTGGACTTTACAACATTAAAACCGAGCTAGAAGATTTAAGTTTAAAATTTACACAACCAGAAGTTTACAATGACATTTTAGGAAAAATACAAGAAAGTAAAGAAGAACAAGACTTATATATCGAAGATTTTTCTGAAGTTATCGAAAAATCCCTGAACAGAGAAGACTTAAATTATGAGATAAAAGGCAGACCAAAATCCATTTATAGTATTCAAAGAAAAATGGTAAAGCAAGGAGTATCTTTTGATGAAGTATATGACAAATTTGCCGTTAGAATTATTTATAAATCAGACCTTATAAACGAAAAGTTTATAGCCTGGAAAATTTACTCCATAGTTACAGACCACTTTACTCCCAATCCTGTTAGACTGCGCGACTGGATTTCTTCCCCAAAAACCACAGGTTATGAAGCTTTACATATTACTGTAGTTGGTCCAAAAAAACGTTGGGTAGAAGTTCAAATACGAAGTGAGCGTATGAACGAAATTGCAGAAAAAGGGTATGCCGCACACTATAAATATAAAAATGAAAATGAGAAAGAAGATAATATAGACCTTTGGATAAACCGTTTGCAAGAAGCTTTAGAAAGTAACGAAGGTAATGCTGTAGATTTTGTTGAGCAGTTTAAACTCAATTTATACTCAAAAGAAATATTTGTGTTTTCGCCAAAAGGTGATTTAAAATCCTTACCAAAAGGCGCTACACCTTTAGATTTTGCTTTTAGTGTTCATACCGAGGTGGGCATGAAAACACGCGGCGCTAAAGTAAACGGAAAATTAGTTCCACTTAGTCATGAGTTACAAAGTGGAGATCGTGTTGAAATTTTAACTTCTGAAAACGTGAAACCCAATAGTAACTGGTTAGATTACGCAACAACAGCAAGAGCACGAAGTAAAATTAAAACAGCTTTAAACGCACATACTAAGGAAATTGCAGAAGAAGGCAAAGAAATTTTAAGACGAAAGTTAAAACAGCTTAAAATAACTCTTAATGAAAAATCTGTAAATGAACTGGTAAGCTACTTTAAACTAAACACCTCTTTAGATTTATTTTACAGAGTAGGAATTGGCTCCATAGACAACCCAAAATTAAAGGCTTTTGTAGCATCCAGATCTAATGTTTTTGTAAGCTATATAAAAAATAAAATCAGAAGACCTGAAACACTAAAGGACATTGATAAACAAGAGATTACATCTAGTTATGATATGTTAGTTTTTGGTAAAGAAGAAGAGAAACTAAATTATAGTTTGGCGCAATGCTGCAACCCAATAGCTGGTGATACGGTATTTGGATTTTTAACCATAAACGATGGTATAAAAGTGCATAAAAAAAACTGCCCTAATGCCTTAAGTTTACAATCAAACTATGCCTATCGTATTCTATTTGCTAAATGGATAGATTCTTCGCAGCAAGTTTTTACCTCACAAATTAATCTCTCTGGTATTGATAATCTTGGTTTAGTAAACGATATCACAAAACTGATTTCGCAAAACATGCATGTAAATATGAAAAGTATTAGTTTTACTAGTGATGACGGTATGTTTTCTGGTAAAATATTGGTACAAGTAAAAAACCATAACATGCTTAAAAAACTTATAGATAATCTCAAAAAAATTAATGGGATTGATAAAGTAACTAGAGTATAAAATTATGTAAATTTGCGACCTAATTATGAATGCAAAAACAGAAGAAAGTAACCAAGACATTGTAAAACGCGTATTTACACAGTTTCTTGAAACAAAAAGTCACAGAAAAACACCTGAACGTTACGCTATACTTCAAGAAATATATGATAGTGAAGAGCATTTTGATATAGAGTCTTTATACACCAAAATGAAAAATAAAAACTATCGTGTAAGTAGGGCTACACTTTACAACACCATAGAGCTGCTATTAGAATGTGGTCTTGCAAGAAAACACCAGTTTGGTCAAAACCAAGCCCACTACGAAAAATCATATTTTGATAAACAACATGATCATGTTATACTTACCGATACAGGTGAAGTTATTGAGTTTTGTGATCCACGCATTCAATCCATAAAAAAAACTATAGAAGAAGTTTTTAATATAGAAATTACCAATCATTCATTATACTTTTACGGAAAACGTAACACAGAAGACTAACTAAATTTATTACAATGGCAGTAGATTTACTACTTGGACTACAATGGGGAGACGAAGGCAAAGGAAAAATTGTTGATGTATTTACCTCCAAATACGATATTATTGCACGCTTTCAAGGTGGTCCAAATGCTGGGCATACCTTAGTATTTAATGGAAAAAAGCATGTATTACACACCATACCTTCTGGTATATTTCATGACAACACCGTAAATCTTGTAGGTAATGGTGTAGTTATAGATCCTGTTATTTTTAAAAAAGAACTCTATAAACTAAAAGAACAAAACGTAGATTACAAAAAATCACTTTGTATTTCTCGTAAAGCACATATTATTTTACCAACACACCGTTTATTAGATGCTGCCAGTGAAGCCGCAAAAGGGAAAGCAAAAATAGGTTCTACCCTAAAAGGTATTGGGCCAACCTATATGGATAAAACCGGAAGAAATGGTATTAGAGTTGGCGATATAGAACTTGCAGATTGGAAAGACAAATACAGAGCATTGGCAAATAAACATGAAGCCATGATTGCTTTTTATGATGTGGATATACAATATAATTTAAAAGAATTAGAAACAGATTTTTTTGATGCCATAGAGGTTTTAAAAGAATTAAAATTTATAGATTCTGAGGAATTTATACACCAAGCTCAGCAAACAGGTAAATCCATATTGGCAGAAGGAGCGCAAGGCTCATTGTTAGATATTGATTTTGGCACCTATCCGTTTGTAACCTCTTCTAACACTACAGCAGCAGGTGCATGCACAGGTTTAGGAGTTGCGCCTAACCAAATTGGCGAGGTTTTTGGTATTTTTAAAGCGTATACAACACGTGTAGGTTCTGGTCCTTTTCCAACAGAATTGTTTGATGAAGATGGAGAAACCATGGGGCGTGTAGGTAACGAATTTGGCGCAACAACAGGTCGTGCTAGACGATGTGGCTGGTTAGATTTAGTAGCATTACGTTACGCTTGCCAAGTTAATGGTGTTACACAACTTATTATGATGAAAGGTGATGTGCTTTCAGGATTTAAAACATTAAAAGTTTGTACTGCATACAACTATAAAGGGGAAACCATACAGCATTTACCTTATAATATTGAAGCTGAAAATGTAACACCAATTTATACAGAAATAAGTGGTTGGGAAGCAGATTTAACAAAAATGACAGAAGCCTCTCAATTACCAAAAGAGCTAAACGCTTATGTTGAATTTTTAGAAAAAGAACTTAACATCCCAATTACTATTGTTTCTGTTGGACCAGATAGAAAACAGACTATCATTAGGAAAGAAATATAATTTTAACAATAACTTTAACATAAATTATCCTTTAGCTTTTAAAAACTGTTTACGTATTTTTAAGTCAGAGGATTTTTAAGTTCTTTAATTAATTTAAACCCTAATTTTAGAGTATCATGAACTGCAAAAACTGTAACACAGCATTAGAAAATACAGACCACTATTGCAAAAATTGCGGCGGTAAAGTAATTAGAAACCGATTAACGCTTAAAAACTTATTAAGTCACTTTACAGAAACGTTCTTAAATCTTGATAATAAACTTCTCAAAACAGTATTAGATCTTATTATAAAACCAGAGATTGTAATAGGGAGTTATATAAATGGTACACGCAAACGCTATATTAACCCTATCAGTTTTACGGCACTTACACTTACTATCAGTGGAATTTATTTAGTAATAATAACTAAATATTTTCCAAATGTGCTATCAGGAATGTCACCTATAGGCAGTAATGTTCAACAAGAATACATGACAACTTATTGGGAATTTATTCAGAAATACTACACTCTATTAATGGTGTCTTTAATTCCATTCTATGCCCTAATTTCTAGATTGGTGTTTTTAAACAGAAAAGACTTTAATTTCACTGAGCATATTGTTATGGCAACATATATTATGGCTCAGTTTTCTTTAGTAAGTTCTTTTTTAAATATACTATTATTGGTGTTAAACATACCTTCGGTATGGCTAAGTAGCATGAGTATATTTTTACAAATAGCCTATTTTGCGTACTGTTATAAGCGACTTTTTAAAATATCGTTTTGGGGAATTATATTAAGATCACTTTGGTTTATAGCAATCTTGTTAGTTATATTTACATTATTAATTATAGTTGGTATTATTTTTGTAATTCTTTTAAAAGACTCTGAAATGATACAAGGCTTAATAGAAACACAAAAGAAATCTATTGAGCTGCAAAAAACCGTAAAAGATAGCATTAATTAAACCGCTTCTGGCTTTATAAACTGTACTTCATATAAATTTTTATAATACCCATTTTCCTTTTGTAATAAAGTTTGGTGTGTACCAATTTCTACAATTTCACCAACATCCATAACAATAATTTTATCGGCTTGTTGTATTGTTGCCAATCGGTGGGCTATAACAATAGAGGTTCTGTCTTTAGTTATTTTTTCAGTTGCAGCCTGTATAAGTTCTTCAGAATAGGAATCTACAGAAGACGTCGCTTCATCTAAAATTAAGATACTTGGGTTAGTGACGTAGGCTCTTAAAAATGAAATTAATTGTCGCTGACCAGAAGATAACATCACACCACGCTCTTTTACGTTATACTGATAACCACCAGGAAGGCTTGAAATAAATGCATCAACACCTATATTTTTGGCAGCCTTAACAACGTCTGCTTCTGTAATTTCAGGATTATTTAAAGTGATATTATTTAGAATAGTATCTGCAAACAGAAAAACATCTTGTAACACTACGGCAATTTGACCACGTAAAGAGCTTAACGTAAGGGTTTTAATATCTGTATTATCTATTGTTATAGTACCAGAATTAATATCGTAAAATCGATTTAGTAAATTAATAATGGTAGATTTTCCAGCGCCAGTAGCACCAACTATAGCTACGGTTTCACCAGAATTTACTTCAAAAGAAACACCTTTTAAAACCTCTTCGTCTTTGATGTAAGAAAACCTTACGTTATTAAAATTTATTGCACCTTTAAACTGTTTAGCTTCAATAATTCCAGTATCATCTATTTGCGCATTTGTATCTAAAACTTTAAACACTCTATCCGCAGCAACCATTCCCATCTGTAAGGTGTTAAATTTATTTGCAATCTGATAAAGCGGTCTAAATAACATGGGTAAAAACATTGTGAACGAAATAAGATGTCCTAAGGTTGTGCCTGGTAATTCTGAAATTGCATCAAAACCACCAACTAATATGACTATAGCTAAAGTAAGTGACGATAAAAACTCTGCTATAGGGAAGAAAATGGAATTGTACCATACCGTTTTTAACCAGCCTTTTTTGTGCCTCGCATTTATAGCTTTAAACTTTTTATACTCGGTATCTTCACGAGTAAACAACTGTAAAATTTTCATACCTGTAACACGTTCTTGCACAAAAGAGTTTAGGTTAGAAACCTCAGTTCGCACATCCTCAAAAGCACGTTTCATATAGCGCTGAAAAATTTTAGTAGCAACAAGTATTATAGGTAACGTTATAAAAACAATAAGGCTAAGTTTTAGGTTTATATATATCATAAAACCAGCAACAACCAACATTTTTAAAATATCACTAAAAATCATAAAAAGCCCTTCTCCAAAAATATCTGCAATACGTTCCATATCGGTTACGGCTCTTGTAATAAGGACTCCAACAGATGATTTATCAAAGTAGGTCATTTTAAAATTTAGCATATGGTTAAATAAACGTACACGTACATCTTTAACTACGGATTGCCCTAGCCAACTGGAATAATAAATAAATAACAACTGACTCACAACTTCTAGAAGCAACAAACCAAGCATTATAAAAAGATAAAACACAAAACCGTTGTATTCTTTTTGCGCAATTTTTACATCTATAACTTCTTTTAAAACGTAAGGTCTATATGCGCCAAAAACAGCTAAGCCTATAACACATAACAAAGAAATTATAAAAACCGACCGGTACGGTTTAACGTATTGTAGTAATCGTTTAAATAATGAAAGATCAAAAAGTGGTTTTTTTTGTTTAGACATATGATTTCACGCCAATGCGTTTTGTGTTTATTAGTTTAATATTATGGAATCTGGATAACAAATTTTAGTTAAATACAGACCATGTGCTGGCACAGAGTACCCTGCTTTACTTCTACTTTTAGAGGTAATTATTGCATGTAAATCTTCAGGCTTTAATTTCCCTAAACCAACGTTTATTAATGTTCCAACTATGGCTCTCACCATATTTCTTAAAAACCGGTCTGCTGTAATTATAAAAGTAAGCTTATTATTATTTTGTTCCCAAAAAGCTTCTTTTAGTTCACAATTAAAAGTCTTAACATCAGTATTCCTTTTAGAAAAGCACTGAAAATCTTTATATAACATTAAAATTTCACATGCCTTATTCATAGCATCAACATCTAAAGGAATGCACATTTGATATTCAAAATCATTAGTAAACACATTTTTAGTTGTCGCTATTATGTAATGGTATGTTCTACTTAAAGCATCAAATCTTGTATGCGCTTCAGGTTTCACCTTTAAAATATTTGCAATAGCAATAGTATTTGGTAAAAACGAATTTAGTTTATAAACAATATCAATGGTACTTAAATCTTGGTCATAATCAAAATGCGCAAACATTTGCTTGGCGTGCACACCAGCATCTGTTCTACCAGCACCCATGATATTAATTTTAGTGTTAAGTAAGGTACTTAATTTTTCCTCAATAACCTGTTGTACCGAAATAGCATTTGGCTGATTTTGCCATCCGTGATATGTCTTACCGTTGTATGATAACTCTAAAAAATATCTCAAAAGAATACTTTATTTTTGCTTCAATAAACAAAGATAATCCTATTATTACTAGAATACCATTTCTAAATTGAAATCATGTTAATTATATATTCTTTATTGCTTTATTTTCAGCAATTTGAATGAGAAGTTTTTAAAAAATGAACGTAAAACTCACAAATCAGCTATTGTTTATTTTAAAATAAAACCATATTGAGGCTTATAAGTAATAAATTATAATAGTAATTATTAATAAAAATAATAACACGCTTTTGCTTCAATTTTAAAAAAACCAATATTAATTGAAAAAAATACTTTTACTCTCCGATACACATAGCCATATTGATGCTTCTATTTTAAAGTACGTAAAACAAGCAGACGAGGTTTGGCATGCTGGTGATATTGGGCATTTAAATGTTACAGATGCCATAAAAGCATTAAAACCTTTGCGAGCAGTTTATGGTAATATAGACGACTCAATGGCACGTACAGAATTCCCACTTCACAATAGGTTTATGTGCGAAGGCATGGATGTTTGGATAACTCATATTGGTGGCTACCCACCTAAATATAACAACCTAGTACGAGAAGAATTGAGTAAAAATCGACCAGATATTTTTATAACTGGACACTCACACATACTAAAAGTAATGCCAGACAAAAAACTTAATCTTTTACACATGAATCCTGGTGCAGCCGGCAAAGTTGGTTTTCATAAAGTAAGAACCATGCTACGTTTTAAAATAGATTCTAAAATAATAAAAGATTTAGAGGTCATTGAATTTAATACCTAACAAAAAATTGATTGTTATAGATATTTCATAAAAAAAGCTTCAAACGGCAGTGTTTGAAGCTTTTTTACTACTAAGATTATAGGTTCAACGTAATCTATCTACAGATTTTACAAGATCTTCATCCTTTTTAATGGCCTTGTTAGCCAAGACCAAACACACAATAGAAAAAATAGGAAGAAGCATCCCAATACCTTTCTCAGAAACGTTAGTTTCTCCAGATAAGTTTAGAGATTGATACACAAAGAGTCCTAGTAAAACAAAGTTTAATACGATATTAAGTCGTCCCAAAACAAATTGAAACTTTCTGTTCTTATAACTAAAAATTGAAATAATCGCCAATAAAGCAACACCTACAAACAATCCTAGATATGTATAATTATCTGTTGCAAAAACTTTTAAACCATTTGCATCAACCCAAAGGTTGCAAACAAATATAAGTCCTACGGCAATAGCTGTAGTAAAAAGTAAATATAAAGTTTGTATGCGTTGTATCATTACTAATATTTCAATAACAATACAAAATTAGGAGTTTATTTTTTAAAAAGATAGAAATTATATTAAAATTATATTGTATTTTCGCAATAAGAATATGATATAAATATTCTATCTTCTACAAAAAATTACTTCTTTTATTTTACTAATAAAATTCTGAACTCATTAAATTATAATACATTAACACATACTAATGTTCGAAATCTCACAGTTAAAAGCTAAAAAGCTTCCTGAATTACAAGATATTGCTAAACAACTTAATGTACCAAAATACCGTACACTAAAAAAATTAGATTTAGTTTATCAAATACTAGACTATCAAGCAGCAAACCCAGATGTTGTTAAATCTAAAATTAAAATAGATACACCAACAGAAAAAAAAGCTGCAGAAATAAAACCAAAGCAAAATCAAGCTAGATTAGAAAAAAAACCACAAGCTAATACTAATCAAAAAGCTATAAATGCTAACGAAAAAAAAGAGCAGCCTGAAACCAAAACTGCTAAAGAACCCAGTAAACCTTTAGATCGTAAAGAAAACCAAAAGCCTCAAGAAAAAGCACCTCAGGTTAAAAAAAATCAAGAACGTTCCGAAGATAAAAAACGTCCAAACAACGATAATAGAACTCAAAATAAGCGCTCTACAGATAATAACAGAACTACTAAAAATCAAAACAATTCTAGAAACAACGGAAATAACGATAGTAGAAACCGATATCGTGAACCTGATTTTGAATTTGATGCCATTATAGAAAGTGAAGGTGTTTTAGACATCATGCTAGATGGTTACGGTTTCCTGAGATCCTCAGATTACAACTACCTATCGTCCCCAGATGACATTTATGTATCACAATCTCAAATTAGATTATTTGGACTAAAAACAGGAGATACCGTTTTAGGACATGTTAGACCTCCTAAAGAAGGTGAAAAATATTTCCCTTTAATAAAAGTTAATAAAATTAATGGCCAAAGTCCAAATGTTGTTAGAGACCGTGTTGCGTTTGAACATTTAACCCCACTTTTTCCTCAAGAAAAATTTAATATTGCCGAAAAACAAAGCACCATATCTACACGTATTATGGATTTGTTTGCCCCTATTGGTAAAGGGCAACGAGGTATGATTGTGTCGCAACCAAAAACTGGTAAAACAATGCTTTTAAAGGATGTAGCAAATGCAATAGCCGCTAATCATCCAGAGGTATATTTGATGGTATTATTAATAGATGAACGGCCCGAGGAAGTTACGGATATGCAAAGAAATGTTAGAGGTGAGGTTATTGCCTCTACCTTTGACAAAGAAGCTCATGAGCACGTTAAAATTGCAAATATTGTACTAGAAAAAGCAAAACGCTTGGTAGAGTGCGGCCACGATGTGGTGATACTTCTAGATTCTATTACACGATTGGCAAGAGCATACAACACAGTTCAGCCAGCGTCTGGTAAAATTTTATCTGGTGGTGTAGATGCCAACGCATTACACAAACCAAAACGTTTCTTTGGTGCAGCTCGTAATATAGAAAATGGTGGTTCTTTAACCATTATTGCAACCGCACTTACAGAAACTGGCTCAAAAATGGATGAAGTTATTTTTGAGGAATTTAAAGGTACCGGCAATATGGAGCTTCAATTAGATCGTAAAATTTCTAATCGTAGAATTTTCCCTGCAATAGATTTAACATCATCTAGTACAAGACGTGATGATATTTTATTAGACCCTACAACCATACAACGCATGTGGGTTATGCGTAAATACCTTGCAGATATGAATCCTGTTGAAGCTATGGAATTTATTAATGATCGCTTCAAACAAACCCGAAATAATGAAGAATTCTTAATTTCTATGAATGGATAATTACTGAATTTATTTTTTTCTTTAACACCATAAAACCTTGAATTAAACATTCAAGGTTTTTTTTTATTACAATACCTTTTTTGAATTTTGAATGCGCATAAAAATAATTATAATTCAAAATTAGTACTGCTGTTATATAATATATATCAAAAAAAAGTCTTTCTATTAAATAGAAAGACTTTTTTTAATGTGTTTTGAAAATAAAAAACTAGATTGCCGCAACATGTTTAGTTAACTGAGATTTTAAATTACACGCTTTGTTAGCGTGTATAACATTCCTCTTAGCTAGTTTATCTAACATGCTAATTACAGAAGGTAACATTGTTTGCGCTTCTTTAGCATCTGTAAGTTCACGTAATTTTTTGATTGCATTACGAGTAGTTTTATGTTGGTATCTATTTAAGACACGTCTTTTCTCGTTACTTCTAATTCTTTTTAAAGCTGACTTGTGATTTGCCATTTTGTTTTTTTAATTTTTTAATTGTAGCCCGTAGGGGAATCGAACCCCTCTTACATGGATGAAAACCATGCGTCCTAGCCGATAGACGAACGGGCCATTTAAGTTATAAATAACCAGCAATGTTTCCAATGCGGATGCAAAAATACAACTATTTTTAAATGTTGCAACACCTAATTAATTTTTTTTTGTTTTTTTTAATTGTGTTGTGTTAAAATCGTTAAAGAGGCTTCAAATAAAGCTATATTTTAAGTACTTAAGTCTTTAGCTTAACACTAAATCATTGATATATTAATACGCTTTGGCAAAAAGTACACGTTGCCTTGATGGCTGTTTGGAATACACACAAACACCAGCTTCTAATTTACTATCTAAAGGTACACAACGTATGGTAGCTTTTGTTAATTCTTTAATTTTTTGTTCGGTTTCTGCTGTACCGTCCCAATGTGCAGAAATAAAACCAGCTTTAGTTTCTAAAACAGTTTTAAAGTCTTCAAAAGTATCTACTGGAGTAATGTGTGAGTCTCTATAACTTAAAGCTTTTGCATACAATTCATCTTGAATTTGTGTTAAAAGCAACTTAATCGTTGTTTCTAAACCTTCAATGCTCACGCTTTCTTTAGTTAAAGTATCTCGTCTTGCCAATTCAATTGTGTTGTGTTCTAAATCTTTAGGACCAATGGCTATTCTTAATGGCACTCCTTGCAATTCATGTTGTGCAAACTTAGCACCAGGACGATGTGTTGTTCTGTTGTCAAATTTATAACTAACCCCAAGTGATTTTAGTGCCGAGGTAATGGTTTCAACTTTCTTTGTAATGGCTTCTAACTGCTCATCGGTTTTGTATATAGGTACAATTACCACCTGAAAAGGAGCTAAATTTGGTGGTAATACTAGGCCTTTATCATCACTATGCGTCATGATTAAAGCACCCATTAAACGTGTAGAAACACCCCAAGACGTTGCCCAAACATAGTCTAACTTACCTTCATTATTGGTGAATTTCACATCAAATGCTTTTGCAAAATTCTGTCCTAAAAAATGAGAAGTTCCTGCTTGCAATGCTTTTCCGTCTTGCATTAAAGCTTCAATACAATACGTTTCTTCAGCACCTGCAAATCGCTCACTCTCTGTTTTTAAACCCTGAATAACCGGAATAGCCATAAAATTTTCTGCAAAAGTTGCGTACACATTATTCATTTGCTCTGCTTCTGAAATCGCCTCAGCTTTTGTTGCATGTGCCGTATGACCTTCTTGCCATAAAAACTCTGCAGTACGCAAAAACAAGCGGGTACGCATTTCCCAACGTACTACATTAGCCCATTGGTTTATAAGTAACGGTAAATCTCTATAACTTTGCACCCAACTTTTAAATGTATGCCATATAATAGCCTCACTTGTTGGTCTCACTATAAGTTCTTCCTCTAATTTAGCTTCAGGATCTACACGAAGTTTTCCTTTATTATCAGGATCATTTTGCAGTCTGTAATGAGTAACCACAGCACATTCTTTAGCAAAACCTTCGGCATTTTTTTCTTCGGCTTCAAACAAACTTTTAGGAACAAACAAGGGAAAATAAGCGTTTTGATGTCCTGTTTCCTTAAACATACGATCTAATTCTGCTTGCATTTTTTCCCAAATAGCATAACCGTATGGTTTTATTACCATACAACCTCTAACCGATGAATTTTCAGCTAAATCCGCCTTTACAACCAGCTCGTTATACCATTTTGAATAATCTTCTGCTCTACTCGTAAGATTTTTACTCATTTCTTGTGTTTTGGCACAAATATTGTGCTATTGTTAAATAAAAAAATAGTTCAGCAAAACTAACTATTTTTGTAATGTTAACCATAAAAAAAAATTATGCTATCTAAAACACTTACTTCACGCAAATTACCATTTTTTGCAACGCTATGTTTTACAGCGTTACTATCATCTTGCGGTTCTTTTCAATATGCAGGTTATGATAACGATGGTATTTACACCACAACCGAAAACGAAACTAGAAGAATTATAGATGCACCAGAAGCAGCTACAGAGGTTAATAGTTCTGATTATTACCAAAATTACTTCTCTGATCAAGTTGCAGAATTAGAGGCTATAGATTCTGAAAACGATATATTTACAGATGCAGAGGATTACCAAAGTGGTTACACCCAGAATGAAGAACCACTTGAAAACAGAACTGCTAATGGTGGTTGGGGACAAACCAATGAAAATGTTACCATAAATATAATTGATAATAGTTGGAATTCTCCATGGCTATGGAATACTGGTTGGGGATGGAATGCTGGTTTTGGACCAGGTTGGAATAACTGGGGCTGGAATA
>CAYGUF010000003.1:119933-286550 GCA_964353125.1 uncultured Flavobacteriaceae bacterium
GGTTGGGGATGGAATGCTGGTTTTGGACCAGGTTGGAATAACTGGGGCTGGAATAGAGGCTTTGGTTGGAACCGATGGGGATGGAACAATTGGGCATGGAACGGTGGTTGGGGACCAGGTTGGAACAACTGGGGTTGGAACGCTGGTTTTGGACCTGGATGGAACAACTGGGGCTGGAATAATGGTTTCTACAGAAACGCTAACAACTTTGCTTTTGTAAATGGAAATAGAAGCGGTAACTTTAATAGAAGAAATAATTCTGCTTTAACACGTAATTACGCTTCTAGAAGAGCAACTACCACAAGTGCAAATAGAAGAGGTGTCACAAATAATTCCGTAAGATCAACAAACAGTTCTCGTGTATCTAGACCAAATAGCACAACCACACGAAGAACAAGTACAAGAAGTACAGGTACTAGGATTTCTAGACCTGTAAATTCTACAAGAAGCAGTAGCATTAATAATTCTTCAAGAAGCACAAGATCATCTGGCGTACGCTCTTCTTCATCAAGAAGCACTGGGGCATCATCTAGCATGCGTTCGTCTGGCTCGTCTAGTTCACGTTCGTCTGGTTCACGTTCTTCAAGCTCATCAAGACGTGGAAGAGGTTAATGGTTAAAGCTTAGGTTTACACTTTATTTATTTCAAACTAAAACTCAACTCCTATTAGTAAAAATCATGTAGTGTTTTAAATGCGTTCAAAAATAATAACTATGAAAAAATCACTTATATTAATATCATTTCTTTTTTTATCCTATACAACTATTGCACAGGATATTACAGATGCATTACGGTATTCTAATGATGAAATTCAGGGCACTGCACGTTTTAGAGCTATGAGTGGTGCATTTGGTGCACTAGGCGGCGATATGTCTGCAATAAATATTAACCCAGCAGGATCTGCAATATTTAATATTAGCCATTTATCTGTATCACTTGGTGGTACTGGAAAAGGGCAAGACGTTAGCTATTTTGGTACAACAAATTCAGATGCTAATACATTCATAGATCTTAACCAATTTGGTGCTGCATTAGTTTTTAATAATACAAACTCTGAGTCTAAATGGAAAAAATATTCACTTGCTTTAGCTTATGATAAAACAGGAGATTTAAATAATGATTGGTTTGCTAGCGGTATTAATACCACTATTGGTAGCAACCAAGCCACTAGTATTGCAGAATATTTTGTACAATATGCCAACGGACTACGTTTAGATGAAATTTCTGCATTTTCTGGTGAATCTATTTCGCAAGCATATAGCGAAATAGGTAGCGCTTATGGATACGGAAACCAACAAGCTTTTTTAGGTTACGAGGGTTTTATAATTGACCCTGAATTAGATACCGATGAAAATACGCAGTATACCAGTAATATTAATGGCGATAGTTTTTCGCAACGATACGCCTATAACGAAAGAGGATACAATGGTAAAATGGCATTTAATGTTGCTGCTAATTATGATAATAAATTTTATTTTGGGGCCAATCTTAATGTGCATTTTATAGATTATCAGCGAACTACTTTTTTTAACGAAAGTAACAGTAATGCTTCTTCATTAGTTACAAACGTAGATTTTGATAATACATTAGTAACTACAGGTGGTGGTTTTTCTTTTCAATTAGGAGGTATTGCAAAACTTACAGACGCATTGAGAGTAGGTTTAGCTTATAATTCGCCAACATGGTATCGAATTTCTGACGAAACTTCTCAATACCTTGCTACAACAAGAGTTGAAGGTGGTAACCTTATTAACCAAGTTGTAAATCCTAATGTGGTTAACATTTATGAAGAATATAGATTACAAACACCCAGCAAGCTTACTGGTAGTTTAGCTTATGTTTTTGGTAAAAAAGGCTTGCTTAGTTTAGACTATGCTGTAAAAGATTACAGCAATATAACGTTTAGAAGTAACAATAATGGAGAATTTTCTGGTTTAAACACACAAATAAGTGATGTTTTAGACACTACTGTAATGTATAAAATTGGTGGTGAGTATAAACACAAGCAATTAAGTTTTAGAGGCGGTTATCGCTTTGAAGAAAGCCCTTACAAAAACATTAATTTTTATGGTGATTTATCGGGTTATTCTCTAGGGCTTGGATATAGTTTTGGCGAATTTAATATTGACTTAGCCTTTAGCCAATCTCAACAAGACATTAACCAACAATTATTTAATATAGGCCTTACAGACGCTGTTTTTATTGAATCTAAACTAACAGATATAATACTTTCAGCAACTTTTAATTTATAATTCGGGTAATAACATAAACACATTATTTTTAAGCTAAAGCTATATTTTATAAGCTTTAGCTTTTTTTTGTTCTATATTTAACCAACAAAATATACAACACTACAACACAAAATTTAAAAACAAATGTCGTTTAAGGACTTAAAGATTATAAAACCACTTCTCAAAGCCGTTGACGCTTCTGGCTATACAGCACCTACACTAGTTCAACAACAAGCCATTCCTCTAATTTTAGAAAAAAAAGATGTTATAGTTTCTGCTCAAACTGGCACCGGAAAAACAGCCGCTTTTGCATTACCTATAATTCAGCAACTTTACGACAAACAAGATGCACCAAAAGGTGGTAGAAGGATTAAAGCACTTGTAGTAAGCCCAACACGAGAACTTGCCGTGCAAATTCAGCAAAATTTTAAAACCTACGCTGCATTTACCAACTTACGTTCTTTGGTAGTTTTTGGTGGGACATCTTTAGAACCTCAAGTTGATATGCTAACACGAGGTATCGATATTTTAGTAGCTACACCTGGGCGACTTTTAGATTTGCATAAACAAGATTATATAAACTTAAATTATATTGAAACTTTGGTGTTAGATGAGGCAGATTTAATGCTTAATATGGGATTTATAGACGATGTAAAAAAAATTGAACGCCTCTGCCCTACTAACAAACAGACGCTATTGTTTTCTGCAACAATACCACCTAAGATAGAAACATTAGCAGAAAGCATCTTAAAAAACCCTGAGCGAATAGCTGTAAAACCCACAAAAGCTGTAACCCAAAAAGTAAATCAGGTGCTATATTATGTACCAAAACAAAGTAAAATTGAATTGTGTCTCCATCTTTTAAGAAACAGTATTACAGGTAACGTACTTATATTTAGACGTACTAAATATGGTGTTGATAAATTAGAGCAAACCCTAATAAAAAATGGCTATGCCGTAAATAGCATTCATGGGGACAAAGCACAAAGTGAGCGCCAAACCGCATTAAATAAATTTAAAAACGGATATGTAAAAGTACTTATTGCAACAGATGTTGCTGCGCGTGGCATTGATATTGAGGCATTAGATAATGTTTTAAATTTTGATTTACCAAACGCACCAGAAACTTATGTACATAGAATTGGTAGAACTGGCCGCGCCGCAAACAGTGGAAAAGCATACGCGCTATGCTCTGCTGACGAAAAAAATTATGTGAAAACAATACAAGATTATCTAAATTTTCAGATTCCTGTTGTAACGGAACATCCTTATCCTTTAGACCCTAAAGCAAAACCTATTGTTCATAAAAAACAAGGTAGCAAATATAATAAAGGACGAAAAAGTGAGGCTTCTAAGAAGAAGAAAAAACGTTGGTATTAAACTTGGTTTTAGATAAAATTCACAATAAACATGACTAAACTTTTATTACTTACAATCCTTTTTAACATCCAACTAACACTAGCGCAAGTTACGGTTAAAGATAGCATTACAGCTTACCCAGTAAGTTATGCCACCGTATCGTTTGGTAATGGTAATGGTATTTTTGCAGATGATGCTGGTACGTTTTTATTCACAAAAAAAATGTATCCAGATATAGATTCCTTATTTATATCGGCAATTGGATTTAAAGATTTAAACATAGCGACTAAAAATTTACCTGAGTTATTACAAATGGTGCCTAAAGCAGATGCTTTAGACGAGGTTGTAATTAAAGCAAAACGGAATAAAAAATTTAAAACCGAAATTTTAAAACCCTACTTAGACGATGACTATTACCATTGTTGGCTGCCTACTATTGAATCTGAAATTGCTGTATATTTCCCTAAAACTTCAACAAAACCTCAACAATTAGAAATCGTACATTTCCCTATTGCTTTAGAATCTAAAGATTGGACAAACCGAAAACGTGCTAATAGCGAAAAAAAGAAATTTTCAACCTTATTTAAAGTCAAGTTTTACAACAACACTAATGGTAAACCCGGAAAGGTTTTAACCTATGAAACTATTGCTTTTAGAGCTACTGAAATGGATGGCGATGCCTTTAAACTCAACGTAGAAGATTATAATATTAGTATTCCAGAAGATGGTTTTTTTGTATCGTTACAAGTTTTGGGCTACACCAACGAAGACGGAAAATTATTACCAAACAAAAAGTATAAGGAAATTAAATCTAAAAACCGTGTGGTTAAAATTCCAACTAATTTTAGACCACTTTTGCCATTTACAGATAAAATAACAACAAAAAACACTTATATAAAACGCGTTTTTATTAATGGTAATAATTGGGTTCAATTTAATACTGGTAATGGTTTTGAATCTAGTTTATTAAAAATTGGTTTGTATAATTACGGTATTGGCCTTACCTATAAAACTTTTAAAGATGAATAACCCAAACGGTCTTTTTGTTATGGCAGCAGTATATATTTTTGCTGGTATTATGCATTTTATAACACCAAAAATTTACATGCGTGTAATGCCTAGATATTTACCAAAACATAAATTTTTAGTGTATTTAAGTGGTGGTTTTGAAATTATATTAGGCATTGCACTATGCATTACAACTCTGAAAAATATAGCTATTTATGGCATAATTGCTATGCTTTTAGTGTTTTTAGTAACTGTACATTTTTATATGCTTACGAGCAAAAAAGCAGCAGCTGGGATACCAAAATGGATTTTAATTTTACGCATTCCGCTTCAATTTGTATTTATATACTGGGCTTGGCTATATTTGTAATTTGATACCTACTCCACCTCAAAATCAAAATACGTCTTCGGATAAGGTTCCCATCGCAATGTAAAATGCCACCATTCTTTGGTATAATTTCTAAAATTATGTTTTTGCATTATCCTTTGTAATAACTGCCTATTTTGTTTTTGTGCTGCGGTAATATTACTGTAATTTACCCAGGATGCTTCGCCAAAAAAATCATAATCACTTCCCATATCTAAAGGTATGCCGGTATTGCCATCTACAAGTGTTAAATCTACTGTGCTACCACGACTATGACCAGATTTTGATGCTATATATTGGTCTCTAAATAAGTGTCTTTTTTCAACACGAGGATAAAATTCAGCTTTGTTAATTGTATCTTTTAAATCTTTAGCCCAACGTATAAAATGATTTACAGCCCGTTGTGGTCTATAACCATCATACACTTTTAAACATAAATTTTGTGCTTGTAGTTCTTCTTGCACCAGTTTTAACTTATCAACTGTGGCTTTTGTTAGTATTAACTCATTAGCGTTGTAACCTTCTATGGTATCACCAACAAAATTATGAGATGAAAAATACCGCAATTCAACATCTAAATCTGTTATACTATTTTTAGCGTAAACAAAACCATCAGGTAGTTTCTGTTTAAATTTAAAATTAAAAAACAGCAACGTAAAACAGCAAAAAATGAAAAGAATTTTGATATGTATTCGCATAACACTAATTTAGAAAAAAAATAGATATGAATTTGTTTTCAGAAGAAAAACAACATTTTAAATTACCAAATGCAGAATTAATTTATGTCCCAAATTTTTTCACAAAAAAAGAAGCAGACACTTATTTTAACGCTATAAATACTGCAACCAATTGGCAGCAAGATACTATTAGAGTCTATGGAAAAACATACATGCAACCCAGATTAACAGCATTGTTTGGAGAAACCAACCAACCTTACAGCTACTCTAATATTACAATGTACCCACAACCATTTACCAAAATATTAGATAGTATTAAACAAAGAGTTGAAACTTTTTGTCATTGTAAGTTTAATACTTTATTGATAAATTTATATAGGAATGGCAATGATAGTAACGGATGGCACGCCGATAACGAAAAAGAATTGGGCAAAAACCCAAGTATTGCATCTGTAAGTTTTGGCGCAGAACGACCTTTTCATTACAAACATAAAACCCAAAAAGAGCAGCGTTATAAAATAACTTTACAACATGGCAGTTTACTATTTATGCAAGGCGAAATGCAACATTATTGGTTACACCAAATTGCTAAGACTAAAAAAAATATTTCACCAAGAATTAACCTTACCTTTAGACAACTTATTTAATATTGAAACCTATAAATTTTGGAATACTTTTTGAAATTTGAAATTAACTAGTAAACGTTAAAGACTAAAAACAATTTTAAGCATGAAACATTACCTCATTTTTATTTTTATAACCACCACAAGTTTTATTTTTTCTCAAGAAGAAAAAAAACCGTTTACTGAAACTGAAGTATCTGTTTCAAAATGGATAGACGGTACGTTATTAACCCCAAAAGACGCAAAAAAACCAAGTTTAGCAATAATTATTGCTGGTTCTGGACCAACAAACCGAAATGGTAATCAGAACTTCCTGAAAAACAATTCACTAAAAAAATTAGCAGAAGGTATTACAAACAATGGTATAGCTACTTTTAGATATGACAAACGTGTTGTAAAACAAATACGCCAAGGTAATGTAGATAAAAATATGCTTTTTGATGATTTTGTAACTGATGCCAATGACGTAATTATACATTTTAAAGCTACTAAGCAATTTTCTAAAATATATGTTATTGGGCACAGCCAAGGTAGCTTGGTTGGTATGTTGGCTGCAAAAAATAAAGCTGATGGTTTTATTTCATTGGCTGGTGCTGCACAAAATATAGGAGATGTTCTTATTGAACAAATAACCAAAATGGCCCCACAATTTGAAGCAGAAACAAAACGTATTGTAAACAGCTTAAAAAATGGTAAAACTACTAAAGAATATCCTGTAGCATTAGCATCGGTTTTTAATGAAGAACTTCAACCGTTTATGATAAATTGGATGAGTTATAATCCAGAAGACCTTATAAAATCAATAGATATGCCAATTCTAATTATAAATGGCACAAAAGACCTTCAAGTTTCAGAAAGCGAAGCGCAACTTTTAAAAGCTGCAAATCCAAAATCTGAACTCTTAATTATTGAAAACATGAATCATGTGCTATTTACCATTGAAGGCAATGAACTAGAAAACTCAAAATCGTATAACGAAGCTTTTAGACCTGTATCACCGCTACTAATAACACGTATTAAAGACTTTATTAAAAGTTAACAAGTAACCTAACGTTTATAGTCATAAAAAAAGCACCTCTTTTAGGGGTGCTTTTCTGTAACTAACCAATCAATTATAATGTATGCATATAAAACCGTTGGTAACCAGCCAACACATGCGTTTTATACATTACAATTATACCTAATCAAATGCCGTGCCAAAAAAACTAAAAGTGTATTAACTAATAATAATCACCTCAGAAAAACAAAAAATAAATTCTGCATAAAAAAATAAATTTACTCTAACAGTTAATTGTAGCAGTTACAATTTTGCATTAAAATAGATTTAATGTTCATTTTTGATAATGTTGGTAATATTGCTATTTTTGGATATACCGTTGCTACAATTGAAGCTATTATCTGTAAAATTTTAATGGAATTAGCAGCAGTAGGTTAGCAAAATAAATAAGAATAACTCATATTTGTACATCAAAAAATTAGATATATAATGAAAATAATCTCAAATAGTGTAGCCTTTATTTTAGTACTGATTTTAGTGAGTGCGTGTACTAATGACTCAAGCAAAAATTTTACTTTAAAAGGCAATATTAAAGGCCTAAAAAAAGGAGTGGTTTACTTACAAAAAGAAAAAGATTCTACAGTTGTAACACTAGATTCTATAGTTATTAATGGTAATCCAAATTTTACACTAAGCACCAATTTAGAAGAACCTATTTTATTGTATTTAAGATTGAATAAAAAAGACAATGCTGAGCACTACATTCCGTTTTTTGCTGATAAAGGTGTGACTGAAATTACAACTAGCTTGAAGCACTTTAACTACGACGCTAAAATTAAAGGCAGTAAACAACAGCAATTACTTGAAGATTATCTTAAAGTTATATACCAATACAATACCACAAATTTAGAGTTAATAAAAGCGAGTTTTTTAGCTCAAAAGGACAATAACACTAGACTTATAGATTCTATTAACCTTAAATCTCAACAGTTATTAAAACGCAAATATTCTTATACCATACAATATGCACTTAATAATAAAAATAGTGAAGTTGCGCCTTATATAACTTTCTACGAAATACCAAATGCTAACCCTATTTATCTAGACTCTATCTACAATGGCCTAACACCTGAAATTAAAAACTCAGTGTATGGGAAAAAGCTTGCTAATGCCATAAAAAATAGACCTATTTCTGAATAAAACTTGCACAAAATAAAGCTTTAGTTAAAAACATAAAAAAACCGTTACAAACTCTAATATTTTAGAAATTGTAACGGTTTGTTTTTATGAAATAAAATGTGAGTTTACCTCATGCCACTTTGCACTAAAATTATTTTAACGCATTAATTTTATCTATTAACGCTCTGCCATTAGATTCTAAATCGTCATTAATAGCTTTAAAATGTGCTTTTTTATCTTCTACATCTCTTTGGTTTGCACGAGTAATAAGTGAGTCAAACGAAGAAATAGCTTCATCTATAATTGCATCACTATCTTTAGTTGGTTGTGCAGAGTTTGATAATTCCCAAACGTAAACTGCTTCAATAATATCTCCTAAAACGTAATTGATATCTTTTTTTAAATTTCTTCTATTAGCCATAATATTATATTATTTTTTTGCAAAAATACAAATTCCTTTTTGTTATACGCTACATTATTACAGATAGACTTCAAGTAATTTAGCGTTATTAGATTGTAAAGCATATGTTTTTAATGCTGCTGGTATTAATACCGTTTCACCTTGTACTAATTTAATAATGTGGTTTGTTGTAAGTACTTCAACTTCTCCAGAAACACACATGTAAATTACAAAAGAATCTTGGGAGTTTGTTTTTATGATTTCAGTATCTAAATCTATATAGTTGGTTGTAAAAAACGGACAAGCAACCATAGCGTTACTGGTATTTTTATCTTTAGAGTAAGATACTCTAAAATCATTTTTTAAATCAAATTTAAACGCATCAATAGCAATATCATTGTGCAGCTCACGTTCATTTCCATTAGCATCTACTCTATCCCAATCATAAACTCGGTAGGTTACATCACTGGTTTGTTGTATTTCTGCTAGTAATACACCAGCGCCAATGGCGTGTACGCGTCCAGCTTCTATAAAATAAGTATCACCTTCTTTAACTTTGTCAAAATTTAAAATTTGAGTTAATGTTTTAGAATTTAAATGTTCTAAATATGTGGCTTTGTCCATAGCTTTATTAAAACCAACAATAAGGTTAGCATCTGTATCGGCTTGCATTACATACCACATTTCTGTTTTGCCAAAAGAATTGTGTCGCTTTTTAGCCAATGCATCACCAGGGTGCAACTGAATACTTAAATCTTCTTTAGCATCAATAAATTTTATTAATAAAGGAAACTGTGTTCCAAAACGCTTAAGATTTTTTTCGCCCAACACCTCTGCAGTATAATCATTTATTAGAGTTTGTAACGATTTGCCTTTTAAATCCCCATTACTAACCACAGAAATATCTCCGGGTACAGTACTTATTTCCCAACTTTCACCAAGTTGTTTAGAGTCAGATTTTTTGCCAAAATGCGAGTTTAACTTTTGGCCTCCCCATATTTTTTCTTTTAAAATGGGTTCAAATTTCAGAGGGTATAATTGTGTTGTATGCATTAGTTACCAGAATAAGTTACAAAGTTTCTAGGGGTTTCGTAAAGCGTAATTTCTAAATCAAATTTAGGATCTAATTTTGCTTTCACCTTATTATATATTACAAAAGCAATGTGTTCTGCCGTTGGGTTTAAGTCTTTAAATTCAGGGACATCTAAATTTAAATTTTTATGATCTAAGGCATCTTCAACTTCAGATTTAATAATGTCTTTAAGCACTTTTACATCAATTACAAAACCAGTTTCAGAATCTACATTGCCAGTAACACTCGCAATAAGTTCGTAATTATGACCGTGATAATTAGGATTGTTGCATTTGCCAAAAACCGCATTATTTTTTTCAAAACTCCAGTCCTTTCGGTAAAGTCTGTGCGCTGCGTTAAAATGTGCCTTTCTGTGAACCGTTAATTTCATGACTGTTGAAGATTTATAAATTCGTAAAATTTTTCAAATATAATTTTAAACCAAGCGGTGTAATTTTCGGGCTGTGCAGCCATATCTGTTTTAACATCCTCAAGAAGCATCCATTTCCAAGCCGCAACTTCATCTGCATTAATTTTTGGTTCACCATTAAAATGCCCAACCATTATATGGTCTAACTCATGTTCTGTGAGTCCGTTATCAAAAGGTGCTTTGTATATAAAAGATGTCGTTTCTTTTAGTGGCGTTACAAAACCCATTTCTTCCTGCAAGCGCCTTTTACCAGCAGCTATATTAGATTCGCCGTTGCGTTGGTGGCTACAACATGTATTTGTCCATAATAATGGAGAATGGTACTTATGCGCAGCACGTTGTTGTAACATTAATTCATTTTTATCATTAAAAACAAAAACAGAAAAGGCTCGGTGTAACAGCGCTTTTTCGTGTGCTTCTAATTTTGGCATTAAGCCAATTTGAGTATCGTTTTCATCTACTAAGATGACTAATTCTTCTATCATTTAACAAAAATACTACCTATAAATTTAAATTTTATTAGCAAAATCATAAAAATAACTTTTACAACGGCATATAGCATTATTTTAGGTAATGTCTCTTCTGAAAAAATGCTTACCAATTAATTCTGTTAGATAATTTGAGCTTAATTATAATGAAAATAATACTTTTGCGTACTTCAAAATATGAGCATGAATTTTATAGACGAAATTAAAAGACGCCGAACTTTTGGGATTATTTCTCACCCAGATGCTGGTAAAACCACTTTAACAGAAAAATTATTACTATTTGGTGGCGCTATACAAGAAGCTGGTGCTGTAAAAAGTAATAAAATAAAAAAAGGAGCAACCAGTGATTTTATGGAGATTGAACGCCAACGTGGTATCTCTGTAGCAACATCTGTTTTAGCTTTTGAATACAACGGCACAAAAATTAATATTTTAGATACTCCTGGTCATAAGGATTTTGCCGAAGATACCTTTAGAACGCTTACTGCTGTAGATAGCGTTATTGTTGTAATTGATGTGGCAAAAGGTGTTGAGGAGCAAACTGAAAAACTTGTTGAAGTTTGTAGAATGCGTAACATACCTATGTTAGTGTTTATAAACAAGTTAGATCGTGAAGGTAAAGATGCCTTTGATTTACTTGATGAAGTTGAACAAAAACTGGGGCTAACAGTAACACCACTAAGTTTTCCTATTGGAATGGGGTACGACTTTAAAGGTATTTATAACATCTGGGAAAAAAATGTAAATTTATTTAGTGGTGATAGCAGAAAAAATATTGAAGATACTGTTGAAATTTCAGATTTAAATACTGACACACTAGAAAACCTAGTTGGCGAAACTGCCGCCAATCAATTACGAGAAAATATTGAACTGGTTGATGGTATCTACCCAAAATTTGACAAAAAAGACTACCTAGAAGGCAATTTACAACCTGTGTTTTTTGGCTCTGCATTAAATAATTTTGGTGTTCGTGAGCTTTTAGACTGTTTTGTAACCATTGCACCAACACCACGCGCTAAAAAAAGTGAGGAACGTATAGTAGAACCTAACGAGAAAAAATTTACAGGTTTTGTGTTTAAAATTCATGCCAACATGGATCCTAACCACAGAAACCGCCTAGCATTTATAAAAATTGTGTCTGGAGAGTTTAAACGAAACACTACATATTTACATGTACGTCATAATAAAAAAGTAAAATTTTCTAGTCCTAACGCGTTTTTTGCTGAAAAAAAAGAAATTGTAGATATTTCATATCCAGGTGATATAGTTGGTTTGCAAGATACAGGAACTTTTAAAATTGGTGATACGCTAACTGAGGGCGAAGTACTTAATTATAAAGGTGTGCCTAGTTTTTCGCCAGAGCATTTTAGATATATTAACAACGCAGACCCTATGAAATCTAAGCAACTTTTTAAAGGCATAGACCAGTTAATGGACGAAGGTGTTGCGCAATTGTTTACGCTAGATTTAAACGGTAGAAAAGTAATTGGTACTGTTGGTGCTTTACAATATGAAGTAATTCAGTATCGATTAGAACATGAGTACGGTGCAAAATGCACATATGAGAATTTAAATGTACATAAAGCCTGTTGGGTAGAAGCTGAAAATGAAAAAAGTGAGGAATTCAAAGAATTTTTACGCGTTAAACAACGTTTTTTAGCCAAAGACAAACAAAACCAATTGGTGTTTTTAGCAGATTCTATGTTTTCTTTACAAATGACACAGCAAAAATATCCGAGTATCACGTTTCATATGACCTCGGAATTTAAGGATTAACCTGAAGTTTTATGTAAACAAAGGCTTCATAATAAACAACATCATACTTTTTGTAGCTTCATGTTGTAACTAAAAAACTTGGTATTTCTTTTAAACCACTAACTAAAACTAATTACATACTATTCTTTAGTAAAATTAGCCAGTCCTGTTTTAAGCCAGTTTAAATAGGCTTCCGAATTTGGTTCATATGCATTTGTAGTATTCAACAAACGCAGATTTGAATCTATCAAAATATAATAAGGCTGAGAATTATTTTTAAAATTAATTGTTTGTAAAGTTCCCCATTTATCACCTATGGTTTCTATAGACTTAACACTTCCGTTTGCTCTTAAATATTTGAATTGTTCTTCTTTTGGAAGTTCTTTTTTGTCATCTACGTAAAGAGATATAATAATATAATTTTCCTTAAGCATGTCATATACTTTAGAATCACTCCAAACTTGTTCTTCCATTTTCCTGCAATTAACACAAGCCCATCCTGTAAAATCTAATAAAATTGGTTTATTTGCAAGTTTTGAAGCCTCAATTCCTTCATCAAAATCCTTATAACAATTTAGGTCTAAAGGGCAATTTGAGACTTTTTCATAAAGACTATAAAACATTGGAGGTGGGAACCCGCTTAGCAATTTTAGATTAGCAAATGTTGTATTTGTTAACCCTGGAATTAAATACACTATAAAAGCAGCTACTAAAATCGCAGTAGTTAATCTAAATTTACTTAACTTTTTTAAAGTACCATCATGAGGAAATTTAATCTTCCCAAGAAGGTATAAAAATAATCCCACACCAATAATAATCCATAAAGCAATAAATATTTCTCGTTTTAAAAGTCCCCAATGCTCAACTAAATCTGCGTTTGATAAAAATTTTAATGCAAGACCTAACTCTATAAAACCAAGTATTACTTTTACTGTATTGAGCCAACCACCAGATTTAGGTAACGAATTTAACCATTTAGGAAACATTGCGAATAGCGTAAATGGCAGAGCTAAAGCTAAGCCAAAGCCACTCATACCCATTGTGAGTTGCATGGCGCCACCATCAGTAGTCAAAGAACCCCCAAGTAGAGTACCTAAAATTGGGCCTGTACATGAAAATGAAACAATAGCCAATGTTAAAGCCATGAAAAAGACACCAATAAAACCACCAATTTTGTTAGCCTTACTATCCATTGCAGCACTCCAAGACTGAGGTAGTGTTAATTCAAAATAACCGAAAAAAGAAAATGCAAAAGCAACAAAAATTATGAAGAAAATAACATTTAGAGTTACATTGGTTGATATGTTATTTAAAATACCCGGATCTAAAGAATCTAACACATGAAATGGAATACTTAATAATACATAGATTAAGAAAATAAAAAAACCATATAATACAGAATTAAACAATCCTTTTTTAGGATCACTAGCACTTTTAGTAAAAAATGATACTGTTAAGGGAATCATTGGAAAAACACATGGCGTTAATAATGCAATTAAACCACCTAAAAAACCTAGCAAAAAAATGCTAAAATTACTTTTTTGTTTAATTACTTGTTTTTCAAAAGTATCCCATCCAGTTATTTCTAACTTTAGTTCATTAGAAAGTTCTTTACTTCTTTCATCTATCGTAATAGAATCCGCTTTTAGGATTGAACCATCTAAGGATAATTTAAATGTTTGATCACCCAATTTACATTTAGAGTCATCACATACTTGATAGTCAACTGAAACTTCAATAAGTTTTATAGTTTTATTTAATAGTTTTATTTTTTGAGTAAATGTAGCAGAGTTTTTAAATTTAATGACATCTTCTTCAAAAATTTTATCAAAAACAGGTGATACTTTAGGCTCTGTTGTAACACCAACCAACTCATAATCAATAGATTTATTCTTGTACTCAAAAAAAGTGGTTGGTGCGAAGCCACCATTAGATTTTTGCGAATAAATATTCCAACCTTTATCTATGGTTGCCTCAAAAACCAAAATATAATCTGTGTCCGAAATTTTTTCAACGGAAGACGTCCATTTTACAGGTTCTAATATTTGAGAATATGTTTGTAAAGAAATCCCTAATGCTAAAACACAGAAGATTACTAATTTTCTTAAAATCATAGTATTAAGTTTTATAAAAATAAGCATTCAGAATAATTTTAACACTTACTTCTAACAAATATAGTTAAATTGATGTTTTACTTTTTTTTAGACTAATAAAGCTTGCGCTAATTTATAAAAACCTCCGTGATTACATGGTTTTATATGTTATAAATATTGAAGTTAAAACTGATAAACTTAAGATTTACCTTCTATTTTAATTTCATTAGAATGCTTCCATTTAGAAATACCACCTTCTAATTCATAAACTTTTTCAAAACCTGCATCTTTTAATTTTTGAGCGCATTTTGCACTTCTTCCGCCAGATTTACAATATAAAATAACGGGCTTTTTTTTATCTAGCTTTGTAATGTCATCATCAAAAGTTGGAGATAAATAATCTATATTTTGTGCATTAGATATCCGTATTTCTTTGTATTCCTTTGGGGTACGTACATCTACTAATTGTACATCTTCAAGTTCTAAAATATTTTGCATTTCTTGAGCGCTTATACGTATTACCTCATTGTTTGTTTGTTTAGTGTCTTTACAACTAAAACAAAGCATACCTAATAAACACAAAACAAAAACTATTTTTTTCATAATACTATTATTATTGGTTCAAAGTGGCAACCTCACCTTGCCATTCCGTAAATCCACCTATTAAATTATGTGTATTTTTAAATCCTAGTTGGTTCATTACTGCACAAGCTTGTGCACTTCTACCACCAGATCTGCAATACACATAGTAATTTTTGGATTTGTCTAAAGTACTCACTTCATCCATAAAACCTTGCCCTTTATAAATATCAATATGCAAAGCATTAGGTATTATACCTTCTTCAACTTCTTCTAAAGTTCTAACATCTAGGACTACTGCATTGGTATCTTCTTCTAATGTGTTAGCCCACTCTTTTTGTGATAAATCTGCCATTTGTAGAATATAATTTTTAGTAAAATTAACATTTCTTTATGATATAAACGAAAAAAATCAGAAGTGTTATACCTCTGATTCTATTTATTTAAAATTAATGCGATTTTTAACTTATATACACATAATGTGATAAGTGTTATTTGATAAAAAACACCTAATAATTTGACGATAAAAACTGCTAAAATTTATTTTACTTTAATTGAACAGCCTATGGCTCTTGTTTGGTTTACTTTAATTGTTTTATTATCTAAAAGCGCATCTACAGCATCTTCTACATATTTTGTTGTAACCGCATTTGCATCTTTATAATTATCATCTATAGCTCCAATGTATTTAACAGTATTTCCTTTTTCAGATTTCTGTAATACATATACATGTGGCGTTTTTGTTGCTCCATAAACAGGATAAACTTTTTGCCCTTTGTCTATTAAATATGGAAATGTAAATCCTTTTTCTTTGGCACGTTTTGCCATATGTTCTAAATTATCATCTGGTTTTACATCGGTGTCATTTGGCATAATAGCAATAACTGGGAAACCACGTTTAGCATATTTTTTATTTAAAGCTTCTACTCTATCTTCATAAGCAACCGCATACGGACAAGTATTACAGGTAAAAATAACGATGAATCCTTTGGCATCCTCAAAATTAGATAATGACACCATGTTGCCATCAATATTTTCTAAGCTAAAATCTGAAGCTATATCACCAATTGTATAGCCTTTATCGTTTGGTGTTGTAAATGCAGAGAGTGTAATTACAGTAATTACTGCGGTTAGTAATTTTAGTGTTTTCATGTGTGTTTAATTTAAAATTATTTAGGATTTATAAATTTTTTAAGTTCTAACTCAAGTTCCTGTTTAGTGAATGATTGCTCATAAAACATACGCTTATCACCTTTATAAATAATGGTTGCTGGCAAAGCACCAGACCATGAAGAATCTATTGCAGGAATCCATTTATTTTGATCAATATCATCTAAAGCCACAACTTTAGATTTTAAGTTTCGTTTTTTTATAAAAGGCTTTAACTTGGTTTCATAAGCATTTGGAAAGTCTAAACTTACTAGTAAAACATCAACATCTTTTTTACTATAATTGGTAGTAATAGCTTCAAAATAAGGTAATTCTTTTACACATGGCGCACACCATGTTGCCCAAAAATTTACTACGTGCACCTTATCGTCTTGCTTATTTAACAAAGGTTTTAGTACTTCGTAGTTATATATTTCAAGTGGTTTATCTTGGCAAGAAACTAAAACCAAAAGTCCTAAAAAAAGTATTTTTTTCACCACATAAAAATAGGAATTTGCAATAATCTAAAGCTTCAATTTAACATAAGATTAATTGTTAAATTTCAGTTTTAACTGGTGTTTTGTGTTTTAAAAATGTAAAATCATTACACAAAACACATTAATTTTATATTTACAACTTTAAACTGCAAAACCACAGTACTAAAAACCACTAACCACGTATGCTATTTAATTCAATAGACTTTTTTATTTTTCTGCCTATTGTATTTCTGCTATACTGGTTTGTTTTTAAATCCTTAAAAACTCAAAACGTTTTTTTATTACTTACAAGTTATCTATTTTATGGTTGGTGGGATTGGCGTTTTTTAGTTCTAATTTTTTTTAGTACATGTATTGATTTTTGGGTTTCATATTACTTATCAAAAGAAAACAATAAAACCAACAGAAAATTTCTACTTTACATTAGTTTATTAACTAACTTAGGGCTTTTGGGTATTTTTAAATACTATAATTTTTTTATAGAAAATTTTAATGCAGCGTTTACGTTTTTTGGAAGTAGCCTCGCTTTAAATTCTTTAAACCTTTTAATTCCAGTTGGTATTAGTTTTTATACCTTTCAAACCCTAAGTTATACTTTAGATATTTATCATAAAAAACTAAAACCAACACCATCATTTATAGAGTTTTCCGCTTTTGTAAGTTTTTTTCCGCAATTAGTAGCCGGACCAATTGAACGTGCAAATCATTTTTTACCACAATTTAAAGCAAAACGAATTTTCAATAGTGAGGCTGCAAAAGATGGCTTGAGACAAATGCTTTGGGGTTTGTTTAAAAAAATAGTTATTGCAGATAATTGCGCTGTATTAGTAGACGCCTTATTTGCAAACCCAGACGCACATAACGGAAGTACATTATTAATTGGAGCTATTTTATTTAGTTTTCAAATTTACTGCGATTTTTCTGGCTATACAGATATTGCTATTGGTTGTGCACGATTGTTTGGTTTCAACTTAAATAAAAATTTTAATTTTCCTTATTTTGCTAAAAACAGTGCTGAATTTTGGCGAAGATGGCATATTTCGCTTACAACTTGGTTTAGGGATTATATTTACATACCACTTGGTGGCTCTAAAACCTCAACCTTAAAAACCTACAGAAATATTTTTATAGTTTTTATGGTTAGTGCGTTTTGGCACGGTGCAAACTGGACGTTCATTATTTGGGGCCTTATACATGTATGCTTATTCTTGGTTTTTTACATATCCAAAAGCATATCGTCTCCTAATAACAACACAAATAAGCCTCAAAAAATACCATTACTCAAATCGGTAATAGCAATACTAACAACATTTAGTTTTACAACACTAGCCTGGGTGTTTTTTAGAGCAGAGAGCGTGCAATTAGCAGTCGCATATTTAAAAGGAATAGCCTCAAAAACACTTTTTGATATGCCCAATTTTAACCTCAATAGCTTAGCACTAAAAGTAATAGGTTTAATTGGGTTTTTAATTGTAATTGAATGGAATAACAAATCAAACAATCATGCTTTAGAAACACTTTTTAAAACAAAACATAAACTTGTACGTTGGGGATTTTATTACGTTTTAATTTTTATGATTCTATATTTTTATGGCGATGAAAAACAGTTTATTTATTTTCAGTTTTAAGATGAATCAAAACTATTTGAAACCCTAAACAGATGAAAATATTTATAAAATTAGTTGTCATTTTTTTAATTCCATTAGTGGTAATTTTAGTTAGTATTGAAGTTTTGGTACAAAACATTCCCAATAGCTATGACCTTAAAACTAAGCATTTAAATACAAACTCCTCTAAAATAGAAACCTTAATTTTAGGAAATTCACACAGCCTTTATGGCATAGACCCTAAGTATTTTAAATCTAAAACATTTAATGCCGCTAATGTTTCACAATCTTTAAACATTGATTTGGCAACCTTAAAAGCTTATGAAAACGGACTTAAATCTCTAAATACTATTATTATTAGACTGTCATATGACACATTAAATGAAGAATTAAATAGCACCTCAGAAGCGTGGAGACTAAAAGATTATAAATGCTATACTAAACTTAAATTAGATTATAAATGGAGTCATAATTCTGAAGTCATGACGCTGCCTTTTAGACAGCATCTAAAATCCATTTACAAGTATTATTTTAAATCTATAGACTTAAATTATTGCAGTACATTAGGTTGGGGAACAGATTTAAAAACCAAAAGCACCACACCATTAGCTATAACCGGAAGCGCAACCGCTAAAAAACATACCGCAAAAGCCCCAAATTTGGTTTTGAAAAATAAAAAAATAATACATGAAATTTTAGAATGGTGCAAACAAAAAGACATTAAAGTACTTTTAATTACGCTACCAACACATGCCACTTACTATAAAAATTTAAATACACAACAATTACTTGAAATGGAAGATTTTGGCAAAAACCTTCAAAAAAAATACAGCACTTGTAAATATCTAAATATGCTAAAAGACGCTAGGTTTACTGAAAATGATTTTTACGATGCCGACCATCTCAATAAAAATGGTGCAAAAAAACTCTCATTAATTTTAAATACCTTTTTACAACTAAAACTTTAAAGGCTTCTTATAAGCCTTAATTTTGTAATTTCACAGAGTTATAAACTTAAATACTACACGGTTATTTTTAGTATAAAAACATACAATATTACCCTTAAAAATACTTGGAATACATTTGTAAAAAATAGTAATCAAGATACATTTTTATTTTACAGGGATTTTATGGATTACCACAGTGATCGTTTTGAAGACGCATCCTTACTCATCTATAAAAAAAACAAACTCATTGCGCTGTTACCAGCAAATGTTTTTGACAACAATCTGTATTCGCATCAAGGCCTAAGCTATGGTGGTTTTGTTACCGCACCCAAAATCAGTTTTGAGGATTATACACATTGTGTTAGCGCAACACTTCAGTTTTTAGAAAAACAAACTTATACAACACTGTTTATAAAAGAATTGCCGTCTATTTACTTTAAATTATTAGACGAAAACTGGCATTATATCGCTTCTATTATCGAGGCAGAAACTATTGCAACAGACAGTTATTTTGTGATTTCAGATTTAAAAACCTACCAACCTAACCGAAACAGAAAACGTGCCATTACAAAAGCAAACTCACACGGAATTTTACTTACAACTGATGGTATTGAAGTGTTTTGGGAGCAGATTTTAAGTCCAAATCTTAACACTAAATATGGTGTAAAGCCCGTACATTCTATTTCTGAAATAAAACTGCTTATGGAACGTTTTCCAAAACAAATCCATTTTTATGGTGCAACATTTAACAACAAAATTACCGCTGGAGTTGTTATTTTTGAAACCGAACAAGTAGCGCATTTTCAATACAGTTCTGGCGATGAAAATAAAGCTGAAACTGGCGCATTAGATTTTTTATTTGATGCCGTTATAAAAAAATACCAGCATAAAAAATATGTGAGTTTTGGAAGTTCAGCTACAGATAAAACTTTAAAAATTAACAGCGGACTTATGTATTGGAAAGCAAGTTTTGGTGCGCAATTAATTCCGCAAAAAACGTATGCGATAAAAACGTTGTGCCACAAAAAATTAAACACCATTTTTAAATGATTCCGTTTTTAGATTTACACAACATAAATCAACGTTTTAATTCAGAGTTTAAAGACGCATTTAATACCTGTTTAGAAGCGTCTCATTTTATTCTAGGTCAGAATGTTTTAAATTTTGAAACCCAATTTGCAAGTTATTGCGGCACCCAATATTGTATTGGTACTGCCAATGGTTTAGATGCGTTAACGCTAATATTAAAAGGGTATATAACGCTTGGAAAACTAAAAGAGGGCGACAAAGTTATTGTACCCGCTAATACGTTTATTGCTACAATTTTATCGGTTTTGCATGCCAATTTAGTTCCTGTATTTACAGAACCAAACCCAGAAACATACAACTTAGATGTAGCTGGTGTAAAAGCAAATTTAACTCCAGAGGTTAAAGCCATAATTATGGTACATTTATATGGGCAACTTGCAGATGTTGAAGCGATACATACACTTGCTACAAACTCAAATCTAATACTTATTGAAGATGCTGCACAAGCGCATGGAGCTGAGTATAGTTCTAATGCCAACCCAGAGAATTCAAATTCATTAAAAGCTGGTAATCTTTCGCATGCTGCAGCCTTTAGTTTTTATCCTAGTAAAAATTTGGGAGCACTTGGCGATGGAGGTGCTATAACCACAAATGATTCAGAGTTATTTGAAACTATAAAACTACTCCGTAATTACGGCAGTAGTAAAAAATACACTAACGAAATCATTGGATATAATAGTCGCTTAGACGATATGCAAGCTGCTTTTTTAAGTATTAAACTCAATAAATTAGATGAAGATAACAGCCAAAGAAGACGTATTGCGAACCGCTATCTAAAAGCAATTAACAACCCAAAACTAAAGTTACCATTTTATGATGGCTCAAAAAATCATGTGTTTTATGCTTTTGTTATTGAAGTAGAACACAGAACGCATTTTATAGAGTATTTAAACCAACATGAAATAGGATGGCTCATTCACTACCCTACTGCGCCACACCATCAAAAAGCTTTAGCCAGCTATGCGCATTTAAAATTACCAATTACTGAACTTATTCACAATACAATTATTAGTTTGCCCATAAGTCCGGTTATGACTAACACTCAAATTGAAAGCGTAATTTCGGTATTAAATGCTTATACTTAAATTCTACAAATGAAGCTTCCAAAATTTATAACTAATAACATTGTACTAAAAATTACCTCTTTAAATGCTGTGGTTATAAGTATTAGGTTGGTAATTTCATTTTTTGCTCAAAAATATATTAGTATTGTTTTTGGACCAAGCGGGCACGTTGTTATTGGAAACATTAGAAATGTGCTACAAATATTAACCAGTAGTTCAACACTGGGTATTTTTAATGGTATTGTAAAATATGTTTCAGAATACAAGAATAATCATCAAAAATTAACGCAATTATTTTCAACGGTAACTGTGTTTTTTATGGTTGGTACTTTAGCCAGTAGCTTGGTATTATTTTTTGGATCAGAAGCCATTTCAAATAAACTTTTTAACACCTCAAGCTACAGTTATATTGTAAAAATTATTGCCTTTATTGTCCCTGCAATTGGACTAAATAGGCTTTGCAATGCGGTTATAAACGGACTCTCGGATTATAAAAGTTATGCCAAAGTAGATTTAATTAGTTATATACTTGGTGCTATTTTATTGTTTACGGGCATCTATTTTAAAAACTTAGAATTTATACTCATTGCAATTGTAGTATCACCTATTATTCAATTAACTGTGTTAGTAATTGTATTTGGTAAAACCCTAAAAACTATAGTTAAACCAAAAACATTGGGCTTTAGTTTCAGTTTTAAAAACGAGTTATTGGCATTTACAGTAATGTCTTTTGTGACCTCATTCCTTTTAAATTATGTAGAAATTGATTTGCGCGCCCAACTCACAGATGATTTAAACACTGATGAAGCTGGGTATTGGACCTCAGTAACAAATATTTCCAAAAACTATATGGTGTTTGCAACGGGTTTGTTTACGCTTTATATTCTTCCAAAATTTGCAACTATAAAAACAAAACGTTTATTTTTTAAAGAAGTGCTAAACATTTACAAAACTATTTTACCCATTTTTGGTTTAGGTATGGTATTGGTATTTTTGCTCAGAAATTTTATTATAGATTATATGTATCCTGGGTTTTATGCTATGGAACCGCTTTTTAAATGGCAACTTGTTGGAGATTTTATAAGACTTGCAGCCATTGTATTAGCTTATCAGTTTTTAGCACAGAAACAAGTAAAAAGCTATGTACTTACCGAACTTTTATCACTGGTTATTTTTTATGGCTTAAGCCTTTATTTTATTAAAATATATGGCACTGAAGGCATTGTAATTGCACATGTAATCCGATATATTATATACTTTATTGTGGTTGCGTTTATATTATGGCGCTACTTTAAACACTCCGTTTCTAATTCTGAAACACTAAGTAATTAAGATTAACGCAACTTAAAAACCCCATTTATTAAGATACTGTTTGGCACAATCTATATGGTCGTGGTAGGTTTCTACAAAAGTGCGAGCATTTTTTGAAATTTCAGTAATTTTATGAGTGTTGTTAATGAGCCATTCTAGTTTTTTAGCAATCTCAGTTGCATCTGGCAAAGCATTTATTGCAATGGTATCTTCCTCTAAATTATAATAATTGAGCCACTCTTTTTCGGCACCAGTAAATACGACTTTGCCTTTTGCCATAGCTTCTAAAGCATTAAAACCTTGGTCAAAGGCAAACACTTGGTCTAAAAGTATATGGGCTTTTTCAAAACATTGAATATAGGTTTTGTAAGGCAGATTTTTTGTGGTAATAATTTCAACTTTGTCTGCATATTTTTTTTGAATAATTTCTAAAGCTGCATCAAAAATATCATTGCCTTTGTTATAATAATTATTGGTATTTATTCCATGAAAAATTACAACTTTATCGTTTATAACAGGTGTCTTATAGGGTAATTCAGAAAGATCTATAGCATGTGGAATCATTCCTAAATATTTGGCATGATTTAATAGCGGCATATGATAATCTAAATCATTGGCAATAACTCCTTCACAATTTTCAAACATGTAGGTGTGTAATTTTTTAAATTCTGGTGTAAGGTAACGCAAGCCTAAAGAATGGTCTTTTTCATTAGTTCTACCCTCAAAATAAGGAGTTAAAATAGAATATCTATTGGTTTGTTTATAAGCATAATCAACGCTTAAATGATCTAAACCACAGGATAACAAAAAGGTTTTGCCAGGATTCCAAAGCTTTAACCATTTAAAAATTTTTAAATGACTTTTGTATTCAATATTAAAAGGCGCTTCGTTTATATATTGTACAACATCGTAATTAGACAAAAGGTGTTTATTGGCCTTAATTTGATGCTTTATAGATTCTGTAAGTAAGTTTATTCTACAAATTTTATAAATTAAAATTCTAAACTTTCTTATTAAAAAAGAATTATAATTTTCTTTAATTTCTATATCAACATCTACATTTTTAAAACCATCTTTAGTACTCACAACAATAGCTTCGTGTCCTAAAGCAACTAATCCTTTTTTTATGTTTCGTTGTGCACGATTGTATTCGCCTATTAGTAAAATTCTCAAATTGTGATTTTTTAAATGATTTTTTTATGAATTGATTTATCTTTAATTTCTAAATTAAATTTTTAAAACAATTAATAATTTATTTTTTGCTTAAAGTAACTGCGATATTAAAATTTCAAATTGCATATCCGTTTTTGTTTTAGTAAATTGGAAATACTAAAGATTGTTAGCATAAATATAAGTCTTTGATGAATAAAAAAAAAGTATGCATTATATTAACCGCATTAAGTAATGGCGGTACTGAACGTTTTGGTGCTACACAATCTAAGATGCTAACAAGTTTGGGATATGAGGTGCATATTGTAACCACAAAAGATGCTATTGAATATAGCTATGATGGGCAGCTTTTTAATTTAGAAAAAGAAGCTAAAAAAAGCTTGGGTATTTTAGGTAAATTATGGGCACTTTACACCTACTTTAAAACTCAAAAATTTGACATAATTATAGATAACCGCTTAAGAACACAATTTTTAAAAGAGTGGCTTATTTTTAATATCTATTACAAAGGTGCTAAGCAAATTGGCATGGTGCATAACCATAAAATAGATAATTATTTCCCTATAAATAAACGAGCATCTCAACGTATTTACAATAAAAATATGACGTTTGTTGGTGTGAGTAAAAAGATAATGACAAGCATAACACGTGTTTATAATTTTAAAAACAACAGGTTTATTTATAACCCAATACATCAAAATGAAATTACCAAAAAAGCCAATGGTAATTTTACACCATTAGGTTTTAAATATATACTTTATTTTGGTAGATTAGAGGAGGTGGCAAAAAATCTTACACTACTAATTAACAGTTATAACGCTTCCATTCTCAAAGCCAACGGCATTAAACTCATAATTATGGGTAAAGGTGATGATTTACAGTACTTAAAAAAATTAGTAGAAACACTTCAATTAAATGAATATGTGCTATTTATGGATTATCAGCCAGAGCCATTTCCGTATGTTAAAAATGCCTTATTCACTACATTATCAAGTAAATACGAAGGCTTCCCTATGAGTATTATTGAAGCTTTAGCCTGTGGCACTCCTGTGGTATCGGTAGATTGTGATTCTGGTCCGAGAGAAGTCATTAAAAATAATTATAACGGCTTATTGGTTAAAAACAATGATACTCAAGCACTTGCAAATGCCTTTAATACAATGGTAACCAATACAAAACTGTACAATACCTGCAAAGCAAATGCAATACCAAGTGTTGCGCATTTAGATGTAAAAGAAATTACAAAACAATGGAAAAACTTACTTGATAATGTCTAAAACAACCGTAGAAGATTGCCAATTAATAGACATTCCTAAAGTACACGATGAGCGTGGAAGTCTTGCTGTTATTGAAAAAAAATGCATTCCTTTTGAAATTAAACGCGTGTATTATTTATACGATGTCCCTTCTGATGCGTTTAGAGGAGGCCATGCACACAAAAAATTACAGCAACTTATAATTCCACTGAGCGGAAGCTTTGAAATACTTCTAAATGATGGTACTAACGCAAAAAAAATAACATTAAACAAACCAAATAAAGGGTTACTTATTGTACCAGGAATTTGGCGCGAGATTGATAATTTCTCATCAGGTTCTGTGTGCTTAGTTTTGGCATCTGATATCTACTTAGAAACCGATTATATTAGAGATTTTGATGCCCTTGTTTTATTTAAAAGCCGATAAATACATTCCTTTTTTTATTAAAAACTTCTGTAACTTAAGCATTACAATTACAAGTAATCGTGGAGAATTTAAAATTATGTGCTGTTTCAGGTTTAAATTATGTTTTGAAATTCCGTTTTTTAACCTCTTAAAAAGTAGCTTTTCTTTTGATAGTTTGCAACGTACTGCAATAGCATATCTATTAACATCTAAATAGGTTTTTAACGATTTATTTTTTAAAGCCTCATTTTCAAAAGCATTTAAAAAAATTTCTCGTGTATTATTATTTGTGTGCTTTGTAAGACTGTCTGCAATATAGCTTTTATAAGTCATTGTAATTGTTGGATTAAAAGACACATCGTAACGCAGTGCCAACCTTAACCACATATCTAAATCTTCGCAAGTATTGTAGTTGGTATTAAATCCGCCAACCCTTTCAAAAATTTCTTTTGAAAATGCAACAGCAGACGTCCAAGCTACAGAATTTATAATACTAGCTTTAAAAAAATCTTCAATCAACAGACAATCTGTTTTGTAGTTAAAATTAAAAAGCGCAGGTTTTTTAATTTCTGGAGTGTATAAAATTTCATAATTATTACAATATAATCCTGCGTTTGGATAAATACCTATTTGCTTTTTTAATTCTTCTAAATGATTTGAATACCAAGTATCATCGGCGTCTATTAATGCTATAAATTTACTTTTTGCATGTTTAATACCAACGTTTTTGGCCTTTGCAACACCTTGGTTTTTTTGTTGAATTAACTGTATTTTATCGGAAATAATTTCCTTAATTATAGCTACACTTGCATCTGTTGAGCCATCATCTACAATTATAATTTCATAGTCATTAAAGGTCTGACTTAAAACACTTTGTAATGTATTTTTAACAAATTTTTCTTTATTAAATAAAGGAATAACTATAGAAAAAAATGGCATTACTATTTAGGATTTAAAGTGCATAAATACCCAATTTTATAAAAATCGAAAAGTAGCAAGGATGGATATTTAGATTTAAAATTTATAATTAAAACAGGTTTTAAAAGTCTAAAAAAAAATCCAATTAAATTATGTAATCTTATTTTTTTTAACAAAAGAAAGGTCTTTATTAAAGTGTTGTTTTCTATAAATGTATTATTTTGTTCTAATAGATTTTTTAGGTTAGTTACACCATGTTCGGTTTTTGTTATAAATGTTTGCGCTTCTTCTTTAGGATCATGCACTACAGGATTTTTAATAAATTTAAAGTCAATGCCTTGCGCTTTTAGTTTGCTAAAAAATAGATAATCTTCATAGCCATATTTTTTAATTGAGTCATTAAAAGGATATAAAATTGCGACGTGCTTTTTAATTAAAAAATTGGCTGTTGTTAAAATCTGTTTTTTAGGTGTTTTCGTATTATTTACCGACTCTCTTTTTTTAGTATATAACCAACGTAATTTGTAAGGTTTTTTGGGAGCTATTAGTGTTTCAATCATACCGCCAATGACAACAGTATTACTTATATACTTTAAATAGTTTTTTATAAAATGTTTAGATTTTGGCTGTGTGCCAGCATCTACAAATAGTAAATTATCGTAACGTGCGCTTTGCATTAATAAATTACGAATAGCACTTCTACCAATATTTTTATTTAGTAACTTAACATTAGTATGGCTTAATGAGGCTAACTTTTCTGTATCAAACAATAGTGTTTCTGAGTAATCATCTATGCAAATAATTTCAAAAGTAATAGCTAATTTTTTTGCTTGAGATTCCAAATCCTCAACTAACGGATATATATCATAGTTATATGTAGGTATTAGTATCGATAGCATAATAAATAAGTCAATTATTTTGAGGCAATTAAAATAGTTTCTGGTGATTGGAGCCCTAGATATAAGTCTTCTTTTTGTTTATGAAACGTTTTAATTTCAACATGAAAACCAACGCTAGTAAGACGTGTTTTTAGTCCTTCAACACTATAAATTCTAACATGATCTTTTTGTCCAAAATGCTTTTCTCTTTCAATGGGAGAAACAATAGATGCATCTTCATATATCTCTCCGGTCTTAAAAGGGGTTTGAATATAAATTTTACCCATAGGCTTCAAAACTCTGTATAACTCTTTCATGGCCTTAATATCGGCTTCAATATGTTCTAAAATATGATAACATAGTATGGTGTTAAAAGTATTGTCTTTTTGGCTTATATGTGTAATATCATATTTATAATCTGCCAAAAATTCGTTTTCAAAATCTGTACTAAAATACTGTATTGTACTCATATGTTTTAGAAGTCTGTATAAACTTCGAGAGGGTGAAAAATGAAGCACAGTTCCTTTTAATTGTTGCGCTTTTGTAATGTATTGAAAAAGTCTTCTGTTACGAGCTAAACTACCACAAGACGGGCAAAGTAAATCGGTATTTTTTAGTTGTATAAATGTTCTTAGTTTTTTGTTACAAATATTACATTGGTGTGAAGAACCCGAGTAGAAAAAACTATACATTTTTCTTAATACGGCTTCATTTTTAACCAAAGTTGATTCTGGAATTAATCTTTTTAGCTGTTTTTTTAGATAATTATACATTACTAATTTTTCCGCTGCACCACCTCAAACACTTTATTCTCGTCACACTTCAAAGTTTTGCTTGGGTATTTGAGCAACAATGCATAATCATGTGTTGCCATTAAAATAGTATTGCCGTTTTTATTAATTTCTTGCAAAACCTCCATAACCTCAACACTGGTTTGAGGATCTAAATTACCGGTAGGTTCGTCTGCTAAAATAAGCTCTGGATCGTTAAGTAATGCGCGTGCTATTGCAATACGTTGTTGCTCGCCACCAGAGAGTTCGTGCGGAAATTTAAAGCCTTTGGTTTTCATGGCTACCTTGTCTAAAACTGCATCAATACGTGCTTTAATTTCATCTTTAGACTTCCAACCTGTAGCTTTAAGTACAAATTCTAAATTACTAATTATAGTACGGTCTGGTAGCAATTTGAAATCCTGAAAAACAATACCTAATTTTCGTCTTAAAAACGGAATTTCCTTTTCTTTTAGAGTTTTAAGGTTAAAATTCACAATAAAACCTTCACCTTCGGTGAGCGCTAAATCTCCGTAAAGCGTTTTCATAAAACTACTTTTACCACTACCCGTTTTGCCAATAAGATATACAAAATCGCCTTTTTGCATTTCAAAATTTACATGAGATAACACCATACTATTACCTTGATAAATAGTGGCATCTTTGAGTTGTAAAACGGTATCTGACATATAAGTTAATAGTTGAATTTAAAGTAAAAAAAGCTTAAACACGTTTGTTGTGTAAATGTATTGTTTATATTTTCAAATAGCAAAAAGTAAGTATATTTGTGTTGTAGGTTTTTAAAAACGTATAATCACCCTTTTATAATTTCCTTATAATCATTAAAAAAAGCTTCAAAAAGTATCATTTTTTCATTAAAAAAAACCATAACGCCTCGCCAAGTGTTTTTATTATGAATGGTTATTTTTTCATCCTCTAATGGTATATAAATACGTGAAATTTCTTTGCCATTTTCTAGTATATAGGATTCTTCATAAATAGCATCTGGAAGAAAATCTGAAATTAATATAGATTTCAAGGCTACTAATTTTTCCCAGCAATTAATTCGGTTTTCTAGGTTGTCTTCCAAGTCTAATGCTATTAATGCACTTTTAGTGTCAAAGTGAAACTTAAATGATACACCTTTTATTTTGGTATTGTACAACACCCATTTTTTTGGAAATGATTTCCCAAAACTGATCCAAAATTCTTGACGTAGTAAGCGTGATTCTTCTTTACTAAACACTGTGTTGCTATTAATTTTAAATATTAGCTCTCAGCACTTTCAGTGGTTTTTTGCTGCGATCTTATAGCTTTTCAACCCTTTTCTAAAGTCTATTTTCTGTCATCTATTTTCTTTAATCTTTTATCTATAGTCGCTAAATCTTGATTCCTGATTCTTATTTCTAAACAAAATAAGCAATTAAAACACCCAAACAAATGAGTACTAATTTAGATAAGTTAAACTTGTGCCCTTCTGAACTCTCAAATAAAATGGTAGTTGAGATATGAAAAAAGATACCTATAACCACAGCATTTATGGCATTAATATATTCAGAAATTCCGGATATTTTATAAGACACAAAAGTGCCTAAAGGTGTCATTATTGCAAAAACAACCAAAAAACTAACACATTGCATTTTACTAAACTCAGACGAAAATAAAAATAGTGCAACCAATGCTGCTATAGGGATTTTATGAATAAAAACCCCATAAACCATAGTGTTATGAGCATGTATAGGAAACCCTTCTAAAAAACTATGTACACATAGACTTACAAAAAGTAACCATGGAAACTTAGAATTTGAACTTTGTATATGCACATGACCGTGCTCTGCTCCTTTAGAAAAAAACTCTAATATAATTTGAAGTAAAATACCAAACATGATATAAAGTCCCGTTTGTTTGGCTTCTAAATGCGCATAAACCTCGGGTAACAAATCAAAAAGAGTTAATGCTAATAAAAATGCACCACTAAAAGACAGAAGTAATTTGGTATATACACTTTTTTTGTTTCGGGTTAAAAATGCTATAAGTACACCTATTAAAATAGCATATACTGGAAACAGAAAGGTATTCATCATGCTAGTTTATTTAAAAATCATAATTAAACGCTTAGAAGTTTCAGCATTATATTTTCCTAAATTGTAATCCCCAAAAATATCTAAAAGATACACACCTGCTGCCTCAAAAAGTGTTTCAAAATCCTCTAAAGTAAAGGCTCTTACACGTTCTTTAAAATTAAAAGTTTCGCCTTCAACAGTAAAATTAATTGTTTTTATAATGTAGCCATCTTCTAACGATCTGTGTTGGTTAAAAGTAATGCCATCTACTATTTTAGAGTCTTGAGCCACTAGGTTTGGAATCACATAATCTACATTCATAAAATCTAAAACCCCAAAACCATAGGTGTTTAATTCCGCTTTTATAGCACAAATAGTATTTAAATTAAGTGCTTCATCTTCAAAATACCCAAAACTGGTAAATAGGTTAAAAACAGCATCAAAAGTATCTGGATATGGTGTACTCATATCATGCACTTTAAAATTTAGAGTTGCGTTTTTAAATTGTTTGGCATGTGCAATGCTTTGTTCAGACAAATCTACACCTGTAACATCATAACCCAATGTGTTTAAATATAGGGCATGCCGCCCTTTACCACAGGCAAGATCTAAGATTTTTCCACCTTCCGGAAGGTTTAAATACTGGGTAATATTATCCATAAACACCTGGGCTTCATAATAATCACGATCTTTATATAAAATATGGTAATATGGTGTATCAAACCATGAAGCGTACCATTTTTTTTCATTCTTGTCCATAATTTTTTAAGTAAAAATATAGTGATTTAAAAAAGTGCCTCTTTAACTTTAGGTCTGTTATATAATTTTCTAACACTGTAATTTTGTAGAGGCTCGCACAAAAATACTGTATTTTTGTAACCAATTAATGTAGCTTATGGACAATAATTTTAATATGGTAGCCAAGACTTTATTTGGCTTTGAAGATATTTTAGCAGACGAACTTACAAAGCTAGGTGCAATTGAGGTAGAAAAAGGCGTGCGTAATGTAAGTTTTAAAGGCGATAAAGGCTTTATGTACAAAGCTAATCTTGGCTTAAGAACCGCTATTAAAATTTTAAAACCCATTAAAAGTTTCAAAGTATTTAAAGAGGATGATTTGTACTCTGGTGTTAAAAACATAACTTGGGAAAATTATCTTAAACCAATAGGGACTTTAGCTGTAGATGCTACGGTTAATAATAGTGTTTTTACACACTCACAATACACCGCCTTAAAAACCAAAGATGCTATAGTTGACCGATTTAGAGAGGCTACCGGCGATAGACCAAATGTAGATCTGCGCTTTCCAGATTTAAAAATTAATGTGCACATAGATCGCCAAAATTGTACTATTTCATTAGACACCTCTGGCGAGTCGCTCCATAGACGCGGCTATAAAACAGCAACTAATATTGCACCAATTAACGAGGTGCTTGCTGCCGGACTAATTATGATGAGCGGCTGGGATGGCCAAACCGATTTTATGGATCCTATGTGTGGTAGCGGTACTATGCTTGCCGAAGCCGCAATGATTGCGTGTAATATACCACCAAATTTAATGCGAAAAGAGTTTGCTTTTGAACGCTGGGATGATTGGGATGTAGAATTATTTGAAAAAATTGAAGACTCACTTTTGAAAAAAACACGTGATTTTCATCATAAAATATTGGGTTATGACAAGTCACCATCAGCAGTAGCAAAGGCTAAAGACAATATAAAAAATGCGCATTTAGATGAGTTTGTGCACATACAACACGAAGATTTTTTTAAAACTCAAAAATCGGGGTCTCATAAATTGCACATGGTTTTTAATCCCCCTTACGGTGAGCGTTTAGAAAACTTAAATGTTGAAGAATTTTATGGTAATATAGGTTCTACACTAAAACATAGCTATCCCAATACCAATGCATGGCTCATAACGTCAAATTTAGAAGCTTTAAAATTTATAGGTTTACGTACTTCCAAAAAAATAAAGCTTTTTAACGCTAAACTTGAGGTACGTTTTGTAAAGTACGAAATGTACGAAGGCAGCAAAAAAACTAAGAAAAATATAGCGCCTTAATTACAACCGTAAATTTCACTTTTTATTAACTTTTAGATAATAATACAACAAACCTTCAATTAATTACCTTGAGTACCTTTACAAAAAAAATAATTATGAAAAATTTTAAGTTTTTAATTTTAGTAACCGTGTTATTTGCTTTTCAATGTGAAAATGATGATCCTGCTCCTATGGACAACCTTGAGGTAACCGGATTATTTGGTAAATGGGAAATTCAAAGTGAAATCATTAATGGTAATATTTCAGATCTGCTGCCTAAATGTTGTGAATTTCTAGAATTTAGCCCAGATTCTATTAGCTCTGATAACAAAGGGCTGCTAACTTACACAAACGGACAGGATGAAAATCCTGGTGTATTTGAAGTTAACTTAACCAACCAAACCGTATTATTTACAGATGATGACTCTGATGTATTGCTGTTTGAATTTGAAGTTACTAATACAACAGACACCCTTAGCATAACTTTTACTGAAGACAATACAACCTACACACAAACTTGGGTTAGAGTGGAATAAAAAGTGTGTGTAATAGGAGTTGGGCACAATTATGAAAAAACCGTAAATTTGAGAAAAACCAAAAAATGAATAACGAAACTTTTGGAATGACTTTTCAATATGCAATTTGTTTGCATTTTAAAATTGAAAATGACATTTCTATTAGCCGAATAGATAAAGACTTACTTAAATCTTTCATTGAGTCCAAAATAATAAACAAAATTTTCAGAGGTAAAGCTAAACCAATTGAATATTTAACTACTTCTAAAAAATTCACCTCGCCATACATAGCAAGATGCCCACACAATTTTTTGCTTGAAAATGAAGAGACTTTTTCAGTTAGAACTTTTAAAGGAAATGGTAAGATGTTTGCACCAAAAGTAGTTGGACAAGCAGGAGATGAAACTTTCAATCATTTTTTTGGCGACTTATATCCTAATACTATAAATAGAAACAACTTTAAAAAATTCTGTTTATCAAAAATTAATGAAATGTTACCTATTATAGTTGATTATGCGTTAGTTAGCGATTACAACTGCTGGTTTTATAGAAATGACGACACATATAACTATGAAATTTTAAAAAGAGACGATTTACCAGATTTAACTTTTGACCTAAAAGATTTTTCATTTACTAAACCTACCGAACAAAGTTGGAATGAGTCAAACACAGTAAAATTTAAAGAAAAAACTGTTTTAGAACTTCAATTACACAACAACAGAAGTGGCTATAAAATAAGATTACATCGTGAAAATTTTCCTGAACTTTTAAAGAAAGAAAAAGTAATTAATAATTCTATGCTTGGAGATACAGCTGAACTTGCTATTTGCAATGTTTTCGAATTAGACCCTGGCAATGATAGTGACAGATTAATTAATAATTCAGACAAAGAAATATTAACAAATTTTATTACTCATTATACAGAACAAAAAAAACAACTTTTTCCTTTGATTCCAATTAAATATGCAGGAACAGAAAAAAGAGAAAGAGGTAGTCAAAGCAAAAGTGGCGTTGATTTTTATTTAGAGAAAGACAATACTCTTTCAGTTAAAACAAATAAATCAAAATCTTTCAAAGTTTGTCCGCCTGAAATAGGACAGCCTTCCCCTAAAACTTTCGATTTGTACTTTTCAGATAAGGGATGGTATGACGGCAACATAGACGAAAATAAATTTCGTGAACTTGTGAGAAATACTGCTACTGTATCACTTCTATTGAGAGAATATGTGAAATTTCTAAATGAATGTGATTATTTACTATGGTCACTATATTTAAACGATAACGAACTAACATCACAAATAATAAATAAATCAGAATTGGAAGGCATAACCTTTAATCCTAATTTAATAGATTATAGTAATGATTTTACAGAAAAAAGTAGTGTGACAATTAAATATGGCTCTAACAAAAAAGTTTCCATAGGAGAATTTCAAGTTCATTCAGCAAGAAACTCATTAAAGTTTAGATTCAATTTTGGAAATCTTTTAAGTTTAAAATAATTTTTCTACATTTGGACAAAAATGGACAAGTATGGACACTAAAACTCAAATGCTTCGAATTGAGGATGTTGCTGAAAAACTAAATGTTTCTCAAAAATCGGTCAGAAGATATATTCATTCTGGTAAACTAAAATCAAATAAAATTGGCGGAGTTCATCGTGTTGAAGAGAGTGAGCTTCAATATTTTTTAAATCTTTCCGTATATGAAAACGGCAAAAAGGTAGAATATGAGCCAGTTATACCAAAATCAACTAAAACTGATATTATCAACTGGATTGACATATCAGACGAATGGGGAAATGTAAAATCTAACAAACTTACTTCTGCTGACCTATTTTGTGGTGCAGGTGGTATGGCAAAAGGTTTTGAATTAGCTGGATTTAATCAAGTAGGTGGTTTAGACTGGTTTAAAGAAGCAGGTATGACTTATCGTCATAACTTTAAACATCCACTAATTGAAGGCGACATAACAAGTTCAGAAATAAAGAATAAATTCATTGAAACTGTAAAAAAACAACTGAAAGGAAAAGATTTAACCGTTCTTTCGGGAGGTTTCCCTTGTCAAGGTTTCAGTATGTCTGGTAGCAGAATTGTAGAAGACCCAAGAAATTCTCTTTATAAGGATATGCTTGAAATTATAAAAGATTTACAACCTCAATTTATAGTTGCCGAAAATGTAAAAGGTTTACGTTCAATGCTTAAAGGGAAAGTTGAAGATAAAATTAAAAAAGATATTAGAGCATTGGGTTATGAAGTTAATGTTACAGTTTTAAACTCGGCTGATTACTATGTTCCACAAAAAAGAGAAAGGATAATATTTATTGCAAACAGGATAGGAAAGAAAAATTTTCATCCATCACCACTACTTGAGGAAGGTTCTTATGTCACAACTAAAGAAGCAATTGAGGACTTAATTAAAGTAAAAGACAATAAAGAAATTAACCACGTAAGAACCAAGCATAAAGATGATATGAAAAAAAGACTTGCTGCTGTACCCGAAGGTAAAAGTCTTTATGATAATTATTCGGATTCTTGGAAAAAATGTCCTTGGAATGAAGCCAGTTGTACCATTAAAGAAAATCATGGTGGAGTTAATATTCACCCAATTGAACCAAGAGTAATAACAGTAAGAGAAATGGCTCGTCTGCAATCATTTCCTGATGACTTTATATTTAAAGGCTCTAAAGCGAAACAAATGGTTCAAATCGGAAACGCAGTTCCACCATTAATGGCAAAAGCTATAGCACTCGGAATAAAGAAAACAATTGAAGAGAAATAACTGTGCCCAACAATGGCTATACGTAATGCGGGGGAAAGTGCTGATATGAAAGTAATTACATTAAATAAACTAACTGCAAAACGGAAAGTGAAGTGCCTTGAAATCCCGCACTACGCATAGCCGAGACCGTTGTAGCTCATGCATGAACAGTCACTTGCGCATCCAATCTGAGTCGAATATTATGACAGAATATTAACGAATTAAAACCTGAAATTTAAACAAAATGCGGACTGAACTTAGCGCGATTTAAAACTGTTGCGGAATAAAACGTGTAAAAAAAACGTCTTATTAAAATCTGTGCATGAAAATCTAAAACCCGAATGAATTTCTTGCGGAATGAAAAGCTTAATTGACTAAACTTGGCGTACTTTTCTCAAGTTTTCGGAATCTGAATCCCTTAGAATCTGAGTCGCTAATGGAAAATATCACAAGCTGCAACAAAGTACTGTGGTAAAAAACAAGTAAAACTACATTAAATTTTCACCAAAGTACTCCTGTAAGAATCATTATATATTAATCCCGTTTTAGCTATTGCAAAGCCTGTTTTAATAGACACTATCCTATAATCTTTGTAAGTTAATAGCTTAGTAACACTTCAATCTTATCTTTTACTTTTTCTGTTGAAGGAATCATGGTTTGTTCTAAAGTTGAATTTAACGGAATTGCTGGCATATTCTCACTACCAATAGTCATTACAGGAGCATCCATATATCTAAAACACACTTCTTGAATTTTTCCTGCTAAAGCGCTTGCAAAAGTATTATTAGAAGGTTCTTCTGTAACTACTAAACATTTTCCGGTTTTCTTTACGGATGTCATTATAGTATCTTCATCTAATGGAAAAAGTGTGCGCAAATCAATAACTTCTATTTGATTTTGCATATCTAAATCCTTAGAAGCATTCATTGCCCAATGCACTCCCATACCATAAGTTACAATAGTTAGAGTTTCTTGGTGTTCTTGTTTCCAAATTTCTTGTAATACCCAAGCTTTACCAAATGGCAATACATAATCTTCACTTGGCTCAATAGAAGTTGCCCCTTGTGTTCCTGGTACTTTAGACCAATACAGCCCTTTATGCTCTAAAATAACTACAGGATTTGGGTCGTAATACGCCGCTTTCATTAGCCCTTTTAAATCGGCACCATTACTTGGATACGCTACTTTAATTCCACGAATATTTGTAATCACACTTTCTACTGAAGACGAATGGTAAGGGCCACCACTACCATATGCACCAATCGGCACTCTCAGAATCATACTTACAGGCCATTTGCCATTAGACAAATAACAACTGCGACTAACCTCTGTAAATAATTGATTTAAACCTGGCCATATATAATCTGCAAATTGCACCTCAACTATGGGTTTTAATCCTACAGCAGACATACCAACGGTACTCCCCACAATAAACGCTTCTTGTATGGGTGTATTAAACACACGATTATCTCCAAATTTTTGCGCCAAGGTTGCTGCTTCTCTAAAAACACCGCCAAGTCTGCCACCTACGTCTTGTCCGTAAAGCAAACATTCTTTATGCTTGCGCATTAATTCTTCAACGGCAAATAAGGCGCAATCTACCATTACTACTTTATCTGCACCTTTTGGTGCGCGTGTACCTTTTTCTTCTGTAATTGGTGTTGGTGCAAAATCGTGGGTAAATAAATCTTCAGGTTTTGGATCTTCTGCTTTTAAGGCTTTTTCAAAATCTGACTGCACATTAGTTTTAGTAGAACCTTCAATATCACTAATTTCATCTTTAGAAAAACCAGCATCTATAAGCTGTTGTTTTAAAACAGGATACGGATCGCGAGTTTGTGCTTCATCCAAATCATCTCTATACCATTCCATTCGCACACCAGAGGTATGGTGGTTTAATAACGGTACTTTAGCATGTACTAAAAATGGACGGCGTTCTTTACGAATTGTTGTAATTACCTTTTCTAAAGCTTCATAACTTTCTGTAAAGTTTGCACCATCTATTGTGATGGCTTCTAAACCATGAAACCCTTTTGCATATTCATAAGCATTTTGCGCTCTAGTTTCAGCGGCATTTGCAGAAATATCCCAACCATTATCTTGCACCAAATACAATATTGGCAGTTGTTTTAAAGCTGCCATTTGAAAGGCTTCGGCAATTTCTCCTTCAGTAACTGAAGCATCCCCTAAACTACATACTGTGATAGGGTTTAGTTGAGATTCTTCACTATCGCTCAGAATAACATTTGGATTTTTTAAACCTTGTTTTTCTAAATATTGCATTCCCATTGCAACTCCGGTTGCTGGTATGGCTTGCATACCGGTTGCTGAGGATTGGTGTGGTATTTTTGGCTTATCTGCATCTTTTAAACTTGGGTGCGCGTAGTAACTGCGTCCTGCAGAAAAGGGGTCGTCTTTTTTGGCTAATAATTGTAGCATTAAATCATAAGGTTTTAGTCCAAATGACAGCAACATAGCATCGTCTCGGTAATACGGAAAGGCGTAATCTTGAGGTAATAATTGTAAGCCTAAGGCTATTTGTATGGCTTCGTGCCCACGAGAGGTGGCGTGTACGTATTTGGATACTTGCTTAAAGTTAGCTTCGTATAGCTGCGTCATTGCTTTTGCTGTACAAAGCTTTGCAAATGCGTGTTTTAATATTGCTTTTTTCATGTTTAATTTTTATTGCATTGCTAGGATAGAAGATTTGACATTTTTTTATAAACTTTCGTTAGCGTTCTGAATACCGAAATAGTGGTATTTTGCGTTAGGGATTGCAGCGGCATCCTTTTTTGCCATTAAAAGCAAAAAAGATATAGCGTAAAGCCCGACCCTTGTGGTAACGCCCTAATTATTTTAATGCCTTTAGATTTTAATTTTTAACATCCAATTAAATGTGTCTTCAATTTTCCCGGTTTTAATAGCGTTGAGTGTATTGTTAACTTCTAAACCAACAGGACTCTCGTCTGATATGTGTATGGTTTCGTTACCAAATCCGATGTTTTGAATATAGGCAATACCAACTGCTGTACCTGTACCAAAGGCTTCTTGTAACGTACCGTTTGCTGAGGCGATTTTTATTTCGTCTATGGATATTTTACGCTCGGTAACGTTATAATTCATGGCTTTTAGCAGTTGTATAACACTAGCTCTGGTAATACCGTGTAATACTGAACCATCTAATTTTGGGGTTATGAATTGATTATTAATCTTGAAAAAGATATTCATGGTTCCAACTTCTTGGATGTATTTGTGCTCTACAGCATCTAACCACAATACTTGGTCGTAACCTTTTGCTTTTGCTAATTCTGTAGGGCGAATGGCTGCTGCGTAATTTCCTGCGGCTTTGGCCTCTCCTGTGCCGCCTGAGGTTGCACGTATGTATGTATTTTCTGCCCACAATTGGATACGCTTACTAAAAAATGGCCCAGCCGGTGATGCCATTATTATAAACTTAAAATGGGTTGCTGCACGCATGCCAATAAAGGGCTCGTCTGCATACATAAATGGTCTTAAATAAAGTGCGCTTCCGTCTTGCGGTGGAATCCAGTTGTGCTCTAAAGCTACCAATTGTTTTAGGCTTTCTACAAACAAATCTTCTGGTATATTAGGCATGCCCATACGGTCTGCACTCAAATTTAAACGCTTTGCATTTTGCTCTGGTCTAAACAACATGGGCTCGCCTTGTGTGTTTTTATAAGCTTTCATGCCCTCAAAAATTGCTTGTCCGTAATGCAAAGCCATTGCTGCAGGATGTGTTGGTATTAATGCCAATGGCTCAATTCTTGGGTGTTCCCAAACGCCATTATTATAGTCACAAATAAACATATGGTCTGTAAAGGTTGTGCCTAGTGTAATGTTGTTGAAATCTAAAGTATCTACTTTAGATGTTTCTGCTTTGGTTATTGAAATATTAGGTGTCATATACTTATATCTATTTGTCTTTTTGGGGACTTAGGAATTGACAATTTTTTATGCGATTTTAGCAAGTGTTCTTAATGATAGTATGGTTTAAAGTTTTCTAGTTATCTTAAATTTTTCGGTTCACATCAAATTGCTCAAAATAATCGGCAACGCGACGCACAAAACTTCCGCCAAGGAATCCATCGACTACCCGATGATCAAAAGACAAGGACAAGTACATCATGCTTCTTATAGCAATTTCGTCTCCGTGTTTGGTTTCAATAACTTCTGGGCGTTTTTTTATAATGCCTAGTGCTAAAATAGCCACTTCGGGTTGGTTTATAATTGGCGTGCCCATAACGCTACCAAAAGTACCTACGTTTGAAATTGTAAATGTGCTTCCTTTAATATCGTCTGCAGTTAATTTATTGTCTCTGGCTTTGCCTGATAACGCATTTACGTTAGCTGCTAATTGGTTTAAATCTTTGGTGTTGGCATTTTTTACAACTGGTACTATTAAATTTCCTGTTGGTAAAGCGGTTGCCATGCCTATATTAATATCTGTTTTAATGATAATGTTATTACCATCTACAGAAGCATTAATATTTGGAAAGTCTTTTACTGCTTTTGCCACCGCTTCTACAAACAAAGGTGTAAAAGTGAGACGCTCACCATATATATCTTGAAAGGCTTGTTTATTAGCATTACGCCAGTTTACCATATTGGTTAAATCTGCTTCTACATAAGCTGTAACGTGAGGCGATGTGTGTTTAGAATACACCATATGGTCGGCAATCATCTGGCGCATACGGTCCATTTTTACAATTTCTCCTTTGCCTTTATCAAAAGTTAATTGTGGTATTCGGTAAGCTGTTGGATCTTGGGTTACAGTTTGCGCAAACATGTAGGGACGTCCGTCTTCTATATATTGAAATAGGTCGCTTTTTCTTAATCTGCCTTCATTACCCGTTGCTGGTATTCTTGCTAATTCTTCAAAACTAATATGCTGTTGTTTTGCAATAGAAATAATTAAGGGTGAAAAAAACCTTTTACTATTTGAAACTGAAAATGAATTTGTATTTAAAGCTGAGCTAGAAGATACTAGTTCTGGTTTTACACTTTTTTTGGTATTTTCTTTTTTTGGTAAATCTGAATTAACAACACTTTTCTGAGGTTTTGGCTTAGATTTAGAATCTGACTGCTCTATTTTTAAAATTGCCATGACTTCACCTACTGGTACAACGTCTTTTGCATTAAAAAGTGTTTTAACTAATGTTCCAGATGCTGGCGCAGGAACTTCGTTATCTACCTTATCTGTAGCAACTTCTAGTAGAATATCGCCTTCCTCAAAGGAATCACCTTCATTAAGCAACCAATTGATAATGGTGCCTTCTGTTATGCTCTCGCCCATTTTGGGCATCTTTAATTCAAAAGTATTCAAAACATATAATTTTATATTAATTTAAAAGTACATAATGCACTTTTTACTTAGTGTTAAAAACTTATAAATTATATTTATAAAGGATAATATTCTTTATTAAAATTGATTTTTAGAATTATTTACTTTAATATATTACTTTTAACAACTAAAACAGAAATAATTCTTATGCCGCATTCTTTAGATAATATTGACACTAGGTTGCTTACCATACTTCAAAAAAACAGCAATAGAACCACAAAAAGTATTGCTGAAGAATTGGGCATGACGACCACCCCAATTTTTGAACGTATAAAAAAACTTGAAAAAGAGGGCTACATAGAAAAATATGTTGCAGTATTAAATACTAAAAAAATTGGTTTAAAACTCACAGTTTTTATTGGAATAACGCTGCAAGGACATACTAGAAGCTACTTAGAAAAATTTGTAAAAGAAATAAATAATTTTTCTGAAATTGTAGAATGCCACCGTGTGAGTGGAAATTTTGATTATTTATTAAAACTTATTGTTGAAGATATTGATGCGTACGAGCGTTTTATAATGACCAAATTAACACTACTTCCTTATTTAGGAAATGTACAGAGTTTAATAACACTTTCTACGGGTAAGGAAACTAATGAGATAGATTTAAGTAGTATTTATTAGCTTTGCCTAGCGTTATTAAATTTCCGTAATTCACTGTAATACAAACCAAACTTAAATACTGCTGTGATAAAAAAACTATTTAAACTTATTTTAAATGTAATTCCCAGACCTTTATTAATAAGACTGAGTTATTTAGCACAACCAATTTTGAGCCTAATTTTAAAAGGTGAAAACTTTACAGACCCTATTGACGGTAAACGTTTTAAAACATTTTTACCTTATGGTTATGTTAAACAACGTCATAACGTTCTATCTCCATCTACGCTATCTTTAGAACGTCACAGATTATTATGGCTTTATCTTAAAACTGAAACTGATTTTTTTGTAGATAATGAAAAAACAGCTTTATCTCAACGAAAAAAAGTGCTTCATTTTGCACCAGAACAATGCTTTCTTAAACGCTTTAAAAATTTAAAACATTTAGATTATACGACCACAGATTTGCTTTCTCCAATTGCAGATGTAAAGGCAGATATTTGCAACTTACCTTTTGAAAACAACAGCTACGATATTATTCTTTGTAATCACGTATTAGAACATGTCCCAGACGATACAACAGCCATGCAAGAACTTTATAGAGTTATGAAGCCCGGTGGTTTTGGCATTTTTCAAATTCCGCAAGATTTAAATAGAGACACTACTTTTGAAGATAACAGCATTACGGATAAAGCTGAACGCGTCAGAATTTTTGGTCAATACGATCACGTTCGTGTTTATGGCAAAGATTATTTTAACAAACTGCGGTCTGTTGGTTTTAAGGTTGAAGAGATAGATTACACTTCTAAACTCGACACAGAAACCATAATTAAATATTGCTTAGCTAAAGGTGAAATAATTCCTGTAGTTTACAAGTAAGACCAACTATTTAGGAAAATCGTTAAGACTTAATGTTTCCATTTCATTTTTGGCATTTAAGTATATAAAATATACTTTTAATTCTGGATGTTTACTTAAAAAGTCTTCAACTTTTTGAATACCCATTGCCTGAAACGCTGTAGCATACCCATCTGCAAGCATAGCATTTGGTGCTATTACAGACACACTTAAAACATTAGATTTACTTGGATAACCTGTTTTGGTATTAATAATATGCGCATAGCGTTTACCGTTTTCATCGGTTTTAAATTTTCTGTAAGTTCCAGAAGTTGCCATACCAGTTTTAGTAACGGCTATAACTTTAGAATACGATTCTGAGCCATCAAAATTTGGATCATTAATGCCTATTGACCAGGTTTTATTTTTATCTAAATGCAAACCAGAAGCTCTAAGATCACCACCTATTTCAACTAAATAATTTGTAACCCCTTTAGATTCTAAAAAATCTGCAATAACATCAATACCATAGCCTTTGGCAATGGCATTAAATTCTAAATAACTGTTTTTAGATTTTTTAACCTCATCATCTACAATACCAACCCTGTTAAACCCAACATAACGCATTAATTTAGCTATGGTTGTACTGTCTGTTAAAAATTTATTTTCTTCAGCACCAAAATTCCATGCATTTACAACATTGCCAATTGTAGGATCAAAAGCACCTTCGGTTTCTCGGTATATTTTTTTTGAAGCATTAAAAACCGCTTTAAAATGGTGGTCTATTTTAATGGATTCCCCATTATTTAATTTAGAAATATCAGAATCGTTTTGATAAGTTGATAAAGACTGGTTAACCTCAGCAAATAACTGCTCAAAATCTTTTGTGTAATTTGTGCTACCATCTGCGTAGTACTGAATATTAAAAGCAGTACCAAAAATTGGCCCTGATAGTTTTATCAATTCTGGCTCTTGATTACAAGATAAAATTAGTATAAGTAATGTGAAAAGTAAGCTTAGTTTTTTCAATGTTTTGGTTTTGGTTTAATTTATGTATTATGATTAATATTTTCAATTCAAATTCATTTCCAATACTTGAATACCGTTGTATTCAATAAGGTAATCTTCATTTAAATATATAGGCAGTTTTTCACCTTTGGGATTGGACAAACCAACACCAGCATATAATACTTTTGCATTTTTATCAAAAGCATGTTTTTTAAAGGTTTCCATCCAAATAACATCATAATTATTCGGATTTTCTGGCAACAGCACAGCACGAACAATTACAAAAAAATACTGACTGTTTTTATCAATACACACAAATTGCGGATGCTTTTTCAGCTTACTATTTATGGCCACAAACTCAAAACCTCGGGTTTCTAAATCTTTTCCAACATGGTTCATGGCTAAATTATGTAATTCTTGCTTTGTTAATGCTTTGCCCATTACTAATTGTACTTTAGTTTATATTTTGTTTTAACAAAGATACAACCTCGTTATTTAAATCTCACAAATTTTGAGGTTTCAAACGTGTAATTAGATACCGATAGCTCTACATTATCCTCTAATTTGTACCATGGAGAGATAGTACTGTTTTCAAGATTTTTAACCAATTGTACACTTTGTGCTGGCGTATTGCCTTGCACTAAAAGATATAACTTTTCGCCTTTAGTATTTACAGCTTCATCGGCTATTATTACAATATGACCTGGCGTACCACCTTTTATGAGCATATCTCCTATTTTTAGGTTAGCTGCCTTAATATGATCCAATTCATTGTAAAGTGATAATGTGCCAGAGTACATAAATAGTAAATTGAGATATTTATAAAAATTTGCTTTTGTATGGTTAGCGGTTGCTGTTTTATGAAAACTTACCTTATTGCCTTTAATTTTTGGTCTATAACCTTCCGCATATTTGATCCACGAACAATAATGCCCTGAGGTAAAATTAAATCCTATTTTAGATTTTTGGTTTGTAGTCCAAAGAAATTCGCTACGAATTCTAATGAGTGCATCTGCACATTGTTGTAAACCGTTTTTTGGTACCGGAATATCTAAAATACCAACGTGACCTAACTGCCAATAATACTCAGAATTGTCATAATTAATGATTTTACTCCCAAAGGGCTTAATCTTATAATTTCTAAGATATGTTTCAAAAGTACCTTTTTGGTAAGCTACTCTTTTATAACCCTCAGGAGTATTAACTCTAGTTTTTAGTGTAGCACCATCCTTATTTATAAGCTTTTGCTTTTGTATAAGTGTCTCAAAACTATTGGCTATTTTTTTAACAGGCTTAAATTGAAATGCTGAGAAAATTAAAGCCAATAGTATTATTAAAGTTAGTAGTCCTCTTTTCATATTATAAAAAACGCAAAATGGTTAAAATTCGTATAAAAACGCTTACACTTTAAAATGATACTAAATTGAACAAACCATTATATTTTAAGTCAAGTAATATTACACTTTTTGTATCTTCGCTATAAATTATACAACTTCATTTTTTAGGGTTTTAATGCAAATGATTAACAGGTTCAGAAAAACTGCAAAAGTTGCTTTAGTGCTAATATACTTAGTAATTATAGCAGGTGCTGTTGTGCGTATGACCGGTTCTGGAATGGGTTGCCCAGATTGGCCAAAATGCTTTGGGTACTACATTCCGCCAACAGAACTTTCGGAATTGCAATTTAAACCCAACCACAACTACAAAAAAGGGGTTGTAATTATTGTAAATGAAAGCTTAAAAGTTGCAAAACAAGATTTTACATCTAACACAACACTTAACCTTAAAAACTGGGAAGCCTACACAGCACATGATTATGCAATTTTTAATCCTTTACACACATGGGTTGAGTATATTAATCGCTTACTTGGCGCACTATCTGGTATCCCAATTTTAATTTTTACTTTAACATCGTTTTGGCTTTTTAAAGTAAAAAAACGGTTTTTAGTACTCTCTTTAATTACTATTGTTGGTATGGGTTTTCAAGCTTGGCTTGGCAAAACGGTTGTAGACTCTAACTTAGCTCCTTTTAAAATTACTACACACATGGTAATGGCATTGGTTATTGTTGCCATAATACTATACCTTATCTTTAAATCTAAAACAGCTTTTAAAACCCAAAAATTTAATTTAAGGTTTAAAAACATTTTAATAATAGCAACAGTTTTATCTTTAATTCAGGTTGTTTTGGGCACGCAAGTGAGACAATTTGTAGATGTACAAAATACACTAAACGGTTATTTTAATTGGGATATTACAGCACTTGCCCCATTAGAATTTTATATCCATAGATCCCTATCAATACTTGTTTTAGTATTAAATTTAAGATTATTTTATTTGAACAAAAAACATAAGCTTGGCTATGCTAAACTAAACTTAGTTTTAATTTGTATTGGATTAGAAATCGTAACTGGTATTGCTATGTATTATTTTAATTTTCCTTTTTCTACACAGCCATTACACCTTGTTATTGCGACTATTTTAATAGGAATTCAGTTTTATATTATACTTGAAAGTACTAGGAATCGTTATAAAAATTAATCCATAACGTCCATTTAGTTTTTTAACCTAAAAAATTTTTAATTAGCACCTATGATATATAGATTTAGAGTTGTTTTAGACAGCATTGCTGAAGAAGATGTGTTTCGAGATTTAGAAATTCGTGAAACCGATACTATGGAAGATTTACATAATATCATAACCCAATCTTTTGGGTTTGATGGTATGGAAATGGCCTCTTTTTATGTTAGTGATAGTGAGTGGAATCAAGGTGAAGAAATTGCAATGTTAGATTTGGGCGACACTAGAGACCCAATAAAAACAATGAATACAACTGTCATAAACGATTTAGTGCATGAAGCGGCAACACGCCTAATTTATGTTTATGATTTTTTAAATATGTGGACTTTTTATGTGGAATTGGCAGAAATTGTTGAAGAAGCACCAAGCACAGACTATCCAAATTTAATATATGTACAAGGACAAGTGCCCGATGAAGCCCCAGAAAAAATATTTGAAGCCGAAGAAGATGAAGATGAAGATGCTTTTAATGAGTTTGAGGACAACGAGGATTTAGAGGGTTATGATGACATTGATTATGACCAGTACTGGAATTAAATTTTTTTTCCCTCATAATTTCGTTTTATAAAACCCAATGCGTGTTGCAAAACTTCACCCATGCTATTACTTTTTCTAAAGGCTATATCTAAGGTGTAATTATAAATTTCTTCTTTTAATTGACTTACGTGTTCTGGTTTGGATATAATATCTTTTTTCATGCACGTTAATAGGGCTGACAACCTGTTTTTAAAACTCATCATTCGTTTTGCTACTATAGAGCGTTCCTCAATTTTATACTGTTCTACAGAGGCTTTTTGTATTTTTGCGCGCACTAAATCTACCATTATAAAATTTTCTTTAAAAAATTGAGGGCGGTAAATATTTAGTTTTCCCTCATAAGATTGTTGGTCAAAATCTATGGCTCTAATTTTATAAACCACCTGATCAAAATCGTGAGTTGGTACAATGACATAATTATAAGAACGCATATCACCTAATAACCTAATCATACAACGTTCATTAAACTTTACAAACTCTTTTGCTATTTGTGCTTTTTCAGAATCTGAACATTCTAGAAGCATCTTTTTTATAAACTCATCACCAGGAATACCCGCAATATGTTCTTCAATTAAAGTGTCATTATACACCAAAAAATTAAGATTATATGGTGATAGCATGTGCTCTAATTCTAAACCATATATACGTGATGCATCTGCTTTTTTTACATAAAAATAGCTGAAATTATCATTAAGAATATTTCTAACTTTTACTCTAAAAGGTTTTGAGTTTCCGAAAGTGCAAAAATCAATAGCATCTATACTTAGATACTTAAAAATAGTTTCGTTTCCATCAGAATTTAAATACGAATACACGCGTTTTAAACTGAGGTTAATTTCTTCAGCCTCAAATTCATTATAATACACTCTAAGCCAAAGCGTATCATTATCATCTTTATCATACACCACTATAGAGCCCTGAAAACGCATTAAATCGTCATAAAAAATAGGTAATTTTGTATTCCTATTATATTTTTTCAAATACGTATCTAAAGTATCATTAATAGTATAAGATGGTTTTTTTTTAGATATTATTAAATCAGGTTTCATGGCTTAATTTTATATGTTTTCGCTATAACATTGTAACAAAGATAGGTCTAAATCGTCTTACTAAAAACAACCATAACCTATACCATTTTTGGTAGTAAAAATAAATGATTTTGGAACCTATACTTACCCTTAAAAATCTTACAAAAAAATTTGGCTATCTCACCGCTGTTAAAAACTTAAGCTTTACTATAAATAAAGGTAATGTTTATGGTATTTTAGGTCCTAATGGTAGCGGAAAATCTACAACATTAGGTATTGTACTTAATGTGGTAAATAAAACTAGTGGAGAGTTCCAATGGTTTAATGGTAATATTAACACACATGAAGCTCTTAAAAAAGTTGGAGCTATAATAGAGCGTCCAAACTTTTACCCTTATATGACTGCGGAACAAAATCTAAAATTAGTTTGTAAAATTAAAGGTGTTGACCATATTAAAATTGAAGAAAAACTAACTATTGTTGGTCTTTTAGATAGAAAAGATGACAAATTTAAAACGTATTCTTTGGGTATGAAACAACGTTTAGCCATTGCATCTGCATTGTTAAATGATCCTGAAATTTTAATATTAGACGAACCTACTAACGGTTTAGACCCACAAGGAATTCATCAAATTAGAGAAATTATAAAACAAATTGCCGCTAATGGCACTACAATTTTATTGGCATCTCACCTATTAGACGAAGTTGAAAAAGTATGCAGCCACGTTGTTGTGCTTAGAAAAGGTGAAAAATTATACGCCGGCAGAGTAGATGAAATGATTAATAGCCATGGTTTTTTTGAGCTAAAAACTGAAAATCAAGACGCATTAGTAACATTATTAAAAACACACAATGCCATTGAAAAAGTAACTGTTAATAACCAGCTCATAACTGCCTTTTTAAATACACCTATTTCTGCTTCAGATTTTAATACATTAATGTTTAACAACAATATTGTATTATCTCATTTGGTAAAGCGTAAAGAAAGCCTAGAAGAGCAGTTTTTACAACTCACAGATAATCTTAATTAGCTTTTGTTTTAGTTATAAAACCATTCCAACCTTATAAAAACACTTCATAAAACCTACATTATATGTTACGTCTTGTTCAATTAGAATTACAAAAACTTTGGCTAAATAAAGTTAGTAAATTACTGATATTTGTATCTTTTATTTTACCGTTTACAGTACTTATTTTATCATCTATAAAAATTAATTTTTTTGGGTTTTTCACACTTGAATTGGGCGAATTAGGCATATTTAATTTCCCTATAATATGGCACATCACTACATTTTTTGCTTCTTATTTTAAGTTCTTTTTCGCTATTGTAGTAGTTAGCATGATTGGGGATGAGTATAGCAACAAAACGCTTAAACAAAACCTTATTGATGGTCTAAGTAAAAAAGAGTTTATACTGTCTAAATTTTACACCATTATTTTCTTTTCATTTTGCGCAACGGTTTTAATTGGATTGGCCACATTTTTCATAGGCCTATATTACTCCAGTTATAATGAAGCCAATATAATTGTTAGAGAAATGGAATTTTTAATTGCTTATTTTGTAAAACTTGTAGGCTTTTTTAGTTTGTGTTTGTTTTTTGGTATGCTTTTTAAACGCTCAGCTTTTGCATTAGCGTTTTTAGTAATTTTATATATTATAGAATGGCTAATTTTTGGTCTCGTAACCTGGCAGACTCATAGTTCTGATATCGGTTTTAAAGTTAAAAATTTCTTACCACTAGAGTCTATGTACAAACTTATAGACGAACCTATTAGACGAATTGTAATGACAAAATTTCCCGATAAAGGCGAACTTGTTTATGACTTTGGTGTTCACTTTAGTGAGGTTACTATTGTTTTGGCATGGACTGCAATTTTCATCTTTTTATCTTACAAACTCTTAAAAAAGCGAGATTTGTAATATATTTGGTAACATTGATTTTTAAGTTTTATTTAGTTTATATATCTAGATTTAAGCTAATTACGTATAAAAATCTTAAACGCTACCATGAAAAATATAATTTGTTCACTCATAACACTTATTATTTGTGCAGTTTCATTTAGCCAAAACGAAGCTTCTTTTTGGTATTTTGGTAAAAACTCAGGACTACAATTTAATACAAGTTCCAACACTGTTACTGCAATAACAGACGGGCAAATAGACACCTTAGAGGGTTGCACAACTATATCAGACACAAACGGTAATTTACTTTTTTATTCCGATGGGAGTACCGTTTGGAACCGTAACCACCAAGTAATGCAAAATGGCACAGGGCTTAAAGGAGATGACTCTAGCACCTCTTCTGGCTTAATAGTTCCTAAACCACAAGACCCTAATTTTTATTACCTATTTACAGTAGATGAACCACATCATTTCAATTCGGCAGCATTTCCAAATGAATCTACTAACGATGGTGTTAATGATGGCCTCACCTACTCTAGAATAAATATTAATGACAATGGTGGTTTAGGCGCTGTAGAACCTACCGAAAAAAATATAGCACTAACAACCTATGACCCAGGAAACCCTCTGCATGTAGATTATAAATGTTCTGAAAAAATAACTGCTGTAAAAGCCGATGATTGCGATTCGTTTTGGGTAATTACGCATTTTACCGATACCTTTTATGCTTTTAAAATAGATGAAAACGGTGTTAATACAACTCCAACAACTTCAACAGTTGGCCCAAATATACCCGTTGAAGGTTACAGAAGAAACGCTTTAGGTTACCTAAAAGCCTCACCAGACGGCACAAAACTTATTTCCGCAAATTTTGGAGAATCTACAGTTACCGCGCAAGATGCAGGTGGAGGTATTTATTTATTTGATTTTGATAACGATACAGGTGTTGTATCAAATAGTTTAGAGCTGTATAGTGCACAAAACAATAATAGTCCTTATGGTGTGGAATTTTCTGCTGAAAACAAAAAGGTATATGCCACAGTTGGCCTTGGCACTAGCGGTAATGGTGCTAGCCGGGTTTTTCAATGGGATTTAGAAAGTGTAGATATTCCAAATTCAATTCAGCAAATTCATGCATCAAATACCTTAAGCGCTGGTGCACTTCAACTAGGTTTAGATAAAAAAATCTATAGAGCACAAGTAAATTTCAATAATTTTAACGCTACAGGTAGATATCTTGGTGTAATTAATAATCCGGAAGCAGACGGTACTGCAGCAAATTATAATGAACAAGGTGTTTTATTAGATATAAATGGTGGCAATCAAAATTTAAGCAGAATTGGACTTCCTCCTTTTATTCAGTCATTATTCAATTCACAAGTAGATATTATTCGTAATGGGATTAGCACCACAGAATTAAAGCTTTGCAATGGTGAAGATTTTACGCTTCAGGGAGAAATAATAGCAGGAGCAGACTATACTTGGTTTAAAGATGGTTTAGAGCTTACCACAGAAATCACAGATCAACTATTTGTAGATACACCAGGATTTTATGAGGTTTTTATAGAACCAAATAATGGAGATTGCCCTATTGAAGGGAGTGCTTTGGTTACTATTTTTGATATTCCAGTTGCAAACCCGCTTACTAATATTTCTGTATGTGACGATGATAATGATGGGCAAGTAGAATTATCTTTTACTAACACTACAGCCCAAGCGCTCCTAACCCAAGACCCAACACTATACAGTGTATCTTATTTTGAAACTTTAGAAGATGCTACTAATGCAGAAAACGAGATAATTACACCATACATTAACACTTCCAATTCACAAACTCTATTTGTACGTGTTTTTAATATTGAAAACCCCAACTGCTTTGATGTAAATTCTTTTGAACTCACCATGTTTAGAACCCCACAAATTTCAACAAACACTACTTTAGAATTTTGTGATGAAACAGGTGATTTTTTAGATGGAATTACAGATTTAAACCTACAAGATGTTATACCAAACCTAATAGGCAATCAAACTCAAATAAATGTTAGTTTTCATCCAACGCAAACAGATGCTGACAACAATACCGCACAGCTTCCTGTTAACTACACTAATACTACAGCTTTTAGTACAACCATTTTTATTAGAGTAGAAAATGCAAACAATACCAATTGCGTTAACACTAGCAGCCTAGAACTTATTATAAACCCTTTACCTGTTGCAAATGATGTATCTCTAATTCAGTGTGATGAAGATGGTATCCCAGAAGGTTTTACGGTATTTAATATTCTTCAAATTGAAGATAATATTACCAATAATCAACCTAATGTAACTGTATCTTATTACAAAACTTTATTAGAGGCAGAAACAAATACAAACCCAATTAACGCAAGTGCATTTAACAACTTTGCCAACCCAGAATTAGTGTACGCAAAAGTTACAAACACCATTACAGGTTGTGTAAATTATGCCGAAATTTCTTTAGAGGTTAGTACTACATTTGCAAACAATGCAAGCATACAAGCCTGTGATGATGATGGCACAGAAGATGGCTTTACTAGTTTTAATCTTAATGCTGCAGACGGAATTGTAATTGCTGGAGCACCTGTAGGATTAATTGTAAACTATTATGAAACCTATGAAGATGCCTTATTAGAAACTAATCCACTTTCTGAAAACTACATAAATGTAGTACCTTATAATCAAACTATTTTTGCTCGTATTGAAAACCAAAACGCATGTTTTGGGATTAGTGAAATTGAACTCAGCGTAAATAAATTACCTAATCTTGAACCAGACTACGAAACCATTTATTGTTTAAATGATTTTCCAGAAACGTTAGTTTTAGATGGTGGACTTTTAGGCGATAACCCAAGTAATTATTTTTACGAATGGTCTACAGGTGAAACTTCTTATGAGATTGAAGTAAACACACCTGGCACGTTCACCGTTAGAGTAACAACTACAAATGGATGCTTTAAAGAACGTCGTATTACTATTATTCCATCCAATATAGCAACAGTAACAGATGTTGAAATTACAGATGTATCGCAAAACAATAGCATCACGGTTTTTGTAACTGGTGAAGGCAATTATGAATTTGCATTAAATAACCAAAATGGCCCTTACCAAGACAGCAATACTTTTGAAGGTTTAACACCAGGTTTTTATGAAGTTTATATAAAAGATAAGAATGACTGTGGTATAGTTTCTGAAAAAATATCTGTTATTGGTTTCCCTAAATTTTTCACTCCAAATACTGATGAAAAACATGATTTCTGGCAAGTTTATGGGGTCTCCGATCAGTTTCAGCCCAACACATTAATTTTAATTTATGATAGGTATGGTAAACTTCTTAAAAAATTAGATCCAAAAAGTAGAGGTTGGGATGGGACTTATAACGGTGTTAATATGCCTACTAACGATTATTGGTTTACTGTAACATTAGATGATGGTAGAGTGTTTTCAGGTCACTTCACCTTAAAGCGTTAATCAAAAAAAAATGTACCTTGTAAGAAAATTAATGTGCCTTTTTGAAACCAAAAAAACTTATATCATACCTCATATTAATTGGCTTAACAACTCCAGTTATTGCTCAAGATATTACGTTATTTCAACAGTTTAATGGTAGATATGATTATATAGCTATTGGAAACACCTTAAATACTGTAGAAAATGGACCGTTTTCTAGCTGCAACATTCTAACCAGTTCATCTGCAACACTTAACCTCAACACCAATCAAACTGTAGTTGCTGCATATTTATATTGGGCAGGTTCTGGTACAGGCGATTTTGATATTGAACTTAATGGCAGTCCAATAACAGCAGAACGCACTTTTAGTGATGCTTTGGATAACAACAGGGTATTTTTTGCAGCTTTTGCAGATATTACCACAATAGTTTTAAATGAAAGTAATACAGTGTATACTGTTTCTCAATTTGACTTAACTAATGTTATAAGCCCTTATTGTCCAACAGGTACAAATTTTGGCGGTTGGGCTATTACTATAATTTATGAAGATAATACACTACCACTTAACCAATTAAACGTTTATGATGGCTTACAGAGTGTGCCACAATTTCTGAGTATTACTTTAGATAATTTAAATGTTTTAGACAATGAAGGCGCAAAAATTGGGTTTGTGGCCTGGGAAGGCGACCGTGCTTTGGCGGTTAATGAGCAATTAAACATTAACGGAAATGTGATTAGCAACCTACCACTTAACCCTGCAAATAATGCCTTTAATGGCACAAACTCTTATACAGGCGCAACAGATCTTTACAATATGGATATTGATGTTTACAATATTCAAAATAATATAAATATTGGAGATACCACAGCAGAGATTACGTTAAGCTCTGGACAAGATTTTGTGATGATTAATAATATTATTACGGTCTTAAATAGCCAATTGCCAGATGCAACAATTAACATTACAGATTATGTAATGAGTTGTAATGATAATACTATTGAGTTAACATACACCATTAGTAATTTAAATAGCACCGCTGCAATACCTGAAAATACACCTATAGCATTTTATAACAATGGAAATTTAATTGCACAATCTACAACGCTTAATTCTATTGCTATTAACACCAATGAAAGCAATACCATTTTATTAAATATTACAGAAACATTTAACATAAACGAAACTATTATAGGTAGCGTTGATGATGACGGAACACAAACAGGTGTCGTTTCAGAAATTGACGAAAACAATAATACAGATGAAATTTTAATACTAAAACAAGGACTTTCGGAACTAAAAATTTTACCAAATATCCTAGCTTGTAATAAAGGCTTTGATAGTGCTTCATTTAATTTATATGATGCTCTTAGCACTTTAAACATCAATTTTGATACAATTACGTTTTATAATACTAGTGATGATTTAGAGTCAGAAACTAACGCAATTGTAAACCCGGAGTTGTATTCAAATTTTTCAAATCCTGAATCCATATTTGTGCGTTTAGATAACACCTTATGTTATGAACTATTTCAATTTCAGCTAAAAACAGAAAATTGTCCACCAAGAATTCCACAAGGCTTTTCTCCTAATAACGATGGCATTAATGATTGGTTTAACATTCAAGGCTTGTATAACATTTTTACAGCTCATGAACTGAAAATATATAATAGATATGGCACACTAATTTTTGAAGGTAATAACGAAAACCCTTGGCTAGGAAACACAAATAGAGGTATTAACGGCATTGGCAATCGTGTGCCAGTTGGTACTTATTACTACATACTAAATTTGAATTATCCTAACTATAAACCTTATATGGGTTGGATTTATGTAAACTATTAACATTTTAATTAATTTTTGTATGATATTTAAATACTGTTTATTTTTTGTACCTTGTATAATGTTAATCCTAAACTTAACAAAAATGCAAGTTTTCAAAAAAATCAGTATCGTTAGTTCGTTGGCAATATGCTTATCGAGTTTTGCGCAACAAATAACCGTAGATAATACCGTAACTGCTCAAGATTTAATAGAAAACACCCTTATACAAGGCTGTATAGAGGCTTCTAATATTTCATCACCCGTTAATGGTAGTGTAAGTGGCATTGGTAGTTTTGGCTATTTTGAACAAGCAGGCTCAAATTTCCCATTTCAAAGCGGTATTGTTTTAACCACTGGAAATGCCAACTCTGCTGGAAACACAATAAATACAGCTGTTTTAAACGAAGGAGATACTAATTGGGGAACAGATACAGATTTAGAATCGGTTTTAGGGATTAGCGGTACGTTAAATGCATCATCTATCGAATTTGATTTTATTTCAATTTCTAATACCATAGAATTTAATTACATTTTAGCTTCAGAAGAATATTTTGGTAATTTCCCTTGTAATTATTCAGATGGTTTTGCATTACTAATAAGAGAAGCTGGTACTGGAGATCCCTATACAAACATTGCACTTATACCTGGCACAACAACACCTGTAAATACCATGACAATTCATGATGAAATTACAGTAGCTAATGGTTGCCCTGCGGCAAATCCATCTTTTTTTGAAGGCTTTAATCTTGGTGATACCAATTATAATGGACAAACAACAGTGTTAACTGCCACAGCAAGTATTCAACCAGATGTTTTTTATCAAGTTAAGCTTGTTATTGCAGATCAATCAGATCAAAACTATGATTCTGCTGTATTTATACAAGCTAATAGTTTTGACTCTACAGTAGATTTAGGTCCAGATTTATCTACCTGTTCTAGTAGTTATACACTTAATGGAGAAATAGGTAATACTTTAGCAAGTTACTCATGGTATAAAGATAATGTTTTAATAGTTGGGGAAAACCAACCAACTTATGAAGTAACTGATACGGGCACCTACCGTGTAGAAATAGATATCCCTTTAAACGGTGATTTTTGTACGTTAGAGGACAGTGTAAACATTACACTAAGCACTACTCAAACTTCAAGTGAAATATCTGATTTTGAATTATGTGACGACACTAGTAATGATGGTATTGAATTTTTTAATTTGAACTCAAAAAATAATGAAGCCATAGCTTCTGTATTATTGGTTTCTAATTACACTGTTTCTTATTATTTAAATAATGCAGATGCTCAAGCCGGTATAAACGCATTAACAAGTCCATATCAAAACATATCAAGCCCTCAAACCATATTTACAAGAATTGAATCTAATGACACAGGCTGCTTAGCGTTTAATGCATTTAATTTAATTGTAAATCCTTTACCAGAAATTTCAGACCCAACACCCTTAGAAGTTTGTGACGATGAAATTGCAGACGGATTTACTGCAATTGACCTTAGTGTTGTTAATAGTGAAATTACTAACGGACAAACCAACCTTGTAGTTACCTATCACAATTCAGCCTCAGATGCAGCACTAGGCATAAACCCATTAGCATTACCTTTTAATAATTCATCTGTAAATCAACAAATTTTTGTAAGTGTTTTAAACCCACAAACCGGCTGTATAAGTACTACAACTTTAGATATTACCGTATTAGACAACCCTGTAATAAATACACAAAACCATTATATTGATGCCTGTGACCAAGACCATGATGGTTTTGCAAATTTTGACTTAACATCTATAATACCAGATGTAATAGGCAGTCTAACTGATGTTACCATAACGTTTCATGAAACCAACCAGGATGCCATAGATGGTATCAACGCCATTGCAAATGACACAAATTACGCTAATATTAATTTTGAAGAACAAATAGTTTATATAAGAGTTGAGGATAACGCTACGGGTTGTGCTTCTATTACACCAATAGAAATACACACCAATCTATTATTAACGGCAACAATTCTTGACGATATTTCATTTTGCGATTTTGAAAATGATGGCACTGAAGATATCGACTTTAATTCTATAGAAGACACAATACTAACTGAATTTTCTATACTACCAGGGTATTCAGTTACTTTTTATGAAACTGAAACAGATAGAGACAACCAAACCAATCCAATAGATACAGATACTGAGTTTACATTAACAAATACCTCACAAACGTTTTATATAGAACTTTTTAGTCCTACTTGTTCAGAAGTTTCAGAAGTTAATTTAATCCTTGTACCAATTGATCAATTTGAACCCATTCCTAACCAAACCGTTTGTGATGAAGACCAAGATCAAATTACCGATACAAATTTATCTAGTTTTAACAACTTAGTTACCGCAGGATTAACTGGTTATAGCGTAACCTATTTTTTATCTGAAAACGATGCAGATAATTTTACAAACCCACTTCCTAACTTATATACAAATACTACTAATCCGTTTACTGTTTTTTCAAGAATAACATCTAATGCTACTGGATGTTATGATATTACCTCATTTGAAATTACGGTTTTAGAAGCACCAAATTCTTCAGAACCTACTTCAATTACAATTTGTGATAATGATTTTGATGGATTTTTTAACATAGATTTAGTAGCGTTAATACCAGAAATAGTTACCAATACAACGGATAGAGCAATCACTTTTCATAACACACAATTAGACGCAGAAAATGGCGCAAACGCCATAACAAATCCAGATATTTATAATGCACAAACCGAATTTATTTACATCCGTATTACAAATACCATAACAGGTTGTCATTCCACAGAAAGGCTTACTATTACAATAAATACTTTACCCGTTTTTATTCCCATAACTGATTTTGAAGTCTGCGAAAATAATAGCGATGGTTTTGCAGATTTTATTTTAGAAACAAAAGATTTAGAAATATTAAATGCACAAACTGGTAAAGAAGTTTTGTATTACAGAACGCAAGCAGATGCAGATAATCGCGTAAATGCTATTAATAAAACAATAGCTTACAGCAATACTGCAAATCCGCAAACAATTTTTGTTAGAGTAGAAAACATTACAGATATAAATTGTTTTGCAACGTCTAGTTTTAATCTTGCTGTTGGTAGTAATCCTGTGTTTACTGAACCCACAGATTACACACTTTGTGATGACGCTTCTAACGATGGGACTGAACAGTTTAATTTTAACGAAAAAATTTCTGAAATCAGTGCAGGCTCTACAGATAATTTAAATGTAACCTTTTACACCTCACAAGCAAATGCAGAAACTGGTAGTAACCCTTTGCCTCTCAATTATACAAATACATCTAACCCTCAACAAATTTATGTACAAATAAATAACGGTACGGTTTGTAATTCTTTAACTTCGTTTATAATAACAGTTATTCCTGCACCAGAAGTTAATGCTATTTCACCTCTGCTACAATGTGATGATGCCTATGATGGTACAGAAATATTTGACATTACAATTGCAGAGCAAGCTATAACAGAAGCAAGATTAGATAATTTAGAATTAAGCTATTTTGGTAATTTAACAGATGCCGAAACTAATACAAACCAAATTACAAATCCTGAAAACTACACAAACATCACAAACCCACAAACTGCGTATTTAAAAATACGAAATATAGTATCTAACTGTATTGTTTATGCACCTATTGAGCTTATTGTTAATTTACCACCTGTAATTAATGATTTTGGTGTTTTTGATATTTGTGATAACCCCACAAATAGCTTTAACCTTAATGAAATTAACCCCATAATTACAGATGAAACAGACGCATTAATTACATACTTTGCTAACGTTACAGATGCGCAAGCAAATACCAATGCTTTAGACACAAACTATACGTATAACACTAATTTTGATGCCTTGGTAGCGCGTTTAGAAAACCCAACAACAAATTGTGAAATTATATACCAATTTAATCTTAACGTAAATCCATTACCTATAGCAAACCAACCAGACGATCTAGTGGCGTGTGACGATGTGTTTAATGATGGTGCCGCCGAGTTTAATTTTCAACTTCAAGATGCAACAATTTTAGGCGGTCAAAATTCTACGCAATTTTCTGTAACCTATTTTGCATCACAAGAACATGCAGAAACTAATAGCAATGCATTAAATTTTGTGTCTAACGGAATTGACGAACAAACTATTTTTGCAAGAGTAGAAAACAACCAAACCCTATGTTTTAGTATTACGAGTTTTCAGTTAGAGGTAATTCCTTACCCATTTGTGCCACAAAGCTTAATTGAATGTGATGCAGATTATGACGGAATTACAACCTTTAACCTTACAACTTCTGAGACTGAGTTATCATCTGGAGATACAGATAGTATTATTATTAACTATTTTGAAAGTATAACAGATTTAGAGAATGATACTAACCCTATTACAAACCCAGACAACTATACTAATTTTAGTAATCCGCAAACGGTTTTTATAAAAGTTTTAAGTAGCGAAGGCAATTGCTTTAATTATGTACCACTGCAGTTAAATGTAAATTTACCACCAAGCTTTAATGCCATTGAAATGTATAATGCTTGTGAAAATGACACCAATACATTTAATCTTACCGAAGTCTCTCAGGTTTTAATTAACTCAACCATAAATACAGGTATCAGTTATTTTGATAATCCTACAGATGCCGAAAACAATACTAATCCATTAGATCCTGAAATTACACTCACAACAGATATCATCCTTTACGCACGTATTCAGTTTATAACTACGGGCTGTTATTTTGTATATCCGTTTAATCTCATACTTAATACGTTGCCAATAGCAAACCAACCACCTAACCTTATTACCTGCGATGACAACTCTAATGATGGTTTTGAAAATTTTGATTTAACACTACAAAACGCTACAATATTAGGCACACAAAACGCTGCCAATTATACTATAACTTATCACGATAATGAGTTAAATGCAGAAAATGCTATTAATCCATTAACGAGTCCTTACAATGCTTTTGATAACGACGTTATTTTTGCACGTATTGAAAATAATACTGTAGGCTGTTTCAATATCACTAGCTTTAGTACACTTGTAAACAGAACACCCAATGTAAATATTCCATCACAAGTATTATGTTTAGACGACTTACCATTAGTGGTTTCTGCAGACACCTTTTTTAACACCGATACTTACCTCTGGTCTACAAATGCAACCACCTCAGAAATAGAAATTACAGAAACAGGTACCTACACTGTAACGGTTACTACAGAAGCAAACTGCCAAACAACACGTACCTTTTCGGTAACAGAATCCGAAACTGCAAACGTTGAGTTTATAGATGTATTAGATTTTTCAGACCCAAACAACATCACCGTTACCATTACCGGTATTGGAGATTATCTATACCAATTAGATGATGGAAATCCTCAAGAATCAAATGTATTTGAAAATGTTTCGCTTGGCTATCATACTGTTACTATAATAGATGTTAACGGTTGTGCAGCAGTGACAAGAGAGGTACTGGTTATAGATTACCCTAAATTTTTTACACCTAATGGAGGAGATGATATTAACCCAACATGGCATATTATTGGCATAGAAACACTTCCTGGCAGTTCCGTAACAATCTTTGACCGATACGGTAAATTTCTAAAACATCTACGTTACAATGATATTGGTTGGGATGGCACTTACAGAGGTTTTAACATGCCAGCATCAGATTACTGGTTTATAGCACAAATACAACAAGGAGGCATCGCATTTGAGGTAAAAGGGCATTTTGCATTAAAACGTTAACATAAGAGAGATACTTTTTAGTTTAAAATCTTTTTACAGCACGATAAAATAAGTTTCATAGTTTAACTTTGCAGTATGCAATTTAAAATTGAATCTGAATTTAAACCCACCGGAGATCAACCTCTTGCCATAAAAAAATTGGTAAAAGGCATTTCTGAAAACGAAAAGTACCAAACTCTTTTGGGTGTTACAGGCTCTGGTAAAACTTTTACAGTTGCTAATGTTATAGAAACTGTACAACGTCCTACCCTAGTTTTGGCGCATAACAAAACATTAGCCGCGCAGTTGTATTCAGAATTCAAGCAATTTTTTCCAGAAAATGCTGTAGAATATTTTGTGTCTTACTACGATTATTACCAACCAGAAGCTTACATCCCTGTTTCTGGAGTTTATATAGAAAAAGATTTATCTATAAACGAGGAAATTGAAAAAATGCGGTTAAGCACAACCTCATCGCTACTTTCTGGCAGACGCGATGTTATTGTAATTGCATCTGTATCTTGCTTATACGGTATTGGAAATCCTGTTGAGTTTCAGAAAAACGTTATTACACTTAAAAAGGATCAAGTTATTTCGCGCACCAAATTATTACACCAACTCGTACAAAGTTTATACTCACGTACGGAGGCCGAATTTAAAAATGGTAATTTCAGAATAAAAGGAGATACTGTAGATGTGTTTCCTGGATACGCAGATAATCCGTATCGCATTCATTTTTTTGGAGACGAAATTGAAGATATTGAGGTTTTTGACAACCAAACTAATGAAATTTTAGAACGTTTTGAGCAACTCAACATCTATCCTGCAAACATGTTCGTTACCTCACCAGATGTTTTAAATAATGCTATAAAATCTATTCAGGACGATTTGGTAAAACAATACGACTATTTTAAAGACATTGGCAAACACCTAGAAGCCAAACGCCTAAAAGAACGTACCGAGTTTGATCTTGAAATGATTAGAGAACTTGGTTACTGCTCTGGTATAGAAAACTACTCAAGATACCTTGATGGCCGTGCTCCAGGTACGCGCCCATTTTGTTTGTTAGATTATTTTCCAGACGATTATTTAATGGTTGTAGATGAAAGTCACGTTACCATATCCCAAGTGCATGCCATGTATGGTGGCGATCGTAGCCGAAAAGTAAACCTTGTAGATTATGGTTTTAGACTACCAGCGGCTATGGATAATCGCCCATTAAAGTTTGAAGAATTTGAAGCCCTTCAAAATCAAATTATATATGTAAGTGCCACACCAGCCGATTACGAATTACAAAAAACAGATGGTGTTTTTGTAGAACAAATTATTAGACCAACAGGACTTTTAGATCCTATAATTGAAGTACGTCCAAGTCTAAATCAGATTGATGATTTAATTGAAGAAATTCAAATTCGTGTTGAAAAAGACGAACGTACCCTGGTTACCACATTAACCAAACGAATGGCAGAAGAATTAGCAAAATACCTCACAAGAATTTCAGTAAGATGCCGCTATATACATAGTGATGTAGATACGTTAGAACGTGTTGAAATAATGCAAGATTTAAGAAAAGGTGTTTTTGATGTTTTAATTGGTGTGAATCTTTTGCGGGAAGGATTAGATTTGCCAGAAGTATCGTTAGTTGCCATATTAGATGCCGATAAAGAAGGTTTTTTAAGATCTACACGCTCATTGACCCAAACCGTTGGTAGAGCTGCAAGAAACCTCAACGGAAAAGCCATAATGTATGCCGATAAGATTACTAAAAGCATGCAAAAAACCATTGACGAAACCGAATACCGCCGTGAAAAACAAATTGCTTATAACACCAAACATAATATGGTGCCAAAAGCATTAAATAAAAGTTTAGATAGTGCACTAACAAAGAATTCTGTAAGCACTTACCGTACAGAATTGGATGCCAAAATAGCTGCGGAACCCGAAAGTGCGTATTTAACAAAACCACAACTAGAACAAAAAGTTAGAGACACACGTAAACTCATGGAACAAGCTGCAAAAGCACTAGACTTTATGGAAGCCGCACGTTTTAGAGATGAAATTACCTCCTACCAATCTAAACTTGAAAAATTAAAAGCGCACTAATAACCTACTATGAACCTTTCAAAACAACTTTCTACACAACTAAAGCAAGTGTATTTTGGTGGCAATTGGACTGCTGTAAACTTTAAAGACACTTTAGACGGTGTAACTTTAGAAATTGCATCTCAACACTTAGAATCGCTAAATTCAATTTTGGCCTTAAGTTATCATATTCATTATTACATTAAAGGCACATTAGCTGTTTTAAAAGGAGGTGATTTAACCATACGTGATAAATACAGTTTTGACCATCCTAAACTTGATTCTGAAACTGAATGGCAAGCGTTTAAAGAACGTATGTGGCTTGAAGCCGAAGACATGATTACACATATTAAAGCCCTAGAAACCGAAACCCTAAACACCCATTTTGTTGAAGAAAAATACGGCAGTTATTACAGAAACTTTGCAGGTCTTGTAGAGCATACACATTACCACTTAGGGCAAATTGCACTTATTAAAAAACTGATTCTTAGGTAATATCGTTTAAGTCTTTAAACTTTAAAAAAAATGGTATGAGTACATACTTATATCACATGCCAATATATCATCAAAAAATGACTTATTGCACCACCAAGTACAAATAAGTGCCATATAACATGGTTGTAAGGTATTTTTTTAACAGCATAAAATACAATGCCTAGCGTGTAAAACAAACCACCTGCACTTAGCCAAAACACACCATCTGTTCCTATAACCTGGGCTACATGTGTATAATCAAAAACAATAATCCAACCCATTACAAGATATAATAATGTTGAAAAAGTTTCGAACTTACCCGTAAAAAATAGTTTTAAAAGCACACCAAAAGCAGCAATACCCCAAACCGTATAAAATAATGGCCAACCCATACTATCCGAGCTGCTTATTAATAAAACGGGAGTATAGGTTCCAGCAATAAGAATATATATACTAATATGATCTGCAATTCTAAAATAATGCTTTTGTTTTGGGTGCATTACCGCATGATATAATGTAGAGGCTAGAAACAAAATAATTATAGAACTGCCATAAATAAAAACACTAAACAACGCATAAGGTTGGGTTGTATTTACAGATTTTAAAAGCGCAACAAACCCAATAAGGCCAAAAACAACTCCCAAACCATGTGTTAAGGTGTTAAAAAATTCTTCACGTTTAGTTTGGTCTTGCATTTAATGTTTAGAATTTGGTGTTACTATTTTTTTAGAATTTGACTTTGATTTCTGTTTAGGCGGATTCCATTTATTTACACAAGCATAAAAATCAATATAAAACGCTGGGTTTTGTCGTTCTAATTGCTGGTCCTGAAATGCACGTTGTAAAATATCTTCAATTAAAAAATCTTCTTCATCCGCTAAAGGATTAAACTCACGTTTTAAAGAAATATCAAACAAACTTGCGGTATTATTAAACCAAAACGCACGCCAACCGCTTCGTAATTCTTTAATAAGCTGAAATGTTGTTTTACCAGTTTGTCTGTGTATTAATTTTACTAAAATTTGTCCTTCTGTTTTTGTTAATTTTTTTAATTCAGCAGAAAATTCGTCTTCAATATAAGTCTGTATTACTTTAGCATAACGCTTTTGGTCGCGCTTGCGTTTTAAAGTACTTATGCGTTCTTGCAGTGCTTCCAAACGTTCGGCTGCAAGTTTAGCGTATTTATATACTTTAAAGGTTTTTCGTTTTAAAATTAAATACCGAACCCTATCATTTCGTGTGTTAAAACTTATATTAGGCAGCACAAGTACTTCATCTAAATCTATTGCTGTTTTTGGTATGGAATCGCCTTCAATAATAATATACTCAACCTCCAAAGAATCTTGTGCAATAGGTATATTTTGAGCAAAACCTATTGTGGTTACACCCATAAAAAATAAATAATATAACTTTGTTTTGAAGAGTTGCACTTTAACTAATAGTTTTAAAGTATTGATATTCAAAATTAAGAATTTATAATTCCATTAAGCTTAAATTAATATTAATATTCTATTTTTAAAAAAAATAAAAAAATGGCAAAAAAAGAGTTACTTAACAAAAAATCAATGGCCTTTTTAGAGGCTTATCTTAATAATGCATCGCCTACAGGTTACGAATGGGAAGGTCAGAAACTATGGATGAATTACCTAAAACCTTATGTAGATGAATTTATTACAGATACTTATGGCACTGCTGTTGCAGTAATAAACCCAGAAGCAAAATACCGTGTGGTTATTGAAGGGCATGCCGATGAAATTTCATGGTATGTTAATTACATATCTGATAATGGTTTGCTTTATGTAATTAGAAATGGTGGTAGTGACCATCAAATTGCACCAAGTAAAGTGGTTAATATTCATACCAAAAATGGTATTGTAAAAGGTGTTTTTGGATGGCCGGCCATACATACCAGAAGCAATACCAATGAAGAACCACCAAAACCAGATAATATTTGTATAGATATTGGCGCAAAAGATAAAGCTGAAGTTGAAGAAATGGGTGTGCATGTAGGTTGCGTTATTACCTACCCAGATCAGTTTCATATACTTAACAAAGATAAATTTGTGTGTCGTGCGTTAGACAACAGAATGGGCGGTTTTATGATTGCAGAAGTAGCGCGTTTACTTCACGAAAACAAAAAAACACTACCTTTTGGTTTATACATTACCAACTCGGTTCAAGAGGAAATAGGTTTGCGTGGTGCCGAAATGATTACGCACACCATAAAACCAAATGTTGCCATTGTTACAGATGTTACCCATGATACCACAACACCTATGATAGAACCAAAAAAACAAGGTTTTGTAGAAATAGGTAAAGGCCCTGTTGTGGCTTATGCACCAGCGGTACAACAAAAACTGCGAGATTTAATTACAGATACTGCTGAAGAAAAAAAGATTCCGTTTCAGCGTGCTGCCTTATCTAGAGCAACTGGCACAGACACAGATGCCTTTGCCTATAGTAATGGTGGCGTAGCGTCAGCATTAATTTCTTTACCATTGCGTTACATGCATACCACTGTAGAAATGGTACACAAAGACGATGTTGAAAACGTAATTAAACTAATTTATGAAACGCTCTTAAAAATTAAAGGAGGCGAAACGTTTAGCTATTTTAAATAATTTTTAAAAGCCGTCTTATTTTAAACACATTAAGACGGCTTTTTATAACACCTGTAATGGACGAGTACATAGATCTTGTAGATGAAAACGGTAAACCAACTGGTAATACCGCCTTAAAATCTGAGGCGCACAAAAACGGTTGGTATCACAATACCATTCATTTATGGTTATATACTCTAAAAGGTGAAGTATTACTACAACAACGCTCGCACAAAAAAATAATTTACCCACTATTGTGGGACGTTTCTGTAGCTGGCCATATTGATGCTGGAGAAACTTTTATAAATGCATTATTACGGGAAACTAAAGAAGAAATTGGTTTGACTTTAGATGAAAATAACTTGGATAAAATTGGTATTTTTCTTCACGAATCGGTTTATGAAAACGGTAAAATTAAAGATTATGAATTTCACCATGTATATAGTGCAGTTTTAAATACTCCCATAAACACATTACAACTACAAGATAACGAAGTAGAAGCTGTTAAATTGGTCACCCTTTTAGAATTTGAAGACTTACTATCCCAAAGCGAAACTAACCATCACTTTGTAGCTTCAAATAAATTGTATTACAAACATATTATTGATGCCTTAAAAGCAAAGCTAGATTTATGAATTTATTACTATTGGCGGTAGCACCAGTAATGCTAATCATTGGTTATATTTATTACCAAGATAAATATGAAAAAGAACCAAGAGCACTGTTACTTTTCAGTTTTGTTTTAGGTGCTATTATTAGTGTTTTAATTGCGTTTTCTTTATATTTTTTCACTGGGAAATTTATTCCTATAACTGATAAATATAGTGTTTGGCAACAATTTATACAGGCGTTTGTTGTGGTCGCTTTAGTAGAAGAATTTAGTAAATACGTTATTGTTAAATACTACGCTCAGCCCAAAAAAGCATTTAATGAACCCTATGATGGTATTATATATGCCGTTATGGTTTCTATGGGTTTTGCTTGTACAGAAAATATGCTTTATGTGTTAGAAAGCGGCTATGAAACTGCTATTTTAAGAGCCTTTACAGCAGTACCTGCTCATGCTACTTTTGGCATTCTTATGGGCTATTATATGGGGAAAGCTAAATTTTCTAAACATAGAATAATACTCAATTTTGTAGGATTGTGTTTAGCCATACTTTTTCATGGTGCGTATGATTTCTTTTTGTTTATTAGTTTTATACCTGGTATTTCTATTGGTGCATTTGTGTCTTTAATTATTGGTCTTATACTGTCAAAAAAAGCCATAAAAAAACACCAAGAACGATCGCGTTTTAAAACTGAATAATACTAAATTTTATTTTAAGTCAAATTAAACTTTAATTAGTAGTTTAAAAGCCAAAAAGGATTTATTTTCTTTTTAAATATTCATTTTAAAATAGAGTTAGCTACAACCTAAATGACATCACGCAAAGTAAAAATAATCGGAATAGTAATTGGAATAGCAGTATTAATACTATTTACTATTAAAATTCTTCCTGGTTTAATTTTTGCCTCTGCTATTCTAGAACCTCATAGTGTTGATTTAAATAAAGTAACGGCTTCAAAATTTATAGCCGATTTACAAAATTATGAGAAGATTTTTGAACTGGATGACTGCCAAAGATATACTAAACGGATTAATGGAATTTCAGTCCGAATGAATGAAAAAGAAACCGATGACGAATATGGAACTTACTACAAACTCATTCTGCATGACCAAAGCATTGACGAAGAAGTTTTTGAAAATTTCAGAAAATATCTAGAAGAGTCTGAATTGAGAACTTATCAAAAGATTGATGATTATTCTCTTTTTGTAGTCGATGGATTTTTAGATAGTATTTGGGGATATTTATATCTTCATTCTGATAGAAAATTAGGAACTGAATATTTTAATGTTGACCATTATACTATTAAAGTAATCGAGGATTTGGGAGATAATTGGTATCGAATTGCGGGAAGTTAAAAGGCAGTTGCTGACACCGTGTATAATTCATTGCTAGCAATAGCCTACTTACGAAAGTCCTTGCGGACTTTCTATCTGTGATTTATTTGCTAAATTAGTAGCTTAAACACGCAACGAAATCATACTCAACAAGGTTGTAGTGCATTTAAGACGAACTTTCAGAATTCCCAAAATTTCTTTTAACTAATCGAAAATTTAGACTATTTTTGTATCTAAATGGATACATTTTAAATGATTATTATCGAAAAGACATTTTAATTTGATAAGTGGATTAGAAAACTCAAGGACATAAGAGCGAAATCCAAAATACTATTCCGAATTCAGAAACTCGAAACTGATAAACATTTTGGCGATTGTAAATCCGTTGGAGATGGAATTAGCGAAATGCGAATTAATTATGCAAAGGGCTATCGTGTGTATTTTAAAGAAAAAGAGAGCAAAGTCGTAATTCTTTTAATTGGCGGAAATAAATCAAGCCAACAAAAGGACATCGAGAAAGCGAAAAAAATCTGGAACAGAATAAAAAACGAATAAAATGGCAACTACAAAATTTGATATTGCGGACTATTTGGATAGCGAAGAAATGATTGCTGAATATCTGAATACAATTCTCGAAGATGGAGAAAGTTCTGATTTGATTGTGGCAATTGGACATATTGCAAAGGCAATCGGAATGACTAAAATTGCGGAGAAAACTGGAATGAGCAGACCGAGTCTTTACAAAGCTTTATCTGATGGAGCAAAACCACAATTCGGAACGATAATGAAAGTACTAAAAGCTATTGGTGGACAAATCAATGTGAAGCCAATGTCAGCGTAAAAAAAAACGACACCACAACAATGCTATAAGTAATTGCTGGTTCTCGCCTACTTTGGTAATTTAATATAAATTTACAACCTGGTATGCACTTACAAATTTTAATGCAAACATCACAGATACTTTCAGCCTTCACCTCAATAAAACCGCAATAATTAAGCTATTTTTGCGGCATGCAAAATAAAAAACGATCACAATTAGAGTTTGTAATTTTAATGGCGGCTCTAATGTCAATCGTTGCTTTATCTATAGATGCATTATTACCTGCACTACCAAAAATTGGGGCGTATTTAAATGTTACCAATACCACAGAAAACCCTAAACTTATTACCTCTATTTTTTTAGGTTTGGGTATTGGGCAGTTACTTTTGGGACCATTATCGGATAGTTTTGGGCGCAAACCTATTGTTTACATAGGATTTTTAATTTTTATAATTGGCTCAATACTTTGTGTTATCACAAAAGATTTTAACGTAATGTTACTTGGACGTGTACTACAAGGTATTGGATTGGCAGCACCCAGAACCATCTGTATTGCTATGGTTAGAGATAGTTATGAAGGTGATTATATGGCAAAAATTATATCTGTAGTCGTTATGATTTTTATTTTAGTGCCTATAATAGCTCCAACACTTGGGCAGTTTTTAATGGTTACTTTTAATTGGCAAACCATTTTTTATGTAAATCTTATATTTGGAACGATTATAATTATTTGGTTTTGGTTGCGCCAGCCCGAAACTTTAAAAGCAAAATATAAAATACCATACAGATTAAGCATTTTTAAAACAGGAACAATTCAGTTTTTCAAAATAAAATCAGCAGTTATTTACACCTTACTTTCAGGGTTTATTACAGGTTCTTTTATGGTGTATTTAAGTTCCTCGCAGCATATTTTTCAAGAGCAATACAACCTTGCAGAAGAATTTCCTATCATATTTGCGAGTTTAGCCATTTCTGTAGGCTTGGCAACATTTTTAAACAGTCAGTTGGTAGTGCGTTTTGGAATGCAGCGTATTGTAAAGCTAGCCATGCTGAGTTTTACGGTAATTCCTTTGGTATTTATAATGTTATACCATAGCGGTATTAACCCTAGCATAGAGGTATTGGTGTTGTTTTTTGCATTACAATTTTTTGCGGTTGGTTTTTTGTTTGGAAATCTTAGAGCACTTGCTATGGCGCCAATGGGTCATATTGCTGGTATTGGCTCTGCTTTAAACGGATTTATCTCTACTATTATGGCTGTGCCAATTGCAAATTATATAAGTGGTTTTATTACAGAGGCTGTTGCCCCTTTATTTATTGGCTTTTTAGTCTGCGGAAGTATTAGCTTAGTATTATTTTTTAGCTTGAATTCAAAACATAACAATACCCTAAAAAATATCTAAACGTCCTTTGCCTTCTCTAAGTATTTTTGGCGTACCTTCAGACAGATCAATAACCGTGGAGGCTTCATTATCACCGTAACCGCCATCAATAACCAAATCTACAAGATGCCCCCATTTTTCATAAATTAATTCAGGGTCTGTGGTGTATTCAATAACAACATCTTCATCTCTAATAGATGTAGATACAATTGGATTTCCTAAAGTTTTAACCAATTCTAAAATAATAGTGTTATCTGGCACTCGAATTCCTACTGTTTTTCTTTTTTTAAACGGATTTGGTAAGTTTTTAGACCCAGGAAGTACAAAGGTATAAGCACCAGGCAATGCGCGTTTTAAAATTTTAAATGTACTTGTATCTATATGTTTTACATAGTCGCTAAGATTACTTAAATTGGCACAAATAAAAGAAAAGTCTGCCTTTTCTAATTTCACACCTTTAAGTTTTGCAAGGCGTTGTAAAGCTTTGGCATTGTTAATATCACATCCAAGACCATAAACTGTATCGGTTGGATATATAATTAATCCACCATTTTTTAATACCTTAACGACCTCTTGTATTGTCTTTGGATTTGGATTTTCAGGATATATTTTTAAAAACTTCGCCATAATAACAAGATTATAAGTACGTTTACAAAGTAACAGTTATTTTTAATACGAAGCGTTACTGCTAAAAATTTAATACTCAAAATAATGATGAATTTTCAAATACATAAATTAATGAAAGTTAGACCTGTAAAACCTTTCAACATACTTTTTATAATTATTTTTAGTGCTATTCATCTTCTATCTTGCTCAGATGACACCGGTAATACAACAGATAATTCAGCATTAAATACCCGTGAAGTTTACGAAGCATTTAACATTGCTTACGGTGAGGCAGAACGTAATGTGTTTGACCTATATTTACCTGCAAACCGTACTGCTGAAACCAAAACGTTAATCCTTATTCATGGTGGTGGTTGGACTAGCGGAAGCAAAGAAAGTATGAATCTTTTTAAATCTTATTTAAAAACAGAATTACCTGAGTATGCTGTAGTTAATATGAATTATAGACTCGCAGATGAAAACAACCTGCCGTTTCCAATGCAAATAGATGATATTACAAGCTTGGTTAATTTTATAAATACGCAACAGAATGTATATACCATATCCTCAGATATTGGATTTATTGGCGTAAGTGCTGGCGCCCATTTAAGTTTATTGTGGAGTTACACTTCAGACGAAAACAGTAAAACAAAAATGGTTTGTAGTGTTGTTGGCCCAACAAATCTTGCAGACCCTGCATACACTGAAAGTGAATCTGCAGAGTTACAAAGTTATATAGATTTGTTTGGTGTTGATGCTACTACAACGTTCCTAGAAGCGGTAAGTCCGTTTCACCAAGCTACAAATAGTGCACCGCCAACACTATTATTTTATGGTGGCGAAGACCCCTTAGTACCAAGCTCACAAGGTGCAGATATGCATACAAAATTAAATAGCTTAAATGTTACCAACCAGTTTGTTTTTTATCCCGAAGAGGGGCATGGCTGGATAGGTGCAAACTTAACGGACACCACAATAAAACTAAAGGCATTTATTCAAATGCATTTATAATTTGATAGCTGAAATTATGTGTTTTTGAAGTTGTTGTATTTTTAACTTAATTTTTAAATAAAGTAACATCTAATTTAATTCCGATATTATAATTATGATTTGTTGCGTTAAGTTATTGAATATAGGATTTTTATGAAACTGGATGCTAACGTTTGGGCTATGAAACGTAGCGTGCAAAAAGGCACGGAACTTTCGGTCTGTACCCAAGCCGAATTTTTAAATTTTCTTTTTATCTTATTCTCTCAAAAAGCCAAATTTAAAAATTTGGCGACTTCATAAATATACCCGAACCTCTCGGAAAGCCTTTAATAGCTATGTTTTATAGCCGTTGTTGTAAGCCGTTTTTTCTTCGCAACGATTGCATTCTGCTTTTTAAGCCCATATGCGTTCTGCTCTGTTCAGCTATTCAATTCCATTTGCGGAACACTTTTATTGCCATCATCGCGACTTTTATAGAACTAAATGTTTAAATCTCCCGCTCGAAACGACCATTCCATATGTTTATCTATGTCATGTCTTAATAACATATTCAATTGTGCCGTATGATGTTGGGTATGTCTCAAATTATAAAGTAAAATTTCCAATATCGGATAGTCCATATCGCTCGGTTCATTTCCTTCCGTAAACCTTTCTTTTAGTTTTTTCTCCGTAAGGGAAAAAATCAATTCTTTACATTTTTGGCGATTCTTTTTTAGATAGTCAACGATTTCCAGTTTGCTATAAATTTTATCAGGTATTAGGTCATCAATTGCCTCTTTCGGTCTGTCTTTTGTTTCTTTTTGAGTAAAAGAAAGCAAAGGCAAAAAATCGTTTGGTGGAATTGTCAGATAATAGTCTAAAAATATTGTACTGTGAAAAGCAATGAAATAAAACCTTGGATTTTGCTCGAAATAATTTTCATGGCAATGCCCAATCACATTGATAAGCATATCAATACTTGCTCCGAATTGGTTCCATAATATTTCATTTGTTTCTCTGTCCATATTGTTTTTTTCAAAATGGCTTACAACTCTTATTAAAAAGAAAATTACTGCAATTTTTCTTAAAACTTTTAAAACCAAACGTTTCAAAATAGCTTCAAGGATTAAAGAACAATGTTTATAAATCTTATTTTGTTCTCAATTTATTGAGTTTAGCAAAACGCAATAACAAGTTTTTAGTATCCCCATTTTGAAATTTAATCTCGGCTTTCATATCTGCGCCCTTACCTTCAATTTTCACAACCTCTCCTCTACCAAAACGTTGGTGATTCACCACATCACCAGCAGTAAGATTGGTTTCAAATGAACCCTTATCTGAATTTGAAGTTGCTAATGGCGTCATTGTTTTTGGCGTGCTAATGGTGAAATTTTCAGATTTACTTTTAGCGGTTTTCTTTTTTTCGATGGTTCTAGATTTTGGCTTTGCAAAACGCACTGTATTTGGTTCTATATCACCAAAAATTGAGGCATCTAACATTGGATTAAAATTTTGTGTTTTTAGGGGTGTTCTAATTTCTATAAATTGGTCGTCTATTTCTTCAATAAAACGGCTTGGTTCTGCATCTATTAACTTTCCCCAACGGTAACGTGATAATGTGTAGGTTAAATAGGCTTGTTTTTCGGCACGTGTTAATGCTACATAAAACAAACGGCGTTCTTCTTCTAGCTCACTTCTGGTATTCATACTCATGGCACTTGGAAATAGGTCTTCTTCCATACCAACTATAAACACATTAGAGAACTCTAAACCTTTAGCCAAATGAATGGTCATTAATGCCACATGGTCTGGATCGCCCTTATCAGTATCTATGTCTGTTGCAAGAGCTACATCTTCTAAAAATTCAGCTAATGAATCTCCAGCATCTGCCAGTTCCATTTGGCCTTCAACAAAATCTTTTATACCATTAAGTAATTCTTCTACATTTTCTATACGAAGCATGCCCTCTGGCGTACCGTCTTTATTTAATTCTTTAATAAGTCCGCTTGTTTTTGTAACATGCTCTGTTAAATCAAAAGCATTTGCGGTTTGGTTCATAACCTGGTAACTCTCTATAAGTGTTACAAAATCTTTGAGTTTATTTTTTGTACTATTATTAATATTAATTTCAATGGAATCAATACTTTTTAACACCTCAAATAATGTTTTTTGATAGGCACTAGCAGCGACAACAAGTCGGTCTATTGTGGTTTGCCCAATACCTCTTGCTGGGTAATTAATTACACGTTTTAAGGCTTCCTCATCGGCAGGATTTAGTATTAAACGTAAATATGCGGTAACGTCTTTTATTTCTTTGCGTTGATAAAATGATAAACCGCCATATATTCTATAAGGAATATCACGTTTTCTTAAAGCATCTTCAATAGCCCTAGATTGTGCATTGGTGCGGTATAATACTGCAAAATCGCTATTGTGTAATTGATTATTCATTTTGCTTTCCCAAATGGTACTGGCAACATAGCGTCCTTCGTCTCCATCATTTAATGAGCGGTGCACTATGACTTTTTCACCTTCGTCATTAGCAGTCCAAACTATTTTATCTAGTTTGGTTTTATTATGTTCTATTACAGAGTTTGCTGCACCAACAATGGTTTTTGTAGAACGGTAATTTTGCTCTAACCGAAACATTTTTACATTGTCGTAATCTTTCTGAAAGTTAAGAATGTTATTAATATTTGCACCTCTAAAAGCATAAATACTTTGAGCATCATCACCTACAACACAAATATTCTGAAACCGATCTGCCAAAGCACGTACAATTAAATATTGTGAGTGGTTGGTATCTTGGTACTCATCTACTAAAATGTATCTAAACTTATCTTGGTATTGTGCCAATACGTTAGGAAAACGCGTTAAAAGCTCATTGGTTCTTAATAGCAAATCATCAAAATCCATAGCACCGGCTTTAAAGCAACGGTCAACATAAGCGTTGTAAATTTCACCCATTTTGGGACGACGTGCCATGGCGTCTGCCTCCATAAGTTCTGGGTTTTTAAAATAGGCTTTTACAGTAATTAAATTATTTTTATATGAAGAAATACGACTGTAAACCTGTTTGGTTTTATAAATGTCTTTTTCAAGCCCCATTTCTTTTATAATAGATCCCAATAATTTTTGAGAATCTTGAGTATCATAAATGGTGAAATTACTTGGAAAGCCCAAATGATGTCCCTCAAAACGTAAAATTTTGGCAAAGACAGAATGAAATGTGCCCATCCATAAATTTTTGGCCTCTGTACTGCCAACAATATCGGCAATTCTGCCTTTCATTTCACGAGCAGCTTTATTTGTGAATGTAAGTGCTAAAATATTAAACGCATCAACACCTTCACTCATTAAATAGGCAATACGATATGTGAGCACCCGTGTTTTACCAGAGCCCGCGCCAGCAATTATAATCATTGGCCCATCTTTTTGAAGTGTGGGCTCTAATTGTGCAGCGTTAAGTTGACTAAGGTATTTTTCCAAGGTAATAATTTTGCGGGTGTGAAGTTAAGCATTGTTGTAGGTTTTACAATACATAAATGCTATTAATTATAAAAAATGGTAATGTATCCACAGAAATTTAAAACAGAGAATTACAGATTATTAGCTACCACTTCTACAGCAGTTATGGTGGCATTTAAATCTTCATAAGTAAGTGCATCTGTAATAAACCAACTTTCAAAAGCACTAGGAGCAATGTAAATACCTTGATTTAACATGCCATGAAAAAAGGCTTTAAACCTATCGTTGTTTCCGTGAGCAGCAGTTTCAAAATCTACTACTGGTGATTCAGAGAAGTGAACTGAAATCATAGAGCCAATTCTGTTTATAGTATGGTCTATTTGATGTCTATTTAAAACATCTGCTATGCCTGTATGCAAATATTCTGTTTTTTCTGCTAATCTATTCATCAAACCCTTGTCTTTGTTAATAGCTTTTAGCATTGCTAAACCCGCAGCCATTGCCAAAGGATTTCCGCTTAGCGTACCTGCCTGATAAACAGGTCCTAGAGGTGCAAGTTCATTCATTATTTCATTTCGTGCTGCAAAAGCACCAACTGGTAATCCACCACCTACTACTTTTCCAAAACATACAATATCTGCATTAACACCTTTAAGCTCTTGCACACCACCTTTTGCTAATCTAAACCCTGTCATTACTTCATCAAAAATGAGTAAAATATTATGTGAATCACAAAGTGTTCTTAAGCCTTCTAAAAATCCATCTTTAGGCGGAATACAGCCCATATTACCAGCTACAGGTTCTACAATTATAGCGGCAATTTCGTTAGGGTTTGCAGCAACTAATTGCTTTACATTTTCAATATCATTATACGTTGCTAGAAGCGTATCTTTTGCCGTACCTTGTGTTACGCCTGGGCTATTTGGTGTTCCAAAAGTTACTGCACCACTACCAGCAGCAATTAAAAACGAATCGCTATGTCCATGATAACAGCCTGCAAATTTTATGATTTTATCTTTTTTTGAATAGCCACGCGCCAATCTTATAGCGCTCATACAGGCCTCTGTGCCAGAGTTTACAAAACGTATTTTATCTATATTAGGTACCATGGAAACGGTTAATTCGGCAATTTCAGTTTCTAATGCTGTTGGCATTCCAAAAGAAGTACCTCGTTTAGCATGATCTATAACCGCATCTACTACTGGCGGAAAAGCGTGACCCAATAACATAGGTCCCCAAGAATTAATATAATCTATAAAACGGTTACCATCTTCATCGTAAACATAAGCACCTTTTGCAGATTTTGCAAAAATTGGTGTACCACCAACCGCTTTAAATGCTCTTACAGGCGAGTTTACTCCTCCAGGAATTACAGTTTGTGCCGATTTAAACAAAGCACTACTTCTTTGATATAACATATTAATTTGGTATACTAAGTTCTTGACCCAATGCTAGGTCGTTAGAGTTAAGGTTATTTAAGACTTTTATAGCTTCAACAGTTGTTTTAAAACGTTTAGATAATGCATATAAGGTATCACCTTTTGAAACAGTGTATTTTAAAACATTGGTATTAACCTTTTCTGTATGTTGTTGTTTCGTTGAATTGCCTAAAACAGCTTCATCATGCTCATAAAGTTTATAACGCTCAATTAGGCTAATTAATTTTTGAGGGTATTTTGTGTCTGTAGCATAACCTGCAGCTCTTAATCCATTTGCCCAGCCTTTGTAATCGTTAGGTGGTAGTTCAAAGAGGTTAGCATAGCGTTTTCTTCCTGTTAAAAATTGTGAGTGATCTTCAAAAGAAGATGCAGGATTTTCATATTTCCTGAAACATTCTTGGGACGCATCATCATCGTGGTAAATTTTTTCGCCTTGCCAATCATGGCACTTTATTCCGAAATGATTATTGGCATCACTAGATAAGCGTCCTAACCCAGAGCCAGACTCTAAGATACCTTGGGCCAAGGTAATGCTTGCAGGCACTTTATGTTTGCGCATTTCAGCTTTAGCAATTGGAGCATAAGTATCTATGTAAAGCTGTATTGGTGAGGTTGTACTTGCTATATTTAAATCTGGTTTAGGTTTTGTAGCTGGTGTAGGTGTGGTTGGAGGTGTAGGTGGAGAAACTACTGTTTTAGTTCTAGGTTGTTCCGTTTTTGGTTTTGTAACTGTTCTATTTATAGTAGTACAATTGAAAGCAAATGCAAGACAAAAAAGTATACAATATTTAAATTTTGAGTTCATTTTAAAGTTAATAAAGTGATTTTTATTCATTAAAATCAATTAATTAAAGGCTGATTTTTTTGTTTTAATCTTTGATTCATTCCTGCTATGCCTTGTAAACCACCGGTATGAATCATTAATATTTTAGAATTTTTATTAAAATATCCTTTTTGAATTAAATCTAAAAAACCATACATCATTTTACCTGTATAAATAGGGTCTAATGGAATGCCATAATCTTTTTTGAATGCATTAATAAACGTTATCAACTCTGAATTTATTTTTGCGTAACCACCAAAATGATAGTCAAAAATAAGATCCCAGTTGCTATGCTTTGCAAATTTACAAATATCTTGGTTTAAAAAATCTCCTTTTAATGCAGAAAAGCCCAAGACCTTCTGATGCCTTTCTGAAGCATTTATGAGCCCAGAAATTGTACCACCTGTCCCAACGCTACAACATATATAATCAAATATTTTATCGTCTTCTGTCAAAATTTCTTCACAGCCTTTTATAGCTAAATTATTTGTACCACCTTCTGGAATGGTGTAAAAATCACCAAATTTTGATGCCAAGCTATTTGTAAACTCTAAACTGGTTTTTTGCCGATAGGCTTCTCTAGTAACAAATGAAAATTCCATGCCACAAGATTGAGCAAAGTGTAATGTTGGATTACTTTCTATTTTATCTTTAAGCTCTTCGCCTCTAATAACACCAACAGTTTTTAGGTTATTTACTTTCCCTGCATAAGCAGTTGCTGCTATATGGTTAGAGAACCCACCACCAAATGTTAATATCGCTTTTTTATTTAGCCGTTTTGCTTCAATTAAATTATACTTTAGCTTTCTGTATTTATTACCAGAAATATGTGGATGCAGCAAATCTTCGCGCTTTATAAATAGCTGAATACCTTGCGGATTTTCAAAAGGAATGTGTTGTATTTTGGAATTAGTATTAGCAAACATATCGAGTTCAAAAATAAGCTATAAAATTCCAAAAAGCACGTGTTTTTAAAAAGTGTAAATTAGTTTCATGCTCATAAGCTTCACGCTCAAAGGAAATGTTTTTATAAGCCTTATTCCAGTTTTTACAAATGATAAGTCGCACTAAAAATTCAAAAACATACAGGATAAAAAAAGGTATAATTAATAACTCTAATTGCTGTCTTATATGAATTTTTTCATGATTCATTAAGTATAAATCGTGCTTATAGTTTTTCGATTTTAAAATTATAAACGGAAAAATAGTAAGTCCTCGATACCCTTTTGGCACTAAATATTTTGATATAACAATCATATTTTAACTTTTGGTTATTGGCTTTAAAACTCAATTAACAAAAACAAAACCAATTTACATTATCTTTGTTATCTATGAAAAAACACATCCCAATAGAGGACGGGGATTTTTATTTAACACCCGAAGGTTACCGTTGCTTTACGGAACAATACCACTTAAAACGCGGTTACTGCTGCCAAAGTAGTTGCAGACATTGCCCATATGGGTTTAACCCTTCTACAGCACAAATTAAAAAGCCGAAAACGTAATATAAAAAACTGATGCAAACACTAATTTCGTCATTTAAAATTCAAATTTTAGAAGGTATCCCCGAAACACTTCCTGAAATAAAGCCTTACGATACCACTATAAATCATGCCCCAAAACGCAAAGCAATTTTAAATAATTCTGAAAAAATACTGGCACTTAAAAACGCATTACGTTATTTTGATAAAAAACATCACTCCATTTTATTATCCGAGTTTAAAAACGAGCTAGATACTTACGGACGTATTTACATGTACCGTTTTATGCCAGATTACAAAATGTATGCGCGCCCAATAGATGTGTATCCTGCCAAATCTAAACAAGCAGCAGCCATTATGCTCATGATTCAAAATAATTTAGATCCTGCGGTTGCTCAACATCCAAATGAATTAATTACTTATGGAGGTAATGGAGGTGTGTTTCAGAACTGGGCGCAGTATTTGCTAACCATGAAATACCTCGCGGAAATGAACGATGCGCAAACCTTAGTGATTTATTCTGGGCATCCTATGGGATTATTCCCAAGCCATAAAGAAGCTCCAAGAGTTGTAGTTACCAATGGTATGATGATTCCTAATTACTCTAAACCAGACGATTGGGAAAAATTTAATGCTTTGGGCGTTACCCAATACGGACAAATGACAGCCGGAAGTTACATGTATATTGGCCCACAGGGTATTGTGCATGGCACTACAATTACCGTTTTAAATGCGTTTAGAAAAATACAAAAAGCACCTAAAGGTAACCTTTTTGTTACCTCAGGTCTTGGTGGTATGTCTGGCGCACAACCAAAAGCTGGTAATATTGCGGGTTGTATAACGGTCTGTGCCGAAGTAAACCCAAAAATCACTCAAGTGCGCCTAGACCAGGGTTGGATAGACGAAAAAATTACTGACTTAAAAACCTTGGTTAATAGAGTTGTTGAAGCTAAAGCAAAACAAGAAACCGTGTCCATTGCATATTTAGGTAATATTGTAGAGGTTTGGGAAGCGTTTGATACTGCTGAGATTACTATAGATATTGGCAGTGACCAAACTTCATTACACAATCCATGGGCTGGCGGTTATTATCCTGTTGGTATTTCTTTTGAGGACGCTAATACTTTAATGGCTGAAAATCCTGAATTATTTAAAGAAAAAGTACAAGAAACCTTACGACGTCATGCAACTGCTATAAACAAACACACAGCAAAAGGCACCTACTTTTTTGATTATGGAAATGCATTTTTATTGGAAGCTTCTAGAGCAGATGCAGATATTATGGCCTCAAATAATAGAGACTTTAAATACAATTCTTACGTGCAAGATATTATGGGTCCTATGTGTTTTGATTATGGTTTTGGTCCTTTTAGATGGGTTTGTGCTTCCGGAAAACCAGAGGATTTAGCAAAAACTGACCAAATTGCTTGTGAGGTTTTAGAAACTATTATGAAAGATGCACCAGAGGAAATTAGGCAGCAAATGGCAGATAATATTCAATGGATAAAAGGCGCACAAGACAATAAATTGGTGGTTGGTTCTCAAGCACGAATTTTGTATGCAGATGCTGAAGGAAGAGTTAAAATTGCAGAAGCTTTTAACAAAGCAATAGCAAATGGTGTTATTGGAACTGTAATTTTGGGGCGAGATCACCATGATGTTTCTGGTACAGATAGTCCCTATCGCGAAACAAGTAACATCTATGATGGCTCACAGTTTACAGCAGATATGGCTATACAAAACGTTATAGGAGATAGTTTTAGAGGTGCTACTTGGGTTAGCATACACAATGGTGGTGGAGTTGGTTGGGGCGAAGTTATTAACGGTGGTTTTGGCATGGTACTTGATGGAAGTAAGGAAGCATCAACACGACTAAAACAAATGTTATTTTGGGATGTTAATAATGGTATTTCTAGACGCAGTTGGGCAAGAAATGAAGGTGCTATATTTGCTATTAAACGTGCCATGCAAGCAGAACCTAATTTAAAGGTAACACTCCCTAATTTTGTAGATGACAAATTATTTGAATAAACCCTTAAAAACATTACTCATGAAAAAAGTATTCCACATTTCCGCGTTATTTTTAAGTGTAATCCTATTTAGCGCATGTGGCTCTGTCAAAGTTGCATCAGATTACAACAAAGAAACAAACTTTAGCAATTACAAAACCTTTGCTTTTTTTAAACCCGGAATTGATAAGGCAGAAATTAGCGACTTAGATAAACGTCGTATTTTAAAAGCCATTGAGGTTGAACTTTTGGCTAAAGGCATGCAAAAATCTGAAAACCCAGATATGCTAGTTAGTATTTTTACAAAATCTAACCAGCGTGTTACTGTTTACAACAATGCTTGGGGCGCTGGCGCTTGGGGTTGGGGAGGTTTTGGTGGCTGGGGCTGGGGACCTGGTTTTGGTATAGGCGCCAATCAAGTTTCTACAGAAACAGAAGGGATGTTATTTATAGATTTTATAGATACTGCAAAAAAAGAGTTAGTATGGCAAGGCTCTGGCACGGGTTATTTAGTGACTAAAGACGTTGATAAAAAAGAAGCACGCATTAAGACCTTTGTAAATAAAACATTACTTCAATTTCCGCCAGAAGTGAAGTAGGTTTGTTTTAAAGTTTAAAAAAAGAGGCTGTCTTGAAAGACAGCCTTTTTTTTTAATATAATTATATTACTTGTTATACTTCTTTATCTATAGCATTAGAAACTACATAATATCTAGGATCATCAATAGCATTAATAATAATTTTATCAAAATCTTGATTCGCTTTTAACAGTAGTGCTTTACAATCTGTACTTAAATGTTTTAAACGTATGGTTTTACCAGCTGCAATATATTTTTGTGTTAAATTTTCAAGTGCCTCAATACCAGAATGATCATTAACTTGAGATTCAATAAAATCTATTTCAACATGGTTTGGATCGTTTTTAACATCAAACTTCGCATTAAAATTTTGTACAGATCCAAAAAATAAAGGGCCCCAAATTTCATAAATTTTTACACCATCTTCATTAATATGCTTTCTAGCCCTAATCATTGTTGCGTTTTTCCATGCAAAAGCTAAAGCAGACATTATAACACCTGCTATTACAGCAACTGCTAAATCTTGCCAAACGGTAATTGCAGATACGGCAATAAGTACGATAGCATCTGTTAATGGTATTTTGTGTAAGATTCTAAAGCTACTCCATGCAAACGTGCCAATAACTACCATAAACATAACGCCAACTAATGCTGCAATAGGAATTTGCTCAATAAGTGGTGCACCAAAAAGCACAAAACACAATAAAGCAATAGCAGCTACTATGCCAGACAAACGTCCTCTTCCGCCAGCATTAACATTAATTATAGATTGCCCAATCATGGCGCAACCGCCCATACCACCAAATAAACCATTAAGTATGTTAGCTCCACCTTGTGCAATACACTCTCTGTTGCCACTTCCACGAGTTTCTGTTAATTCATCTATTAACGTTAATGTCATTAAAGATTCAATTAAACCAATGGCAGCCAAAACAAATGCAGTTGGTAATATTGTCGTTAAAAAATGCCTTTTTATGGTGCTAAATAACCTAAAAATTTGATCTTGAAATGTTGGCAAACCACCTTCTAGTCCTGTACCACCACCATCTACTATAAAAGATCCTACCGTACTCACATCTAATTTTCCAAAAATAGTGATGGCAGCCACAACTATAATTGCAGTTAAAGCCGCTGGAACTTTTTTTGTAAGCTTGGGTAAACCAAACATAATTCCCATTGTTAATGCTACTAATCCAAGCATTGTAATTAACGTTGAACCCGTCATGTATTGAAAATCGTCACCAACTTTTTCTTTAAAAAGTCCAAGCTGTGATAAGAAAATAACAATAGCCAAACCGTTTACAAAACCCATCATAACTGGATGAGGAATTAAACGCACAAATTTTCCTAATTTTAAAACTCCAGCTAAAATTTGAATACCACCTACAAAAAGTAAAGTAATAAAAAGCCATTGTAATCCTAAATTATCAATTGGGGTTTCTAATGTCATACCAACAGCATTCCCTTTTTGAATAAGATATACCATTACAACAGCCATAGCACCTGTAGCACCAGAAATCATACCTGGTCTGCCACCAAATAATGCGGTAATTATACCCATCATAAATGCACCGTATAATCCAACCAAAGGATCAATACCTGCAACAAATGCAAACGCCACAGCTTCTGGCACTAAAGCTAATGCAACAGTTAAACCAGATAGAATATCGTTTTTTGGGTTTTGTGTAAAATTTTTAATGGTGTGTTGTAGTAATGACATTTATAAAATAATTCTTGAAGTAATTATACATTTTAAACAGCGCAAATATATAGTTTTAAAAATACTCTCTGCCTTAATTTCCTATAAGATAAATTTGTGTTATTAAGTGAAAAGGTTAGGTAATCTTAATTCATAATAATTTTACGAAACAGCTTAATTTCAGCATAAAAAATTCAAAATAATGTAACTTTACCTATTGAAAATTGAATACTATGAATGTCAACAAAACACTTCACTACATAAAATCTGTTCTAAAAAATTATCCTTCAGAATGGCTAAATCTAACTACGCATCGTTTAGATATTTATAATGAAAGTTTAGCGAAAGAGGAATTTTTAAATGAATTTGAAAAGCTTTACAACGCAAATAATACAGACCAATCTACATTATACAATTTACCTACTGCTTATGATTATATACGTTTGGGGCATCCGCTTTCATGTATTTTAGAATGGACAGTTGGCAAAATATTTCAATTAAAACCTGAATATGTTATTGGTTTTGCTTCAACAACAATGCCTATTCTTGCTATTCTGAGAACTAATTTAATACTAAACAAAAACACTCGTATTATTTACACCTGTGAATTACCAGAATATTTTGATGCACAATTATTAAAAGAAGTTTATGGTTTTAATTTTGAATTGAAAAGTATAGAAAATTCAGATTCAATTTCAGAATTTAATGGTAGTACTGTATTTATTACCGAAAATAAAGAATTTACTAACTTAAAACTTCAGTCTAATGTAGACTTTTACCTCACATTATTAAAACCTTTGGGAAGTGTTTTAGTCATTAACAAAACATCTAATAAAAATTATATTTCTGAAATACAACATGTTAGACGTCGTGAAACTATTGCCATGACACCCCAAGATTGCTTATTAGCATTGGAAGCAATAACTGAACAAAAACCAATAACGTTAAATAACACTACTAATACTAACAGCAAAAAAGTAGTTATAGAAACCATACAAACCATTACAAACACAACAGCAACTCCTTTAATTGGATCTAGTGGACTATCCATACACTATGCCATAATGATGGGATTGGTCAATTACGCCAAAAAAAATAACCCTGATAAACCTGTTAAATTTATTGTACCTACAAACTGTTATGGTGGTACAAATGACCAGGCAAGACGTGTAGCTACTTGTATAAAAAACGTATCTGTTGTAGATTTAGAAGTTGATGGTGAAGGTGATATGGTTAGCAGTTTAGATACTGTATTAGATCAAGTAGCACAGCAAGATGCTATTGGATTTATTATTGCTGAAATCCCTACAAATCCGCGTGTAGAAGTCCCTAATCTTGATGCTTTAAAAAACGTATTAGCTAAAAAAAGAACTACTAAAACTGGCGATACAGCCATTGAACCTGTGTTTGTTTTAGACCAAACATTTTGTCCTAATGTACAATTTTTAGGTAATGAAAATATATTAGGAACCGTTTCAGCATTATCTTATGTGAGTGGCTCAAAATTTCCAAGTGGCGGAAAATGTACAGCAGGATATGTAACTGCAAACTCAAAAGCTAGCGAATTGCTTAAACTAATAGAACAACATCTTTTATTATGTGACAATGAGGCAACACCTTTACAATATGATGTCCTTGCAAAACAATTACCATCAATGATTGAAAGAATTACTAGAGCATACAAAAATACACGTGAATTTGTAAATTATATTAAGCAAGTTTTACCTGAAGCTAAAATTAACTTTGTTTCAGAAGCTTTAGCGAAACAGGGATTTACACCATCTGTATTTTCTTTAGATCTACCAACCAAAGGGGATACATCAGAAGAAAAAGAAACCTATAAAAGAGCATTAAACCTTAAGTTAATTAACTTAATGATAAGTCGTATTCCATATGAAAGTAAATATTGTGTAAGTTATGGACAGCTAAAAGGCTGCTATTGGACTATACCAGCAACATCTACCCAAGGGACGACAAAAGAAGCTGATAAAGATTATATTGCTAGAGTATCGTTATCACCAAACATGGACTTAGAGCTTCATAAAAAGGTGTTTTTAGAGTTTGTTGAAAGTATTTAAGCTTTCCATTTAATGGCAGATTTTCAATGAGTCTAAATGCAAAAACCAGTATCATAAGATACTGGTTTTTTTAAAATTTATATTAGACTTAAATAGTCCTAAGCTTAACTTAGTTTTTATCCACCAAAATCATCAAATCTAATATGCTCATCTGGGATTCCGAAATCTTCACCCATTTTCTGCACTGCTTGATTCATTAAAGGTGGTCCACAGAAATATAATTCTATATCTTCTGGTGACTCATGGAGCTTTAAATAGTTATCAATTACACAGTTGTGTATAAACCCAACAAAACCATCACCTTCTTCATCATTAATGTCTTTTTTAACTTTCCAATTATCGCTTTCTAAAGGTTCAGAAAGTGCTAAATAAAACTTGAAGTTTGGAAAATCTTTTTCTAAATCTCTAAAGTAATGGATGTAAAATAATTCAGCTTTAGAACGTCCACCATACCAATATGTTACTTTACGACCCGTTTTAATGGTTCTAAATAATTCATATAAATGCGAACGCATTGGCGCCATACCTGCACCACCACCAACATATAACATTTCGCTTTCAGACTCGTTGATAAAAAACTCACCGTAAGGTCCAGAAATAGTAACCTTATCGCCTACTTTTTGATTAAAAATGTAAGATGAAGCAATACCTGGGTTTACATCCATCCATCCGCCTTTAGCACGATCAAAAGGTGGTGTTGCTATACGTACATTTAGCATAATCTCACGACCTTCTGCAGGATAAGAAGCCATAGAATAAGCGCGTTCAATAGTCTCAGTATTTTTCATTACCAAAGGCCATAAACTAAACTTGTCCCAATCTGCTTTAAACTTATCTGGCTCACCAGGGTGATCTTTTGGATGTGCAGACACATCCATATCTGCGTATTTTATTTCGCATTCTGGTATTTCAATTTGAATGTAACCACCAGCTTTGTAATTCATATCCTCAGGAATTTTAACAACAAATTCCTTAATAAAAGTAGCAACATTATAATTAGAGACAACAGTTGCTTCCCATTTTTTAATTCCAAAAACTTCTTCAGGAATAGTAATTTCCATATCTTGTTTTACCTTAACTTGGCAAGATAAGCGTGCTCCATGAGCTAATTCTTTTCTTGAGAAATGAGGTGTTTCTGTTGGTAAGGCTTCGCCTCCACCAGATAAAACATGACACTCGCACTGTATGCAAGTACCACCACCACCACAAGCCGATGGTAAAAATATTTTGTTACTTCCTAAAGTAGATAGTAATGTACTCCCAGAGGCAACTTCAATTTCACGTTCACCATTAATTAGAATCTTTACAGGTCCTGATGGTGATAGTTTTTGTTTTACAAACAATAATAGAGATACTAGCAAAAGTGTAACCAATAAAAAGGCTGCTACTGTAGCTAATATAGTTCCTGTTGTACTTGCTGCTAGTGTTATCATAGTCATCAATTACTTATTTAAATTTTCAGCTAACTCAACGTTCTCTTTAAGTTTAGCTTCCTCTAAATTAATATCTTCTTTTTTTTCTTCTATAACAGTTGTTTTAGCTTCTGGTTTAGCTTCTTCATCTCCTCCTGTTAACATACCACCAAAGCTCATAAAACCAATAGCCATTAAACCTGTAATAATAAATGTGATACCTAAACCTCTTAAAGCAGGTGGCACACTACTATATCTAATTTTTTCTCGAATTGCAGCTATCGCTAAAATAGCTAAGAACCATCCAATACCAGAACCTATTCCGTAATTTAGTGCAAGTCCTAAAGTTTCAATTTCACGAGATTGCATAAATAATGACCCACCTAAAATGGCACAGTTTACTGCAATTAATGGTAAAAATATACCTAATGAATTGTATAATGATGGTGAAAATTTTTCAACAACTATTTCTACCAGTTGTACCATAGTTGCAATAGTTGCAATAAACATGATAAATGATAAAAAACTAAGATCGTATGCGGCAAAATCATCACCTAGCCAAGATAATGCACCTGGTTGAAGTATGTATTGATCTAACAACCAATTTAGAGGTACTGTTATCGCTAATACAAAAATTACGGCTGCGCCTAAACCTACGGCTGTTGATACTTTTTTAGATACTGCAAGATAAGAGCACATTCCTAAGAATGTAGCAAACACCATATTATCAATAAATATTGATTTAAAAAATAATTCTAAATGTTCCATTTTTTCTAATATTTAGTATTCTGTGTGTAACGTTGATTTACTGACTAATTAAACTTACACACGTTTACTATTTTTTATTCTTCAATTAATGCTTTATTTCTAGTTCGTTGTATCCAGATAATAATACCTACAACTATAAGTGCCATTGGTGATAATAACATAAATCCGTTATTTTCATAACCAAAAGCATAAAGTCCTGTTTTTTCAATAGGATCGCCTAATACCGGGAAACCTAATAAAGTACCAGAACCTAATAGTTCTCTAAAGAAACCAACTATAATAAGTATAACACCATAACCTAATGAGTTACCAATACCATCTAAAAAAGATCTCCAAGGACTATTACCTAATGCAAAAGCTTCAAAGCGTCCCATAATAATACAGTTGGTAATAATTAATCCAACGAACACTGATAAGGTTTTACTTAATTCATAAGCAAAAGCTTTGAGCACCAGGTCTACTATAATTACTAGAGTTGCAACCACAATTAATTGCACTATAATTCTAATTTTAGAAGGAATAATGTTACGCATTAAAGAAATTACAACGTTACCAACACCTAATACAAATAATACAGATATTGACATCACTATAGATGCTTCTAATTCTGCAGTAATTGCTAATGCAGAACAGATACCAAGTACTTGAATCGTAATTGGATTATTATCAGCTAACGGGTCTAATATTAATCTACTGTCTTTTCCCATGTCTTATCCTTTAGTTTTTAAGGTTTGAAAATAAGGTAAATACAACTTTAAATCTTTTTTAATCATAGCTGTAACACCATCACCAGTAATTGTAGCGCCTGCAATGGCGTCAACTTCATTATCTGTTTTATCATTATTTGTTGGGTCTGCATTACCTTTTGCAACGTTTATACCTTTAAAAGTACCATTTGATGACAGTAAATGTTCACCTATAAAATCGTCCATAAAAAAGCGTTGCTTAATGTTAGCACCCAAACCTGGTGTTTCACCTTTATGATCAAAATATGCACCTTGTACAATCATGTTTTCATCTAAGGCAACATATCCCCATATGGCATCCCAAAGCCCTTTACCTCTTATGGGTGCTATATAAAATGTTTTGCCATCTTTTTCACCAACAAATAAAGGTAAACGTCTTGTTTCACCGTTTTTTACTTTTGCTTGTTCTTTTTTAACATCAATTAAATAGGCTTTTTCATCAATTTTAGAGGTTGTACCCTCAACAACTAATTGCTGTTTGATATATTCTCCAAAGAGTTTTGGTGCTTCTTCAGTTGAAACAAAAATAGCACTTGTACCCTCATTAGCATTAACACCCATTGCATATAGGATGTTTTGCTGCTTTTCAATCTCTTCATTTACCGTAATTAAAGGTTTGGTGAAACTAAAAATACCTGCTAAAACTACACCTACAATTAGTACCATACCAATGGCAAAAATTAAAGTATAAGAATTTTTATCTGTTCTTTGATCCATGATTACGCTGTTTTAACTTTTAAACGTTTCATTCTGTTCTTCACATTTCCTTGTATCACATAATGGTCTATAGTTGGTGCAAAAACATTCATTAATAGTATTGCTAAGAATACACCTTCTGGATATGCAGGATTAAATACACGAATCATTATGGATATAAACCCTATTAAGAATCCGTAAATCCATTTTCCTTTATTAGTTTGTGCAGCGGTTACAGGATCAGTTGCCATATAAACAGCACCAAATAAAATACTACCTATAATTAAGTGTTGCCAAAACGGTACATTCATTAACCCATAAAATTTGCTAGACTCCGAAATCCATTCTGCTGAAACAACACCATTAAATATTAGGCCCATAGTTAAGGCACCTATTAAGGTAGATACTATAATTCTCCAACTTCCAATTTTTGAGAAAATCAAAAATAAAGCTCCTATAATTATTAAAAACTTCGAAGTTTCACCAACTGAGCCAGGAATAATTCCCCAGAACATATCCCAATAATCTATACCTGCTAGCGTATTATTTTGCGCATAAGCACCTAGTAATGTTTCACCAGACATAGCATCTACACTTTCGCCTGCAGCAATCATTTGGTCTCGTTCTACAGCACCATGAACCCATACCTTATCACCGGACATCCAAGTAGGATAAGCAAAGAATAAAAATGCTCTAATTGTTAATGCTGGATTTAGAATATTCATACCTGTTCCACCAAAAACTTCTTTACCTATAACTACTCCAAAAATTACGGCTACTGATAACATCCAAAGTGGTATATCTACAGGTACAATTAATGGCACTAACATACCCGTTACTAAATAACCTTCTTCTACTTCGTGGCCTTTAATGATGGCGAAAACAAATTCTACTGCCAAACCAACACCATAAGAAACAGCTACGAGTGGTAAAACTGTCCAAGCCCCAATAACTAAATTATCTATAGTCCAGAATGAAGCTCCTAAAAACCCGTCTGCAGATTCTATTAAACCTTGTGCTAAATAATGCTGATAACCTGCATTAAACATACCAAATATTAAACACGGCACTAGTGCAATAATAACCGTATTCATGGTACGCTTTAAATCATCTACTGCCTTAATATGAGTACCATTGTGAGTGGTTTCATTTGGCGTGTATAAAAACGTAAAAAGGGCGTTAAATCCTGGAAGCCACTTCTTGTCTTTATTTTTCTCTTTAAAATTGTGTAAATTTTGTTTTAAACCCATTATCCTATCTCTTTTAGCATTAAGTCTAATCCTTGTCTTATAATTTTTTGATGTGGTTGTTTAGACACACATACAAATTCTGTTAACGCAAAATCTTCAGGTGCAACCTCATACATTCCTAAAGCTTCCATTTCATCTAAATCTTGATACATACATGCTTTTAAGATTTGCATTGGGTATATATCTAAAGGAAAAACTTCTTCGTAAGTTCCTGTGGTTACAAACGCACGATGTTCTCCATTTGTATTTGTGTTTAAATCGAATTTTTTATTAGGTGTTAACCATGAGAATGTAAATGCTCTTGATGTAGACACTTTATTAAAAACTGGCTTATTCCATCCAAAAAACTCGTAATCGTCACCTTCAGGGATTACAGTTATAACATTATTGTAATAATCTAAATTACCATCTGGTTTAACATGTTTGCCTGTAAGTACATTTCCAGAAATTACACGATTATTTCCGTCTTGCGCAACACCATTATCATAGACCATTGTAGAAACCTCAGCTCCAATTATTGTCTTAAAATAACGTGGTTTTTTAACTGAAGATCCTGCAAATGCAACAATGCGCTCTGCATTAAACTTACCAGTGAGCAATAATTCACCTATAATAACTAGGTCTTGCGCATTAACTGTCCATACAATTTCTCCTTTATTAACAGGGCTTACTTTGTTTATTAAAGTTCCTACATTACCAGATGGATGAGGGCCAGATACTTTGTAAGTAGTTGTATTTTCTAAATTTGCTAGAGGTGAATTAGAAGTACCCACAGAGACATGAACACCTCCATCTGTTAACTTAGATAATGCTGTAACTGCAGCTTGTAATTCCGCTTCTTTACCCGCTAAAGTATAGTCTAAATCTGCTGCTAATGGTGCACTGGCGTATCCAGATATAAAAATAGCTTTTGGAGAACTGTCTGCTTTGGCAATAACATCGTATGGACGTTGTTTTATAAATACCCAACATCCGGAAGCTAATAAATGTGCTTTTAAAGTTTCAGCATCTGCAGATAAATCAAACTTACTATGTTCTAAGTAATCCTGTGTTTTGTCTGCAGTAATTTTTATAGCTTCTATACGGCGTCTTGCACCACGTTGTATCTCTACAATTTGACCAGAAACTGGTGATACAAATTTCATAGCCTCGTTATCCTTGTTATAGAAAAGAGTTTCACCGGCTTTAACATGTGTGCCTTCTTTTGCTACAAGTTTTGGAATAATACTATGGAAGTCTTCGGGTTTAACAGTGTAAGAATTGCTTAAAATAGCATTCTCGGTAGTTTTCTCGGCCTCACCAATTAACTTTATGTCTAAACCCTTTTTAATTTTGATGTCTTTTGACATATGTATTAAAGATTAGTTATCTAAAAATCGATGCAAATTTACGAATTATTGCTCAAATAAATTTCAATTTAAATCATCTTTTTTATTTATAACTATTATAAATAAGCCTTCTGAAATAAGGCACAAATTTTGATTATCTTTGATTAATTTATGATACTATTTGAACTATGAATAAATTCAAATTAAAACTATTTTTAGTAGCACTTATTCCAATGTTAGCTTTATCGCAGGCTAAAGAGGTAAGTCCCCCAGATTTTATAAAAACCATTACATTTAAAAGTAATACTACACAAGGGCAATTGCCAATATTGAAACTAGGTGAACAATTAGTTTTAAATTTTGATGCCCTTAATGGTAATGAAGAAGACTTTTATTATGTGATAGACCATTTTAATCAAGACTGGACACCTTCTGTTTTAGCCAAAGGAGAATATCTTAAAGGTTTAGATAATCAGCGTATTTTGGAATACCACAACTCGTTTAACACCTACCAAATATATTCTCATTACAAACTTAGCATACCAAACATACAAACGCGCGCAATTTTAAAAAGTGGAAATTATATGATTTCTATATATGATGATTATGATGAATTGATGTTTAGTAGAAAGTTTATGGTTTATGAAGACCTTGTAAGTGTTGGCGCACAAGTAAAACGATCTAGAGATGTAAGTGTTATAAATGAAAAACAATCCGTAGATATTACAATTTCTACTAATAGTATTAATTTCAATAATCCTCTAGAAACCATAAAAACGGTACTCGTACAGAATAATAATCTCAATACATCTATTAACAACCTTAAACCTCAATATACCTTGGGAAATCAATTAATATATCGCTATGCTACAGAATCTGCATTTTGGGGCGGTAATGAATATTTATTTTTTGAAACTAAAGACGTTAGGGCCGCAAGTATTGGTGTACAATTTACAGATCTTGAAGACATTTACCAAAGTTACCTTTTTACAGACAGACTAAGAAGGGTAAGTCCGTACACATTTAATCCAGACATAAATGGTAATTTTCAGATTACAGCCATAGACCGTACAGATGTTGATGTTGAAGCAGACTATACCATGGTACATTTTGCGTTATCACACCCAGAGTTAGAGAATAAATCTGTACATATTTATGGAAATTTTAATGCTTATGCAATTGAAGACCTTACTAAAATGAGTTTTAATTCAAGCCAAGGTCGCTATGAATGTATGTTACGTCTAAAACAAGGGTTCTATAATTATAAATACGTAGTTTTAGATAATGTAACACAAACATTAGATGAAGGTGCTATTAGTGGAAATTATTGGCAAACTGAAAATAATTACAAAGTTTTGGTATATTACAGAGATTTAGGCGCACGATTTGACCGACTTATTGGCTACGGAGAAACTAGCTCTACAACAATTACTAATTAAAAGTATTTAAGTTTACAAAAGAAAAAAAAACAGAGTACTAATATCAAATTAAAATTTATAGTATCTTAGCATCACTATTAACAAACCACTATGGTACAACAAGTTACAAGCGGCATAAAAATTTCTGTAGACACTAATTTTGAAGGAGTATTTTACAATAACCATAAAGTAAATTACGCTTTTGGCTACAGAATTACTATTGAAAACCAAAGTAAGGACGCTGTTCAGCTTAATTCGAGACATTGGGACATACTTGACGCCCTAAATACCAAAGAAATTGTAGACGGCGAAGGTGTCATTGGAAAAAAACCTGTTTTAAAACCTGGGGAATCTCACACCTACAACTCAGGCTGCCTTTTAAACTCACCTTTTGGTGCTATGAGTGGCTATTACAAAATGGTTAACTTTTCTACCACACAATATTTTAAAGTATATATTCCTAGTTTTAAATTGAGTGCACCTTTTGCAATTAACTAAAGTGAATAAGTACCATTCAAAGATTAAAACAAAGCACAAAATTCCGTTTATGGTTTTTACAATTCATTAAGAATTTAATTGTAGTTAAAATTTTGAATACCAAAAAATATTAAATTTTAAAAAAAGTAAATTTATTCATAAACTTTATCCTCACCAAGCCGAGCAACTTGTGCATTTTTTGAAGCATTGTTTTCATCAACAACCATTGCCACAATACTAAGATTTTCTGTAACATAATCTGCCGGTATAGAAAACGTAAATGATGTAATATACTCTGTTAAAGCAGCGGTGCTAGGTATAGTGTTCCCCATAACACTTGACAAAGAAGCTCTTAAAACCTCATTATGCTCAAAATCTGTAATAACATCACCTAATCCAAAAAACGGACTTGTACTATCTTCGTTATAATAATTTACTTGGCCATGAATAATACCATCTTCTAATAAATACACAACAAGCTTATCTCCCACTTGAGAACCTTGCTCAAAAACTGTATTTACTTGTACAAGTAATTCATTACCTGTTAATTCTGAGTTAATTGCCAAAGCTAAATTTGTATCTAATCCAGCAATACTTGTAACATCTGAAGTAGGATGTGGTTGCTGCCAATTTACAGTTCTATTAATTCTTGCCGCCGGAAAACCTTCAACATTAAAAGCATCTTTTAATAGTTGTATTTGATCAAAATGCATAGGGTCTGGAAAACTACTTGCCGTTTCATGAATTGCAATAATGGCTACAGCATCGGTTTCTTCTTTTAAATCGTATAAGGCTCCAGAAACTCTTGGGCAGAAGCCACACCAAGTACCTGTATAATCTTCTACAACAATTTTTTGCTTGGGTATAATAACACTAAACGATTCGGTGTTTGTTGTAATCTGAACACCGTCTTGCTCATAAACACCGTAAACTTCAAAATTACCTGTCGTTTCTGATGAAAATGATGCTCCGTCAACAGCAATATCATTCACATAAAAAGCAGCTAAATCTGTAACATCTACACCATCTTCGTTTATAATTTTAAACGGAATGTTTTGATTTCTTAACGATGCTTTTCTTACAAGCTTATCTACAGTAATTTCTGCAGTTGGTAGTGTTAATGGTACATTATCTTCTGTTTTACTACAAGAAAAACTTAGCGCTATAAAAAGTAGTGTTAATAGCTTTGGTATTGTTTTTGAAACGGTTTTCATAAGCATTAATTTTTCTGCTAATTTAATTAATTTTTACAACAAAGGTGAAAATGTAAAAAAATAACTATTATTGTATTAATCATTTATAAAATTATGAAAAAACATATCGCTTTATTATTAATGGGGATTTTAACCTCTGTATCTTTCGCTCAAAATGAACTCCCAAACATTGATTTAAAATCTATTGATGGTAAAACAGTAGCACTTAAAGACGTTATAAATCCTGAAGGAGTTACTATTATCTCACTTTGGGCAACATGGTGTGTGCCCTGTTTAAAAGAACTAGATGCCATTAACGATATTTACAAAGATTGGCAAGAAGAAACCAACGTAAAACTCTTAGCAGTATCTGTAGATGATAGCAGAACTTTAAAACGTGTAAAATCTTTAGTTAATGGAAAAGACTGGGATTATGAGGTATTACTAGACACAAACACAGATTTAAAAAGGGCTTTAAATGCAACTAGCATTCCGTTAACCATACTCGTTAAAGACTCTAAAATAGTTTATGAGCACTCTGGCTATAGCCCAGGAGCAGAGCATGAACTCTACAAAAAAATTAAAGAATTATCTAAATAATACAACCAACCTATCAAAACCTTTCAATCAATGAAAAGAATTTTTTTTTTCACTGCGCTAATTCTTCATTTTTTTTACTCAAATGCTCAAGAAAATGGCAGCTTTTATGGCGGATTAGAATCTAACTCACAATGGCTACAAACAGATACTGGAATAAATTTTTTAGCACCTCAGGATCAATTTAGAGCAAATAATTATCTATTACTAAATTACAATCTCGGTAAATTTACGGCAGGTGTTCAGTACGAAACTTACCTACCATCTGCTCTAATTGGCTACGACTCTGTTTTTGATGACCAAAATGACATTGCTACATACTACCTCAATTATAAAGACGAAACATTAGATATAACTGGTGGATACTTTTACGAGCAATTTGGCAGTGGTTTAATTTTACGCTCTTGGGAAGACAGACAACTTGGGCTTAATAACGCATTAAAAGGAATTAATATAAAATTTAAAGCCACAGACTACCTAAGTTTTAAAGCTGTATTTGGATCACAACGTTATGGGTTTGAAGAGTCTTTAGGTACCATACAGGGCCTAGATACCGAGTTAAGCATAAGTAACGCCTTAGAAATTAAAGATACAGACATTCAGCTTGGTCTTAGCTATGTTGCCAGAAATCAAGATAACAATGGTGAACAGGCAATACCATCTACTGTTGGCGCTTACAGCGGAAGGCTAGATGTTATATACAAAAATTTTTATATTGGTGCAGAAGCCATAATTAAAGACACTGATGTTATTGCTAACGAAGGAGTAATTGCATCTAATAAATTATATGATGGTACAGCTTTATTAATAAATACAGGATATTCAAAAAAAGGTCTAGGTGTTAACGCTACCTTTAGACGATTAGAAAATTTTAGTTTTTTCTCGGATAGATTAGCAGAGGGTAATGTTTTTAACCAGCAAGTTATAAACTATGTGCCAGGGCTTACAAAACAACAAGATTATTTACTAACTAATATTTATGTTTATAACCCACAACCAAGATTAATTATAGAATCTTTTGACCAACGTTCTGGTGAAGTTGGAGGGCAATTCGATTTTTATTACACCATAAAAAAAGAATCTAAACTTGGTGGAAAATATGGCACTAAACTGGCTTTTAACATTTCTTACTGGGCAGGATTAGATGCAGAATATAATATAGACAACCGTTGGTATAAAGCTAAATTTATAGGTAAAGGAGAGAAACTGTTTAGAGATATTAATTTTGAAGTTAAAAAGAAGTGGTCTAAAACTTGGAGTTCCGTTTTTACCTATCAAAATGTAATTGTAGATAAAGCTATTGTAGAGGGTGGCCCTCATGGCAATACCTCCATAAAAGCTAATATTGGCGTTATTGAATCTACGCGAAGATTTAATGACGGAAAAGCATTAAGGTTAGTTGCACAACATCTATGGAGTGAGCAAGACCGTAAAAACTGGGCAGCAGCAGTTGTTGAATATAACTTCTCTACAAATTTCGCAGTATACGCAGCTGATAATTGGAATTATGGCGGAGAAAATGAAATACATTATTATAGTGCTGGTGGAAGCTACAGCAAAGGAAATACCAGACTAGCACTTAATTACGGACGCCAACGTGGTGGGTTAATTTGTATAGGTGGTGTTTGTCGCTTTGTACCAGAAAACACAGGATTGAGTGCTAACTTAACTGTTAATTTTTAGAAGCATAAGCCATACAATCATCACTTTATTGAATTTTTATACAAACATTAACATAAATTAACATATATTTGAGTTTAACTAAATAAATTCAACTTATGTCTAAAAAAATTACACTTTTATTTGCATTTTGTTTTGCTTGTTCTCAGCTTACAACAGCACAAACTTTATTATCTGAAGGCTTTGAGGGCGGCACATTTCCTCCGGCTGGTTGGGCTGTTTTTAGGGGAACTAATAATATTGGAACGGGTTACGACTGGGAGCAAACTTCATCCTCATATACAGGTTCAAGCGCTGCCTACAATAGATATGAAAACGTTACTGGAGGGATTGCAGAAGATTGGTTAGTAACCAGTCAAATAGATTTAACTAATGCGTTAAATACTGAATTACTTTTTTATTCTACTCAATATTGGACTACAAATTACGGTTCTAATTATGAAGTTAAAGTGTCTACAAATTCTCAAACAAACCATGCAGATTTTACTACCATAGCATCTTATACAGAAGCCAATGTAGGAAACGGTTATGAACTAAAAACTATTGATTTGTCTGCCTACGACGGTATGATGATATACATTGCGTTTGTTCACTTAAATGACGATGGTGATAATTGGTATATTGATGATATTGAAGTGAAATCTCCATTATCTATAGATGCAAAATTAAATGCCATAAACCTTAATAGATATGCTTTAACATCAACTGACAATCAACTTTCAGCTGAGGTTAATAATAATGGTACTTCTGCAATCACTTCATTAGACGTATCCTGGAGTGATGGCATTAATAACTATTCAGAAAATTTCAATGTTAACCTTACTCCGGGTCAAACAACAACTATTACTCACGGAACACCAGTAAATTACAATTCAATAATAGAAAAAAATATTTCCGTAACCATAAATTCAGTAAATGGTGGTACAGATGGTGATTCATCAAATAATTCTGCAAATACAATGTTTAACACTTTAACACAAGCAGGTACTAAAGCTGTACTAATTGAAGAGTCTACAGGTACATGGTGCGGTTGGTGTCCAAGAGGTACTGTAGGATTAGAATATATGGCTAGTACATATCCAAACTCTGTAGTTGCTGTTGCAGTACATAATAGTGACCCTATGGCAGTAACAGCTTATGACACAGCTTTAGTTAATATTATTGGATCAGGTTGGCCAAATGCTGGTATGGACAGGAAAATATTAGGTTTAGATCCTGGCCAATCTTCATTACAAAATGGTTACAATACGCAAATTTCTGAAGTAGTGCCTGCGGACTTAGCTATAGGAGCAACACAAAGTAATAACATACTTACTATTTCTGCTCAAGCAAGTTTTTATACCACATTTAGTAATGCTAATTTAAGACTTGCAGTTATTATTACAGAAGATGGTGTAACGGGTTCAGATAGTGGCTATAACCAAGTTAATTATTACTCAGGCGGTGGCTCAGGTGCAATGGGTGGTTATGAAAATTTGCCAGACCCAGTACCTGCCGCTCAAATGGTATATAATCATGTTGGTCGTGCTTTAGTAGGCGGTTTTAATGGTGAAGCTAACTCAGTACCAACCTCAATTAGCCCTGGTGATATGGTATCGCACGATTTCACTTACACTGTGCCATCTACAAGTACTATTAGTAACTTACATATTGTAGTTGTATTAATAGACCAGACAGATGGTAGCATTGTTAGTGCTAAACAAGCTACAGTTGCACAAGCTTTAAGTGTAGAGGACGTTGTTGGAATTTCCTCTATTAAAGTGTTCCCAAATCCTGCAAAAGATGTTATAAACATAGCATTTCAATCTGGTAACGGAGCTTATTCTATTTATGTTTCAGATATATTAGGTAGAACTGTTATTAGCAAAAGTTTTGACGGTGTGTTTGGAGCTCAAGCTATTCAATTACCAGTTTCACAATTGAATGCGGGTCATTATATATTAAATATAAATGACGGTAACTCAACTTACAGTTCAAAATTTATTGTAAGTAAATAAAAAACAATAAAATAAGGGGATTTTAAATACTTCCCCTTATTTTTGTTATAAATTTAAAATACTACGTTATGAAAAGAAAACTACTTTTTATTACCCTCTCATTAATTTCATACATAGCTAGCGCACAATTTGAAGTTAGAGCAAAAAGTGACAATAGTGTTATTACAGACGGTCAAGTCATCAATTTTAATGAATCTGGTTGTGGATTTACAGGAGATTGTAATTGGAAATTTGAAGTTGAAAACACTTCTGCCCAAGATATTTATATGCGTATTTTTGTAGATAACCTTACTGGTACAGATGGATCTAATTTTCAGTTATGTTTTGCTGGTGTATGTTTAAATAGTGTAGCTCTTAATAGCGGCTACCCTAGTACGGCTGCATTAATTTCCTCTGGCGGAATTAATAGCGCTGGTAATAATTTTTGGAATCAGAATCCTGCAAATACGCCAACGGCTATGAGTTGGACATTTAGATTTCAAGCTTTTGATTCTGGTGATAATCCTATTGGAACACCATTATCAATGACCTATAATTATGATCAGAACCTAAGCATAGGAAACAATACTCTGGATACGCTTCGTATTTTTCCAACAAATGTAAAAAACGAGCTTAATATAGTTTCACAACAAAGCATATCTGCAGAGTTTTTCAACTTATTAGGTCAACGTGTAAAAAGTGTAACACTAAAATCTGGTAATGCAGTTATAAACCTTTCAGAACTTAGGTCTCAAGCTTACATTATTCGTTTCACAGATCAAAACGGAAAACAAATAGTGAAAAAAATAATTAAGGAGTAATTATCAACCCTTAACTTCAAAAATTAAAGCCGTATGATTTTTTTCATGCGGTTTTTTTTAGGATAAAAAAGTAGAAAAATCATCTAATTTCATTTCACTTTGAAAAGCATCAACTCAAAATAATTAGCATAAATAATGTAACTTTGTGAGGAATTATTATTTATAATTAAAACAAAATACACAATGGGAAAAGGATTTTTTAATGTACCAGTAGCTGTAAATGAACCCGTAAAATCATACGCACCAGGTTCACCAGAGCGTAAGGCAGTTTCAGAAACATACACAACTATGTTTAACAGTAAAATTGAAGTGCCTATGTATATTAACGGTGAAGACGTTAAAACTGGAAATACCAGAACCATGTCTCCACCACACGATCATAAACATAGTGTTGGCGAATATCATATAGCTGAACAACAACATATAGACGCTGCAATATCAACAGCATTAGAAGCTCGTAAATCTTGGTCGCAAATGCCCTGGGAACAACGTGCAGCTATCTTCTTAAAAGCAGCAGAACTTATTGCTGGCCCATACAGAGCCAAAATAAATGCAGCTACAATGATTGCGCAATCTAAAACAGTACACCAAGCAGAAATAGATGCTGCCTGTGAGTTTATAGATTTCTTGCGTTTCAATGTTCAATTTATGACAGATATTTACATGGAACAACCAGAAAGCACAAGTGATGCCTGGAACCGTGTTGAATACAGACCACTTGAAGGTTTTACTTATGCCGTTACACCATTTAACTTTACAGCTATTGCTGGTAACTTACCAGCATGTATGGCATTAATGGGTAATGTTGTGGTTTGGAAACCAAGTGATAGCCAAGTCTATTCTGCAAAAGTTATTATGGATGTGTTTAAAGAAGCTGGTGTACCAGCCGGAGTAATTAATGTCGTATTTGGAGATCCGGTAATGATAACCAATACCGTATTGGCAAGTCCAGATTTTTCTGGCTTACACTTTACAGGTTCAACATTCATATTTAAAGAACTTTGGAAACAAATAGGTAACAATATTCACAACTACAAAACCTATCCAAAAATTGTAGGAGAAACCGGTGGAAAAGATTTTATTGTAGCTCACAAATCGGCAAACCCAAAACAAGTTGCAACAGCTATAGCTCGTGGAGCATTTGAGTTTCAAGGACAAAAATGTAGCGCAGCATCAAGAGCCTATATTCCACAAAGCATTTGGAGAGACGTTAAAACCTATTTATTAGAAGATATCGCATCCTTCAAAATGGGCTCACCAGAAGATATGAGTAACTTTATAACAGCAGTAATCCATGAAGGTTCTTTTGATAAACTGGCAAAATACATAGATGGTGCAAAAGCAGACCAAGACGCAGAAATTATTGCTGGTGGAGGCTACGATAAATCTAAAGGCTACTTTATAGAACCTACTGTAATTGTAACCACAAACCCAAAATACACCACCATGTGTACCGAGTTATTTGGCCCCGTAATTACCATTTATGTGTATGAAGACGCTGCGTTTTCAGAAACCTTAAAACTTGTTGACCAAACCAGTGATTATGCACTAACAGGTGCCATAATCTCAGCAGACCGTTATGCTGTAGAAGAAGCCACAAAAGCATTACAAAACTGTGCCGGTAACTTTTATATTAACGACAAGCCAACTGGAGCCGTTGTAGGCCAACAACCCTTTGGTGGCGCAAGAGCCTCTGGTACAAACGATAAAGCGGGCTCAGCACAAAACCTATTACGTTGGGTATCACCAAGACTAATTAAAGAAACCTTTGTAACCCCAACAGATTACAGATATCCGTTTTTAGGCGAATAATTCTATAAAACCTTTCAGAGTATTAAAGCACTCTGAAAGGTTTTCTTTTATTTGGGCGTTACCCAAGGGTCGCGCTTTCCGCTACAATCTTTTGCAAAAAAGCAAAAGGATTTACGCTGCAATCGCTAACGCGGGCTTAACCACTACTAATTACATTGCAACTCGTATTAGTGAATTAAATAGAAGATTAAATTAATATTTCTATATGCAATTAGAAGACCTCTATAAGATATTTAAAAGCTGTACCACAGTAGCAACAGACACCAGGAAACTTACCAAAGACTCCATGTATTTTGCTTTAAAAGGTGCTAATTTTAATGGAAATAATTTTGTGGACCAAGCATTTAAAAGCGGTGCAAAATATTGTTTAGTAGATGCTAAAGATGCGGTTATAAACGACAAATGTCTGTTAGTAGAAGATGTATTAACCACACTACAACAACTAGCAACCTACCACAGAAAAGCCATAAATATTCCCATTATAGCACTTACAGGCAGTAACGGCAAAACCACCACTAAAGAGCTCATTAATGCCGTGTTAGCAACGTCATATAAGGTAAAAGCTACAAAAGGAAACCTAAACAACCATATTGGTGTACCCTTAACCCTATTAAGTTTTTCAGAGCACTTAGATTTTGGGATTGTAGAAATGGGTGCTAATCACCAAAAGGAAATCGAGCTTCTTTGTGAAATTGCACAACCAGATTACGGACTTATCACCAATTTTGGCAAAGCCCACCTTGAGGGTTTTGGTGGTGTAGAAGGCGTTATAAAAGGAAAATCTGAATTGTATAATTACCTTATTTCTGCAAAAAAAACTGTTTTTATTAACACCGATGATGCCTTACAAATTAAACAAATTAACGGTTACCAAAATATAATAACCTTTGGGACAGCAACAACAAATAATTGTACAGTAAAATTTACAGATGCAAAACCTTTTGTACAGCTTACATATCAAAATATTAATATTAAAAGCCAGTTAATTGGCAATTATAACTTTGGTAATATTGCCGTTGCTGTAGCTATTGGAAAACAATTTAAAGTAACACCAGAGGCTATTAAAAAGGCTGTAGAATCCTATCGCCCAGATAATAACCGTTCTGAAATTATTGAAAAAGGCACTACAAAAATAATATTAGATGCCTATAATGCTAACCCAACAAGTATGTTGGCTGCGCTTAATAATTTTAAACACTTAGACGCTAAAACTAAGGTTTTGTTTTTGGGGGATATGTTTGAGCTCGGACAAGACTCTGAAAAAGAACACCAAGCCATAATCAATTTTGTAGAAGCCAATTTTGAAACTAATATTTATGTTATTGGCGAACACTTTTACAATACCAAAACAGCAGCAAACACCAAAACATTTAAAAGCTTTGAAGTCCTAAAACCCGAGCTTAAAAATTTAAACCTCAATAACAGCACCTTATTAATTAAAGGTTCACGTGGCATGGCTTTAGAGCGTGTTGTAGATTGTATTGATTACACTAAAACTGAGTTTAATAATTAGTTTTTTCTAAGGTGTTTAATTAGCACTATTTGTAGTCTCCTTTTTTAAATCTCGCTTTCGTTTACGTTTTTCCTTTTTTAGTCGTTGTGCTTTAGCACGTTCTGTTTCTATTTCAAAAACTATAGGCAAAGCATATTTACGACTAACTGTTTTACCATTCTGTTTTGTAGGAGTCATTTTAGGGAGTTGTCTTAAAACTCTAATTGCTTCTTCTTCAAAAATAGGATGTACGGATCGCGATTTTATATCAGTAACATTTCCATTAGTATCTATTGTAAAAATTGTAAGAACTTTAATTTTATCACCACCCTTAAAGTGTAAAGATTTTGCAATACTATCAAGTCTTTCTCTATGAGTGCTGTTAAATGATTCTGAGACTTTATCAGACACATTGGTTTGTCCAAACATAAAATTTATAAAAACCAAAGCTAAAAAAGGTAGTTTATGTTTCATATTAAAAAACCTACCACTTCATAATTACACTTCCCCAAGTAAAACCACTACCAAAGGCAGCTAAAACAACGGTATCTCCAGTGTTTATTTTTCCTTCCTCCCAAGCTTCAGTTAAAGCTATTGGTATGGATGCTGCTGTAGTATTACCATATTTTTGTATGTTATTAAAAACCTGCTCATCACTAAGCTTAAACTTACGTTGTATAAATTGAGCGATGCGTAAATTAGCTTGGTGTGGTATTAGCATATCTATAGCGTCTACATCTAAATTATTTTTTTGCAAACCTTCCATTATCACTTCACTAAAACGCACTACTGCATTTTTAAATACAAATTGCCCATTCATGTACGGAAAATAACTTTCATCATTGGGGTCATTTGCTGCTAAAATATCATTTACCCAACGTTTTCCCATACCTGGTGCTACCAATACAAGCTCTTCTGCATGCTCACCTTGGGAGTGTAAATGTGTAGATAAAATACCTTTAGTGCTGTCTTCTTCTCTGGTTACAACGGCTGCTCCTGCACCATCACCAAAAATCACAGACACACCTCTTCCGCGCGTGGTTTTATCTAACCCATGTGAATGCAACTCGCTACCAATAACAAGTATATTTTTATACATACCTGTTTTAATAAAATTATCTGCCACAGACATCGCGTATATAAAACCAGAGCATTGATTACGCACATCTAATGCACCAACCGTTTTTATATCTAAAGCATGTTGTACTTGCACACCTGGACCAGGGAAATACATATCCGGACTTAGGGTTGCAAAAATTATAAAGTCAATATCATCCTTATCCAATCCAGAGCGTTCAATGGCAATTTTGGCAGCTTTAACTCCCATTGTTGCTGTTGTATCTCCACTACCCTTTTTTACCCAACGACGTTCTTTAATGCCGGTACGTTCTTGAATCCAAGCATCATTTGTATCCATTATTTTAGATAAATCAGCGTTAGTAACCACATTGTCTGGCACATATTTACCTAAACCTATTATTTTTGAATTGTACATTGAAAAATTTATTTTTTCTAATTTCCACGGTCGTGAAAATCTCATTGTTCAGCATTAACAAATTTAACCATTTAAATACTAAGACAAGTTCTATTCGCTATGCATGCATAACAATTAAAATTATGTCATCTTGTCATTATTTATACCTTGGTATTTTATTTGACTAATAATATTTTATAAATATAAAATAAGTTTAAACAGTTTACCACTTTTGTGGTAACATTCAATAAATTAAATATGGCTAAAGGAAGTATTAATGTTTCAGTTGAAAACATTTTCCCATTAATTAAGAAATTTTTATATAGTGATCACGAGATTTTTCTGCGTGAATTAATTAGTAACGGAACCGATGCTACACTAAAACTAAAACACCTTACCAGTATTGGCGAGTCTAAGTCTGAATATGGAAACCCACAGATTGAAGTAAAAGTTGATAAAGAAGGTAAAAAACTTCATATTATAGATCAAGGTTTGGGTATGTCTGCTGAAGAGGTAGAAAAATACATTAATCAGGTTGCATTTTCTGGTGCTGAAGAGTTTTTAGACAAGTATAAAGACTCAGCAAAAGATTCTGGCATTATAGGTCATTTTGGTTTGGGCTTTTATTCTGCATTTATGGTTGCAGAAAAAGTTGAAATTATTACAAAATCGCATACTGGCGCTCCAGCTGCACATTGGACTTGTGATGGCTCACCAGAATTTACATTAGTTGAAGCTGACAAAACAGATAGAGGTACAGAAATTATACTTCATATTGCTGAAGATTCTACTGAATTTTTAGAAGAAGCACGAATCCGTGAGTTGTTAAATAAGTATAACAAGTTTATGCCTATTCCAATAAAATTTGGTACTAAAGAAATTAATGATCCAGATTTTACTCCAAAAACAACTAAAGATAAAGATGGTAAAGACACTACAGAACCGCACAAAAAAATTACTGTAGATGATATTATAAACAATCCTAACCCTGCTTGGACAAAGCAACCCGCCGATTTAAAGCCCGAAGATTACAGTGGTTTTTACAGAGAGCTGTACCCAATGCAATTTGAAGAGCCGTTATTTAACATTCACTTAAATGTAGATTATCCGTTCAACTTAACAGGTATTTTATACTTCCCTAAGATGACAAACGATATGAACATGCAGAAGGATAAAATTCAGCTGTACCAAAACCAAGTGTTTGTAACGGATAATGTTGAAGGTATTGTACCAGAGTTTTTAACCATGCTTCGTGGTGTTATTGATTCGCCAGATATTCCGTTAAATGTATCACGATCTTACTTACAAGCCGATGGCGCGGTGAAGAAAATTTCATCTTACATTACCCGTAAGGTTGCCGATAAGTTAAAGTCATTATTCAATAACAGTCGTGAAGATTTTGAAAAGAAATGGAACGATATTAAAATTGTTATTGAATATGGTATGCTTTCCGAAGAAAAATTCTTTGAAAAAGCTGATTCCTTTGCGCTTTACCCAACCGTAGATAACACTTATTATACTTTTGAAGAATTAACCAATGCCATTAAAGCTAAGCAAACCGATAAGGATGATAAAATGGTAATTCTTTATGCTTCTAATAAAGATGAACAACACAGTTATATTGAGTCTGCTAAAGCAAAAGGTTATGAGGTGTTATTATTAGATTCTCCAATTGTTTCGCATTTAATTCAGAAATTAGAAACTACCAAAGAAAACATTGCTTTTGCACGTGTAGATGGCGACCATATTGATAATTTAATAAAGAAAGATGAAACTACTATTTCTAAATTAAGTGATGAAGAAAAAACAAGCCTAGAAACCATATTGAAAGAAGTTGTACCATCAGAAAAATTTATGGTACAATTAGAAGCTATGGATAGTACAGCGTCACCATTTATTATCACACAACCAGAGTTTATGCGTCGTATGAAAGAGATGCAACAATCTGGCGGCGGAGGCGGCATGTTTGGTATGGGCAATATGCCAGAAATGTATAACCTCATTGTAAATACAAATGCTGAATTGGTTGGCGAAATTTTAAACACCAAAACCAAAAAGAAGCAAGAGCGTTTGATAACCCAAAGTTTAGATTTGGCACGTTTATCTCAAGGCTTACTTAAAGGTGAAGAGTTAACTAACTTTATTAAACGCAGTTACGAGATGATAAAATAGATTTTTAGAGCACTAAGCTTTAAAAACTATATACTTAAATTAAACCACTTTGTGTATTCAAAGTGGTTTTTTTGTTTTTACACACGTACTAAAAAGCTAGGTTAACTTCCAAAAAGTGTAGTTTCACTAATTATTGATTTTTTGTAATAAATAATAGCGGTAGGTTTAATGCATCATTAACAAAAACTCAAAATACTATGAATACGCAATTCAATTTAAAAATCTCTAAACCTTGCAACGAAAACTTTAATAATTTTTCACCAACAGAAAAAGGTGGCTTTTGCGCAGCATGCAGTAAAGAAGTTATTGATTTTACTGGTAAAAACAGTGCAGAAATTACAGCCTATTTTAAAACAACATCTACTCATAACACCTGTGGACGTTTTAATGCACAACAATTAAATACCACATATACAACAGCTAAAAAAAATACTCCTTTAGGCTTTTTATCTGGTATTGGCTTAACTTTATTATCTCTTTTTTCTATAAATTCTGCAGATGCTCAAGATGTTAAAAGCAATAAAGAATTACTGAATAATACAAATCATACTGAGGAGCAAAAAAATATAGCTAACATAACTTTAGAAGGTACCGTAACTACAAAAGAAGATGGGCTACCGCTTCCAGGCGCATATATTATACTATTAGGCACTGCCCATGGAACACAAACCGATTTTGATGGTAATTTTAAATTTCCTGTAAAAGTGAAAAAAGGTGACGTACTAGTGGTAAGTTACATTGGTTTGGAGTCACAAAAAATAATCATTGAAAATAATAAATCCGCAGAAAACATTTCTCTAAAAATAGATATGGAATTTGACTCTGATATGATTATAACTGGTGAAGTTGCTGTTAAAAAAATATTCAAATCTAAAAGCAACTAAAAGCTATAAAAAATGCGTTATATAATCATCTTAATTATTGCGTTGTTTTCTAAATTAACTCCTGCGCAGGTTTCTGATTTTAAGCATATAGATTTTTCAAAAGCAGATTATACTGCTAAGTTGTACGAGGGTGAAAATTTAGATAATTTACCACTACTTACTTATAAGCTTACCCATAAATTATCTACAGATATAGAAAAATTTAGAGCCATTTACACTTGGGTTTGCCTTAATATTAAAGGTGATGCGAATCAGCATAATTTAGTAAGCAGAAAACGAAAACATTTTAAAAATGACAGTTTGGGCTATGTAGCTTGGAATGCTTCTTTCAAAAAAATAGCCTTTAAAAAACTATTAAAGCATAAAAAAACAATGTGTACTGGCTACGCGTATCTTATTAAAGAAATGTGTTTTATTGCTAATATAGATTGTAGGATAATTAATGGTTACGGACGTTCTTTTGAAACCAATGTAGAAAAACTTGAAATTGTAAATCATTCTTGGAATGCAGTAAAACTAAATAACAAATGGTATCTCTGTGATGCCACATGGTCTAGTGGTTATATGATTAATGAAACAATTTTTGTGAAAGCGTATAATGATGGTTATTTTTTAACAGACCCAATTCTTTTTGGAAAAGATCATTTTCCTTTAGAAAAAAAATGGTTTTTAAATACTCAATTAATAAATCGCAAATTTATTGCAGAACCTATTATTTATGGTGAAACCTTTGCGCATAAAATTATACCAATTACCCCAAAACTTCTGCGTACTGTAATCCTTAAAAATGAGACTGTTTATTTTAAATTTAAAACCTTAGATTCCATTTTAAACTCAGAAATTTCATTAATTAAAGTTTTAAAAAATTCTCATAAAACATACAATATTTCCGATATAAAAAATGAAAACGGCATAATTTCCTTTACCAACAAATTTAAACATCGTGGAACTTTTGATGTACACTTAAAACTAAAGAATGATATTGTTGCGAGTTATGTTGTAAAGGTTGAGAACCATTAAATGTATTACATAACATTATAAAAAAATAAAAAGCCATCTCGTAAAATAAGATGGCTTTCTTTTATCTGCGGAGAATGAGGGATTTTATTCCTCGTTCTATGCTGTTATAAATCAGTTGCTTATGATTTTATCATCAATTAAGGTAACCGATTTAGACTCCTTTTTTATCGTACTAAATACCACTAAATTGTGTGTTGTAAAAATAGTGAATTAAGTCAATAAATACAAGGGTTTTTAGATATAGAATACTAAAATTTGAACGTGTTTGTATATGATTTGTTGCGTGGTTTAGCACGTAATTTAGCAAATAAAAAACGAATAGAAAATCCGCGAGGATTTTCGTAAGTAGGCGAGAACTAGCCATTAATTTTATACACCCGTAATAAGACAAAGTGGAAGTAGTGTAAAAGGGCGCTCAAAAATAAGTAAAATAGGAAATCAAAAGTTGAGAAATTTATTGTTTATGTGCAGTTTTAACGCCTGTAAATATAACAAAGCATGTCGTGATCTTTATGAGCGAATAGTAGCCAAAGGGAAGAGTAAAAAACTGGCATTAATAGCAGTATGTAACAAACTATTAAAACAGGCTTTTGCAATAGCTAAATCGGGATTAATATATGATGATTCTTACAGGAGTACTTTGGTGAAAATTTAATGTAGTTTTACTTGTTTTTTACCACAGTACTTTGTTGCCACCAGTTATTTATTGATAATATTGACTTAAAAAACTCGGATTTCCTTTTTCTTTTGGATAAAAATAAATTCCGATTAATAATTTACTGTTTTCAGGAACTTTGTCATTAATTCCTTCATTATTACTTGACCATTCTGTTTGCTTGATAATTTCTATCAGTTTTTGGTCTATCGAATTTCCAAATCCACTTATTTGAGTTACACTTTTAATTGTCAAATCAGATTCAAATGCTATTTCATAAATCCCAAAATTTTTGTCAAGTTCAATTCCTTTAAATTGTTCTAAATTCTCACGAAGTTTTGATTTTTCTCGATATGTTATTTTGTCTGTAAAATCTATATTATTAGACTTGAATTCTCTTAATATTTTTAATTCACGATTTTGCCTTTCCGGATTGGTTTTGTCTAAATAAAGTATACCAGAACACATTCCAATTCCATAATTTCCGTCTTTATTTTTTCGTGCATAAGCAACTAAATTTGTGTTTGTTGGAATATATATGTCGCAAGAACTTCTTCCATTATCACTTCTACCATATACATAAATTGATTTCAGTCGTTCGCCTTTAAATAATTCGTTAATTTTTATATCTGCTTTATATACTTGTTCATTTTTTTGGTTCGGATAGATTTTTAGAATTGTAACGTTTGCAACAAATTCGGACTCAATAAATTTTTCAGTTATTTTCGGTTCATCGCAATCGCAAGCGAAAACTCCGATTGAAAATAGAAATATTGCGATTTGCAGGATGTTTTTCATAATTGGTGGCAACGTGTTCGTGTAAGGTTTGTTGCGATTATTATCTATAAAGTTAGTAAAAAAGGATTAACAAATTATAGTCATTAATGTTTCAGATGGAAAATACTTAAGCAATAAACTTTACACGTTGTTGTGGGTAGTTTTGATTATTGTGATTAAGTTGTTGATTTAAAATTTTAATTAACAGTATTGATTGTTTATCTTGTGATTTCATTTTGAAATAAATTTGAAAGAATAAATTTTTATGAATTATAAATTGACTGATGAGAGGTTTAAAGATGAATTAAGTGCATTGAGTGAAAGAGATTTTCGCTTAATTTTAATACAACTTTTTGAAAAACTAAATTTTAAAGAAGTTGACCATCATCATGGTACAACAGAGTTTGGTAAAGATATTGTTTTTTATGAAGAGGATACTTTTGGAGATAAAAGTTGGTATGCATGTGTAGTTAAAGCAGGAAATATTAATCAATCAGCATTAGGAGAAGTACACAGACAGGTTAGAGAATCTTTTATGAGTAAATATCCTAGTATAACTTTTGGAAGAGTTCAAATTAATAAAGTTTTAGTTATTTGCAGTGGAGTATTTACAGGAAATTCTAAAACATTAATTGCGGAAGAAATAGATGCTAAAAATAAACCAAATGTTGTTTTTTGGTCAAACACCCAAGTTATTAAATATATTAAAGAGCAAGGACTAACTAGTTTACTCATTGAAAAAAATCAAAATATATTATTAACGAAGTATAATGAAACAATGTTAGGAGATGTACTTCAAAATAAATCTTTAAAATTTCTTCAAACTGACTTTGACATCAACATAAATAATTTTGAAGACTTTGAGTTAACCATTAAAGCTAGAAGTACTAAGTTTGAAAAAGAACGAGATGAATATCTTGATGGAAATACGACTAAAGTTCCAGTTAAATTTTTACCTGATATTCAAAGCATTATTGAAACTAAAAAATCTTTTTTTATACATGGCATAGCTACATCTGGTAAGTCTACAATTTTGAAAAAAATGGGTAAAGACTTTATTATGGCAAAACCTAATTCAATAGTTTTCTACATTGAATTAAATAAACTTAAAAATAATACAAACACCTGTATTAGCGATTATATTGAAGACATTTATTATGAAATGACTAAACATCATTTTGAATTAAATGATTTCAAGGACGAGCATGTTCTATTACTTTTAGATGGTTTAGATGAAGTTCAAAATGAAGATTTAAGAGCTAAAATTATAAAAGAAATTAAAGCATTTGATAAAATAGATTTTAGTGTTCAAATTATTCTAACATCAAGAACAGTTGATATTGTTAAAAATGATTTAGAGCTTAATTCTATATTTGACCAATTTGAGTTAATGTCACTTAATTTGGGAGAATTGGTAAAGGTTGGTGAGAGGATTATTAGTGATAAGGAACAGGCTAAATCCTTCGTGAGTTTGATTACAAAAGGGGAAATAGTTAATGCTTTTCCTAAAACACCATTAACTTCAATACTTTTGGCTATTTTATTCAAAGAAGATAAAATTGACCCAAAGGATTTGCCTCGAAATATTACTGAATTATATGAGAAATTCATGGACTTATTTTTGGATAAATGGGATAAAGAAAGAGGAGTTTCACAGCAATACAAACTGAAAGAAAGAATTTTTGTATTAAGGGAAATTGCCCAAAAAATGCATGCTGATAATTCTATTGAAATTGAAGAAGACGAATTAATTGAATTTTTAATAGAATTAAAAAAAGAAAGACCTGTTGAAATATTGAGTGATGCAAAGGAGTTTTTAAGAAACTTGAGTTTGAACTCTAATATTTTAATTTATAATAGTGAATTAAAAAGGTTTAGATTTTTCCATTTAACTATTCAAGAATACCTTGCATCATTGTCATTTGAAACTGATAACGAAGAGTTTTTGGCTGAAAATTTTTTGAATGAGTGGTGGCTAAATCCTAATATTTTTTATGCAGGAAAAAAGCCTGAAAATGCTTCGTTAATTTCAAAAATTTCAGAACTCAAGTTGTATCCTGTTGATCTCATGGATAAATCAACTTACGTAGTTCATTCCTCAAAAGTACTAAAAGCTGCACATTTGGTTAGCAATTCAGAAAGAACAGTAATGCTGAAGACGATGATTGGAATTTTTGATGGTTTGACAAAAGAACTTATCAAATCTATTATTGGTGCTAAAGATCCAAAGTTTTACAAACGTACAATTTTAGATATAATTCTTTGGGCAAGATCTTTTTATATGGATTATTTTAATTCAAACCAATTTTTAGATTCTCAAAAAAAGATTTGGTCTGAAATATTAAAAAATGATTTCACCAATTTAACAGACATTACAAGATATTGTATAGCCTATGATTTGTCAGTGTCAACTAAGGATGCTAAATATTTACTAAGCTTTATAAGTTCTGATAGCACTTTAAACGCACGATGGAGTAAAATTGTTGATGTTGATATAAGTGTTAAACATTTAAAACATAATAGAAAAGGTAAACCAATTCTTAAATTGAAACAGAATGCAGTAAAAAATAGAAAATATATTGCGAAACAGTTCAATGAAAAAATATCAAAACACTATAAGACTATTTCTAGTATTGATGATTAAATTAATATTCTTTACAATTTCAATATTAGTTGAATAGCACAATTACCCACAACTAGTTTTAAGAGGACATAGATTGTTTTTATTGATGAATTATCTCTCCAATTATTAAATAGATTTACTACCCTAAAATCAAGTGAGAGACTTGTTCATATTTTATACCAGCATAAGCACAAAACTCATCAATGGTTAGGAACTCATTGGTGGTTTTATTGAGCTCTTCTTTAATTTTCCGTACAAGTCTAACACTTTAACGATAACTCTTTCCTGTGATTAGCTGAACGTCTTTTGGATAGATGCATACTCTTTGCATGTCATTTTTCATATACTATCTATACTTTTGATTAGGCTTTGATATACATTAACTTACTAAATAACTAAAATCTAAACCTGATTAAAAATACTATTTTTTTAACTGAATTCTTTTTTTAGAAAGATACCTCAACTTTTGTGCCTCACCAGAGGTTATTTATGTTGTTTTCTGCCATTTGTATCATATAGTGACATATGGAATTGCCCTTGCTTTTATTATTGATGTAGTCATGTCATATTTGTTATAGAATCTATCAAGTTTGTTGCAACACCTTAAATGTATTCTTATCTTGATTGGTGAAAAACTTTGTCGACATTTAGTAATCTTCAGTATTGGTTATTAGCAAATTAATCTAATATAATTTTTATTAAGCATTCATTTTAATATTACAGACCTTTTTAGAAATCTATGCTATTAATAGCAAAAAAAATATTACAATTAAATTTGGTTCGTTTTGAGCCATTTTAATTGTAATTAGTGAGTTTTAAATATATGAAAAGTGCTTAAATAATGTAGAAAAACTTACAAATAATTGTTAATACATAATAATTCTAAAAAGGCATCATGCCGTCTAACCAGTCTGATTGTTCAGAACATCTAAAAATATCGGTTATTTCGCCTTGTGTAAACTGCACATATACAGCATATTTAAGACCGGAAGTATTACCAGTAAACACAAAAACAGGTTCGCTGCACAAACAGCCAGTGCAGATGTTTGTAGAAAGATTTAAATATGTATCTCCTTTTTTTCGAAGTTTTTTAAAGATTTGCATTTGCTTATAGATGAAGGCTGTTTTTTTCATGTCCTCATAATAAGCTTCTTCATCTAACAAATCGTTTAACTTGTGGTAATCCATATTTTGGAAGGCATCAAGAACCAGCATGAGGTAGGATTTTATTTCTTCAGTCGTTGCGATTTTGTGGACCAATTGTTGAGCTTCCATAGGATGAGGTTATTAAATTAAAAGGAATACAATTTACTATTAAAATTTAATTGTTCTGTAGACTTGTTCATAAATTTACATTGTTCAGTGTCAATGAACATTAAAAAATATTGAACACTGATATAAATTATTCTATAATTCTCCCGCTAACTTTTCTCTATCTAATTTAGATAATGGCGTTGGAGATAATTTATGCCCGAAAAAAAGGAGCAATTGATTTACCTTACTTAACATTAGGTTAGATTTGCCTTGTTCGAATTCGCGAATAAAACGAAGACCTAATCCGCTGATATCGGATAACTCAACTTGTGTTAGATTTGCTTTTTTGCGACTCTCCCTCATAAATTGGGCTATGGGGTTTTCTTTATCCAAGTTCATACTATTATACCTTTATGGGTGTAAATTCTGCGTTTGTGTTGTTTTTATACCTTAAAGGGTGTAGTTTAATCATTGGTTAGTTATCTGTTGATGGTTATTGGTTGTTTTTAGGATAGAGATTAAATGCTTTTTCCATGAGTTCTATTTCTCTATTAGGAATACTAATTTTAGTTGCCATTTCTTTCCAGGAAGCAACTGCAGTAAGAACCTCATCTAAAATGGTATTCATTTGGCTTTCATCTAAACGAAAATATATGCCTACACTTTTTGCTAAATCATAATCTAACGCATTGTTATCCATATCTATATTTAATGCTAAACCATCTTTATCTATAGACGGATTGAGGTCGTAAGCAGGGGAGAGTTCCCAGCCATTATTTGTAATTATAAACCCATGATTGCGTAAATGATCATCGGTATTTGAAATGGCAATATTAAAAACAATACGTCTCCATAGTTGCTCAAGATTGCTTTCTATATTACTGCCATGATTTTGAATGAACTCTGCTAATTCTAAATAGCTTGCTTGATGATCTCTTATTGTTACCTCGTTATTACCAGTCATGGTCATTGCCGATGCAAAATGAATTCTTTCGCCATTTTCTCTATCGAATCGTTTTGTGAAAAACGTATTGTAATTTCCGGTTACCTTTTGGATTTTACATTCGGACATGTTTATACCGGCTTTTAATGCCAATTGATAGGCTAGATATTCCCAAGCGGCCTTATCTGTAGTATCATTTTTTGCAGGAAATTTTGCTATCCACAAATTTTTATCATTATCTAGAATGTTGGCTTTTGGTCTGGCACCACCCAAAGAGGAACCAGGTGCCATTAAAATCGCTAACCATTGTCTTGCGTCATCGCTGTCGGTATCATTTTCAAAGTTTTGAGCGGCATCTTGAAGTTCTCGTATTGATGACCAAGGTGGTGTTGGTGATTGATTGTTATTATCTAAAAATGGACCATTTAGGTCTGTTTTAAATCTTAATGCTCCCATTCGGCTTTCATCATATACACCCAACAAATAGTCGATTTCATATAGTGTTTTTGCTTTTTCTCCAGTTGCAGCTGCTTCTTGAGAGGCTCTTCTTTTCATTAATGTACGTCCCCAAGTATCTGGCATACTGTCTAAAAAGACACCAAAATTTTCTTTATTATTTGGATATTGTGGACCACCGTAAAACTGAATATCTGGATCTAATAGCATTTGGTTTTTAGATTTGATCCAGTTTTTATCATACTCAAAACTAAAGGCTTTTTTTCCTTTCGCGTTTAGAGCTGAAAGGGTGCCTATTAATTGAGGTTCTTGCATTGGTTTCCAATGGGCGAATACATATATGTCTAGTTTTCCAGTTGCCATTTTATAATAAGTCTAAATCTTGTAATTTTCTTCCAAATTCATCATCAGCTGCTAGTTTTAGGAAATCGTCTTGCAAGCCTAATACTCTTAATACATTGAAATAGGCACCTATTGATACTTTTGAACTGCCTTTTTCTATTTGATATAAGGTTGTCCTGTCTATATCTGCTCTTTCAGAAACTTGAGTTGTTGTAAGTTTACGTCTCTTTCTAGCTAGTTTTATGTTTTCTCCCAAACGTTCCATAATTTCCTGATGTTTTGGGAAGATTATGTTTTTCTTTGATTTCATTTTGTTGATTATTTTCCACAAATATATTTATTTTGTTGATAATATACAACATTTTATGTCTTTTGTTCTTTTTGCATGACCTTCTAAAGAGTTTAGGTTTCGGTATAATTTGATGAGATTGCTTCGGCGTGCCTTCTCGCAATGACAGTTTTTTACACTCGTTTGTCCTTTGAATTATTATTAAAGGCTATTAGATTGAAAGATTCTCTTAATCTGCTTCTTACTCTATTGCCATAATGATGTTCTAGTTCTGATGCAGATAAGTTGGTGGTGAGATGTGTTTTAACTTTTTTGCTAATAAATAAATCATAACGGCTTAATAGAATTTCGCCCATCACATTACATTCGTTACCAAAGTATTTTAAATTGTTTTCTGTACCAAGATCGTCAAAGCAGATGATACCTACTTTGGATTGATGTAAACTTGGTTTGCTATATCTGCTTATGACGTCGTAACCCTCTTTAATGAATTCGAAACTTACTTCTCTACAGGATTTTACATAGTATTTATTTTGTGGTGTAGCTAAATGCCTCATTAGTGTCATTAAGGTTGTTTTACCACAACCAATAGGGCCAGAAAGTAGTATTCCTTTTTCTAAATTAATCTTGAGTTGACGCGCTACTTCTTCATCATCTGTGGTATATGCTATGAGTTTATGAATAATGGTTTTGTCTTCGTCATAAATTTTGAAGTGGTTGCCAAATAGTTCCTGTCCTTTAGATTCAAGCCATTTGGTTGCATTTTGGTAATTGTACATAGTAGCTAAAGTTATTTGAAGCTGAAAAAAAGTTTAAATTATAGAGGTTCAGAATAATCTTTATTGGTTTCTATGTTGAGGTTATTTGGGCGAATTGTCGGTGTTGTGTCGGTGTTGTGTCGGTGTTGTGCATTGAAATTAGAGCTATTAATCATCCAATTTTGTGCAGCTGCTTTCCAATTGGCCATAGGTGTTTTGCCACCTACTAGCCAGCCATTACTGGAGAAGTAATTAAAAAACTTTTTCGCTTCCAGTTCTGGAAAGTTTTGTTCCTGGAAGTATTTTAAAAGTTCTTGTTCTGTTGGCATTGCCATACTTTTATTTTTTTGGCGCAACTTTTTTTGTTTTGTATTATCAGCTTCTTGTTTTAAATCTAAAGTTTCATTTTTAGAATTTAGAGATTGCTTGTTCACGTTTGAATTGTTTAACTTATTTGTATTGTTTATACTGTTTATATAAGATACCTCTGCTTGTTCAGGACTTGTACCAGTGCCAGTATAAAACTTGTCTGTTACTTGTTTAACAACCTTGCTATTTTTTGGTTTTGGTTTTAAGTTTTCAGAAAAATTAAAGAGATGTACTAAACTTCCTTTATACGGATTGTATGATGGTTCGTATTTTATATATCCTAATGCGTGTAAATTTTTTAAGCATTTATGATAGGTTGCTTTGGAGCTTATCTTGCTGATCCACATGACTTCATCGCGCGAAATGCTAATAGGATTTCTGAAACGGTTGCAGTTCCAAAATTGAAACAATGCGATGTATAAACTTATATGTGTTGGGTTTAAGGTGTTATCGTTAATGACTTTATCGAAAAAGCCTGTTAAGTGTTTAATGTAGTTCATGATCAAAGGTTTTAGTTTTTAGATGATTAATTTTCTAGCATGTTTTGGATGTCTTCATACTTATAGTAGATGATGCCACCAACACGCTTGAAATTGAGTGTTCCGTTAATTCGAAGATTTTGAAGTGTTCCAGGAGAAATACGCAATAGTTTTCTAACTTCTGATGATTTTAACCATTGCACAGGTTTGTCTTCTTTTTTGACATTCTTTAATTCTGTAAGTAATGCATTAATCACATTTAATAGATCTCTTTTAGTCACTAATTGGTGATTTAAGAGTCTAAATTTTCGGTTTCCGGGAACAATGTTTTTGGATGTAAATTCATTATAAAGTGTTTTATATTGTTATGATACAAAGCAACTTCATTTCGTTATTTTTCATTAACAAGGTAAACCCAAGGTGGGTACTATTTTGATTTAAAAACCTTTAAGATGTTGATTTTTAATTATTTATTTGGTTAGTACTTATAGGTTTGTTTAGATGGGAAATAAAAAAACTGTTTAAATTATTGCCTTTATGATAGAAACCATAGTGGGGAAGACCTTGTGTGTTTTAAGAGTCTTCTTCCATCAATTTTTGGTTAAGGCTGTCCACCAAACTATTTAAGAATTTTGTTCGAACCGTTTTTCTGATCTTAATATCTTGATATACTCGGTAAATGCTATCTTCTAATTCAATATTAAAGATTTTACCAATATGAGTAGCTAATTCTTTAACATCTGTGTTACCATTGTTAATTAGCTTTGCATGTTTTAATGCATAAATGAGTTTTACCAAATCTATTTTGGTACCAGACCAGGAATAATGTACAGGTTGTCCATAATTATTGGTACCACTTTTATTATCGATTTCATCAATTTGGCGTTCCAAGTAATTAATCAACATATCAGCACTAATCAAGCTGGCTACCTGATAATCATGGGAAGTAGATATTTTAGAGTCAAAAAACAAAAGCATGGAGTGATCACGAATGATATCCTTGTAGGGTCTTCTTATAAAATAATTGGTGTCGTTGTAAGTGGCTCTCGATCTATAGTATTCATAGAAATCCCGGTTTTCCTTTCCAGATAGAGTTGCTTTATTTAGCGCTTTGATGTAATGTTTACGTTTTCCTTTTTTGCCTGGAGGCAAGGTAGATTCAATTTTTAAAATGTATTTGTAGTATAAGATTTTAGAAACCAATGATGGCTTTAATTCTTTAAAGAAATAGATTTCATCTTTTTCGGTTGCAAAGCAAAATGTTTTTACCCATTTGTTGATTTGCTTTAGCTTTTTTTCTAAAAAGAAAATCATGTTTTGACTATGCTCTATGATATTGCTATAGGTGCTTTTGAGTAATTCAAAGTCACGCTCCAATTCCTGAAAGAATGGTATGCAAAAGGTATTCATAGATTAAAAAATGGTTTATTTCGAGTGATATCAAAATAAACCATTTTCTGTTAAAATTATTGAATTGAAGACTTAAAAAGTTTTCAACATTATCAACATTAACCAATTTGTTTGGCTTTTGTAATGGTATGGGTGTTGCCTAGTTTTTCCTTTAAAAGTCGCATATCGTCACTTACTTTTCTGTCTAAAACTTTCGCATAATGCTGTGTGGTTCTTAAATTCTTATGACCAAGCATTTTGCTAACGCTTTCGATAGGTACACCATTTGAAAGTGTGACCGTAGTTGCAAATGTATGGCGTGCAATATGGAATGTGAGTTCTTTGTTGATTTCGCAAATTCCTGCTATTTCTTTTAAATAAGCGTTCATTTTTTGATTGCTTAATATGGGTAGTAAACGATCTTCATTTAAACATTGTGGATGCTCTAAATATTTATCAATAATTAATTGTGTTACCGGAAGGATTGGAATTTTTGAAGCTGATTCCGTTTTTTGGCGATGTGTAAATATCCATTTCTCTCCATCAATACCTATACTGATGTGTGATTTGGTAAGGTTCTTTACATCGATATAAGCCAGACCAGTAAAGCAACTGAATAAGAATATATCTCGAACTAGTGATAAGCGTTCTGTTGGGAATTCTTTGTTTAGTATTTTCTGGATTTCATCTTCTGTTAGATATACTCGTTCTACTTCTCTAACTTTCGCTTTGTAATTGCTAAATGGGTTTTTATCTATCCAATTATTCGCTAAACAGATCTTGATTATTTTGCCGAAATTCTTGATGTATTTAACTGCTGTATTGTTAGTACAGTTTCTTACGCTTCTTAAATAGAATTCATATTCAGTAATAAATGCATGGTTTATTTTTAAGATGTCGATGTCTGATATTTTATATTTCCAATCTAAAAAATCGATGGTATGTTTTAATGATGTTTTGTAGCGTTCTAATGTGCCTGGTGCATATTCTTTGCTTACCAGTTCTTCAATTTTTTTATTGTGGTCCTCGAATATTGGAATGAGCATGCGTTGCTTTTCATCCAGACCTAATAGTTTGCTCTTAAATGTTTTTGCAGTGATCTGGATGTTTTGATGTATTAACTCCATCTGTATATCAATAATCTTGATTTTTAGCATATCAAGCTGCCTATTTACTGAACGAGCTTCTTCTGATTGACCTTTCATTTTGCCTGCAGAGGTAGACCATTTGGATGGATCTACAAATCTTCCGGTGCTCATTTCAATTCGCTTTCCGTTAACTGTAATGCGTGTGTAAATAGGAAATAAGCCATTTGCATTGACTTTTGCTCTTTTGGCATAAAAGAGGAAAGATACTTTTGTTTTCATTTTGGTAACCTTTTTAATTAATATTAAACTTAATTTTTACCTCAATACGACACAAGATGTTTACTAATTGAACTAGTTGTAACCCATGTAAATACTGGGAAAAGCTTAAAATTCGGTTACCCTAAATATTGAAAATGTTGAGGTACCCGATTTTACCACCTTTGTTACACGATTTAATGAATATTTTAGGATAGTCTAGAAAGTAAAAACCCTTTAAAACATACGTTTTAAAGGGTTTTGGTGAGATTTGTTAATCTCAAAGCGGAGAATGAGGGATTCGAACCCCCGGAGGTGTGACCCTCAACAGTTTTCAAGACTGCCGCATTCGACCACTCTGCCAATTCTCCCAAAGCGGTTGCAAATATAAAATGGTTTTTACTGTTAACAAAGTTTTTGATTGCTTTTATTAGAATAAATCAAACTGAGGCTATTTTAGTATATTTGCTATTCAAAATTTTAAAATCGTGAAAAGCTTTAATCTATTAATTTTAATAGTATCCATAGTATTTAATAGCTGTGGTACTCCTTCTAAACAGACGTCTCCAAAAGTAAAAAAAGACGCTAATAGTGTAGACAATGCACCAAAATACGCTGAAAGTATTACAGAGGCAGAATTAAAAACCATGTTATACACCTATGCTTCAGATGAGTTTGAAGGTAGAGAAACTGGAAAAAAAGGTCAGAAAATGGCTGTAGATTATTTAAAATCTCAATACCTAGAAATGGGTATTACCTCTGCTTATAATTCTCCTAATTATTTTCAGAAAGTTCCTTTAGAAAAAGAACGTGTTTCAAATGCTAGCATTGCCGTTAATGGACAAGCCTTCACTAATTTTGAAGATCATATTGTTTTAGCTGCTTCAGAATCTCTTAATATTTCAATAAAAGATGTTGTTTATATTGGCTATGGCATTGATACTGAAAACTATTCGGATTACAAAATAGATGTTACAAACAAGATTGTAATTGCTAAATCTGGTGAACCAAAAGACGCTAATGGTAATTACGTAACCACTGGCTCTACTGAAGCTTCTAAATGGACTTCTGGACGACAGGGTTTATCCTCAAAACGTGAAGCCGCAAAAGCTAAAGGCGCAAAAATATTAATATATCTTGATGAGGATTTATTTGCAAGGTATGCGCCTTATTATAAATCTATTGCTGATTCTGAAGATGCCGCTCGTTTAAGCTTAAAAAGCGATGAAAAAAAGATGGCTATGTTAATGATTGGCTCAAAACTTGGCAAAGCGCTTCATCCTTCAATTTTAGAAGATAGTACCCCAAAGATATTGAGTGCAACTTTAGATGTAACCATTGAAAATAAAACCGAAACCGTTGTTTCTGAAAATGTGGCAGCTTTTATTAAAGGAACGGAAAAACCAGATGAAATTTTAGTGATTTCTGCACATTTAGACCATGAAGGTATCAAAGACGGAAAGGTTTACAATGGTGCTGATGATGATGGCTCTGGCACTATTGCGATTTTAGAAATTGCCGAAGCCTTTAAAATGGCAGAGAAAAATGGACATGGTCCAAAACGTTCTATTTTGTTTTTACACGTTACAGGTGAAGAAAAAGGGCTTTTAGGCTCTAAATATTACACAGATATGGATCCCATATTTCCGTTAGCTAATACAGTAGCTAACCTAAATATTGATATGATTGGTAGAACAGATCCAAAACGTAAAGAAGGTGAAAGAAATTACATTTACCTTATTGGTAGCGATAAGTTAAGTACTGATTTACATAATATTTCTGAAGCAGTAAATAAAAAGTATTGCAACGTAAAATTAGATTACACCTATAATGACGAAAATGACCCTAATCGGTTTTACTACCGCTCTGACCATTATAATTTTGCAAAAAATAATATTCCAATTATATTTTATTTTAATGGTACTCATGATGATTATCACCAACCTACAGACACACCAGATAAAATTGAATACGACTTGCTAGAAAACAGAACACGATTAGTATTTTACACTGCTTGGGAAGTTGCTAATAGAGCAGAGCGTGTTATTGTAGATAAGGCTAAATAAAAATTGTTTATATTTTAAAAATTACTTTGTAGAAAATTGTAAATAATTTACATTTGCAATCCTAATTAAAATGGTGGTTGTAGCTCAGCTGGTTAGAGCGTCGGTTTGTGGTACCGAAAGTCGCCGGTTCGAACCCGGTCTTCCACCCTAAAATTAGTAAGCCTTTCAGAAATGAAAGGCTTTTTTGTTATAATCTGTTTTGTATAATATTTTAATTTAAACTAATTATATTATTTTAAATCAAATAAACTATCTACCGCAGGATAGCGCTCTACAGTAAAGCCTTCAGCAAAATCCACACCTATTAGTCGTCCTAAATTTTGAGCTCTATAGGTAATACTATCTGTAAAATTTTTACTAGAAATTGGTGTTTCTGGCTCGTTACTTTTAGGGTCAAAAAATTGTGTTTTATACGCTAATACAGAAGCCATCTTTTTATCCATAAAACCAGACACATCTACAGCTATTTGAGGTTCAATATCTTTCCATTGTATATAATGATAAACTGCCTTTGGCCTCCATGGATCTTGTAAAGTATTTGTTTCTGGATTTTTAGTTTCAATCTTTTTTAATCCACTTAAAAAACAAGCATCACTTACCAATTTACTCCCTTTTCCGTGATCTATATGCCTATCATCTATAGCATTACATATTACAATCTGAGGCTTATAATATCTAATTAATTTTATAATTTGTAACTGATGTGTTTTATCATTTGTAAAAAAACCATCAGCAAATGCTAGATTTTTACGGACGTGTACGCCTAATATTCTTGCGGCTTCTAAGGCTTCTGCATCACGAGTTTCTGGTGTTCCGCGTGTTCCTAACTCACCACGTGTTAAATCTATAACACCAACTTTTTTACCATTAGCAACCTCTTTTGCTAAGGTAGCACCACAACTCAACTCTACGTCATCTGGATGTGCACCAAAGGCTAGTATATCTAATTTCATTTTGAATTATTTTAAGTAAGGCGATTTAAATGCTTATGAAATTTGTGAAATAGCATTGTTTATATCTGCTTTTAAATCTTTTAAATTTTCAATACCAACAGAACATCTAATTAATTGGTTGCTTAAACCTATAGCATCGCGTTCTTGTTGCGTTAATAAAGCATGAGATGTTAAATATGGAGATAGCATTGTACTTTCTACTCCAGCTAAACTCATGGATGATTTTATCAGTTTTAACTGCTGCTGAAACGTTTCTGGGTTTAGTTCTTTTTGCAATTCAAAAGATAACATGGCGCCAAAACCTTTCATTTGAGATTTTGCTAAATCATAGTCTTTATGCGACTTTAAACCTGGATAATACACCTTTGCTATCTGTGGATGTTTGCTTAGCCACTTAGCAAGTTTCATAGCGTTTTTGGTTTGTTTTTTTACACGCAAGCTTAATGTTTTCATGCTACGCTCTAACATCCAAACGGTCATATCGCTAAGATTTCCTCCTAGGTTTTTTGCGACATTCCAAATGCGTTCTATGTTAATCTCAGAACTCGCTACAGCACCAGCACTAATATCACTATGACCTCCAAAATATTTGGTTGCGGAGTGCATTACCATATCAATACCAAAATCTATAGGTGTTTGGTTTATTGGTGATGCAAAAGTGTTGTCTATAGACGTTAAAATACCTTTTGCTTTACCTAATTGAGCAACCGCTTTTATATCTGTGATGGTAAGTAACGGATTTGATGGAGTTTCTATATGAATTAACTTGGTGTTTGGTTGTATTGCGGCTTCAAAATCTTCAATAGCATAGCCTTTTGTAAACGTATATTCTATGCCGTATTTTGGAAATTCTTCTTTTATAAAATTTAGCGTACCACCATACAAGGTGTTTTGCACAACCAAATGATCTCCATGTTTTAAAAATGCTAAAAATAGGGTGCTAATTGCAGCCATACCTGAACCAAAAATCAACGCCGTATCAGTGTGCTCTAAAGCTGCAATTTTTTTTGCTAAAAAAGCTTGATTTGGGGTGTTAAAATATCTTGGATAGCGTTTTATGTCTTCGTTTATATAAGCATAAGATGTACTTAAATACATTGGCGAAACAGCTCCTCTAAATTGAGTGTCTACTACTTCTCCAACATGTGCACAGATGGTATTAACTCCTATTTTTTTTTTTGACATTGTGTTTTATTTTTAATGAGGGATACCTAAAACTTGAAAAAAATTGTAAAGTGAGCTAGTTAATACATAGAACCACTAACCTAATCTTTACGTTCTACTCTATTGTATGCACGTATCATAAGCACCGCCCAAATGATTACGAGACTAGTTACTATAATAGAAAACCAAAAAACAAAATCATTTACTATCATGTAATGCTAATTTTAAGTATATCATAATACCAAGTAAAGTTGGTGCCCAAAGCCCAACAAAGATACCATGAAGCTCTTCGCCTGTGAGAAAAAGGTATTCTGAAACAATAATGATAACTGCACACAAAACGAGCAATAATAGATTTGAGACTCCTATTTTTTTAAAAAATTTCATTAATTATTTAATTAAAATATTAAAGCTACTAAAAATAGAACTATAAGCTCTGTTTTAGATAAAAAATTTAGTTAGCCTCCACAGATTTATTCATAAAGCAAGTTTAAATAGCAATAAAATTAGTATGGTAAGTTAACATTTAACTTATTAAAAATCAAATTAGTATTTATAAAATTTCTTGTAAGATCTGTATGCAAAAAAGGCTGTAACAGTAATTATAGCTAATGTTATAAAAATAAACTGAAAGCTTAATATTTGATCGCCACTTGCATAAGCATGTAGCCCTGAGAGGTAAAAGTTAACACCAAAATACGTCATTAAAATACTTGCAAAAGCCAATACAGACATTAAATTATAAAACCAACGCCCACGCAATCCCGGTACTAAACGCATATGAATAACAAAAGCATAAATCATTATACTTATTAAAGCCCAGGTTTCTTTTGGATCCCAACCCCAATATCTTCCCCAACTTTCGTTGGCCCACATACCACCAAGAAAGTTACCTATGGTTAGCATAACTAAACCTACGGTAAGTGCCAATTCATTAATAATAGTGAGTTCTTTAATATTTATAAGCATGCGCTCTTTATTTTCTTTTGTTGTAAGAATCATGAGCAAAAGCGCCACTAAACCTAGTATCATCCCTATTGCAAAAGGTCCATAACTTGCTACAATTACAGAAACATGTATCATTAACCAATAGCCTTGTAATACAGGTTGTAAGTTTGCAATTGCAGGATCCATCCAATTCCAATGGGCTACCATTAAAATCATTGAGGTTACAAATGCCGCAGATGCTATGGTTAGCATACTTTTTCTACCAAAGAGTAATCCAAATAGCATTACAGACCAGGCTACATATATCATAGATTCATAAGCATCACTCCATGGTGCATGCCCAGATAAATACCACCTTAACGCTAATCCTCCAGTATGTAAGGCAAAAAGCAGAATACAAATACATATTAATACTTTTATTGAAAGGCTTAACCACTTGCTTTTGTATTTAAAAATTTGAACAATAATTAACACAAAAAGCACAGTACTTAAATACATGTACCAACTAAACAAACGTTTGAAAATATCATAGGTATTATATAAAATTTCCGCATTAATTTTTTCATCAGAAAGCATTACCTCAGCACCATATTTAAGCTGTGTACTTTTAAAATCCCCTAAAAGTTTTTTGGCATTTGAAAAATCACCAGTTTGTTTTGCATTATTAAGCGTCATAAGGTAATAACTAAAACCTTTACTTATGAAACCTCCATAAAGTGAATCTTTAATTTTACTTTTTAGGCCTTCACGTTTGTACTCAAAAGCAGAAATCCATTTGTTGTTTTCATCTTCTGGCACTGGAAATATTTTAAGGGCTCTACCTTCTATTGCATCAGATAATAAACTGAGTCTTCCATAGGTTTCTTTAACTTCCTTTTGAAAACCATTGGGAACCTGCGCTTTAAATGCAGACTCAATGTAAGGCCCCAATTTATTTCGACCATCTGGTGTGAAGAAATCTAATAAGCTTACATATTTTTTGTTATAATCTACACCAATTAAGGTTCTTATTGAATCTGCTTTACGAGGTTTTAAATATATAACCGGGATGTTATACCACAGCATTGGACTTTCTTGAATGGACAAGAAAATTTGAGTAGCATTAAGACCTTCGTAAGTATCGCTTTTACTAATTTTTCTAAGCATTTCAGAAGCATATGTATGCATTGGCATCATACGGCCGTCGTAATCTTGAATCACAAGTTTTGCAAAATCCGAAGCATGCGCCTTTGGTGTAATATTCGCTTTTAAAATTGAATCTAACTGCACTTTTGAGCTACGCTCTGGTTCATGATCATGGCCATCATTTGGGCTATGTTCTTGCGCAAAACCAGACAAGCAAAACAATAACAGAATTACTGTCATTAACTTTGCTTTTTTTGCTTTTAATTTTTCTAATTGTTTACGCAGGGCATCAAAACGTGTGTGTTTTGCAAATAGTATGGCCATGAGTCCAAAGTAAAGTAGCATATAACCTGCATAGGTAATGTATGTTCCCCAAGCATCATGATTAACGGAAAGAATAGTACCTTTTTCATCGGGGTCAAAACTTGCCTGAAAAAAACGATAACCACCATGATCCAAAACATGATTCATATATATATGGTAATCATAATCCTCTGTAGCCTCATCCATAACAGTAACTTTACTCTCGTAAGACGAATATGCTTTCTCTGTTCCTGGATATTTATCAGCAATAAAATCGTTTAATTTTATTTGAAACGGTAAGCGTTCTGAGCGCGATCCATATTTTAAGGCAATTTCTAAATCACCTACCTTAACCTCTTCAAAGTTTGAGGTTATGAATTGGCCACCTAATAAATTAACCCGTTTTGTTTCACCGTTTGCAGTAACATTTAGAGCTATTCCGTTTTCATCTCCCTTTAAAATTGTAGGCTTTTTTACAATATCAAAAACACCTTTTACAACAGGCTTTGGAAACACCAATTGCATGTTGCCAATAATATAGCGAGAACGTAAATTTAGCGGTTGCAAACTATCTTTTACCAATTTTCCAGAGGTACCTGTTGCCATGGTTAAATACTCGCCGTCAAATGGAGAATTAATAAATAAACCTTCGTCTGTATTCGTAATGTTTATAGCTCCTTCTTGGTATTTATTTAATGAAAATAGCACGTTATGCAAACTTGCAGTTTCACCTTCTTTAAGAAAATGATTGTGTGGAGCGCCATCTCCAGCTTCTACAACCTTAAGGTAGGATTCTCCATTAGAATTTGGTGTAATATCTTTTTCTGCACCTTTAACAAATTTTACAAGTTCAAAATTTACTGGTGTTTTATTATAACTTATAGTTTCGTTAAAGTGATTGTCTAATCTTGGTGAAAAATCTACTTCACGCTGAAAATTATAGCGTTGTAAAACACCATTAACTTTATAATCTCCAACCACATAAGCGGTAATGTATGTTTTTTGAGATAAATAGTCTTGTTCTGTAGCACCTTCACGAATAGACATCATCCCTTCATGACCAATGTAACGGGTCACAAATGCACCAACAAGTGTTAAAATAAATGCCAAATGAAGCGTAAGTGTGGCCCATTTTTCTTTTTTATGCAATTTGTATCTAAAAATGTTTCCAACAAAATTTATAACAAAAAACACCATAATTGCCTCAAACCACCAAGCATTATAAATAAGCGTTCTAGTATAAGGTGTTGGCGAGGTTTCCATGTTACGGTCTAATATGGTACCTGCAGCCATAGCAACAGCAAAAACAATAAATAAAACAGCAGTAAGTTTTGTGGAAAATAGAATATTAGCGAGTTTCTTTTGCATAATGTAAGGCTTTTTAAGCACTTACAAAGATAAGACTTTTGGTTGTTTTGCTTCGCTTTTTAAAATGACAAAAGCGTTAAAATTATCTTATTTTAGGATTGAAACTTTATGAAGGATTTACACGCAATTACGGTTTAAAAATTAAGCACACTTTGTAATTAATTTTACGAGACTAAAGCACAAAAAATCTTAGTATTTTTACAAAATGATATCTGTAGTACTTCTTGGCGCTGGTAATGTAGCGCAGCATTTATATAAGGCTTTTAATGAAGCAAAAACGGTAACGGTAAACCAGTGGTATAACCGCACCTTAACAAAACTTGCACCTTATGCAAATACCGTTGCTATTACAGATAATTTAAATGATTTAGTAGCTGCAGATGTCTATATTTTGGCAGTAAGCGACGATTATATTTCTAAATTATCTAAAGCGCTTCCGTTTACCAACAGATTAATAGCCCACACATCTGGAAGTGTTTCGATGCACGACTTAGACAAAAAAAATGATATTTCTGTATTTTACCCCTTACAAACATTTTCTAAAGATGCTGACTTAGTTTTTTCTGAAATTCCGATTTGTGTTGAAGTTTACAACAAAAAAGATCGTCCAATATTGAAAGCTTTAGCTGCTGCAATTGGCTGTAAAATACATAAAATTTCAACAGAACAACGCCAAACTATCCATTTAGCGGCTGTTTTTGTAAATAACTTTACAAACCAATTGTACAGAATTGGTCATGAAATTTGCGAAGCTGATGGTATTGAGTTTGACCTTATGAAACCTTTAATTGAAGAAACTGCAAAAAAAATCCAAAACATGTCGCCTTTAAAAGCACAAACAGGTCCTGCAAAACGTGACGATAAAAAAACTTTAAGACGGCACTTAAAGCAAATTAATAATCCAGAACACAAAACCATATACCAAGTATTAACCGCAGCTATAAAAAAAACGCATCATACCTCTACACATACCATTACTAAAAAATTTTTAGCCTCAAAAACACGCAACTAAAATGGATACCACAATAAGTTACAAAACGCTACTAAGCAATATAAACACCTTTATTTTTGATGTAGATGGTGTACTAACAGATGGTAATATAACCATAACCACTAACGGCGAAATGCTACGAAGCATGAGCATAAAAGACGGTTTTGCATTAAAAACAGCTATAGATTCTGGTTTTAATATGTGTGTTATTTCTGGAGGTTCTAATGAAGGTGTTAGAATACGTTTGGCAGGTTTAGGCATTACAACTATTTTTCTGGGAGTACACGATAAAGTAGCACAATTACACACCTATTTAGAAGCGCATAATATTGCCTTAGAAAACGTGTTGTATATGGGAGATGATATTCCAGATTTTCCTGTAATGAAATTGGTTGGTTTACCGTGTTGTCCGCAAGATGCTGTGCCAGAAATAAAAGCCATATCTAAATACATTTCGCATAAAAATGGTGGTAAAGGCGCAGTAAGAGATGTCATTGAACAAGTTTTAAAAATACAAGGTAAATGGAACGCAAATTTTAATGCTAAATACGATTAATTAATTTCAAATAACACAAAATGCAAATTTTAAAACTTATACATTACAAAGATTTATTATGTATTGCATTAATACAATATGCTATTAAATATGGTGTTCTACTTTCTTTTGAAATATCGCACGGTGTATATACAACACTAGGTCATTTTCATTTTTTTATACTTGTTTTTGTAACGCTATGTATTGCAGCCTCAGGGTTTATAATCACAGCGATATATAATGTAGATAGTGATAAAATAAATAAACCAGAACATCGCATTGTTACTAAAACAATTTCAGAAACTACCTGCTTTAACCTGTTTATGCTTTTTACTATTGTTGGTGTAAGTGCGGGTTTTTATTTGGCTTTTACTATTGATAAAGCAACTTACTTTACTTTATTTTTCATAGCCTCTGCACTACTCTATATTTATGCTTCAGGATTAAAACAAATGGTTTTAATAGGTAATATTGTTATTGGTATTGTATTAGCTATGGCTATTATTAGTATACCCGCTTTTGAATTGTTACCTGCATTAAATGCTAATAACAAAAGTGTGCAACTTCTCTTTTTCAATATCATTAGAGATTATAGTGTGTTTGCTTTTTTAAGTGCTGTTCTAATAAGTTTAGTTAACGATTTGTGGGCTTTTGAGGGTGACTTTAAAACAGAGCTTCAAACATTACCAGTTGTTTTTGGTAAAAAACGTGCTACTCAAATTGCATTTATTTTAGGGTTATGCTTAGTATTTATAGTATTATTTTATCTCATAACCTATTTATACACACAACCCCTAATTTTAATCTATGGTTTAACTTTGGTAGTTGGTCCATTAATTTACGCCTGTATAAAACTATTTAACGCCAAAGAAAAAAAACATTACGCTTCTATTTTTAACGTGCTTAAATTTAGTTTAATAACAGGATTATTTTCTATGGCTTTATACAAATTTGTAATTCTATAATGATACACCAAAACTTAAATGGGTACAAACTCATACTTGCCTCTGGATCACCAAGACGACATGCTTTTTTTAAAACATTAGAATTAGATTTTGAAATTAGATTAAAACCTGTAGAAGAAATTTATCCACCACATTTACAAAAAACCGAAATTACAGATTACCTCTCTAAACTAAAGGCAGCATCGTTTTTAGATGGTTTATCTGAAAAAGAAATTTTAATTACCAGTGATACCATTGTTTGGCACCAGCAAAAGGCTATTGGTAAACCTAAAGATGAAGCAGATGCTATTGCTATGCTATCAAACTTAAGTGGCGAAACGCATGAAGTTGTAACCTCAATTTGTTTCACATTAAATGGCAAACAACAACTAGTTAACTCGGTGACAAAAGTGACGTTTAAAGTATTAACACTTCAAGAAATTGAGTACTATATACATACCTATAAACCACTAGATAAAGCTGGATCTTATGGTATCCAAGAATGGATTGGTGATATAGGCATTACAAATATTGAAGGTTCATACAACAATGTTGTTGGGCTGCCAACACATCTGCTTTACCAAACATTAAATACTTTGGTAAGCGGGTGAAATACCAATTATTAAATAAATTATCTATGATGTTCCCAAATTTTAAAACAAAAGTGATAGTGTTTTGGTTAGTACTAATATCAATGTATTTTACGGCTTGTAACGAAGCAAAAAATACAACTCCTAAATCTGAAACCTCAACGTTAACTGAACAAAAAAATAAGCGTCCAAAAACAGTTTTAAACCAAGATTTTAATACCTACTGGTATGCTGGCAAAGCAGAAATATCATCTTATAAACTAGAACAGATGCGTTATGGCGAAATACGAGAAGGTGAGGCCGTTTTAATATATGTTACCGAAGATTTTACACCAAATACACAGGTAAAATCCGACGCATATAACGCTAATAATATTCCTGTACTAAAACTAAATGCTACAAAAAATTTTATAACAGGCATGTATCCCTATTCCATAATGCAAAGCACCTTTTATCCTGTTGCCAATACTAGCCATGCGCTAAAGATTTCAACATCTATACAAGAATGGTGCGGACATGTTTACACTCAATTAAATAATAGAAGTGAATTTGAAATTACATCACATTCGTACTTTCAAAAAGAAGGAGATAAACAGTTTACTTTAGAAAAAAGTATAACAGAAAACGAGCTTTGGACAAAACTTAGGGTAAACCCAACAAGCTTACCTATAGGTACTATTAAGATAATACCATCTCTAGAGTATTTACGTTTAAATCACTTACCAATTAAAGCTTACACTGCCAAAGCAACCCTAAAAAAAAGTAAATACACCATACAGTACCCAAAACTAAACAGAACGCTTACTTTAAATTTTAACACTGATTTTCCTCATGAAATTTTAAACTGGACAGTTCATAAAAGCGTTACAAATTTTACAACGGAAACCTTAATAGCTAGAGCCACACGATTAAAAACCGTTAGGTCACCATATTGGATTAAAAACCATAACTCAGATCAAATTTTAAGAGATACACTTATATTAAAAATGCCTTAAAAAACGTTCAAAACCTTTTTAAGCATAAACAAGCATATCATTTGCATACAAATAAAACATATAACTATTACAAAATGCATAATATATTGAACACTTACAAATCGGAAATTATAAACACTATAATTTTAATAGTAATTCTATGTTTAATTAGAATATTAATTATAATTACCGTTAAAAAAATTGGTATTAAAAGTGGTCTAACCGAGGCTCGCGCTATGTTAATTAGTCGCTATATTACAGTTGCACTCATTCTTATTGCTTTTTTAATTGAAGCATTTATTCTTGGAGCTAAAACACAAGATGTAATTTTAGTTTTTTCATCAGTATTTACGGTTATTGGAGTGGCACTTTTTGCAACTTGGTCCATATTAAGTAATATAACTTCTGGCATTATTCTATTTTTTTCTTTTCCATACAAAGTAGGAGACAAAATAAAAATTCACGATACAGATTACCCCATTGAAGCTATTATTGAAGATATCAGAGCTTTTCAAATTCATTTAAGAGATAGCTCAGGAGATTTAGTAACTTACCCCAATAACCTCATACTTCAAAAAGCAGTCACATTAATACAAAAAGATGCTTTAGATAATACCTATCTGTAAAATCCTAAAACACAAAAAATGCGCTATATATTCATTATTTTACTAGTATTAAATGCTCATATCTGCAATGCCCAACAACCAAAAGCCTTAAATGCCTCAGAAATTTATGATGCTGTACAAAAACTAAATGTTTTGGCTAGCGTGCTGTATATTGCTGCGCATCCAGATGATGAAAATACGCGCTTAATAGCCTATATGGCAAATAAATTAAAAGCAAAAACTACATACTTATCACTAACGCGTGGTGATGGCGGACAAAATTTAATTGGCCCTGAACTAAGGGCACTTTTGGGTGTGATTAGAACTCAAGAATTATTAGCCGCAAGACAAATAGATGGCGGTTCGCAACGTTTTACTAGAGCTAATGACTTTGGGTATTCCAAACACCCAGATGAAACCTTAGAAATTTGGAATAAAGACGAGGTACTCTCAGACATTGTATGGGCTATAAGAACCTTAAAACCAGATGTAATTATTAATAGATTTGATCACAGAAGGGCTGGTAAAACACATGGACACCATACAAGTTCTGCAATGTTAAGCCTGGAAGCTTTTGAGGTAGCAAACGATGCTTCAAAATACCCATCGCAGTTAAAACACACTGAGCCTTGGCAGCCCAAACGTTTATTTTACAATACCTCATGGTGGCGCTATGGCAGTTTAGAAGCTTTCAATAAAATAGATAAAAGCAATATGCTAAATTTTGATATTGGTGTGTATTACCCCAATAAAGGCAAGTCTAACAACGAAATTGCAGCTTTAGCGAGCAGCCAACACCTATGTCAAGGTTTTGGTAGGTTGGCTCAACGTGGTTCTCAACAAGAATATATTGAATTTTTGAAAGGTGAACCCTTAAACGGAAGTTCTAATTTGTTTGAAGGTATTGATACCTCTTGGAATCGTATTAAAAATGGTAAAGCTATTGGCGCAATACTAAATGCTGTTGAAACAAATTTTAACTTTAAAAACCCAGCAGCGCACTTACCACAACTACTTAAAGCATATACTTTACTTCAAAATATAGAAGATTTACATTGGAAAACTCTTAAATCTGAAGAATTAAAAACTATTATTGAAGCCTGCGCTGGGTTATATATAGAAGCATCTGCAACGCAACCAAATGCCACACCAAACTCAGAATTAGAACTTATACTAGAAGTTTTAAACCGAAGTACCGCAGACATTGCATTAATATCTTATAGCTTTTCAAGTGAAAAAAATGACATACTAAAAAATGTGACGCTCAATAAAAATGAAGTATTAAATTTTAATGAAGGGCTTAAGATTTCAGAATCAACAAATTACACAACACCGTATTGGCTAAACAAAAAAAATAGTTTAGGCATGTATTCCGTTGAAAATGAATTACAAATTGGATTGCCAGAAACACCAAGAGCGTTATTTATAGATTTTAATCTTCGAATTGCAAATACATATATCACGATTACAAAGCCTATAATTTACAGATATTCAAAACCTGATAAAGGCGAGTTGTATCGTCCTTTTGAAATTATCCCTAAAGCCTCTGTTAGTTTATCTGATCCCGTTTATATTTTTGAAAACGACCTACAAAAAAACATTGAAGTTACTGTAAAAGCGCATGAAGCTACAATAAATGGTAGTGTGAAATTAGACGTTCCAAAACACTGGAATGTTTATCCTGAAGAACATACCATTGCTATAAAAAGTAAAGGCGATATCCAAAAGGTAATCTTTAAAGTAATGCCACCAAAAAATCAATCCGAAGGTTACATAACACCTATATTAACTATAAATGAAGCTATTTTTAAATCTAATCTAATTGAAATTGAGTATACTCATATTCCATTTCAAACCGTTTTAATGCCTTCAAAAAGCAAAATTGTACGCTTAGATATTAAAAAACATGGCACTAATATAGGCTATATAGAAGGTGCTGGCGATGTTGTACCCGAAAGTCTGCGACAAATTGGTTATAACGTAACTGTTATAAAACCCAATCAAATTAAAGAAAACAGTTTAAATAATTTTGACGCCATTGTTACGGGTATTAGAGCCTATAATATTATTGAAGACTTAAAATTTAAACAAAAAATATTATTAACTTACGTTAAAAATGGTGGAAACCTCATTGTGCAATACAATACTAACAGAGGCATTAAAACGGATAAAATTGCCCCTTACAGTTTACAACTTTCTCGTGACCGTGTTACCGATGAAAACGCACCAGTGCAATTTTTAAACGACAAACACCCATTGTTAAATTATCCCAATAAAATAACTCATTTAGATTTTGAAGGTTGGGTACAAGAACGTGGTTTATACTTTCCTGACGCTTGGGATTCTGCTTTCACACCGTTACTTTCTTTTAATGATAAAGATGAAACTCCAAAAGAAGGAAGTTTATTAATAGCAAAATATGGTAAAGGAAATTACATTTATACAGGGTTAAGCTTTTTTAGAGAATTTCCTGCAGGTGTTACAGGTGCCTACCGCTTATTTGCTAATTTATTATCTGCAGGGAAAACACCAAAATCTGAATTAAAAAACTAAACCAAAAATGAAGAATCAAAAAGCTCCAAAGCAAAAATGGCAAAACATATATACATTAGTTCTTGTTGCTAATGTACTCTATTTTTTAGCTTTTTTTATGATTACTAAATTTTTCGCTTAAGATGGAACAAACATTAAATTGGATAGATTGGACGGTTTTAGTTATGACCTTACTTACTATAGTTGGTTATGGAACATGGAAAACAAGAGGAAGTAAAAATGTGCAAGATTACGTAAAAGGAGGTAATACTAGCAAATGGTGGACTATTGGACTCTCTGTTATGGCCACACAAGCTAGTGCTATAACATTTTTATCTACTACCGGACAAGCATTTTCTGACGGTATGGGCTTTGTGCAATTTTACTTTGGATTGCCAATTGCTATGATAATTATTTGCTTAGTTTTTATTCCACTCTACCATAAACTTAAAGTATATACCGCTTATGAATTTCTAGAACACAGATTTGATTTAAAAACAAGAAGCCTAACAGCTATACTATTTTTAATTCAACGTGGGCTATCAGCAGGCATTACCATTTTTGCACCAGCTATTATTTTGTCTGTGGTTTTAGGCTGGAATATTATTTACTTAAACATTGTAATTGGTGTTTTAGTAATTATTTATACCGTATCTGGTGGTACTAAAGCGGTTACTGTAACACAAAAACAACAAATGTTTATCATTTTTGCGGGCATGTTAGCTGCATTATTTGTTGTTATAAAGTTAATACCAGACGAGGTGTCGTTTTCTGATGCTATTTCTATTGCTGGAGCAACTGGTAAAATGGAGATATTAGATTTTTCTTTTGATCTAGAAAACAGATATACTGTTTGGACGGGATTGCTTGGTGGCACCTTCTTAATGCTGTCTTACTTTGGTACAGATCAAAGCCAAGTGCAACGTTACTTATCTGGTAAATCTGTAAAAGAAATGCAATTGGGACTATTATTTAATGGGTTTTTAAAAGTACCAATGCAATTTTTTATTCTGTTGGTTGGTGTTATGGTATTTGTTTTTTATCAGTTTAATAATGCCCCATTAAATTTTATTGATACCTCTACAAAAACTGTTTTAAACTCAAAATATGGAGATAATTACAGAGCACTTCAAAAAAAACAAGATGTATTATTTAAAGAAAAAAGAAGTTTAAGTTTAGCGTATGCTGAAACTAAAACTAATGGCATAAAAAATAAACTTTACAAAGTAGATAGCATTGAAAAAACATATCGTTTAGCTTCTAAATTCTTAATAAAAAAAGCCATTGATGCTGAGTATGCAAATGCTTATGAAGCATTACATAAAGAAGTAACTACGTTAAAAGAAAATAAAACTGATCCTGTTTATATTGAAAAAAGTAAAGCATTAACACAATTATACAATTCAGCCAGTAAAGACACTCAAACAAACGATAGAGATTATATGTTTATCCGTTTTATTTTAAATCATTTACCAGTAGGATTAATAGGGCTTTTACTAGCGGTAATTTTATCGGCAGCAATGTCTTCAACTGCATCAGAAATAAATGCGCTTGCAACCATAACAACTATGGATTTATATTTAAAACAAATTAACAAAGAAAAAAATGAAAACGCTGTTGTTAAAATTACAAAGTGGTTTACACTTGGTTGGGGATTAATTGCTATTGGAATTGCTTGTTTTGCTAATCTTGCTGAAAACTTAATTCAACTTGTAAACATAATAGGCTCAATATTTTACGGCAATGTTTTGGGTATATTTTTAATTGCATTTTTCTTCAAGTTTATTAAAGGTAATGCCGTGTTTATTGGTGCTATTATTACTCAAATAGTAATTATATCTTTATACCTTTTAGATACAAATGGCATTATTAACTTGCCTTATCTATGGTTAAATCTAATAGGTTGTGTATTGGTTATAGGTATTGCATTTATAATACAAATAGCATTTCAAAAAAATAAGTCTAAACAAAACTTTATTAATAAAATTATAAAAAGCCTATATAAGAAAAACTAAATTTTATTTTTTTTAAGAATAGTATTTTTTAAACCAAAAAAAAGGGGATGCTGCTATAGAGCTCCCCATTCTTTTAAAGAATCTAAATTCATTTTAATATAGTCTGCGTTTTCTGCTTTTTTTGCACCTTCTAAAGATTTTTTAGCAGTAATAATTGCACGTTTTTTATCACCAATTTTAGCATATAATAAAGATTGTTGTCTGTATTGCCAAAAGGCAGGTTCTTTAGTCATAGTCATTGCTGTGTTCATCCATTCATTAGCCTTATTTAAATCCTTTTCTTGATTTAGATAATAAACAGCAGCTGCATAATAATCATTAGCAGAAGGGCCTGACATTGTAGAAGCAATAGAGGCATCAACAATGGCATCTGTAGGAACTTGAAAAGGGATTTCTGTGTATGTATTCTCCCAAATAAAAACAATATTAGCAGATGTATTTGTTATATCATTAAATGTGATGCTCCAAGTATCAAATTGAATTGGGAATGTTTGAGTTTTTACTTTAATTTTTAATGCAACTTTAGCATCATCCCAAACTTTAGGTGTCCCCCAATTATTAGTGTCTGTATAAAAGAAAACCTCCCAATTATCCATGGATGGATTAATAAATATAGCATAAGATCCAGCTTTAAGTTCTTTATTATCAATGATAACATCATTAGTGAATGTAATCATAGTATTTTTATTGGCACCAGAACGCCATAACTTACCATAAGGTACTAAATTACCAAAAACGGTTCTACCTTTCATGCTAGGTCTAGAATATTCTAAAACAACATCTGTTAAACCAATTTTCTGTTCTGTTTTATTAAACGGACTTGATTGTGGAGTAAGTATTTGAGCATTGCTATTTAAAATAACTGTTAAAAGTATAAGAAAGAATGCCTTTTTAATTTTATATAATTTCATGATTGTCATTTTTGTTATAGTATATAAACATATAAAAAAAGCCAGTGAAAAATCACTGGCTTTTTATAAATTTATTAAAAAAAAATTAATATCTAACTGGTCCTGCAGAAATTTCTACACGTCTATTTTTAGATCTACCTTCATTAGTTAAATTACTAGCTATTGGTTCAGTTTCACCTTTACCTTCAATAGAGATATTATATCCCTGTAAACCATTATTTAACAAATAATCTTTTACATATTGAGCTCTTGAAATAGATAGGCGCTGATTATACTCTGTTGAAGCTTTAGCATCCGTATGACCTATAACCTTAACATAAGCAGTAGGATATTTCTTAATTATTGCAATAATTTTGTCAATGGTAGGGTTAGAAGCCTCTTTAATAACGAATTCATCAGTATCAAAACTAATAGTTTTTGAAAGATTCCAAATTGAATCATATTCCGACTGAGTTAATTGAGGAACTACTGGTTGATTTACAACCTCTTGTTTTGGCTCTTCACAACCATTATTTGCAACAGTACCAGCAACATTAGGACAATTATCATCTGCATCAGTAATACCATCACCGTCAGTGTCAGGACATCCATTTAAAGCCATTGTACCAGCAACATTAGGGCAAGTATCTTCTTTGTCCATAACACCATCGCCATCGCTATCAGGACAACCATTAAATTCACCTAAACCGAATGTATTAGGGCAATCGTCTTTAGAATCTACTACACCGTCATTATCAGAATCAGGGATAGGACAACCCGAATTATCTTTAGATCCAGCAACAGTAGGACAAACATCTTTACTATCTACAATACCATCATTGTCATAATCGTTATCTACAAATCTGTAAGTAACACCTGCAAAATACTGAAAATGGTTAGATGTTGTGTATTGCTTTTCAGAAAATTTAGCAACACCTTCTAAGTTAACACCTAATTTGTTAGTTAACCATAAATTACCACCTAAACCAAGGTTACCAGATAGACCTGTATCTCTTTCTGAGAACATACCAGCACCAGCAGATACATAAATATCTAACCAATCTCTTTGGATGTGATCTAAATACCCATCACCATTTTCATCAAACTTAGAATCTAATACACCATCATCATCTTTGTCATAATTTTTATTACCAAACAATAATTCATCTATAAATAATTTAGCATTTAAATCTATGGCAAAATAATCAGTATCTTCTGTAACAACAACATTATCGATAATATCATTATCATCAACTTTCCATTGATTAATACTTCCAAAAAGACCAACAGATAACAATCTGCTAAATCTGTAATCAACACCAACAGCATATGGCTTGTTGAAAGCTAATTCTTCTTCACTTGTAAAAGAGTCAAACGGAGACCAGTCCCCTGCACTATCAACAGCATTAACGCCTGCTTTAATGCTAAAATAGGATTTAAAATCGTTTAAATCTTCTAAATCTCTTAAGTCTTGCTTTTCTTGAGCAAAACTAGTAAACCCAATTAAAAGGAATACAGGTATAATTTTTAATAATTTCATTATAAATTTTTTATTAATTTTTAGTAAGTCTATCTATGCACGTTTTTACAATTAATCAAAATCGCTAATACCACCAGTATCACTACCTGTAATTATAGATGCCGCTTGAGCTTTCTGCGGATTTAATATTAAAAAGGTACCTACAGCAGTTAAAGCCGCATACTTACCCATTTTAGTTAGTGCGTCTTTTCTTGAGACTAATTCTTTATTATTTTTATTTACTGACATTATATATGTTTTTTAGTTAAGGGTATAGTAAACTATTATTTGATAATTAATTTAAAGCTTTTACTAAGATTATTGTTAGTATCTAACTTAGCTATGTAAACACCTTGACTGATATCATTTACGTTAACAAAACGCTCAGTAGAATTTAAATCTGCTTTTAACTCAAATTTAGTGACTAATCTGCCAGACACATCGATTAAAGATAATGTAGTGTCCGATATAAGTTGGCCTTGAACTCTTAATTGTTTGGTGTCAAGTAACGAAATAACTTCTAAATTATTAAAATCAAAATCTTGTGTTGATAATGAAGCGCTAGATGTTTTGATAAAGAAACGACCTGTTCCATTTAAACTAGTATTAGCGTCAAGAGTAAATGTATAATTAGTATCGTTTAACAGTGTTAAAGAATCATCTAAAGTATCATGTAAATAAATAGTAGCTCCAGATGGCAAAACAACATTTTGTATACTAATAGTGTACGTATTGTTAGCAGCAGCTCTAATATGCAATGGAATCACTAAATCATCTGCGTTATTAAATAAATCTTGAGTATCTAAAGCCTGTATAGCTAATGGATTACCTGTTGAATCTTCTACTAAACGTGTAGCAATACTAAACTCTGGTGTATCAAAAACTCTAGCATCATAACCCGGATCTGCATCTCTGGTAGCATTATTATCTATAAAGTATAAATCTGTACTGTAGTTAGCATCAACTTGATCACTTAATAAAATTTTAAAATGACCATCTATGTTAAAAGGATTCATTGCTCTACCAGAAATAAAATCATCTGTATTAGCTGGCATACCTTTTACACGCATTTCTTCAGTTAAATCTATAGTACCAGTCAAACTTTCATCTTGAAGAACAACATAAAATCCTTGACCTGGCGCTATATTTAAACCACCTGTTAAATTGTTATAAAAGTCCCATGTAGAAGAGTCACTACCATTATTAGGTGTTGTAGCGGAGATATCATTATCTTTAGCATCATATATAATAACCACACCATCATTTGCAAAAAGGTCACCAGGGTCGGTACCCGCAAGTGTAGCCATTTCATCAAGAACATCGTCAGCGCTTAGGTAAGTAGAATAAGGATTACCTAGAAGGTTAGGTAAATAAAATTGACTCGCCGAAGTAGCACTAACTACGTTTAAAGACACGTCATCTGATTCTATAGCACCTCTGAAGACTAACTTCTGAGCATCATTAACAGTTAATGAAGAACCCAGAGTAGTTAAATCATCACCTATATCTGTTCTAGCAGAAGCAAGGTAACCAACACCAGAAGCTAACTGAAGGCTAGTCTCATTTACGTCTATGTATTGGTAAGCAATATCACCTGGCGAAAAAGGACCAAATAAAGCAACCTCATTACTTGGACTGTAAGGTAAAATATCTACACCAGAAAAATGCCCACCAGTGCCAGTGCCAGCTCTATTGGCATCAAAAAATTCTTTATACGTTTGACCAGCAAACGGTGGAGATAAAAAATCATTAGCAACTGTTGCACCAAGTCCGTTTACCCACCTTCTGTATTCAGCATTACCAGAATTACTTGAAGTTACACCATCTACATATAGCACACCAAACTCATCTGAGTCTGAGTCTACAATGAGTCCCTTGTCAACGCCAGTAGTATAATCTTGTGCGTCAACTGTTACGTTGTTAGTCACATACACATGTGCACCTTTTGTCACAAACATTAAACCGTCTGCTTTAACAGTAAGGTCTGTTTGCGCGTTCATAGCACCTGCTACAATTACTGCAGTAAAAAGTAAAAATTTTTTCATTTAATTGTTATTTAGTTATTAATTTGGGGAATTCAGTTTTTTAAAATAAATTTTTATTGTTGTTTGAATTAATTGCAAAAATATAAAAAATATCTAATTAAGAAAACTAATTTGTTATTTATTTTGCACCTATGGTTTTAGACACCACTAAATTAATAAAGTCACAACAAAAAATTAACATTTTTTTAATCAAAGCTTTAGCTTAGCCTTTTTTTTACAAAGCATTTATTATTTAGATTAGGACTTTAACTAAAATTTCATAAATCTATGCGATGTAATAAAGCATAGTTTTTTTATACTTTAATATATAACATTAAAATACATTTAATTTTTTGTGATTAGGTAGGGCTACAAAATTACTTCCCGATACAAAAATTTGCAAAAATATTTCCTAGAAGATCATCGGTAGTAATTTCGCCAGTAATCTCTCCAAAGTGATGTAGCGCTTGCCTAATATCTATAGCCATTAAATCCCCAGACAAACCCGTTTCTAAACCATATTTAACATTCTGAATTTCGGCAAGCGCTTTAAGTAACGCATCGTAATGCCTAGAGTTTGTAACTATAGTATCATTATTATGCAATGCACCTGTGTTAACAAGGCTTAACAACGTATCTTTTAATGCTGTAATACCTTCACCTGTTTTGGCAGATAAACTTATAAATTTCCATGCGCTTACCTTACTTAACATCACGTTTAATTTTTCTTTATTTGCGGAAGTTAATGCATCAATTTTATTAGCAATAACAAGCACTTGTTTTTGAGGATACTTATTAATTATTTTTTGAATTTCGATTCTAAAATTTTGAGATTTATCATTTTCATTAGACATCACATTTGCGTCAAATAGATATATAACTACCTGCGCTTGCTTTATTTTCTCATGGGTTTTTTTAATGCCGATGCTTTCTACTACATCTTTGGTGTCTCGTATACCGGCGGTGTCAATAAACCGAAAACCTATACCTCCAATAGCAAGTTCATCTTCAATAGTATCTCTTGTGGTACCCGCTATATCAGATACTATAGCACGCTCTTCATTTAGTAATGCATTTAGGAGTGTAGATTTACCAACATTAGGTTCGCCAACTATAGCAACCGGAATTCCGTTTTTAATTACATTTCCAACAGCAAAAGAATCTATTAAACGTTTCAAAACAAAGGTAATACGATCTACTAAATCTGTAAACTGAGAACGATCTGCAAATTCTACATCTTCTTCAGCAAAATCAAGTTCAAGTTCTATAAGACTCGCAAAATTTAAAAGTTCTGCTCTTAATTTTACAATTTCTGATGAAAAACCTCCACGCATTTGCTGCATAGCTATTTGATGTGAAGCTTCATTATCACTAGAAATTAAATCGGCTACAGCCTCAGCTTGACTTAAATCTAATTTACCGTTTAAAAAGGCACGTAACGTAAATTCCCCAGCTGTTGCCATACGACAACCTTGTCTTAAAAATAATTGAATAATTTCTTGTTGAATATATGTTGAACCATGGCATGAAATTTCCACTACGTTTTCACCAGTATAGGATTTTGGGTTTTTAAAAATCGAAACCAATACCTCATCTATAATTTTTTCCGAATCTATAATATGACCCAAATGTATGGTATGCGTATGTTGTGCAGTTAATTTTTTTCCGGAAACCGATTTAAAACATTTAGCAGCTAATGTTATGGCATCTTCACCAGATAAACGTATCACAGCAATAGCACCACTTCCATTTGCTGTTGCTAAAGCAACAATAGTATCTTTATGCATTATCTAAATTTTTAAAAAACAAAAATAACCATAACCCATTGATTTTACTTTTGGTAATACATTTAAAAATTTACAAGTTTTTTATATTTGTAATTCATTTAAAATAATAACACATGCGATCGTCCATAATCATAATTCTATTAGCACTTTTAATAAGTAGCTGTAAATCTGAAACTAATAAATCTTACCGTATTAGTGGTAATGCACCAAGTGTGTATAATGGTATAAGGGTGTATTTAAAAACTACTAAAGACAACAAACAAGTGTCTGTGGATACAACAATGGTTATGAATCATAGTTTTATTTTTGGTGATAAAAAATTAAATCCTGGACTATATTTTTTATATGTAGATAACATGAATGGAAGTCTTCCTGTTATAATTAATAATGAAACCATAACTATTAAAATTGATAGTACTAATATCAGAAATTCTAAAATTGAAGACTCTGAAACAAACTCAATATATAGTGACTATATAAAGGAGCTTCGTAAACAAAAAGAAAATTTAAATACCATTAGATATAGCATTAGAAAAGCTAATTATGCTAAAAATGAAGATTTAATAGAAAGCTTAAATTTAGATTATAAATTAGAAGAGGAAAAAATTGAAACCTATGGCTATAATTTCATTAAAGCAAATTCTGAAAACATAATTGCTCTTGTGGTTTTAGAAATGCAATTTAAACGAACAAATTTTAACCCTGAAAAATTTATAGAAGCTTTTGAAACCTTAGATACTAAATTAAAAAACTCTGAAAAAGGACGGTTTTTATTCACAAAAGCTCAAAACCTAATCCAAACCAAAAAGAAAGAAGAAGCTACTAAAATTGGAAACGTAGCCCCAAACTTTGAAGCCCCTTCTACAGACGGGAAATTACTAAGTTTAGACAACGTAAAAGGTAAAGTTACAATTATAGATTTTTGGGCGGCTTGGTGTGGCCCTTGCCGAAAAGAAAACCCAAATGTGGTAAAAATTTATGAGCAATACCACAAGGATGGACTCGAAATAATTGGTGTTTCATTAGATGGTAACCGTACTCAAAAAGATGCAAAAAAAGCATGGCTAGATGCTATAGAAAAAGATAATTTAACTTGGCACCAAGTTTCTAATTTAAACTATTTTAATGATACCATAGCAAAACTTTACAACGTTACGGCTATACCTGCAACATTTATATTAGATGAACAAGGAAAGATTGTTGCAAAAAATTTAAGAGGAAAGGCCTTGGAACAAAAGGTAAAAGAACTTCTTAACAAATAACTCTTTTTAATTGTCTAGTGTTTTGGCTTCATTCCAAAATGTATTCATTTCATCTAAAGACATTTCACCCAAATCTTTATCTAAAGTTTTTGCTTTTGCCTCTAAATACTGAAAACGTTTTATAAATTTTTTGTTGGTACGCTCAAGTGCATTTTCTGGATTAATTTTTAGAAAACGTGCGTAATTAATTAAAGAAAAAAGTACATCGCCAAATTCATTTTCAATGGCATTGGTATCTTTATTAGCAAGTTCTACTTTTAACTCTGCTAATTCTTCTTCAACTTTTTCTAAAACTTGTTCTGGGTGTTCCCAATCAAATCCTACACCGGCTACTTTATCCTGTATGCGACTAGCCTTTACTAATGCAGGTAAGCTTTTGGGCACACCTTCTAAAACGCTAGTTTTACCTTCTTTTAGCTTTAATTGTTCCCAATTGCGTTTAACATCGTCTTCGTTTTCAACTTTTATGTCACCGTATATATGCGGATGACGGTGTATGAGTTTATCGCAAATACTATCACAAACCTCAGCAATATCAAACGCTTTAGTTTCACTTGCAATTTTTGAATAAAACACAATGTGTAACAACACATCTCCCAACTCACCTTTTAAAGCGTTTAAGTCGTTATCTAATATAGCATCACCAAGCTCATAAACTTCTTCTATAGTTAAATGTCGAAGAGATTCTAAGGTTTGTTTTTTGTCCCATGGGCATTGCTCACGCAACTCATCCATAATGTCTAACAAACGCTCAAAAGCTTTTAATTGTTGTGCTCTATTGGCCATAGTTATTCTTCTTCAGATATAGAATCATCAGAAGTTTCTGGGTTGTCTAGGGCAGACAACAAATCGTTTTTTTGAAGCAGATTATACCACTGCACTATTTTTTTGATATCTGAGGGATATACACGATCTTCATCATAATCTGATAAAATACCGAAGAAATATTCTTCTAAAACATCTTTTTCATCTTTATGGCTTATGGATGTGGGTGCGCCATTTTCTTTTTCTTTAATAGTATTCAAAACTTGTCTTAAAGGCACTTCTTCAGTAAGCGTATAAATAGCTATTTCGCTAAGAATACTGATATTGCTGTGCGCACCAACAGTTATTCTTTTTTTATCTATTAAAGATTCTACAACAGCACCTGTTCTAGTTTGAGTTACAATTTTGTGCAATCCTGGTTTTCCTGAAATGGATAAAATTTTATCTAAAGTCATCAGTTTTTATTTTAGCTCTAATGTTTAAAAAAGAGGGGTTATACTAACGTTTTTGTATTATCGTTTCTTGCTTACAAGCGGAAATCGCATTCTGTAATCTATATTAATTTTACCCTTAGAAATATTTGTAAGCTTTCCTTTGAGTAATCGTTTTTTAAATGAAGATAGTTTATCTGTAAACAAAATGCCTTCTATATGATCGTATTCATGCTGAATTACTCTAGCAATTAAGCCGTTATAAGTTTCTATGTGAGTTTCAAAATTTTCGTCTTGGTATTCAATCTTAATTTCTGGTTTTCTAAATACATCCTCACGCACATCTGGAATACTCAGACAGCCTTCATTAAAAGCCCATTCTTCACCATTTTCTTCTAGTATTTTGGCATTTATAAATGTTTTCTTAAAGTTTTTTAATTCATTTTTTTCAGCATCAGAAAAACTATCATCATCTGCAAAAGGTGTTGTATCTACTAGAAATAAGCGAATTGGCAATCCTATTTGTGGTGCTGCTAAGCCTACACCGTTCGCACCATACATGGTTTCGTACATGTTTTCTAATAAACCATTAAGATTTGGATAGGCTTTAGTAATTTCTTTTGCTTTTTTCTTTAAAACCAAATCACCATAGGCCACAATAGGTAAAACCATAATTATTTATTTAGGATTGCAAAAATATTAAATCCAAGGGATTAAACTTCTAATTTAAATTACAAAATCTGAAATATCATAATTACTATATGTATTAATTAAAACTTAGTTTTTAAGTTTAAAAAGATAAATTAGACATATAGCTTTGTAAGATAAGTGTAGCGCTGATTTCATCTATTAAAGCTTTATTTTGGCGTTGTTTTTTTTTAAGACCTCCAGTTATCATCGATTGAAATGCTATTTTAGATGTAAAACGTTCATCTATGCGTACTATTGGGATTTCTGGAAATTGCTTCGTTAATTCTTTTAAAAACTTCTGAATATAAACCTCACTTTCAGATACAGTATTATTCATTTGTTTTGGTAAACCTATCACAAATTTATCTACACTTTCTGTTTCTGTGTACGATTTCAAAAAAACAATTACATCTTTTGTTAAAACCGTTGTAAGTCCAGATGCTATTATTTGCATTACATCAGTTACGGCAATACCACTGCGTTTTGTTCCGTAATCTATTGCTAAAATTCGTCCCATAAGTACAAATATATACAATAAAAAACTCCTCTAATTTTGGTAAGAGGAGTTTAACATTCCTATTTTTTTAAAGTATTACCCTAACCTAATACTTAAATTTTTTAGTATGTCTGGATATAAGACACCACTTATTTTAATAGGTCACATATTTTTTTGAAAATTTTAGACTATTCATTTATAAAAGTATCTTTGTTTCATAATTTATAGAATTACAAACATGAAAGAATTACAGATTATTATAGAAAACGCTTGGAACGATCGTGCCTTATTAAAAAACGAAACTACTATAAACACTATAAAAGAAGTTATTAATCTTATAGATGCTGGTAACCTTAGAGTTGCTGAGCCAAATAAAAACGGTTGGCAGGTGAACGAATGGGTGAAAAAAGCCGTTGTACTGTACTTCCCTATTCAGAACATGGAAACACTAGAAGCTGGCATTTTTGAGTACCATGATAAAATGCCTTTAAAACGCAATTATGCAGAAAAAGGGATCAGAGTAGTGCCTAATGCTGTTGCCAGGCATGGTGCTTACATTTCTAAAGGTGTTATTTTAATGCCTAGTTACGTAAATATTGGTGCTTATGTAGATGAGGGTACTATGGTAGATACTTGGGCTACTGTTGGTAGCTGTGCACAGATTGGAAAAAATGTACACCTTTCTGGTGGTGTTGGTATTGGTGGTGTTTTAGAACCTTTACAAGCGGCACCTGTAATTATAGAAGATGGTGCTTTTATTGGTAGCAGATGTATTGTTGTTGAAGGTGTTAGAGTAGAAAAAGAAGCCGTTTTAGGTGCTAATGTTGTACTTACTATGAGTACAAAAATTATTGATGTTACTGGTGATACACCTGTTGAAACTAAAGGTATTGTGCCTGCGCGTTCAGTGGTAATCCCTGGTAGTTATACCAAAAAATTTGCTGCTGGCGAATTTCAAGTGCCATGCGCACTTATTATTGGAAAGCGTAAAGAAAGTACCGACAAAAAAACATCTTTAAACGACGCTTTACGCGAATATAATGTTGCGGTGTAAAACTAAGTTTAAACACTAAAAACTTAATCGTTGTGTTTTAAACTTTACAGTTACTCATAAAATCAGTGATTGAACAACTCATTATGAAGGTATTAATAATTCAACAAAAAATGATTGGCGATGTATTAACGTCTAGTATTTTGTTTGAAGCTCTAAAAAATAAATACCCAAATTCAGAATTACATTACCTTATAAATTCTCACACATATCCTGTTGTTAAATGTAATCCGTTTATTGATAAATTTATTTTTATAACCCCAGAAATTCAAAATAGTAAACGCACCTTAATTAGATTTACTAAAATTATTAGAAATGAAGATTACGATACTGTTATAGACATTTACTCTAAACTCTCTAGCAATTTAATAACCTTAGCGTCTAATGCTAAAACTAAAATTTCTAAGTATAAATGGTATTCTTCATTTATATATTCTCATACTTATAAAGAACAAAAAACACAAAAAACTAATGCTGGCTTAGCCATAGAAAACAGATTACAACTATTACAACCTCTACAAATTGATACTTCTAAAATTGTAAAACCCAAAATACACCTTACTGATAAAGAAAAAATTAAAGCACAGCGTTTTTTAGAAACTCATGGCGTTAATTTAAAACAACCTATTTTTATGATTGGTGTTTTAGGCAGTAGTGCTAATAAAACTTACCCGTTTAGTTATTTAGCAAAAATTATTGACGCTTTAGTTTTTGAAAATCCTGAAAGTCAAATTTTATTTAACTACATCCCAAAACAAGAAGATGATGCAAAAGCCATATTAAACTTGTGTTTACCAAAAACACAGGCACAAATTTATTTTAATGTTTTTGGTAAAAGTCTTCGTGATTTTCTTGGACTAACCTATTATGCAACAGCTTTAATTGGTAATGAAGGTGGTGCAACTAACATGGCAAAAGCTTTAGAAGTGCCAACTTTTACTATTTTTTCTCCCTGGATAAAAAAAGAAGCATGGAACATGTTTGATGATGGTAAACAAAATGTTTCGGTGCATTTAGAGGATTATAAACCTGATTTTTTTATAAATCAAAAAATTAAAACGTTAAAAAATAATTACAAAAGTTTATATAAAGCTTTTAAACCAGAGCTGTTTTTAACCGAATTTAAAAAGTTTCTTAACGCTGTTTAAAACAGTGCTATTATGAGGAGGTTCCTAATCATCCTGAAACATTTATAAAAACTACAACGTTTCTATTCCAAAAGGGGTCTGAATTATTTTTTCTGCTTTTGTTTTTGCACGTATAGCTTTATTTTTGGTAATCATTTCTGGTTTTACATAACCTCTTGCATGGTCTAAATGCAAGCAAATAGCACTGTATCTTATCTGCTTAGCTTTAATTCCATAATTAAACATGCGCTCGCCAAGCTCTCTGTCTTCACCTCCATATTGCATACGCTCATCAAAACCATTAACTGCCAAAATATCTTTTTTCCAACCAGAAGCATTATGACCATTCCATGTGGCTTTTGTTGGTGTTAATCGGTTTAATAAATTAGCTTTAAAACCTTTTGCTGTAATTTTATTTGTTTTAAAAGACGATTTTAAGCCATTACTTTTAAGCCAGTTTATATTAAAACAGTCTTGTTGTATTATATGGTTTTCTGTAATTAATTGTGATATGTGCATTGGTAGCTTAAAATAACCCCCAGACAAAAAATAACCGGCTTGTCTATAATTAACATGTGTTTGCAAAAAATCTGCTCTTACCACACAATCTCCATCTGTAAATAATATATAATCCGCACTAGCAGCTAGCAACGCTTTATTTAAAATTTTTGTTTTCTGAAACCCATTGTCTTCATGCCAAATATGCTGAATTGGGAAACTCACTTTATTACTAACAGCAGAAATTAATTCAGCGGTATCTTTAGTTGAACCATCATCTGCTATAATCAATTCAAAATTTTTGAAAATTTGCACATCATAACTCCAAAGTACTTTTTGCAACCATTGCGGCTGATTATAAGTACTAACTATAACAGATATTTCTATAGGCTTCATTATCACAAAAATACTATTTTTACAAAATCTATGTTACATACACCAATTAAACTTTCTGGGGTTATCATTACTTTTAATGAAGCACGTAATATTGAAAAATGTTTAGCGTCTTTAAGCAATGTTGTTGATGAAATTGTAGTTGTAGATTCATTTTCTACAGACAACACAAAAACTATTTGTAAGCGTTTTAATGTTACTTTTATTGAACAAGAATTTCTAGGTTATATAGAGCAAAAAAACTTTGCTTTAGCTCAAGCAAAGCACAACTATATTGTTTCTTTAGATGGCGACGAATCTTTGTCTGAAACCCTACAGGAATCGATAATTCAATTAAAATCTAATTGGAAACTAGACGGCTATTATGCCAACCGTTTTAATAATTTTTGCGGACAGTGGATAAAACATTCCGATTGGTATCCTAATAAAAAACTACGCGTTTTTGACAGAAGAAAAGCCAACTGGCAAGGTATGAACCCACATGACAATGTGCAGCTTCATGATAAAAACCAAAAAACAGGGCATTTAAAAGGTGATATTCTACACCTCACCTACCAAAGTTATGAAGAGTTTAGTGCTAAAACTGAATATTTTTCTGATATCGCAGCAAAAGCCTATCTCAAAAACAACAAAAAAGCTCCGGTTTGGAAACTGTTATGGAATCCGTTTTGGGCTTTTTTTAAATCTTTTTTTTTGAGATTTGGATTTTTAGATGGTTATAATGGCTTTGTAATTTGTAAAGAAACTGCCAAAATTACCTATTTAAAATATTCTAAATTACGTGAGTTGTATAAAAGTGAAACAACTTAACTAACACCTTTACGATTTTTTCTTCCAAAATTTTAGCTTTTGTTTTAAACGGCGACGTCTCCAAAAGCGTTCTTGAAACTCTTGAGTGTAACGCCACATTAAATTAAAAACCTCATCGTAGGGTTTGCCAACGCACTTTGCATACTCATCACTCATAATAGCAACCATAGACTTATGCGTGGTAAGCTTAGCAAAGTTTTTAATACGGGTATTAAAAGTCATGCGCTTAAATTCCATTCTGTTTAAGTCCACTAAAAAAAACGCGTAACCAGTTTCTGTTTTTTTAATAAGTGTATTACCTGGTGAGTGATCTAAGAAATTAATTCCGTTTTCGTGCAAATTATAAGTAAACCTAGTAAAGTCTCTTAAAATTGTTTCATGATTCGGATATTCTAAATTAGTTGTTAATGCTCTGTAAGTTAAATCACAATCTAAATGCTCCGATATATAGTAGCTTTTCTTAAACAAAAGCGATGTTTTAAACGTATAATAGGCTATGGGTTGTGGTGTACCAATACCATAGTTTTGTAATTTATTAGCATATTCAAAAGAGCGTTGCGCTTTACTTTTTCTTAGGAATCTATAGGCTATTTGATTTACCAAATTTGGAACCCTAAAGGACTTCACATTTAATGTTAATTCATTTAATTTGAAAAGTTTTAAGGAATTTCGGTCTTGATTTCCAAAGTTTTCACCCTTTGTATCAAAATTGGTAATTATATCGTCCAAAAAATCCGTGGACTGTTCAAAACGCTTATGTATGTTCTTAACTAATTTCACTTCAAATAAATTTACTAGTATTATAAGTTACATCTAAGATGTATTTCATGAATTATTAGCTAAAATAGTTATTTTTACAGCGTAATGCTTACAAATTGAAATAAGATATTTTTATCTAAAATTACTATTGACACCCAAAATCTATGAAACAAATTTTTTTAGAGACACATAATATAGAAAAAATGAGTACAGGATTTGGTCAGTTTAACTACCATCTTCTTAAAGGATTAAAAGCTATTAATAGTGAAGATTTTAAATTTACAGTGCATCTAAGACCTCTTAATTTACTTAAATCTGATTTTGGAAATTTTTTTAAATACAAAAGGTATTTTGGTGCTAGAAGATACCATATAACAAGTGTTAGAAAAAAATACGCTTTGTGGCACTCTGTTAATCAGAATACCAAAATAGAGCCGCACTCAAATAAAATACCTTATGTACTTACAGTGCATGACGTAAATTTTATTCAAGAAATATCAGACGATTTAAATCACGAAAGAAATCAGCGATTCATAGAAAAACTTAACAGAGCAGACTCCATTACCTACATTTCAGAATATGCAAAAAAATCAACTCATCAATATTTTGAAGTCCCTAAAGTACCAGAATATGTTATATATAATGGCAATCCTATTTTAGAATTAGAAAATTTAGAAAACTACAACCTACCAATACCACAAAAATACATTTATGCCATTGGTGATTTTTTAGAACGAAAAAACTTTCACCTTCTCGTTGAAATGATGCAACATCTTCCTGAAGATTTTCATTTAATTATATCTGGAAATGCTACCAGAAATTATGCAGAGACTGTTCGTGATACCATCCAAAAACTAAACCTTAATGCGCGTGTTGTTTTAACAGGTCGTGTATCTGAAAAAGATAAACAGTACTATTTTAAAAACTGTACCGCATTTGCACTACCGTCTTTAAGAGAAGGCTTTGGTTTACCAGCCATAGAAGCCATGCGATTTGGTATGCCCATTTTTTTGGCTAACACCACATCATTACCAGAAATTGGTGGAGAATATGCCTTTTATTTTAATGATTTTAATCCTGAAAATATGGCAACTGTTATAAAAGAAGGTTTAAAAACGTATACTGAAAATAAAGATACTTACATTAAAAAGTTAGTGGAACGTGCCGCTATTTTTTCTTGGGAAGACGCCGCAAAACAGTACATAGACGTTTATAAAAAAACAATAGCATTAAAACATTGAGGTATTATCTCGTTTTAAAACACTGTACGTAAATTATAGCTTTGTATTTCATAATTTTGAAAAGTAAAGCCCGTTGTAGTTATCTTACCTTATGAATCACAAAGAAGCATTAAAACTCAATATATTTAAGATTATATCAGAATCTGCTAAACAACTAAACGTTGAGTGTTTTGTAATTGGTGGCTTTGTGCGCGATTATTTATTAAAACGTGGTAATCCAAAAGATATAGATATTGTTGTCGTTGGTAGTGGTATTGCATTGGCAAAACACGTAGCTTCAAATTTACCAAACTCACCAAAAGTACAAGTTTTTAAAACCTACGGCACTGCAATGTTAAGTTATAAAGCTATTGATATTGAATTTGTAGGCGCACGTAAAGAAAGTTACACTTCAGAAAGTAGAAACCCTGTTGTAGAAGATGGCACATTACAAGACGACCAAAACCGACGCGATTTTACAATAAACGCTTTAGCTTTAAGCTTAAACCCTCATGATTTTGGCGATTTATTAGACCCTTTTAACGGTGTAGAAGATTTAAAACAAGGTAGTATTCGCACACCTTTAAATCCAGATGTAACCTACAGCGACGACCCTCTAAGAATGCTACGCGCCATACGCTTTGCTACACAATTAAATTTTAATATTGAAACCGCTTCGCTTAATGCCATTTCTAAAAATAAAGAACGTATTAAAATTATTACCAATGAGCGTATTGTTGTTGAAATCAATAAAATATTAGAATCCAAAACACCATCAATTGGTTTCATTTTACTAGAAAAAACTGGGCTTCTAGACTATATTCTGCCAGAACTCACCGCACTAAAAGGCATTGACGAAATTGAAGGACAACGCCACAAAGATAACTTTTACCACACCTTAGAGGTTGTAGATAATATTGCGAAAACCACAGAGAACCTATGGTTACGTTGGGCTGCCTTGTTACATGACATAGGAAAAGCACCCACCAAAAAATTTCATAAAAAAATAGGCTGGACCTTTCATGCACACGAATTTGTAGGCTCCAAAATGGTTTATAAACTTTTTAAACGTTTAAAAATGCCCTTAAATGACAAAATGAAATTTATACAAAAAATGGTATTAATGAGCTCGCGCCCTATTGTATTAGCATCAGAAGTTACTGACGCAGCAGTGCGCAGACTAGTTTTTGATGCTGGTGATTATGTAGACGATTTAATGACCCTTTGCGAAGCCGATATCACTACAAAAAATCCTAAAAAATTTAAAACATACCATACCAATTTTTTAAAAGTACGCACCAAGATTATAGAAGTAGAAGCCCGTGACCGCATTAGAAACTTTCAGCCGCCAGTTACTGGAGAAGAAATTATGAAAACCTTTAATATTAAGCCTTCACGAGAAATAGGTGTTATTAAAGAAACCATTAAAGAAGCTATTTTAGAAGGTAGTATTCCTAATGAACATGCTGCTGCTTTTCAATTAATGTTAGAAAAAGGGAAAGCATTGGGTCTAAAAGCGCTACCTAAACACTCCTAAAACCTATTAATTTGTAAAATTTAAATATCTTAGTAAAAAATTAAGATATGAAATTATACACCTTACTCCTATTTTTTGCTACTAGTCTTACGTTTGCGCAACACACAATATCTCAAGACATAGCAGATATAGAAGATGAACTAATTGCTTGGAGACATTATTTTCATCAAAATCCAGAATTATCTAACCGCGAATATAAAACTGCTGAAAAAATTGCAGCACATTTAAAATCTCTAGGTTTAGAAGTACAAACAAACATTGCAAAAACTGGAGTTGTTGGGCTATTAAAAGGTAACAAACCTGGGAAAGTGGTGGCTCTACGGGCAGATATTGACGCCTTACCTGTAACTGAACGCAATAATTTACCCTTTAAATCTGAAGTAACTACTACATTTTTAGATACAAAAACAGGTGTAATGCATGCTTGCGGACACGACACACATATTGCTATTTTAATGGCAACTGCAGAAGTTCTTTCTAAACACAAAGACAAAATAAATGGGAGTGTGAAATTTATTTTTCAACCTGCGGAAGAAGGACCACCACCTGGTGAAGAAGGTGGTGCAAAACTGATGATAAAAGAAGGTGTTTTACAAAACCCTAAAGTAGATGCTATTTTTGGATTACACATCAATTCTGAAACACCAGTAGGCACTATAAAATACAAAACAGGTGGTATTATGGCATCTGTAGAGCGTTTTGTAATTACTGTAAAAGGCAAACAAACACATGGCTCGCAACCTTGGTCTGGTGTAGATCCTATATTAATTTCAGCAAAAATTATAGATGGTTTACAAACTATTATTAGTAGGGAATCTAAACTTACCAATGAAGCAGCAGTAATAACCGTAGGAAAAATTACCGCTGGCACACGTTTTAATATTATACCAGAAACCGCAGAATTAATTGGCACGGTAAGAACTTTAGACCCAAAAATGAAAGCGCATATTGAAAAACGCATGACCGAGATGACACAAACTATAGCTAAAGCTTACGGTGGAGAAGCAAGTATAGTGTTTCAAAACAATACCTCTATAACCTTTAACGACCCAGAGCTTACACAGCAAATATTGCCGTCTTTACAAAAGGTAGCTGGCATAGAAAACGTAATCATTACCAAAGCAACAACTGGAGGAGAAGATTTTTCTTATTTTCAAGAAAAAGTACCTGGTGTATATTTCTTTTTAGGCGGCATGACTCCTGGTGAGAGCAACGTATTTCCGCACCATACCCCAGATTTTAAAATAGACGATAGCGGCATGTTATTGGGTGTTAAAGCTTTTACACAACTCACTCTAGATTATTTAAATCCCTAAAAATGAATTCGCTTTTAGACGTTTTTAATTCCTTATCATGGTGGATGTGGTTAATTATAATCCTCGTTGTTATTGCTATTAGAGATATTTTTCAAAAAAAACATACCATACAACATAACTTTCCGTTGGTTGGCCATATTAGGTATTTGTTAGAAAGTATTGGGCCAGAAATGCGCCAATATTTTGTAGCTAATAACAGAGAAGAATTACCTTTTAATCGTATAGAACGTGGCTGGATTTATGCATCTTCTAAAAATGAAAACAATTATGAAGGTTTTGGTACAGATAGAGACATACACGCACACCAACATTTATTTATTAACAATGCATTATTCCCTTTTAAAATTGAAAAAAATCACCCTAATGCATCTGATATTTCTTTTTTGCCATGCGCAAAAGTTATGGGTGCATACAACAAAAGAAAAAAACCATACCGTCCAGCATCAATTATAAACATATCTGCTATGAGTTATGGCTCTCTTTCTGCAAAAGCCATAGAGGCATTAAATAAAGGCTGTAAAATAGCAAATGCTTATCACAACACTGGCGAAGGAGGTTTATCTCCTTACCATAGCAATGGTGGAGATGTTGTGTTTCATTTTGGTACTGGTTATTTTGGTGTTAGAACTAAAGATGGTAATTTTTCTATGGAAAAAATGAAAGCACTTGTAGAAAAAAATCCTTTTATACGAGCTGTAGAAATAAAACTATCACAAGGAGCAAAACCAGGAAAAGGCGGTGTATTACCAGGTGAAAAGATTACAAAAGAAATTGCTGAAATACGAGGTGTAGAAGTAGGTAAAACAGTATTATCACCACCAAACCATAAAGCATTTTCTAATGTAGAAGAGCTTTTAAACTTAATAGAAGCAATTGCAAATGAAACAGGATTACCTGTTGGCATAAAGGCAGCTATTGGTAAGCTAGACCAATGGGAAGAACTTACCAATTTAATGCTAAAAACTGGCAAAGGTCCGGATTTTATTGCTGTAGATGGTGGCGAAGGTGGTACTGGTGCTGCGCCTCCAAGTTTTGCAGATCATGTATCATTACCATGGATATATGGTTTTGGTGATTTGTACAAATTATTTCAAGACAAAGGCTTAACAGAACGTGTGGTATTTATTGGTAGTGCTAAGTTAGGCTTTCCTGCAAAAGCTGCAATGGCATTTGCTATGGGTGTAGATTGTATTAATGTGGCGAGAGAAGCTATGATGAGTATGGGTTGTATTCAAGCGCAAATATGTCATACAAATCGCTGTCCCACTGGTATTGCCACACAAAACAAATGGTTGCAAGCTGGCATAAACATTTCTTTAAAATCTGAACGTTTAGCACAATATTTCAAAACCTTTAGAAAAGAATTGGTAGAAATTACACATGCTTCTGGTTATGAGCATCCCTGCCAATTTACAATGAACGATATTAAATTAAATGTTACCGACCACAACTTGTCTTATACTTTAAAACGTACATACAATTACACCAAAACAATAGTGCCTTTTAACACTATGCAAACATTAAAAGATTGTGAGTATTTGGGAGGAAAAGCTAACATATAAATTTAACTGCAAGGGCATAATTACGATATCCATAATTTTTATAAAGTAACGCAAACATGACATGCTAAACCAATTTTTTACTTATAAATTTGTTTTAAAATATGGTAAATAGTAATTACGGAACAGACAAATATCGAATCAATTTTAAAATCGCACTTAAAAGCAGATGAAATAAATGCCTTAAAATCTTTATCTATTTCATATACCAATACAAGTAGTATTTTTAAATACTTACCCTTTTTAAGTAAGATAAAGCGACGTTATTTTTTAGTTGCATATACCATTACTACTATAAAAATACCTATTACTATACAACAAAAAGATGCTATTAAGCGAGATCTTAAAAGCTTCAATTTTGATTTAAGAGTAAACAAATAAATACCATTATCTGTTTAAATTAAACCTTTTACAAACAGCACAATAGTTGTAAGTTGGCAAAAAACCAATTAAATTTGTTTAAAACTTAACATGGAAGATTTAATTGTAACCCTTGTAATGTATACTATACCAGCTTTAATTACTGGTATTGTAGCTTACTTATTTTTTAATTCGCATATTGAAAACGAAAACAAGCGTCGTAATTTTTTAATTTCTAAAGATTTACAAAAAGAAGCATTACCAATACGTTTACAAGCTTATGAACGCTTAACCCTGTTTTTAGAACGCATATCACCTTCTAAATTAGTACTGCGTGTAACCCCAAACTCTCAAGACAAAAATGATTACGAGGCCTTACTTGTTGCAACTATAGAACAAGAATACGAACACAACCTCACACAACAAATCTATGTTAGTAACCCATGTTGGGCCATAATTAATACTGCAAAAAACAATACCATACAAAGTATTAGAAACGCTAATATGAATGAAAAAACAGATTCTGCAGATAAACTAAGAACTGTTATTTTAACTGCATTACTAGAAAAAGAAGCACCTAGTACAGCAGCTTTAGCATATTTAAAAACAGAGGTTAGCAGATTATTGTTTTAAGGTTATACCTATTGTTTAACACCACACGATACAATAGTACGCTAGCTAGGTCTGTTTTAAATTTCAAATAAGCAGTCCCAGAACCAATATCAAAACTTGTTATTGAAATGCAGCGCATAAAATTCCGATTAAATTTTTCAAAATGTTTACTCACAGATATTACTAAGTATTACCTTTTCTTTAAAAGAGGAATTTTAAATTTTTGTATTACTTGTGTTCTTAATTCTCGTTTAGATATCGATTGTTCTAAAAGTTTAGCAATATAAGCTGTAACAACTGGTGCAGCTATTGAAGTACCATCTTCTACGGTATGCATTTTTAATGCTTTTTTTGTTTTTATAGCTGTCCCTGGTGCATATAAGACCTGTTCACCGTAATTAGAAAATGCTGCTATATCTTGTTTTTCTTTATCTAAAGCGCCAACTACAAACACATTTTTTAATCTTATAGTGCCTGGTACGTCTAAAGCTTTTTTTATAGACACACCATCATTACCTACGGCTACAACAAAATAAATATCTGGATATTTTTTAAATTCTTTTTTGAGTAAACGTCTAAAAGTTTTTAGCCATTTTTTGGATTGCTGTAACCTTTGTTGTTTGGTGTGCCCTAAATTTTGATTTATTTCTGCAAAATAATCTAGGCTTAAACCCCAAGACAAGTTAACTAATTTACAGTTTTGTACTTTAAAGTACGCTAATGACTGAACTATAAAATACCTCATTTGGGCATACTCTTTCTCTAAATTAGCCAAACGCTCCTCTACACTAAGTGCTAAGATACCACTATCTTTTAAACGCTTAGAGGTTGGCACAAATCCTACACCATATACCATAACATTAGGGTTGTGTTCTAGTAAGGTATAGGCTACTGATGTACCATGATCATAGTTAGCTCTATCTTTAAAACTGGTGTAAAACTTTTCAGTTTTAAGACTTTCAAACGCATCAAAAGCAATACCATGCAGATCATCAATAAAGCCATTAGCATCATCATCTTTACCATTATAGATTTCTGTTCCGCTTTTATATACTTTCCCTTCTGGTAGGGTATATTTATCAAACACTTCCCAAATACCAACGTTAACGGTTTGCGCTTGTAATGTTACGCAACATAATAAGGCTAATAGTTTAATGTACATGTTATTTATTTTAAATCATTCATATTAATTCCCATACTAAATGCTATTTTTCTTAAGCGTTTGGCTTCTTCATTATTACCTGCTAATACGTGTACTTGACTTAAGTTTAAAATAGCGCTGGCATAATTATTTTTTGCTTCTACTCTAGTAGTATCCATTTGGTATGCCTTTTCAAAAGCTAATGCTGCTCTTAAGGTATCTTGCTCTTGTGTGTGTAAAAAACCTTCTATCATAAAAGCACTCCAATAGCTAGGTACTAAATCTTGAGCACGTTTTAAGTATGTTTCTGCTTTATAGTATAAACGTTTTCTAGTATTATCTCTAGGCATACTATCAATCTTGGTTAAAATAACAGCAGCGGCAGCACTAGTGCCTTTTGCGCTATTTTTAGACGTTATAACATCTGTAGTAAAAAGGGTAAAATTATCTTTCCAATCGGTATTTCTTGTTATCGTTTTTACACAAAACAGAATGGCTATAACACCAAAAATTAATGCTGGTGCTTGCCAAGATTTACGTTGTACTATATACCAAAGCCCATAGGTTACGGCTAAACACAAGCCTAAAGATGGCATAAACATAAAACGCTCACTCATATGTGTACCAATAGGAAAAACAATATTAGAAACTATAGATAAACTGGCTATAAAAAAGAAAAAAGCAAAGCCTAGTAGGTGTTTTTTCTTAATACCCCAAATTGTAATTGCAATGATAATGGCATAAATAACTAAACTAATAAGCACAGATACATCTGCAAAACTTTTCATGTCTATGTGCTTTGGGTAATAATCGTAGGTGAGTGGATGCGGAATAAAAAACAACTTAATATAAGCACCAAGTGTATAGGTTATAGTAGCGTATTTTTCAAAAAACGTAAAGGGAATATACAGATTGCCATCTGTTTGTTTTAAATACGGATTATTTAATATAATCTGAGAGGTTTCTCCAAAACTTGGCCCAATAACCATGTAACGCAGTAGTAAAAACCCAACTGTACTAACCAATAAGCCACCTATAATAGTAAGGTTTTGTTTTAACGTTACCTTATAAAACATCCAAGTAGCTAAAGGTATTATAGCCAAAAATGTAACGGTATTCTCTTTAGATAATAAGCCCAAGAAAAATACAACAACAACAGAAATTAAAGTCGTTACTTTTTGTGTTTTAAGCCATTGTAAAGCCAAATTAAGTGCAAGCATAGAAAATAACATGGCAGCAATTTCATCTCTACCTTTTATATTGGCAACCGCTTCTGTATGTAATGGGTGTATGGTGTACAGTAAGGTTGCAAAAAATACAAAGGCTTTAAAGTGAGGTTTATCTTTAAAATAGTCCTGTAATAATTTTAAAAGTGTATAGTATATTAATACGCAAAGTAAGGCATAAAGTAGCATGTTTATAAAATGCCCTATAAATGGGTTTTTGCCAAAAAACTCATATTCTATGGTAAACATAGCGTGTGTTAATGGCCTGTATCTACCACCAGAAACCATATTTGCAGTATCTTCAGAATCTTTAAAATGGCCATAAAATGTATCGTAAGCAAATACATTATACAAGCCTTCAAACCCTTGATGGGTAAATTTATTATTTTCAATTAGCATGTTATCATCTTGGGTATAGCTATGCCCAAGCGTATTTACGTATAATAAACAGGCTGTAAAAAAAATAAATAACGAATAAAATCTGCTATATTGCATACCATATATAGTTAGATTTCAAATGTACAAAAACAAAAGTTTTACCTGCTTATAATGCAGCTAAAACCCTAGAAAAAACATATAAAGAAATTCCTTTTCCTTTAGTTGATGAAGTCATTTTATGTGACGATTCTAGTACAGATAACACTATTGCAGTGGCTAAGGCCATAGGTGTACATCATATTATTGTGCACGATAAAATAAAGGTTACGGCGGCAACCAAAAAAGCCTGTATAATAAAGCTTTAGAACTTGGTGGTGATATTGTTATTATGCTTCATCCAGATTATCAATACACACCTAAGCTTATTCCTAGTATGGTTAATATTATTGGTGACGATTTGTATCCTGTGGTGCTAGGCTCTCGTATTTTGGGTGTTGGTGCCTTAAAAGGGGGTATGCCTATGATAAAGTATATTGCTAATAGAGGTTTAACGTTTTTTCAAAATCTGTTATTGGGTTATAAACTCTCAGAATATCATACAGGTTACAGAGCATTTAGCAAAACGGTTTTAGAAGGTATTGATTATAATAGTAACTCTAACGATTTTATTTTCGATAATCAAATGTTAGCACAAATAATTCATGCGGGTTTTGATATTGGCGAAATTACTTGCCCTACAAAGTATTTTCCTGAGGCATCTTCTATAAACTTATGGCGTAGTTCTGTGTATGGTATTGGCGTTATTAAAACCTCTATTATTTACTTTTTTAAACGCATTTTTAAATAATATTTTTTACTCTTAAAAAAGCCTCATTGTTATACTGAACGGAACGCAGCGTAGTGAATGTATCTCTATGTCATGCTGAATGCAATGAAGCATCTCTTTTTTGTAACGTGTTTAGTTTTCGAATTCAAGTTCATTATAAATTCTTCGTACCGACGCTAATGGTTGGCATTTAGAATAACATAACTTGCTCATAATTAAAATCACACTTGGAAAGCGTGTTATTGTATGCCGTTATCCAAAGTTTTTATTCAGGTTTAATTTTTACTATTTTATTACCCTGCATAATAACTATATCGCTTTTCTTTTCTTTTTTAAATTCAATTAGTTTTTCATAAACTTTTTCAAGTCCTTTTAATACCTTTTCTTTTAATTCTAACTGATTATCTTTTGTTGTCATAAATTTTTTTTAGTTTATTAAATTTAGGTTTATCAATAACGGTTAATATCTCTGTAGTTAATTTTTGAGCGATTAATTGGTGTTTTCCGTAAGAATTATCAAAAATTAATGCACCATCTACTATTGGTAGATAAATATCAATTAAGTTATAAATTCCTTTTAAATAGCGTCTTTCTATAACGTTTTCAGGAATATGATGTCCACCTTCAATTACTCTAATTTTCACTCTTTCTTTTGCTAAAGCAATATTGTTTAACCAGAAAAATAGTAATGTTATAGTATAACCTTGCGTTCTTGCTTGTATTATTTTATTTCTATAACTTCTTGTAGATAGTGTTGTTTCAAAAGCAAAGCTTTGATTATCTTTTAGAAGTTCATTAATTCTATTAATCATTATTCTCCCAGATTCAAAAGCTACGGTTTCAGGCTGAAAAGGTGATAGTCCTTTTGCTATTTCATCTGCATTTACAAATTCTTTACATGCAATGATTTCTGGTAGTATTGTATAAGAGGCAGTTGTTTTACCTGCACCATTACATCCAGCAATTATATAAAGATTCTTTTCTTTCATTTATACAAATTTAACAGTTTTACTTTTACAATTCTAATTAGACGATAGCATTTGTTTAATCCTTCGATTTTTTAATTGACTTAAGATGTATAAATTCAAGTTCAGGTTCAAGTTATAATTCTTTTGAGATGCTTCACTACGCTCAGAATGACAGAACGTGATATTCTTCGCTATGCTCAGAATGACAATCTATGCTCAAAATGACAATAAAAGTTGTTGTCATGCTGAATGCAATGAAGCATCTCAGTGTTGTAATTTATTTTTATTTTCAGTTATATTTTGGTTAGAGATTCTTCGCTGTGCTCAGAATGACAAGCTGCGCTCAGAATGAAAGCACATACTCATAATTATAAAATGTGCTCAGAATAACACAAAGCAATTATCATGCTGACGCAGGAAGCATCGTATTAGTATATGGTTTGTTACGTGGTTAAGCAATTAAGTTAACAAATAAAAACCGAATAGAAAATCCGCGAAGATTTTAGTAAGTAGGCGAGAACAAGCAATTACTTATAGCCATTGTTGGGTGAAGTTATTTTTTATTCAAAGATTTTAAAAATTCGTCCGCTGTCATAACAGGCAATAACGATTTTTTAAAGTCCTTTCCGTTTCGTGTTATTATTATTTGGCATTCCGATTCAGTCGCACTAAAATATTGTAAAGCATCTTCAAAATCCGTTATCGAAGAATTAAGTCCCTTTTCAATCGTTTGTTCATCCAGAGCGCATATTTCACAGAGTATCTTAAACTTTCTTAATTTTTCCCTGGCAATTTTTCCATTCTCAAATTTTGCAAGAAAATAGTTAACCGTTGCGAATGAAATAGGTGAAACAACCATTGTTAATTTTTTCTTTTCCGCTAAAGTTGCAATTTTCGCAATCGGTTCATAAAAAGGGTTTCGTTCTCCTAAAAAATCCAACATTACATTTGTATCTATAAAAATCCTTTTGCTCATTTATATTTTTCAATTAAATAATCAGAATATTCTTTTTTGTAGTCCAAATTAGCTGGGATTTCTGTTTCAGTTGAAATGCTTTTCACGAAAGGTGAAATCTCAAATTCAGAGGTATCATTTTCGGAAGTCAACGATTGTAAATAAGCCTCTACAATTCGGGACAAACTCATTTTTTTATTAGAAGCATATGCCTTGGCTTTTTCAATAATCCTTTGATTAAGCTTTAAGGTTAATTTTGTGTCCATAACAAATTATTTTATACGTACAAATATATAAAAATAATCCGTATAATTTGATTTAGCGATGACTTTTGTTGTGAGGTTTAATTACACACAACGGTTATTATATCACATTTTTAGTTCTCACTCACAGATTCAAATTTAGTTTCAAATTCAAGTTCTGGCTAATTAGAGATTCTTCGCTATGCTCAGAATGACAATTTATGCTCAGAATGACAGAACGTGTGTCATACTGAACGGAACGCAGTGTAGTGAATGTATCTCTATTGTGTTTATATGAGATTCTTCGCTACGCTCAGAATGACAAAAGCAAATGTCATACTGAACGGAACGCAGTGAAGTGAATGTATCTCTTTTGTAGAAAAATGAGATTCCTCGCTATGCTCAGAATGACAGAACGTGCTCAGAATGACAATAAAGTAGCTGTCATGCTGAATGCAATGAAGCATCTCAAATCGTATTTTCTAAAAAATCCCAATTTAGATTGAATTCAAAATTCAACTTTTCTTACCATAAAAAAACCCTCAAATAGTGTCTTACTTTTTGGGGGCATTTCAAAATCTGCGTAGACTTTTGTAAGTAATCTAAAAACAAGCAATAAAATATATGGTATTGGCTTTTAGTGCTTATATTATATCGGCTTTTGTTTTGTTCCTCTGAAGTTAATAATTTCTATTATTTCTTTTTTCGGTTTAATTCTGTAGATTATATAATTATTTTTATCAACCAATCCTTTATGAACATTATTAAACGTTCCAGTTTGAGGACAAATTTTAGGATATTTACGTATTCGGCTTAAAAGGTCATTTATATTTTGTTCTAAATTCAGAATTTCCATTACTGTCCATTCTTTTTCTAAGTAATCCAAAACTTTATCTAATCCATGTTCAGCTTGTGGTGTCCAAACGATTTTTAATGCCATTTATCAAAACGATTCATTACTGTTTCATTAGCTTTATATTCTCTTTTGTCAGCTTGAGCTAAACCAATCTTGATTTCTTCCTTTTCCTTTTTAGACATTTCATTCCACCAATCTACTTGTTCTTCCTCAAAAACCAATTTAATTTTTTTTAAAATGCTTTCATTCTGTGTTTGAAGCAATAGATGCATTAATTCTAATTTTATGGTTTCTATATTCATAACACTAAGTTTTATTATATCAAAGATAGTTTTTTATCTGTAAACTTTATTCTGAAATAATTTGAGAGTACTATTTTTGTATTTGAACTTAAATTTTGATGATTTTCACTGTCCTACAGCATTAAACCAACTCGTTTATAACGTTTTTTTGTTTTCGGTTTTATTTTTGTTTGAGATTCTTCGCTATGCTCAGAATGACAGAACGTGCTCAGAATGACAATAAAGTAGCTGTCATGCTGAATGTAATGAAGCATCTCTTTTTACAACGTGATTTTGTTTTGGTTTACTCTTTATTAGAGATTCTTCGCTATGCTCAGAATGACAAAGTATGCTCAGAATGACAGAACGTGAGATTCTTCGTCGCTGCGCTGCGCTCAGAATGACAATGTACGTTCAGAATGACAATAAAAGTAGGTGTCATACTAACGTAGCAAGTATCGTGATTGTATATGGTATTGGCAATAGTATTTTATTTTTCAATCCGATTTTCATCATTCATTTTAGTAGGATTTTGCCGTGTATCAAAGACATCATTAATTATAATTTCATTATCTACAATTCTGTAAATAAGTTTATAATGTCCACTTACTATATATCTATAATTTTTATTTAGTATTCTCAAATTTGGTTCAATTGGACCAGAGTTTGGATTTTTTAATAGTTGTTTCGAGGATTTAAGTATTTGTTTTCTTATTTTATGAGCAAGTTTTTTATCTATTTCAATAGTATAATAATCAAAAATGTCTTTCAAATTTCTGATAGCAAAATCAGTCCAAACTATTTTCATTGTTACCAATTTACGGATGTTCTCTCCAAATCTTCTTGACTTTTTACATTTCCATTTTTGAAATCTAATTCAGATGTTTCAATACGATTTAGTAATTCCTCGACATTAAATGGTTTTAATTCAGGGTTGTGTTCAACCTCTCTTTTTAAGATATAATTTTCCAATTTGTCAAATAATATCTCGTCCTTAATTTGGGCTAGATAAGTTATTAAATTGAGTTTTCGAGTTTGTAAATCCATAATTCGTGTATTTAATCAAAACTACAATTTTTTTACTAATTGTTTATTTGAAAAATGTTTTTCTTGTGCTGCTACCAACACATTTTCGTTTTCAGTTTCAAGTTTAAGTTAAAATTCATTTGAGATTCTTCGTCGCTACTTTATTGCTGCGCAATGTACTTTCAATCAAAATATATTTTGATTTCAGTAATCTCAGAATGACAGAACGTGCTCAGAATGACAAAAGCACATGTCATACTGAACGGAACGCAGTGTAGTGAAGTATCTCTTTTTTGTAACGTTTTTTTATTTTCGGTTTTATTTTGGTTTGAGATTCTTCGCTGTGCTCAGAATGACAGAGTATACTCAGAATGACAAAAAGTAGTTGTCATGCTGAATGTAATGAAGCATCTTTTTTTGTAACGTTTTTTTGTTTTCGTATTCAAGTTAATTAGAGATTCTTCGCTATGCTCAGAATGACAAAAATGAGATTCTACCGATAGCGCGGATTTGTAATCCGTGACATTAATTAGCTAAAATATATGCAACA
>CAYGUF010000004.1:0-109795 GCA_964353125.1 uncultured Flavobacteriaceae bacterium
GTTATTATGGTATAAATATAAGCGGAATGATTTTTTTTTTGCTACAAATCTTTCACAAACTTAAAATGAAATATAAATTAAATCTTATTTTAGTTGAGGGATTAAGATTTATTTTTTTGCAAATTAATTAAGTTCAAATGTATTCGCCTACAAGTTAATTTACTTAATTTTAATTAAATCATTTTCAATATGTATATTTACTTTCATTCAACCAAACCTATTATTAAAATGCATAATAAAACGCTATTATTTCTTTTAGGAATTTGTATTCATCTTACTATTACTGCACAAAATATTGCGTCACCTTCTGAGTTTTTAGGCTACGAAATTGGTACACAGTTTAGTAGACATCATGAGGTGGTTTCTTACTTTCAATCGATTGCTAAAGCAGCACCAAATAACGTTAAGCTAGAAAAATACGGTACTACTAATGAGCGCAGACCGCTGTATTTAGCCTATGTATCTAGTCCAGAAAATTTAAAAAATCTTGAAACCATAAGAATAAACAACTTAAAAAACGCTGGTGTGCTCAATGGTGCGCCAACGGCAACAAATGTTGCTATTGTTTGGCTTAGTTATAATGTGCATGGCAATGAAGCCTCTAGCACAGAAGCTGCTATGCTAACACTTTACAAACTGCTTACCCAACAAAAAGAATTATTAGAAAATACTATTGTTATTATAGATCCTTGTATAAATCCAGATGGGAGAGATCGCTATGTAAATTGGTTTAACGAAACCAAAAGCACACCTTATATTAGCGATCCGCAAGCCAGTGAACACAATGAGCCGTGGCCAGGAGGAAGACCAAATCATTATCTTTTTGACTTAAACAGAGATTGGGCTTGGGCAACACAAACTGAAACACAACACCGTTTAAAAGTTTACAATACTTGGCTGCCGCATATTCATGTAGATTTTCATGAGCAAGGTATTAATGAACCTTATTATTTTGCGCCAGCAGCCGAACCTTTCCATGAAATCATTACAGATTGGCAAAGCGATTTTCAAACCCAAATAGGAAAAAATCATGCTAAATATTTTGATGCTGAAGGATGGTTGTTTTTTACCAGAGAACGTTTTGATTTATTCTACCCAAGTTACGGCGATACGTACCCAACGTATATGGGAGCTATTGGTATGACTTATGAACAAGGAGGACACGGAAGAGCTGGCCTTGGTATTTTAAATGACGAAGGTCATGAACTTACGCTTGTAGAACGCTTAACACACCATACCACAACTGGAATTTCTACTCTTGAAATGGCTTCTAAAAATGCTACTAAGTTAAATACCGAATTTGCTAAATTCTTTAATAATACGGATTTAAAATATAAAAGTTACGTCCTAAAAGGCAACGCTAACAAACTTAAAAGCTTAAAAAATCTTTTGGACAAACATGAAATTTCTTATGAAAACCCAACTGTGACCAAAGTTTCTGGTTATAATTACAACGCAGCAAAACAAGGCAGTTTATCGGTTTCTAAAAAAGATTTAGTAGTACATACCAATCAACCAAAAGGCAAAATGGTAAAAGTATTGTTTGAGCCTAATGCAAAACTTTCCGATTCTTTAACTTATGATATTACCGCATGGTCTGTACCGTATGCTTATGGTTTAGAAGCTATTGCCAGTACCACTAAAGTTAATAGTACAAAACAAACTCAACCTACAGATTTAATCATAGCAAATGCTGCAACCTATGGTTATGTAAGTGCATGGAATTCTATAACCGATGCACAATTTTTAGCCGCATTATTAAAAGAAAACATAAAGGTGAGGTTTACCGAAAAACCATTTACTTCTAATGGTAATACCTTCGAACGCGGCTCATTAATAATTACCAAAAGCGACAATACACACATTACAAACTACACCGAAGTTTTAAATAGATTAATTAAAACACATGCGCCAACACTTACAGCTATTTCAAGCGGATTTTCTCAAAGCACGCCAGATATTGGCTCACCAGATGTAAAGCTTATAAACCCTCAAAATGTTGCTGTGCTCTCTGGTAAAGGAACATCATCACTAAGTTATGGTGAAATTTGGCACTTTTTTGAGCAGCAATTACATTATCCGTTAACGGCCATTAATAGCGATAATTTAGGAAGCACTAACCTTAACAAATACAATGTTTTAATTATTCCGAGTGGCTATTATGACGATGTGTTGGATGCGCATAATCTTAAAAAAATTAAAGATTGGGTACGCCAAGGCGGAAAAGTAATTGCAATTGATAACGCCCTAAGAAGTTTTGCAGGAAAAGATGATTTTAGTCTAAATTATAAAACTTCTGAAACCAATACCACCAAAAAAAATCTTACTGCTTATGCCAATCGCGAGCGCGAATACAGTAATAATCTTATTACGGGTGCAATTTTTAAAACCAAAATAGATGCTACACATCCTATGGCTTTTGGCTATGACGCAAATTATTTTAGTTTAAAACTTGGCAGTACAGCTTACAGTTTATTAGATCGTGGTTATAATGTGGGCTACCTAGATAATACCGAAGTATATTCTGGTTTTGCGGGTAAAAACGCATTAAAAAATCTTGAGAACACATTGGTTTTTGGTGAAGAACCTATGGGCAATGGCAGTTTTGTTTATATGGTAGATAATACACTTTTTAGAAGTTTCTGGGAAAACGGAAAACTGTTTTTAGTAAACGCCATCTTTTTTGTAAACCATAATGCTTATGAACTTTAAATGAGGGTTAATATCTTCTTTGTTTTATAGTTATTATAATACTGAAATACCATTGTTAGCCGAATACATTTTGTAAAAAAAAATGATTACAATTCACTTGGAATATTGTTTTTTTGGAGTTGTAGCCAATTTAAACGCATATTTATGATCAAAATAATATTAGGAACATTATTGATTTTTTTAATGACTTCTTGTCAAAAAAAAGAGGAATGTAATTATGTTGAAAACTACTATCAACCTGTCTATTTAGCAGAAGAAGCATACTACAAAAAAGATTATAACAAGGTTTTTGAACTTATGTCTAATGTAGAAAATAAGTGCGAACTTATTAACCAAAGTATGATTTACGAAATTGAAAAATATGCAGAATCTTCTGCTCGAATTGGAAAAAACGAAAAAACATTTGAACTTATCAGAAAACTAATTCTGAAAGGATATGAAATAAATGATTTTAAAACCAATGATGCTTTTCAAAATATTATTGATTCAGACGAATGGACTGAATTAGAAAAAGATTATGACCATTTACACAAAAAATATTTGAGTACTATCAATTTAGAATTAAGAACAAAAATTGATGAAATGACAACAGTTGACCAATTATACAGACAAAATTATTATCAGAACAAACAAAAAAATGATAGTATAGATATAGTAAACGAAAAAGAGTTGAAACTAATTATTTCTAAATATGGATATCCTGATAAGAAAATTATTGGAGACCAAAGAATAAATGATCAAGACTACGACCCGATGATTTTATTATTTCATTTTGATGATTATAATTATTGGACAAAGACGCTTAAAGAATTAATTAAAAAGGGACAAGCACCACCAAGCAGTCTTGGAAATTTTGTAGATAGTTATCAAAGACGTGTTCCAGAAGAGAAAAAATACATTTATGGAATTTACGATAATGTAGGAGAAGAAAAAATAATCGAATTTGACAAGCTTGATGAAAGAAGAATTTCAATTGGGCTTCCACCAATGAAATTGAAGAAAAGCATAGATAGTTTTAAAAAAATATTTTATGGATATTAAAAAACTGGCTACAAGACCGTATAAAATTAATGGCTAGTTCTCGCCTATTTACGAAAATCCTTGCGAATTTCATATCGGGTGTTTATTTACTAAATTAGGTGCTTAAACACGCCACTAATCTTAAACAACAATGTTATAGTTAAAAAAGTATATGTGTAAAATAACGTATATAACTAATAGACAAATAATTAATTAAGGTTAACGCCTCAACGTAAAGTGATCTCTAAATATGCGACCATCGGCAAGTTGTATTTCAAACCAGTAATCGTTTTGAGGTAGGTTTAGTCCATTATAAGTGCCATCCCAAAATAATTTATTTTGGTTTAGAGTTGTAATTAGTTTTCCGTAGCGGTCAAAAATTTTAACAGTATAATCTACTGGGAATTGTGCCGAAAATCCGTTAAGTTGCCAAATGTCATTAACAGTGTCATTATTTGGTGTAAAAAACTTAGGAAATCCAATAACAGAAACGGCTTCAGAAACAATACCACAATTATTTTTAATATCTTTTACGTAAACGGTATAAATGCCAGAAGCTACATTTTCAAAAATATTAGAAGTTTGATAAGGACCATTTTCATTATTTAAAGCATAAACAAAGTCGCCTTCGCCACTAACCAATACCAATATACTATTGTTTAAGGATGCATCTGTAACTTCAATACCATCAATAGTTGCGGTATTAGATGGTAAAACTGTAATACTCCTGCTGCTTGTACAACTGTTCTGACCAGGTGAAGTAACAGAAACGGTGTACGTACCAACAGTATTTATGTTTATGCTCATAGTGGTTTCGCCTGTGGACCATAAATATGCATAATTATTTGGGTTTGTTTCAAGATTACCACTAGTAAGCGTTAAGGTTTCTGGAAAAGTATTTAAACAATATAATACGGTTTCATCGGCTTTAATAATTGGTAACGCGTTAACGCTTAGTAATACTTCGGCAATGCCTAAACACCTGTTGTTTTCAGTTATTTTTACAAAAACAGAATCTTCAAAAGCTGTAGTGTTTGTGAAGTTTGTAGGTAAAATATTTTGCTGAAGTAAAGCGTCATTATAATTTTGATAAAAAGAAGTTGTGGCGGTTGGTGGAAAACCTAATAATACTTCTGTATTAATATCAGAAAGATTGAAATTTGTAAATCCGTCTGCAGTAGCATCATCACAAGTAATTAATTCAAAATTTTCTAATGTTGAAGCCCATACGCTAAGCGTTAGTTGTGCAATACTAAAACAACCACTATCTGTAGCTTCTACTTTAGCAAAAATAATCTGATTATTTGTTGTGTTGCTGTAGTTAGTTGAAGAAATAGATTGTGTAAGTGCGGCATCTTCATAATATGTTATGGTACGATTGGTTGTGATGTTATCTGCTACATTAGCATTATAAAAACTGAGATTAAACAAAGAAATACCATCAAAAACAGCTTCGTTTTCACATTGTTGCACGTTTATATTCTGAAAATTTGGTGGGGTATTTACAGTTACTGAAACAGGTGTGCGTTGCCCAGAAGTACAGCCTGTAACGTTTGGCTGTACCCAATATGTGGTATCTGCATTTGGTGTAACCTCATAGGAATTACCCGTATTTATAACCGTATTTGAGGTTTGTGAGTCAAACCAGAGTACTTCATTTGCATTAGATGTAACAATTAGTGTTATAGATTGTGATAGGCAGATATCTTGATTGGTAACTTGAATTTGAGGTGCTATAATACGTGAACTGCCCGATAAATTTATGGTTGGGTCACCAGGCATTCCACCAAACTCTACAACATAGCCTTTGGGATGAAAAGCACTATTCGTATTGGTTTCACCGGCTTCAGGAAGATCATTCCAAGAGCCTAAAATACCAATACTTGGATCTGTAATGTGTGCATAATCCTCGTTTCCATTAAAATTATTAGGCTCGTTTGTATTCCAAAACGAAAACTCACCATTAATTGCTGTCCCTGTATTTTGATTAAAAAAAGCGTTGCCTGCTTCTGGACCTGTTACCCATTGCCAAGTGCCTTCAGATTGCGCGTCTGTAGCACCAATCCAACCTGCTCCAGAATTTTGTTCACCAGCAAGTTGTGCTTCTTCTATTGTTGTAAGTGTTGCCAAATACCCTTGTAAGCCAAAATAAGTTTGTGTAGCTGCGGCATCTTTGGCAGCTGTCCAACCAATACCTACATCAGATACATAAAAATAATAATGTCCTGTCGTTGGTAAAAAATTAGCATTTCCTAGATTTATTGAAAATGCTTTATCTGTGGTTAAAACCGTTTGTGTTGTACTAAATACCACACTAGAAATTGCTGTTTCAAATTCTGCAAAGGTTGCAGGCCCGTTAAGACTTAGTTTGCCTTGAGCAACATTCCAAACTCCAGAAATTGAAGGATGTACTCCGATTAAAGTTAAAAGGTCTTGACCAGAAACATAGCCCTCTGAAATTTGAATAACCACTGTATTTAGTGTTGTGTCTGAAACATCCGCGTCTGTAATATTTACAGCAGTAACAATTGACATTGGAGCATCTGGGCAAAATAATTGATTCCCTGAAACACTAATTTCTGGTGGTGTATTTTGAGTAAAACTAATTTTGTGAAAAAACAATACAACGCATGTGTATAAGATTGTTTTAACGGTACTCATAATTTTATTTTTTACGCATATAAACACTAACAGGGACACCATTAAAATTAAAATGTTCTCTTAATTTATTTTCTAAAAAACGTTTGTAGGGTTCTTTAACATATTGTGGTAAGTTGCAAAAAAATGCAAACTGTGGCTGAGGTGTTGGCAGTTGCATAATGTATTTTATTTTTATGTACTTACCTTTATTTGCAGGTGGAGAAAAGTTTTCAATTATAGGTAACAATGTGTCGTTAAGCACACTGGTTTTAATACGTTTAGTTCGGTTTTTATAAACTTCTACAGCAGTTTCAATAGCTTTAAATATACGTTGCTTATTTAATACAGAAATAAAAACAATAGGCACATCTGTAAATGGAGCAATTTGTTCTAAAATATGCTTTTCAAAAGCTTTGGCAGTTTTGGTGTCTTTTTCAACCAAATCCCATTTATTAACCAATATTACGATGCCTTTTCTGTTGCGTTGTGCGAGCCAAAATATATTTTGTACTTGACCATCAAAACCTCTGGTAGCATCTAAAACTACTAGGCATACATCGCAATGCTCTATGGCTCTTACACTTCGCATTACAGAGTAAAATTCTAAATCTTCTTTTACTTTGGCTTTTCGTCTAATGCCAGCAGTATCTACCAAATTAAATTCAAAACCAAAACGGTTGTATTTAGTGTCTATAGCATCTCTGGTTGTGCCAGCTATATCTGTAACAATATAACGTTCTTCACCAATAAGTGCGTTTATAAAAGACGATTTACCAGCATTGGGACGCCCTACAACTGCAAAACGTGGTAAGGCTTCTGTCTCCTCTTGTTCTTCTTTTTCTGGTAGTGCTTCTATTAAGGCATCTAATAGATCACCAGTTCCGCTACCGTTAATACTGGCAATGGTATAATACTCACCTAAACCTAGGCTGTAAAATTCTACCGCATCTTGTTCGCGTTTACCGTTATCTACTTTATTAATTGCTAAAAAAACAGGTTTTTTTACTTTGCGTAGTAATTTTGCAACGTCTTCGTCCATGCCAGTTACACCAGTTTCAACATCTACCATAAAAATAATGGCATCTGCTTCTTCTATGGCAAGTTCTACTTGTTTATCAATTTCGGCTTCAAAAATATCATCACTACCAACAACGTAACCGCCGGTATCTATTAAAGAAAATTCTTTTCCGTTCCATTCGCATTTGCCATAATGGCGGTCTCTAGTAACACCACTTACGGCATCTACAATAGCCTCACGACGTTGAATTAAGCGGTTAAAAAATGTAGATTTACCAACATTTGGTCGTCCTACTATAGCAACTATATTACTCATAATTAGTGTTTTATCTGCATTACATATCCTGTAAGCGTTTGCAAAGGTAACTTTTAGTATTTAGTGTGAAGTGATTTTTTTAAGTTTTTAGTTTTCAGTACTTAAACTTTAACCTAGAAATCTTAAATCAACAATCCTTAATTTTTCAATCTTTCAATCTTTCAATCTTCACTGATTGTATCCGAAGCGTTTTAATTGGCGTTGGTTGCTTCTCCAGTTTTTATTCACTTTTACATAGAGTTCTAAATGCACTTGTTTTCCAAAGAATTTTTCTAAATCCTTTCGGGCTTCAATACCAACACGCTTTAGTGCAGCACCTTTATGGCCAATAATAATGCCTTTCTGCGTATCGCGCTCTACCATAATTACAGAACGCATTCTTATGATTTCGGCTTCTTCAAAAAATTCTTCTGTATCTACTTCCACAGCATACGGAATTTCCTTTTTGTAGTGCATTAGTATTTTTTCTCTAATAGCTTCGTTTACAAAAAAACGTTCGGGTTTATCAGTGAGTTGGTCTTTTGGGTAAAAGGCTGGAGATTCTGGTAAGAGTTCAATAATTCTATCAAATACATTCTGAACATTAAAGCCTTCTAATGCAGATATTGGAAAAAACTCAGCGTTTGGCACTTTTTGTTGCCAGATTTCGGCTTGGGTTTCTAGCTGTTCTTGGTTTGAAGTGTCAATTTTATTCAACAGTAATAATACTGGAATTTTAGAATTGGTAATTTTACTAAAAAAGGCTTCGTCTTTAAGTTCTTTCTCGCCAATTTCTACCATATAAATCAGTACATCGGCATCATCAAAAGCAGATTTTACAAAGTCCATCATTGAGGCTTGCAACTCATAAGCGGGTTTTATAATCCCTGGTGTATCGCTTAAAATAACTTGAAAATCGTCGCCATTAACAATACCTAAAATTCTATGACGTGTGGTTTGGGCTTTAGAGGTGATTATAGATAATTTTTCGCCAATAAAGGCATTCATTAATGTGGATTTTCCAACATTAGGATTGCCTATGATATTTACAAAACCTGCTTTATGTTTCATTGTGTACTTTGTTTTAAATGTTCAAAGTTACGACCTTGGTTTGTTTATTCCTCTATCGTACATCACAATACTTCCGGCAACAGATACATTGAGGCTTAATTGCGATTTAAATTTTACTAAAAAGTGGCTTTTTTCAATAGCTATTTTAGACAATCCGTGGTCTTCAGCTCCCAATAAATACACACAGCGTCTTGGGTGCTTAAAGGTTTCTAAATCTTCAGCGGTATCGGTTAATTCTACACCAACTAAACGTGTGCCTTTTGGTAAATTATTGAAGAAATCTGTAAACGTATCATAATGAAAATAGGGCATAGATTTTACAGCATTGTGCGTGTCACAAGCTTGTTTTGCATACCTATTGCCAATGGTAAAAATGAAACTTGCACCCAAATTTTGTGCAGAACGCCACAGCACTCCCAAGTTTTCTGGTGTTTTACCATTTTGAATGCCGATGCCAAAAAATTCGTTTTTAAGATTATCATTCATCTTACAAAAATAATAGGAAGCTGTTGCTTTTGAAAATGAATTAAAAAAATTGCTGTTAAGGTGGTTACGAAACTGAATTTGGTGAAAACTCACAATATTCTTCGTTTGTGAATTCTTTCCTAAGAGCATTTATTTTATACATTATTAAATGATCAATGTTAATTATAATGGTTCTTAGCTATGTTTCACAACATAAATGTATAATATTAGTTACGTGGTTTAAGCACTAAAGATAAAAAAATGAGTAGAAGGTTCGCAAGGATTTTCGTAAATAGGCTAGGATTACTAATAAATTTTATACGACTTTGATGTTGCTAGTGTTTATTTCCTCAATTTTGTAATTTCCTTTTTCAGTTCAGGAAGTTCTTTAATGATTATTGTCCAAATAACTTCATCTGAAATACTATCATATTCGTGAGCTATTCGATTTCTAGTTCCAATTATTTTTTGGGCATTCTTAATTTCAATCTCAGAATGTTTATATTTTAAAATTCTATTTATAGCTTCGCCAATAATTTCTATATTTCGTTCTACCGCTTTTTTTGTTTTTAAGTCTTTTTGATAAACAAAAAAGTCTCGTTGTTTGGGTAAGAAATCAAAAATTTCATCAATAGACCTTTCAACATCTTCAAGCCAAGAGTTAATTCTATTGTCCATAAATTAACACTTTGGTTTCGTCTAGTTCCTTTCTGAAATATTTGTTTTTAATAGCTCGATATTCAATTAAGTCAATTTGACGATTTAATAACTCTTCTAACTTATCTTTTAATTGGAAGTACAAATCCGTGTATTTAAATGGGTCGTTTTCATCAAAGTCCACAACAAAATCTATATCAGATTCATTGCTAAAATCATCTCTAATTACAGAGCCAAATGCAGAGAAAGTTCTAACTTTGTATTGTTCACAAAGCGTTTTAATCCGATTTATATTTTTGTCGTTTATTTTCATAATTCAAAAATAGTCAAATTTTTTGTTTGTTTAATTTGGACCAGGATTTTTGCATTAGCCACAAAAGTTGTTTTATAAGATTAGTTACGTGGATTAATCACTAAAGTTAGTAAATAAATACTGAATATAAAGTCCTCGAGGATTTTCTTAAGTAGGCTATGATTAGCAATAAATTATATACGTCTGGCACTAGTTTTTATTCTTGAGTTACAAACTTGAATGGAAGAAGAAATTTAACTTTCACTTTTTTATTATTTTCTTTTTCCGCTGGTTTCCAGTCAGGAATTTTATATATTACTTTATAACAAGTGGTATCGTAATCTTTTCTCAATCTTTCAATTATTTCTATATCTAAGACTTTTCCTAAAGTGTCAACTACAAAAGTTGCTTTGACTTTTCCGTTTAGATATTCCGTAAATCCTTGATGAAATTTGTAATTCTGCTGTATGAATTTAGCCAGCGAATCAAGTCCGCCAGGAAATTCAGGCATCTTTGTTAAACTCGAAAATTTTATTTGTTCGTTATTTTCGTCTAAAAGCTGATATTCCAAATTCAATCCGTTTTGAGATTCAACTTTTTTAAATTCCGATTGAGTGATTTCGTTTTCAGATTCAGATTTTTTTTCCGTTTCTGTATTTTCTGAATTCTTACAAGAAATCAGAAGTGTAATTGTCAATATAATTCCTGTTATTCTATTCAATTCGGGATTTTCTTAAATTATTCAAACGTTTTTGTGTCAGGAAAGTTACGTGGTTTAAGCACTAAAGATAAAAAAAAAGAATAGAAAGTCCGCTAGGATTTTCGTAAGTAGGTTTTAACTAGCAATGAATTATGTAAATTGTTCTAAGCAGACTTTATTTTTTATAGTTAAATATTTTCTTTTTCAATACCCGATAACCATTCCAATCACAACTACTATCATTTACTGAAAATTCACTTTCATTAGTTAAGCTAAAAACATAAAGGTCAGAAGTTGTACAACCACCCATATCATTTTTCATTTGTTTTACTTTTTTTTCAAATCCGATTAGATATTCCAGCGATTTTAAGTCCACTTTTTTTCTTTTAACTAACTTTTCTGAAATGTATAATTCCGCTATAAGTTTTTCCTTTTCATAATAGAATTCCATTTGTTCATTGTCTAAATGAAAGCAACCTGAAGAAGCATATTCGATAATGAGTTTGTTTTCACTTGTTAATTGCGAGAACAAGGTTTTTTCGTTAGTTTCTTGAAATGTGTCTACACAAATTGTAATTGGATTTCCGTTTTTTAAAATCTCGGTTTTATAACTCACTATTTGTCCAAAAATATTGGTGAATTTAAATGTATAAAAACCTTCTTTTAATCCTATGACTTTAAACTCTCCAAATCTCGTTTTGACATTTTCAACAATCACGCTGTCATTTCGTGTTACACTTAAATATCGTTCTCGACTATCTGTTCTATCAGTTTCGCAATATTTCTGAATTCCTTTCACGTTAAATGTTTGTGAATTTGCAGAAATACCAATTAAAATTAGAAAGATTATTGTTAAGTTCTTCATTTTTTTCAGCTTGCGCACAACTACTATTACAAACACCAAAATCTAAATCATCATGAGTTATTTTTCAAAATGGTTTATTCTAGTCTCAACAATTTTTTCGAGTTCTAGGGTTTTGAAATCGAACCACAGTTGCCGGTACTCAGAGTTATCAATTTTGGTTTTAAAATTTTGAAATGGCTTTTTCTGCTCTAAAACAGTTTTTAATTCTTCCTGAAACAATTTGTTATCAATTTGAGATACAAAACACTCCATTATTTTAAAGAATTCAAAAGATTCTAAAGCCGCTATTTTTGTAAATGCTTTGTTTTTGGTTACTTTTTTTAAGTCATCACCAAAAGCTTCCTGAAATACATCTTCATCAGATATTTGATTAAAATTTGGTAGTGCTATAATCTCGTTAGTTTGTGTATTGTAATAGCAATCAAAGCCGCAATCTAACTCTTGCGCAATTTTTTTTATGATATGTTGTTTAGCATTATCCAAAAAAGCATCCGTTTTCGTCGTGTTTAATAACGTCTATAATTTTATCTAAATAGTTAGATTCTGGAAACGGTGTGTATGCCTCCCATTTTCCGTTTGCGCGCATCCAATATAAACACCATTCTTTTTTGGACTTAAAATATCGGATTTTAGCAAAATCTAGTTGGTGTTTCTTGTTAGCGTCTTGCCAATCGGGTCTTATCTGAAATAGAATTATAGTGTTTCCGTCGTATGAATATCCAATATCTTCTTGTTTTAGTATTTCAAGATTTTCTGGACGTAACCATTCTACACAATTTTTAATTGTAGATTCGTTTATATCAATCGTGCCTTTTTCCATCAGGATATTTTTTTAATGTCTTTTATTTATTTCAAATAATTAATAGTCATTCACTAAAAAAAATCATTTTAATCTCTAGACATAAAAATTCTTAAAATATACCAAAACAATAACATCACAGACGCAAAAATACCTAGTGCAGCACCAACGTATTGCGATTCTGTGTATTCGTATTTTACTTTAGAGGTTTGGTATAAAATGGCAGCACCTGCAAAAACAACCATTGCTACAGAAAACCATAAGCCTAAATTAAACCCAAAAATGGATCCGGCTACAATAAGACCTAAGACAATAAAACTGCCAATAACTAAGCCTGTTTTTAAAAATGAAAAGTTTTTATTGGTCATAAACACCACTGCGGTTAAACCGCCAAATAAGCATAAGGTTACTATAGTGGCTTGTGTAAGCATATCTGTACCTGTTGAAGACACTGCTGCGGTATAAATAAGCGGTAAAAAAATAATGGCTTCTAATAACACATATAATCCAAGGCCTAAATATTGGGTTTCTCTTGAAGGGTCATGGGCTAATTTATCTGCCATGGTACTGCCAAGCCAAAAAATTCCTAAAACTATAAGCCATGAAAAACTACTACTAAACATGAGGTCTATGAGTGTAATAACAGCATCTTCAAACATGCTAATAAAAACATATTCAATTAAAATAAATGCTAATAAGGCATAAGCCACATGTGTGTAGGTTTTACGATAAAAGGTTGCTTTTTCTGTGTCTCCTAAATGTCCCACTAAAATCGGGCTCTGTAATTGCTGTTCCATAAAATTATCTTCGGTTTAAAAATACCATTACAAAATACAAAAGTGTTGCTAAAGACCCTAATGCGGCTACCAAATACGTTCTTGCTGCCCATTTAAGCGCATCTTTTGATCCTTTTAGTTCTTCTGGTGTTACCATATTTTTGTTTTGTAACCATGCTAAAGCACGGTTACTTGCGTCATATTCTACAGGTAAAGTGATAAAGGTAAATGCTGTGGTTACTGCAAAAAGTACAATACCTAGCAAGAATACACCGCTACCAAATGCGGTACCAGCAGCAGATAATCCTAAGCCTACCATAAGTACAATATTAGATAGCTTGCTGCTAATGTTTACTGCAGGTACAATGCTAGAGCGCATGGTTAGCCAACTGTAGGCTTGTGCGTGTTGTACAGCATGCCCAACCTCATGAGCTGCAACTGCTGCTGCGGAAGCATTACGTTGGTTATACACTACATCACTAAGATTCACGGTTTTATTTTTAGGGTTGTAATGATCTGTGAGTTGTCCTGGTGTAGAGATAACCTCAACATCATAAATGCCATGGTCTGCTAACATTTTTTCTGCAATTTCTCTACCGCTTAATCCGTTTCTAAGCTGTATGTTTGAGTAGTGTTTAAATTTCTTTTTTAGAGTATTGCTTACATAAGAGCTTACTAAAAAAATAAGACCAGCAATAATATAGTATCCCATCATAATGAAAATTTTTAAAAATTAATTAGTCACAATATAGCAAATTTTGAGCCAATTTTAAAAATTTGTTCTTTTGTCAGTTTTAAATTTTTAAAAACTATTTTTAGGTGTTTTTATTAAAATTATTATTGGTTAATAAAACTAATTATTTGAGGTGTTAAGGATTTGTCTTTTAGACTGTGACCAAAACCTGTAGTTGTTATGAGTTTTGAATTTGAATACGATGCTTTAAAAAGCAGCGCGTCTTCAAAAGGGATTATTTTGTCTTTAGTGTCATGTATAATAAGTCCTTTTGCTTCAATTTTTTTGGTGAAATTTGCTGCTGAAAAATAAGAAACAGGCTTATTAAAACGTTCTAAAACTATGTTATCTAGGCTATTGCCAATTTTACGATTATAACCCATCATGGTTTTGTACCTCTCAAAAACACCCGTAAAATGTGCTGGAGCTCCTAAAAGAATTAATTTTTTTATGGATGGTGATTTGTGTTTATGCATACAAAATACACTTGCCATACCGCCTACAGAATGGCCAATTAAAATATGGGGCTTAAATTTTTGAATCACTATGTTTAAGTACTCTGAATATAAAATCGCATTAAATTGTGTGCCATCAGATTTGCCATGCGCTGGTGCATCTAAAGCAATAATGGTGTATCCCTCTTTTTTTAAAGGTTTTAAAATAAAATCCCAACGTGCTGCATTACTTTCCCAACCATGAGCTAAGAGTACTGTTTTTTCTTTCCCAGTCCACGTATAGGTGGCAATAGCTTGATTTTGGTATTTAAGTATATTGTAATTTGCTGAGGCTATAATTTTTTCTTGAAGTTCTGAGTATTGTCCTTTTCTTGGTGTTGCAAATAACTTTAAAGCTTTATTTGCAGCATATTTAGGACTTACAATACTAATTGCGTTTAGTGTATTCCCAATGGTTTTTATAATAAACTTACTCATGTTTATTCTTCTCTGTTTACGGAATCTATAGAAAAAGCGGGTAAACAAATGGCAAGATATTCGCAAGGTTCTGTAAATGGATTGGAATACTGTAAGCGGGTATTTTTTTCTACTTTAATGGATTGTCCGGCTTCTAAAACTAAGGTTTCACCATCTATAATAAATTGTTTTTTGCCTTTTATAATAAAAGTGTATTCATCGAACTCTGGTGTTTGAAAAGGCTCTGACCAGCCTGCTGGTGCAACCATATGTGCAATACTAAGTTTTGAATTGCCGTCTGATGCTAAACCAAAATGTTCTTTAATAATTTTACCATCATCTGTAGGAACAACAAACGGTGAATTTTGAATTTTATAGTTTTTCATTTTTTAGGCTTAGCTTTTAAAGAAATGCTGCTTTTTTAACCGTTTAGATAACCTTGTTTTAGGGCTTAATGACTAATAGTATAAAGATGAAAAGTTAATTTTTATAGAGCAAATATTAAAGGTTATGAAGCTAAAGCGCTTTACCAATGTAGCATAAAGTATTTAATTTTTGCAGCATCTGGTATTTGAATGGCATCTATGGTCATATCCATATTAAAGCGCATATTTGCTGGTAATTCTTTTTTGTCTATGGTAAAACTTGCATTAATTTCATCAATAACCACAACTACGGTATTTATAAGGTTATTGATTTTAGAAATTTTATAAGCAGTTTTTAGGTCTTTAAAAGTGCTTAGTGTAGTAATTTTTTGTTCAGTAGTATAGCGATTGTCAATGATACGGATGGAAGCTATTACTGCCGAAGAATCTAAAGCCTCCTCTGGATAGAGGTCTAATAATTTTTTACCACCTTTTTCAAATACCTCAATGGTATTCACAGCTCCTATAAACTCATCACCAGCAATAAATTTAACGATGGAGTCTTTACTAAAAACAGTTTTTAAGTCTTTAACTTGTGTAGAATCTGTGAGCAGACCAATATTTTGCTTTTGTATTAAAAAAGGATCTGGGGCTTTATTACAGCTTATGCTAATTGCAATTATGACAACAAATAGAATTATATTTTTTTTCATTGGAGTGTGTATTAAAAATCTTATGACAAATTTAAAGGTTAAGCTTCATATTAAGATGCGTTTTAAGTTTACTTTATAAGTTTTGATAAAATACCTAAAACACTTCGTATTACAGTTGGACTCGTTAATACTTTTAATAATGGCGATGACTTGCTGCTAGTTCTGCTTCTTGATTTTGCAGCTTCTTTTTCGCGTTGTTCTTTTTCTTCACGATCAAAAGCGTCTTTCTCTTCTTTTGCTTTTTGCTTAGCAGCTTCAGCATCTGCATTGCTTATTTTTTCGTTAAGTAATTCGTAGGCACTTTCTCTATCTATATTTTTATTGTATTTTGTTGCCAATTTAGATGATGCTAAAAGCGATCCAAGTTCGGCGTCTGTTAAAATATCCATTCTACTCATTGGTGCGCGCATCATAGTGGAAGCAAGTGGTGTGGGTTTCCCTTTTTCGTCTAAGGCAGACACTAAAGCTTCGCCAATACCTAGTGATGTTAAGGTTTCTGCGGTGTTATAGAATTCTGAATCTGGGTAATTTTCTGCAGTTAATTTTATGGCTTTTCTATCTTTAGCAGTAAAGGCTCGTAGTGCATGTTGTACTTTAAGACCCAATTGCCCTAAAACAGATTCTGGTACATCGGTTGGATTTTGAGTTACAAAGTACAAGCCAACACCTTTACTTCTTATAAGTTTTACAATACTTTCAATCTGACTTAGTAAGGCTTTAGAGGCTTCATTAAAAATAAGGTGCGCTTCATCTATAAATAGTATAAGTTCTGGTCTGCCACTATCGCCTTGCTCTGGAAACGTAGTGTATATTTCTGCCAATAAACTAAGCATAAATGTTGAAAACAACTTGGGTTTGTCTTGAATATCTGTAAGTCTTATAATATTTATGTAACCACAACCATTTTCATCTATGCGTAACAAATCTTGAGTATCAAAAGAGGTTTCACCAAAAAATAAATCGCCGCCTTGCTGTTCAATTTCAATTATTTTTCTAAGAATTGCGCCTGTTGAGGCTGTAGAAATACGTCCGTAATTGGTTTCAAATTCCTCTTTACCCTCATTGGTAGCATATTGTAGTATTTTTTTAAAGTCTTTTAAGTCTAAAAGTGGTAATTTATTATCGTCACAGTACTTAAAAACCACAGAGATAATGCCAGCTTGAGTTTCTGTAACATCTAAAATTCTGGAAATTAAAACAGGTCCAAATTCACTAATGGTTGCTCTAAGTCTTACACCATCTTGTTCAGAAAGCGTCATAATTTCTACAGGAAATGCTTTTGGATTAAACGGAAGTCCAATTTTTTTATGGCGTTCGTCTATTTTTGGATGACCTGGACTTGGTTTTGCAATACCACTTAAATCCCCTTTAATATCCATTAATAAAACGGGTATGCCTTTAAGCGATAAATTTTCGGCTAAAACCTGAAGCGTTTTCGTTTTTCCTGTACCCGTAGCACCTGCAATTAAACCATGTCTGTTCATGGTTTTTAAGGGTACGTTTACAAAGGCATTTTCTAGGGTTTCACCATCTAAAATTGCCGATCCTAAGGTTATGAAGTCACCTTTAAAGGTATTGCCTTCTGTTATGGTTTTTATAAATAGATCTGCTTTGCTCATAATTCTAATAATTTGGTTAAAAATACTGTAATTTTAATGAAGTGTCAAGTACTCATTACGCTGTAATTTTACAATTAAATAATTAAGCTGTTTAAAAATTAAATATATTTTGAACCTTTAGAACGTTCCAAGTTTTTAGCTTTCAATCTTAATACATAAAAACTTTTATATCTTTGTGCGCTATGACAAAGCGTGAACAACAACAATTAATAGATAAGGGTTTGCTTTTACCTTTAATGGAGGAATTTTATACCATACAAGGCGAAGGTTACCACAAAGGTACTGCGGCTTATTTTATAAGAATTGGAGGTTGTGACGTTGGTTGTCATTGGTGTGATGTTAAAGAGAGCTGGTTGGCAGAGTTGCATCCGCCAACTGCAATAGATACCATTGTTGCAAGTGCTGTAAAATATAGTAATACTATTGTTGTAACTGGTGGTGAACCTCTAATGTGGAATATGCAACCACTTACCTCACAGTTAAAAGCAAAAGGTTTGCAAACTCATATTGAAACTTCTGGTGCTTACAAACTTACGGGCACATGGGATTGGATTTGTTTATCCCCAAAAAAAAATAAATTACCAACAGAAGAAATTTATAATGAAGCACACGAGTTAAAGTGTATTATTCATAATAAAGACGATTTTAAATTTGCGGAAGCCCAAGCCAAAAAAATTAATAAAGATTGTATTTTATACCTACAACCTGAGTGGAGTAAACGTGAAAAAATGATGCCAGAAATTGTAGCTTATGTGATGCAAAATCCTAAATGGAAAGTATCCTTACAAACACATAAATATTTAAATATTCCTTAGTTTTATACAAAAAAAATCGCCTAAAAAATTAATTTTAAGCGATTTAATAAGTTAATTTACAGTGTTTTAATCATTGTCTTGGTTAGATTCAGTAGAATCAGTGTCTAGATAGTTTGGTGTGCCATCACCATCACTATCATCATTTGTAGGGTCTCCGTCCCCATCCAAATCTTCAAATAATGTTAATACACCATCACCATCATCATCAAAATCTATAAAGTTAGGCGTGCCATCTTCATCGGTATCATCGTTAGTAACATCGGAGTCGTTATCTAAATCTTCAAGATAAGAAGGGACACCATCATTTTCGTGATCTTCGGTTTCTACTTGTAATAATTCAAACTTAAAAATTAGATTTGAGTATGCCGTAATACCATTAGTTGCACTAGAAAAATAAGCTAAACCAGATGGTATAAACATCACGCCTAAGCCAAAGTTATTATATACAACATTACCCGCACTTACAGTAAAATCGCCTTCAGCAATACCACTAAAAGTTGGCATAATTAATTGCCAGGCTCTTATAGTTCCACCAGTAACACCATTTGATTGTAAACTTAGGTCTATGGGAGTTACTGCTTCATCAAAATTTTCTAGAGTTTCTACTAAACTACCCTCATAGCGCACACGTATGTTATCTGTAAATTTTGGTGCATCGCCACCACCTTGGTTTAGTTTTAAGACGTAATATTCATAAGTAGCGTCTTGGTATTCTGTAGTTAAAGTTTCAACAGCGTTTATAAGTAAGGTATTGTTATTAGGGTCTGGTAAAATACCATTTTCTGGTAACGGTGTTATTACAATATCACTATATTTATGGTTAGTGCCAGTTTCAAAAAACCCAGAATTATAATAATGTGTAGCTAAAAAGGTTTGTAAAGAGTCTAAATCAGAAAGTTGTTGTTCTGTTCTGTCTCTAGCTTCAACAAGTTCAACAGTGATATCATCATCGTTTTCACAAGCCACAAATAAAGTGGCAATTATGGCTATGGTATAGCCTATATTTAAGTATTTAATTTTCATAGTGTAATCTTTTTAAATAAATGTAAGTTGTATAAATTTTGTAAGTAGAGCCTATTATTTGTAATTAATTAAGGTGCAAGATACAATATTATAATATTTTTGTAAACTAACATTAACGTAGTTTTTAGTTAAAAAATATGCGAATAGATAAATATTTGTGGTGTACACGGTACTATAAAACCCGTAATATAGCTACACAAGCATGCAAAAAAGGGCAAATTAAGCTTAATGGCAATGCAGTTAGACCTTCAAAAGAAATTTTCCCAACAGATAAAATTGAATTACGAAAAGACCAAATTAACTACAAGCTTACCGTAAATGATATACCACTAAATAGGGTAGGTGCTAAACTTGTAGATTTGTACCGTACAGATACCACGCCAAAAGAAGCTTTTGAAGCTAAAGCACTCTTAAAGTACAGTAAGGATTATTACCGTCAAAAAGGTAGTGGAAGGCCTACAAAAAAAGACAGACGCGCTATTGATGATTACACTGAAGAAGAATAAAATGAATAAAAGTTATTGGGAACAACGTTATATTAATGGTAAGACAGGTTGGGATATTGGTAAGATTTCTACACCCATAAAAGAATATATAGACCAACTAACTCATAAATACTTGAAAATTTTAATACCAGGGGCAGGCAATGGTTTTGAAGCTGAATACCTTTGGAAAAACGGATTTAAAAATACTTTTTTAATTGATATAGCATTGCAGCCCATAAATAATTTTAAAAAACGCGTTCCAAATTTCCCTGAATCACAATTAATAAAGGGTGATTTTTTTGACTTGAAGATGGAGTTTGATTTAATTTTAGAGCAAACTTTTTTTTGTGTATTATCACCAAAATTAAGACAAAAATATTGTGATAAAATGTTTGATATTTTAAAACCAAAAGGAAAAATAGTGGGTTTATTTTTTGATTTTCCTTTAACAGAAAAAGGACCACCTTTTGGAGGAAACGCTTCTGTTTATAAAAAAATATTTGATTCAAAATTCAAAATTAATTGTTTAGAGCGCGCAACAAATTCAATATTAGAAAGACAAGGTAAAGAACTGTTCTTTATCTTTGAAAAAAAGACATCATGAGTTTAGTGAAAAATACCATTCTAAGTCATAAAGAAATTGAGCATAAGCTTAAACGTATTGCTTATCAAGTGTATGAGAGTAATGCCCACGAAACCGAGCTTATTATTGCAGGCATTGATAAAAACGGTTTTCTATTAGCTGAAAAAATAAAAGCGGTGCTAGATGATATATCTACAATAGAATCGACGCTTTGTAAAGTAATAATTAACAAAAAAGAACCTACATTACCTGTAATAACTTCACTTGATAAAGAAGAATACACTAATAAATCGTTAGTTTTAATAGATGATGTTTTAAACTCTGGAAGTACTTTAATTTATGGAATAAAACATTTTTTAGATGTGCCGTTAAAACAGTTTAAAACTGCAGTTTTAGTAAACAGAAATCATAAGAAATATCCCGTAAAAGCAGATTTTAAAGGCATATCACTTTCTACATCTTTATTTGAGCACGTGCATGTTAATTTAAGTAAAAAACCTTATGAGGCATTTTTAAATTAGTACATTTTCTATAAGGTTAACTACGTCTTCCTCAGTTTTATTATCGGTGTTTATAATAATGTGGGCTTGATTGTAAAATGCGGAACGTTCAAACAAGTGTTTTGCAATAAACTCTGTTAATAATTCTTGTGAAGCAATATGCTTTATTAGCGGGCGTTTTTCTTTATTGTAAAATAAGCGTTCTGACAATAACGATAAAGAAAGTTTTAGATAAAGTAATTTTATGTTTTTGTGATTTAACAATATTTTTAGGTTATCACCATAACACGGTGTGCCGCCTCCTAGGGCTAACACTAAGTTTTCAGATTCTGAAAGAATTTTATTAAGATAGAAGGTCTCTTTTTTTCTAAAAAATAATTCACCTTTAGTAGTAAAAAGTGTTTCAATATCAAGACCTTCACTGGTAACTATGTAATCGTCAAGATCTAAAAACCTGTAAGATAGCTTACTAGCAAGTTTACTGCCAATGGTAGATTTGCCAGAGCCCATGTAGCCCATTAAAATAATGATCATAGAAATAATTTAAACCTATATACTAAAGGTAGTTTCAACAAAATTAAATAAAAAAGTATTGTTTTTTTAATTAAAGGTTTTATATTTGCACCCTCGTTTAGAGAAATTATTAAAAATGACCAGTTAGCTCAGTTGGTAGAGCATCTCCCTTTTAAGGAGAGGGTCCTGGGTTCGAGCCCCAGACTGGTCACAAAATACATATAAAGTTAAGCTAAATGCTTAACTTTTTTTTTACATTTACTTATCTTAAATGCGCACGTGGCGGAATTGGTAGACGCGCCAGCTTGAGGGGTTGGTGGACATTAGTCCGTGGAAGTTCGAGTCTTCTCGTGCGCACTATTTCTTTTTTAATTTCTTAAATTTTGTTAATTCTAATTCCATTTTAGGGTTATTAGCTTATTTTTGTTTAAACATTTTTAAATATAAATGAACAACATAAAAAGTAAGTTCAGTATTAAAGACTTAGAAAATCTTACAGGCATTAAGGCGCATACCATAAGAATATGGGAAAAACGTTACGGTATTTTAGAGCCAAAACGTACAGATACCAATATTAGGTATTACGATCTGTCCAGTTTTCAGAAATTACTCAACGTAAGTTATTTAAATCAAAATGGTTATAAAATTTCAAAAATAGCCACATTAAATGACGATGGTATTAACCAATTGGTAAAAGAGGTTGTTTCTTTTAGCGATACTGAAAGTGCCATACTAAATGATTTAAAATTGTCAATGGTTAATTTTGACCAGCGACTTTTTTACAGTACCTATAAAAAAGCACTTCAAGAAAAATCATTTAGCGAGGTGTTTTATGAAATTTTTATACCATTATTGAATGAAATTGGATTATTATGGCAAACAAATACCATAACTCCAGCTCATGAGCATTTTATAACAACGCTCATGAAACAAAAAATAACATTAAATACAGAAAAGCTTCAATCACAAGGAATTAACGATTCTAAAAAAACATTTGTACTCTATTTACCAGACAATGAGGTGCATGAGTTAGGAATTATGTTTATTAATTACGAAATTCTAAACAAAGGATATCAGTCTATTTTTTTAGGACAAAGTGTACCTTTGGAAAGTTTAACAGATTTAGAGCAATTTTATGATGAAATTATTTATATTTCATACTTTACTGTAAAACCAGAAAAAGACGATATTGAAGCTTATATTTCAGATTTTGATAACTTACTATTGAAAGGAAAAAATACAAAATTATGGATCCTTGGACGTATGTTAGAAGTTTTAGATGAGAAACACTTGCCAAAATCTGTTCAAGCATTTAAAAGTATAAAAGCGCTAACAGAAAAAATAGCACAATTAAATGAGTAAAAAAATAAGTATCATTGGTTCTGGATTTTCAGCACTGTCAGCGGCTTGTTATTTAGCAAAAGCAGGTTGTGAGGTTTCAATTTTTGAGAAGAATAGTACTGTTGGAGGTAGGGCAAGGCAATTAGTAAAAGAAGGTTTTACCTTTGATATTGGCCCAAGTTGGTATTGGATGCCAGATATTTTTGAAAAATTTTTCAATGATTTTGGAAAAAAATCATCGGATTATTATGCGTTAGACAAACTTAGTCCTGCATACAAAATATTTTTTTCAGACGATGTTATTACCATTGGTGATTGTATGGATAAAATTTGTGAAGAGTTTGAACGTATTGAAGAAGGAAGTGCCGAACCATTACGTAAGTTTATTGCAAAAGCACAAAAACATTATGATATTGCTATAAATAAAGTAGTTTTAAAACCCGGATTATCACCTTTTGAGTTGGTTACCAAAGAAACAATTACGAGGGTAGATCAGTTTTTTAAAACTATAAGTTCTGAGGTTCGTAAAAAATTTAAAAATCCAAAGTTAATTTCAACCTTAGAGTTTCCTGTTTTATTTTTAGGCGCAAAACCAAGTCAAACTCCATCTTTTTATAGTTTTATGAATTTTGCCGATTTTGGATTAGGCACTTGGCATCCAAAAGGTGGTATGTATGAAGTCATAAAAGCCATGCAAAGTTTGGCAGAAAGTTTAGGCGTGCAGATACATACAAATAGCAATGTAGAGCTCATAAATGTTGAAAACGGAAAAGCACATAGTATTACGGTAAATGCAAAAACTATAGCTTCAGATGTTGTATTGAGTGGTGCAGATTACCACCATACCGAAACACTTTTAGAGCCTAATTACAGACAATACTCAGAAAAATATTGGGAAAGCAGAACTTTTGCACCATCGTCCTTATTATTTTACGTTGGTTTTAATACCAAACTAAAAAATATTGAGCATCACAACCTGTTTTTTGATACAGATTTTGAAGCACATGCAGAGCAAATTTATGACCAACCACAATGGCCAAAAGACCCTTTATTTTATGTTAATTTTCCCTCTGTAACTGATAAGTCAATGGCTCCAGAGGGTTGCGAAACTGGTTTTTTTCTTATTCCTATAGCGCCAGGGTTAGAAGATACAGGAGACCTAAGAGAAACCTATTTTGATCTTATTATTTCTAGATTTGAAAAACAAACCCAGCAAAGTATAAAGCAAAACATACTATTTAAAGAATCTTTTTGTGTAAATGATTTTGTTGAAGCTTACAACTCATATAAAGGCAATGCATACGGCATGGCAAATACATTAATGCAAACCGCATTTTTAAGGCCAAAATTAAAAAGTAAAAAAGTAGATGCGCTCTATTTTACAGGGCAACTCACAGTGCCAGGCCCAGGAGTACCACCATCTTTAATTTCTGGTAAATTGGTATCTGAACTCATACTAAATAAAAAATAATAGACCACGTAAAGTCTTACAAATAATAGATAATTACAAATGAAATCAATATTTGATACCGTCTCAAAAGAATGCAGCAAGCTTGTTACAAATGCTTACAGTACATCATTTTCTATGGCAACAAAAATGTTGTCAGATGCTATAAGGCAAGATATTTATAATATTTATGGTTTTGTACGTTTTGCAGATGAAATTGTAGATTCTTTTCATAATTATGACAAGGATAAACTTTTCAAAAATTTCACAAACGATTTAGAAAACGCTTTAGAAGATAAAATTAGTTTAAACCCAATTTTAAACGCTTTTCAATATACGTATCATAAATATGGTATAGATAAACATTTGGTAGATGCTTTTATGAAAAGTATGCGGTTAGATTTACATAAAACAGATTATCTTACTGAGCAAGAATACAAGGATTATATTTACGGCTCTGCAGATGTTGTAGGTTTAATGTGTCTTAAAGTTTTTGTGAATGGAAACGTGGAGCAATATGAAGATTTAAAACCCTCTGCAATGCGCTTAGGGTCGGCATTTCAGAAAGTGAATTTCCTTAGAGATTTAAAAGCAGATTTTGAAGATTTAAGTCGTACCTATTTTCCTAATACCGATTTAAATAAACTGGACGAAAACTCAAAAAAGCGTATAATTGATGATATAAAATCTGATTTTGAAGCTGGTTTAAAAGGTATAAAACGTTTGCCTATTGAAGCAAAATTCGGTGTTTTTATGGCTTACAGATACTACAGTAAATTATTGCAAAAACTTAATGATACACCAGCTTTAGAAATAAAATCTACTCGTATTAGAGTGCCCAACTACAAAAAAGTAGAACTACTTACTAGAAGTTATGTGAAATACCAATTAAATTTAATTTAAAACTAAATAATTACTACCATTATGCAGATTCTTTTTTGGATACTAATATTTTTAAGCACCTTTTTTATTATGGAGTTTAATGCATGGTTTACTCACAAATATATTATGCATGGTTTTTTATGGAGTTTACACAAAGATCATCACCATAAAGACCATAGTAGTTGGTTTGAACGTAATGATGCGTTTTTTATATTTTATGCAGTAGTTAGCATGTCCTGTTTTTATCTGTGGAGTGTAAATCAAATCTGGTATTGCTTGCCAATAGGAATTGGTATTATGGCTTACGGTTTGGCTTACTTTATTGTGCACGATATATTTATACATCAACGTTTTAAAGTATTACGAAATATTGATAATAAATATGCTCGAGGTTTAAGACGTGCACACAAAATACACCACAAACATTTGGGTAAACATAAAGGTGAAAATTTTGGGATGCTTATTGTGCCAATAAAGTATTTTAAATAAAACCCAATAATTACTATTTTTAATACTTGAAAGGCATAATAAATGTCAATTTCAAATTTCAGGAGTTAGCCAAGTTTTAAGTTTTTAATCCAATTTAGATTTAAATGTAGTATTAATTAATACAAATTAGTTTTCTTCAATCAGTTCATAATGAAATCTTATAATAGCAATAATTACGATTTTATTTAATGTTGTAATATGAATGAAATTGAACTGCAAATTAGATAACGGATACTTAAATATTGCAAACACATAAACAAACAATTACACGGTTTATTCTAAATGACTTTTATATGTGTTGTGAATTTTGTAATTACAAGCTGTTAAAAATCAATAAAATAAAGGGGTTGAATTTTAATTAAAATCCAACCCCTTTAAATTTAAACTATCAACCCACATAAACGCTTTCAGTTAAAAAAAATGAGTTTTATATATTTTTTTTAAAGCATTTCTTTCTTATCCTAAATATCTTTTACTTAACAAAAGGAATAGCTACTCTGTAAGTCCCCCAGCCAAGATGCATAGCTACACCATCATCAGATTTTTCAAATGCTATAGAAAACGCTTCAAGGCTTTCTTCTGACTTCTTAACAGGTACAGTAAATCTTGCAACATCATTAGCTTCATTATAAGTATAGCTCCCCCAAAGGTTAAGGTCTTTGCTTATAATTGCTGTCCATTCGTCTTCACCAGGAATAACTAAAAAAGTATATGTACCTTTTTTTATTATATTTTTCCCAAGTTTCATATCGGTATAAAGGGTTAATTCTGGGGCTTCATTTGCACCTGTTCTCCATACTTTATCTAGTGGTGCTAATTTGTACACCTCACGTTCTTTAAGTTGAGGGCGACTGTAGGCTATTTTTATAAGTTTATCAGATATTTTGTATGACGCAGGAAAAGCCGCTACATCCATTGGGCTTTTATCTAAATCTTTAAACTCCTGTGCGTTAATGTTTAATGCTATTAACATTAAAACTAGTAAACTAATACTACTAAATAATCTTGTTTTTTTCATGATTTTAATTTTAATATTTATAATGTAAAGTTACTTGTACTTTAGTTTTAAAAATGATAAATAAGTATTAAAATTTACAAATTGTTAGTTGTTTGTATATTATAGATAATTTTAGGTTTTAAAATATTAACTTAATTTAGTTATTAGTTTAAATATGTTACTAATAAATACTTTTATGTGTAATAATTGAAAGTTTAATGCCATATTTGTTTTTTAATAAAAAAAAATATAAAAATTATGTGCGGTATAGTATGTGCGTTTGATATAAAACAAAAAATAGAAGTAGTAAGACCTCAGGTTTTAGAAATGGCAAAATCCATTAGACATAGAGGTCCAGATTGGAGTGGTGTTTACAGCGATGATAAAGTTGTAATGGCGCATGAGCGTTTAGCAATTGTTGATCCAGCTTCAGGAAAACAACCCTTATTCAGTGCTGATAATAAATTAATTTTGGCTGCTAATGGCGAAATTTATAACCACCGAGAGCTGCGTAAAACATTTCAAAATAAATATGACTTTCAGACGCAAAGTGATTGTGAAGTTATTTTAGCATTATATAAAGAGAAAGGAGTAGATTTTTTAGATGATATGAATGGCATTTTTGGATTTGCTATTTATGATGTTGAAAAAGACACGTATTTCATAGCGCGCGATCACATGGGTATTATTCCTCTGTATATGGGTTGGGACAAGCATGGTACATTTTATGTTGCTTCAGAGTTAAAAGCTTTAGAAGGTATTTGTACTAAAATTGAATTGTTTCCTCCTGGGCATTACATGAGTAGTTTAGATGGTAAACTAGTACAATGGTACAAGCGTGATTGGGTAGACTACGAAGCGGTTAAAGATAATGAAACCAGTATTTCTGAAATAAAAGATGCCTTAGAAGCTGCCGTTTACAGGCAGTTAATGAGTGATGTGCCTTATGGTGTTTTACTCTCTGGTGGTTTAGATTCTTCGGTAACGTCTGCTATTGCAAAAAAATATTCAGAAAAACGTATTGAATCTAATAATGAAGAAAAAGCATGGTGGCCACAATTACATTCATTTTCGGTTGGTTTAGAGGGCTCTCCAGATTTGGCGGCAGCAAAAAAAGTTGCAGACCATATTGGTACAGTACATCACGAAATTAAATTTACAATACAAGAAGGTTTAGATGCTATCAAAGATGTAATTTATAACATAGAAACCTATGATATTACAACTATACGCTCATCAACACCTATGTATTTAATGGCACGTGTTATTAAATCTATGGGTATAAAAATGGTGTTGTCTGGAGAGGGAGCAGACGAGTTGTTTGGCGGTTACCTTTACTTCCATAAAGCACCCAATGCTAAAGAATTTCATGAAGAAACGGTGCGTAAATTAAATAAATTACACATGTACGATTGCTTGCGAGCCAACAAAAGTTTAGCGGCTTGGGGTATTGAAGGACGTGTGCCATTTTTAGATAAAGAATTTATGGATGTTGCCATGCGTATAAATCCAAAAGATAAAATGATTAATGGTGAGCGCATGGAAAAATGGGTGGTTCGTAAAGCTTTTGAGGATCTTATACCAGAAAGTGTTGCCTGGAGACAAAAAGAACAATTTTCTGATGGTGTTGGTTACAGTTGGATTGATACACTAAAAGAATTAGTTGAAAAAGAAGTAACTGATGAGCAAATAGAAAATGCAGCATATAGATTTCCTATAAACACTCCATTAAACAAAGAAGAATATTATTACCGTACTATTTTTGAAGGGCATTTTCCAAGTGATGCTGCCGCTTTAAGTGTACCACAAGAAGCAAGTGTGGCTTGTAGTACAGCAACCGCATTAGAGTGGGATGAAGCATTTAAAAACATGAATGATCCATCGGGTAGAGCTATTGCTAATGTGCATGACAAAGCATATTAATATGTAAGTTTTTATAATTTAACAATTAAAAGCCATCAATTATTATTATTTTTAATTTTTGACGGCTTTTTTATTAAAAATTTTATAATGTTAAAGTCATTTTCAAATATAAATATGTGGGTAATTAGGCCTCAATAATCAAAAAACGTATGCTTAATAAAAAAAGAGTTTTTATTTTAGTGTTTACATTATTTATAGCGTTGTCTTATTCTCAGAACCAATGGCAAGATATGATGTTTGATAAAACAGCCAACTTTAATGCTATTGTATCAGACTTTGAAAATTATAAAAAGCAAAAAATTTTAAGCGATGGTACAATTCCTAAAGGTGCAGGAATAAAACAATTTGAACGCTGGCGTTATTATTGGGAGTCTAGAGTTAATTTAGATGGTACTTTTCAGGATGAAGATCATGTGTTAGAAGAAATAAAAAATTATAATTTAAGAACTATTAATGTTGCTTCAAGATATATACAAGGTACTGGAAATTGGGAAATAGTTGGGCCAGTAAGCCTACCTAACAATGGAACAGGTCAGCTTAACGGTAATGGAAGATTAAATTGTATAACGTTTCATCCAACAGATCCTAACATTGTTTATGTTGGAGCGCCAAGTGGTGGTTTTTGGAAAACAACAGATAACGGACAAACTTGGACAGAATACTCTTTTGGTTTAACGCGTTTGGGTGTTTCAAGTATCGTGGTATTGCCAAGCAATCCAGATACTATATATATTGGTACTGGGGATAGGGATGCTGGAGATTCGCCAGGGTATGGAGTTTGGAAATCAACAGATGGTGGCTTAACTTGGAATAGTCATAACAACGGAATGGGTAATAGAACGGTTTATGAAATTTTAATGGATCCTTCAGACTCAAATACTATGATTGCCTCAACCAACGGAAGTAGAATATATAAAACAGTAGATGGAGGTTTAAACTGGACTTATAGTAATGTTGGTTCAGATACAAAAGATTTAGCATTTCATCCTACAAATAGTAATATCATTTATGGTACAGGAACAAGCGTTGTGCGTTCTTCAGATGGAGGTTCAACGTGGTCTACAATATCAAGTGGTTTGCCAACCTCTGGCATACAAAGAATAGCAGTTGCAACAACAGTAAATCAACCAGATTGGGTATATGTTTTGGTTGGAGGTGGTAGTGGTTTGATAGGTATTTACAGATCTACAGACAGCGGATTAACCTACACATTACGTACTGCAACTCCCAATATTTTAGGATACCCAACAGATGGCTCTGATAACCGAAGTCAAGCTTGGTATGATTTAGTCTTAGCTGCTGACCCAACAGATGCCAATACCATTTATACTGGAGGTGTAAACCTATGGAAATCTACAGATGGTGGTTTAACTATGAATTGCACCTCTTATTGGGTTGGTGCAACTGGTGGTATAGACGGTGTGCATGCAGACCAGCATGCGTTAGAGTTTTCACCACATAGCAATAATCTGTATTCTGGTAATGATGGTGGTTTATATATTTCTAATGATGAAGGGTTGTCTTGGGAAGATGTTAGTAGTGGCTTAGCTATTGCACAAGTCTATAAAATTGGGGTGTCTCAAACCGTTTCAGAATTGGTAATAAACGGTTATCAAGATAATGGTACAGGCATTAGTAGAGGAGATCAATTTACAACAGAAATTGGTGGCGATGGTATGGAGTGTATCATAGATCCTACTGATGAAACCTACATTTATGGTGCACTATATTACGGGGATATTAGACGATCTTCAAACGGCGGTTCAAATTTTTCAGGAATAAAAGGTAATATAACAGAAGATGGAGGTTGGGTTACGCCTTATAAATTAGATCCTAATAACTCAAATACAATGTTTGCTGGGTTTGATAATGTATGGAGAAATGATGCTGTTAGAACGGGAAGTTTATGGACTCAAATAAGTAATTTTACAAGTACTAGTAATATACGAGATATTGCAATAGCAGAGTCTAATAGCAACACAATGTATATATCCAAATATGATAACTCGTTTAGAAAAACTACGGATGCTTTATCTGCAAACCCTACATGGACAGATTTATCGGCCTTTTTACCTGTTGGTAATGAGCCTGTTGATATAGAAATTGATTCTACAGATGAAAACCACCTCTTCATAGCGTTAAATGGAAAGATATATGAATCTACAAACGGAGGTACATCTTGGGTAGATGTCTCAGGAACACTACCAAACATTAGCTTAAACACAATTGTTATAGACAAAAATAGCGCTTTAGGTGCAATGTATGTGGGCATGGATGTAGGTGTTTACTATAAAGACAACACATTAACGGATTGGGAGTTATATGCTACTAATTTACCAAATATTGAGATAACAGAATTAGAAATTCAGTACCAAACAGAAAATTGTAAGAGTAAGTTATATGCAGCTACTTATGCGCAAGGATTATGGGTTAGTGATTTAAAAGATCCTGGTAATACAGCACCAGTAGCTTGTTTTGATTCAGATGTAAAAACAGGTTGTGTAGATTCCGTTATAAAATTCACTGACAATTCAGATTATACACCTACGTCTTGGATGTGGAGTGTAACACCAGCCACTTATGCCTTTGTAAATGGTACTTCGGCAAATTCTCAAAATCCTGAAATATTATTTACTGCAGATGGTACTTATGAAATTGCATTAACCACATCAAACGCAATAGGTAATGATACAGAGACTAAGCCTTCTTTTATAACCATTACCAATGCGTTTAGTGCGCCATTATTTTCAGATGATTTTGAAACTAATGCTTTATGCGCCACAACAACTAATTGTGGAGTTACGGTTTGTAATTTAGATGGCAAATGGCATAACTTAACAAATGGTTCTGAAGATAGTATAGATTGGAGAGTAAATACAGGACCAACACCATCGTCAGATACAGGGCCGTCTCAAGATTTTAATCCAGGCACAACAGCAGGTAAATATTTATACTTAGAAGCATCTGGGAGTTGTACTAATAATACAGCTATTTTACAAACAGACTGTATTAATCTAGATCAAGATTATACATTTAGTTTTGCATATCATATGTATGGTAATACAGTTGGGAGTATCCATTTAGATTTATTTGCTAATAATACATGGGTAGAAGACATAATTCCAAGTATATCCAATGAAAGTGAAGATTTATGGAAAACAAAAACACTAGATTTAGCATCCTACACTAACGCAACAATTAAGTTAAGAATTAGAGGTATAACAGGCAATGATTGGTCTAGCGATTTAGCATTAGATAATATGGAGTTTATACCAAATAGTACGCTAAGTATAGAAGATTCAGACTTTAATGATTTATCTATTAGTATTAATTCTGAAACTAAAATAGTAACCATCACAGGTGTGATAACCTCTAAGTCTGAACTAAAAATATATGATCTTCAAGGGCGATTGGTAAATTCAAAGCTTTTAGATGGTCAATTAAATGTGCAAAGTGTGTCATTAGCAGCATTAAGTTCTGGTGTTTATATTGCTAATATTAGTAATAATTTAGGCTTAAATACATCTAAAAAACTGATACTAAGATAAAATAGGTCTAAAATTATAAAATTTTAATTTTTCAAAATCTCGCTTCTGCGAGATTTTGTTTTTTCTTTTATTTAAGATATCCCAAAAAAAATTAAAAACAGGTTTTAAGCCTATTTTTAGAGGTTTTAAGACATTTTTAGCTAATTAATAAATGTTGATAATTATTAGGCCTAATACATTAAATCCTTTAAAAAAGAGACTTAATTTAGTATATTTGAATTACAATTTTAGATAAAAAACAATCAGGATAATGAGCGAAAAAAAAGAAAGCTTTAATGAGCACGGATATTCGGCAGACAGCATTCAGGCATTAGAGGGTATGGAGCATGTACGTATGCGTCCGTCAATGTATATTGGAGATGTTGGAGTACGTGGTTTACACCATTTGGTTTATGAAGTTGTAGATAACTCTATAGATGAAGCCTTAGCGGGTCATTGTAATAATATAACAGTAACTATAAACGAAGATAATTCTATCACTACAGAAGATGATGGTCGTGGTATTCCTGTAGATTTACACAAAAAAGAAGGTGTTTCTGCCCTAGAGGTTGTAATGACCAAAATTGGTGCTGGTGGTAAATTTGACAAAGATTCTTATAAGGTTTCTGGTGGATTACACGGTGTTGGTGTAAGTTGTGTTAATGCATTATCACAACATTTAAAAGCAACCGTATTTAGAGATGGAAAAGTTTACGAGCAGGAGTATGAACGCGGAAAAGCTATGTATCCAGTTAAATCCACTGGGGATACTGACAAAAGAGGTACAACGGTAACCTTTAAACCAGATGGAACAATATTTACGCAAACATTAGAGTACAATTATGATACCCTAGCAAGCAGACTAAGAGAGTTAGCTTACTTAAATAAAGGTATTACCATTCATTTAGTAGATAGAAGAACAAAAAAAGAAGACGGTGAGTTTGAGGGTGAAACCTTTCATTCTGAAGAAGGCTTAAAAGAGTTTATTAAGTTTTTAGATGGTAACAGAGAGCCATTAATGAAAACAGTTATTGCTTTTGAAGGTGAAAAAAATGGAGTACCAGTTGAGGTTGCCATGATTTATAATACCTCTTATGCAGAAAATTTACATTCTTATGTGAATAACATTAACACACATGAAGGTGGTACACATCTCTCTGGGTTTCGACGTGGACTTACACATACCTTAAAAAAGTTTGCAGACAACTCAGGAATGTTAGACAAGCTTAAATTTGAAATTGCTGGTGATGATTTTCGTGAAGGTTTAACCGCAATTATTTCTGTAAAAGTACAAGAACCTCAGTTTGAAGGACAAACCAAAACTAAACTTGGAAACCGTGAAGTGTCTGCATCAGTTTCACAAGCGGTATCAGAAATGTTAACTGATTATTTAGAAGAACATCCAGATGATGCTAAAACCATAATACAAAAAGTAATTTTAGCTGCGCAAGCACGTCATGCCGCTCAAAAAGCACGCGAAATGGTTCAGCGTAAAACCGTAATGAGTATTGGCGGTTTGCCAGGAAAATTATCAGATTGCTCTGAACAAGACCCAGCAAAATGTGAAATCTACCTTGTAGAGGGAGATTCTGCAGGCGGAACAGCAAAAATGGGAAGAGATAGAGCGTTTCAGGCAATTTTACCATTACGAGGTAAAATTCTTAATGTAGAAAAAGCCATGACGCATAAGGTTTTTGAAAACGAAGAAATCAAAAATATCTTTACCGCACTGGGTGTTACAATTGGCACAGAAGAAGACAGTAAGGCGTTAAACCTATCAAAATTAAGATATCATAAAATAGTAATTATGTGTGATGCCGATATTGATGGTTCACATATAGAAACTTTGATACTTACGTTTTTCTTTAGATACATGAAAGAACTTATAGAAAATGGTCATATTTACATAGCAACACCACCATTGTATTTAGTAAAAAAAGGAGCTAAAAAAGAATATGCATGGAATGACGAAGAGCGTTTAGCATTAATGGATAGCTATGGCGAAGGGGCTAAAATACAGCGGTATAAAGGTTTAGGTGAAATGAATGCTGTACAACTTTGGGACACCACTATGAACCCAGAGTTTAGAACTTTACGTAAAATACAAATTGATAATGGAGTAGAAGCAGACCGCGTTTTCTCAATGCTAATGGGCGATGAAGTACCACCAAGACGAGAATTTATTGAGAAAAATGCGATTTATGCAAATATTGATGCTTAATTAATATATATTAATTACTTAAATGGGTTACTAAAATTTTTGGTAACCCATTTTTTTGTTAAAAAAAAGGATTTTTTTATGAGATAATTATTTTAATGTTTAGTTTCGTGTATTGCAATAAAATTCCTAAACAATTTTATGCTTCTAATTAAAATTTATAAGTATGCGTAAACTAAGTTTAGTTTTTTGTTTAGGGTTTCTAATAACTACCATTTCAGTCCAAAGTCAAGTAGAGGAAGATGTTGCTGCGGCAATTTCAGATTTATCATTTCTATTAAAAGGTTTTACAGCACCAGGTTCTGAGTCTATAGTTTATCAATCCTCAAGTGGTTGGTACACAAACGCCAAATCTCAAAAACTATGGGATTTAAAATTATCAGCACAGGCTAATGTTTTATTTATTCCAAAGGGGAAGAAAACATTTTTAATTAAAAATTCAGATTTTCAAAATTTATCTATTCAAGGCGGTCAAACTTCAGCAAACATGCCAACAGCGGCCGGCGGTATTTCAAGCGTTACTGTAGAAGGTTCAATTGGGCCAGTAGGTTTTGATTTTACAACTCCATCAGGTATTGATGAGAATTTTGCATTTCACGGACAGTTACAGGCAACATTAGGTTTACCACACGGTACTAGCTTAAGTTTACGAGCAGCTCCAAAAACTAAAATAAAGTCTTCTTATGTTGAAGCTTACGGATTTGGAATTACCCACAACATATCCCAATGGATTCCTAGTATTAAAGCATCTTCATTTAATATTTCAGCACTAGTAGCATATTCTATATTTAAGGCTAATGATAATTTCTCACCATTAGACCTAATTATTGGTAACGTTAGTGCTGTAGAAATGACCGGTAATACTGTAATTACGGGTTTAATTGCATCAAAAGAAGTACGTAATTTCGACTTTTCTTTAGGTTTAATTTTTACAAATTCCAATAACGAATTTTTATTTACAGGTGAAGGTGATGAGTTGTTAAAGGTCTTAAATGATACAGTAGCAGACACAACCCAAGCAATGTCTAATTTTACGTTAGATCTTGGTGTTAATTACAATCTTAATAATTTTTCTGTAAACTCAATACTCACCATTGGGGACTTTAATAATCTTTTACTCGGTTTAAACTACACTTTTAAGCTTAAAAAACCAGCTTTAGAATCACAACAAAATGTAGCTGAGTAGTTTTAAATTCAGAATTGGCAGTACTCATTTTAAATATATTATGTATTCTGAATCCAAAACGGTTCAAAATTATTCATAGAAAATAGACGATAAACGGTACATAAAAAGAATGCCGTTTTTTAGTTCTAAATTGCAGCATTTTTTTAAATTTGTACTTGTATTTATTTAACGCAAAAACAAATAAAAATGAAAGTAACAGTAGTTGGAGCAGGCGCAGTAGGAGCAAGTTGTGCGGAGTATATTGCCATTAAAAATTTTGCTTCTGAAGTTGTGATTCTAGACATTAAAGAAGGTTACGCTGAAGGTAAAGCTATGGATCTTATGCAATGTGCATCCTTAAATGGTTTTGATACTAAAATTACTGGAAGTACAAGTGATTATTCTAAAACAGCAAATAGTGATATTTGTGTAATTACCTCTGGAATCCCTCGTAAACCAGGAATGACACGCGAAGAATTAATAGGTATTAACGCCGGTATTGTAAAAACGGTATCTGCAAGCTTAGTAGAACATTCTCCAAACACAATTATTATTGTTGTAAGTAACCCAATGGATACCATGACGTATTTAGTACATAAAACTACAGCCTTACCAAAACACCGCATCATTGGTATGGGTGGAGCTTTAGATTCTGCACGTTTTAAATACCGTTTGGCGGAAGCTTTAGAAGCGCCAATTAGTGATGTAGATGGCATGGTTATAGGTGGCCATAGCGATGTAGGTATGGTGCCATTAATATCTCATGCAACAAGAAACAGTATAAAGGTATCAGAATTTTTATCTGAAGACCGTCTTAATCAAGTAGCAGCAGATACAAAAGTTGGTGGTGCAACATTAACCAAATTATTAGGCACTTCTGCATGGTACGCACCAGGTGCAGCAGTTAGTAGTATGGTTCAGGCAATTGCCTGCGACCAGAAAAAAATATTTCCTTGTTCTACACTTTTAGATGGTGAGTATGGTTTGTTAGATTTATGTATTGGTGTACCAGTAATTTTAGGAAAAAACGGTATAGAAAAAATAGTAGATGTATCTTTAAGTGATGCTGAAAAAGCACACATGATAGAGAGTGCTGAAGGAGTTAAAAAAACTAATGGGTTACTAGAACTCTAATTATTTATAAAAATATTGAATGTATATAAAGACTGTAGCACTACAGTCTTTATTTTTTTATATTTGCGCCATGAAAATTTGGTTAAAAAGTATATGTATTAGTCTTGCATTAAGCCTATTTGGTTTTTATGTGAACTCTATAAATGTACCTAATCAGCAAATTGTAATTGAATTTTCGGACGCTGAAATATCTTCAAAAGCTTTATTAATAACATTAGAAGATGTTGCAAAACAGTTGCAAAACATTGGTGCGGATCAAGTTCGTATTATAAAAAATACAGACGTAAGCTTCAAAATAACGTATTACAGTACGGAAAACGTTACAGAAATTCAGCAGCAATTTTCAAAAAATAATGTACTCAAATTACATTCAGAAACTAACCAAAACCCTTTAAAATCCCCTTCTAAAAATAAAGGTGGTGCCAATTTCGCTCTTAATGTTTCGGTAATTAAAGATGGCAACCCAATTACTTGGAGTTTAGAGGGAGTTTTAATTTCGGAATTTAATCCAAAAAGCGACCGGCTTTATCCCTTAAAAGTTTTTACTTCTGGATACTTCACTCAAATAAAAAGAAAAACCTTTAGTGGTTATAATACCGTTAGTTTTAAATTCACAACTAACGTAAGTACTTCATTACATTCATTTTTAATTCCAGAGGTTAGAGCTGGACCTTCAGTTTAAATTTCATTTCAATAGTTTGAAATACGTTTTATTTAAGACTAAATTTTTCAAACTAAAAATTCATAATTCAACCTTAAATAACAGATGAAGACATGTCGTTTTTCATCTCAAAAACAAATTTTTAAATAAAATAATAATGCAAAACAAAGGAATAATAAAACTCTTTGCACTTTTATTTGGCTTGGTAAGTATTTACCAATTGTCTTTTACATTTAAAGCCAATCAAATTGAAGCAGAAGCAAAGCAAGTAGCGGTTAACAAAATTGCCGATACAGAATCTGAGTATCAGACAAAACGAAACATTTCAGAAATTAACTATTTAGATTCTTTAAAGACCTCTAAAGTTAAGGTAGGAGATACTTTTGAACCTATTGAAGTTTATAATTTAGGTATTTCGCAATATACTTATACTGAAGTTGAAAATAATGCCATGAAATTGGGGTTAGACCTTAAAGGTGGTATTAATGCAATAATTCAAATTTCGGTTAAAGACATTTTAATGGGCTTAGCTAATAACAGTAAAGACCCTGTATTTAATAAAGCTTTAATTGATGCTGAAGAATTACAAAAAGACGCGCAAGAGTCTTACTTAGAATCTTTTTTCAGAGCTTTTGATGCTATTAAAGGTGATACAAAGTTAGCGTCTCCAGATATTTTTGCGAATAGGAATTTAAGCGATGATATTAAGTTTGATATGGATGATGCTGAGGTTAAAGGTATTATAGAGACTAAGATAGATGAGTCTATAGTCTCTGCTTTTGAAGTCTTAAGAAACCGAATTGATGGTTTTGGTGTTTCGTCACCAAACATACAACGTTTAGGAAACTCTGGACGTATTTTAATTGAATTGCCAGGTGCAAAAGATAAAAAACGTGTTGTAGACATTATTACCAAAACGGCGCAATTACAATTTTGGGAAACTTATAGTACACAAGATGTAGCGTCTTATGTATTACAAGTAAACCAAACGTTAGTTGAAGCTGCTAAAACTGAAAAAACTGAAACTGAAGTTGAAACGGCAGAAGATGAGGACAGCACAACAAGTGCTATTAACGAATTAACAGGGCAAATTGAAACGGACTCTTCAAACGTAGCAGATGTTAACCCATTAGGAATTCAACGTTTTGGACAAGGAGGTTCTGTAATTGCAACGTTTTTAGCTAAAGATAAGGCTATGGTTTTGGAGCAATTAAATGCACCAAAAAATAGAGCGCAGTTACCAACAGAATTACGTTACTTAAAATTTGCTTGGGGTATACAAGCTAAAGATTCTGAGTACGTAGATTTGTATGCTATTAAAGGCAATAGAGATGGTGTGCCACAACTAAGCGGTGCAGTAATTACAGATGCCAGACAAGATTATGACCAAGTGAGCAGACCAGCAGTAAGCATGCAAATGGATACTAAAGGTGCAAGAATTTGGGAAGAAATGACTAAAAAAGCTTACGAAACACAAGGTAATATTGCAATTGTATTAGATGATATTGTGTATTCTGCGCCAGGAGTATCTTCAGGGCCAATAGCAGGAGGAAACTCTCAGATTTCAGGTTCTTTTTCTTTAACAGAAGCGGTAGATTTAGCCAACGTATTAAGAGCTGGTAAATTACCTGCTTCTGCAGAGATAATTCAAGCCGATGAGGTTGGACCATCTTTAGGGCAAGAAGCTATAGATAGCGGTATGAAATCGTTTCTTATTGCTTTAGCATTTGTATTGCTATGGATGATATTTTATTATGGTAAAGCTGGTTTTGCAGCGGATATTGCTTTATTATTAAACATTTTATTAATATTTGGTGTATTAGCAAGTTTAGGTGCAGTACTAACTTTACCTGGTATTGCGGGTATTGTACTTACAATAGGTATTTCGGTAGATGCAAACGTGCTTATTTTTGAGCGTATTAGAGAAGAATTAGCAAAAGGCAAATCTCAAATAGAATCTGTAAAAGACGGATTTTCAAATGCTTTATCTTCTATATTAGATGCTAATATTACCACAGGGTTAACAGCTTTAATTTTATTTGTATTTGGTACTGGACCAATTAAAGGTTTTGCAACTACATTAATTATAGGTATTTTAACCTCGTTATTTACAGCTATTTTTATAACTCGTTTATTAATAGACTGGTACTTAAACCGTGGCGGAAAATTAGATTTTGCTACTGGGGTTACTAAAGGTTTATTTAAGAATGTTAATATTAATTTCTTAAAGAAACGTAAGATTGCTTATGCCATCTCTGCTGCATTTATTGTTGCTAGTTTAGGCTCTTTATTTACTGCGGGTTTAGATCAAGGTATCGATTTTGTTGGTGGTAGAACTTACCAAGTGCGTTTTGCTCAAGAAGTTAGTGTTGAGGAAGTTAAAAGCGACTTAAATGCTGTGTTTAATAGCGCAGAAGTTAAAACTATAGGTGGTGCTAATCAGTTAAAAATTTCAACCAAATATAAAGTAGAAGACAACTCTACTGAAGCTGATGAAGAGGTGCAAGCTAAATTATTTGAAGCTTTAACAAAGTATTTACCTGCAGGTATTACTTACCAAGAATTTATTGATGGTTCTGGTGATGCCAAAATTGGTAAAATGTTATCAAGTAAAGTAAGTCCAACCATTGCAGATGATATTAAAACGTCCTCAATTTGGGCAGTTTTAGGCTCTTTAGTAGTGGTATTTTTATACATCTTAATTCGTTTTAAGAGATGGCAGTTTTCTTTAGGTGCTGTTGCAGCGGTATTTCATGATGTGTTAATTGTATTGGGTATATTCTCATTAACATGGAAATTTATGCCTTTTACTATGGAAATAGATCAGGCTTTTATTGCAGCAATCTTAACCGTAATTGGTTACTCATTAAATGATACCGTGGTTGTGTTTGATAGAATTAGAGAGTTTTTAAATGAACATACCAATTGGTCATTTAATAAAACTATAAATTCTTCATTAAATAGTACCTTAAGCAGAACATTAAACACCTCTGTAACCACTTTAGTTGTGTTATTAGCTATGTTTATATTTGGAGCAGACTCACTTAGAGGCTTATTATTTGCTTTAATTGTTGGTGTATTGGTTGGTACGTATTCATCTTTATTTATAGCAACACCTATTATGTATGATACTGCTAAGAAAGGAGATGCTGCGGAAGCTTTAAAAACCAAAGTTAAAGAAGACGAAACTGAAAAAGCTTAATTTTTTAATGCGTAGTTTTTTTAATTCATATCATAAATGCCTTTCTGAAAAGAAGGGCATTTTTTTTGTGAAAAAAGTTACAGAGGTTCTGCATAAACCGTGTTATATTAATTTCGTTTTTTACATGTACATAATTGTTAGGGAGTAATTTATTTTTATTAAAATATAAGCTTCTTTAATAAAAAAAAGAGTTCTTAAGAATTCTAACTTAATTTGTATTTTTGAAAACTACAAATAAGTAATTAAGACAGCTTTTAAGCTATGTTTAATACTTTTTGTAAGTAACAATATTACAAGGCTGCGTAGTTCAATTGGATAGAATATCAGATTTCGGCTCTGAGGGTTGGGGGTTCGAATCCCTTCGCGGTCACAAATAAATAAGAAAAGGTTCAGGGAAGTTGAGTTTAATCAAAATTCCTTTGAACCTTTTCTTATTTTCAAAGCGGAGGTTTGAGGGATTCGTGTAGCGAATCCTGTTCGTGAGTAGCAATAACTAACACAATATCTAAACGTAACAAGTTTGAACTCTATCCCTTTGTGGTCATTATTTTAAAACCTGAGTTCGATTAATAGTGTATTGATTTTGAAGCGCTTAGCGTGAGAGCATTTGGTATGTCACCTTTAGCGCAGTCGAAAGTTCTTTTGAAATGATTAAATTTCAAAAAAATCCATTATAATTAACCTTAAAAGTACTAAATGTCTAAAAACCATTGTTTTACTTTCTAAATCATTAAGCGAACTCAGGTTTATGGTAAATATGGAGAACGGATTAGATCATGAATGAAAGAAATGTTTAATTTAATTAGCTTCTCTTCATCAAGCACAGTTAAAAGAACGTAGCACTTTTAAACAATAGGTAGTATTTAAATTTACTAATATTTACCAATAAATTGGTTATTTTAATATAATATACGTATATTTAACCAATATAATGGTAATTAAATGTTAGGGGTAATAACAATAAAAGATGTAAAAGTCAAGATTGGAGAGGCTTGTAAGGCGCTTCGTAAATCAAATGATCTATCTCGGGAAGATTTAGCAGAAGCACTAGATGTCTCAAGTACAACCATTCAAAATATCGAGAAGGGTAAAAATGCTACGCTCGATAATGTGTTAAAAGTAGCAAATCATTTTGGGTTATTGCAGTCTATAACCAGAGAAATAGATAAGATTATTGCAAATCAAAACGATATTTCACTCTATTAATAAATGGCTAGAGATAAAATCATAGATATAATTGCTTTTGGCCAAGAAATTGGAAAATTAGGTTTTGACCTAGATCAAGGTAAATCCTTTTTTCAATACAATCCTGAATTCTTAGATTCTGGAAAGTATTCAAAACTATTTCCGTTTATTTTCAAACACACAAAACAATCACAAGTATTCACAGAATACCAACAAGACACTTTTCAAGGCTTACCACCTATGATAGCAGATTCTCTACCCGATACTTTTGGTAATATCATATTTCAAGAATGGCTTACTTCACGAGGAATACAAAAGGTAACACCTCTGGAGCAATTGGCCTATGTGGCAGACCGTGGTATGGGTGCGCTAGAATATAAACCTATAAGAGAATTGCCTAATGCAACTCATGTTAATATTGATGAGGTGATCACTATCTTAGAAAAGGTTCTTAAACTAAAAGACGATACAACAGGTAAAGATCTCAGCGAATTATCATTACTCAACGTATTCAAAATAGGAACTTCAGCTGGTGGAGCAAGACCTAAAATATTAATATCAGAACATAAGAAAACAAAAGAAATTATTGCTGGAGATAGAGCGGTTAGCGAAGATTATAATCACTATTTAGTAAAACTTCATATTGATGAGAGTGATGGATATAATAAAGAAAAAGTAGAATATGTCTATTACTTATTGGCAGAAGAAGCAGGTATCGATATGATGCACTCTAAGCTGATAGAAAACAAACATTTTGCTACACTTAGATATGATAGACAAAACGGAGAAAAACAGCACGTATTAACCGTTACTGGTTTAACAGGTTGGGACTTTAAGAGTCAACCAGAAAACTCATCTTATGAAAATGTTTTCAGGGTGGCTTTAGCTTTAGAAGTTCCACATAAAGATTTACAACAACTCTTTAAGCGTATGGTGTTCAATCTAGTTTTTAGGAATGTAGACGACCATTTAAAAAACCATAGTTTTATCTACAACAAAGAAAGAAATAGCTGGAATTTAGGGCCTGCATACGATTTAACTTTTGCACTCAATCCACTATTCACTTTTAAAACAACATCTAGAGCTTTATCCATTAATGGTAAGCGTACTTCATTAACAATTAAAGATATCCTCACTATTGCTGAAGAATTTTCTATAAAGAACCCTAAAGGAATTATTGAAGATGTCCAAGCCTTAATTCCTCGATGGTCAGCGCTTGCTACTGAATTAGAAATACCTGAGCATATTATTAAAGCAATTCAAAAAGAAATAAAGGAAATAGAATATGGCATATAGCACACACGAACATTTGAGATATAATATTCTAAACCATTGCTTACGCAATAAGTCTTATGGTTTTCAGGAATTATTAAATGTTGTTAATGAAGGGATTGAAGCATTATATCCTAGAGAAAATATATCAGAAAGAACCTTACGTGAAGACATTAAAGTTTACAAAAGAAAAGTTTAAACGTGTTCCATAATCATTAAACTGAATTCAAAAAAAACTAAAAAATGAGTAATTATCATATAAAACATCTCGAAGAATATTATCAAGTTTACCGAAAATCTGTTCGTAATCCCGAAGCATTTTGGGAGGAAATAGCCGAAGAGCATTTTCTTTGGCGGAAAAAATGGAATAATGTTTTGAGCTGGGACTTTAAAAAACCAGAAGTAAAATGGTTTGAAGGCGCAAAATTAAATATTACTGAAAACTGTATAGACAGGCATTTGGCCACTCGCGGTGATAAAACCGCCATTTTATTTGAGCCCAATGACCCAAAAGAATCCGCAGAACATATTACATACAAACAATTGTACCACCGTGTAAACAAGTTTGCAAATGTTTTAGAATCTAATGGCATAAAAAAAGGTGATCGTGTGTGTATTTATTTACCAATGATACCAGAATTAGCAATAGCTGTTTTGGCTTGTGCCAGAATTGGGGCTATACACTCTGTGGTATTTGCCGGATTTTCTGCAACAGCACTTGCAACACGTATTAACGATTCTGAATGTAAAATGGTAATTACCTCAGATGGTTCCTACAGAGGTGCAAAAACTATAGACTTAAAAGGTATTGTAGATGACGCTTTAAAGGATTGCGAATGCGTAAAAACAGTGTTAGTTGTAAAACGTATTAATACTGAAATAAAAATGCACGATGGCAGAGATCTATGGCTTCAACCATTATTAGATGCTGCATCAGACGAGTATATTGCTGAGGTTATGGATGCTGAAGATCCGCTATTTATTTTATACACTTCTGGTTCTACAGGCATGCCAAAAGGTATGGTACATACTACTGCTGGCTATATGGTGTATAGTGCTTATACGTTTAAAAATGTGTTTCAGTACACAGAAAATGATATTTATTGGTGTACCGCAGATATCGGTTGGATTACTGGACATAGCTATATTATATACGGGCCATTAGCAAATGGTGCAACCACTGTAATGTTTGAAGGTGTGCCAAGTTACCCAGATTATGGACGTTTTTGGCAAATTGTAGAAAAACATAAAATCACACAGTTTTATACTGCACCAACAGCTATAAGAGCATTGGCAAAAGAAGGTGTTGAAAATGTTGAAAAATATGATTTATCTTCTATTAAAGTTTTGGGAACGGTTGGTGAGCCTATTAATGAAGAGGCTTGGCATTGGTATGATGATAATATAGGGAAGAAAAAAGCACCTATTGTAGATACCTGGTGGCAAACCGAAACAGGAGGTATTATGATTACCCCAATTCCGTTTTCGACACCAACAAAACCAACCTATGCAACATTACCTTTTATTGGCATACAACCAACGTTAATGGACGAAAGCGGTAAGGAAATAATAGGCAACCAAGTTGATGGACGTTTATGTATAAAATTTCCTTGGCCAAGTATTGCCAGAACCATTTGGGGCAATCACCAACGTTATAAAGACACTTATTTTTCGACGTACGAAAATATGTATTTTACTGGCGACGGAGCATTAAGAGATGAGGTTGGTTATTACAGAATTACAGGTCGTGTAGATGATGTTATTATTGTATCCGGACATAATTTAGGTACAGCACCAATTGAAGATGCTATTAATGAACATCCGGCCGTTGCCGAAAGTGCCATTGTAGGATTCCCGCACGATGTAAAAGGGAACGCACTGTATGGCTATGTCATTTTAAAAGATACTGGAGAAGGTAGAAACCACGATAATTTGCGAAAGGAAATCAATCAAATTATCACTGAACAAATAGGCCCTATTGCCAAGTTGGATAAAATTCAATTTACAAGCGGACTGCCCAAGACTCGTTCCGGTAAGATTATGCGTCGCATTCTGCGAAAGATTGCGAGTAAAGACACGAGTAACCTAGGTGATACCAGTACTTTGCTTAATCCTGAAGTTGTACTGGATATAATGGATAACGCTTTGTAAGCTCAATACCTATCTTTAGAAAAGCATCAAGTTATTCTTGGTGCTTTTTTGCCTAAAGGTTTTAATAACTCGTATCGTCTAGCTTCACTTTTCCTCTAAAAGTCTTGTACAGAAATATGAAGTAACCGGCAAGTAAAGGTGACCCTATCGCAACGATGGTTAACATAATCCCTAATGATTTTTGAGATGAAGCGGCATTATAGATAGTAACGCTAAATTCAGGGTCAATACTTGAAGGTAATAGTACAGGATATAACTGAACTGCGACAAGCATTAGCAAAAATGCCATTGTTAACGACGAGAATATGAGGGCGAAAGTGTATTTCTTTTTGGACACCAATCTGGGAACGTTCGCAACAGCCAAAAAAGCCAACACAGGAATCACGAAAAACACAGGATATTCTTTAAATTTATCAGTAACACCAGTTAAGAAAACTAGGGTATATAAAGATGTAGCAGCAAAACTTACAATGAAGAAAATCATCCCTTTTTTCAGCAAAAAGGTCAATCTGGTGTATAAGCGTCCTTCGGTTTTCAATACTAAAAATATAGCGCCCTGTGTCATAAATAGCGACACCGTGGTTAATCCTACCATTATGGCATAGGGATTTAAAAATGAAAGAAACATACCGCCTTTGTAGCTATAGTTTTCGGCTAATTCAATTCCCTGTAAAATGTTAGCTAATATGACACCTAGAAAAAATGATATAAGAAGGTTAGAAACAAAGTAAATAATATCCCAAGTCCTGCGCCACCACAGCATTTCTTCAGCACTTCTAAATTTAATGGCAGACGACCTTAAAATCAGTAGCATCAAGAATAAAATAAAGGGTACGTACATAGACGATAGCATTGTAGCGTACATTACGGGAAATCCTGCAAATAAAGCGCCCGCACCTATAATGAGCCATACTTGATTTGCATCCCATAAAGGCCCGATGGCATTTATAGCAATACGCCTACTCAAATCTTTTCTAAAAAATAAATGCCACATTCCTGCTCCATAATCAAAGCCTTCCAGTATGACATAACCTGAAAACAACAAGCCTACTACTAAATACCAAAGTGTTGGGTAATCAATCCCTAAAAAATATTCCATAGTTAATTTCTTAAACGTATTTTAAAAATTCATCTGGGCATTTAGCTTCATCATACGGACCGTGCTTTATTTTCTTATTTACCGAGTAGATAAACAATAGAAAAAGTATGGTATACACTACTAGAAATAGTATCAGAGAAAACAAAATATGATTTGAGGACACCTCTTGTGAAAAGCCCTCGCTAGTTCTTAAATGACCGTAAACAATCCAAGGCTGCCGGCCCATTTCTGCTGCAAACCAGCCTACTTGATTGGCTATTTGGGGCAATAAGACCGAAAAAGCAAATATGCGCAAGAGCCATTTCTTTTCAAACAACGTACCGCGCCACCATAAAAAGCTAGCGTACAGAGTAAGACCAATGAGCAACATCCCTATACTAACCATAATATGATAGAACTGAAAAACTGCGTTAACTTGACCAGGTCTATCTTCTTCGGGAAAATCATTCAGTCCAGTCACTGGTTTCTCAAAATCCTGATGTAACAAAAATGACAAGCCACCAGGAACTTTAAGCCCTGTGACTTCTTGTGATTCGTCATCTACCCAGCCAAATAAATACATATCTGCCGCGCCATTTGCATCATAATGACCTTCCATTGCTGCTAATTTTGCTGGCTGATGTTCTGCAACGACTTCAGCAGAACTATGACCTGATAGTAACTGGCTTAAAGAGACTACTGTGGCAAGCCCTAACGCTATTTTAAAAGCTTTTTTAGAAATCTCAACATATCTACCTTTAAGCAGATAATAGGCGTGCACACTCAATACTAAGAAAGCTCCAGCCAGAAATGCACCTTGCCAAACGTGAATAATTCTATCTACACTTGATGGATTAAATACCATCGCCCAGAAATCAGTAACCTCTGCTCTGGCATCAAAACCTTCGCCTACAATGTGATATCCCGCAGGTGTTTGTTGCCAACTGTTGGCAACAACAATCCAAACCGCTGAAAACATTGAGCCTAAAAACACACCTATGGTAGAAATAAAATGCACCTTTGGTGACACTCTGTTCCACCCAAAGAGTAGAATACCTAAGAAGGCACTCTCTAACCCAAAGGCAAACAGACCTTCTGCCGCTAATGCACTTCCAAAAATATCCCCTACGTATCTGGAATATACGGACCAGTTGGTGCCAAATTCAAATTCCATTATTATACCTGTGGCTACGCCTATACCAAAGGTAATGGCAAATATTTTTAACCAGAAACGAGTTAAAATCTCGTACTGTTTATTTCCAGTTTTTAAATACATTCCTTCCATAAATACCATAATCAACCCTAGACCAATGCTCAAAGGCGGATAGATGTAGTGAAAAGCGATTGTAAATGCGAACTGGATGCGGGCAAGAATTTCGGTTTCCATAAGCTTTGTAATTTATGCTACAAAGATAAAAAGGAAGCGAAATTTTATGTGTTACAAAGGTTACCCAACTGCATAAATTCAGCTCTTTTTTCTACCGAGAAATTGCAATACTTCGGCAGGACCAGAATGTCCTTTGCCTTCGGAAAGTTTGATGGTTTCTTCTTTCAAAAACTGAAATTCTAATTGTGTAAATTCATCCTTGATTTCTTCTAATGAAAATAGCATTGCTTCATTTTTGGGACCATCAGATGGGTTTCCCAGTTGCGCTTTCGCGAAAGCTTCAAAAATCACAATGCCTTCAGGTTTCAGAAACTGCATCAAATGTTGATGCGCCTGTTTACGTATGTTTGAAGGAAAATGAGCATAGCACAAACCGATGGCATCAAATTTTAAATCGCTCTGAAATTCCAGAACGCCCGAAATTTCATAGTGGATGGAAACCTGTTTTTCTGTTGCTAATGCCAAGGCCTTTTCTTTACCTTTTTCACTTATGTCAAAGGCAACTACTTCCCAACCTTGGGAAGCGGCATACGCAGCATTACGGCCTTCGCCTTCAGCAGGAAGCAGTATTTTTCCAACGTCCAACTTATCCAGTTGCACTTTAAAAAATTCATTAGGCTGGGTGCCGTAGATAAATTCTTCTTGGGCATAACGTTCGTTCCAAAAATCTGCTGGATAATTTTTCATAGAAATCGTCGTGTTTTCATTTGATACTTTTTGTACTCGGGAAATTTTTGTAAAAGCAACTGTTCCTCATATTTCGATTTAAAATAAAAAAGTATACCTAAAGATAATGTTATCAATAGTTTATACAATGATTTACTGAATATCGCATAACCCAGACCAGAGGAAATCAAAGCAGTATATATGGGATGTCTTGCGACTGCGAAAGCACCATTAGTTAGTAGCTTGCTATTTGAAACTGGTGTTGGAAATGGGGAAAGCTTCGTGTTGATTTGTAGCAAGGCCATCAAACCCAAAAACACACCCAAGCCTACAACAACCAAACAGGAATAGCGTAACCATTCGGGAAGATTTAAAGTTGTGAGTTTAAAAGGGACTACATATGCGGCAAATAGTAATAACTGAATGCCGACAAAGATGTAGTCCTTATATTTTGGGGTGTTTATACTCATTATTTCGTAGGAAGATACAATGTAATATTTCCAAAGGTTGCGTGGTCAAGATGCCCCATTTTTGAACTGTCTTCAGTTATTAAATGTAGGTGCATAAATGTATCGTGATGGGTAAAAACGGTTTTATGTTCGGTTGAAAAGAAACCTACGATGTCTACGGATTCATCCTTTAATGTATAATCCGTTTGCCCTACGTGCGCTTCCTGTGGGGATGATACTTTAGAATTCGGCGGCAAGTTTTGAATATGAATGGTGGCGTCACTTACCGTTCCTGAAACTTTAAAAGCAAAAGGTCGCTTCATCTCTTTGGATTGCTCGTCAACAAAGGTTTCGAGAGCTTCTATGTTTGTGATGGTTGAAGGTACATTGATTGTTTTCCACTCTGTCACATTTCCGAACACAAAAAATGGTGCACCTGTTTTGTAGGTTTCTTTTACACTCATAGTCGAGTCGGTTTCAACTTTTGATACGTAACTTTTGCCATCTATGATGAGCAACTCGCCAGTAAGTTGTGTTTGTGGTCCTAAACCGTACAAGCCATTTTTATTACTGATAGTATCAAGGTCAATCTTGCTATCAAGTTCTCCTTTCCACATTGCATCTTTCATCGCGCCCACCACTTGAATATCAGGATAGGTCTGAGATATTTCTTCTTTCTTTTGAGAGTTATTGCAGCTTATCATTAGCAATAAAGATATTAGTACTGCCGAGTTCAATATATATGTTTTCATAGCTAGAGTTTTTGTAATAATTATAATAGCACAAAATTAAAAAAGGTCACAACATACCGTTGTAACCTTTGATACAAAAGTTCGTTTTATTGTTGAACTACTTCCTTGGGCAGGTATTTAATCCTACCAATTTATAGAGAGGGCAAAAGCTCACAAAGCTGGTCAACAGAAAAACGACTGCAAGTGCTATTAGAACATAAGCTAGCGTTCCTTCAATTATACCTTGCCAATAAAGAATACCTACTACCGCAGCAATTATAATTCTAATTATGCGGTCTGCACCGCCCATATTTTTTGTCATAATATTTAGTTTAAAGTTTCAATAAATAAGACGATTGTAGTTATTATGACGATACATAATAAACATACTAACACAAGCTTTTTTATTTTCTCTGTATTCAAGATTATACGTTTTGTCCCTTTAGCATTTTATTCCAATATAAGTAAGGCAGCATAAACTTTTTGAGCATCCATAAACGCCAATGCTCTTTTGAACTGTCTTTAATCAGCAATTGTTTTAGCTTTGGGTCTGGTATAAATTTTCCTTCGTAATCAAACTCTGCCAACACCATCTTACCATAATCCGTAACTAAAGGACAGGATGAATACCCATTGTAAGATTGTGTACCCATTTTATTGTGCTTAATCATAAGGTCGATATTATCGACCACAATGGGCACTTGCTTTCTAATGGCCGCACCTGTTTTTGCCGTAGGCAGGCCAGCAACATCGCCCAAACTGAATATGTTAGTGAACTTGTTATGTTGCATTGTATGTTTATCTACATCAACCCATCCCGCATCGTTAACTAATGTTGATTTTCTTACAAAATCTGGTGCGACACTTGGCGGTGCCGTGTGCAACATATCGTAGTGAATGCCATAGCGGTTTCCTTCTTTGGTCACTTTTACATCCTTGTAATTGTATTGAAAAGTCTTGTCTAGATATTTTCCATCATCATCGCCAGACATAATTACACAACCACCTGCCGAAATATCTTTAGTCAACTCATACCAGGCGATTTGTTTTTCGGCATCTACTTCAACCAATTTATGATTAAAGCGTAAGTTGATGTCCTTGCGGTCAACCACTTTCATCAACGTTTCTGCGATTTCTTTTGTACCAAAAATGACTGTTCCTGCGGTGGCAAAAACAACTTCTGTCTTTGAACGCGTCTTACTTTTTGCCCAATGACTTTCAGCCAGATACATAATTTTCTGTGGTGCACCACCACACTTTATAGGTGTTGCTGGTTGTGTGAATAAAGCCGTACCGCCCTTAAAATTTTTAACCACTTCCCAAGTATGTTTTGGGTCGGTATAATTACTACATACGACACCTTTGTCCATAGCATCGCCCAGCCCTTTAACCAAGCTAAAATCATAAGCTAGACCTGGTGCAACAACCAAATAATCATACGATATATCGCCTGATTTTGCAGTCTTTACAGTATTGTTTTCAGGGTCAAATCCTGTTGCTTTGTCTTTTATCCATTTGGCACCCTTAGGCATTACAGCTGCCATAGGTTTGGCCGTTTTATCATAATCGTATGTTCCAGCGCCCACGAGTGTCCATGCGGGTTGATAGTAATGCGTATCTGCTGGTTCTATAATTGCGATATCGTTAGACTTTTTTTGTTTAAGTAATTGTGCTGCGGTCATTATTCCGGCGGTTCCACCGCCTATGATGAGCACTTGATGATGCGTTGCCATAATATGTGTGTTTTAAAAATCCATTAAAAATATAAGTTGTTTAATTGAAGGTCGGTAACTTTTGTTACACTTCTCGCAATCGATTGAAATCATACTTAAAATTTATGACCCAATCCGAGACCTATTGAAGTTGTGCTAAATCCATCAAAACGCTGGTCGTGAAAAAGTGCGGGCATTAGGTAGAAGTTGCTGTTGATTTCATATTCATATTCCAGTCCAATGCGAGCCAAAAAGAAGGATTCGTTCTTTTCCAGCTCGACACCTGGCCCTATGCTAATCACAAAACCATTGCCTATATGATAAAGCGCATCGAGCGTAAATACCAAGGGATTTTCACGTTTAATGACTTCGGCATCATTTCTTTCCACTATAAAATTTTCAATTTCAATGTCATTATGTAGCCCAATACCCCATTTGTGATTGAACCAATAATCGATGTCCAGACCCCAAGACGGGATGTACAAATTCCCCTCCATACCTTCACTGTTAATATAGGTATGACCTATTACACCGGCGATACGTAAGCCTTTTCCAGAAGAATGTTCATCGTGAGTATCATCTTGTGCTAAAACATTTGTAATAGCCAAGAGGGCAAATAAAATAAAGAGCGTTAGCTTTTTCATTTATAACGTATAGAGTAAACTGGTTTCCCAGATGTGATTTGTAATTGAGAAATTATCCTTTGGGATATTGATATGATGGTAGCCCGATGTAATGGTAATATGTGCGCTTTCGCGAAAGCGTACCCCTATAAACATCCAGTTTTGATTAAGCTTTTTAGGTTGTAACCCTTTTTCAAAATCCAGAAAAACTTCATCATAGGCGATTACTGAAATGTGCTGTTTTTTAAGAATAGGGACTGTGATAATAAACCGATATCGCAATCTTCCAGAATATTCGGCAGTTGAAACAATAGGATTGGTATCTGTATTCATTACGCTTTCGCGAAAGCGTTCTTCAAAGCGAATTCTGTGCGAGATATCGAAATGTTCTAAGGCCTGTTTAAGAAAGAGCTGTTGCCAAATATTATTCTCTTTAAAGTCAACAGGTGCAAAAAAATCTGAATAACTATAATTCTGAATGTAGGTATAGCCCAAGGCTGTGGTCAGATGGTCGCTTAGTCTGCACTGCACCGAAGATCTCAATACAATCTGCTCCCAATCTTGAAGAAAATTAGTCCTTCGGAAGTTGAACTCATTTTTTAGAAATACCTTCTCATTGAGATTTGCTTTTACCGCTAGGGTGTTCCAACTGCTGGAATGTGTGAAGTCTTCACTTTGCCCAAGTAGCGTTTTACTCGCAAGTACTATCAGAATGAAATAAAGGAATTTTGCTGTATTCATATTCGCACGTAAAATTAGGTGCGCTTTAGAGCGTTTGCTGTAACTGGTGTTACACAACCAGAAATTATTAGCAAAAAAAAAGAGCAGACCCTAACAGTCTGCTCTTTCTACATAAACCAACTACTGCTGGCTCGCATCAAGTATTAGAAGTTTAGTGTTTTTTTTTCATTTGTTTAAAATGCTCGTTAAACCATTCAGGTTGTTCAATATCATTATCAAAAATAAAGTTGGCTATTAATTCAATTTCAGATTTTTCAAAAGGCTGATATGGCATCACGCCAAATCTTCTTACCGCACCTTTCATTTTTGAATTTTCTATTGCTGGTTTTTCAATCCATTTCCACATTGCTTCGGCAAATTGTTTTTTGGTCATATCGTCACTTAAGTAATGTTTTTTTACTGCAATCATAGGTGGTGCCAATCTGCTTTGCATTGACGCACTTGGACTATGACAGATATAACACTTTTGTTCCATAAGCAACTTACCATTTTTGGATTCGTTTTCAGTAGTTTTAAATGATGCGATTGCTTCATACTGTTTCATTTGCTGTTGGTTACATCTTGTGAGCAAGAGCATTAAAATAAGTGTGATAGACAAATGTTTCATAAACTCATATTAATTTTTCCTGTCGCACAGCTTATTAACGACTTTACTTTATTTAATGTTGTATTCTCTGCACCTTTTAGTGGGTAGCCCATTTGGGTAAGTGTTCGCTCTGCCATCGCAAGGTCGTTTACCGTATCGTAGGTAAATGAAACTTCAGATGAGCCATCGCCTATCTGTACCTTGTTAATGCCAGAAAGTTTCAATAATAGTTCGGCAATACCATTTGTACAACCGCCACATTTAACGTTTTGTAATTTGAGTGTTGCTTTCATAATTCTTAATTTTTATAAGGCCATCCCATATAACCACCACGTAAATCATAGATTTTTTTAAAACCTAATGCGTCCAGTTTTTTAGCAGATTGTTGGCTGCGATTTCCTGAACGACAATAGATATATACAGGCTGTTCTTTATCCAGTTTGTTGAAATTTTCAGCGAAAGTGTCCTGCTTAAAAAAGTCAATATTTAAGGCGTTTTCTATGGCACCTTGATTGAATTCTTTTGCGGTTCGAACATCGACTAATTGTACTTTCCCTACTGTAATCGCTTGATTAAATTCTTCTACACTTAAAATTTTCATTGAATCAGTTTCTTGTGCTTTTGCGCCAAATAATGTGCTTAAAAATGTCATAATAATAAATGTTATTTTCATTCTTATTTAAAGTGATTTTTTGGCGAGATAGAAGTCCACTTTTTCACAGCTATCATCCTTTATTCTTGCATCCATCTCATCAAGCGTTTTTGGTGGTGGTACGATTACCTTATCGCCTTTTTTCCAGTCCAAAGGCATTGCTACTTTGTGTTCATCAGAAATCTGCAAAGCTTCAAGGGCTCTTAAAATCTCATCCATATTTCTACCTACGTTGAGAGGGTAGTACATTATTAATCGGATTTTCTTTTTAGGGTCGATAAAGAATACGGCACGTACTGCTGCTGTTTCACTCTCATTGGGTTGTAGCATTCCGTAGAGCTTTGATACTTTCATATCAATATCTGCTATGATGGGGAAATCAAAATAAACGCCTGTTTTTTCTCTCACATTATTAACCCATCCCAAGTGTGCGTGTATGCTGTCTATACTCAACCCTACCAGTTCTGTGTTGAGCGCAGTAAATTCATCTTTACGCGTAGCAAAACCGCTCATTTCAGTAGTACAAACAGGAGTAAAATCGGCTGGGTGCGAGAACATCACAATCCATTTGTCTTTAGCATATTCAGAAAACTGAATGTCGCCTTTGGTCGTTTTTGCTTTAAAATCTGGTGCATCATCGCCTATGCGTGGCATAGAAACGATGGTATTTTCAATTGTATTTTCCATAATTTTCTCTTTTTTATTATAATGTAAAATTAAATTTCACTGTGCTTAAAAATGGTAACCATTGTTACAGAAGTGCGGAATAATTTCAGGTATCTTGTCCTAACTTTAAATCCTTCGTTATGAACTATGAACAAACTTTCAAGGCTATAGGTCACATGGATATTTATGTCATCGACCAAATTTTAAAAGGCAGATATGAACCAGGACAAAAAATTCTGGATGCAGGTTGTGGCAAAGGCCGAAACTTAAAATGGTTCTATCAAAATGACTTTGAGATAAACGGCGTAGATATTGACAAAGATTTTCTCGCTTTTGCGAAAGCGGCATACCCTAAACAGGCAGAAAACTTTTTTACAGGAACGCTAGATAATTTGCCTCACAGCAATAATAGTTTTGACCACATTTTATGCTGTGCCGTGTTACATTTTGCGCAAAGCGAAACCCATTTTACGGCTATGTTTTCAGAACTGATTCGCGTATTGAAACCTGAAGGGATGCTCTTAATAAGAATGGCATCTAACATAGGTCTAGACGGAAACGCGCCCGAAATCACATTTAAAGAGAATGGAAAAGAGGGTACTTATTATTTGACGCGGGAACGTATCAGTCAGTTGGTTAAAGCATTTGATTTGAAACTTCTGGAAGCAGTAAAGACTACCAATGTACAGGATGAGCGGGCGATGACTACTTTGGTTTTGAGCAAATAAAAAAGTGACTGGAAACAGTCACTTTTCTACTAACCCACTAAATAAAACCCATCAAATCCATTATAAAATCTATTCCGAGCCGAAATCTCTGAAAAATCAATCGCTTCGCTGTCTTTTTGAATTCCATCATAGCTATGCTATGCTGAAATCCAGAAAAGATTTGATTTTATTGAGCTTTCAACTCTCATAACGAAGTTCTAATACATTAAATGGGTTAAAAACCTACTTCAATGTTGAAGGACACACATAATCTGTGGTATCAACACCAGCTTCTTTGATGGCTTTAAATCCACCTTGTACATCAATCAAATTATGGATACCACGACTCTTTAAAATGGATGCTGCTATCATACTGCGATATCCACCTGCACAATGCACGTAAAATGTTTCATTGTCTGGGAACTCTGCAAGGTGGGCATTTAATTCTGATAGCGACGTGTGATGTGCATTTACAACGTGCTCGCTCTGAAATTCTCCTGGTTTTCTTACGTCAAAAACAGGTGTTTCGTTGTTTGTATCGCTTATCACTTGCTTGAACTCGGTAGCTGGAATAGACGTTACCGTATCGTATTCTTTTGACGCTTTCTTCCACGCTTCAAAACCACCATCGAGATAACCAATGGTATTATCAAAACCTACTCGGGAAAGCCTGGTGATAGTTTCTTCAATCCTGTCTTCACCTGCGATAAGCAAAATGGGCTGTTGTACATCTTTAATTAAATCGCCCACCCACGGTGCAAAGCTTCCGTCTAATCCTATAAATATGGCACCTGGAATATGGCCTTTGGCAAAATCGCTTTGGTGCCTTACGTCAAGCATTACAGCACCAGTTTCATTGGCAGCCGCCTCAAAGGCATCTGGGGAAAGGGCGTTTTCGCCTTGAGCAATAACTTCTTCAATATCCTTATAGCCTTCCTTGTTCATCTTTACATTCAGCGGGAAATAGGCCGGTGGTGGCAATAGCCCATCGGTTACTTCCTTGACAAACTCTTCTTTGGTCATATCTGCACGTAGGGCGTAGTTCATTTCCTTTTGGTGTCCCAAAGTATCCACCGTTTCTTTCATCATATTCTTACCGCAAGCAGAACCTGCTCCGTGCGCTGGATATACGATAACATCATCGGCCAAAGGCATAATCTTATTACGCAAGCTATCATATAGCGTTCCCGCCAATTCTTCCTGTGTCATATCCGCTGCTTTCTGCGCTAAATCTGGTCTTCCTACATCGCCAAGAAATAATGTGTCGCCCGTAAACAAGGCGTGGTCTTTGCCATCTTTGTCCTTCAACAAATAGGTAGTACTTTCCATCGTGTGCCCTGGTGTATGCAGTACGATAAAAGTAAGCTCGCCCAATTTGAATTCTTGACCATCTTTTGCCGTTATAGCTTCAAAATTTGGATTAGCATTAGGTCCGTAAATGATGGGTGCTCCTGTTTTTTCCGAAAGGGTAACGTGACCAGACACAAAATCTGCGTGAAAATGAGTTTCAAAAATGTATTTGATTTTTGCGCCAGCTACTTCTGCCTTGTCAATGTAGGGTTGTACTTCCCGTAATGGGTCTATAATGGCCACTTCGCCATTGCTTTCAATGTAGTAGGCGCCTTGTGCCAGACATCCTGTATAAATTTGTTCGATTTTCATAATACTTAAGTTTTAGTACGCTTTCGCGAAAGCGAGATTATACGTGTAAAATTAATTTGTCATATTTTATTTTTAAGTAACTCCTGTTACATAGCGAGCTCTTTGTACAAAATGTAGATTCCCATTACCAATACAAACCACCCAAAAGCCTTTTTGAGCTTTTTTCCATCTATAAACTTATTGAGCCAAATGCCTATGAATATTCCCACTACTGAAATTGCTGTAAATGATAATAAAAATGACCAGTTTATATCTAAATTTTGCACATCGCCCAAAAAGCCAATAAGCGATTTTATTGCGATGATAAATAAGGAAGTTGCCACGGCCTTTTTCATAGGTAGTTTAGCCAGTAAAACCAATGCGGGAATAATTAAAAACCCACCACCTGCGCCTACGATTCCTGTGATAGTTCCCACGACAAGACCTTCAATAATTATTAGTGGATAATTGTATGTGATTTCGGACTCTTCATCGGTTTCCTTTCGCTTATTGCGAATCATTGAAACGGATGCCAACAGCATTATGATTGCGAAGAATAACATTATAGCCAGATTCTTAGTGACCATAAAATCGCCCAAGTCAAAAAGTTCATCTGGGATTGCAGGAATTAAAAATGCTCTGGTAAGATATACCGCAATAAATGCTGGAATGGCAAAAATGATGGCAGTCTTAAAATCTACCATTCCCTTCATCATATTTTTAACTGCACCAACTAATGCTGTAGTACCTACTACAAAGAGCGAGTATGCCGTGGCAATTACAGGATTTAAGGTGAGCGCATACACCAAAATAGGCACAGTAAGTATAGAGCCACCACCACCTATTAAACCTAATACGAGCCCAATTACGAGTGCTCCTATATACCCTAAAATTTCTACGATTTCCATTTATCAAACTAATTATGAGACAAATGTATAGGACTAAAATACCAAGTTTTGTAACCGTTGTTACAGGACTTCGATAAAACTGCGATGCAATTTTATTTTCTTATGGTTTTCCATCTTTTTGAGCAGTCTCGAAACTACAACTCTACTCGTATGAAGATCTTGAGCAACTTCTTTATGGGTTGTGTAGATATGCTTGCTGTTAATTATTTGAATTTTGTCCTCAATCCATTTTTCAAGCCGCTCATCCATATTCTTAAACGCAATATTGTCTATGCTTTCAAGCATTTCCATCATACGGTTATGATAACTCGTAAAGACAAAATTGCGCCAAGTTTTATACTTACTGGACCATTCTTCCATTTTACCTATGGGAATCATCAAAAGTTTGGCTGGTGTTTCGGTCACAGCGTGAATTTCGCTTTTGGTATTACCCATACAGCAAGTCATTGTCATCGCACAGGTATCGCCTTTTTCAAGATAGTATAACAATAATTCTTCGCCTTCGTCATCTGGTCGCATAATCTTGATACTTCCAGATAACAACAGGGGCATTGATTTTATATATTGCCCTGGTCTCATTAAGTCTTGACCTTCTGGCACTTCCATAAACGTACCTACGCGATTTATTTCTTCTATTAGTGCTGGCTCAAATTGACCGCCATAGTATTTTTTAAGTTCTTGAATCATTGTTTACTTACTTTGCGATTGTAGGATTGTACTTGAAAAAGAAATGCGCCCAGATAGATTTTGAGACTGCTCCAATGTATGGCATAGTAACAACCAATGCAAATACAATACTCAGAAGTATCCCTGTAGGTCCAAAATTAAATCCAAATATGAGCGTAAGTACGTAGGCAGCTACTGCGACTGCAATACCAACTCCGTACGACACATACATAGAACCCGTATAAAAGGCTGGTTCTATACTATATTTTAATCCACATTTTGGGCATTTTTCCTTTACCTTATTAATGTTAGAAAATTTATAAGGGTTTGCTTCCAGAAAATCGCCTTGACGACATTGAGGACATTTTAGGAATAGCAAGCTGTATAGATATGTTCTCTTCAAAAGAGCTCTTAATTTTTATACAAAAATATAAGAAATAGAGTTCGATATTGGTAACAGTTGTTACACATAAAGCAAAGATGATATGTTACTTTTAGAAATGTAATTAATAAAAAATCGGTCACTACGCTTTAGAACTATGAAAAAGCAACGAAGTAATTTTAACTATCTTTATTAGTTAATAATCAAGTTTTTGGCCAATGATTTCAATACTTACAACTGGCTGTACAATCGAAGGATTGGATTATGTTGATGATGATGGTATAACTTCAACAAATGTAGGGATTGAAGATTTTTTAAATAAAGCAAATATCGATTTTGAATACACTATCGAAAGTATTTTTAAAAAAGACAGTCGAGCAATAGATCAAAAGGACTGGAAATTGCTTGCTCGTGAGATTGAATATCTAGAGAAGACTCGGATTTGAGAATTCAGAAATTGGCAATCTTGATTTTTGTTGTAGGTTCAGTGCAAGACATTATGGATAATGTGGTATAAAGCGTTATTTAATTTAAACTTTTAAACTAATACTGTGAAAACTAAAAAGGTTAAAGCTATTGTCTTATTGCAAAGCTTTAACCTTTTGATGTGTTATTAATTATTTTAGAGACCAAAAATATTACCTTCGGCTTCTACGATTTTGGCGAGAAGATGTTGGTTGGCCGTATTGCTGTTTTGGAATGGCTGCCGTTTTCATTTGCTTTTTCATCATTTTTATTTGATCTGCAAGCATGTTGCGCTTGTCAAGTTTTTCAGCTTCAACCAAAAGTTTTGTAGCCTCTTGTTTTCTGCGCTTAGAAAATGCAATACCAGCTAAATTTAATTTCGCCATAGCCAAATCATGATCCATAGATAGCCCTAAGTCAATTGCTTTTTTAAAATATTTTTCAGCTTCATTCATGTTAGTTTGCGATACCATAATGCCATTTAAGTAACTAAGGTAACCTTGTTGTTTTTTCACTAAAGCAGCTTCTGGATTTTTAATTTTATCTAACCATTTTTTTGCACCAGGAAAATCTTGTTTTCGTAATTTTAAAAAAGCGAGTAAAATTAATTCGTTTTTATAATACAAGAATATAAAGATTAGCGATAGTAGTAGGTACATAATACCGTTTCCAATTTCACCATCTATAAATTGATAAATTGCAAAGCCTATAATTAATGCCGCTAAGATTAATTTTATATTTTTATTAAACATATTACGTTATAATTTTGAAGTTACAAAGGTACTAAAATCTAAGAATTTATTTTCCACAGAAATAATTTTTATTTACTAACTTGCTAAAGTAAAAACTTGTTGTATATTTGCACCCAGTTTTGAAAAGACTCAAAAACAACTTACTTTTAATATTAGTTTTTAAATACATACGACATGCCAAAAAGAACGTTTCAACCGTCAAAAAGAAAGAGAAGAAACAAGCACGGTTTCAGAGAAAGAATGGCTTCTGTTAACGGAAGAAAAGTTTTAGCACGTAGAAGAGCTAAAGGAAGAAAAAAATTATCTGTATCTTCGGAGGCAAGACATAAAAAATAATGATTAACAATTGTTAATATAATAAAGACGTTACATTGGTGTAGCGTCTTTTTTTATACCCTATTGATACCTATTTTTGTAAAACCAAAAATTTTAAAACATGCCAAAAAATAAAAACATTAAGTCTATTTTACTTATTGGTTCTGGGCCTATAGTTATTGGTCAGGCCTGTGAATTTGATTATTCAGGATCTCAAGCACTACGTTCTTTAAGAGAGGAAGGAGTTGAAACAATTTTAATTAATTCTAATCCAGCAACTATAATGACAGATCCCACAATGGCGGATCATGTGTACCTTTTACCATTAAACACAAAATCTATTATTAAGATTTTAAAAGACCATCCGCAAATTGATGCCGTTTTACCAACCATGGGAGGTCAAACGGCATTAAATCTTTGTATTGAAGCAGATGAAAAAGGCATTTGGAAAGATTTTAATGTAGAAATTATTGGTGTAGATATTGATGCGATTAACATAACAGAAGATCGCGAAAAATTTAGAGAGTTAATGCTAAAAATTGGTGTTGGTATGGCACCACAAGCTACAGCAACCTCATTTTTAAAAGGTAAAGAAATTGCTCAAGAGTTTGGTTTTCCGTTGTGTATTAGAGCCTCTTTTACTTTGGGAGGCGCTGGAGCTTCAATAGTATATGACGAAAAAGATTTTGACGAAAATCTAACAAGAGGTCTTGAGATTTCACCAATTCATGAGGTGATGATAGACAAGGCTTTGCTAGGTTGGAAAGAATACGAACTTGAGTTACTGCGTGATAAAAACGATAACGTTGTCATAATTTGTACTATTGAAAACATGGATCCAATGGGGATTCATACTGGAGACTCAATAACTGTTGCGCCAGCTATGACGCTTTCAGACAAAACACAGCAAAAAATGCGCGATATGGCCATTCATATGATGCGCAGTATTGGCGATTTTGCAGGAGGTTGTAATGTGCAGTTTGCGGTTAGCCCAGACGAAGAAGAAGAAATAATTGCTATAGAAATAAACCCACGTGTATCCCGTTCTTCCGCATTAGCGAGTAAAGCAACAGGCTATCCAATTGCAAAAATTGCAGCTAAATTAGCCTTAGGATTTACTTTAGACGAATTAAATAACCAAATTACAAAATCAACGTCAGCGTTATTTGAGCCAACATTAGATTATGTTATTGTAAAAATACCACGTTGGAATTTTGATAAATTTGAAGGCTCAGACCGTACGCTAGGGCTTCAAATGAAAGCCGTTGGTGAGGTTATGGCAATTGGTCGCTCATTTCAAGAAGCACTACATAAAGCCACACAATCTTTAGAAATTAAACGTAACGGATTGGGAGCAGACGGAAAAGGATATAAAGATTATGACACCATAATTAGCAAATTAAAATATGCAAGTTGGGATCGTGTTTTTGCTATTTATGATGCTATTGAAATAGGAATTCCGTTAAGTCGTATTTACGAAATCACAAAAATTGACATGTGGTTTTTAAGACAATATGAAGAATTATTTCAGCTTCAAAAAGAAATTTCTAAATATACTATAGATACCTTAGACAGAGAGTTAATGTTAGAGGCCAAACAAAAAGGTTATGGCGATAGGCAAATAGCACACATGCTTGGCTGTTTAGAAAGTGATGTGTATAACAAAAGAAAAGCCATAGGTATAAACAGAGTTTTTAAACTTGTAGATACTTGTGCTGCTGAATTTAAAGCACAAACTCCATACTACTATTCTACGTTTGAAAGCGAAGTTGAGGCACCAGACGGAACAGTATCTGTACATAACGAAAGTGTAGTAACTGATAAGAAAAAAATTATAGTACTTGGTTCTGGGCCAAACAGAATTGGGCAAGGTATTGAGTTTGATTACTGCTGTGTGCACGGTGTATTAGCTGCTGCAGAATGCGGTTACGAAACTATAATGATAAACTGTAATCCAGAAACGGTTTCAACAGATTTTGACATTGCGGATAAACTTTATTTTGAACCTGTATTTTGGGAACATATTTATGATATTATTCAGCATGAAAAACCTGAAGGTGTCATTGTTCAATTAGGTGGGCAAACCGCTTTAAAACTTGCAGAAAAGCTAGAAAAGTGGGGTGTTAAAATAATGGGTACAAGCTTTAAATCTTTAGATTTAGCAGAAGACCGTGGTAGTTTTTCTAACATACTTAAGGCAAATAACATTCCTTATCCAGAGTTTGACGTTGCCGAAACTGCAGATGAAGCATTGGCAATTGCAGAGGTGTTAGACTTTCCTATTTTAGTAAGACCATCTTATGTGTTAGGAGGTCAAGGCATGAAAATAGTTATTAATAAAGATGAATTAGAAGCACATGTTATTGATTTATTAAAATCAATTCCAGGAAACAAACTGCTATTAGATCATTATTTAGACGGAGCTATAGAAGCAGAAGCTGATGCAATTTGTGATGCCGATGGTAATGTTTACATTATTGGTATTATGGAACATATTGAGCCTTGCGGTATTCATTCTGGAGATAGTAATGCGTTGTTACCAGCCTTTAATTTAGGAGATTTAGTGTTGCAACAAATTAAAGATCACACACATACCATTGCAAGAGCATTAAATACGGTTGGTTTAATTAACATTCAATTTGCTATTAAAGACGATGTGGTTTATATTATTGAAGCCAATCCAAGAGCTTCGCGTACGGTTCCTTTTATTGCAAAAGCGTATCAAGAGCCTTATGTAAACTATGCTACTAAAGTGATGTTAGGCGAAAATAAAGTAACGGATTTTAACTTCAACCCACAACTAAAAGGCTATGCCATTAAGCAACCTGTGTTTTCTTTTAATAAATTTCCAAATGTAAACAAACAACTAGGGCCAGAAATGAAAAGTACTGGCGAGAGTATCTTATTTATAGACAGCTTAAAGGATGATGAATTCTATGATTTATATTCTAGACGTAAAATGTATTTGAGTAAATAATTAAAAAAAAGTATAACTTTGAATTTTAAATGCAATAAAATTATGATTTTTAAATACAAAAAGTACAATTTAATACTAATACTATTTTTTTCTGTCTTTTTAACGATAGAGGCTCAGACCTATAAGGATATGATGTTAGAGGGAACTAACAAAGTCTCAGAGATTCAACAAGCTGCGTATAATTATTTCAGTAATATAGGTACAGGTCGCGGGACAGGTTATAAGCAGTTTAAGCGTTGGGAGTATAATGCTTTAAGAGATCAGAATGAACAAGGCTATCTTAAAAGTCCGTTAGAAAAATTTAATGAATATATACGTTATAAAAATTATGCTAAAAGTAAAAATGTAGCAGTTGTTAATAAATCGGCTACTGTTTGGGAAGAACTAGGGCCTTCATATTATAATGATACATCTGGCTGGAATCCAGGTGTAGGTCGTTTAACGTCTGTTGCTATAGATGATACAAATCCAAACATTATGATTGTTGGTGCACATGGAGGTGGTGTATGGAAAACAACAGATGGAGGAAATAATTGGGTGGTTTTAACGGATGATATGCCTGGCTTACCTGTATTTTCACTAACTATAGACCCTAGCAATAATTCTATTTATTATTGGGGTGCTAGTAGATCTATTTTTAAATCTACTGACGCAGGTACCACATGGAATCTTTTAAGTAGTGGTATAAATGGTACTGTAACTGAAATTTTAGTAAACCCTACAAATAGCAATATAATGTATTGTGCAACAACATCTACTATATACAGATCTGTTGATGCCGGTATTAGTTGGTCAGCTATTAATGCAAATACTACTGTATCTAAAGGTTATGACATTCAATATAAACCTGGTGATCTTAATACTATATATGCCTCTGGCACGGGGTTTTATAAATCTACAGATGGCGGGGTAAGTTTTACCGAAATCACAGGTTTTAGTACAGGAGCAAAAATGATAGGAGTAACGGCTAATGACCCTTCGGTAGTTTATGTTTTAGAAGCCAATGGACATGTATTTGGCGGGTTATATAAATCTACAGATAGCGGTTCTACATTTACTCAATTAGATCATACTGGTAAAAACTATTTTGGTTATCAATCTGATGCTAGTGATGATAGTGGACAAGCGCCAAGAGATATGGATATCGTGGTGAATCCTAGTAATGTAAATGAAGTTCATATTGCTGGAATTTTAACTTGGTTATCAACTGATGGAGGTGTGAGTTTTTCAGTAACTTCACAATGGGTTCCGAGTACAGCAAATTCAGAAAATATTGGTTATTGTCATGCGGATGTAGATATTTTAATCTATAAAAATTCTAAATTATATGCAGGAACTGATGGTGGGATTTTCGTAGCTAACAACCCAACTTCAGTAAATAGTAGCTATTATACAGATTTAACTACAGGGATTGGAGTTCGTCAATTTTATAAAATTGGTGTAAGTCAAACCAATCCAGAGATAGTAACAGGTGGTTCACAAGACAATGGTACATCTGTTTATACAAACACTGGTGTATGGAAAGACTGGTTGGGTGCTGATGGAATGGAAACTTTTGTAGATAAAGATAATAGTAATTATTTATATGGCACCTCTCAGTATGGGACTCTTTATGTCTCTCTTGATGGTGGTAATAGTCGCTCTGGATTATCTACTCCAGAAGGTAAATCTGGTAACTGGATTACACCATTTGAACAAGATCCTTTAACAGCTAATACATTATACACAGGTTATGATAAAGTGTATAAAGGTACATTCACACTTTTTTTTGGGATTTTCCCTTCAGTAAATTGGACAGCCATATCTCAAGATTTTGGTACTAATATAGACCATCTTAAAATTGCTCCATCCAATAATAATATTATGTATGCTGCACATGGATCTAACTTATACAAGACAATAGATGGAGGCGCTACTAATTGGACAGCAGTTACAGGTTTTTCTGGAAGTATTAATAGTATTGCAATACATCCAACTAATCCAAATAAAATTGCTATTGCCACTACAGGTGCTCAAAAAGTTTATATATCTTATAATGGGGGTTTGTCGTGGTCATCTCAATTATATGACTTGCCAAACTTTAGTGCTTTATCTTTAGTATGGGATAATCATATAAATGGGGATGTTTTATACTTAGGCATGAATTATGGTGTCTATTATTTGTTAGATGCAGACTCTACTTGGAACTCATACAATACTGATTTGCCAAATGTAAAAATAGGTGAGTTAGATATTAATTTTGTAACTGATGTAATTTATGCTGGTACTTATGGAAGAGGATTATGGAAAGCGGATCTTATTGTTCCACCAGCTTCAGCTAGTCATGATTTTATGGCTAATGCTATTCTTTTTAATTCATCAGAATTTAGTTCTACTAATGCTCAGTACACAACTTCAATAGGCACATCAGATGGTTTAAATACCAGCTGTGCTGGTATACCTAAGAATAATGTATGGTTTAAGTTTGTAGCTACAAATACAGATCAATCGTTATTTATATTAACAGGTGGCGCTTATGGTACTTTGAAAAAGCCTATTATGAGTGTTTGGAATGAAGCTGGAACAACAGAAATAGCCTGTTATCAAGACACAAGTGCAGATAGAGCATATATAAATATGGATAACCTTACTGTTGGTAATACTTATTTAGTTTCTATAGATAATACTAATAGTAGTGACGTAGGAAGTTTTACACTTTTTGGTGATGATTCAGAATTACAATCAGTTGATTCAACATTAGGAACGGATGAGGCTGGGCTTATTAGGTATAATGATGGTATAAATAAATTCCAAGGTTGGAATGGAACAAATTGGGTCAATTTTAATTAAAAACCTCAATCAGTAAGTAAGTTAGAAAGACTAAATACTCAAGTTGTAATTAGTTTGAGTATTTAGTTTTATAAAAAGCTATTATTCTTTTTGGAAATTACAAATCGTATTAAAAAACAAATCTAGTAGATTATAGCAGTAGTAACAATTTGCATGCTAATAAATATACCAAGTGTATATATCACCAGAGGTCTTAATATATGCTGTTAAAGTATAATATAAGTGTTATCTCTTTTTTAATAGAAAACTAAATTTCACATCTACAGTTTTTGATAATTTATTGCTCACAACTTTTGGTATTTCAATACCAAAATCATCAACATTTACAGAAAATTCACCTTCTAAAATAATATCTCCATCATCATTTTTAGAAATAGACATTGTTTGTTTTTCTAAAACTTTGGTTTTGCCATGAAATTCTAAAGAACCAGAATAATTTATTGACTTACTAGAAATAGCTTTTATATCAAAATTTGAAAACTTTCCTTTGAACTTGGCTTTAGGATAAGCATCAGATTCAGCATAGTTTTCATTAAAATGCTCTTCCATTAACGCATTTTTAAACCGAAATGCTTTAACAAAAACCAAAGCAGCAAACTCACCATTTGCAGCATTTAATATTGCAGTAGTAGATGTGTTGTTTGCTTTAATTTCTTCAAAAGCGGGAACAGAAGCTTCAAAGCTTATAATACCTGTTTTTGTTAAGTATTTACTTTGTGAAAAGCCAGAAAGACTTAAAAGAATGATGAGTATAAATTGAATTTTTTTCATTTTTACTTATTTTTAATTTTCTAAAAACCCTTCATCCAGCCATTGTTGAAAAAGGTCTATTGAGGCTTGTGGTAATCTTGGTCCGCCTATTGGCATAGCGCCAGATTCTCCAACTTGCTTAGAAATACGATTTATAATGTTATTTTCTACACCTAATCTAGCACTTTCATAGGTGTCATAACTTGTTGATGCGCCATTTAGTGGCGGATTACTGTGGCATGCAACACAATTATTATCTAATATTGGTTTTATGTTTGCATTATAGGTTACAACATTTTCAATTGGCGTATTATCTATTAAATCGTCTTCACTTACATTAGAGCAACTAAAAATTAAAAGACTTGATATTGTAATTGTATAAATTAATTTTTTCATAATAATTATAATTTTTAAAAACGTCTGCTTAAATTAAATCCAAAATAGATATTACCATCATTCCAATCACCAGTTGCCTGTCCTAAAAAGCCATTTGTATTCATGGCTTGAGAGTTGGTAAGATGCATTTGAAAAACATGGCCACCAGTTTCATAATCAATACCCAAAGATAAAGGGTTTTTAAATGGTGATGTACTTGATCGGTTTAAATGCCATCCGTAATCTGAATTTATAGACCAGCGTTTTCCTAGTTTATAACGCCCTCCAAAACCCATAACATATTGAGAGTTGTCTTGATTGTTGTCTAACACAAAATTGTCATGAAAAAAAGTAGGTGCCAATTCCAAAGATAATTTTGAGTTTATTTTACGAGCTATTAAAACTTGTATGGTATAACCTAAACGGTCTTTAAATTCTAATTTTGGATAGTTAGCATCATCTAATGCGGTGTTTAATAATATAGAATTGTAGCCCACAATTGTAAAAGGTGATCCTTCTTCTTTTTGTTGAACAAGTCTATATTTTATTGCAGATTCATATATTTTTTGAAAAGAACTTCTAGATACGCTTATATTAACGGCATCTGTAAGACCATAAATAAAATTTAAACGTGTAACAGCATCATCTAGTCCAAAAAAGGTATCAAATCCGTTTTTTAAGCTGCCAAATCGGTGTGCAACAACAAAAGTAAGCTCTTTTTTTGAAACCAATTTTGTGGATTCAAAATTCACAATTTTTAAACCTTTAAAAGTAGCAGTAGCTACATTGGGTTCTGCACTGCTGTCTATTTCACCTAATAAATCATCTTGAGCGATACTTATAAGCGGAAGTAGTAAAAATAAAATTAGGGATTTTTTCATCGTTTTTATTTTATAATTGAACATTGGTCTAGTTTAATTTCTTCTAATAAATCATCATAACCTATGAGTCTGCCTTTAATGCTAACAGTATCATTTATTTTGAATTTAGTAGCGTTAAATTGAGGTTGCATGTTACAAAACAAAACTGAATTTAAGGTTATATTAGTATCATTAATTTCTGAGATTATACCCTCAATAGCAATTGTTTTATTTAGGTATTTTTTTTGAGTTTCAGATGTGTTTTGTTTGAATTCTGTTGTTAATTCTGAAACTGTTGTGGTAAAGCTAGCCGTTTCTGTGCTGATATCTCTATGATCTTTGTATATGTATCTATAAGTGATAATACTAAGTAGGACAAACACAATTAGTAGGAGTAGGTATTTTTTTTTCATTATAAAAATTTAATTAAACTTATTTAAAGTATAAATATACTATAAAACCATAATCTTGTAAGGAATAATAATATTAAACCCTTTAGATTTAAAATAAGCTTCCGGATTAGTTTCTGAAGCTACTAAAACAAAATCGCCTCCCCAAGCTCCTAAACTTTTTATTGCACCGTTAAAATCTTTAAAAAATAATGATTTAATAGTGGGTTGGTTAGTGCATTTAGAGATTAAATCTTCATGCTCAATTAATAATTCATTAAAGGTTTTTAATGTTTTAGAATTAATAATGGCATTGGTAATAGTATTGGCAGCTTCAATGGTTTTAGTAGTTTGCGTTGCATTTGCTCTGTAATTTGCAATGCCATCTCTGCTGTTTTTTTTCTGATTGAGATACACAAAATATAAATGCGCTTTAAATGTAGGGTTAAAATTTACGATGTTAACTTTAGGTGTTTTGGGGCTATCTAAAGTATAGGTTATTGGCGATGTGTGTTGTGCGCAAGCAATATCGTAACCACTGCCACCAAAAGTTTTGTTTAATAATGTGTAAGCATTTACAGATGCCCAATTTGCAATATTATTTATAAGTGTAGATGAAGTGCCTAAGCCCCAAAGTCTGTTAAAATCTTGATGCGTTTCAATAGCAAACCCAGTATTAGAATTTAAAAAATCTAAATTTAGTTGTTTTGCAGCATCTAAAATTTCAATTAAGCGATTAGAAACGGGGTTTTGATTTTTTGTTTTTTGTTGAATAGCTCCGTCCACTAAAACAAAGGTGTCTTCAAACCAAATGCTGTTTAATTCGTTATAACTTTTCCAAGAAATTGTGTTTTTTGTGTGTGGTGTAACCGTTAAACTTTGACCGTATTTGGTAGGAATTGCCAAAGCTGTTGCGCCATCTAAAACCAGATATTCGCTAGTAATTAGTAGTTTGCCGTTACTTCGGTAGGTTTTGGAATTTGAATTCAAATAATAATAGTATTTGGGGTTAACTTTTGGGTTCTAGTCTAAGTTTTTTTAAAGCTTCAACTACAGCACTATGTGATATATTTTGTGTTTTGAATTGAGAACTGAGTTTGTTCTTTTCGGTTTCGGTGGCTTCAAACTGATTTAAAATATTCATGAGGTGCATTTTCATGTGCCCTTCTTGAATTCCGGTAGTGGTTAAAGATTTTACAGCGGCAAAATTTTGAGCCAAACCAGCTACCGCAACAATTTGCATCAAGGTTTTAGCGTTTGGTTTTCCTAATACATCTAAAGCAAATTTAACAAGTGGATGTAATCCTGTTAAGCCACCAACAGTACCAAGAGCTAAAGGCACATCCATCCAAAATCTAAACATGCCGTCTTTAATACTACAATGCGATAGGCTAGAGTAGCTTCCATTTTTAGCTGCAAAAGCATGAACACCAGCTTCTACAGCTCTAAAATCATTTCCGGTGGCAAGCACAACAGCGTCTATGCCATTCATAATGCCTTTGTTATGGGTTACAGCGCGGTAAGGTTCAATTTCTGCAATGGTTATAGCGTGTTTAAATTTTTGCGCAAAAACCTCTGGATTAGGGATATCTTTACTCTTTAAATCGTCTATTTTACAGGCTACTTCTGCGCGAACCAAACAATTTGGAACGTAGTTAGAGAGGATGCTCATTACCACATCTAAAGGTTCTGGTAAGGATTTGTTGGCGTTTTGTTTTAGAGTTTTTGCACACTGCTCTAAACACGAGTTTATAAAATTTGCACCCATAGCATCTAGGGTTTCAAAGGTGAGGTGCAATTGGTAGTAGTTTTCTAAAGCTTCGGTTTTATTTTTAAGTTCAATATTAATAATACCGCCACCGCGACGTTGCATGTTTTTTGTAATAGGTTCTGTTTCAGAAAATAGTTTTGGTTTTAATGCTTCAAAGAACGCTGCTAATACTTCAAATTCCCCGGCGTATGTAAAATGAACTTGTCCTATTTTTTCAGTTGAAATCACTTCAGCTTTAAATCCACCACGGTCTAACCAAAACTTAGCTGCTTTACTTGCTGCGGCAACAACAGAGCTTTCCTCAATTGCCATTGGTATGGTAAAAAGCGAATTATTTATTAAAAAATTTGGTGCTACACCAAGTGGTAAATAGTAGTTGCTTATGGTGTTTTCTATAAACTCATCATGGAGTTTTTGAAGCTTTGTATCGCTATTCCAGTATTGAGTTACAAGCTTTTTAGTGTCGTCTTTAGTGTTAAAATGCGTCTCTAAAAGCCAGTCTAATTTTTCAGATTTAGAAAGCTTAGAAAATCCAGAAATCATTTTGGACATGGTTTGTAATTTTAGTACAACAAAGATACTTAAGCAAAGCTATATATTTCAGCAGTATTATAGGAATAATTCCTTTTTACTGTTAATAAATACCTTTTTTTGCATATTTTTTAGTAAACTTGACCTCGTTTTATAAAATCAATATATATGCATTTAAGACATTTATCTGCTATTTTAGGGTTATTAGCAACTACAATGGTTTTTGGCCAGAAAAAACAAATAAACCTCGAAGCTATTTGGGGTGGAGCGTTTAGAACGGAAGGTATGCAGGCCTTACATTCCATGAAAAACGGACAGCAATACTCAGTTTTAAACTACAACAGCGCTAATGGTGTATCGTCTATAGATATTTATGATTACAAAACGTTGCAGAAAGTTAAACCTTTGGTTACATCTTCAGATTTTGAGAATTTACAAGGTTTTTCTGATTACACATTTAGCGAAGATGAGTCTAAAGTGTTACTAACTACGGTGTCTCAACCCGTATTTAGACGCTCTACTTTAGGTGAGTTTTATAGTTATGAAATTGCTTCTAAAAAACTCATAAAAGTTTCAGAAGATTTAATTCAGGAACCAACCTATTCTCCAGATGCAACTAAAATTGCTTATGGGTTTGAAAATAACTTATACATTAAAGATTTAGAAACAGGAACCGTAAAACAAATTACGTTTGATGGTAAAAAGAATGCCATTATTAATGGTATTACGGATTGGGTTTATGAGGAAGAATTTAGTTTTGTACGTGCTTTTGATTGGAATGCAGAAAGCAATAAAATAGCATTTATAAGATTTGATGAAACGGATGTGCCAGAATTTTCTATGGATGTTTACGGTTCAAATTTATACCAAACGCAGCACGTGTTTAAATATCCAAAAGCAGGTGAAGCCAACGCTAAAGTGTCTTTACATGTCTATGATTTAAAAACAAATATGTTAGAAACCATTAAAGTTGATAAAGCCTATGCCGATTTTTACATCCCAAGACTAAAATGGACAAAAGATGCTAATGTGTTAAGTGCTCAGTTTATGAATCGTCACCAAAATGCATTAGATCTTTGGATGATAAATACCAAACAAAACAGCGTAAAGTTAGTATTAGCTGAAACGGACAAGGCATATATAGACGTTACGTTTAATCTTACATTTTTAAAAGATAATAGTTTTTTATGGACTAGCGAAAAAGATGGTTTTAACCATATTTACCATTATAAAAATGATGGGACACTTATAAACCAAATTACAAAAGGCAATTGGGAAGTTACAGATTATTATGGTTTTAATGAGGAAGCAAACACTATTTATTACCAATCTGTAGAAAACGGATCCATTAATAGAGATGTGTATTCCATAAAACTAAACGGTAAAAACAAAAAACGCCTTTCAAATTCAGAAGGTACAAATAGTGCAGATTTTAGTGCAGATTTTTCATATTTTATAAATACATATTCTAGTACAAGCTCACCATATACTTTCACGCTTAATAACGCTCAGTCTGGTAAAGTAGAAAAAAACATAAAAGATAATACAACTTTAGTTAAAAAACTTGAGGGTTTTGAAACCTCTGAAAAAGAATTTAGTACCATAAGCGTAAATGGTAATGAATTAAACATGTGGCTAATAAAACCTGCCAATTTTGATGCTAATAAAACCTATCCTTTATTTATGTACCAATACTCTGGCCCAGGATCGCAGCAAGTTGCAAACCGTTGGAATGGTGCAAATGATTATTGGTATCAATTATTAGCACAACAAGGTTACATTGTGGCTTGTGTAGATGGACGTGGTACAGGTTTTAAAGGAGCAAACTTTAAAAAAATTACTCAAAATGAATTGGGTAAATACGAAGTCGAAGACCAAATTGAAGCTGCAAAACAATTAGGGTCTTTACCGTATGTAGATGCATCTCGAATAGGAATTTGGGGATGGAGTTATGGTGGTTTTATGAGTAGCAATGCCTTATTTAAAGGTAACGATGTATTTAAAATGGCAATAGCCGTTGCGCCAGTTACAAGCTGGAGATTTTATGATACAATCTACACTGAGCGCTATATGGCAACACCACAAGAAAACCCTAGTGGTTACGATGAAAACTCACCAATAAACCATGTAGATAAACTTAAAGGCGATTTTTTGTTAATTCATGGATCTGGCGATGATAATGTACATTTACAAAATACCATGCGTATGGTTGAAGCGCTAATACAAGCCGATAAACAATTTGAGTGGATGATTTACCCAGACAAAAATCATGGTATTTACGGCGGAAACACACGACTACATTTGTATAAAAAAATGACTGATTTTATTCATAAAACTTTGGGTGATAAACGTGATTAAACACAATAATACCTCTCCAAATAAACTAAATATTAAACTTACACTAACTAATATAAAAATTATATATGTCAACAGTAATTAAGCAAGCACACGAAAAAGAACTTTTTGGGCAACCGATTGGTTTATATATTCTATTTCTTACCGAAATGTGGGAACGTTTTTCCTATTATGGAATGAGAGCGTTATTAGTTTTGTATATGACTACTCAAACAATTGGCGATGCCAGAGGTGCAGGTTTGGGTTGGACAGATAAAGAGGCTCTGGCTTTATACGGTTGGTATACAATGCTTGTTTATGTTATGTCAATACCAGGTGGTATGATAGCAGATAAGTTAATAGGACAAAAGAAAGCTGTTTTGGTAGGCGCTATAATATTGTGTCTTGGACACGGAGTACTTGTTTTAACAGATACTTGGGCTTTCTACACAGGACTTGGCTTAGTTATTTTAGGCGTAGGTTTATTAAAACCCAACATATCAACAATGGTTGGTGGTTTGTATAAAGATGGTGATATTAGAAGAGATAAAGGATTTAGTATTTTTTATATAGGTATCAATCTTGGTTCATTGTTAGCGACTATGATTGTAGGTTTGGTTGTAGCAGAATGGGGATGGCATGCAGGTTTTGGTTTAGCAGGTATTGTCATGGTTTTAGGGCTAATTAATTATTTGTATGGTCAAAAATATTTAATCCATGTTGGTAATTTTGTTGAATCTAATGATGATCCTAATGAAATTTCTTACGGTAAATTATATTCAAAATTATTTGCTTCACCTTTACAATTAGGTGTTACAATTATACTAGCAATACTATCTGTAATTGGTTGGTACTTTTTAGAATGGGGTTACGGAATGTTGTTTTTATTTTTAACAGCTATTGCCGCATTACTAATGATGATTTATAAAGAATTAAATTCTCAGGCTTATAAAGATCGTTTTCTTGTTTTATTATTATCGTTTATTATGGTAATTATTTTTTGGGGTGCTTTTGAGCAAGCTGGGGGTTTAATGAATCTATATACTGAAACTAACACAGACCGAAACTTTTTTGGTTGGCAAATACCAACAGTAATGTTTCAAAGTCTCAATGCGGGTTTTATTATTCTATTTGCAACTGGTATTGCTGGGTATTGGGCTAAACGAAAACTTAAGAATAAAGAGGCGTCTTCATTATTTAAAATGGCTTTAGGGATTATAATTATGGGTTTTGGGTTTTTATTTATGGTGTTTGCTGCTATGGAATTTGAAAAATCTGGATCTTCTAGTATGATGTGGTTAGTTTTGGCGTATTTGTTTCATACCATTGGTGAACTGTGTATATCACCAGTTGCATTATCTTTTATAACAAAGTTAACACCAGCAAAATACGCGTCTTTAATGATGGGAGTTTATTTTGCAGCAACAGGTTTAGGGAATAAAGTAGCTGGTATTGTTGGTGAATCTGCAAGCGAATATGGTGAATTAACTATATTCTCTGGTATTGTAATTTTTACAGTTATAATTGGTCTTTTATTTATTGCAATTTTGAAGCCATTAAAACGTTTAACTCATGGTGTTGAAGACCAAGAAAGAGATTTAAAACAAGAAGAAGCTGAAGGTTTTGAATTAGCGGACAACTAAATTATTAAAAACGCTTATAAAATTATTTTATAAGCGTTTATTTTATAACATATTAAATGTTTTTTATGGAATCAAAATTAGACAGTCTATTTAAAGATAAGGTCTTAGGGCACCCAACAGGCTTATTTGTGTTGTTTTTTACAGAAATGTGGGAACGCTTTTCATATTATGGTATGCGTGCTTTACTTATAATGTTTTTTACAGCTAAAGTAATGGATGGCGGTTGGGAATGGCCTGAGAGTTGGGCTTATGCAATTTTTGGAACGTATGTTTCTTTAGTCTATCTATCAACACTTTTAGGTGGTTATTTTGCAGATAAAATTATAGGCTTTAGATGGGCAGTTCTTGTAGGTGCTTTATTAATGACTTTAGGCCATGCTTCTATGGCGGTAGAAACTCCATTTTTTATATACTCGGGGTTAACTTTATTAGTTTTTGGTAGTGGTTTTTTTAAACCAAATATGACCTCTATTATTTCTGAAATGTATGCCAAAAAACCAGAAAAAAAAGATGGAGCATATACTATTTTTTATATGGGTGTCAATGCTGGTGCTTTTGTAGGTATATTACTGTGTGGTTATTTGGGGGAACAAATAGGCTGGTCTTGGGGCTTTGGATTGGCGGGTATTTTTATGTTGTTTGGATTGCTACAATTTTGGTATGCACAAGAAATATTTGGAGATATTGGGCTTAAACCTGAAAAAAAGAATACTGATTTTAAATTGAAAGAAGGGGAAAAACTTAATCCATTCACTTCTTTTCAACTTGTTTTGATTGCAATATCCTCTGCTTTAGGTTTAGCATGGATTTTAAATGACCCTGTTTCAAAAATATCAGAAGGTAAATATAATGTATTCAATTTTGAGATATTAGGATTATCTGGTTCAAATTTTATAATATTAACTGCATTAGTTTTATTTATTTTTTTATTGGTAATTAGAATCCCAAAATATGTTAAAGTTACTAGGGATAGAATGTTAGCAGTTATATTTTTTGCATTTATTACGGTTTTTTTCTGGGCAATTTTTGAGCAAGCTCCAGGGTCATTAACCATTTTTGCAAGAGATTACACAAATAGACTACTCGAAGGAAATTCAGCGATTATATTTAAAATTGTAGATGCTTCAATGACAATTATTCCGTTGGGCGTTATAACATGGGTGCTTATTAAATTATTTAAAAAAACATTTTCAAAATACTCGCTTTCCAATATATTTCTTGCAATAAGTTTTATTGCAATTTGGGGTATTGCTATTTATAGGTTAACTGATAAATTGAGTGGCGATATCGCAGAAGTTGATGCTTCTTGGTTTGGGACTTTAAATTCGTTATTCATAATAACATTAGCTCCATTATTTTCAAAATGGTGGGAAAGTAATTATAATCCAAATGCCAATATGAAGTATGCTATTGGTATGGTATTGTTAGGTCTTGGTATGGCATGCGTTGCACTAGGTGCTTCAGATATTCCTGTTGGTGCTAAAACCGCTTCAGTAAGTATGATTTGGCTGGTATTAGTATATTTCTTTCACACAATGGGTGAGTTGTGTATTTCTCCCGTAGCACTATCTTATGTTAGTAAATTAGTACCAGGTAGAATGATTGCTATGATGTTTGGTATTTGGTATTTAGCAGTTGCTATTGGTATGAAATTAGCTGGTATGTTTGGTGAGGCCTCATCTTCAATAGCAAAAACAGAAGGCTTAAGTTACTTCTTCTGGTTACTTACTGCTGTTGCTGTTGGTTTAGGTGTACTTTCTGCAATTTTATATCCGTTAATTAAAAAATTGATGCACGGAGTTAGATAACCGATTGTTATTTATACACTAAAATGCTCCTCAAAAAGGAGCATTTTTTGTAAGTTGGCGCAATATTTGACTTAAATAAAATATGAAAAAAATACTATACCTTTTTGCTTTTCTTACGTTAATGGCATTTAAGCCTTCAACAGAAGATAATACACCAAAAATTAATTGGATTACTATTGAAGAAGCCGTAGCGCTTCAGAAAAAAACTCCAAAAAAAATTATCATGGATGTTTACACCAATTGGTGCGGACCATGCAAAATGATGGACAAAAACACCTTTCAAAATCCAGATGTTGTAGCCTATATTAATGAAAATTACTATGCTGTAAAATTTAATGCAGAAGGTAATGCAGAGGTTAATTTTGATGGTAAAACGTTTAAAAATCCAAACTATAACCCTGCTAAAGCTAACACCCGAAATAGTATGCACGAATTTGCACGCTTTTTAAGTGTTCGTGCTTTTCCTACGTTATTATATTTTGATGAAGAAACGAGACTTATTGCACCAATTTCTGGATATTTAAAACCAACACAACTGGAAGTGTACTTAAAACTGTTTAAAAACGATAAGCATAAGGAAATGACGTCTCAGGAAAAATTTAACGAATACTATGCCGCTTTTAAGCCAACATTTAAAGATTAATTTAAACTTACTTTAAAATATAAGCTCCCTTTTCATTGGTATAATGAAAAGGGATTTTTTTTGCATTACACGTTGCCTTCCAACGTGCCACATAAGATTTGTAATTACTAGCATCAGCAATAATTTCTTTGGGTTTTAGGCTGTCTATTAAGCGGTTTAGATTTAGTTTTGGTGAATTTCGTAATAGAATTCGTTGCGGTTTAAAAGACAAGTTTTTGTAAACTCCCAAACTATCTATAACCAATAGATGTTCATTTTTAAAGGTATATATATGCTGAATGGTCTCTATTTCTGTAGTTGAAATAAAATTACCAACACTATAGTTATTAATAACGTGGTCAGTTTTCAGCTTTACAGAATCTAAATTATGATGCACTTTTAATTTTGAATTATGCTTAATACCAAGTATGGAATATCGACTTTTATTAAAAACTACAAAGGCATCATATGTGTTCGTGTAACGCTCATTAAAAAGTGTAATCTGTATGCCAATAATACCAACCAAAAATAAGGCAATCCATTTAAATGATTTGAACTTATAAATTTGTATGGCACAAATAATACAGAAGTAACTAAAAATTAGCATTAAAAAACTATAAGAAATATCTTTAATAATAAAGTTTTCAAACTGCGCAATCCAAGCAATAAAAGTATTTAAGATACTAATTATATAACTATATAATAGCACTAAAAACTCGGGTAGTGCATTTGCTAAGGCTAAACAAATAACTCCAATACCTAGCCCCAAAATAAGCCCCAAAATCGGAATTATAACCATATTCGCAACAAAAAATAACCCAGGGAATTGATGAAAATAAAACAAACTAATAGGCACTACACCAGCTTGTGCAGCTAGTGTAACCGAAAATACTTGCCATAATTTATCTATAACCCAATACTTAGGTTGCCATAGTTTATAAAGATGGGGCTGCACGCTTACAATACCCAAAACAGCTAAATAACTCATTTGAAAACCAACTTCAAATAAAAATTTAGGCTTAACTAAAAGTATTAAAAATGCCGAAATTGCCAACGTATTGTAAATATTTGTTGGTCTTTTTAAATGCATAGCAATAGTTATGATGCTAAACATGGTTACCGCTCTGGTAACAGAAGGTGAGAGTCCGGCGAGTATGGCAAATAACCAAAGTAATGTAACCAATAGTATTGGTTTTATGAGCTTGCCATGCCTTATTAAGTTTAAAGGTTTTAGTATGAAGTTTAAAATCCAGAGTATAATACCAACATGAAGCCCAGAAACTGCCAGAATATGAATAGTGCCAGAGCTTACATAATTACTGTAAATAGTAGCGTTTATGTTTTGGCGTTGCCCTAAAAGTAATGCGTTTATAATGCTAAGCGTTTCAGGTTTAAAACCTGCTGTAATAAGTTTTTTATTAATGTTGGTTCTTAAAGCATCTGCATGGCCGTAAATAGTTGTTTGTTTTTCAGAAATCTCAAAGAGTTTACTATAATCTGTATAAATTTGTTTGTAAATGTCTTGTGATTTTAAATACGCATTGTAATCAAATTGATTAGGATTCAATGGTTTTTGCACGTCTACAAATTTTGCTTTTGTAAATAAAACAGCATCAACGTTTAGTGGTTTTTTTAGGCTGTCATGTTTTAAGTTAACAAGGCATTTACCAATAGTTTTTTCGGAATTAAGTGTTGTAATATTTACAATATATTTACTGTTGTATGCGTCTGGTTTTAAGCGCTCTAAAACCGTGAAGCGCAACTCAGAAGCGTCAGTAATTGCTGAGGTTAATTTATGCGTGTAATGCTTAGGGTTATTTTTTTCATTTTGAAGATTATAAGAAAATAACCCTAAACTAACAAAACACACATACGTAAGTATTGCAAAATAAGGATGTTTTACAATTTTATGTCTTAAAGCTAACCAATAAATACCAACCAAAACAGATACACAAACTGTAAATATCCACAAGGCATTAAAGTTTATGATATTTGTATAACGGCCTATAATAATGCCAATACTAAAACAAAAACTTAGCTTTATAATTGTGAAATTTAACAGCTTCATAGCTGTAAATTACAAATAAATACTTGAATACTAGTAGGAAAAATTGAAACGTAAAGCTAAATTTTAATAATTAAAAACTTAAAATTGGTAAAACGTTGTATTTAGAAACAAAAAAACGCCCTAATACATTAGTTTAATAATCCGGCTCGTTTTAGCAAGGCTTCTGGTTTTGGGGCTTTACCTCTAAATTTTTTATATAAAGTCATTGGGTTTTCTGTACCTCCTTGAGATAAAATGAAGGTTTTGAATTTTGTGGCAACTGTTTTATTAAATATCCCTTCAGTTTTAAAATACTCAAAGGCGTCTGCATCTAAAACTTCGGCCCATTTATAACTGTAATAACCAGAGGAATACCCTCCTTGAAAAATATGTGCAAAAGCAGTACTCATACAATTTTCTGCAACATCTGGGTATAATTGTGTGTTCTTAAAACTATCATTTTCAAATGCCTTAACAGATGTAATAGCGTCTGGAGATTCGTGTGCATGCCAAGCCATGTCTAACATGCCAAAACTTAACTGACGTAAGGTTTGCATACCTTGATGAAAAGAAGCAGATGCTTTTATTTTTTCAATTAAATCCATAGGAATTACAGCTCCAGTCTCGTAATGGGTGGCAAATAATTTTAGGGTTTCTTCCTCATAACACCAGTTTTCTAAAATCTGACTTGGTAATTCTACAAAATCCCAATGTACGCTTGTCCCAGATAAACTTGGGTAAGTGGTGTTGGCAAGCATACCATGTAGGGCATGACCAAACTCGTGAAACAACGTCGTAACTTCATTAAAGGTTAATAGTGATGGTTTTGTTTTTGTAGGTTTTGTAAAATTGCAAACTATAGACACATGCGGACGCTCATTTACACCGTTTTTTTGCATTTGCGATTTAAAAGACGTCATCCATGCGCCGTTACGTTTTCCGGCTCTTGGAAAGAAATCAGCATAGAGTATAGACACCAGCTCACCTTCAGTATCTGTAACTTTGTATGTAAGTACATCTTCGTGGTACTTATCTATGGTATTGATGTCTTCAAACTGTAAGCCAAATAATTTTTTAGCAACGGTAAATGCTCCATCGATTACATTTTCTAGTTTGAAGTAAGGCTTCAATTGTTCATCATCTAAACTAAAAAGCTTCTGTTTTAGTTTTTCAGAATAGTAAGCAGAATCCCATTTCTGAAGCGTTTCGGTTTCAGCTAAAGCATTAGAACTGTCTTTAAGTGTTTTTGCAAAGTGTTGTAAATCTTCAAATTCGCGTTTAGCAGCAGGTTTTGCTTTATCTAACAAATCGCTTAAAAAACGATTCACATGTTCTGGTGTTTCTGCCATGCGCTCTTCCAATACAAAATGTGAATGCGTTTTGTAGCCCAATAATTGTGCGCGCTCAAACCTAAGTTTGGTAATTTTTAAGACAATAGCTTGGTTGTCTTGCGTATTATTTTTAAAACCTTTACTACCAAAAGCTTTAGCGAGTTGCTCACGTAACTCACGGTTATTGGCATAGGTCATAAACGGAATATAACTTGGGTAATCTAAGGTAATTAACCAACCATCTTTACCTTTGCTTTCTGCGAGTTGTTTAGCGGCTTCTTTAGCTCCTTCTGGCAAGCCATCAAGGTCATTTTCATTGGTGAGATGCATTTCAAAAGCATTAGTTTCAGCTAAAATATGTTCACCAAATTTGAGTTTTAACTGACTAAGTTCTTTGTCAATGGCACGCAGCTGTTCTTTTTTGTCTTCGGGTAAATTAGCGCCATTTCTAGAAAAGCCTTTATATTTTTTATCGAGTAGCGTTTGCTGCTCAGTTGTTAATTTTAAATTTACTTTTGAATCATAAACCACTTTTACGCGTTTAAAAAGAGCTTCGTTTAGGGTAACATCATTACTAAATTCTGATAATAATGGAGAAACCTCTTGTGCAATATTCTGAATGTCTTCATTTGTTTCAGCAGAATTTAAATTGAAAAAAATACTAGAAATTCTGCTTAATTCTTCACCAGAATAATCGAGAGCTTCAATGGTGTTTTCAAAAGTTGGAGTTTCGATAGTGTTAACAATGGCATCAATTTCTGCTTTTGCTTTTTGAATAGCTATTTTAAAAGCAGGAAGAAAATCTTCGTCTTTAATTTGTGAAAACGGTGCGGTGTTGTATGGGGTGTTGAATTTAGTATTGAGAATGTTCATTTCAAATGAATTACAATTATATGAATACCTCACAGGTTTTTAAAACCTGTGAGGTCTATTTTTTATGTAGATTACTTACTTTAAATCCTTAGCAGAGTTATAAACCTTAGTTTTTAAACCTTCCTTATACACTTGTATTTTATCTAAAACACAGGTATCACTACTGCCAATAATTTGTGCGGCTAAAATACCCGCATTTTTTGCTCCGTTTAAGGCTACTGTTGCCACAGGAACGCCGCCAGGCATTTGCAAAATAGACAATATAGAATCCCAACCATCTATAGAATTACTACTTTTAACCGGCACACCAATAACAGGCAAAGGAGATAACGAGGCTACCATACCTGGTAAATGAGCAGCGCCACCAGCACCAGCAACAATAACTTTAATACCACGTGTGTGGGCGTTTTTAGAAAACTCAAACAATTTTTCTGGTGTGCGGTGTGCAGATACAATATCTACTTCTACTTCAATATCAAACCCTTTTAAAATATCTATAGCGTCTTGCATTACTGGCATGTCGCTAATACTTCCCATTATTACGGCTACTTTACTCATTAAAATTCAATTTATTTTATACTAAAAAAAGTTATTCACTTATAACCTCAATACGCGCTTTTACATCTTCGGCAATTGCTCTGGCTTTATCAATATCGGCATTTACAATAGTAACATGACCCATTTTCCGAAACGGTCGTGTTTGTTTTTTACCGTAAATATGAGGTGTTACACCCTCTAAAGCCAAGATGTCTTCAATGTTTTTGTAATGTACGTTACCAGTGTGGTTTTCTGCACCTACTAAATTTACCATAACTCCAGCAACTTTACTTGCTGTATTACCAAGTGGTAAGCCCAATATACAACGTAAGTGTTGTTCAAATTGTGAGGTGTAACTGGCTTCTATGCTGTAATGCCCAGAATTGTGAGGTCTCGGAGCCACTTCATTTACTAAAATGTCATCATCTTTAGTCTGAAACATTTCCACAGCCAATACACCTACATGCTCAAAAGCAGCGGCAGTTTTTAGGGCTATAGCTGTAGCCTTTTCTGCAATTTCGTTTGGTATTCTTGCTGGGCAAATCACATATTCAACCTGATTTGCTTCAGGATGAAATTCCATTTCCACCACAGGATATGTTTTTAATTCGCCTTTAGTATTACGCGTAACAATAACTGCCATTTCGTTTTTAAACGGGATCAAAGATTCTGCAATACATTCGGTATTTGGTAAGTCTTTTAAATCTGTAAGACTCCTAATTATTTTTACACCTTGACCATCATAACCAAAACGTGCGCTTTTCCAAACAAACGGTAAATGTAGTCCACCATTATTAATAGCATCTTCAATTTCTGAAGTATAAGCAAATCTGGTAAATGGAGCAGTTGGAATACCGTTATCTGTGTAAAATAACTTCTGTGTGGCTTTGTTTTGTATGGTTCGTAATGTTTTAGAAGATGGAAATACTTTAACGCCATGTTTTTCAAGGGTTTCAAGTGCGTCAATATTAACGTTTTCTATTTCAAAAGTAAGTACATCTACTTTTTTTCCAAAGTTAACTACGGTGTCATAGTCTAGTAAATCTCCAACTGTAAATACGTTACAAGCAAATCTTGACGGAGCTTCAGGGCTAGGATCTAAAACAGCAGTATAAATATCAAATTTACGTGTGTCATACAGGAGCATTTTACCAAGTTGTCCGCCACCTAGAATACCAAGTTTAAAATTTGAAGAGAAGTAATTCATGTTAACTTTCCGAGAAATCGGAAATTGTTTTTTAAAATTCAACATTATTTTAAACAAAAATACGCTAAATATGGTACAAAGACCCAAAAATCATAAATCAAAAATCGTCTTACGTTATTCAAATGATTACCTTTGTAGATTAAAAAAAATACACGGTGTTAAAGCTTCACGATTTATATTTTAAACCCTTTATTTCTTCAGAAAAGATTGCTACTGCTGTAGAAAAAATGGCAATTACCATAGCTAAAGATTTGGGTGATGAAATTCCTGTATTTGTAGGAGTTTTAAACGGATCCTTTATGTTGGTAAGCGACTTTGTGAAAAAATATCCAAAACCTTGCGAGGTAACCTTTATAAAATTAGCATCTTATGAAGGTGTAAAATCTACGGAAGATATTCACCGGTTAATTGGCTTAACACAAGATTTAACCAACAGAACAGTTGTAATTTTAGAGGATATCATAGACTCTGGAAACACGCTTGCAGAAATACACCGTATTTTTAAAAACGAAAACGTGAAACAATTGCGAATTGCATCCCTGTTTTATAAACCAGAAGCCTACAAAAAAGATTTTAAATTACATTATGTAGGTATCGAAATTCCTAACAAATTTATTGTAGGCTATGGCCTAGATTACAATGGTTTAGGAAGAAATTTAACAGAAATATATCAATTAAAAAACACACAGAAAATGACTAATATTGTCTTATTTGGACCTCCAGGTGCTGGCAAAGGCACACAAGCAAATTTTTTAAAAGAAAAATATAATTTAGTACACATTTCTACAGGTGATGTTTTTAGATATAATATTAAAAACGAAACCGCTCTAGGTATGTTGGCAAAATCTTATATGGATAAAGGTGATTTAGTACCAGACCAAGTAACCATAGACATGCTTAACAAAGAGGTTGAAAAAAACAGCAATGCCAAAGGCTTTATTTTTGATGGCTTTCCGCGTACCAACGCACAAGCAGTAGCACTTGCCGAGCTTATGGACGAAAAAGATTCTCAGATAAACGCAATGGTTGCCTTAGAGGTAGATGATGAGGTTTTAGTGCAGCGTTTATTAGAACGTGGAAAAACTAGCGGCCGTACAGATGATGCCGATGAAAGTATTATTAGAAACCGAATTAAAGAATACTACTCAAAAACTGCAATTTTAAAATCCTACTATGACAACCAAAACCGATATTTTGGTGTAGATGGAGTAGGTAGCATTGAAGACATTACAGCACGTTTGAGTGCTGTAATTGATAAGCTGTAATATAATTAGCACAGTAAAAAACAACTTAATAATTGCAAGTATAATAACGTACAGTATTAAGAAAATACATAGGCAAATATTAAAGCCCCGTATTTTGATAGAGTCGAAAACGTCAAAATTAAGAAATAATGAGCCAAGGAATTTAGATACAAGGCAAAGCTTTGAGTATGCAATTCCGTAAGCTAATGGTACTTTAGCAATGTCCTAATTTTGATAGTGATTTTTTTGATTCGTTTTGTATCAAGACAAAATGAACACACAATACACATAGAAGTTTAATTAAAAAGATGCCCACTTTTGTGGGACGTAAACATGACCGAAGGAAATTTTGTAGATTACGTAAAAATGCATGTTGCATCTGGTAACGGAGGTAAAGGCTCTGCGCACTTACACCGCGAAAAATATATACAAAAAGGCGGTCCAGATGGAGGTGATGGCGGTCGTGGAGGTCATGTAATACTCAAAGGTAATTCTAACCTTTGGACACTTATTCACTTAAAATTTAAACGCCATGTAAAAGCTGGTCATGGTGCACATGGCAGTAAAGGCAGAAGCACAGGAGCAGACGGAGAAGACATGTATTTAGATGTGCCGTTAGGCACTGTTGTTAGAGACACAGAAACAAACGCTATTTTATTTGAAATTACAGAAGACGGTGAAGAGCAAATTGTAGCCGAAGGAGGCAAAGGAGGACGTGGCAACTGGCACTTTAAAAATTCTATAAATCAAACACCACGCTATGCACAGCCAGGTATTCCTTTAGAAGAGCGTCACATTACCCTAGAGCTAAAAGTGCTAGCAGATGTAGGTTTGGTAGGTTTTCCTAATGCGGGTAAATCTACACTGTTATCTGTGCTAACTTCTGCAAAACCAAAAATTGCAGACTATGAATTTACAACCCTAAAACCCAATTTGGGTATTGTAGAGTACCGCGAATACAAATCGTTTGTAATGGCAGATATTCCTGGTATTATAGAAGGTGCAGCAGAAGGCAAAGGCTTGGGCTATTATTTTTTAAGACACATAGAGCGTAACTCAATATTACTGTTTTTAATCCCAGCCGATGCTAAAGATATTGTAGCGCAGTACGAAATTTTATTAGACGAGCTTAGACGTTACAACCCAGAAATGTTAGACAAAGAGCGTTTAGTAGCCATTTCTAAATCAGATATGTTAGACGATGAGCTAAAAGCCGAAATTTCAGAAATTTTAGACACAAACCTCAAATCCAAATACCTATTTATTTCCTCAGTAGCCCAGCAAGGTTTAGCCACCTTAAAGGATAAACTCTGGCAAATGCTAAATTAAATTTTGGGCGTTACCCTTTTTTTTGCTTTTGGGGCAAAAAAAAGCGTCAGGTGTTTCGCTATATCTTTTTTGCTTTTAAGGCCAAAAAAGGATGCCGCTTCACCCCTTAACGCAATAGCAGTACAAGACCATTGCATAACTAGGGACCCTCTTTAAATCTCTCTTTTTTTGAATTTTTTCGAATCAGTTAATCAAAAATGTCTTTTTCTTCTCGATTTTGTGCAGTAATAACTCCTTTTATTGTCTTTTTTTTATTTTTTTTCACAATTGGACGTAATTATCCCTGGACTTCGATATAAATTGTAACTGATGGCCTCCATTACATTTTGTGTATGCATTTTGGCTATTCCTCGATATCTTGCTACGCCTCCTTGAAACCACCTTTTTATTCCTCCAAAAGTTCGCTCTACCTTAAACCTCACTTTACCTACTAGTTTATTAAACTTCTTCTCCCATGGGGTTATTTCTTTGTTTCTTTTTGCTTTTTTGAGAATATGATTTTTTAATTTTCTTTGTTTCAAAAGTGCACTGTTCTTTTCAGATTGATATCCTTTATCTGCTTTTAGTGGTATGTTTTCAGGTAAATCAGCAGCCTCTAAAACCTCTTCTAAATTGGCTATTTCGTTTGTACTTGCTTTGGTTGTAACTACGCCTAAAACCAGACCTTCTTCATCAGTCACGTAATGCTTCTTATAGCCATACCTATACTTACCGCCTTTCTTAAGCCAAGAAGCTTCTTTATCTACACTGTCAGCAAATTCCTTTTTAACCTCTACCTCTTGATCATCTTCTCGGTCCTTAGTTACCTCATAGTTTGTTTTTCCTTTTGGTCTCAAAGGGGTGTCCACTACGCTAGCATCTACAAGAGCTCCTTTCTTAATCAAGATTTGTTTTTCTTCCAATTGACGATTTACTTCTTTGAATAAAGGCTCAAAAGCATTAGCTATTGTCATTGCTGTTCTGAACCGACTTAGAGTGCTATGGTCTGGTGCTACTTGATCAATATGCAATCCACAGAAATAGCTAAATGAGATACTGTCGTTAATGCGCTCTTCTACTTCATAATCACTAAGGCCATACCAAGTCTGGAGCAAACACATTTTGAAGAGTAATAACCCATCATAACTTGGACAGCCAGTGACACTTTTCCCTCTTTTGTAATGAGCATCTATAACTTTACTGATTTCGTTCCAATCTAAAAGCGTGTTGATTTGATTAAAAAAGGTTCTTTTAATTTTCCTTCTGCGTAAATCACAAATACTGTCGGCTAAGGTAGGATTTTTATGTGCTTTCATACTATGAATATAACAATTAAACCACTGGAAAACAAACTTTTACACCCTAAAAAACAAACTTTTTTATGCCTTTTGCCTTGCAACGGTCTTAGTACTAGAAAAAAATCTGCGATAATTTTTGTGTGAAATTTATAACTAATATTAAATTATATATGTTAGCTTGTAGATTTTCAAACTTTATGCTATATAAATACTAGGTTTTTAAAACACAAATCCGCATAAAACTATTTAATTTTTCTACTAATAGTTAGGCCATCTCTTATGGGTAGCATTACGGTTTCTATACGTGGGTCATTTTTTAGTAAGGTATTATACTCTAAAACGGCTTTAGTAGAGGTGTCTTTTTCGTTCAGGGGTTGTACCACTTTACCATGCCATAGCACATTATCAGAAAGTATAACGCCACCAGGGTTTAATTTGTCTATAACTAAATGAAAGTAATTAGAGTAGTTTGGCTTATCGGCATCAATAAAAACCAAATCAAAGGTGGTATTTAATTTTGGGAGTATATCTAAGGCATTACCAATATGCTGTGTTATGCGCTCGCCGTATTCAGATTTATCAAAATAATACCTTTGGAAATCTTCTAATTCCTCATTAATATCAATAGTATGCAGCACACCATTTTTAGACAAACCTTCTGCCAAGCATAGTGTTGCGTAGCCAGTAAACGTACCAATTTCTAATATAGATTTTGGTTGTATAAGTTTAGAAATTAAACTGAGCACACGGCCTTGGTAGGGACCACTAAGCATTATGGGTTGTAATATTTTTTGGTAGGTAGCGCGTGTTAGTGCTTTTAATAAAGCAGGTTCTTCCTCAGAGTGCGCTACAATATAGTGGTCTAAAGCTTCGGGTAAAAAATACATTTTTGGTTTTTATTTTTTAGAATTGTAGTACGTTTGTAAGGTATAAAAAGCGAGTTTTTTTTCGCCTTTTTCAGAAATTAAACCTTTTCTGTTCCAAAGGTCTTGTACTTCTGGTAGCACACGTCTTGGCGATCTAAAATCTACTAAAATCCATGGCGAAATACCGCGCAGTTGTTTAATACCATCAATCATTTTAAGGGTTTCTTGGTAGAGGTGATTTTGGTAATCCTCGGTCCAACGTTTGGTGTTAGCACCGCGTAATCCATATTTTGCACCAGCACCAAATTCTGAAACAATTACAGGTTTATCTTGTGTTATTTCCCAACGTATGGTTTGGCATTTTTCAATATCGCCATCATACCAACCAATATATTGGTTAAAGCTTAGCACATCTACTAGCGCCGCAAAAGGATCGCTGATGGTTCTTACCAGCGGATTATTTTGATAATTACTTTGCTCTAATGCTGCACTAATTAATCGTGTTGGATCTTTTTGTTTTGTAAAAGTAGCCAGTTGTGTTAAAAAGGTGTTTCGAGCTGTGCTTGTTGGTGTTTCGTTTGCCATAGACCAAATAATAACACTAGCTCTGTTTTTATCTCTATCTATAACCTCTGAAAGTTGATTTTTTGCATTTAAAAATGTGGCTTTGTTTGTCCAATCTATAGTCCAATATACAGGGTTTTCTTCCCAAACCAAAATACCCATTTGGTCTGCCAAACGTACCATGTGCTCATTATGCGGGTAGTGTGCTAAACGCACATAATTACAGCCTAAGGTTTTTGCCCATTGTAATAATTGTAAAGCGTCTGCTTTAGAGTGTCCACGACCACCTTTTATAGGGCTTTCCTCGTGTATGGAAATGCCTTTTAAAAATATAGATTTTCCGTTTAAAAGTATATCTGAACCCTTTGTTCTAATACTTCTGAAGCCAATTTGGTCGGTAATTTTTTCGGTATTAGTACTTATAGTTACAGTATATAAATACGGATTTTCTAACGACCAGTAGGTGATGTTTTTGGCTTTAATATCAAAATTTGCAGTGCCACTTTGGTTGGTTGTAACTGTTTTTTTGAGTTTTAATTCTGGGATTTCAATAGTAATCTTTTGGTTAGATTTAATTGAGCCATTTAGTGTTATTTCACCTTTAATTTTAGAATTATTATCAGGGTTTAATTGCACTATGTAATCTTCGATAAACGTATTGCTGGTTTCTATAAGTTTTACGCCTCTGGTAATGCCGCCATAATTCCACCAGTCTGTATTTAGTGTTGGTACGGCCTCTTTTTTACGTTTATTATCTACTTTTACCACTAAAAAATTATCGGTAGTTTTTAAGAGATCTGTGATTTCAAAATTAAATGGTGTAAAACCGCCAATGTGTTGCCCTATTTTTTTACCGTTTAAATAGACGTCTGCTTGGTAATTAATGGCTTCAAAATAAATAAACACACGGTTATTATTTTTGGCTTTTAGATAATTAAAATCTGTTTTAAACCAAACAGTACCTTCGTAATAAAATAAATTTTCTTTTTGAGTATTCCAATCGCCAGGTACAGCAATTAGATCCATTTTATCAAAATTATGCTCAACTTTATCGTTATCTTTTGAGTGTTTTGAGTTTACAAAAAACGCCCCTTTTTCAGGATTTTTCTGGTTTTCAAAGGGCTCATAGCGGTAGTTGTAAAATCCGTTTTCGTAAGGATCTACAATATAATTCCAGTTGCCATTAAGTGAGGTGCTTTCACGATTATAAGCGTTGCTAATTAATCGATTTTGAGCTTGTAAAAAAGTAGCGCTCAATACTAACAGACTAAAAATAACTTGTTTTTTTAACATGGATAGGTGTCGTTTTAATAACAAAAGTGTTTATGTTCCTAAAATGCGTTGTACTAACTTTTGTTTTGCGTTTTCATCATCACCGCATAGCCATTGTATCACATTAGTTTCCCAAATGGCATCTTTTTGAGCTTGGGTAATAATATTCTGTTCTATAGCTAAGTCTAATATTTTTCCGGGGTAAGAGGATTGTTTTTCGCTTTCCATTTCACCAAGCGGATATGGGTCGTCTAAGCCCATTAAAACTTGATCTGAACCTTGATTTTTAATTAACAATTCTAAACCACCAGTATCATGCACTAAAGTATCAAAGAAAATATTTTTGTGCCCAACCGCTTTTCTGGGGTGGTTTTTTCCTTCAAATAAATCTGGTCTGCCATCAAAACCTTGTATGCGACGCCCAAGATTAATCTGTGCTAATTGTCCGCCATGCGCAAAACACGTACGCATATTTGGATATTTGTCTTGATACCCATTAAGTGTTAAAAAATGATAGGCATCTGCACATTGTGCAAGCATCCAAATAAGATGAAATCGCCAGGAGGTATTTTCTAGTTTTATAAATTTTTCGCCATCATAAGGATGAATTTCTACGGCAAGGTTGTATTTATTTGCCAATTCAAAAATAGGCTCGTTTTCCTCGTCAAAAATACAACGCCATGTGCCAATGGTGTCCATGTAATGGGTTGGTAAGCATAAAAGCTGAAGCCCCAGTTCTTCTACACAGCGTTCTATTTCCCAACATGCACCACGTACAAAACCCGGATGTACAACAAAACCACATGTAAATTTGCTAGGGTTATTGTGCTGAATTTTGGCATTAAAATCGTTTTGAAAACGTAAAGCTTGTTTCATTTCTTCAAGACGCAGCCCATTGCCGTAGAGTTGCGATAGGTTAAGTACCACAGCATGGTCTAATTTAAACCGATCCATCCATGCGAGTTTTTCATCTAAAAAAAAACTAGAATCGGTAATGGGACGGTTCCAATCTTTTTGCAGCATGAATTTTCGGTCTTTATCTACCCAAAAAATACCTTTATCTTTCATAAACTGAGGGATGTCTTCTGGGTAGGGTAGTAGGTGCGAATGCCCGTTAATACGAAGTTTACGTTTTTCCATAGGTTTGTTTCGGTTATATATTTAGTGCATATAAAGATATGCCATAAAGTTAGTAAAGTAATTAGAGCACAAAAATTTCAAAAAAACGAATTTTAAAAATTAACTGAACATCTTGTAAGCTAATAGATTATCTTTTTTTTATACGACCACCAATTCATGTCTCTGGTGATTTTAAAACCTAATTTTTCATAAAGCGGTATGGCAAAGTTTCCTTTATTTGTATGAAGAATTGGTGTTTTACCAGCTTTTAATATGGTTTGCGTATTGTGAACAATTAATTGTTTTGCCAGTCCTTTTCTTGTGTAATTTGGATGTGTTACTACACCGCTAATTTCAGTAAAAAGATTGGTTTGCATACGCTGCCCAGCTAGTGCAACAAGTTTGTGGTCTTTTATGATACCAAAATAATCACCCATTTTATAACCTCCTTTTTGGTAATACCCAGGCATAACTAACCAGATAAGGTTGTAAATTTCATTGATAAATGTGTGGTCTAAAAGCACAATATCTTCTGTTAGTTTAACCTCTGGTAATTTTTGTAATACCATTTGGCAGCCCTCAATTTTTTTCTCTAATGTTATCTGTGTACTATCAATTATTGGATTTTGGTGCTCTGAAACATAAAAAAAATTATTGTTTCTTTTTATGTAAGTATTGGAAGCTTCTTTAGTGTTTTGAGGATTTAAAAAAGCGCCAAAAGTGCATATTTCGGGGTTATAAAACCTAACGCCATTATAGGTTACGGCATATTTTTGGTGGGTTTCTTGCAACGCGAACCAAACCGGATTTTTTAATTGCGCTTCTAAAGTTAACATTTAAGTATGTAATGCGTTATTTTACTATTAAAACGTAACATTTAGTTTACTGCTTTTTTTGGGGTTTGCATTACTGTATTACAGTTGGGGCAACATCGTTTGGCTTCATCATTATAATAGTTGTCAAAAATGGCTGGCATATCGGTTTCAATATTATCGAGTGTAAAATTTTCTTCGTAAAGCTTAGTGGTACAGTTTTCGCAAAACCAAATAAGAGCATCTTTTACCCCTTTTGCTCTAGGGTATTCAATCACTAAGCCAACGGTATTAGCACCACGCTGCGGTGAGTGCGGTATTTTTGGTGGTAATAAGAAAATTTCACCTTCTCTTATATGGATATCTTTTGGTGTACCATCTTCAATGATTTTCAAAATAATATCGCCTTCAACCTGATAGAAAAATTCTGGAGTTTCATTGTAGTGGTAATCTTTTCTGCTATTAGGGCCACCAACCACCATCACTATATAGTCGCCATCTTTCCAAACGACTTTGTTACCAACGGGTGGTTTTAATAAGTGTCTGTGTTCTTCTATCCAAGCTTTAAAGTTTATAGGGGAATATATTTTGGACATAATTATCTAGTTTAGGTTTGAGGTTTATTAAATTACATACTTTTATAAAAATAATATTTTTAAGTTGTTTTAGACGTTTTTAATAACAATTAAGTTTATTTTAATTGGATTATTGTAATCGTTATTTTAATCTTAAAATCCTATAACTACTCTAAGCTATTCCATATTTTTGTAAAAAAAAGCTCTATTTATATAATGGAAACTGAAAAAAAGCCAGATAATGTTGTTTTTAACACCGAAACTAAAAAGTACGACGCGGCACTAAAGCCCTATGCAACATCAGTAAGTGCGCCAGTTATAAAACCTACAGATACGCTAGCTTGGAAAAATAGATCTATTAACAAAATAAACCAAAAGGTGTCTGCAAAGTTTTTAGAGTTAAAGGCAGAATATGAAAGTATGCTGCAAGAGTTTGAATATAACAAGCTTATATACCAAGCAAAGTTTACTTTTGAGCCTATAATTGGTAAAGTTTACCATTTATATAAGCGTAAAAATGGTGAATCTTTTTTATCGCTAATAGCACCAAACGAGTGTGATTTTAATGCTTTAGGAAGTTTTTATTTGAATGCTGAACAAATATGGCAAAAAATAGAAGCGTAACTCCATCAATTTAATTAAAACGATACAAAACAACAGATGTCAATTATAAAACACTTAAACTGGCGGTATGCTACAAAAAAATTTGATGCTTCAAAGACCCTAACAGCAGCGCAATTAAACATATTAACAGAAGCTTTTAACTTAACAGCACTATCTTACGGATTGCAAACCCTAAAGCTAGTGGTTATAAAAGATAGAGCAAAACGTGAAGCTTTGGTAGCACATTCTTATGGCCAGCGTCAGGTTGCAGATGCGTCACATTTGTTTGTGATTTGTATTCAGAATGACATTAACAGCACCGATGTAGAACAACATTTTGAAACTATAAAAGCAATTAGGGCAACACCAGATGAAGTTTTAAAAGGTTTTAAAACACAGCTTACAGATACTATTGAAGGCATGTCTGAAACCCAAAAGGCAACTTGGGCCACCAAACAAGCCTATATTGCTTTAGGCAATTTAATGACAGTATGCGCTGTAGAAGGTATTGATAGTTGCCCAATGGAAGGCTTTTTGCCAGAACAATATAACACGTTTTTAGGTTTAGATAAATTAGGTTTAAGTGCTGTTTTAGTATTGCCTGTTGGATTTAGAGCTGAAGATGATTTTTTTGCCGACTTAAAAAAAGTAAGAAAAACCATAGCAGAAACTGTAATAGAATTATAGTTTAAAGCATAATTAATTAAAAAAAATATGCCAGGATTTGAATTATTTAGCGATTTAGAACGCAAAGAAGTTAATGATGTATTGGACAACGGTGTTTTAATGCGATATGGTTTTGATGGCATGCGAAACGGCCACTGGAAAGCTAAAAGCTTAGAAGCAGAGTTAAAAAATACTTTTCAGTCACAACACGTGCAATTAGTATCTAGTGGTACTGCAGCAGTTTCTGTTGCATTAGCCGCAGCTGGTGTTGGTGCTGGTGATGAGGTGATTATGCCAACATTTACATTTGTTGCAAGTTTTGAAGCCATTATGATGATTGGCGCCATACCTATACTTGTAGATATAGACGATACATTAACGCTAGATACAAAGGCCGTTGAAGCCGCAATAACACCAAAAACTAAAGCCGTAATGGTGGTGCAAATGTGTGGCAGTATGGGGCACATGGATGTTTTAAAACAGTTGTGTAACGCTAATAATTTAATTTTTGTTGAAGATGCCTGCCAAGCTATTGGTGGCAGTTATAAAGGGAAACCTCTGGGAAGTATTGCAGATTTGGGTTGTTTTTCTTTCGATTTTGTTAAAACCATTACCTGTGGGGAAGGCGGTGCAGTAGTTACAAATAATCCTATGTTTTATACAAACGCAGATCATTTTAGCGATCATGGTCACGATCACTACGGAAACGATAGAGGTGCAGAAACACATCCGTTTTTAGGCTATAATTTTAGAATTTCAGAATTAAATGCAGCTGTAGGTTTGGCACAAGTAAAACGCTTGCCAGAATTTATAGCTATTCAGAAAAAAAACTACACTATTATAAGAGAAGCCATATCTAAAATACCTGAAGTCACCTTTAGAACCGTTCCAGAAGGTGGCGAAGAGAGTTTCGCGTTTTTAAACTTCTTTTTACCAGATTTAGAAACCACCCGAAACGTTTCAAGCAGTTTCAAAGCTAATGGTATAGATGTTTGCTTTCATTATTACGATAACAATTGGCATTATATCAGAAAATGGGATCATCTAAAAAATGTAAAGTCTTTATTTCCAATCTCAAAAGAAGTTACAGAAGGCTTAAGATATCTGCAAAATAAAACTTATAGCCAGTCAGATGCTTATATTGCACGTAATATATCGTGCTTAATAAAGTTATCTTGGACAGAAGAGGAAGTTATTGCACGTGCCCACAAAATGGTGCGTTGTATTACAGAAAGTTTAAAAAATTAACAGATTTTATAGTGTATGTACTGTTTTTGTATGGGAAGAATTCGTAGAACACTAACTGATTCTTTTTAAATTTGAAAAAACATGAATCCAATGAAACTTAAATTTACCTTATTATTTGTAGCAATAAGTTGTCAGTTACTATTGGCGCAACAGATGCCATTAGATTTTTCTGATAACACCCATCAGTTCTCTACATTCAGCGGAAGCGGATTTTCTTTTAATACAGATCCAAACGATACTAGTAATGCTGTAGGTCAGTTTTTTAATGATGGCACTTCAACTTGGCAAGGATTTTATATAGATTTAGCGCAGCCCATAGATTTAGATACTGAGCAAGTAATAACCTTATCTTTTTATCAGTTTGATCCTAATACACATACTATTATGATTAAGCTAGAAAATGGAACAAATGCTGCTGTTGAGGTTGTGCAAAATAATTCCGGATCGGGTTGGAGTAACACTCTGAGTTTCGATTTTTCTAATGCCATTTTAAGTGGAGTAGGTACATCTGTTAATGCCACCGGAACTTATGATAGATTAACTATTTATATAGATGGAGGCGTTACTACGCCAGGTACCTATTTAATTGATGACATAAATGATGGTAGTACAGCAACAGACCCAAATGCATTAGATGTTATATACACAGATTTAGTGTGGGCAGATGAATTTGATACCAATGGAGCTTTAGACGCTACAAAATGGTTTCACCAAACTCAGTTACCTGCAGGCGGAAGTTGGTTTAATGGAGAACAACAACATTATACCAACCGAATAGAAAATTCTTTTGTTAATAATGGTTTTTTAAACATTAAAGTCATAAAAGAAAGTTTTACAGATCAAGGTGAAACAAAACAATATACCTCTGCACGATTAAATTCTAAGTTTGCATTTACCTATGGTAGAGTAGATGTGCGTGCCAAATTGCCTTTTGGAGATGGTACTTGGCCAGCAATTTGGACCCTAGGAAAAAATATAAACGAAGCCGGTGCATATTGGCAAACCCAAGGTTTTGGTACTACAGGTTGGCCGGTTTGTGGCGAAATAGATATTATGGAACACGGATTAGGCGCTGTTAATCATGTGAGTAGTGCTTTACACACCTCTTGTGCAGGCTGCTCTGGTGCTACAATGAATTTTCAAGCTTATGTGTTAAATGATGTGGCTAATAATTTTCATGTGTATTCCATGAATTGGTCTCCAAATCAAATTACATTTATGATAGATGGTGTGGGTTTTTATACTTACAATCCTGCAGTAAAAGATTTAAGTACATGGCCATTTACAGAAGATCAATATATATTGCTCAATATTGCTATGGGAGGTGTAGCAGGTGCAATAGACCCTAGTTTTGTAGAGAGTAGTATGGTTATAGATTATGTACGTGTGTATCAAAATACATTAGGGGTACAAGACGTTTCTGCTACCAATTTTAAAATATTTCCAAATCCGGCTAAAGATATATTGTACATTACAAGTGAAACTAATTTAGATAAAACTGAATTATACAATACGCTTGGGCAACGCGTATTAACCCTAAATGGTGCTTTAAATCAATTGTCTGTTTCTAATTTAACCTCTGGTGTTTATATTTTAAAACTGTATGCTGGTGAAGTTATTACAACTCAAAAGGTAGTTATTGAGTAAATATCTAATTTAATAATTAACGTAGTCCACAATTTCTAGTCCATAGCCAATTATACCAACACGTTTGGTTTGTAGGCTGTTAGAAATTAATTGGAGTTTACTTATTTTTAGATGGTGTAATATTTGTGCGCCAATACCAAAGTCTTTGTTATCCATAACCGTACTTGGTGCTTTTACCAATGTGTTATCTACTTGGTTTTCTTTGAGTATGGTAAGTCTTGTTAATAGATCTGTAGCTTCTGGCTGTTGGTTTATAAAAATAACTGCACCTTTACCGGCGGTATTAATTAGGTTAAACATATCATCTAACTTTTGCTCTGCGTTGTTTGTAAGCGTACCTAATATATCATTGTTAACCAAAGTAGAGTTTACACGCGTAAGTACGGCTTCGTTTGGTCCCCAAGTACCTTTAGTTAATGCAATATGTACTTGGTCGTTTGTGGTTTGTTGAAAGGCTCTAAGTCTAAACTTACCAAAACGCGTTTCAATATCAAAATCTTCTTTCTTTTCAATTAAAGAATCGTGCTCCATACGGTAAGCTACAAGATCTTCAATAGAAACAATCTTAAGATTAAATTTTTTAGCCACAACCATAAGCTGTTTTAAACGTGCCATTGTGCCGTCTTCGTTCATTATTTCAACAATAACACCAGCAGGTTTAAAACCTGCCAAACGTGCAAAATCTATGGCAGCTTCAGTATGCCCAGTACGTCTTAAAACACCACCTTCTTTTGCTACTAAAGGAAATATATGTCCTGGTCTTGCAAGTTCAAATGGTTTGGTAGCTGCATTTACTAATGCTTTTACGGTTTTTGCACGGTCACTGGCAGAAATACCAGTAGTTACACCATTACCTCTTAAATCTACAGAAACTGTAAAGGCGGTTTCCATTGGGTCTGTATTGTTGCGTACCATCATGTTAAGGTCTAACTCTTCGCAACGCTGCTCTGTTAGTGGTGTACAAATTAAACCTCTACCATGTGTGGCCATAAAGTTTATCATCTCTGGGGTAACTTTTTCGGCGGCAGCCAAAAAATCGCCCTCGTTTTCACGATTTTCATCATCTACTACAATAATAACTTTACCTTGGCGAATATCTTCAATAGCTTCAGCTATGGTATTTAATTTTATTTTAATATCTAAATTATCTGTAGTCATGGTTGTGAAAATTTTACTAATGTAGGATTTAATGTATTGTTTTAAGACAACTTTGATGTAGGTCTTGGTCTAACTGCTGCTTTAAAAGCATATATGTTAATGGATAAAACGGTATGGAAAGTATTAAGGTAAACACATTAATACGTTTTGTATTTTGTGTAATGAGTTTGTAAAATTTATATTTTGAAACTTGCGATAAACAAAACCCAATTGCAAAAATTAAAAATGAAAAGCTGCTTAGCAATAGTGCAATTTTAGACATTTCTGGTAGTTTGTTATTATTAAAAATAAAGTAAAATAATACCAATAATACACCAACACAAAAGAAAATCAGACTTAGTTTTGCCATCTTAGAATAGCGTTGTAACACTAATTTTGCATGTATTAAATCTGAAGAAACTGTTAAACCTTCATCTTGTAATTCTTTGAGTGATATTTTACGATGAAACAAACTATGCAATGCAATTTCCTTTGGTTTTTTGTTAATGTTAGTATCACTTTCTTCTTTTATAATTGCAACAAGAGCTTTAGTATCTAGTTTATTGTACTGATTGAAAGTCTTTGTATCGCTTTCAGAAAGTTGTTGTTTTTGTTTTGAAGAAAATAATTGTTTTAGAGGGACAAAAAGATCACCAAATTGAAACACACCTTTGTCATTATTAGCTCTAGTGGTTAAATAAATACTTAGTGGTAAGATTACAGCTGTTGAAAGCCAAGCACCTATTATAGGGCTAAACGTTCCTTTTTCTGCACTATTTTTGGCAAAAATTCCAAAGAAATGGTAGGTTAAAAATAAAACAATAGCAATAACCATTGGTAGTCCTAAACCACCTTTTTTAATCAACGCACCAAGTGGTGCACCTACAAAAAATAGAATAACACAGGCAAAAGCTAAAACAAATTTATTATGCAATGCATTAACATGTTTGTTAATGTTTACGGTATTATTAAAAATACTTTTAGTATTTGAAGTTATAATTTGACTTGAACTTTTAGAAGCATTTACTACGAGGTTTAAAAGTTGAATTTTTTTTCTATTATCAAAAATATCAAGGATTTCGCCATTGTAAAGGCTGTCTTTTTCAACGGTTTTTGTGCTGTCAATTTTTTGAGATAGGTTGGTGTTAATACGCTTAAAAAGATTGTCTCTTAAGTTTGCATAGTCGTTTTGTTTTTGCGCTTTAAGGCTATCAATGGTGTAGGATAGTTGATTCACATCCAGCATGCTGTACCTATCTGAGTAGTTTTTATCCCCTAAATCTTCTGTGTTTAAAATCTCTAAATCTACATTTATAATGTAGCTTTCAAAGTAACTTTTGGCATGTGGATTTTTTTCATTTTTACGACTGTCTTTATTTATTATTTCTTCGTAATAATTACCATCTATAAGTTTTAGCTGTAATACGTTTGAAGTTTCACTACTAATAAGTTCTCCTTTACTAGCATTAATTACAATATAATTTCCGGTGCGTACATTTGTTTTTTTGTGAATTATTACTCCTTCTAAAAACTTACCGTTTTCTCCTGTTTTTTTATCGACTTTGATGTTAATATCACCAATCTCGGTAAATTGACCTTCGGCTATGGCTAATGCGGGTTTTACTTTAGCTATATTTCTTCTGAGATTATAAAATTCAAATTCTCCCCATGGAATCACATAGTTTGCAAAAAAAAAGCATCCAATACCTAAGGCAATAATAAATATACTAAGGCTACGCATGGCCCTATTTAATGAAATACCCGTAGACTTCATGGCTGCAAACTCATAGTTTTCAGCAAAATTTCCAAATACCATTATTGATGCTAAAAGCACAGTAAGTGGAACTACTAGTGGTATGAGCTTTGGGATATAGAAGAATATAAATTTTGCTGTAATGCTAATATCTAGTTCTTTGCCCGCAAGTTCTGATATATATAACCAAACACCTTGCAAAATAAAGATGAACATAAATATAATAAAGACGCTAAAAAACGTCCTTAAATAAGTGATAAGTATGTACCTATCTAATATTTTCATACAGTTAAAACCTAGTGTTTAATAAAAATTACCTTTTAAGTGTAAAAATTAGTCTAAATTATTGATGTAATAATCACTGTATTTAGAGGCGTCAAAAGTAAATAAGGTTTTTGATATAGCTTGGTTGGTTTTAAAAGAATTAACAGTTAATGTTGTTTTAGTACCGTTTTTACCAACTTCAATAAGATTGTATATGTGTTTTGTTGTAGCGTCTATTCCTAATAGTACATATTTTATCTCAGAATTAGTATCTATTGGGTTTAGTTTTACGTACTGTATTTTTCTTCCTTTTACATTCTGAATGATATCCATTTTGTAGTTATAGCCTTCTTCGTAAAACGATAACATTTTACTTGGTGTAATAGTACCTTCATCGTCACTATTGTTAGAAGATATTGTAACCTCTTCATCTTCTGGACTTATAGTGTAAAGTGTTGTACCGTTAAATAAGCGTGTGATGCCAAGGATGTTAAGTTTATATTTTTCGCCTTGCATAACAACATCACCACGTGTAGTTTGTGAAATATTTTCGCTTACATTATTAAGTTCATATTTAAAGTCTAAACTTATGTTACTGTAAGCTTTTATTTTTTGACTAACTTCTGTTAAAAGTGCTTTTGCTTTAGCGTCTGTTTGTGCAAACGATATAAGACTAAATGTTAAAATTGTGAGTACTATTAGTTTTTTCATTTTTAAATTTTAATGTAAATCAATTTTCATTTTTTTCGTTTTCTAGCAATTGGTCTAAAGCTAGTAAATCTGTTATTAACACTTGCCTGGCTTTGCTACCTTCAAAATTACCTACAATGCCAGCGGCTTCTAGTTGGTCAATAATTCGTCCGGCTCTATTGTAGCCTAATTTTAGTTTACGTTGTAATAAAGAAGCAGAACCTTGTTGGGCTGTAACTATAATTTCTGCAGCTTCTCTAAATAATTTATCACGTTCAGATATATCTATATCAAGAGTTGTGCCATCTTCACTACCTACATATTCTGGGAGTAAATATGCATCTGGATACGCTTTTTGACTACCAATATATTCTGTAATTTTTTCAACTTCTGGTGTATCTACAAAGGCACATTGTATTCTAATTAAATCGTTACCTTGTGTATAAAGCATATCTCCACGACCTATTAATTGATCGGCTCCTGCGCCATCTAAAATGGTACGGGAATCTATTTTGCTAGTTACCCTAAATGCAATACGTGCTGGGAAATTGGCTTTTATGATGCCTGTAATTACATTAACCGATGGTCTTTGGGTAGCAATAATTAAATGAATACCTATAGCACGTGCTAACTGAGCTAAACGCGCAATTGGTGTTTCTACTTCCTTGCCAGCAGTCATAATTAAATCTGCAAATTCATCTACTACTAATACAATGTAGGGTAAAAATGCATGACCTTCGTTAGGGTTTAGTTTTCGTGCTTTAAATTTTGCGTTGTATTCTGCTATATTTCTACAAAATGCGTTTTTAAGCATTTCGTAGCGGTTATCCATTTCAATACATAAGGAATTTAAAGTGTTAATTACCTTAGTGTTATCTGTGATTATTGCATCTTCACTATCCGGTAGTTTTGCTAAATAATGACGCTCTATTTTATTAAATAAGGTGAGTTCAACTTTTTTAGGATCTACCAAAACAAATTTTACTTCTGCAGGGTGTTTTTTGTACAGAAGCGAGGTTAATACAGCATTTAATCCAACCGATTTTCCTTGTCCTGTAGCTCCTGCCATTAGCATGTGTGGCATTTTTGCAAGATCTACAACAAAGGTTTCATTGCTTATATTTTTCCCAAAAGCAATGGGTAATTCCATTTTTGATTTCTGAAATTTTTGCGATGCAATCACAGAGCGCATAGATACTATAGTTGCATTTTTGTTTGGTACCTCAATACCAATAGTGCCTTTTCCAGGAATAGGTGCAATAATACGAATACCAAGTGCAGACAGCGATAACGCAATATCGTCTTCTAAATTTTTTATTTTTGAAATTCGGATACCAGCATCTGGCACAATTTCATAAAGGGTAACGGTTGGCCCAATAGTAGCTTTAATACTAGAAATTCCTATTTTGTAGTTATTAAGGGTCTCAACAATTTTATTTTTATTGTCTTCAAGTTCTTGTTGATCTATAGATATCCCTTCGTTTTCGTATTTTTTTAGTAAGTCTAATGGTGGAAATTTAAAATTACTAAGCTCTAAAGTAGGGTCAAATTGTCCAAAATCTTCCACTAATTTATTGGCTAAATTGTCGGTTTCAGAAACTTCGTCTTGAGTTGTTTTTACTTCTATTTCAAGCTTTTGTTCTTCAATAGTGTCTTCAACAATTTCTTCTTCGATATTACCAACCTCAACGGTAAGTTCTGTTTTATTGTGTTCGGGTTCAGAATGGTTTACTGTGGTTGGTTCTAAATTTTCAGATGAAATTTCAAAAGCACTTTTTATGTTTTCAGCCTCATCAGAAAGACTATTGTCAAAAACTGGAATTTTATTGGTGTAGTTATCTAAATCAGTTTTTATATCGTTTTTTGTTCGCTTAAAAAGGTGTACTAACGTTTGCCCTGTTACTTTAAAACGCAATGCTAAATATATAATAAGCCCTAAAATTAAAATTAAAATTGTACCAATTACACCTACATAATCTTGAGTAAATTGATTAATTTCAAATCCAATAGTGCCGCCAAGATTGTCGTATTTGTGAGTAAAAAAACCAAATAAAACGGAAAGCCATACTACTATTAATGTGCCCCAAATCCAATTTTTACGTAGGTTTTTTAAATTTAAATTAAGTGTTATGTAAATACCTGATAAGAAAATCAATCCAGAAAAAATAAAAGAAGGTATGCCAAAACCTTTAGTTATAAAAATAGCACTTATCCAAGCTCCAATTTGGCTTCCCCAGTTTTTATAAGCTTTAGAGCGTTCTGGAAAGTTAGTAAGTTCACTTTGGTCTTCATTACCAGTAAATAGAAATGATAAAAATGAAATAAAAAGTAATAACCCAATACTAATTAACAGACTTCCAATAATGAATTTCTGTTGGTTAGAAAGTTTAAACGGTGCTTTTTCAGGCTTTGTTTTAGGTGAAGTTTTCTTTTTATTTGTTTTTGCCATGGGTACTCTAAATGCTTTAGTTTTATAGAATAACTTAAAGCATAATCTTTTTAAATTGTAAGCTAAAATACAAATTTAAGTGCAGTTGGTTTTTATAAATTGATGATTTTTTATGGAGTGGTATTATTGCTTGTAATGTTTTGCTTTAGAAGCAATACCGTTAACAAATGTTTCAATACTCTGTAATTCTTTAGCGTAATTAGAGCCTTCAAATCCTGTAATATCTTCTATATTTATTTTATGGTTATAAAATTGCAAGTATTGAGATGCTAATGGCAAGTAAGACCAATGCCATTTTTCTTCATTATACCCAGATCTGCCATTGTTTTTTGAGGTATATACTTGATAAAACCCATATCTATTGGCATTTTTAGTTAGCCAATTGTATGTTTTTTTTCCTTCTCCAGATTCAAAATAGGAATTGTTTAAATTATTGAGATCTAAATCTGTACCCCAATGATGACGTGATGTAGATGGCATAGCGCTGTATTCTAATATTTTTTTTGCACGCTCAATAGGGCTAATACTGTTGTATAATTTCCATTTACGTTCCCAGATAGCTTTTTGTTCTTTAAAATTCCGTGTACCAGACTGTATTATTAAATCAATGGAGTCTGCTTTTGCAGCGGTATACATGTCTATAAATGCCATATAGCATTCTTTTTTAAGATAAAGTTGTTTTGTGGAATGTTCTGATTTTACTTTAATAAAGGTGCTGTCTGTTTTGTAATTAAATTTCCCTAAAACAAAAGCTTTTGTGATTGGTGTTTGTAGGTTTTTTTCTGAAGTAATAGAGGTATCTATTTTACTTTTTATAAGCTTTGGGGTGCTTTTTGTCTTTGAATTGCAGTTGAATAAAATTCCAATTATTAATAAAGGTATATGTTGTAGTTTCATAAAAAGAAGCTATTTCTGTTTTAAGAAACAGGAATTTTAAGATTTGTTAAAAGTTATTACTTATTTCAGCTAAAATCTTAGAACTATAAATTATAAAAGCTACAACAACAGCTGCAATTGAAGCAATAAAAACTGCGCCAGCAGCAATATCCTTAATACGTCCTATTTTTGTGTGATGTTCTGGGTGAATAAAATCGGCAATATATTCTATGGCTGTATTAACACCTTCAATACTCATAACAAGACCAATCATTGTAATTTGAAACATCCATTCTGTTTTTGAAATCTCAAAATAAAAACCAGCCAAAGTAACTATACCTGCAATAATGAGTTGAAGTTTAATGCTGGCTTCAGTCTTAAAAAGTATAAGCATGCCTTTAAAGGCAAAACCTATACTTTTTAGTCTGTTTATTATAAAAGTTTCTTTTTTATGATTCAATGTTTTCAGAATATCATAAGTGTTGTATTCAGAATGCTATTGGTTTTTTATAGGGATTTTTACAATTATACTATTATAAAACCGCTAAAGCAGCATCATAGTTAGGTTCATCTGCAATTTCGCCTACTTGTTCTGTGTGTAATATTGTACCGTCTGTATCTAAAACCACAATACAACGTGAATGTAAAGTTTCTAAAGCACTGTCTAAAAAAGTAAGTCCGTAAGCTTTTCCAAAATCACCTGTTTTATAATCCGATAAGTTTACAACATCTTCTAAACCTTCTGCACCACAAAAACGTGCCATTGCAAATGGTAAATCTTTAGAAATACACAATACTTTTGTGTTTGTTAAAGTGCTAGCTTTTTCGTTAAATGTTCTTACAGATTGTGCACAAGTACCAGTATCTATACTAGGAAAAACGTTTAATACTAAACGATTTGCGCTAAAATCCGCTAATGTTTTATCCGATAAATCTGTTGCTGTAAGTTTAAAGTCTGGTGCTTTAGTACCAATTTTTGGTAGGTTTCCAATGGTAGTTACGGCATTTCCGCCAAGTGTTATGTTTGCCATGCTTAAAAAATTAAAAAGTTATGATTTAAATAATCAAAGTAAAAATAGATAAAGCCATTATCTTTTTTGTGAAAGAAATGGTAATGTTTATAGGTTTTTTTAAATTATACGTTTTTAATATGAAAAATACCTGAATGAAATACGGTCTTTTTGTGATGTAAAAATAGACACTAAAAACTTTTTTTACAGTTTTAGCGCAGTTGCGCACCAAGTTTAGTTTCAAAATTGGCTTGCAACTTAGACATTATTTTATCTATCTGCTTGTCGTTTAGTGTTTGGTTTTCGTCTTGCAATGTAAAGCTAAGTGCATAACTTTTTTTGTTATCTGGTAAGTTTTTACCTTCATATACATCAAAAAGCGTTACATTTTTTAGTAACTGTTTTTCAGTTTGATTAGCTATAGTAAACAATTCTTCAAAAGTTTTGTCTTTATCTAGTAGTAATGCAAAATCTCTTCGTACTTCTGGGTATTTTGGAATGTTTTTAAAAGTAATTTTATTGTGTTTTGCCATTTCTATAACATTATCCCAGTTAAAATCGGCATATAATATGGTTTGAGAAATTCCAAAATGCTTTGTTATCTGTTTTTTTAATACACCAAAGGTTGCCATTGTTTTTTTGCCAATAGCAAAACAAAGACCTTCACTAAAAGCCTCAGACTTAGCAGGTGTACTTTGAAGTTTACTGAGTCCTAAGCGTTCTAAAAGTGCAGTAATAGTACCTTTTAAATAAAAGAAATCTGTAGGATGTTTAGTAGCGTTCCAGCTTTCATCTGTAATGTTTCCTGTTACAAAAAGGGCAAGATGTTTGTGTTCTTCTCGGTTAGCTTCAAACTGGTGATAGGTTTTACCAAACTCAAAAAGTTTTAAATTTTCGCGTTTCCTGTTTATATTGTGTGCAACCGCTTCAAGACCAGAAAATAAAAGTGATTGACGCATTACACCCAAATCTGTGCTCAACGGATTTAATATTTTAATGTTGTGTACTGGGTTTAGATCCTCATTTAAATTAATGTATTCGTCTGTAGTTAACGAGTTGGTCATAATTTCAAAAAAACCTTGTGCAGCTAATTGATTTCCAATACTATTTTGAAGTTTGTAGTCTTCATATTTAGAAGTGTTAGCTATGGATGCATTTAGCTTTAAAGTGGTTTCAATATTATTGTAGCCATAAACTCTAAGTAATTCCTCTATAACATCGGCCTCACGTAGTACATCATTTCGGTATGAAGGTACGGTAAGTCCTAGGCCAGTTTCGGTAACGTTATTTACTTTAATTTCTAGAGAGGTTAAAATACTTTTTATGGTTTCTTTTGGTAATACTTTTCCTATAAGTTTAGTAGTATTTTCAAAATTTAAAAACACTTGTTGATCTTTAATTTTATTTGGGTAAGCATCAAATATATCGCTACTAATTTCTCCGCCAGCAATCTCAGTTATTAAAAGTGCTGCACGTTTTAGTGCATATTCCACGTTGTTAGCATCAATACCTCGCTCAAATCTAAAAGATGCATCAGTGTTTAAGGCATGTCTTTTTGCAGTTTTTCTAACGCTTACTGGGTTAAAATAGGCACTTTCTAAAAATATTCTGGTAGTATACTCTGTAACCCCAGAAAGTTCACCACCAAAAACACCAGCGATACACATTGGTTTTTCGGCATCACAAATCATAAGGTCATCCTCATGCAGTTTACGTTCTACGCCATCTAATGTTTTAAATTTTGTACCTTTTTTGCAGGTTTTTACTACAATTTTATTACCAGCTATTTTATCGGCATCAAAGGCGTGTAGCGGTTGCCCTAACTCGTGTAGTACATAATTGGTGGCGTCTACAATATTATTAATAGGTGATAAGCCAATGGCTTTAAGTCTGTTTTGTAACCAACTTGGCGAGGTTTGTACTTTTAAGCCAGATAGGGTAACGCCACAATACCGTGGAGCTTTTTCTTTATCTAAAACCTCAATATCTATTTTTAACGTTCTGCTAACTACCTGAAATGCACTTACATATGGGGTAATTAACTCTAATGCAATTTCTTTTTGTAAAAGCCCAGCTTTTAAATCACGCGCTACACCGAAATGACTCATAGCATCTGCACGATTTGGGGTTAATCCAATTTCAAAAACAGTATCATTTTCTACTTCAAAAACTGTAGCTACTTTAGTACCAACCTTTAAATTGGCATCTAAAACCATAATGCCATCATGAGATTCGCCAAGCCCAAGTTCATCTTCAGCACAAATCATCCCAAAACTTTCCTCGCCCCGTATTTTACCTTTTTTAATAGTCCATGCTTCTCCTTCTGCAGTGTAAAGTGTTGTACCAATTGTAGCAACGGGTACTTTTTGTCCAGCAGCAACATTGGGTGCACCACATACAATTTGTAATGGGTTTGTTTCGCCAATATCTACAGTAGTTACTTTTAATCGGTCTGCGTTTGGGTGTTGTTGGCAGGTTAAAACTTCTCCAACCACAATACCATTAAGACCGCCTTTTACAGAGGTGTATTCTGTAATGCCTTCAACTTCAAGTCCAAGATCTGTTAATAATTCGCCAGTTTTTTTGGCATCCCAATCTATTTTAATAAACTGTTTTAACCAGTTGTATGAAATTTTCATATTTGAGTCTTAATTTATATTATTAGTTGGCAGTAGCTTTCTAAATAAAAATCATTTACGTCTATATTTATTTCTATTTATAGAAGTTAATAGGGTAAATATAAGGTTGCAAAGATAATAAATACAATATGGCAACGAAATTTGCTTTGCCCTTTTTTATGTAAGGTATTTGTTGTTATTTAGACCATTAATAAAAATGTAATATTATGTACAGAATTTTTAGTCTTTTAGTAATTGTATTGCTAACATCTTGTCAAAATTCCAAAACGGAACAAAAATTAGAAGTGGGTACTTACAGAGCAAGTTTACAGTTAGATAAAAATGTGGTATTGCCTTTTATTTTTGAAGTAAATTCTGATTTTGAGTTAATCGTTCTTAATGCTGAAGAACGCATAACTGTAGATGAAATAACCTATAAAAATGATTCAGTGTACATAAAAACCCCTGTTTTTGAGGGTTATATTGCAGCTGTTTTTGAAGGTAAAAACCTAAAAGGAAGTTTTATAAATGAAAGCCTAAACAGAGTTGTGCCTTTTGAAGCTAAATTTAATGAAACCAATAGATTTGCTGTTTCTGAAAATCCTTTTTTTAATATTGAAGGCAATTGGGAAACTACATTTAGCAAAGGTATTGAAGCAGACCAATACATGGCAAAAGCTATTTTTAAACAACAAGGTAGTAAAGTTATAGGCACGTTTAGAACTGCAACAGGCGATTACCGATTTTTAGAAGGCGTTGTTTCTGGCAATCAATTACAATTATCTGCTTTTGATGGCGCACATGCTTTTTTATTTACGGCAACAGTTTCAGACTCTAAAATTGAAGGTACTTTTTACTCGGGCAACCACTGGCAAGAGCCTTTTGAGGCTGAAAGAAATCCTGACTTTGAATTGACAAATCCAGAGGCTTTAACCTATTTAAAAGACGGTTATGAGCGTTTGGCATTTTCTTTTCCAGATGAAGACGGAACAATCGTTTCTTTAGCCGATGATCGTTTTAAAAACAAAGTTGTAGTGGTGCAAATTATGGGAACTTGGTGCCCCAATTGTTTAGATGAAAGTAAATTTTATACAGATTTTTATAATGCTAATACACACAAAGATTTTGAAATTGTAGGGCTCGCATTTGAGTATGCTAAAACTTCAGAAAAAGCCTTTAAAAGTATTGCGAGACTTAAACAAAAATTAAATATAGCATATCCAATACTGCTGGCTCAACACGGAAGCTCTAATAAAACTAAAGCCCAAGAAAAATTGCCAATGCTAAATCATGTATTATCCTATCCAACCTCTATTTTTATTGATAAAAAAGGCAATGTGCGTAAAATTCATACAGGATTTAATGGTCCGGCAACTGGTGCTAAGTTCACAGAATTTAAAACCGAATTTGAACGTTTTGTTAATTTGTTGCTTTCTGAGTAGTAATCAAACCCGCATTATACATTAGAAAATCTATTACATCCTGAAACTACTTCAAAATCTAACGCTTCGCTTTATTTTTTAATTTAACCATAGCGGTGCTATGTTAAAATCAAGAAAACAATAGCTTTTATTGTAGTTTCAGTATTCATCACTAAGTTTTAATCCATTATACGGATTAAAAGTAGTTTTTTCTATTTTTAAAATAGAATAGCGTAGTAAAAATTATATTTGTAAAATAATCCATACGCTATGCAACTAAAACTTAATAAACCCATTTGCTTTTTCGATTTAGAAACCACAGGAATTAATATTTCTAAAGACAGAGTTGTAGAAATTTCGATTTTAAAAGTGCATCCAGATGGTAAAGAAGAAACCTATACAAAACGTATAAACCCAGAAATGCCAATACCTTACGAGGTAACCTTGGTTCATGGAATCTCAGATGCAGATGTTGCAGATGCGCCAACATTTAAAGACGTCTCCAAAGAAATTTATGCACTTATAAAAGATTCTGATTTGGGTGGTTTTAATTCTAACCGCTTTGATATTCCGCTTTTAGCCGAAGAACTCTTACGTGCCGAAATAGATTTTGATATGAAAGGTCGCCATTCAGTAGATGTGCAAACTATTTTTCATAAAATGGAACAACGCACATTATCTGCAGCATATAAATTTTACTGTGATAAAAATTTAGACGATGCGCATAGTGCTGAAGCAGATACAAAAGCAACTTATGAGGTTTTAAAATCACAATTGTCTCGATATGAAAACCTAGAAAATGATACCAAGTTTTTGGCGGAATTTAGCTCCCGAAAAAAGTTTGCTGATTTCGCAGGTTTTATTGTTTTCAATAAAAAAGACGAAGAATGTTTTTCCTTTGGAAAGCACAAAGGCAAGCGTGTTTTAGATGTGTTAGAAAAAGAACCAGGTTATTTTGGGTGGTTACTTAATGCAGATTTTCCGCTTTACACCAAAAAAATACTAACGGCCATTAAGTTACGACAGTTTAATAATAAATTAGGATAGTTGTTTTAAGTTGAAAAGTAAAAAGTTTAAAGCTGAAAAGTTTAAGGCTCTGAGAATTTTAATTTTTAAATTACCTAACACCTAACACCTAACACCTAACACCTAACACCTAACACCTAACACCTAACACCTAA
>CAYGUF010000004.1:109895-269221 GCA_964353125.1 uncultured Flavobacteriaceae bacterium
ACCTAACACCTAACACCTAACACCTAACACCTAACACCTAACACCTAACACCTAATAATTAAAGAATGAAACTCATTTGCATAGGGCGTAATTACACTGCGCATATTAACGAATTAGAAAACGAACGCCCAGAAAACCCAGTTGTATTTATAAAGCCAGATACGTCAATTCTTTTAAAAAAGCAGCCTTTTTTTATTCCTGAATTTTCAAATGATGTGCATCATGAAGTAGAGATTTTAGTGAAGATTAATAGAGTAGGGAAGCATATTGACGAGAAATTTGCACACAAGTATTATGATGAAATAGGTCTGGGTATCGATTTTACGGCGCGCGATCTTCAAGCTAAATTAAAAGCCAAAGGGTTGCCATGGGAAAAAGCAAAAGCATTTGATGGTGCAGCTGTAATAGGTGATTGGTTGCCAAAAACACAGTTTGAAGATTTAGATCATATAAATTTCAGCTTAAAAAAGAATTCTGAAATTGTTCAATCTGGGAACACACAATTAATGCTCTGGAAAATCAATGAAATCATTGCTTACGTATCGCAATATTTCACACTAAAAATTGGTGATGTTATTTTTACAGGTACACCAGCAGGCGTTTCTAGGGTTGCAGAAAACGATGTGTTAACTGGTTATATTGAGTCCACAGAATTATTTTCAATTAAAGTAAAATAAATCTATTCCTAAATTTCACTTGCAATTACAAATATGAAAGCAGAAATAATAACTATTGGAGACGAAATTTTAATAGGGCAAATAGTGGATACCAATTCGGCATTCCTTGGAAAAGCGTTAAACAAAATTGGAGTTTCAATTTACCAAATAACATCCATACAAGATGATAAAACACATATACTAAAAGCGTTAGAGGAAGCCGAATCTAATGCGGATATTGTTATAATTACAGGTGGTTTAGGGCCAACAAAAGACGATATTACAAAGCATACACTTTGTACTTATTTTAACGATACACTTGTTGAAAACGCAGCAGTTTTGGCCCATGTAGAGCATTTGTTTTCAAAGTACATTAATACACCAATTTCAGAAATAAATAGGCAACAAGCTTTAGTACCCTCAAAATGTAAGGTACTTACCAATACGTTTGGTACAGCACCAGGTATGTGGTTAGAAAAAAATAATACAGTTTTTATTTCGCTTCCGGGTGTGCCTTATGAAATGAAAGCATTACTAACAAATGCCGTTATTCCACAACTGCGAAAACGTTTTGAGTTTCCTTATATAATGCATAAAACCTTACTAACCTATGGTTTAGGAGAAAGTGCAATTGCAAACCGTATTGAAGCTTGGGAAACTGCATTACCAAAGTTTATAAAATTGGCATATTTACCAAGTTTAGGACGTGTGCGCATAAGGCTATCTGGTAAACATATTGACAAGTTAGAGCTTGAAACCGAAATAGAACGTCAAGTCCAATTATTAATACCACAGTTATCGGATATTTTTGTTGGTTTTGATACCGATGCGTCTTTAGAGGCAATTATTGGAAAAAAACTAACTGAAAACAATAAAACGTTAGCCATTGCAGAAAGTTGTACTGGTGGCAATATAGCAAAAGCATTTACAGCTAATGTTGGTGCGTCTAAATATTTTAAGGGTTCAGTAATTGCATACGCCACAGAAATAAAAACGAAGGTTTTAAATGTACCAGAAGATCTTATAGAAACGCATTCTGTGGTTAGTAAAGCTGTTGCAGAAGCTATGGCAGAAAATGTTAGAGCGCTTTTTAATACAGATTATGCTATTAGTACAACAGGAAATGCGGGTCCGGATAAAGGAGACTCTGATGCTGAAGTTGGTACGGTGTGGATTGCAATAGCAACAAAAAGCAAGGTTCTTTCAGAGGTTTTTAATTTTAGTAACCAGCGTGAAAAAGTGATACAAAAAGCAACAAATAAAGCCTTTGAGATGTTGCAGAAAGAAATTTCTTAAAAAGAAGTGTCATAAGTTTGCTTAAATATAAAGTTTTATTAAATTTGCACCCTGTTTTAAAATAACTATAACTAGTTTAGTTTAAGAGTTGCTTTAAATCTGAATTACATTATAGACCTAAAGAACAAGAAACAATGTCAAGAGTTTGTGAACTTACTGGGAAAAAAGCAATGGTTGGGAACAATGTATCTCATGCCATGAATAAAACAAAGCGTAGATTTGATGCTAATTTAATCAAGAAACGTTTTTACATTCCTGAAGAAGATAAATGGGTAACCTTAAAAGTTTCTACATCTGCATTAAAAACCATAAATAAAATTGGTATTACTGCAATGTTAAAAGAAGCAAAAGCAAAAGGATTTTACAAATAATAGCGTAACGCTAAAGTCAATTTACAATGGCAAAAAAAGGAAATAGAATACAAGTTATCTTAGAGTGCACAGAGCACAAGGCTACTGGTGAACCAGGAACTTCTAGATACGTTACAACTAAAAATAAAAAGAACACGCCAGATCGCATGGAGATTAAAAAATTTAATCCAATCCTTAAGCGTATGACAGTTCATAAAGAAATAAAATAAGAAACCATGGCAAAGAAATCAGTAGCGTCTTTACAGACCGGATCTAAACGTTTGACAAAAGCTATAAAAATGGTAAAATCACCAAAAACAGGTGCTTATACTTTTGTAGAGTCTGTTATGGCTCCAGAATTTGTTAAAGATTTTTTAAGCAAACAATAATCTAATAACTTATTAGATTCATAACTGCTTTCCATAATTGGGAAGCAGTTTTTTTATGGCTATATTTGAAATTGTAATTTAAATAGCAATTAATTAGATATTAATAACAGACATTTTTTTGCGCTAATTTCTATTAGTACCTTATGTTACCGACATATTGTCTCTTTGTCATAAGCGGTAGGATTTTTGTTTAAAGTAATTTAAAAGTGTAAAATACTTTTAATTTTAATAATGAATACATGAGTTTTTTTAAAAAAATATTTTCTTCAGAAAAAAAAGAGACTTTAGATAAAGGCTTAGAAAAAACAAAAATTTCTTTTTTTGATAAATTAAATAAAGCTGTAGCCGGAAAATCTAAAGTAGATGATGCTGTTTTAGATGATTTAGAAGATGTACTAGTATCAAGTGATGTTGGTGTAAATACAACATTAAAAATCATTGAGCGTATTGAGGAGCGTGTTGCTAAAGACAAATATTTAGGAGCCTCAGAACTCAATCAAATATTAAGAGAAGAAATTGCTGGCTTACTCTCGGAAACCAATTCTGGTGAAGCTACAGAATACACCATACCTCAATTACCTCCACAAGAAAACGGAACTAAAACACCTTATGTGGTTATGGTTGTTGGAGTTAACGGAGCTGGTAAAACAACCACAATAGGTAAACTTGCCTATCAGTTTAAAAAGCAAGGCTTAAAAGTTGTTTTAGGTGCAGCAGATACGTTTAGAGCTGCGGCTATAGATCAATTACAGGTTTGGGCAGACCGTGTTGCTATTCCTATGGTACGACAGGATATGGGCAGCGATCCTGCATCCGTTGCTTTTGATGCATTAAGCTCTGGTGTTAACCAAGATGCAGATGTAATTATTATTGATACCGCTGGACGTTTACACAATAAGGTTAATTTAATGAATGAGCTTACCAAAGTTAAACGCGTTATGCAAAAGGTAATCTCTAATGCACCACATGATGTGTTGTTGGTTTTAGACGGTTCTACAGGGCAAAATGCATTTGAACAAGCCAAGCAATTTACAGCAGCAACAGAAGTTACAAGTTTAGCAGTTACCAAATTAGATGGTACAGCCAAAGGCGGTGTTGTTATTGGTATTTCAGATCAGTTTCAAATACCTGTAAAATATATTGGAGTAGGTGAAGGTATTGAAGATTTGCAAGTATTTAATAAATATGAGTTTGTAGATTCTTTTTTTAAGTAGATAATTGTTAATCTGCCTTTATACTAATTTATAAGTAAATTAAGCTGTTCCCATAAATCATTATCAAAATTAGATAGCGCAAAGTTTTCACCATTTGCAGACGCTCCCATTCTAACAATAACTAGTTTTTTACTAGGCACTATATATAATTTTTGATCGTTTTTGCCAAGTGCAGCATATAAATCGGTAGGCGCATTTGGGATTAAAGCACCACTAAATTCAGCTTGAATTTGAGGTAATTTAAAAGAGGATTTTCCATTAAGCCACCATAAATAGCCATAAGCTTTATTAATATCTTGTGATGTGTTTGTGGCTTCAGTTAAAAAATCTTCAGGTATAATTTGGGTATTTTCCCATGTTCCGTTGGCAAATGTCAACAATCCAAAACGTGCCATACTGCGTGTATTGCTCCAGTAAACGTTTAGATTATCAATTGGAAACCATGCACCAGTCATACCTATTTTGGATTTTAATTTTGAATTAAAATAGGTGCTAAAGTTTTGGTTAGTTGCTTGTGTAATTACATCTTGTAGTTTTTTATAAACATTATGATAAGCCCATCGGGTACCAGCATCAGAAACATACATAAGGTTTTCAGCATCAATATTATCTCCCAATTGGTCATCTAAACCAGAGGTCATACTAAGTAGATTTTTGCATGTAATAAGTGCTTCCTTTTCTTCAGGAATACTTGTCCAGCCTGTACCTAAATAATCTGAAACTTTTGTGTTAATGTTGAGTAAGCCTTCTTCTTGTGCAATGCCTGTTACTGCTGTAGTTAATGTTTTGCCAGCACTTGCCCAATACCACAGTGATGACTCCGTGTGTGTGTTAAAATAGTTTTCTAATACAATTTTGCCATTATGTAAAATAATAAAACCTTTGGTATTGTGGGTTTCTAAAAACTCTAAAAGCGGCTGTATTTGGTTTTCATTCCAGTTTAATTCTGAAATAGATATTGTTTCCCAAGTGTCAGAGTTTATGGGCGGAAAATAAACACTTTCATTAGTGACGTCTAAGTTTTGTGATATTGAAATGCTTTTTGTTTCACATGATTTAATATTAATACATAATAGTAATAACCCAATATAATGTAGCGTTTTCATAATTTTTAGATGTTAGTATTACTTAGACTAAACTTAGCGATGTTGGTTTAAAAATATAGATTTTTTTAATTACCAGCCACCTGAAGCACCGCCACCACCAAAGCTTCCGCCGCCAAAGCCGCCTCCAAAACCACCGCCAGAAGAGCTGCCACCACCAAAACCTCCACCAAAGAGTCCTCCACCAGATGATGAGCGTTTAGAGTAATTTCTTCGTCCCATATTACTCAATATTATAGCTTCAAGTATATCTTGAGCTTCAGAATGTGTTTTTCTGTTGCCGCCACTACCGCCACCGCCTTGACTTTTAGAGATGATAATTATGAATATTATAAAGATGAAAAAAAGAAATATAACAACCTCAAAAGGAAAGCGAGATGATGGTGTTTTATCGGTTTTATATGCGCCTGTTAATACCTCAAAAATAGCATCTGTAGCACGGTTAAGACCACCAGGATAATCATTTCGTTTAAAATAAGGTATAATGTCATTGTTAATAATGCGTTTACTCAAAGCATCTGTTAGTAAATACTCAATGCCTTTACCAGTATTAATGCCAATTTTGCGATCGTTTTTTGCTAATAGAATTAAAATTCCATTGTCTATATCTTTTTGTCCAATGCCCCACTTTTCGCCCCATTCTGCACCTAAATAATTTATGTATTCGCCCTCGGTAGAGTTAATAGTGATCACTACAATTTGTGTAGAAGTTGAATCTGAATAGCGAATTAATTTTTGTTCTAATTTTGTTTTTTCTATATCAGAAAGCAATTGGCTATAGTCATAAACGCTAGTCTGTAAACTCGGTTTTTCAGGAATTTTAAACTGCGCTTCACTCGTAGAAGCATATCCTATAAAGAGTACCCAAACTAAACGATGTACTAAACATTTAAAGTATTGCATTGGTTAGCCTTTTGATATGGTGTTGTCTAATTCGTTTGTATCGCCAAATTGCCAAGGGAAATGTTTAGAGAGTACATTTCCGGTTTCAGTAATACCATCAATTAAACCTTGTTTAAATTTTCCTAATTTAAACTGTGTTTCAATTTTGTTTCTCGTGGTTTTCCAAAATTCTGAACCTACTTTGTTATTAATACCTTCGTCTCCATAAATAACAAATTCACGTTTATCAATAGCAACATAAATTAATACAGCATTTTGCAGTTTGGTAGTGTTCATTTTTAGGGCATAAAAAACTTCTATGGCATGGTCATAAACGGCTTTAGTACAATTTTGTTCTATGTGCACGCGTATTTCGCCAGAGGTTCGCTGTTCTGCAGTTTGTATGGTGTTTATAATTTCAGCTTCGTCAGTTGGGCTAAGAAAATTTTCGATTGTAGGCATTATGAGAATTTATTTTAAAAATCGAAATTTACGTCCGGAGCTTTTTCTGCACCAGCATCGGCTTCAAAATAAGCCTTCTTTTCAAATCCTAAAAGTCCCATTATAGAACTTCTTGGTGCTTTTCTAATATATGTATTATATGGTTTTACAGCTTTATTAAAGCGGTCTCTTGTAACGTTAATTCTGTTTTCTGTGCCTTCTAATTGGCTTTGTAATTCTAAAAAATTCTGATTTGCTTTCAGCTCTGGGTAGCGTTCTACAGTAACTAAAAGACTTTTTAAAGCGCCCGAAAGTCCGCCTTGTACTTTATTAAACTCAGCCAATTTCTCTGGGGTAATGTTGGTTGGGTCTATGTTAATAGACGTTGCTTTTGCTCTGGCTTCTATAACCGCTTGTAGTGTTCCTTTTTCAAAATCTGCAGCACCTTGCACGGTTTTAACAAGGTTTCCTATTAAATCGTTACGTCTTTGGTAGCTGCTTTCAACGTTTGCCCAAGATTGTGATACGCTTTCTTCTAAATCAACAGCGGTGTTGTTTACTCCAAAGCCCCATATAGCAAGTAGAATAATAATAGCAATTGGTAATATCCATTTTTTCATGATAGTTGTGTTTTATAGTTGTGATTTTATTTTATTGAGTTCTGATTTTATACGCTCTAGTTTTGCAATAATTTCAAATTTTTCTAGGGCTTGTTTTTTTTCTGCTTTCAAATGTATTTTAGCACCTTCTAATGTAAACCCACGTTCTTTAACAAGGTGATAAATAAATTTTAGATTTTTAATATCTTCTGGTGTAAATTTTCGATTCCCTTTTGCGTTTTTTTTTGGATTTAAAATATCAAATTCATTTTCCCAAAACCTAATTAAAGACGCATTTACATCAAATGCTTTTGCAACTTCACCAATGCTGTAGTACCGTTTTTCAGGAAGCTCTATATGCATAAGTCATTAATCTAAAGATTGGTTTTCTAAGCTCGATTTTTCTAACAGATTTGCATATTCTTCCGCCGATAAATTTCCGTAATAAAAGTTAATTGGATTTATACGTTCGTTATCCTTAAAAACTTCGTAGTGTAAATGTGGAGCTTCTGAACGTCCTGTACTTCCAACAAAACCAATTAAATCACCACGTTTAACACGCTGATTTACCCTTACATTATATTTGTATAAATGTGCGTACAACGACACATAACCATAACCATGATCTATACGAATATGATTGCCGTAGCCAGAGGAATTGTTATCGGCACGTTCAACAACTCCGTCTCCAGAAGCATAAATTGGTGTGCCTCTTGGTGCGGTAAAATCCATACCGTAATGAAATTTTCTAATTTTACTAAACGGATCTGTTCTGTAGCCATAGCCAGATGCCATGCGTGTTAAATCTGCATTGTTAACCGGTTGTATTGCAGGTATGGCTTGTAGAAATTTTTCTTTGTCTTCTGCTAATTTTTTTATTTCGTCTAAAGATTTAGATTGCACTACAATGGCTTTTTCTAAGATATCTAAACGTTTATTAGATTCTGCAATAAGCTGAGAATTATCAAACCCTTCAAATTTTTTGTAACGGTTTATACCTCCAAATCCAGAACGGCGTTGTTCTATTGGTATTGGGTTGGCTTCAAAATATAGTCTGTAAATGGCATTATCTCTATCTTCAACATTTTCTAAAGCGGCAATGGCATTATCCATACGTTTGTTAAGTAACTCATATTGCAATTCCATATTTTGCAGTTCTCTGGCGAGTTGTAATTCTTTAGGAGATTTGATGTATTGGCTAGCAATTAAAACTAATAAAAAGCCAGCTATTGTTGCAGCCATAAAAAATAGAACCACATTTCTAAATATTCTTGTCTTTTTTGGAGCAAGCTCACGATAAGACAAGGTTTCAGAATCATAATAATATTTTACTTTAGCCATATTTGAATTTACACTATTTTTGTTGCTACAGATAGCAAAATTTAAGAGTCTTTAATTAAGCTTAACGACCAAATATAGAAATTGTTTTGTAATTATTATAATTAAACTAAAATAGCTTTACAACACCTATGAAATCTCAAGATATTCGCGCCCAATTTTTAAGTTTTTTTGAAGATAAAAAGCATGATATTGTGGCTTCTGCACCAATGGTTTTAAAAAACGATCCAACATTAATGTTTGTTAATTCTGGTATGGCTCCTTTTAAAGAATATTTTTTGGGTAATGCACAACCGCAAAATAATCGAATTGCAGATTCGCAAAAATGCCTAAGAGTGTCTGGTAAGCATAACGATTTGGAAGAAGTAGGTTATGATACCTACCACCATACGTTATTTGAAATGCTTGGTAACTGGAGTTTTGGAGATTATTTTAAGCCAGAGGCTATTGCTTGGGCTTGGGAGTTACTTACAGAAGTTTATGGTATAGATAAAGATATATTATATGTTACTGTTTTTGAAGGTTCGGCAGATAATGATAATCTTGATATGGATACCGAGGCTTATGAAATTTGGAAAAAATACATAAGTGAAGACCGCATTTTAAAAGGAAATAAAAAAGATAATTTCTGGGAAATGGGAGATCAAGGACCATGTGGACCTTGTAGTGAGATTCATGTAGATATTAGATCTGCTGAAGAAAAAGCAAAAGTTAACGGAAAAGATTTGGTAAATAAAGACCATCCTCAGGTTGTTGAAATCTGGAATTTGGTTTTTATGCAATACAACAGAAAAGCCAACGGAGCTTTAGAAGACCTGCCAAACAAACATATTGATACTGGTATGGGTTTTGAGCGTTTGTGTATGGTTTTGCAAAACGTTACTTCTAACTATGATACCGATGTTTTTACACCAATAATTCGTGAAATTGAGGCTATTACGGGTAAAGATTACCAAAAATCTAATACCAATATCTCTGAAGCACAACACAAAATTAATATTGCCATTCGGGTTATTTCAGATCACGTAAGAGCCGTTGCGTTTTCAATAGCAGATGGACAACTGCCATCTAATAATGGTGCTGGCTATGTGATAAGACGTATTTTACGACGCGCTGTGCGTTACGGATTTACATTTTTAGAGCAAAAAGAACCATTTATATATAGATTGGCAGACACGCTAACTCAAAAAATGGGTGTGGCGTTTCCGGAATTAAAAGTACAAAAGCAACTTATAGAAAACGTAATAAAAGAAGAAGAAACTTCTTTTTTAAGAACTTTAGATCAAGGTTTAGTGTTGTTAGATAAACTTATTAAAAGTTCAAAAAGCAAAACTATTTCTGGTGCTAAAGTGTTTGAGCTTAAAGATACCTATGGTTTTCCTGAAGATTTAACAGATCTTATTTTAAGAGAAAAAGGGTATAACTATAATAGTGAGGAATTTAAAATAGCACTTAAAGCCCAACAAGAACGTGGTAGAGAAGCTTCAGAATTAAAATCTGACGATTGGACAATTTTACACCATGATGAGGCTGAAGAATTTATAGGTTATGACACTTTAGAAGCACAGGTTAAAATTACACGCTATCGTAAAGTGGTTTCTAAAAAAGATGGAGAACTATATCAGTTGGTGTTTAATGTGACACCATTTTATCCAGAAGGCGGAGGCCAAGTTGGAGATAAAGGTTATTTGGAAGACCAGCATGGAGATGTGGTTTATATTTTAGACACAAAAAAAGAAAATAATCTTATCATACACACCGCTAAAAATTTACCAAAGCATAGTCATGAGGTTTTAAAAGCAGCAGTAGATGTTAAGCAACGTCATAGAACTGAGTGCAACCATACTGCTACACATTTGCTGCACCAGGCATTGCGAGAGGTTTTGGGCGATCATGTGGAGCAAAAAGGTTCTGCTGTGCATTCTAAATATTTACGTTTTGATTTCTCGCATTTCTCAAAATTAACAGATGAAGAATTACACGATGTTGAGCATTTTGTAAATGCACGTATTGAAGGTAAACTACAACTACAAGAAAAACGTAGTATTGCAATGCAAGATGCAATAGACCAAGGTGCAATGGCATTATTTGGAGAAAAATATGGAGATACTGTAAGAACCATCAGATTTGGACAGTCTATAGAATTGTGTGGTGGTACACATGTAAGCAATACCGCGGATATTTGGCACTTTAAAATTACATCAGAAGGTGCTGTAGCTTCTGGAATCAGAAGAATTGAAGCCATTACTAATGATGCTGTTAAAACGTATTACAGCGAAAATAATAGTGCGTTTTTGGAGTTGAAAGCGTTACTAAACAACGCAAAATTACCTGTTAAAGCCCTGCAAAATTTACAGACTGAAAATAATGAACTGAAAAAGCAAGTTGAAACCCTTTTGAAGGAAAAAGCATTACAGGCAACTGAAAGTATAAAGCAAGAACTTACTGAAATACATGGAGTTCAGTTTTTAGCTAAACAATTAGATTTGGATGCTGCTGGAATTAAAGATGTAGCCTTTAAATTGGGTCAAAATTCTGATAATTTATTTTTAGTATTTGCAGCTGAACACAACGGAAAAGCCCTTTTATCTTGTTACATTTCAAAAGAACTAGTAGCCACTAAAAACTTAAATGCTGGGCAAGTGGTTAAAGAATTAGGAAAATACATACAAGGTGGTGGAGGCGGACAACCGTTTTTTGCAACTGCAGGAGGACAAAATCCTAAAGGCATTGCAGAAGCTTTAGAGGCTGCGGTTCGGTTTTTAGACTAAGTTATTTGGCATCAAAATATTTAGTATACAATAGATATTAACATAGGTTATTTGCATGAATTTTCAAACGGAACTAAAATTTAAACCACAGTCTGAAAATTGTATAGACTATGCTTCTAGTATCTTATTATTGGGTTCATGTTTCACAGAAAATATTGGTAGTAAATTAGATTATTTTAAATTTAAGTCTTCAGTAAATCCGTTTGGTATTTTATTTCATCCTAAAGCTATAGAAACGCTTATTTCTAATGCTATTAATGAATACAGTTACAGCCAAACTGACGTATTTTTTCATAATGAACACTGGCATTGTTTTGATGCGCATTCAAAATTAAGTAACACGTCAAAATCAGCACTTTTAGAGCATTTAAATTCCAATCTTTTATTCACAAAAAGGCAAGTAAAACAAGCGTCACATATTGTTATAACACTTGGTACTGCATGGATTTATCGATTTTTAGAAACCAACGCAATAGTAGCAAATTGTCACAAACGTCCTCAAAAACAATTTGAAAAAACACTGTTGTCTGTTGACGCTATTTTTACAGCGCTACAAAATTGTATAACATTAATACATAAAGAAAATCCAACAGCAACCGTAATTTTTACAGTATCACCTATACGACATATAAAGGACGGTTTTATTGAAAACACACAAAGCAAAGCACATTTAATAACTGCAATACATCAACTTATTGAAAAATATGCATCTGTAAATAAATCACAATTGCATTATTTTCCGGCTTATGAGATCATGATGGATACGCTTAGGGATTACCGTTTTTATAAATCAGATATGTTGCATCCTAATGCTTTAGCTATAGATTATATTTGGGAGAAATTTAAAAATGTTTGGCTTTCAAATTCAGTATTAGATATTATGAATACTGTAGATGGTATTCAGAAACGAAAAGCACATAAACCATTTAATAGCAATTCTGAGGCGCATAAAAAAATGCGTTTACAAATAGAAGCAGATATAGCGTTGTTACAGAAAAAGCATCCGCATATAAAGTTCTGATATTTTTTTTATAAAAAGTGTTTAATTACTGCTAAGTGATTTTTGGTCTAAAAAAATTATAATTAATTAACTATTCAGATTTTTTGTATGCCATTACTTTAATTTCAATTACCAAATCTGGGTGTGGTAATTGGTGCACGGCAACAGTAGTACGTGTTGGTCCAGAGGTTTTTTTAAAAAACTCAGCATACACTTTGTTGTAACCTGCAAAATCGTTCATGTTTACCAGAAATGAAGTTACATCTACAACATCCTCTAAGCTTGCACCAACTTTAGCTAGGTTAGCTTTTATGTTTTTTAAAACTTCACGTGTTTGTATTTCAATATCAAGATGTTTGGTACCCATTGCATCAATTATGGTAACGCCTGCAATGGTGTTGTCTGGTTTTCTGGAGCTTGTGCCAGATACAAAAATAAAATCGCCTACTTGTTTTACGTGCGGATATGCGCCTCTTGGTGTAACATCACTCATAATTAAAATCCCGATTAAAACTTAATTAAACTAATTTTTCAAAAAAATACTCCGTGTTTATTTTTAATAAAAATAGCTATTAAAGGTATCCTAACTTGGGCAGAAAGAATAAAATTAAAACACAAAAATAGCTAAAACCTAATACTTTTATAGTGAATATAATTGCGTTAAGTTTAGGTCAATGTTGTAGTTGGTATAACTAAGATTAATTGCAGTTTAAATCCTTTATCTTTGTAGATAAAATTGTATGTACTAGCTTGACTAGGTTTTTTTTACAAATAATGGTACTACAATTATACGGAATTAAACACGGTACATTTTTATAACAAATGAACAAAATAATAAAACTACAAGACCTTGGTGTTAAAGATTTTAAAGCTACTTGGGATTACCAGGAACTGCTTTTTAAAGCCATTATAGACACCAAAATTAAAAACCGAAGAGAAGCTGCAAATTTAGAAACTGCAAATCATTTTTTGTTTGTAGAGCATCCGCATGTTTATACTTTAGGTAAAAGTGGTGATATGTCTCATTTATTACTTTCAGAAACCCAATTAGCAGAAAAAGGCGCAACGTTTTATAAAATAAATAGAGGTGGAGATATTACGTATCATGGTCCTGGGCAAATTGTAGGTTATCCTATTTTGGATTTAGATAATTTTTTTACGGATATACATAAATACCTTCGATTTTTAGAGGAAACCATTATTTTAACACTCGCAGAATACGGACTTAAAACTACCAGAAGTCCGGGAGAAACAGGGGTTTGGTTAGATGTAGGTACGCCTTTTGCGCGCAAAATTTGTGCTATGGGAGTACGTGCCAGTCGTTGGGTTACCATGCACGGTTTTGCACTTAATGTTAATGCAGATTTGGGGTATTTTGATAATATTATTCCTTGTGGTATTAGGGGTAAGGCTGTAACAACACTTAATAATGAATTAGGTGTAAAACGTGTAGATGAAGCTGAAGTAAAAACAAAAATATTAAAGCATTTTAGTGCCTTGTTTGAAGCTAATTTTGAGTAAAAGTAGATTTCAAATTGAGATTGTGTATTATCTTTTTCAAGATGAATTGCTTAGATAACAAGCATGTGTTTTAATTAAAAAGTTTTAATTTTCAGCATTAAAAAACACTTTATAAAAGTGCATTTTCTTTTCATCGTCGTAACCTCGTTCTAAATATTCAGCAGAAGCATCTGGCGCATCAATATCTAGTTTTATTTGAATGTTGGTGTCTAGTTTTATTTCGGTTTTAATTTTTTGTTTTTGCTTTTTAAGTGCAATTTCAGAAACATCAAATTGGTTTCTAATTAATATTTTGTTTTCCGATTCATAGTTTTTTTTGTAGTCTTCAAAAAGCTGAATTTGGTCTTCTTCTTCAAAAATAGTTTCTTTAAAAGCTTCAATATTTACAATCTCATTTTCTTTAAAAAAATCTACGGTTTTTGCCAAAAAATTACTTTGCTCCTGGCCACCAAAATTTGGTTGTATTATTTCTTTTGAAAATTCTCTACACAATTCAATGCAGTTTTTGGTGTGTTGGTTGCTATCATCTGGATACACAATATTTAAGAAGCTTTTAATCCAGTATTGCGTGTCATAGCTATTATTATCTACGCTAAATACAATTTTACCTTCCATATCAGAGGTGTTTAAAACCAAACACCCTTTGTCTATTTTTTTGGAAGAAATTCCTTTTTGCACTAAAATATCATAACTATTTTGCTCTAAAAACGTCTGAAAAAATTCAGTTTTATTTTCAATTTTAAAAATGCCAATAGCATCTGTAAAGTAATCTTCGTATTGTATATTTTCAAAATGACAAATAAGCACATCGCCGGTTTTTATTTGTGCAGAGTTACTTTGTTCAAATAAATGGGTTACAATATGTTTAGAAACTTCAATAAAGTTAGTGTCTATAGTTTCTGATTTAAAAAGTTGCTCGGTATAGGTGTTAATTTCATTTAAGCCCACATCGCTATGATGATGAAATCTATAGCTCTCAGAAGCACTTACAAAAGGTTTTAGTAAAAAAGGGAGTATGAGGTTGTAGGTAGCTTCATCAAAATGAACTGTAGCTTCAGAAAATGCATTTTTTGAACTGTTAAATTTATTTCCAACTTTATGGATAATGCAATTTTTTAATGAGGCTTTATGGCGTTTAATCATTGATTTTATGTTTATAAAGTTTAAAATTTTTATACTTTTTTTCTGGTGGTAATACTAAATAATAAAAATATTGAAATTATATAATGGCATCTATAAACTGTTTAATGCTTTCTTGGTTTTTATGAATTAGCTCTGCTTTTGCAGCTGCAATATCTTTAGGTTTTTTATCTTGTGAGAGTTTAAATTTTCCTTCCCAATGCGTAATGTTAATTTCAAACATTTTAATATAATCTAAGTTTTTATCTAGTCGTGGGTTATTGGGCTCTAAAATATACTTATGTTCTGGGGCTTCCAAAAAAGCCGTCATATTAATTAAAGATTGTTTTAGCGCTTGGTTGTTTTCAATACCCGTAACCTTACCTTTTAAGTGCACCCTAATATAATTCCAAGTAGGTAGTTGTGTTGTACTGTAAATACTTGGCGAAATGTAACATTGCGGTCCGTAAAAAATTAATGTCACATCTTTGTTGTCTTTTAGTAATTGGGCTTGCGGATTGTAAATATCTATGTGACCAATAAGTTTTTCGCCTTCTAAAATTAGCGGTAAGTGAGAAATAAGCGGTGTGTTGTCTTCAACAGAAATTACGGTAGCTAACGGGTAGTTTTTTATAACGCTTATAAGCTGCTTTTTGGTGTCTTCTTGATGTTTTTTTGGCGGATACAAATGATAGTTCTGGTTTAAAATGTTTGTAACAAAGGTATTGTTTTTCCTGACTAAATAGTTGACCTCTAATTTACTTTCCTCTCTTTTTGTTAAAAAATTTAGTAGCTATATTTAAGATATGCTTAAGCAAAAGTGTGAATTTTTAATTTTAAATGACTTTAGTCTAAATAGTATAACAACGCTGTTATGTTTAAGTTTAAATATTGATTAAATCTAAGTTTTACCTCTTTTTAGAAACTTATGCGTCAAGTGCTTTTAAGTACTGAATACTCAAATCGTTAATTCCATTCATCGACACATAATTACCATTCACCGATAGTTTTTATCCATAAGTCGAAAACTAACTATAGTTGAATTGAATTCCATTAAATTTACAACCTATTGAAATAATAAACCCATTATTTAATGAATCCACTTAAAATTTTATTAATTGAAGATGATATGATTGAGGTTATGAAATTAAACCGAACCATTTCAAAACTAAATCTTACACATCAAATTATTGAGGCTAATAATGGGGAAGACGCATTAAAAATTTTAGAGCAGAAAGATGGTTTGCCAGATATTATTTTATTGGATTTAAACATGCCAAAAATTAATGGAATTGAGTTTTTGTCTATTCTAAAAAAAGACGACACACTTCGTTATATACCTACAATTATTTTAACCACATCAAACAATCAAAAAGACCTTTTGGAGTGCTATAAAATTGGTGTTGCTGGCTATATTATAAAGCCTTTAAAATATGAAGATTATATGCTTAAAATTGAAAAAGTTTTAGCGTATTGGAGCATAAACGAACTCATTATAGGTTAATTTTATAGCGTTTAAATTGTAATATAATACATCATAATGCCAGTGTAATCAGTTTTTTTATGTTTTTAATTTGACATTAGATTTCATAACTCTGGTAAGCTAATTACATAAATCTTCCACAAATTTTATTCTTACAAATTCTTTGCAAAATGTAGTGCTTTATTATTGCTTTCCTAACTCTTTAGGATTTTTGCGATTAAAAATTTCAGGAATAACATCCGTATTATCTTCATTTTCAACACACATCTATAACTAATCTACACTAATTCTAATACCTTCGCTATGGCTACTAAATTCTGGCGCGTACATGCTTTGGATAGTGCTAATACCATTACTCATAGTGCCTGCGCTGTTCACACGCAAATCGTATTCAAAAACAAAAATCCCTTTTGGTAAATAATCTATAAAAAAGTGGGTTGCGGCGTCTTTGGTACTTTCGTAATAGCCTAAACCATCTTGCCATTTGTAGCTGCTAAGTACATTAATAGGTTCTAAACCAGCAGCGCGCATGTCTTTAAGATGTATAAATTCCATGGGTCTATCACTTCGTAATTCAATGCGTATACGAACTAAATCGCCTATTTTTAAAGTTGTTTTTGAGGTGATTTCTGTAATTAGTTGACCAGTATGCGTATTCGTTTTTTTAAATAGTTTTTTAGAAAGTTTTAATTGGCTTGACGCTGCGGTAATTTTATCTAAATCTTCAAAATATTGCCAATATAAGCTTCCCCAAGCTACACCTTTACCTTTTTTGGTGAGTGTAATTTCTGCTAGTTCAGGTTTAATTTCAGAAGCATTCCAACTGGTTTTAAAATAACCAGTGCCGGCTTCAATTTGTGTATTTTCTATTTTTGAAGCTGCAATTGGTTGTCCACCAACGGTTGCATTAACAGAATCTGTAACACTTAGCCAATCACTACCATTTAGCAATAATGCATATACAGCATCTGCGGTGGCTTTAGTAGATTTCCATTGGTTGGTTTGCTTATTTTTTAGTAGCCATAGTTTTAAATTATCTATAATTTTAAGATTTTCTGAATCCGAATTTAGATGATGCCCAGCCTCAGAAAACGCTTCAATAAGTAATGCTTGGGTTTCTATTGGAGCTTGGTACCAATGCCAAGAACTTGTATTTGCTTTCCAATACATGCCTAATTCTTCTGAGGTTAGACTTGTTTCTTTTAACGATTTTAAAATTTTAGTTGCTGTTTCATGGTCATTGTTTCTGTTTGCAACCATAGTCATGAGTCCTTTTTCATATAATGAGCGCTTTAGCCAATATTTTTTTATCTGGGTTAAGTAATAGTCAGAAATGGTTTTTACCTCTTTTGAAATTTTTACCTCAGGAAAAAAACTTTTTAGATATAAATAATGCAGTTGAATTGGGTTCAGATGGTCTTTACTAAAATCAATTTTTGGATTGTATTTCTTTAAGTCATTATATGTTTTTACAAATTCCGCATCTAAATAATTTAATGCTTTTAAGACCATCGTATTTTGGTTTGTGTGGTCTGTAACACCTATTTTTTTCAGATGCCCAAAACCTGTAATAATATGTTGTGTAATATAACGATTGTCACGTCCACCTTTAAACCAAGACCAGGCACCAGAAGATTCTTGATTGTTTTTTAACGTCATTAAAGCTGTACGTTGTTGGTTTTGCATGTGGTTTAAATCAAAAAGTAAACCGATACGTTTTTTTTGTTCGGTTTCTGATTGCGCATCACTCAACCACGGCGTGTTTTCAATAAGAATAGATTTTAATTCGGCATTTTTTTCTAGGTTAGAGATTAAGGCATCGCTATTTTTCCATTGGTTAAATACCGCTTGAATTTTAGGGTTTGAATTTGAAATATAACTCGCCAAAGTGTTTGCATAGTATCTGCTAAAAGTTTGCTCGTTGCAATTATGCGGAAATTCCATTAAATAAGGTAGTGCTTGTACTGCGTACCAAGCCGGATTGCTGGTGAGTTCTAAACTAAGCTTATGGTGTTTTAAGGTTGACGATGTGTTGGTTTTTAAAGCATTTAAGGTGTAACTTTTTTTAGAGTCAGAGTTTACCCACATTGGTAAGGTTTCTGTTACCAATTTTCGGTTTGATAATACAGGTAACACATTTTGTTCGCCATCACTAAAGTTACCTGAAACAGCAACTATTTTATACTGAACTGCTTGTAAACCCTCTGGAATTTGTATTTGCCAGGTTACTTGTGTATTAGCGTTTTCCGCAACACTAAAGCCCAACGCATTATAGCTATTGGATAGCGCTTCATCTAAATTCTCGCCTGTAATAGGATTGGTTAGCACTAATTTTGCTAAACCAGATAAGGGTTTGTTAGATAGGTTTACAATTTTAGAACTTATGTTTATGAGGTCTCCTTCACGTAAAAAGCGAGGTGCGTTTGGAACAACCATTAGGTCTTTTTGCGTAACGGTTTCTAAAGCTATAACTTTACTTTCTAGGGTTTGGGTATGTGCTAAAAGTTGCAGTTTCCATTGGGTTAATGCTTCTGGTGTTGTAAAGTTAAAGCTTATAGAGCCATCGGTATCGGTGTGAAGTTTTGGATAGAAAAAAGCAGTTTCGTTGAGGTTTTTTCGTATTGGAATGTTTTTATCAATGCTGTCTCTCATAATAATTGATGTATCAGATCCAATTTTTCCTGACCCAGTTTCAATATCTATACCTTCTACTTGTCCAGATAGCAATGAATCAACATTTGCGTTAGGATAATTTTGCGCAGTCATTGCTACTTCCTCCATTTCAGCATCATCTTCAACCATCATCATAGGTTCAGATAGTCTTGAGTATCGTTTTTTTGTATAATGAGTTGTTCCAAATTGAAAACCAAACCAATTAATGCGGTCATAGTTTTGTATAGGGTAACTTGCTACAGGTTTAAAATAGGTTAAAAGGCTAAAATTTGTAGTGCCAAAACTTTGACTAGCATTTCTACTAATTTGGCTAATTACATTAGGTTTACTTATAGGATTAAAGGTCCAGTTATTAGATTTAAAAGCGTCTAAAGACGCATCATACATGCTTGCTAAAAGTTCTGCGGATACTTTTTCTCCCTTAGCTCCTTTTATTTTGAAACTCCACGTTTCGTTTTGTCCTGGTAGTAATTTGTTTCTAAAACTTATAGTTTCAATCTCTAAATCGGTTTTAGGATGTGGTACGTTTACAATAAAACGTTCGCTGTTAAAACTATTAAATGCAGTATAACTACAATGTATGATAAAACCACCAACATCGGTATCTTCTACAGGTATTGATATTTGACTTTTAGAAGCGTTAAAAGTTATTAATTGTGTGCTTACTATGTTGTTGTTTTTTTCAATTTCTACAGTTACTGTTATGTTTTTTGCGGCAGAACCCATTGTGAGTGTTGCAACGTCTCCAACGCTATACTTTTCTTTGTCTAAATTTGCGGTAAATAACTGTTGATCTGCAACTGTTTTTTCTTTGGGGTTAACTAGCGTTGTATAAGCTTCGTCTTTTATAACCAACCCATTTTTGTCTTTAGTTTCTGCACTAATAACGTATGTGCCAGTTTCCCAATTTTTTAATTTTTTTAGCAGGATTTTTTTATCAATTTTAGTGTCAAAATTTTGCTGATGCACAAGTGCGCCTTTAGCCCAATTGCTTATTTTAGCTTCGTTTTTATAAGCTTCATGCGGAAATAGTTTTTTAAAATCTGCCTCAGCCAACATCGGAAAATCTGGAGCATCCCATGGTCTTGGTCTAAGCACATTGTTTGGGGCATTTAGCTTGTAAATTTTTAGAGTGCCATTTGCTGGTGCAAATTCACCGTTTGTGTTTTTAGAATCTAATGTAATAGCAACTGTTTTATCTGCGACATGTATTTGATTTGTAACATCAATATTTAGTGTAAATGCTTGGTAGCCAACGTTAATAATGGTACTTGTACTTCTTGTTTCGCCATTAATATCTGTGATATCTGCACTAATTTCATATCTAAATAGTGGCGCATTAGTTTTAGATATAGAAGCATCTGCCAAGGCCTTAAATTTAATTTCAAAATCGCCATTGGCATTTGTTTTGGTGTCGCCAAACGTAATTTCTTGGGCTTGAGAATTGTTGTAAGGATGCCTCCAGTAATACCAGTTAGGGAATTGTATTTTTCGTGTTACACGATACGTTACTTTAGCATCTGCAATAGCACTACCTGCATAGGCTAGCGTTTTTCCTTTTACAGTAATGGTATCGTTTACGCTGTAGGTTTTTGTTATGGGAAGAAATTCGGGTTTAAATTTTGGGCGTTTATAGGCTTCAACAGAAAAATTATAAGATTGATTTCTTATAGTGTTTGAAGCTGTTCTAATCTGAAAATTACCTGTTAATCCATCATTAGGTAAACTAAATTCCCCTGAAAATGACCCATAATTATTGGTTTTAAATTGAAGTGTACTAAGTTTTTCGCCATTTACATTGTAGAGTTCTGCTGTTATGGCTTCATTGTTAGTTACAATGGTTTTGTTTGCGTTAGTTTGTGTTACTATACCTTTAAAAAATACGGTTTGTCCTGGTCTGTAAATACTGCGGTCTGTAAATATATAGGTGTTGTAATTGGTTTTTGAATTATCATTTTTTTCATAAAGCCTGTTTATATAATAATTTCCAAAATAGGCGGAATCAGCTTCATGCACAGTCTTTATTTCAACAGATCTGTAATAATTAGCGTCTTTTTTAAAACTGAAAAACCCATAATTGTCCGTAGTAAATTGTTTGGTTTGTGTTTTAGTTCTGTTGGTTGAATAGCTTACGGTAACAACAGTGTTTGTAATTGGGGTTCCATTGTTTCGGTTTATAAGTTGATACTTGTGAGCATTATTAGTATTGCTTTCAATTAAGGCTAAGTTTGTAATTTGAAAATGTGCTGCAGAAAACACATTGTCTTTAGCTTCTGCTTTAATGAGGTAAAGTCCGTTTTGTAAATTTGGTATTACAATTTCCGTGCTATGATTTTGAAAATCACCTTCGCTTTTTAACGTTTTATTAAAGCTGTGCGTTTCGGTTAGCGAATTAATAAAATTGAGTTGTTGGGTGTTGTTGTAGGTTTCAAAATAAGAGTCTAGTTGTGCTTTAGTAACTTTATAGATCTTAAAATTTAAAGTTTCTAGATTTTTGTAGGTTACTAATAATTTGTTTGGCGTATTAATAGGGCAATACGTTTCTGCCGTTATCGTTAGGCTAGCTGTTTGTATTTGCTGTTTTAAAATGGCGCATTTTTTTGCAGCCTCACTTTTAGGAAACTTCGTTATCGTAGTGTTACACAAATCAATGGCTTTTTTTAATGCCCAACGGTTTTTGTTGTTTAATTTAGAAAGTTCTAAATTTTTGTTGTAGTTGTACCCTTGATTTTGATACAGTTTAGCAATTTCAAAATTGTATAATCCAGATTCTGCTTGAGAGCTGTATTTTTCACTTCCTTTTTGAAGCGCTTCAAGAAATAATTCGTCCTTATGGTCTAAATTAGAGTATTGATTTAAAAACACTAATCGGTCTATGTCATTAACTACTTTTGCAACTACAGTGTTAGATTTAGAATGTGCATTGTAAAGTTTTTGATATATTTTAAGTGATTGTAATTGCAGCGATAGGCTATCTTTTGTGGTGAACTTAAAATCTGAAAAGGTTTTATAATCTTTAAAAAAATCAGGGTTGTTTATGTTAAAATTGTAAGTAGGTTGTGTGATGCTATTTTCTGGGGTTTTATAAAAATCTAGAGCATTATGACATAAAATGTCAAAAATGGTAGGTCTATACTGTTTAGAATTTTTAACCTCAGTAAGAAGCGTGCTAAATTCTGCAGTAGGCTTTTGTTGTAATACCAATTCGTCTTTTAAAGAGCTTTGGAAATACAAATGAATTTCATTATGTAAGGTTTGTAAATCCCAGGTTCTAAAATCTTCATTTAGTTTTTCTGCAGTTTTAGAGCGGTTGTAAAATTGGTGTCTGTTTTGCTGAAAATACTGCCAATACATGGTTGCCAACATATTTTCTAATACATGTTTGGTAACGGTGTCACTGGTTTTAATTTCAGCTTTAAAAAGCGTTATGATATTAAGCTGCGCATCTTCTTCAAGTACTTGCATGTACTTACTTTTATAGAGTAATGCTTTTATACGCTGTTGTGTATTGTTAGTTTTTACAGATTTCTGATAGATTTTTTCTACATAATTAGCAGCACTTTTAGTGAGCCCTTCTTTTTCAAAAGCCTCAACGTTTTGCCAATCATTGTCAAAATTTTGTTGTGCATTTGCAATGAGTGCAAAACAAATGAGTAGGTATAGTGATATTTTAATTTTCATTAGAAGTCTATTTATTTAAAAACCTATTAATAAGCATTACTTATAATTGTGTACGATTTTTTTTTAGATGTTTTAGTAACACAATAAAGATACTTACAATATTTATTCCAAAGCGATTGAAGTGTGTTAATATCAATTTTAGTGGTTAGCTAATTTTATTATTTCACTTTTTTATGAAGTAATAATAATTAAAAAATCCTTGCTAAATATTTGTTAAGAAAGATAGCATTAATAGTATTACTATTAATTTTGCAATTAAATTAATTAAAAATGAAAAGTTTACTTTCAAATTTAAAAATTTCCGTACCAGAGAAAATTTTTTTAAAAGACCCAGAATCCTCAGAATTAGGCAAACGCATTATTCAAAATAGTATTTTACTTATTGATGCTATAGGTTTTGATGCCTTCACATTTAAAAAATTAGGAATAAAAATTGGATCTAATGAGAGTTCTATTTACCGCTATTTTGAAAGTAAGCATAAGCTATTACTTTATTTAACATCTTGGTATTGGGCTTGGATAGAGTACCAATTGGTGTTTCAAACATATAACTTACCAGATGCAGAGTCGCAGCTAAAAAAAGCAGTAGAAGTGGTTACAAAAACCATAGAAGAGGATTTTAATTTTTCGCACATTAATGAGATTAAACTCAATCAAATTATTATTAATGAAAACTCTAAATCTTTTTTAACAAAAGCAGTTGATGATGAAAACGAAGAAGGATACTTTATAGTTTATAAGCGTTTAATTACACGTTTAAAAGCTATGATTCTTAATATAAATAACGATTATAAATATGCCTCATGCCTTGCAAGTACTATTGTAGACGGCGCATTGCACCAGCATTTTTTAAAAGACCATTTTAAATCCATTACAGATTGTAATGAAGAAGTTACACCTACAGATTATTTTATTGAACTCACCATTAACGCTATTAGAACGTAATTAATTATGAATACTAAACAAATAATGTCACCATGGCAACGCCTAGTAAGCCTTTTAAAATTAGAGCGTAGAGACGTTTTACAAGTAATATATTACGCTATTTTTTCTGGATTTTTAGGGTTAACATTACCATTAGGAATACAAGCAATTGTAAATTTAATACAGGGAGCACAAGTTAGTACTTCGTGGATTGTACTTGTTGTTTTAGTTACTTTAGGTGTAGCATTTGTTGGAGTGCTTCAACTGATGCAAATTAGAATTATTGAAACCATTCAACAACGTATTTTTACACGAGCATCTTTTGAGTTTACATATAGGTTTCCAAAAATTAGGATGGATGAATTGCGTAATTATTATCCACCAGAATTGGCAAACCGTTTTTTCGATACGCTTAATATCCAAAAAGGCTTATCAAAAATATTAATAGATATTCCGGCAGCCATGTTGCAAATTTTATTTGCACTGATTCTGTTATCATTTTACCACCCGTTTTTTATTGCTTTTGGGGTTTTATTACTTTTATTAATTTATGTGGTTTTTAAGTTTACGGCTCAAAAAGGTATGGAAACCAGTTTGTTAGAGTCTAAACATAAGTATAAAGTAGCCCATTGGATTCAAGAAGTTGCGCGTGCAGTTGTTAGTTTTAAGTTATCTGGTAAAACCAGCTTGGCTGTAAATAAAAATGACGATTTAGTAAATGATTACCTCCTAGCACGTGAAAGTCATTTTAGAATACTAGTTATTCAGTTTGTGCAAATGATTGGTTTTAAAGTTGTTGTAACTGGTGGTTTATTGTTAATTGGTGGCTTACTAGTACTTAACCAGGAAATGAATATTGGACAATTTGTTGCTGCAGAAATTATTATTTTACTTGTTATTGCGTCTGTCGAAAAACTTATTTTAGGGTTAGAATCTTTCTACGATGTGCTAACCTCTTTAGAAAAAATGGGACAAGTAGTAGATAAAGATTTGGAAAAGCAAAGTGGTGATTTGCCAGAGTTTAAAGAAAACTTTACGCTAGAGTTAGATAAGGTGTCTTATAAAGTGCCAAACCGCGAGCAACACATTCTTCAAAATATTTCTTTAAAAATAAACCCACAAAGTAGGCTACTTATTCGTGGTGAAAGTGGCTCTGGTAAATCTAGTTTATTACGATTAATAGCTGGTGTTATTGAGCCCACAAAAGGAAATGTGTTTATAGATGAATATTCGCTTAAAACCATAAATCTAAATCATTACAGATCGCATTTAGGCTTGTCTTTAGCAGACGAAACTCCGTTTGAAGGTACCATTAGAGAAAACATCACTTTTGGTGACGAAAACATTTCAGATCAGCAGTTACTTTGGGCTATTGATAAAGTAGGTTTGAACCAATTTGTAAAAGAAAGCGTAAACGGATTAAACACAATGTTATATCCTGAGGGCAAACAAATTTCTTTTACAGTTGCAAAAAAAATAGTGTTAGCGCGTGCCATTGCAAGCAAGCCAAAACTACTTATCCTTGAAGATCCATTAGAGCATTTTGAAACGGATGAAGTGGAACGCATTATTACATTTTTAACAGACAGTACTAATCCTTGGGCGCTAGTTTTAGTAAGTGTTATTAACGATTGGTCACAGAGCTGTACACAAGTTATTACGCTTAAAAATGGTACAATAATTTAAAAAGAAAATCGATGTTAAATATATCTCACAATCAACTTAACAAGTCTGTAGATTTAACACAGTCTAAATCAGGTAAACGTGTATTTCACGGACGCTATTACAAGTATTTCAATCGCTTTTTATTCGCATTTGCTGTTGTAGGTATTATTATTTTATTCTTACCATGGACGCAAAATATTACGGGTAGAGGCAATGTAACCACGCTAACACCAGACCAGCGTCCGCAAACCATTCAATCTCAAATACCAGGCCGTATTGAAAAATGGTATGTAAGAGAAGGAGATTTTGTTAAAAAAGGCGATACATTAATAAAAATTTCTGAAGTAAAAAGTGAGTATTTTGATCCAGATTTAGTGGCGCGTACCGCTGAACAGCGTAATGCTAAAGCTTCTTCTGTGGTATCTTACAAAGGAAAAGTAAATGCTCAAAACATCAGAATTGCAGCTTTAGTTAATGAAAGACGTTTAAAATTACAACAAGCCGAAAATAAAATACTACAATCCAATTTAAAAGTACAAAGTGATAGCATAGATTATGTAGCAGCATTAACCAATATAAAAATTGCAAAAACTAAATACAACCGTGCAGATTCTTTATTTAAAGAAGGATTTACAGCCCTCAGAAAAGTAGAAGATGCTCGTGTAAAATTACAAGACACAGAGGCAAAATTAATTTCGCAACAGGCAAAATTATTGGGCAGTAAAAACGAAGTTTTAAATGCTAAAATTGAAATTTCTAAAATAAAAGCTGAGTATTCCGATAAAATATCTAAAGCTGAAAGTGAGAAATTTAGTGCAGAATCTAATCAGTTTGATACCGAAGCACAAGTTACAAAACTAGATAACCAGTATACCAATTATAAAATTAGAAATAGCTTACTTCATATCACCGCACCTTATGATGGCTATATAAACAAAGCTATAAGAGCTGGAGTTGGACAAACCTTTAAAGAAGGCGAAGAATTAATTGGTATTATGCCAGCAGAAATAGATTTGGCAGTAGAAATGTTTGTAGATCCAATAGATTTGCCACTGGTTCATAAAGGCGAGAAAGTACGTGTACAGTTTGATGGTTGGCCTGCAATTGTATTTAGTGGTTGGCCAAATGCATCGTATGGTACTTATGGTGCTAAAGTAGTAGCTGTTGAAAATTTTATTAGCGCAAATGGCAAATTTAGAGTGCTATTAGCACCAGATGAAGAAGACCATAAATGGCCAAAAGACATCAGAGCAGGTTCTGGCGCATACACTATGGCATTGTTAGAAGATGTGCCTATTTGGTTTGAGCTTTGGAGACAACTAAACGGTTTTCCGCCAAATTATTACCAGCCAATAGATGAGGGTAAACCCAAAAAAAAGTAACACATGCAACGTATATATACAAGTTTTCTAATAGTGTTTAGTAGTATCGTATTTGCACAAAGTACTCCAGCTACAAACGTGCTTAGGTTTGATGAGTATCTGGGTTTTGTAAAACAGTTTCATCCTATTGTAAAGCAAGCGCAATTGGTAATAGATGAAAGTCAGGCCAAACTCATGACATCTCGTGGCGCTTTTGACCCTAAAATAGCAATTGATTATAACCGGAAGGAATTTAAAAACACCACATACTTCAATCAGTTAAACGGCACATTTAAAATACCAACCTGGTTTGGAGTAGAACTAAAAGCTGCTTTTGAGCAAAATTCTGGCGATTTTCTAAATCCTGAAGCCTTTGTGCCAGATAACGGTTTGTATAATGCTGGAGTTTCAGCATCGCTTGGTCAAGGCTTGTTTATAAATAACAGAATGGCAGCGTTAAAACAAGCAAAACTGTACAGAGCACAAGCCAAAGCAGACCGAGATATTTACGTTAATACTATTTTGTTTGACGCCTCAGTTGTGTATTTTAATTGGTTAAAAGCCTACAACGAATTAAAATTATTTGAAGATTTTTTAACCAATGCAGAATTAAGGTACCGTGGCATACAACGTGGAGTACAGCTGGGGGAAAATGCACAAATAGATGCTATAGAAGCACGTATTGTGTTAAATGACAGAAAGTTAAATTTAGAACAGTCAAAAGTAAAACTCATAAAAGCAGGTTTAGAATTGTCGGGGTTTTTATGGTTAGAAAACAATGTGCCTGTAGAATTACAACCCAATGTAATACCAGATGTTAACTCAGAACCTATTATAGATGCTGCTTTTAATATTAATACTTTAAGAATACAAACGCTAGATTTAGAGCAGCACCCAAAACTTATAGCTTTAGAGTATAAGCTAAAAAGCTTAGAGGTAAATAAGCGTTTAAAAGCCAATAAGCTTTTGCCAAAGGTAGATGTGGAATATAATTTTTTAACCGAAAACCCAGATTTAGTAAGGTCTTTTAATTCAGCAGCATACAAAGGAGGTTTAAATGTTAGTCTGCCTTTGTTTTTAAGAAAAGAACGTGGCGATTTAAAACTTGCTAAAATTAAGTTGAAGGATACTGAGTTTGAACGCGATGCTGCACGTATTACCATTAAGAATAAAATTAATGCCTTACAGCAAGAATTAGAATCTTATGTTACACAAAACGAAATTACCACCCAAATGATAAGTGATTACCAACAAATGCTTAATGCAGAAGAGCGCAAGTTTCAACTGGGAGAAAGTTCATTGTTTTTAGTAAATACCAGAGAGTCTAAATTAATAGATGGGCAATTAAAAGCCATTTCTATTCAGAATAAATTTTTTAATACCAAAGCCAAATTATTTAATAGCTTAGCAGTAAACCCAGATTTATAGGCAATTGTTTAAATAACTTATGTAGGATTTGGTTATTTATTTGTAGGTTTAGGGTAAGGATAATAGTAGTTACCACACATACTAAAAAGACAGTGCAGACAAACAAGAACATACCGTATTATTTGACAGCAGTAGGACTTTTTATCTTACTGAAATTTGGTTTTACGCTTGCAGACAATAGCGACTTGACCTTTCTTCTCAAACCAACTGACAAACTCGTTGGACTGTTGACAGGTTCACAATCTGTTTATATTTCAGACAACGGATATTTTCACGAACACCTAAACATCATAATTGACAAATCTTGTTCGGGTTTTAATTTTTGGATTTTGTGCTTCCTTCTTTTTGCTTATTTGACGGTAAAGCACCTTGACAAGTCTTTACAAAAAATCCTGACGCTTACGACTTCTTTATTTGTGGCTTACATACTGACAATCTTTGTAAATACATCAAGGATTTTCGTTTCAATCGTTGTACAGTCACAGACAAAAAGCATTTTTTTGAATCATCAGCATATTATACACGAAGCTATTGGTATAACTACTAACCTGACATTCCTTATTTTGGCTTACGTCCTTATTGAAAAATTTTTAACTCACAAACGATACAATGCGAAATTTGCTTAATCCGAAATGGCTTTTTGTCATAAACACGCTACCATTGGTCGTGCTGTTTTTCCTATTCTTTGGTCAGTTCAACATTATTAAAACTTTATTGGAAGAAAGTAGCATACAGCTATGGAAGTCATTTGGTCTTTCGTTAGGAGTTCTTGGATTACTGAATTTTGCATATGCGGTTTATTTGACTTTAAAGAGAAAGAATGTTTCTGTATGGTTTGGCTTAATAGCTCTGCTTTGCTACATCCCATTCATTTACCTATACGGCTACCATTTAGACAAAATCATACCATTTTCAATCCCTCAATGGATGGTTTCGGGCAACATCTTTTTATATGTTGGGACATTTCTAATGCCGACACTAGCCTATTCATTATTTGTTTTAGTTTCTCATTTTACACCTGAAAACAAAGAACACAAAGCTTGGGTAAACTTTTTAATTGCAATTGGAATTCCAATTGCAGGGTACTTATTTACTCAAATCATTCTTCCTTTATGGCAACCATTTGACAGGGACTTTAGCATTCACTCAATGGTGATTCTTGTTATTACTGCTACTTTAGTTTTCCTCTTTTTCTTAATTCGGGGCATTTTTATATTAGCGACCAAAAAAGCAGAAGTTTGGCAGAAATACCAATTAGCTTGGAAAATACCAATCGCTATTGTGCTTCCATTAATAGGATTAGCAGTAAACAACGGACACTTATTTAATAATTTTGGACCAAGTGATTCAGGAATTTTTGGAGATTTTAATAATACTTGGTTTTATATTCTTGCTGTTGTCAACGGCATAATGGTTTGCTTACCCAACCTTGAAAACACACTATATCGAATAATTTTGTTTATAGGAAGAAGCATAACTTTTGCTTACACGCTCTATTTCTTTTTAGTTTTTCTTCCCTTTTTACCTTTATCAATAATTGCAATAATTGCAATCGGGACAGGATTTTTAATGCTGACCCCTTTACTGCTTTTCGTTATTCACATTAACGAACTTTCAAAGGATTTTACTTATTTGAAAACAAAGCTTTCCGAAAAATTCATCATCGGGATTTCGTTATTGAGCTTTTTGGTAATTCCCGCTTTTCTCACCTTAACATATTTAAAAGACAAAAGCGTTTTAAACGAAACCCTTTCATATTTATATAGCCCTGATTACTCAAAACAATACGACATTGATAAAGTTTCGCTTCAAAAAACACTCAATGTTATAAAAAGCCATAAAGACCACAGAGATAGCAGGGGCGGAATATTTGGCAATGGGATTCCTTACTTGTCTTCGTATTTCAATTGGTTGGTTATGGACAATCTTACTTTGTCTGACTCGAAAATTAACACCATTGAAAAAATATTTTTTGGCAAAACCACCTTTGAATTACGACCTGAAAACATCCAAAACGACAATGTTCAGATAAGTAATATTTCCACAAATAGCACTTACGATAAATCTCAAAATGCTTGGAAAAGTTGGGTTGACTTGGAAATAACCAACAAAAGTGGAAACACTTGGTTTTCTGAATATGCCACAACGATAAATTTACCCGAAGGTTGTTGGATTAGCGATTACTACCTTTATGTTGGTGACGTAAAAGAGCCAGGTATTTTAGCAGAGAAAAAATCAGCAATGTGGATATTTTCACAAATCCGAAATGAAAATAGAGACCCGGGAATTCTATATTATTTGACAGGGAATAAAGTTGCATTTCGAGTATTTCCTTTTGCAAAAGATGAAGTGAGAAAAACGGGAATAGAGTTCTTACATAAAGAGCCAATTACCCTCAACATTGACAACAACATAGTTGAATTAGGAAACAAAGAAGAAACTATTTACGAAAACATTGAAACTGAAAACATAGCCTATGTTTCAGCCCAACAAAAACAAAAATTGAACTCGATTAAACGTAAACCCTATTTTCACTTTTTGGTTTACGCTTCTAAAACCCAAAACAGTAATTCAACCGAATTCATTAAAAGAATTGAACAGATATTAGCAGAGAACAAACCACTTTCGGAAAACGCAAAAATCAGTTTTGTAAACAGCTATGTAACTACCACTACGATTGATAAAGATTGGAAAGAGCAATATAAAAATCAAACTTTTGAAGGCGGTTTTTATTTAGACAGAGCAATTAGAACAACCCTGTTTAATGCATGTCAAGATAAATCGAAAACATATCCTGTTATTGTGGTCGTAACTGACAGTATTCAAAATGCTATTTTAGACAAAGACTTTGCTGACTTAATATTTACTTTTCCTGAAAGCGACTTGTTTTTCAATCTTGACAAGAAAGGAGATTTAAAAGAACACTCTTTGACTGAAAACCCAATAAAAGAACTGCCTGAAATAAAACGAGAATGTATGTTTTGTGAAACTGTTTTGGAATACAAGCTAACGGACAATTCGGTTGCCTATTTACCAAACAACAATAAACCAAGCATCATTTTGAAAAAGGACATTTTTGAAGTTACCGAAACAGAGATTAAAGAAAAAAATTGGCAATCTGCATTGACAATGCAGGGGCAATGGACTTCGCAAATTCTTCATCCTGAAATTTCGGACAAAGAATGGTTAAGTATGGTAAAATACAGTTTCATTTCTAAGGTAATGACGCCTGTAACATCTTATTTGGTGGTAGAGAACGAAGCACAAAAAACAATGCTGAAAAAGAAACAAGAACAAGCTTTGTCAGGCAACAAATCTTTAGACCTCGGTGAAGACACTCAAAGAATGAGCGAACCAAGTTTAATTCTATTGACTATCCTACTCGGACTTGCTATTTGGTACAGAGAAAAACGGAAACGACAATGGACGGAATAACAAGAAGTACGTGTGGTAACATCACCTATACGCAAGCAGGGGTTTCGTGTTTCGTAGGACAGGAAAGTAGTAAATTTAAAGTTCAGTTCTTCGTATGAAGTTCAGTGGTGAAAATCCCTGCCTGCGTATAGCTGAGAACCGTTGTAAAACATATGAAAAACCAATGAGAATTTTAATTTTTGCTATATTATTTTTGACTTTTAATAAGTCTTTTTCTCAAAAAACTTTGGATTTTGAGAAGATTCGTGCTGAATTAGAAAACTCATCGGAATCTTTAAATACAAATCTGATTTCACCAAACTCTGACTTTTATATAGGAATTACAAAAAACGTAATTGTTGAAAATATTGAATTGAATCCGTGTATAGACATCGTATCAGATATGAAAAAAAACGAGCAAGTTATCGGAATACTAAAAAAACATAATCTATTGGACAAATTATATGTGGAAATTGAAAATGGGTACGCTGATTTAAGTTCTGACCAAATATTCAAACCAATTGAAACGGAATTATATCTGGAATTATTTTTTAAAACAAAAGATTTCGGAATTATGAGTTGTTTTGTTCCTGTTTTTGAGGAAAAGAAAGCCAAAGAACTGATTTGTGACTTGGATAAAATATTTGATTATAAATACTGTTTTAAGAAATTGAAACGGAAAATATAAATACGTTGCAAAACAAAGTACTGTGGTAAAAAAACAAGTAAAACTACATTAATTTTTTACCAAAGTACTCCTGTAAGAATCATCATATACTAACCCCAATTTAGCTATTGCAAAAGCCTGTTTTAAAAAATTATAAGGTACAATATAAAGCATCTCACAGTAATTAAATTTAATCAAAATTATTATGATTAGAGAAATGATAGAAGCGGATGGTCCAAGGATTCTTGAAATCTATAAAATGGGAATTGATACTAAAAATGCTACATTTGAGACAGATGTTCCGTCTTGGAGCAATTGGGATTTAAGCCATTTGAAACATTCAAGATTTGTTTATACCTGCAATAAAAAGGTACTTGGTTGGGCGGCTTTATCGCCAGTTTCTGCTAGATCAGTATATAAAGGTGTGGCAGAGATTAGCATATATATTGATACAAACATTTTAGGAAAAGGGATTGGTACAATTCTTATGGACAAAGTTATAGCATCATCAGAAAAGCAAGGGATTTGGACATTATATTCGAGTGTTTTTCCTGAAAATTTAGCAACGCTAAAGCTTCATAAAAAATTTGATTTTAAGACTATTGGATTAAGAGAAAGGATTGCTAAACTCGATAATAAATGGAGAGATACAATTTTACTGGAAAGGCGAAGTAGAATAACAGGGCTTTAAAAATGAAATACACAGCACATATATAATTAATTGTTCGTTATGTGTGTAATCGGTTGAACCTGAGGATTTGTTTGGGTTCGTTATATTTTACTAATTTTTTTTAGTTGTTAGCCAAAACAATTAATTAAGTTGGCTGTGTTTTTAAGCAGTAAAACTTCTTTTTAAAACATAAACCTAGGAACTTATTATTTTCCATTTAATTTGTTCTGGGTATTCTTAAACCTTCCCTAAAAAAGCTCAAATCAGTTTCGGTTTCAATTTTAACTTCTATTATATTTGTGTTATGAACGTACATTTTATAGCTATAGGTGGTGCAGCCATGCACAATTTAGCCATTGCATTGCACAACAAGAGTTTTCATGTTACAGGTAGTGATGACACTATTTTTAATCCTTCAAAATCAAGATTAGAGGCAAAAGGGTTGCTACCCGTGGCCTTTGGTTGGTTTCCAGAAAAAATAACGTCTAGCTTAGACGCTATAGTTTTGGGCATGCACGCCAAAGCCGATAACCCAGAGTTGTTGAAAGCACAAGAACTTGGTCTTAAAATTTACAGTTACCCAGAGTTTTTATATGAGCAATCTAAATACAAAACACGTGTAGTTATTGGAGGTAGTCATGGTAAAACCACCATAACGTCCATGATACTTCATGTAATGCATTATCATAATCGTGATGTAGATTATATGGTTGGTGCACAGCTAGAAGGTTTTGATGTTATGGTAAAACTTACGGATCATAACGATTTTATTGTGCTAGAAGGCGATGAGTATTTAAGTTCTCCAATAGACAGACGCCCAAAATTTCATCTTTACAAACCCAATATTGCCTTGTTAAGTGGTATTGCTTGGGATCATATTAATGTGTTTCCTACTTATGAAAACTATGTAGCCCAATTTAAAATATTTGTAGATAGCATTGTTAGAGGTGGCAGCATTAATTATAATGAAGAAGACGCTGAGGTGAAACGTGTGGTTGAGGCTTCAGAAAACCAAATACGAAAATTGCCATACACAACACCAGAATATACTGTTGAAAATGGCGAAACTTTTCTTGAAACCTCAGAAGGCCCAATGCCAATTGAGGTGTTTGGAGCACATAATCTCAATAATTTGGCTGGTGCAAAATGGATTTGCCAACATCTAGGAATTGATGAAGACGATTTTTATGAGGCCATTTCTACATTTAAAGGTGCAAGTAAACGTCTTGAAAAAATTGCTGAGTCTAAAACTAGTGTGGCTTATAAGGACTTTGCACACTCACCTAGTAAAGTAAAAGCAACTACTAATGCGGTAAAAACCCAATACCCAAACCGCACATTAATTGCCTGTTTAGAACTGCACACTTATAGCAGTTTAAATGCTCAATTTTTAAAAGAATATAAAGGCGCTTTGGACGCCGCAGATGTAGCGATTGTTTTTTATACACCAGAGGCAGTAGCTATAAAACAGTTAGAAAGCGTAACTGTAACCCAAATTGCAAATGCATTTGATCGAAATGATTTAATCATTTATACCAATCCGGAAGAATTTAAGCAGTTTTTATCTGCTCAAAACTTAGAACACAAAACGCTTTTATTAATGAGTTCTGGTAATTACGGAGGTTTAGATTTTGATTTGGTAAAAGGTATTATTAATCAGAAAAATTAAAAACTCACATAGAGTTTGTACCGTTGCGCTTATAGTATTCTACGTGCTTGTACAAATGCAAAATACCAATATTTTTCAGCCAAAGAAGATGTAATTACACCTTTGCTGCTAGAAGCATGAATAAATTCTACATGCCCCATACGTGCATTACTAACTATTCCAACATGGTTGATGTTCCGACTGTTTTTTTGGGTTGCAAAAAAAAGTAAATCGCCAACTGCTACATTTTTTAAATCTACCCAATTACCATAAACTTTTAAAGTAGCTGTTGTTCTTGGTAAATTAATAGCATACTTTTTAAAACTTGTTTGTACCAAACCAGAGCAGTCCATACCACGTTTGTCTATACCTCCGTATTTGTAAGGTGTTCCTTCAAAAGATTGTGCATAATTTAGTATTTGTTTTGCTTTATCGGGCACCCGTTTTGGGTTAAGTACGGTTACAGTTTTAGTAGGTTTTTGTTGCCGAGTTGCCGTTTTTTTAGATTTGCAACTCAATACACCTAGCAGTATAATAACGATAAAAATAGGTTTCATTTTCATGGGTTACTAACTTATAACACTTAATTTGTAATGCTTTCAATTATTAATTTTGCAGTGGTATCACTTGCGCCTTTTCCACCTAATTTTTTTTCAAGTTCAAAATAATCTTCAAAAAGCTGTGCTCTTTTTTTGGTTTCTAAAATGGCAGCGAGTTCGGTTTTAAGACGTTTAGTGTTTAAATCTCCTTGAATTAGTTCTGTAACAACCGCTCTATCCATAATTAAATTCACTAGTGAAATGTATTTTAGGGTAATAATCCGTTTTGCTATCTGATACGAAATGACATTGGCTTTATAACACACCACTTGTGGTACTTTAAATAAAGCGGTTTCTAGTGTTGCAGTACCAGAAGTTACTAGTGCAGCAGTTGCAATACTCAGTAAATCGTAGGTTTTATTTTCTACAAAGGCAATATTAGTGTTAGTTATAAAACGTTTGTAAAAGCTCTGTTCTTGGCTAGGCGCTCCAGCAATTACAAACTGATAGGCTTCAAAATCGTTAACAAGGCTAAGCATTACACCAAGCATTTTAGTAATTTCTTGTTTTCTGCTTCCAGGTAATATTGCAATAATAGGTTTGTTACTAAGTTGGTGGGTTCTTCTAAACGTTTCTGGTTCTACCTGTTGTCTATCTGAAATGGCATCAATTAATGGATGTCCCACAAAATGCACATCATAATTATAGGTATTATAAAATGCTTTTTCAAAAGGCAGAATAACATACATAGCATCTACATCGCGTTTTATGTTTGCAACTCTGCCAGCTCTTGAGGCCCATACTTGTGGCGAAATGTAATACTGCGTTTTAAAACCTAGTGGTTTTGCCCATTTGGCAATTCTGAGATTAAAACCTGAATTGTCAATAAAAATTACAACATCTGGATTGTAATTCTTAATATCTGCTTTACAATATTTTATAAGACCTAAAACTTTTCTAAGGTTTAAAATAACCTCTGCAAAGCCCATAAACTGGCGTTCTTTATAATGTTTTACCAAAGTGCCACCAACCGCTTGCATCAAATCTCCGCCCCAAAACCTAATATCTGCCTCAGGATCTCTTTTAAATAATGCTTTCATAAGGTTAGAAGCGTGTAAATCTCCAGAAGCTTCACCAGCTATGATGTAATATTTCATAGGTTTAAGTTGTTGTTATTTATGAAGATTTAAAAATCTATGATAGCTATTAGTTTAGTTTTAGTAATAAAATTCAAAAACCTTAATATTTTTAGGGTTTACAGGTTTTAAACAATCAATTCTCTAATTTCCAAGTATTTAATTGTTGTATGGCATGGTGTGCTGTTAAGTCAAATTGTACAGGCACAACAGATACATAATTGTTTTCTAAAGCCCATTCATCGGTATCCTCACCATTATCCATATTAACAAACTTACCAGTAAGCCAGTAATATTCTTTGCCCATAGGACTTGTGCGTTTGTCAAATTCTTCTTCCCAATTGGCACGTGCCTGTCGGCAAATTTTTATACCTTTAATTTTAGAAGCTTCAAGATTTGGTAAATTTACATTAAGCACTACGCCATTTGGTAAACCATGTTCTAAAACCGATTTTGTAATGGTTTCAATAAAAGGTTTACAATGTTCAAAATTGGCATTCCAACTGTAATCTAAAAGCGAGAAGCCAATAGCAGGTATGCCTTCTATACCAGCTTCTAATGCAGCACTCATGGTGCCAGAATAAATTACATTTATAGAAGAATTTGAGCCGTGATTAATACCAGAAACACAAATGTCTGGACGACGGTCTAAAATTTCATTCACAGCTATTTTTACACAATCTGCTGGTGTACCAGAGCAGCTGTATTCGGGCTGTTTTCCGTCTATGGTTACGGTATCAATATGTAAAGTTGAATTTATAGTAATGGCATGTCCCATAGCACTTTGTGGACTATCTGGGGCAACAACTACCACATCTCCAATAGTATGCATAACCGCAATTAATGTTCTTATTCCTGGTGCAGTAATACCATCGTCATTGGTAACTAAAATTAAAGGACGTTTAGACATAATATTATAAATTGTTACATAAGTGAGTTGTAAAAGTACTAAAACTATATGGCTTTTTTTGATAAGAGGTTTAACAAAAAATTAGTAGCTAAGATGTTTTATGTTACGATTTTTTCTTATATTTTAGTAAACTATTGAAAACCAAATTAACAAGGTAAAACAATTAAATATATGCGTGGAAGATATAAATTTTTATTGCTAGCGTTACTCATTGCATTCGCATCGTGTAGTTTCACAAATAAAACGTATGATAATTCTGATAAAGACAAATTATTAATACAATTAATCACTTATGTATTGGAACGTGGACATTTTGATCCTAAGGAGTTAAACGATGATTTTTCTGCCAATGTTTTTGAAGACTACATACTAGAATTAGATCCATATAAGCGTTATTTTTATGCGTCTGATATTGAAGAATTTCAAACTCATAAAACCAGTATAGACGACCAAATTAAGGACTACGATTTAACGTTTTTTAATCTTACTTACAATCGTCTTTTACAACGTATTGAGGAATCTAAAGCATTATATGCTGAAATTCTTGATAAACCATTCGATTTTACTAAAGCCGAAACATTTTCTACAGATTACGAAATTTTAGAATATGTTAATAATAAACGTGAAATGAAGGCACGTTGGAGGCAACAGCTTAAATTTTCTACCATTGCAAACTATGATGATTTGTTATCTGAAGATGAAGCTAAAGAAACTGATAAAATTGCTTTTGTCAATCCAAGTAACGCTAATGGCAATGAGAAACTTAAAATGGAATCAAATGAAAAGGATCATGAAGAAGAAGCTAGAATGATGACTAAAGAATCTTTAGATGAACTTTATGGTTATATAGATGATAGAAAACGAAAAGACTGGTTTGCAGTTTTTATAAATGCTATTGTTGAAGAGTTTGATCCGCATACGTTTTACTTTGCCCCAGAAGATAAAGACCGATTTGATGTTGCCATGTCTGGAAATTTTGAAGGTATTGGTGCACGTTTACAAAAGAAAGTTAATAGTATTTTGGTTAACGAAATTATTAGTGGAGGTCCAGCATGGCGTGCAAATGAGCTAGAAGTTGGAGACCAAATTTTAAAAGTAAAACAAGAAGATGAAGACGAGGCTGTTAGTATTGTTGGTATGCCACTTGCAGATGCCATTAAATTTATAAAAGGTCCAAAAGGCACAATAGTAACCCTTACCTTAAAAAAGGTAGATGGCACTATTAAAAATGTTTCAATTACCAGAGATGTTGTAGAGCTTGAAGAAACGTATGCAAAATCTACAACTGTAGAAAAAGAAGGCAAAATTTTTGGGGTTATTAATCTGCCAAAATTTTATATCGATTTTGAAAGTTATGACAATCGTAATGCAGCTTCAGATATTAAGCAAGAAATAATTAGACTAAAACAACAAGGCATTGAGGGTTTGGTTTTAGATCTTAGAGACAATGGAGGAGGGTCTTTAAAAACAGTTGTTGATATTGCGGGTTTATTTATAGAAAAAGGACCAGTAGTACAAGTAAAATCAACGGGATCGCCAAAAGAAGTGCTAAAGGATACTGATAAATCTATTGTTTGGGACGGACCGTTAGTAATTATGGTTAATGAGTTATCTGCATCAGCATCAGAAATATTAGCAGCTGCAATGCAAGATTACAAGCGTGCTATTGTTATTGGAAGCAAACAAACTTACGGTAAAGGCACGGTGCAAAATGTATATGACCTTAATAATTTGATTAAAAATAGCACTAACGGAGACATGGGGGCTTTAAAATTTACCACCCAAAAATTTTACAGAATTAATGGTGGCTCTACACAATTAGAAGGTGTAAAGAGTGATGTTGTAGTTCCAGGACGTTATAGTTATATAGATATTGGTGAGCGTGACCAAGACAATCCGTTGCCTTGGGATAAAATTGAAGCTGCAGATTATGAACTTTGGAGTAATTATTTTGATTACGATACTACCATTGAAAAGAGTAAAATAAGAATGCAAGCTAATAGTCAATTAAAACTAATAGATGAGAATGCAAAGTGGTTAAAACAAATGCGTGACCGCGATAGTTTTTCGCTTAAATACGAAAATTATAAAAAAGAGATTGCACTTAATGAGGAAGAAACTAAGCGTTTTAAACAATTGTCAGAATACACCACAAACTTAAGTTTTAAATCACTGCCTTACGAATTAGAACTTATGGAACAAGACTCTGTGCTCAAACAAAAACGTGAACGTTGGCACCAAAGTTTAGCAAAAGATGTTTACATTGAAGAGGCTTTAAATGTACTTGACGATTTAAAAATGACGTATGCTATAAAAAATAAACTAGCTTCAGTTAAGAATTAATAGTTTTGTCGAATTGTATAAATGTCTAATAAAAATAAGTCTCTAGCACAATTAGCGCTTCAAAAGTTTAAAAAAAACTTTTGGGGCGTTTTTAGTTTTTCTATCATCTTGTGTATTGGTGTTATAGCCATTTTTGCCTACGTTTTTGCGCCAGACAACTCTAAGTTTGCCAATCAAATGCATTTAGCCATACATTCTAAATCTCCAGGATTTGAGGTGGAAATGCTAACAATTCCATCTAAAAACAACTCCGAAACTTCTTTTTTAAAACGTGTATTTTTTGGTAAGGAAAACACAGTAACAGAAATCCCCATTCAAAACTTTAGAGTTAGTGCTTCAAAACTTTATTATACAGAATATGCTTCAGACGGTTTGCAAGGTTTAGAGAAGGAAGTTGAGCTTTCAATATTTCCAAACGCTGCATATCAAAATTATATTGCGACTAAAACCTTTCGTTTCGGGACAGATAAATATGGGCGCGATTATCTGAGTCGTATTTTAATAGGTTCAAGAATTTCATTTTCCATAGGTTTTATAGCAGTTGTTATTTCGCTAATTGTAGGTTTACTAATGGGGAGTTTAGCAGGTTATTATGGTGGTAAATTAGACGCTTTTATAATGTGGGTTATTAATATTACTTGGTCTATACCAACATTACTTTTGGTAATTGCCATAACACTAGCTTTAGGTAAAGGTTTTTGGCAGGTTTTTATTGCTGTAGGTTTAACAATGTGGGTGGAAGTGGCAAGAGTAGTACGCGGTCAAATTATTAGCACCAAAGAATTGCAATATGTTACCGCAGCTAGGGCTTTAGGATATTCAGATTTTAGGATTATTACTAAGCATATTTTGCCTAATATTTTTGGACCTTTAATTGTTATATCTGCCGCTAATTTTGCTGCGGCTATATTAATAGAGAGTGGTTTAAGTTTTTTAGGTATTGGTGCGCAACCGCCAATGGCAAGTTGGGGCGCTATGATAAAAGATCATTATAACTACATTATTTTAGGAAAACCGTATTTGGCATTAATTCCGGGAGGATGTATTATGGTATTGGTAATGGCGTTTATGCTGGTTGGTAATGCCTTACGTGATGCTTTAGATGTTAAGGGTTAGATTGTTAATTATAAAAGGTACGCTAAATTTTTCTAAACTCGGCAATCTCCTTATTAGTGCTTTCAATAAAATCTAAAACTGCATCTTGTCCAATTTTTTTACTAGATGAGGTTACAAAATATGGTGGTAATTCTTCCCAAGTTTGTAAAAGTTCGTTGCAATACTCGGTAACTGCTTTTTCTATAGCCTTTGGTTTTAATTTATCGGCTTTTGTAAAAATAATACCAAAAGGAATACCAGTTTCGCCAAGGTATTGCATAAACTCTAAATCTATAGGCTGCGGCTTATGTCTAATATCTACCAAAACAAATGCAGAGATTAGCTGTTTTCGTTTTTCAAAATAATTAGTAATAAATTTCTGAAATTTTTGTTTTGAGGTTTTAGAAACACGCGCATAACCATAGCCTGGTAAATCTACTAAATACCAGATATTATTTATTATAAAGTGATTAATAAGTTGCGTTTTTCCTGGTCTTCCAGAAATTTTTGCAAGACTCTTACGGTTGGTAAGCATGTTAATTAACGAAGATTTACCAACGTTAGATCTGCCAATAAAAGCGTACTCAGGCAAATTAGTTTCAGGGCATTTTGCCACCTCAGAATTACTAACCACAAACTCAGCAGATTTTATTTTCATAATATGTTCCACAAGGTGTGGTTATTGCATTTAATTATAACTTATTTTTTTGAGCGGTTTAACTTGTATATTAAAGTATGTACCATTCAATCTTAAAGTTCCTTTGCTTTAAACCAATTTTGAAGAATTTGGTTAAATTCATCTGGGCGTTCCATCATTGCAGCGTGCCCACATTTATCAATCCAAAACAAATCTGAATTTGGTAGCAAAGCATCAAATTCTAGGGCTACTTCTGGGGGTGTTACCGTATCATTTTTACCCCAAATAATACACGTTGGTGTTGTCATGTTAGGCAAATCTTTTGCCATGTTATGACGAATAGCACTTTTTGCAATAGCCAGTGTTTTTATTAGTTTGTTGCGGTCGTTTACGGTTTCATAAACTTCATCTACAATAGCTTTTGTAGCAACCTCAGGATTGTAAAACACCTCTTGTGCTTTCTTTTTTATCACTTCGTAGTCGCTACGTTTTGTGTAGCCACCGCCCATGGCGCTTTCGTAAAGGCCTGAACTTCCTGTAATTACAAGTGCTTTTACTTTTTTAGGGTATAGTTTGGTGTGATAAAGTCCTATATGGCCGCCTAAAGAATTCCCTAATAAAATAACATTATCTAAACCTTTAAAATTAATGAAGTCTTTAAGGTAACTTGCAAAATTTTTAACATTAGTTTTTAAAAGTGGCATGCTGTAAAGAGGTAATACGGGTATAATAACTTTATAGCCATTTGTGCTAAAAAAATGGGTTACAGCATCAAAATTACTTAGACCACCCATAAGTCCATGTAACACAATAATTGGGGTCCCTTCGCCAACTTCAATATAACTGTAATCCTTTTCTTTTTTTAAAAGGTGTACCATAGATTTTTAATACTAAATGTTAAAAACAAATATAACCAAATCCTTTACAATTTAGGTATAATCCTAATTTTTAGCAGTTTTTTACGCTTTAACATAACAGCTTTTAATCATTTAGACCTCCCACTTTTTAATAACTTAGAAATCCAATATTAGCCTTATTTGATGTTTGTTTTTAGTTCTAAAATTCTAAAACTTATTAACAATGTGGTAAATTGTGGTAAAATGTGGAATATTTTTTAGATATTTGATATGAATTTTATAGACAGCTAAACGTAGCCCATTGATTTCATTTATAGGAACATACGAGTGTAAAGCAGATGCCAAAGGAAGGTTAATGGTTCCTGCGGTTTTAAAAAAGCAGTTGTCCTCAGCTTTGCAAGATGGTTTTGTATTGAAGCGCTCGGTTTTTCAGCCGTGTTTGGAGTTATACCCAATGGAAGAATGGACCATTTTAATGGCTAAAATAAATAGGTTAAACCGTTTCAAGAAAAAAAACAATGATTTTATAAGACGTTTTACAGCTGGTGTTAAAATGGTTGAAGTTGACAATGCGGGCCGATTATTAATCCCTAAAGATTTGCTTGATTTTTCAGGAATTACTAAAGACGTTGTTTTAGCTTCTGGGGTTAATATTCTAGAAATTTGGGATAAAAATAATTACGAAAAAGCCATAGATGAGGCAGTTTTAGATTTTGCAGATTTAGCTGAAGAGGTTATGGGACAAGATGAAGAGGATGGAATTTCATAACGCAGTTTTATTAAAAGAAACCGTAGATGGTTTAAATATTAAACCAGATGGTGTATATGTAGATGTCACTTTTGGTGGTGGCGGACATAGTAAAGCTATATTGTCACAACTTGGTGAAAATGGTAAATTATTTGCTTTTGATCAAGATAAAGATGCTTTGGTTAATGCAATTGATGATAAACGGTTTTTGCTGATTAATGAGAATTTTAGATTCATGAAACGTTTTTTGAGATTTTATGGTGTTAAAAATGTAGATGGCATTTTAGCAGATTTTGGGGTGTCATCACATCAATTTGATGTGGCAGAACGTGGTTTTTCAACTCGTTTTGAAGCCGATTTGGATATGCGAATGAATCAAGAAAATAAATTATCTGCCTTTGAGGTTATAAATAACTATGACGAAACACAGTTAAAATCAATACTTTTTCAATATGGTGAATTACGACAGGCACCAGCTATGGCAAAAGCTATTGTTACAGAACGTGCTGTAAATGAAATTAAAACAAGTGCACATTTAAAACTGGTGCTTAAACAGTTTTTAAACCACCAAAAAGAAAATAAAGTATTGGCGCAAATTTATCAGGCCATTCGTATAGAGGTTAATCAGGAATTAGAAGTTCTGAAAGAATTTTTAACGCAAGTGCCAGAATTATTAAACACAAAAGGACGCTTAAGTTGTATTTCTTACCACTCTTTAGAAGATAGATTGGTAAAACGTTTCATACGAAACGGTTTGTTTAACGGTGAGCCAGAGCGTGATATGTATGGTAATTTTGAAGTGCCCTTAAAAAATGTAGGAAAATTGATAACACCTGCAAACGAAGAAATAAAAATTAATAATAGAGCACGAAGTGCAAAATTAAGAATTGCAGAAAAAATTTAATTAATCAAGGTTTGGTTATTTAGAAGTCAATAATGAAAAAAAATATTTACGGCATATTAAGAGGTAAGTTTTTGGTAAGTGACGATTCATTTAAAAATTGGCGTGTCATTATTTTTATTTCCTTTCTAGCAGTAATAATGATAGCAAGTTCACATAGCATAGATAAAAAGGTATACAAAATTGCGGAGTTAACCAACGAAGTTAAAGAATTAAGATCTGCATTTGTAGATGGGCGTTCAAAATTAATGCGATTAAAAATGGAGTCGTCCATTATAAAAAAGGTAGCGCAAAAAGGCCTACTGATTTCAGATATACCTCCAAAAAAAATAAGTGTTAAGTCACAAGAATAGCGGTTATGGCAGCAAAAGAAACCAACATATTAAATAGATTATACTTTGTAGCAGGATGTTTATTGCTTTTTGCAATGGCTGTTGTGTTTAAACTTTGTGCAATCCAGTTTGTGGAAGGGGATAAATACAAAGCTTTAGCAGAGGCGCGCACAGAGCGTTTAATGCCTATCCCTGCAAACCGTGGTAATGTATATTCTGCAGATGGTAGTTTGTTGGCAACTTCAGTGCCTAAGTATGATGTGGCAATAGATCCTGAAACATCTTCAGCTAAAAACTTCGAAAAATATATAGGGCCATTATGCGATTCTCTGGCTGTTTTTACAGGTAAATCCTCAGCAAGTTTTCAGAAAAAAATACGAAGTGTAAGAAAGTTAGGTAAAAAATATTTGCCATTAGCTAAGAATCTTAGTTACTCAGAGTTTATTCGATTTAGAGAGTTTCCTTTATTAAATTTTGGGGCAATAAGAGGTGGGTTTATATACAGTCAAAAAACAAAACGTGAATACCCAATGGGTGGAGTTGCTGCTAGATCCATAGGTTATGAACGGAAAGATGCTGAAGGTCATGTTTCTAGAGCTGGTATAGATGGTGCCTTTGGCGAGAAGTATTTACAGGGTACAGATGGCAAACGTTTAAAGCAAAAAATTGGTAATGGGCAATGGAAACCCATTTCAGATTTTAATAAAATTGAACCAAAAGATGGTTTTGATGTTTATACAACCATAGATGTTAATATTCAAGATATAGCGCATCATTCATTACTAAGTCAGTTAGAAAAATACAATGCGGACCACGGTTGTGTGGTGGTTATGGAGGTAGCTACAGGAGAAATTAGAGCAATTTCTAATTTGGCAAAAACAAATTCGGGTGTGTATTTTGAAAAGCGTAATTACGCCGTATGGGAAGCTCATGAGCCAGGTTCTACTTTTAAAGTCATGGCGCTAATGGCAGCTTTAGAAGATAAGGTTATTGATACTTCTACGGTAGTAGACACTAGAGCTGGAAAAAAACGTTTGTATGGGCGCACCATAAGTGACTCTCATGATGGTGGTTATGGAAAAATTTCAGCAGCTCGTGCTTTAGAGGTTTCGTCAAATATTGGTTTAGCAACGCTTATAAATGACAACTATGCAAGCCGTCCTAAAAAATTTCTAAATCACTTTAAAGATTGGAAACTTACAGATTCTTTAGATGTTGCTATAGTAGGCGAAGGTGTACCAGATATTCCTTTCCCTGGGGCTTCAAACTGGAGTAGAAATGCGCTGCCATCTATTGCTTATGGCTATAATTTAACAATAACACCATTACAAACCCTAGCCTTTTATAACGCTATTGCTAATAATGGTGAAATGGTAAAACCACGATTTATAAAAGCTGTAAAATCTTTTGATAAAATCATTGAAAGTTTTGAAAAAGAAATAATTGTAGATCAAATATGTTCTGAAGAAACACTTTTAAAAATTCAAGACATTCTTAAAAATATAGTTACAAGGGGTACTGGTGAAAAGATGTATTCTGAAACCATTTCTATGGCAGGAAAAACAGGTACTGCCAGAACAGAATACAGCAATACCGAAGTTTGGCAAAAAGATAAAAAATACATTTCCTCGTTTGCAGGTTATTTCCCTGCACAAAAACCAAAGTATTCTGCTATTGTAATAATTCATAAGCCGAGTTTAGACGTTGGTATTTATGGGGCAGATGTTGCTGGACCAGTTTTTAAGCGTATTGCTCAAAAAATTTATACAGATACACCTATTATAGATGAGATTAAGACTTTAGATTTTGAAAACAAAGCTATAGATAAAGACTATGAAAACTATACTTTAAGTGCCCAAAAATACGAAAAGCTAATGCCTAGTGTGGTTGGCATGCCTGTTATGGATGCAATGGCTTTGTTAGAAAATTTAGAGGTTAAAGTAAAGCTGAAAATAAATGGAAGCGGTACTGTAAAAACACAGTCTGTAGTAAAACATCAAAAATTACAAACTAACCAGCTTATTGTTTTAAATGCTTCATGAAACATCTTAAAGACATATTATATAGGGTTGCAATTAATGCCGTTTATGGGGATACTGGTATTGGTATTTCTGAAATTCAATTTGATTCGCGCTTAGTTCAGCAAAATAATGTGTTTGTTGCTGTAAGAGGTACGCTATCAGATGGTCATAATTATATTGAAACAGCAATAGAACGTGGTGCAATAGCTATAGTTTGTGAAACACTGCCTTCAGAATTAAAAGACACGGTAACTTATATTGAAGTTGCAAATACAAATGTAGCTTTAGCGTATATAGCGGCTAATTATTACAATCAACCTTCGCGAAATCTAAAAATAATAGGTGTTACAGGTACTAACGGCAAAACAACTGTTGCGAGCTTGCTGTATCAGTTATTTAAAAAGGCGGGTTTTAAAGTAGGTTTATTATCCACAGTTAAAATAATGGTTGATGAAACGGTGTATAAAGCCACGCATACCACGCCAGATTCTTTAACTATTAATAAGTATTTACAGTTAATGAATACCAAAGGTGTAGAGTTTTGTTTTATGGAAGTGAGCTCACATGGCATACATCAGTCAAGAACATTAGGCTTGCATTTTACAGGTGGTATTTTCACCAACTTATCTCATGACCATTTGGATTATCATAAAACCTTTGCAGAATACCGTGATGTTAAAAAGCAGTTTTTTGATCAGTTGCCAAAATCTGCTTTTGCTTTAGTTAATTCAGACGATAAAAATGGTTTGGTAATGGTGCAAAACACCAAGGCAAAAACATATAATTATGCCTTAAAAAGCTATGCAGATTACAGAGCACAAATTTTAGAAAACGAATTTAATGGCTTGTTGTTAAGGCTTAATGATAACGAACTTTGGACACGACTCATAGGAAGTTTTAACGCTTATAATGTTTTAGCAATTTATGGTGCTGCAGATTTACTAGGTTTAGAAAAAGTTGAATTATTACGCTTAATTTCTGAATTAGAAAATGTATCTGGTCGTTTTCAATATTTTATTTCAAACCAAAAAATAACAACAATAGTAGATTACGCACACACACCAGATGCACTTAAAAATGTACTTGAAACCATAAACAGTATTCGTACTAATAACGAAGAATTAATAACTGTTGTTGGGTGTGGTGGTGATAGAGATACTAGCAAACGTCCAAAAATGGCACACATTGCAAGTGCGCTGAGTACAAAAGTAATTTTTACTAGTGATAATCCACGTTCAGAATCGCCAGAGGCTATTATAGAGGCGATGGAAAAGGGTGTTGAGCCACAAAATTATAAAAAAATACTTTCGATTACAGATCGAAAACAAGCTATTAAAACAGCTTGTCTAATGGCAAATGCCAAGGATATTATATTAATTGCTGGGAAAGGACACGAAAATTATCAGGAAATTAACGGGCAACGTTTTGATTTTGATGATTATGAGATTGTAAAATCTGTATTAAAAAACTTAGAAAAGTAGCTATATGTTATACTACCTATTTGAATATTTAGAAAAACAGTTTCAGTTTCCTGGAGCCTCACTTTTTGGTTTTTTAACCTTTAGGGCTGCAATTACGGTTATTTTATCATTATTAATTTCTACGCTTTTTGGAAAACGCATAATTCGTTTTTTACAAAAAAAGCAGATGGGAGAAACCATACGAGATCTTGGTTTAGAGGGTCAGATAGAAAAGGCTGGTACACCAACTATGGGCGGAATTATTATTATACTCGCTACTTTAATACCGGTGCTTTTATTTGCTAAGTTAGAAAACATTTACATCATCTTGTTAATAGTAACAACCCTTTGGATGGGAGCTATTGGCTTTTTGGATGATTATATTAAAAAATTTAAAAACGATAAAGAAGGACTTAAGGGTAAGTTTAAAATCTTAGGCCAAGTTGGTTTGGGTATAATTGTTGGCGCAACACTTATGCTACATGATGATGTTACTGTAAAAGAAAAATTATCAGCACAGCAGCAAGTAGAATTAAGGGCAGAGAATACAGGGCTTCCGGCTTCAAAATTATTTTCACCTGAAGAAAAATCTACCAAAACCACCATTCCGTTTTTCAAAGCTAATGAATTTGACTATTCAAGTTTTTTAACATGGATTAGTCCAAGTTTAGGAAAATACACATGGGTAGTTTTCATTTTAGCATGTGTGTTTATCATTACAGCGGTGTCAAACGGTGCTAATCTTACAGATGGCATAGATGGTTTAGCGGCTGGTACTTCTGTAATTATTGTATTAACACTAGGCATATTTGCTTGGGTATCTGGTAATATTATTTTCTCAGATTACCTAGATATTATGTACATACCAAGAGTTTCAGAAATAACAATATATATCGCAGCTTTTGTGGGTGCACTCATTGGTTTTTTGTGGTATAACGCGTATCCAGCACAAGTTTTTATGGGTGATACTGGAAGTTTAACAATTGGTGGCATTATAGCTGTAATTGCTATTGCGGTAAGAAAAGAGTGGTTAATCCCTGTTTTGTGCGGTGTGTTTTTAGCTGAAAATTTATCTGTTGTAATGCAAGTAGGTTATTTTAAATACACAAGAAAAAAGTTTGGTGAGGGCAAACGCATTTTTAAAATGGCGCCATTACACCACCATTACCAGAAATCTGGCTACCATGAGAGTAAAATAGTAACACGTTTTTTAATAGTTGGAATTCTGTTAGCAATACTTTCTATCGTAACGCTAAAAATTAGATAACTATAAAAATGAAACAACTTGTAATTCTTGGTGGAGGAGAAAGTGGTATTGGTACCGCCCTTTTAGCAAAAGCTAAGGGCTACGATGTCTTTGTTTCTGACGCTAACGAAATTAAAAATAGATACAAAGACGTTCTTTTAAATAACAATATAGCCTTTGAAGATAAAGGGCATACCATTACTAAAATTCTGAATGCAGATTTGGTTATGAAAAGCCCAGGAATTCCAGACACTGTAGCTGTAGTAACTAAAATCCGTAAATCTAAAATTACAATTGTTTCAGAAATAGAATTTGCCGCTAAGTTTACAAAAGCAAACTTAATTGCTATAACAGGTAGTAACGGAAAAACGACAACAGCAACACTAGCGCATCATTTACTAAAGCAAGATTTAGATGTGGGTTTAGCTGGTAATATTGGGGATAGTTTTGCAAAACAAATTCTAGAAAAAAACCATGCTAATTATGTGTTAGAGGTTAGTAGTTTTCAATTAGATGATATTATAGATTTTAAGCCAAAAATAGCGGTGTTAACAAATATTACACCAGATCATTTAGACCGTTATGAAGGAAAGTTTGAAAACTATATAGCTTCTAAATTTAAAATTATAAGTAACCAAACCGCTGCCGATTATTTTATTTATGATGCAGATGATCCTGTAATTGCGAATTGGCTTAAAACCCATAAAATTAATTCAAAAGTATTGCCTTTTTCATTAAAAAAAGTACAAAGTCAAGGTGCCTATTACAAAGACAATACCATAACTATAACTATAGATAATAACCAAATAAAAATGCCAACACATAGCATAACATTAGACGGAAAGCATAATATTAAAAATGCAATGGCGGCTTCAACAGTTGCACATTTGCTAAGAATAAGAAAACAAACTATACGCGAAAGTTTAGAAAACTTTCAAGGTGTGGAGCACCGCTTAGAGCATGTATTAAAAATTAATAAAGTACAATACATTAACGACTCTAAAGCAACCAATGTAAATGCTACATATTTTGCTTTAGAAAGCATGAATACACCAACGGTTTGGATTGTTGGTGGTGTAGATAAGGGTAATAATTATAATGAATTGTTTCAGTTTGTAAACGAAAAAGTAAAAGCTATAATCTGTTTGGGTAAAAACAATACAAAGCTTTTTGAGGCTTTTGGTAATATGGTAGATGTTATTACAGAAACACAACATATGGATGAAGCTGTTAAAATGGCGTATAAGTTAGCAGAATCTGGCGATAATGTATTGCTGTCACCGGCATGTGCTAGTTTTGATTTGTTTGACAACTACGAAGATAGAGGCCGACAGTTTAAAAATGCGGTTCGAAATCTATAGGTTAGTATAAATGGAAATCGAAAGAAATATTAAGAATTAAAACTATTATGAATACATTGTTTACACAGTTAAAAGGGGATAAAGCCATATGGGCAATAGCTACACTATTGGCTATATTTTCATTTTTACCAGTGTATAGTGCAGCTAGTAATTTGGCAAATTTGAGTGGTTCTGATAATACGTTTTCTTATTTTTTAAAGCATTTTATGCATTTGGCTTTAGGATTTATGATCATGTTTGGGGTGCATAAAGTGCCTTATAAATACTTTAGAGCCTTATCTATTTTAATGATCCCTTTTGTTATTGTATTGCTTTTGGTAACCTTGCTACAAGGTACAACAATTGGTGGAGCTAATGCTAGTAGGTGGATAAGAATACCAATTGTTAATATGTCGTTTCAAACATCTACGTTTGCAGCTTTGGTATTAATGGTTTATGTGGCAAGGTATCTGTCTAAAATTAGAGATAAAAATGTTGCTTTTAAAGACACTATTTTACCGCTTTGGATGCCTGTATTTTTGATTTTAATACTGATACTTCCAGCAAATTTTTCAACTACAGCTATTATTTTCTCTATGGTTATAATGCTCACCTTTGTTGGTGGCTATCCTTTAAAATATTTAGTATTTATATTTTGTATGGGTGTTGTAGCATTAGCCTTTTTTGTTTTGGTAGCCAAAGCATTTCCTGAGGCTATGCCAAATAGAATTGATACTTGGATTAACAGAATTGAAAATTTTTCTAACGGTGAAGATACTGAGGCAGATTACCAAATTGAAAAAGCAAAAATTGCAATAGCCTCTGGTGATATTTTTGGTGTTGGTCCAGGTAAAAGCGTGCAAAAAAACTTTTTACCACAGTCGTCCTCAGATTTTATTTTCGCAATTATAATAGAAGAGTATGGTTTATTTGGCGGTATTATTTTACTAATTACCTATTCTTGGTTATTGTTTAGAATAATAATTGTATCGCAAAAATCAGAAACCATATTTGGTAAATTAATTGTGTTGGGTGTTGGTTTACCCATAGTGTTTCAGGCTTTAATTAATATGGCAGTTGCTGTAGAGTTATTTCCCGTAACAGGGCAAACATTACCGTTAATAAGTAGTGGTGGTACATCTATTTGGATAACCTGTATGGCTATAGGAATTATATTAAGCGTAAGTGCAAAACGAGAAGCTATAAAACAACAAGAAGTAAGTTTGGCTTAGTCTATTGGTATTTTGAATGAAAAAATAAAGATGAGAATTTAATCATGTTAACAGAAAAACAAACTTATAAATTTATACTTTCTGGCGGCGGCACAGGAGGGCATATCTATCCTGCAATTGCAATAGCTGATGCACTTAAGTTACGTTTTCCAGATGCTAAATTTTTGTTTGTTGGAGCAAAAGACCGCATGGAAATGGAAAAAGTACCATTGGCTGGTTATGCTATAAAAGGGTTGTGGATATCTGGCATTCAGCGTAAGCTTAGTTTTAAAAATCTTATGTTTCCATTTAAACTAATTTCAAGTTTATGGAAATCGCACCAAATCATAAAACAATTTAAACCAGATATTGCAATTGGAACAGGAGGTTTTGCTAGCGGACCATTATTGCAAATGGCAAGTTCTAAGGGTATTCCAAGTTTAATACAAGAGCAAAACTCGTATCCAGGAATTACAAATAAGTTATTAGCCAAAAAAGTAAATACAATATGTGTGGCTTATGAAGGTTTAGAGGCGTTTTTCCCTGAACAAAAAATTAAATTTACGGGTAACCCCATTCGTAAAAATTTACTCAATACCTCAATATCTAATACTGAAGCAAAGCGTTCATTTGGGTTAAACCCAGAAAAACAGACACTACTTGTTATTGGTGGTAGTTTAGGTGCACAAAAAATTAATGAACTTATTGCTAGTCATATTCAATTTTTAGACACACTTAATATTGAAGTTATTTGGCAATGTGGAAAACTTTATCACAATACCTGCTCGGTTTATAATAAGCATTCAAACATACAAGTACACGCGTTTTTAAATACAATGGCTTCTGCTTATGCTGCTGCAGATATTATAATTTCTAGAGCTGGAGCAATTTCTGTTTCAGAACTTTGTGTGGTTGGTAAGCCCGTTATTTTTATTCCATCACCAAATGTTGCAGAAGACCATCAAACTAAAAACGCTGAGGCTATTGCCAGTAAAAACGCTGCGATATTAATTAAAGAGAAAGATTTAGCACAAATATTTATAACAGAATTTACAGCATTAATACACAATAAAACTAAACAAGAGGAATTGCAAAAAAATATTAAATCGCTTGCAATGCTAGATGCAACAGATGCTATTGCCAATGAAGTTGAAAAACTTTTAGAAAATAACAACCATTAAACTAAAAGGGTGAATATAATACATGACTAACAAAGCCACACATATTACTTCTGAAGAATACAACATATTATCTGATCTAGATAAGACGTATCAAGCTATTTCATGGGCTAGCAATATCTATTTTGTAGGCATTGGTGGAATAGGTATGAGTGCTTTGGCGCGGTATTTTGTTGCCAGTAAAAAGCAAGTTGCAGGTTATGACAAAACACCAAGCACAATTACAGATGCTTTAATAGCATTAGGTATAAATATACATTTTGAAGATTCTATAAAAGCAATTCAACCTTCATTTTTAAATCCAGAAACAACACTTGTAGTATTCACACCAGCAATACCAGAGTCGCATACAACATTACGGTATTTTAAATCTCATAATTTTAAAGTGTTAAAACGGTCTGAGGTTTTGGGGCTAATAACGAAGCAAACTAAATGTTTAGCTGTTGCTGGTACCCATGGCAAAACCACAACAACTTCTATTTTAGGACATTTATTAAATTACTGCAATGTACCAGTAACGGCATTTTTGGGTGGTATAAGTGAAAATTATAATTCAAATTTAATACTAAATGGTACCGATGTTACCGTAGTTGAAGCAGACGAATTTGACCGTTCATTTTTAACATTGTCACCAGATTTTGCCTGTATTACCTCAATGGATGCAGACCATTTGGATATTTACGGAGATGCTTCAGCTTTAGAAAATGCCTTTAAAGATTTTGTAAAATGTATAAAACCAAACGGCAAGCTATTTATAAAAAATGGATTACCTCTAAAAGGCATAACCTATGGTATTGAAGACGATTCAACATATTGCGCACAAAATATAAGGATAGCAAACGGAACTTATAATTTTGATGTAAAAACACCAACAACAGTCCATAAAAATTTTAAACTCAGTTTACCAGGTAGACACAATTTAGTTAATGCCCTAGTGGCATTGGCTATGGCTTTAGAGTATGGTTGCACTTATGAAAACTTAAAAAATGCTTTAGCCCAATTTAAAGGTGTAAAACGGAGATTCACATACCATATTAAAACTAATGATTTTGTATATATAGATGATTATGCACACCACCCAGAAGAGCTTAATGCGGTGCATAACGCGGTTAGAGAAATGCATCCAAACAAAAAGGTTTTAGCGGTGTTTCAGCCACATTTGTTTAGTAGAACACAGGATTTTGCAGATGCTTTTGCTAAAAGCTTAGCCCAGTTTGATGCGCTATTGTTGTTGGATATTTACCCTGCTAGAGAATTGCCAATATTAGGCGTTACCTCAAAATGGCTATTGGAAAAAGTAATACATACAAACAAAAAACAGATTGATAGGTCAGCGCTTATTTCAGAAATAAAAGCCTCAGGAGCAGATGTGGTATTAACATTAGGTGCAGGCGATATAGGTACAGAAGTAGAACGTATAAAAAAAGCGTTTTATGTTTAAAATAAATTATAACTACCTAAAAGTAATGGGCTTACTGATGTTAGTCGTGTTTTTATTTGCGTTTTCAAATCAAAGAAATAATCAGCGATTATTAGCACCACCAACTGTGAAATTTTTAGGAGAAGGGCATCATTTTATTACAAATACAGGTGTTAGTAAATTGTTAATACAAAATAACCAAACACTCACAGACCAACCCAAAGATATTATAGATTTGGATAGGCTAGAAGTTACGCTTAATAATAACCCAATGATTAAGAATGCAGAGGTTTATATTTCTGTTGAAGGAAAGGTTACTGCAGAGATAGAGCAAAAACGCCCAATAGCACGTGTACTCTCAAATACATCGTATTACATTGATGATGAAGGCGGTGTTATGCCATTGTCCGCAAATTATACAGCAAGAGTGCCAATAGTTACTGGTAATGTTAAATCTGAGACTATGGAACACGTTTTTAAGTTTGCTAAAGTTGTAGATGGCAGCACATTTTTAAAAAAACATGTAATAGAAATTCATCAAAACGCCAATAACACAATAGCATTTAAAGTTAGAAAAAGTAATTTTATTGTTCAGTTAGGAAAACTAGATAATTTAGAAAAGAAGATAAATAATTTTAAAGCTTTTTATCAAAAAGCACTAAAAGACAGTATTTTAGAAACGTATAAAACGGTAAATCTAAAATTTGATAAACAAGTAATATGTACCAAAAAATAAACTATGGAAAAGCATAATATAGCAGTAGGCTTAGATATAGGCACCACAAAAATTGTAGCCATGATTGGTCGTGAAAACACCTATGGTAAAGTAGAAATTTTAGGCTTAGGTAAGTCTAAAAGTTTAGGTGTACATCGTGGTGTTGTAAATAATATTACACAAACCATACAATCTATACAACAGGCTGTTGAAGAAGCAGAAGCCGCAGCTTCAGAAAAAATAACAGACGTTACCGTAGGTATTGCAGGGCAACATATTAGAAGTTTACAGCACAGTGATTATATTACCAGATCAAATTCTGATACCGTTATTGATGAAGATGACATTGAGCGTTTAATAAACCAAGTACATAAGCTTGTAATGTTACCAGGAGAAGAAATTATACATGTATTGCCTCAGGAATATAAAGTAGATGGTCAAGCCGAAATAAAAGAACCAAAAGGCATGTATGGCGGAAGATTAGAAGCTAATTTTCATGTGGTAGTTGGTCAAGTTTCCTCAATAAGAAACATTGGGCGCTGTGTAAAAAGTTCAGGATTAGATTTAGAAGGCATTACTTTAGAACCATTAGCATCTGCAAATGCAGTGCTTAGTCAAGAAGAAAAAGAAGCAGGTGTAGCACTTATAGATATAGGTGGTGGTACTACAGATTTAGCAATATTTAAAGATGGCATTATTAGGCATACCGCCGTTATACCATTTGGAGGTAATGTTATTACTGAAGACATCAAAGAAGGCTGCTCTATTATAGAAAAACAAGCCGAACTTTTAAAAATTAAGTTTGGTTCAGCATGGCCTGGCGAAAACCGAGAAAACGAAATTGTTTCCATACCCGGGTTGCGCGGTAGAGATCCAAAGGAAATAACACTCAAAAATTTATCTAAAATAATTCATGCTAGAGTTATTGAAATAATAGAACAGGTATTTGTTGAAATAAAAAATTACGGACACGAAGAGCAAAAGAAAAAGCTAATTGCAGGTATTGTTTTAACCGGTGGCGGAAGCCAATTAAAACACTTAAAACAACTTGTAGAATATATAACCGGTATGGACACCAGAGTGGGCTACCCAAACGAGCATATTGCTGGTGATAGTGATGGCGATATTGCAAGTCCGTTATACGCAACAGCAGTAGGATTGGTTATGAATGGACTTAAACGTCGCGCAAAAGTGTTAGAAGCGCATACTGAATTATTAAACGAGGAAACCACAGAGGAAACCACCTTAGATGATAATGCGGAAGCACCAAAACCAGAACTACAAATAAAACAAAATAAATCCTTTTTAGACAAGCTTACTGAGCGTGTTAAAGAGTTTTTAGACAACGCAGAATAAAACATAAATTTTAATGTATAGATTTTAATATTAAAGTCTATATACAGCAACCCATAAGTACAATTAATATGAGCACGCACAACGAATTTGGCAACATTGCCTTCGATTTACCAAAAAATAAGTCTAACCTTATAAAAGTTATTGGTGTAGGTGGTGGAGGTAGCAATGCAATTAACCATATGTTTCAACAAGGTATTGTTGGAGTAGATTTTGTAATCTGTAACACAGATGCACAAGCACTTCACAGCAGTGGTGTACCCAACAAAATTCAGCTTGGAGTTAGTTTAACAGAGGGTTTGGGTGCTGGTGCCAATCCAGAGGTTGGTGAGCAAGCTGCGTTAGAAAGTCTTGAAGATATTAAACGCATGTTAGAAACAAATACAAAAATGGTGTTTCTTACAGCCGGCATGGGAGGTGGTACAGGTACAGGTGCAGCGCCAATTATTGCAAAGTTAGCTAAAGAACTAGATATCTTAACAGTAGGTATTGTTACAATGCCATTTTTATTTGAAGGTAAAATGCGTAACGAACAAGCTCAGATTGGTATAGAAAAACTTCGCAATCATGTAGATTCGTTAGTGGTAATTAATAATAATAAACTCAGAGAGGTGTACGGAAACCTTGGTTTTAAAGCAGGTTTTTCTAAAGCAGACGAGGTATTGTCAACAGCCGCAAGAGGTATTGCCGAGGTTATTACACACCATTACACACAAAATATAGATTTAAGAGATGCAAAAACGGTATTAAGCAATAGTGGTACAGCCATTATGGGTTCTGCAGAAGCATCTGGAGCATCAAGATCTCAAGAGGCTATTATGAAAGCTTTAGACTCACCATTACTAAACGATAACAAAATAACAGGTGCAAAAAATGTGTTGCTACTTATTGTATCTGGTTCTAAAGAAATTACAATAGATGAAATTGGCGAAATTAACGACCATATTCAAAATGAAGCCGGACATGGAGCAAATATTATTATGGGTGTTGGTGAAGACCCAGAATTAGAAGATGCCATAGAAGTTACAATAATTGCAACAGGTTTTAACATCGATCAACAAAATGAAATTTCTAATACTGAAACTAAAAAAATTATTCATGCTTTAGATGATACAGTAAGTCATCCATTAACAACTAAATCAATAACTGAGATTAAGCCCAAAACAGTTACAAACACACATTCTCAGGTATTAAGACACACTCTAATTGATGATACCATTGATAAAAATGAAACCACTCTAAATACTACAAACACTAAAACAAATTTTGAATTAATCTCAACTACAGATGTATTAAAGGATATGTCCGTATGCTATGAAGAGGTTTTAGATATAAGCCCAGAGGAATTTGTAATTACAGACGTTGCCTTAGAGGACGTAAAAGAAGCTGAATTTATTTCGTCAGAAGAGCAAATGACATTCACCTTTGATTTACCAATAAATCAGAGTAAAATTTCAGAAACAAACACAACAGAAGCTGCTAAAGAAAAGCCATTATTATTTCAGTTAGAAGACGATTTAAAAAGCATAAATGTAAACCTACCTTCAGAGGTTTCGCCAAATACAGTAGCTAAACATCAAGATGAAAAGCGTTATGTTTTAGATCCTATTGAAGAATATGTAGATACTAAAGCAGAAAAGGAATCCTTTGTCTCAGAATCAACTGAAACTATTGTTTTTGAAAAGAAAATAATATCAGAAATAGATGATGTAGCAGACTCAAAGATTGTAATAGATCCAATGAACAGTTCTATTTCAGATTTATTAAAAGCTAGAGCCACTGAGCGCAGACAAAAAATGAAAGATTTTAATTATAAATTTAATATTTCTAAAATTGACGAAATTGAAAAAGAACCTGCATACAAAAGGCAAGGAGTTAGTTTAGAAGATACACAAAGTGGTTCAGACGTTAATGCTTCAAGACTTTCAGTAAGTACTGATGATAATAATGAGCTACAATTAAGAACCAATAACTCATACCTTCATGATAATGTAGATTAGTATTTTTGAAATAATTATAAAACTACAAACTGCATTTAGGTATTCAATTTTAAAATAACACAATAATGAGTTTACAAGATAACATAATGTCTGCTATGAAAACGGCTATGAAATCTAAAGACCAAATGGCTTTAGCAGCATTAAGAGCAGTAAAATCAGAGATTTTACTGGCGCAAACAGCAACAGCATCTAATGAGGGATTGTCTGAAGCCGAAGAATTAAAAATCCTATCCAAATTAGTAAAGCAACGTAAAGATAGTGCTGCAATTTTCACGGAACAAAATAGAGAAGATTTAGCAACACCAGAACTTGAACAAGCAAAAATAATTGCCCAATTTTTACCAGAGCAATTAGATGCAGACGCCATAACAAAAGTAGTTGAAACCGCAATAGCAACCACAGGAGCAACCGGTATGAAAGATATGGGCAAGGTTATGAGCATTGTTAATAAGCAATTGGCAGGCAAAGCAGATGGCAAAACCATATCTACTATTGTAAAAGCAAAATTGGGGTAATCCCTCTTTAAAGTATCAATAATATATTACAGCCTTACCAGCTTTAGCATATACATATAGCCTATCAACAAAGATTGTATTAATGTGTGTCTTTTTTATTTATCTTTTCTAATAAGTGTTTGCAATTAAAAAAAACAAAACAAAACACAATTGTTTTTAATGCCCGTTTAACTTAGTTTAGTGTTTAAATCTTTTTGAAAGGCTTATAGAATGGTAAATTAACTATGTTTTATATTGATGTTAATTATTAATAATAGTAGTTGGCAGTAATTCAGCAATCGTTACAAAATAGACTGATTACTCATCGAAATTAGCAGTTTACTCATTTTGATTTTGTTAAAGATGAAAATAAATTTAGTTTAGATAAACTTTAGTAATTTATGAAAAACCGAATATTAATATTCCTTCTAATTTTAAATTTTATCCCAAAAATTAACGCTCAAGAATTTTCAAAAAGTGAGATAAAATATAAACCGAAAAATCTCAATGAATCAATTATTCAGTTAAATAAAATACATAATGATTCAATTAAAAATGAAATCCGAAATATGACTGAAAAAGAGTTTACAGGAAACTCTCATTTTGGGCTTGGAATGTGGATTAGAAATAATTGGAAACTGTGGAAAAAATCTGAATTATCAAAAAGCTTTAACGAAATTGGAATATATCACCCAGATGATATGTCAGGAATAATTCTGACTTCTTATTATAGAAATCTAAATAAAAAACCTATAGAATTAGATGAACAAATTTTATTTTATAAAAAATATTGGGAAAATTTAGCAGAACATCAAAACAGATTGAAAACTGATTCTACTTATATAAAAGAAAATTTTGAGAAAGAAAGGCAAACCGAAAATCAATATTGGAAAAAATTAAGAGGACAATTTAAGCTTGGAGATTCTGTTAGTACATTTCTTGTATATCAATGCGGATTAATTGCTTTAGGAAATTCCTCTAAAATTAAAGGAAAAGTTATTGTAATAAAAGACAGAAAATTAAAAATAAAAATTATAGAATTTATAGATAAAAGGAAAAAGAAAAGAATATTAAAATGCAACAATATTGAGAATAATGAATTTTTACAAAATATTGAATTAGTATATAAAAATGAATAAAAAACTACTGCCAACACCGTATATAATTTATTGCTAGTTCTAGCCTACTTACGAAAATCCTCGTGGACTTTCTATCTGTGATTTATTTGCTAACTTTAGTGCTTAAACCAAGCAACTAATCTTATACAAACACGTTGTAAATAAAACATTAAAACATAAACGTTTTGTTGCGTTAGAACATTGAATCCAAGCGTTTTTCAAATAGACATTTAGTAAAAAATTATTTTTTGATTAAATACGTGAATTATGGATTTACAAACTCGAAAACTCAATTTAATAACTTATTTAGCCCAAATTAAGAACGAAATATTATTTGACAAATTGGAAAATTATATCCTAAAAAGAGCGATTAAATACAATCCTGAATTAAACCCATTTACTGTTGAGGTATTAATTAATCGAATTTAAAATCTGAATTGGATTTCAAAAATGGGAATATAAAAAGTCAAGAAGATTTAGAGAAAATATCAGCAAATTGGTAACAATGAAAATCGTTTTGAATACTAAAGTACTTGTACCAATATCATATAAACTCTATTACTGGTTTTAGTTCACTTGGGAAATTCATTCGGAATTTCGCCGTTCGTGTTTTATTTATTAAATAAGTTGTCTAACCATACAACTAACCATACAAAAAACGTTGGCAATGCCACAAAATTTAAAGCACTCGCAATAAAACCTACAAAACCCCAATTATAATTACAAACATTTAGTTCTTCCACCATCAACAGGCAGGTTTATTCCATTAATATAACCAGCACGTTCACTGGCTAAAAATGTAATGGCATCTGCTATTTCCTCGGGTTTTGCAAAGCGTTTTGCAGGTGTTACCTGTTTCATCATAGCTTCAGCCTTTTCATAAGTGTCATTAATTTTTTTGGCAACATTGTGCAGTATTTCGGTTAAACGTTCTGTTGCTGTAGCACCAGGCAAAACATTGTTTACTGTAATACCAAACGGGCCAACTTCTGCGGCTAAAGTTTTACTCCAATTGGCAACAGCACCTCTAATGGTGTTACTAACACCCAAGCCTTCAATAGGTTGCTTTACAGATGTAGATATAACGTTTATAATACGTCCGTAATGTTCCGTTTTCATAAACGGAATGAGTGCTTTTACTAATATGTGGTTGCATTTTAAGTGCTGTGTAAATGCCATTTCAAAGGCATCAATTTCTGCATTTAAAATGGATCCTGCTTTAGGGCCTCCCGTATTATTTACAAGAATATGAAAACCACCATTTATAGAGATATAGTGTTCTAGTTTGGTTTTTAATACATTGGGTTCAGAAAAATCTGCAACAATATAATTGTGATTTCTGTGTTGTGGTAATGTGGCTAATACCGCTTTAAGTTTGGTTTCGTTTCTAGCAATAAGGGTTACATGTACACCTTCTTCTGCAAATGCTATTGCGGTTGCTTTACCAATACCTTGTGTACTGCCACAAACTAATGCTTTTTTGTTGTTTAAATCTAAATTCATTGTATGTGGTTTAAGTTGAGGGGACAAAATTTGTTGTACAATTTTTTTGAAGACTTTTTTGTCTAGGCTCTAAGTTTTTATTAATATTTAATGCACACATTTTTTGGTTCTGTAAAAAATCGTAAAGCTTCAAATCCGCCTTCTCTTCCTACACCAGAAGCTTTTGTTCCGCCAAAAGGTGTGCGTAAATCTCGAAGCATCCATGTATTTACCCAAACAATACCAACGTTTAATTGTGTGCTAAATGTCATGGCACGTTTTAAATTATTAGTCCATAAGGTAGCTGATAGTCCATATTTTACGCCGTTGGCCAACTCTAAAACTTCTGCATCTTTAGTAAATGGCATAAGTGTTACAACAGGGCCAAAAATTTCTTCTTGGTTAAGTTTACAATCATTAGAGTTAACCTCAATAATTGTAGGCTCTAGGTAGTATCCGTTTTCGTAATTTTTTACAATAATTTGTTTGCCTCCGTGTAAAATTTTACCACCAAACGCTTCTGCATTTGCAATGTAGTGTTTTACGTTTTCTAAATGTGTTTTTGAAACTAAAGCACCAATATTTGTTTTTTCATCAGAAGGATGCCCTACGTTAAGTGCTTTTACTTTTGCAATAAAGTCGGTTTTAAATGTTTCATAAATAGTGGCTTCAACAAAAATACGACTGCCACATAAACAAATTTGACCTTGATTTGCAAACGAAGACCTCACTGTTGTTGAAAGCATAGCCTCATAATCACAGTCTGCAAATATGATATTTGGGTTTTTTCCGCCCAATTCTAAAGATAATTTTTTAAACTGTGGTGCTGCCACCTTTGCAATATGTGCACCTGTTTTGGTACCGCCAGTAAATGAAATGGCCATAATATCTGGGTGTGTTATGAGCGCCTGTCCAGTAGTGCTACCAAGACCATGAACTATATTTAAGACTCCGTTTGGTAAACAAGCTTGGTTACAAATTTCACCCAATAAAAAAGCGGTCATTGGTGTAACTTCACTTGGTTTTGCAATTACACAATTACCTGCGGCTAGGGCTGGTGCAATTTTCCAAGTAAATAAATAGAGTGGAAGATTCCATGGTGAAATACAGCCAACCACACCAATAGGATGGCGTAAAGTGTAATTTATAGCGGATTGCCCAACAGATTCATGGCTTTCGCTAAAAAATTGGGTAATTGCATTTGCAAAAAACCTGAAATTGCTTGCAGATCTGGGGATATCAACAGCCTTAGCCAAACTTATAGGTTTGCCATTATCTTTACTTTCTGCTTCGGCAAAACGTTCTAAATGTTCTTCTAATAATTCAGAGATTTTAATGAGTATTTTACTTCGATATTCTACACTTGTTTTAGACCACTCAGGAAACGCGGTTTTTGCAGCAGAGTATGCTTTTTCAATATCTTCTGAAGACGAATTTGGAATTTTACCATAAATAGCTCCGTTAGCTGGGCAAAAATTATCAATCCATTGGTTTTGTATTGGATTGCAAAACTTGCCGTTTATAAAGTTTTTTATGGTCATATTTTGGTTGTCTTAAATATTGAATTACAAATTCTAAAGACTAAAAATAATAATTATTAAAGATACTTTGTCTAGTTACTTTTATAAAACGCTGCTTTAAAATGATAATGTATGTTAACAATAAAAAAATGTAGTGGTATTAGTTTGAATATTGAAACAAAAAAACCTTACAAACATTATAGTTTTGTAAGGTTTTTATAAGTATTAAGATGTAATAAAAATTAATCTTTTTTATCTTCTCTAGGTTTACGGTCGTCGCGGCGGTTATCACGGCTACGATTATCTCGTCCTCTATTATCCCGTCCTCCAGAGTGTTTATCATCTCTTGGTGGTCTTGCAACATAACCTTCTGGTTTTGGTAAAATTGCTTTACGAGATACTTTTTCTTTACGTGTTTTAGAATCTATACCAAAGTATTTTACATCAAAGACATCTCCCATGTTTACCACATCAGATACATTTTCTGTGCGTTCCCATGCCAATTCAGAAACGTGAAGTAAAACTTCATTGCCAGGTGCTTCCATATACTCAACAACAGCTCCAAAATCTAACATTTTGATTACCTTTACTTCGTAAACGCTGCCAACTGTAGGCTTAAATAAAATAGCATCAATTTTTGCCATTACAGCATTAATACCTGTTTTACCAACGCCTAAAATTTCAACAATACCCTCTTCAGTTACTGGATCTTCGTTAATTACAATAGTGGTCTCAGTTTCTTTTTGCATTTCCTGTATTACTTTTCCACCAGGACCAATTAAGGCTCCAATAAATTCGTTAGGAATACGACGCGTAATCATTGTTGGTGCATGTTCTTTAACGTCAGCGTTTGGTGTTGCAATAGTATCTGTAAGTTTTTCTAAGATATGTAAACGACCATCACGCGCTTGTTGTAATGCATTTACTAAAATCTCATAAGAAAGTCCTTTTACTTTAATATCCATTTGGCAAGCCGTAATACCATCTGCAGTACCAGTAACTTTAAAATCCATGTCTCCTAAATGGTCTTCATCACCTAAGATATCAGATAATACAGCATACTTTCCAGATTCTGCATCAGAAATTAAACCCATGGCAATACCAGAAACAGGTTTTGTCATTTGCACACCAGCATCCATCATAGCCATTGTACCAGCACAAACAGTTGCCATAGAAGAAGATCCATTAGATTCTAATACTTCTGAAACTACTCTTACGGTGTAAGGGCAATCGTCTGGCACCATACCTTTTAATGCACGTTGTGCTAAGTTACCATGTCCAACTTCTCTACGAGAGGTGCCACGGATTGGTCTAGCTTCACCGGTACAAAATGGAGGGAAATTATAATGTAAGTAAAAGCGTTCTTCACCTTCTTGAGAAGGCATATCTATTTGGTTAGCATCTCTAGATGTACCCAATGTTACCGTTGCTAAAGCTTGAGTCTCTCCACGTGTAAAAACTGCAGAACCGTGTGTAGATGGTAAGTAATCTACCTCACACCAAATTGGTCTAATATCTGTAGTTTTACGTCCGTCTAAACGTAAGCCTTCATTTAGGGTTAAATCTCTAATAGCGGCTTTTTCAGCTTTGCGGTAGTAATTAGATACTAATCCACCGTAATCTTCTAATTCTTCTTCAGAAAACGTAGCTTTAATCTCTTCTTTTATTTGTTGAAAAGCTGCAGAACGTTCGTGTTTAGAAGAACCAGCCTTTGCAATAGCATACACTTTATCGTATGCCATATCGTGTACTTTTTTCTCTAAATCTTTATCTTCACGTTCTGGCTCGTATTCACGTGTTTCTTTTTTACCAAATGCTTCAGCTAAACGTATTTGAGCAGCACATTGTACTTTAATATGTTCGTGAGCAAATTTGATAGCATCAGCCATTTCTTCTTCAGAAATTTCTTTCATTTCGCCTTCAACCATCATTACAGAATCTGCTGAAGCTCCAATCATCATATCAATATCAGATTCTTTTAATTGTGCAAATGTTGGGTTAATAACAAATTCACCATTAATACGACCAACTCTAGCTTCAGAAATTGGGCATTCAAATGGAAAATCTGATAATTGTATAGCTGCTGATGCAGCTAAACCTGCCATAGCGTCTGGCATAACCTCTGGGTCATGAGACATTAATTGAATCATAACCTGAGTTTCAGAATGGTAGTCTTTTGGGAATAGTGGACGTAAAACACGATCAACTAAACGCATTGTTAAAACTTCTCCATCACTTGGTCTTGCTTCTCTTTTGAAGAAACCACCAGGGTAACGGCCTGCTGCTGCGAATTTTTCGCGGTAATCTACAGTAAGAGGAAGGAAGTCAACGTCATTTTGCTGGTAGTTAGAAACTACTGTACACAATAACATACATTTTCCAGATTGCACTACAACGCTACCGTGTGCTTGTTTTGCTAATTTTCCGGTTTCGATAGAAATTTCTCTACCATCACCAAGGTCTATAACCTCTTTAAATACTTTTGGAATCATAAAATTTTTAATTCTAGATGCATTGGATTTTTAAGTCTTAAAAAACACAATAGCTTCTGTTAAACAATGGTCGTTGTGTTGTGTGTAGTGTTGTTGAGACCAATGAAAAACCGCTAGTTCTAATTTGATATTAAAACCTTATCTGCTATTTTTTTACGAAAGTTTAGACGCTATCGTAAGCGTTGATTTATATAAAAAAACCACGTTAAAACGTGGTCTTTGTTGAATAAGCTTATTTTCTTAATCCTAATTCTTTAATTATTGCACGATATCTTAAGATATCTTTCTTAGTTAAGTAATCTAGTAAAGCACGACGCTTACCTACTAGTTTTACTAAAGAACGCTCTGTGTTAAAATCCTTACGATTTTGTTTTAAGTGCTCTGTTAAATGATTAATTCTTGCAGTAAATAATGCAATTTGACCTTCAGCAGAACCTGTGTCTTTTGCGTTTTTACCGTGTTTGTTAAAAATCTCTTCTTTTGCTTTTTGATCTAAATACATGCTAATATTGTTGTAAATAATTGTTATGTACCATTAGGATTTTCCTAATGAGCTGCAAATGTAATAAAAATATGTATTTAATTTTGTGCTATTATGTTTTTTTAATTTGGAAAACTTCTTTTTTTCGCAATAAAAGCAATCCTATAAACATAAGTAAGCCATTTATAATTAATATTTCGAAACCTATTTCATAACCATAAAACAATTCTTTGGAAAACAGGTTAATAATATATGACGTTAAAGGTGCTACAATGGCTATAAGCCATACCCATTTGTCTTTTATTGAAATGGTTGTAAACATACCAAAAGCGTAAAGTCCCAATAGTGGTCCGTAAGTATAACCAGAGGCTTTAAAGAGTTTCCAGATTACAGAAACATCTTTAAATAGTACATCAAATATAAGTATGACTATAATTAGTACAATACTGAAAGCAATATGTGTTTGTTTTCTAATACGTTTTTTTTCAACATCTTTTTTATGGTCTATGTCAATAATATCTATACAAAATGAGGTTGTTAAAGATGTTAATGCAGAGTCTGCGCTAGAGTAGGCGGCAGCAATTAGGCCAAGTATAAAAAATGCTGAAGTGATAATTCCTATGTCTGGAAGCATTGCTATGGTAGGGAATAGCGTGTCTTTTTTAGCTGTAATACCATGTAAATTTGCGTATTGGGTTAGCATAAGTCCTAAAACTAAAAATAAAAGGTTTACAAAAATTAAAACGATGCTAAAGGATATCATGTTTTTTTGTGCAGCCTTAAGATTTTTACAGGTTAAGTTTTTTTGCATCATATCTTGGTCTAAACCTGTCATTGTAATACAAATGAAGACACCAGACAAAAAGCTTTTCCAGAAATATTGAGCGTCGTTTACATTATCAAAAAATAGGGTTTTGCTAAGCGGACTTGCTCTAACATTGTCAATAACTGCTTTAATACTGTTTAATTCTAATGCAGATGCTAAAAACACAATAGTAACAACTACAGATATAAGCATAAAAAGTGTTTGAAGTGTATCTGTAATTATTATGGTTTTAATACCACCTTTAAAAGTGTAAAGCCAGATTAAGGCTATAGTAATTATTACGGTAATTGTAAATGGCACATTAAAAGCATCAAAAACTAAGTACTGTAAAACTTTAGCTACTAAAAATAACCTAAACGAAGCTCCAATAGTACGAGAAATTAGAAATGCAATAGCACCCGTTTTGTAACTGGTTTTACCAAATCGATCTCTTAAATAGGTGTAAATAGATGTTAAATTAAGTTTGTAATAAAGCGGTAATAAAACATAAGCAATAATTAAATAACCGAAAAAATACCCAAATACAACCTGTAAATATCCAAATGCTTTAGTTTCTATTGCACCAGGTACTGAAATAAAAGTTACACCAGAGAGTGAAGCGCCTATCATGCCAAAAGCAACTAAATACCAGGGTGCAGATTTATTAGCACTAAAAAAAGCAGTGTTAGAATCTTCTTTACTTGTGAAATAAGAAATTAAAACAAGCATCGCAAAATAACAAGATATTAATATCAGTATTGTTGTAGGTGTCATACAAAACAGGGGGTGATTTATAAAATTAAATATGGCTTCTAAAAATACTACTTTATGTGGTTATCACAGTTCTTTTGTCAAAAAAATATAAATATGATATTACGTTTATTTTTAAAATGTGTTAATACATTGAACTAGTATTAACTTTTTTTATACTCAAAAATCAGTAATTTCGTTTCATGGAATTCTCTTCAAAACTTTTAGAAAACGCAGTTAATGAAGTATCGCAATTACCAAGTATTGGTAAGCGAACAGCATTACGCTTGGTGTTGCATTTATTAAAGCAGCCAGACGAGCAAACGTTTTTATTAGCCGATGCGCTAACAAAAGTAAGATCTGAAATTAATTTTTGTAAATCGTGCCACAATATAAGTGACAAAATTGTGTGCCAAATTTGTGAAAACCCCAACAGAAATAAAGCACTTATTTGTGTTGTTGAGGATGTAAGAGATGTTATGGCTATAGAAAGTACAAGTTCTTTTAAAGGTATTTATCATGTATTAGGAGGAAAAATATCGCCAATGGACGGTGTTGGCCCACAAGATTTAAATATTAATACATTAATACAGAAAGTAAAAGAAGGAAACGTAAAAGAACTCATTTTTGCTATGAGCCCAACTATGGAAGGTGATACCACAAACTTTTATGTTTTTAGGCAATTAAAAGCTTATAACATTATAACCTCTACAATTGCAAGAGGTGTAGCCGCAGGTAATGAGTTAGAATATACAGATGAAATAACACTTGGTAGAAGTATTATAGATCGTATTCCTTTTGAAGCCTCATTAAAATCTTAGATTAATTATGAAGCTATCTATTGTTATACTAAATTATAACGTGCGATATTTTTTAGAGCTTTGTTTAAAAAGCATAGAATTGGCTATAAAAAACATTGATACCGAGGTTATTGTGGTAGATAATAATTCTTCTGATGAGAGTTGTACAATGGTAAAGCAGCTATTTCCTTGGGTAACTCTTATAGAAAATAAAACCAATTTTGGATTTTCAAAAGGAAATAATATAGGTGTTTCACATACTAAAGGCGAGTATTTATGTATTTTGAATCCAGATACTGTTGTTGCAGAAGATACGTTTGTAAAAATTTTAGAATTTGCAGTATCTAAAGACAATTTAGGTTGTATTGGCTGCCAGTTTATTGATGGTTCTGGTAAGTTTTTGCCAGAAAGTAAGCGTTGCGTGCCAACACCAAAAGTAGCGCTTCAAAAATTATTTGGTATTCCAAAAAACTATTACAACAACCAACTAGATGAAGATGCTATTGGTAAAACCTCAGTATTAACCGGTGCTTTTATGTTTTTAAAACGACAAATTTATATTGAAGCAAACGGATTTGACGAGGCTTATTTTATGTATGGGGAAGATATAGATTTATCCTACAGTGTTTTAAAGTTAGGCTATCAAAATTACTATTATGGCAATACAACCATTATTCATTTTAAAGGAGAAAGCACATTAAAAGATGCAGTTTATGCGAAGCGTTTTTACGGTGCAATGGTTATTTTTTATAAAAAACATTTTAAATCAAATGTATTGGTTTCAAGTAGTGTATCTTATGGACTTCATTTGTTTTCAAAATTCAAAAAAACAAAAAAAATAACTGCTATAATTAGAGCGCAAAGCTATGTTTTTTCTAATAATATTCCTGCGGGTTTAAAACCACTGCTACCACAACCAATTCATTTAATCACAGGACATTCAGTGTGTAATGATAACGCATTAGTTGTTTTTGATGCAAATGTATTAAGCTTCAAAACTATAATTTCTAAAATGAAATCTATAACTAAGTTTGGTAACTACTCTTTTAGAATAATACCAAAAAAAAGTGCGTTTTATATTGGAAGTGAAAGTAATTTTAATAAAGGCGAAGTAATTCAGTTTTGAATATTTTGTTGTATAAAATTCATTTGAACAGTTGCATTTTTATTAATTTTGTAAAGATTTTTAACTTAATGAACTCTAGATTATAAATATGGCAAAGTTTGAACTTAAGTTACCAAAAATGGGCGAAAGTGTTACTGAGGCAACACTAACTTCATGGCTTAAAAACATTGGTGATACTATTGAAGCAGATGATGCTGTTTTAGAGATTGCAACAGATAAAGTAGATAGTGAAATACCAAGTGAGGTTGATGGCGTGTTAATTGAAAAACTATTCGATGTTGATGCAATTATACAGGTTGGACAAACTATTGCAATTATTGAGGTTGAAGGGGATGAAACCTCCAAGTCTGAACCAGAAATTTTAATTGACACTATAACTTCTGATTCTAAAAAAGCCATTAATGAGGTTGCAAAAACAGTTGAATTAGCAAAGGAAACTGTAATACCAGTAAGTTCCAATGAACGTTTTTATTCGCCACTAGTTAAAAATATAGCCAAACAAGAAGGTATTTCTCAATCCGAATTAGATACTTTACATGGTACTGGTAAAGAGGGTAGAGTAACAAAAAATGATATTAAACTATATATTGAAACTCGTGGTGAAACTTCAAAATCAACTAAAGACTTCAACGTTAAGGCTTCACTTATAGAGGAAACTACAATACCAAATAAAGTAGCAGGTGTAAAAGCCGAAGTGAAATCTGCACCAACTATAATTTCTGGCGATGATGAAATTATAGAAATGAGTCGTATGGGTAAGCTTATTTCTAAACATATGACAGACTCTGTGCAAACTGCTGCACATGTTCAATCATTTATTGAAGTTGATGTTACAAATATTTGGAATTGGAGAAACAAGCATAAGGACACGTTTAAAAAGCGCGAAGGTGAAAATTTAACCTTCACTCCAATTTTTATGGAGGCTGTTGCTAAAGCACTTCGCGATTTCCCTATGCTTAATATTTCAGTTGAAGGTGATACTATTGTTAAGAAAAAGCATATTAACCTTGGCATGGCAGCAGCATTAGCAGATGGTAATTTAATTGTACCTGTTATAAAAGATGCAGACCAGCTTAATTTGCTAGGGATGGCAAAAAAAGTAAATGATTTGGCAAACAGAGCACGTTTAGGACAGTTAAAACCAGACGATATTCAAGGTGGTACATATACTGTTACTAATGTTGGGACTTTTGGGAGTATAATGGGAACACCAATTATTAACCAACCACAAGTTGGTATTTTAGCACTTGGTGCTATAAGAAAAATGCCTTCGGTTATTGAAACACCTGCAGGAGATTTTATAGGTATTAGACATAAAATGTTTTTATCCCATTCTTATGATCACCGTGTTGTAAATGGTGCTTTAGGAGGTCAGTTTGTTAAAGCTGTAAAAGATTATTTAGAAAATTGGGATGTTAACAGAGAAATATAGGCTTTTTTATAAAGGTTGTAATTATACAAACAAAAAATCTCAGATATACATCTGAGATTTTTTGTTTGTATATGTAAGTTTGAGATTGTAAACTACATATTGCTTTTAAGCATATCCTTGTATATTAGATAATTTTCTTCGCTTAGAATTGATTTTAACTTCATTTCAAGTTTAGATTCAACTTTTTCTAAATCCTGAGAATCTGCAGTTTTAGTATTTTTAAGTCTAGCTATATCGTTACCATATACTTTGAAAGCCTTGTATAATTCTTCTTGAGTTGTATCATTTAATTTTAGGCTCTTTTGCAGTATAGCAGCTTTTTCAGCAGCAATACTATTTATGTCTTTACTATTTTGAGCAAATGCAGATGCAGAACCTATAAATAATGCAAGAGAAAGAACAGTTAGTGAAATTAATTTTTTCATTATGGTGTATTTATTATTTAGTACTAAATTAATAATTTTATTTAAATACGCTAATAATAATTCTATTGATTTCTTTTTGGCATACCTTTTTTCTTGTTTCGTTTCATTTTACCAAGTTTTTCAAATTGCTCTGGTGTTAATATTGTTTTTAGTTTTTCTTTTAATGCAATTTGATGGTCTAATTTTTGATTTTTAAGTGCTACAAAATCGTCTTTAGATAATTTTTCTTTTTTATCAACTTTGTTATTATGCCTATCCTTTCGTTCTTTTGCTTCTTTTAGAAAAATTGGATATAACGTTTTTTGCTGTTCTTCTGTTAAGTCCAACTGTAAGGTCATTTTTTTTATCCTTAGTGCAGTCATTTCATCTGGGGTCATTTGTTTTCTAATTTCAGATAATTCTGCTTTGCGCTCATTTTTGTGTTCTTTTTTTTCTTGAGCAAAAGCATTGAGGCTTAAAATAGTTAAAGCCAATACAAATAATTTTTTCATGTTTTTAAGTTTAAGTGTTTACAAAGCTTTAGACGCTGAGTTTTTTCATTAGTTTAATTAATTAAAAACTTTAACAGTGTTTTTAACATTAAATTATTTCCACTAAAACTGCGTAGTTAAACTTAAATGCACTTTTGACTCTGAAAACTTAAAAGGACCATTTTCTGTTTTTCCATTTGCATAATTAAGTCTAAAAAGTCCAGAATTGGTTAGTATACCAAACCCAAACCCAAACCCAAAAAGCTTTCGCTTAATATTGGAGAGTGAATTTTCAAAATACGCAGCATCTATCACAGAATGTATGTAAAGATTGTTGCTAGCTCTGTAACGGTATTCTGTATTAACAACACCGTAGTTGTTTGCAACTAGGCTATTTTCCTCAAAACCACGAATAGAGTTTATTCCACCAAACCTAAATAATTCATTATCCAGAAAATTATTTGAGTTTAATATAGAACCCTGTATTTTGGTATAAATACTATTTTTAGAATTTAGATTAAATATTTTTTGAGCATTAATTTCAAAAATATTTTGTGATTGACTTTCCAATGCATTACTACGTTTTCCAAATTCCGAATTAAAATTAATTGAAAAATTTACAGGAAATAAACGGTCATTATATTGTGGTTTTAAATAGCTGTAATTAAAGGTATAGAAACTCGAATTGTAATCTTTTAAAATTGAAGTGTCATTATCTAGCAAATTAGATGAGTTTTTACTGCTAATGCCAATACCGATCTCATGTTTAGAATTTAATTTGTAATTCAATTTAATATTTTGATTGGCGTTCAAAAACGTAGAATCTTTTCTAAACAGCTGTAATCCAATTTGCAGTCCAATTGGCCCACCAAGTAAATACGGTAAATCTGCATTAACACGAATAGTTTGTTGGTCTATTTCATCACTTTTGTAGTATAGATTTAAAGTTTCCCCAAAATTTAAATTATTAATAAGCTTTAGGTCTAAATACCCATCAAATTCAATTTTATTAGTTTTTTTATTAGTGCCAAAACCTAAAAAACCATCAAAATTATTAATTTTAGACTTTTCAATATATAAGTAAAGGTTTGTAGCGTCTTCTGTGAATAAAACTTCTGGGTCTTTGATGATTCCTGCAAAATTTAGATTGTTGAGTTGTGATACTTTTTCTTTAATTTTTACAAGATTAAATAATTGTTTTTTTTTCAACTTTAAAAAGTGTTTCAAAAAGGATTTAGGAAATTTAGCATAACCTTTAATAATAATGTCATCTATTTTTCTTTTATCGCTAGTTATTATTTTTAAATCTGCAGCTAATACATTAGAATTTAATTTTCGAATATCATACAGTTGAACCTTAGCAAAAGGATCACCTTTAGTTGTTATATCAGAATTTAAGTTGTTTAAAAAATTTTCAGTTTCAGAGATCTTTAGTTCTACGTAATTTTTTGTATGGTCTATATTATTAGACTTAAAAAAATTAATAGCACTGTTTTGGTTGTAATAAATACGAATACGATTTATTAAACCTCCTAATTCTAATTCAGCACTCACTAAGCTATCATTTAGAAAAGTAGTTTTTTGTATAAATGCGTCAATATATCCCTGTTTAATAAGTTTTTCTTTTAGAATAGTAAGTTCATTATTTAAACTTTTATAATCCTTAAACCTTTTTTTGTATGAAATAGAATCTATAACTGAAGTTTTATAATCTGTCTCAGCAATTACGACAAGTTTTAAAGATTGGCTGTTAAGAAGGTTTATATTAGATATTATTAATAATGATATAATAAACCGAAAAGATTTAATCATATAAATTAATTGTTGCTAAGTTTTAGTATTAGAGCGGTTTTATAACTCAACTATTTATAGCGTAAAAATAGCGTTAATGTAATAGCTTAAAAACGAATTTATTAATTATTTAAAAAATTAATACAGTAGAGTTTGAATAGTAAATATAATTTTTTACATTTGCAGCCCTCAAAAGTGAGGATAATAAAAATTTATATAGAAATATATGCCAACAATTTCACAATTAGTACGAAAAGGAAGAGCCAAAATAACCAAGAAGAGTAAATCGGCTGCTTTAGATTCGTGTCCTCAAAGACGTGGTGTATGTACTCGTGTTTATACAACGACACCAAAAAAACCAAACTCAGCAATGCGTAAGGTAGCAAGGGTTCGTTTAACAAACGGAAACGAAGTAAATGCATACATTGGCGGAGAAGGTCACAATTTACAAGAGCACTCGATAGTATTGGTTAGAGGTGGAAGGGTTAAGGATTTACCAGGTGTTAGATATCATATCGTTCGTGGTGCTTTAGATACAGCAGGTGTATCTGGAAGAACACAACGTAGATCTAAGTACGGTGCTAAACGCCCTAAGAAGTAATTAAAGCTATAGGTTACACCCTGTAAGTTAGAAAATTAAAAAGAAGACATGAGAAAAAGAGCAGCTAAAAAAAGACCCATTTTACCAGATCCTAAATTTAACGATCAATTGGTTACACGTTTTGTAAACATGATGATGTGGGATGGTAAGAAGTCAACCGCTTTTAAAGTATTCTATGACGCAATTGATATTGTTGAAGAGAAAAAAAATAATGAAGAAAAAACAGCCTTGGAGGTATGGAAAGATGCTTTGTCTAATGTAATGCCTCACGTAGAAGTACGTAGTCGTCGTGTAGGAGGTGCAACATTCCAAATACCAATGCAAATTCGTCCAGATCGTAAAGTTTCAACAGCAATGAAGTGGTTAATAAGCTTTTCGCGCAAGAGAAACGAAAAATCTATGGCGCAGCGTTTAGCATCGGAAGTTTTAGCAGCAGCAAAAGAAGAAGGTGCTGCCGTTAAGAAACGATCAGATACACATAAAATGGCCGAAGCAAATAAAGCATTCTCTCACTTTAGATTTTAATTAGAAATGGCAAGAGATTTAAAACTTACAAGAAATATTGGTATTGCTGCGCATATTGATGCAGGTAAAACTACAACTACAGAACGTATTCTTTACTATACAGGTGTCTCTCACAAAATCGGTGAAGTTCATGATGGTGCTGCTACTATGGACTGGATGGAGCAAGAGCAGGAAAGAGGTATTACAATTACTTCTGCTGCTACAACCTGTACTTGGCAGTTTCCACTTGAGAACGCAAAACCTACTCCTGAAACTGAAGGCTACCATTTTAATATTATTGATACACCTGGTCACGTAGATTTTACCGTTGAAGTAAACCGTTCACTACGTGTATTAGATGGTTTAGTGTTTTTATTTAGTGCAGTAGATGGTGTTGAGCCACAATCTGAAACTAACTGGAGACTTGCTGATAATTATAAAGTGCCAAGAATTGGTTTTGTTAATAAAATGGATCGTCAAGGATCTAACTTTTTAGGTGTTTGTCAACAGGTTAAAGATATGTTGAAATCTAATGCGGTGCCAATTGTTTTAAACATTGGTGACGAAATAGATTTTAAAGGTATTATAGATTTAGTTAAGAATAGAGCAATCGTTTGGCATGATGAAACTCAAGGAGCGACATTTGATGTTGTTGAGATTCCTGATGAGCTTAAAGCTGAAGCAAAAAAATATAGAGCATTACTTATTGAAGAGGTTGCTGGCTACGATGAGAACTTATTAGAGAAGTTTATGGAAGATGAAGATTCTATTACAGAAGACGAAGTGCATGCTGCACTTAGAGCTGCTGTAATGGATATGGCAATCATTCCAATGATTTGTGGTTCTGCTTTCAAAAATAAAGGTGTGCAATTCTTATTAGATGCTGTATGTCGTTATTTACCTTCTCCAGTAGATAAAGAAGGTATTGTAGGTGTTAATCCAGATACTGATAAAGAAGAAATACGTAAGCCAGATGTAAAGCAGCCATTCGCTGCTTTAGCATTTAAAATTGCAACTGATCCTTTCGTGGGTCGTTTAGCATTTTTCCGTGCTTATTCAGGTCGTTTAGATGCAGGTTCTTATGTACTGAATAACCGTTCTGGTAAAAAAGAACGTATTTCACGTATTTACCAAATGCATGCTAACAAGCAAAATGCAATTGATTTTATCGAAGCTGGAGATATTGGTGCTGCTGTTGGATTTAAAAGTATAAAAACAGGAGATACTCTTTCTGATGAAAAACATCCCATTGTATTAGAATCAATGGATTTTCCAGATCCAGTAATTGGTATTGCCGTAGAACCTAAGACAAAAGCAGATGTTGATAAACTTGGCATGTCATTAGCTAAATTAGCTGAAGAAGATCCAACATTTACAGTAAGAACTGATGAAGCTTCAGGGCAGACTATTATTTCCGGAATGGGTGAGCTTCACTTAGATATTATTGTAGATCGTTTACGTCGCGAGTTTAAAGTAGAAGTAAACCAAGGTCAACCGCAAGTTGAATACAAAGAGGCTATTACTCAAGCTGCAGACCATAGAGAAGTTTATAAGAAACAATCGGGTGGTCGTGGTAAATTTGCAGATATCGTATTTACTGTAGAACCAGCAGATGAAGGTGTTGTAGGCTTGCAATTTGAGTCTATTATTAAAGGTGGAAATGTTCCTAAAGAATATATCCCTTCCATAGAAAAAGGATTCAAAATGGCCATGGTTAATGGTCCATTAGCAGGTTACGAAGTAGATGCCATGAAAGTTACGTTGAAAGACGGTTCTTATCACGATGTCGATTCTGACGCATTATCTTTTGAATTAGCTGCAAAGTTAGGTTTTAAGAATGCTGCTAAAGCTGCTAAGGCAGTTATAATGGAGCCAATTATGAAAATTGAGGTAATTACTCCTGAAGAAAACATGGGTGATATCGTTGGTGACTTAAATAGAAGAAGAGGTCAGATGAGTAGTATGGGGGATAGAGCTGGTGCAAAAACTGTAAAAGCTACTGTTCCATTATCTGAAATGTTTGGATATGTAACAACGTTAAGAACTTTATCTTCAGGTAGAGCAACATCAACAATGGAATTTTCTCACTATGCTGAGACTCCTTCTAATATATCTGAAGAAGTTATCAAAGCAGCTAAAGGAGTTGAATCGTAAATCTTAAGAAAATGAGTCAAAAAATCAGAATAAAATTAAAGTCTTACGATCACAACTTGGTGGATAAATCTGCTGATAAGATTGTAAAAACAGTTAAAAGTACAGGTGCAGTGGTAACAGGACCAATTCCATTACCAACTCATAAGAAAATATTTACTGTATTGCGTTCGCCACACGTTAATAAGAAGTCTAGAGAACAATTTCAATTAAGCTCTTATAAGAGATTATTAGATATTTATTCTTCATCTTCCAAAACAATTGATGCTTTAATGAAGCTTGAATTACCAAGTGGTGTTGAAGTTGAAATTAAAGTGTAATGAAACTCAGTTTTCAAAAGTGTAACGTATTGAAAATTGTCAGTTGAATACTTCCCGAACTTGCTTCTGGATCTCTTAAATGTATAAGAGAAATATAATTGGATTCCTGCTTTCGCAGGAAGTAAACATGTCCTAAGCTGCGTGCGAAGGAAAAACGGTTATAATACAATTCAAGGCTGAAATGTATTTTCAGCCTTAATTTTTAAAAAACAAATAATAATAAATAAATAATAATTATGTCTGGGTTAATTGGAAAAAAAATCGGTATGACCAGCATCTTCGACGAGAACGGAAAAAACATTCCTTGTACTGTTATCGAAGCTGGACCATGTATCGTTACCCAAGTCAGAACTGAAGAAGTGGATGGTTATTCTGCACTTCAATTAGGTTTCGATGACGCGACAGAAAAAAGCGCTACAAAAGCTGATCTTGGTCATGCAAAAAAAGCGGGTACTTCTGTAAAACGCAAAGTTGTTGAATTTAAAGGTTTTGATGCGGAGTACAAATTAGGTGATGCAATCACAGTAGAGCAATTTACAGAAGGTCAATTTGTTGATATTGCAGGAACTTCAAAAGGTAAAGGATTTCAAGGTGTTGTTAAACGTCATGGATTTGGAGGTGTAGGTCAAGCAACTCACGGTCAACATAACCGTTTAAGAGCTCCTGGTTCTATTGGTGCAGCTTCTTATCCTGCAAGAGTATTTAAAGGAATGAAGATGGCCGGCAGAATGGGTGGTGAAACAGTTAAAGTTCAAAATTTAAGAATTTATAAAGTAGTTCCAGAAAAGAACCTACTTGTTGTAAAAGGATGTGTTCCTGGTCATAAAAATTCTTATGTAATCATTGAGAAATAATGAAAGTAGCAGTTTTAGATATAAATGGAAAAGATACGGGAAGAAAAGCAGAGCTTTCTGAAGACGTATTCGCTATAGAGCCTAATAATCATGCTGTGTATTTGGATGTTAAGCAGTATTTAGCAAACCAAAGACAAGGAACGCACAAGGCAAAAGAACGTGCAGAAATTTCAGGTAGTACACGAAAAATTAAAAAACAGAAAGGAACAGGCACTGCTCGTGCGGGTTCTATTAAGTCTGGTGTATTTAAAGGTGGTGGGCGTATGTTTGGCCCAAGACCAAGAAATTACGGTTTTAAATTAAATAAAACCGTTAAGCGTTTAGCACGTAAGTCTGCATTATCAATGAAGGCTAATGATGATTCCATCTTAGTGTTAGAAGACTTTAGTTTTGATACCCCAAAAACTAAAAATTTCATTGAAGTATTAAAAGCATTAAATGTTGATAATAAAAAATCCCTTATTGTGTTGGGTGGTTCAAATAATAATGTATATTTGTCCTCACGTAATTTCAAGGGTTCTGAAGTGGTAAATACTTCTGAATTAAGTACTTATAAAATAATGAATGCTAATAAAGTTATTCTTATTGAAAGTGCTTTAGAAGGAATCGAATCAAACTTAAGTAAATAGAACAGATGAGTATCTTAATAAAACCTATAATCACAGAAAAAGCTACTATGCAAAGCGAAACGCTGAATGCACACGTTTTTCAAGTGAATAAAAAGGCGAACAAGGTAGAGATCAAAAAAGCAGTTGAGGCTGCTTATGGTGTTTCTGTTGCTAAAGTTCGTACTATAAATGTCCGTCCAGATCGTAAAACTAAGTTTACTAAAACTGGTGTGCAACATGGTAAAACAAATGCTGTTAAAAAAGCAATTGTACAACTGGCGGAAGGGGAGTCAATAGACTTATATGCAAATATGTAATTTAGACAAATGTCAGTAAGAAAATTAAAACCAATCACATCAGCTCAGCGATTTAGAGTAGTTAATGGATTTGACGCCATAACTACTGATAAGCCGGAAAAGAGTTTACTTGTTCCGAATAAACGATCTGGTGGTAGAAACAGTCAAGGAAAAATGACCATGCGTTATATAGGTGGTGGTCATAAGAAAAAGTATCGTATCATAGATTTTAAACGTGAGAAAACTGGTATTCCAGCAGAAGTAAAGTCTATTGAGTATGATCCTAACAGAACAGCGTTTATTGCTTTGCTTAGTTACCAAGATGGCGAAAAACGTTATGTAATTGCACAAAACGGTTTACAAGTTGGTCAAACTATTGTGTCTGGTTCAAGTTCTGCGCCAGAGATAGGAAATGCGTTACCTTTAAGTGACATTCCTTTCGGAACAATAATTTCATGTATAGAGCTAAGACCAGGTAAGGGGGCTGTTTTGGCCCGTAGTGCAGGTGCTTTTGCACAGCTAATGGCCAGAGATGGGAAGTTTGCTACAGTAAAATTACCTTCAGGTGAAACACGTCTGATTTTAGTTACTTGTATGGCTACTATAGGTGTTGTATCTAACTCAGACCATCAATTATTAGTTTCTGGTAAAGCAGGTAGAAGTAGATGGTTAGGAAGACGTCCACGTACTAGACCAGTTGTGATGAATCCAGTAGATCACCCAATGGGTGGTGGTGAAGGTAAATCTTCAGGTGGTCATCCAAGATCTAGGAATGGTATCCCTGCTAAAGGTTATAGAACACGTTCTAAAACTAAAGCGAGTAATAAATATATTGTAGAACGTAGAAAGAAATAACTAAGATAGTATGGCACGTTCATTAAAAAAAGGACCTTATATCCATTATAAGTTAGAGAAGAAAGTTGCAGAAAATGTTGCTTCAAACAAAAAGACAGTAATTAAAACTTGGTCTAGAGCCTCAATGATTTCACCAGATTTCGTTGGTCAAACTATAGCAGTTCATAATGGTCGTCAGTTTGTACCAGTCTATGTTACTGAAAATATGGTAGGTCATAAGTTAGGAGAATTTTCACCAACAAGATCTTTTAGAGGTCACGCAGCTGCAAAAAATAAAGGTAAAAAATAAGAATCATGGGAAGTCGTAAAAAACAAATGGCGGAAGCTATTAAGGCTGAGAAAAAGCAAGTTGCTTTTGCAAAGCTCAATAACTGTCCTACGTCACCAAGAAAGATGCGTTTAGTTGCAGATTTAATTAGAGGTGTTAAGGCTGAAAAAGCATTACAGATTCTTAGGTTTAGTCAAAAAGAAGCATCACGTCGTCTTGAAAAATTAGTTGCATCTGCAATAGCAAATTGGCAAGCTAAAAATGAAGATGCTGATGTTGAAGACGCTAAACTTTTTATTAAAGAAATAAGAGTAGATGGTGGTTCAATGTTAAAAAGACTTAGGCCAGCACCTCAAGGTAGAGCACATAGAATTAGAAAGAGATCTAACCATGTTACTGTGGTTATAGATTCAATAAACAAAACACAAAGCTAAGATAGAGATATGGGACAAAAGACAAATCCAATCGGAAATCGCTTAGGAATTATTAGAGGTTGGGAATCAAATTGGTATGGAGGTAACGATTATGGTGACAAACTTGCCGAAGACGATAAGATTAGAAAATACGTTCATGCACGTTTATCCAAAGCTAGTGTAAGTAGAGTAATTATAGAGCGTACTCTTAAACTTATAACCGTTACTATCACTACTGCTAGACCTGGCATTATTATTGGTAAAGCTGGTCAAGAGGTAGATAAGTTGAAAGAAGAGCTTAAAAAAATTACTAGCAAAGAGGTTCAATTGAACATTTTTGAAATTAAGAGACCAGAGCTTGATGCCTTTTTAGTTGCCTCTAGTGTTGCTCGCCAAATTGAAAGTCGGATTTCATACAGACGTGCAATTAAGATGGCCATTGCTGCCTCTATTCGTATGAATGCGGAGGGTATTAAAATCCAAATTAGTGGTCGTTTAAATGGTGCTGAAATGGCACGTTCAGAGCACTATAAAGAGGGACGTATACCTTTATCAACTTTTAGAGCAGATATTGATTATGCCTTAGTTGAAGCACATACTACTTACGGTAGACTTGGTATTAAAGTTTGGATTATGAAAGGCGAAGTTTATGGGAAAAGAGAATTATCTCCATTAGTTGGTCTTTCTAAACAAAAATCTAAAGGCGACAATAGTGGAAACAAAAACCAATCACGCCGTAGAAAGTAATTTTTTAAATTAAACAAAAAAATGTTACAGCCTAAAAGAACAAAATTCCGTAAGCAGCAAAAAGGTCGCATGAAAGGGAATACTGGTAGAGGTCATTTATTATCAAATGGAACCTTCGGTATTAAATCCTTAGAGCCAACTTTTATTACTGCTCGTCAGATAGAAGCAGCACGTATTGCCGCAACACGTTATATGAAAAGAGAAGGTGCATTATGGATTAAAATATTTCCAGACAAACCTATTACAAAGAAGCCTCTTGAAGTACGAATGGGTAAAGGTAAAGGTTCTGTTGAGTACTGGGTAGCAGTTGTTAGACCTGGACGTATGTTATTCGAAATAAGTGGAGTGCCTTTAGAAGTTGCACAAGAAGCGTTACGTTTAGCAGCTCAAAAACTTCCTGTAAAAACTAAGTTTATAACAGCAAGAGATTACGAAGCTTAATACAATATATTATGAAGCAATCAGAAATTAAAAAGCTTTCAACAGCTGAGTTACAAGTTAAACTTATTGAGACAAAAAAGAGTTACACTGATCTAAAAATGGCACATGCTATATCACCTTTAGACAATCCTATTCAGTTACGTGCAGCTCGTCGTACAGTGGCTAGAGTGGCAACAGAACTAACTAATAGAGAAGACTTACAATAATTGTATTCTGCTGAAAGATGGAAAAAAGAAATTTAAGAAAAGAACGTATAGGGATAGTAACTAGTAACAAAATGGAAAAATCTATTGTTGTTTCTGAAGTGAAAAAAGTTAAACACCCTATGTATGGAAAATTCGTGTTAAAGACAAAGAAATATGTTGCACACGATGAAAAAAACGACTGCAACGAAGGTGATACTGTAAAGATAATGGAAACAAGACCTTTAAGTAAATCTAAATGTTGGAGATTAGTAGAAATAATTGAAAGAGCTAAATAATTATGTTACAACAAGAATCAAGATTAAAAGTAGCTGATAATACTGGAGCAAAAGAGGTGCTAACTATCCGTGTGCTTGGTGGTACTAAAAGAAGATATGCATCCGTTGGTGATAAAATTGTTGTATCCGTTAAAGATGCAACACCAAATGGTAGTGTTAAAAAGGGTGCTGTTTCTACTGCCGTTGTTGTACGTACTGCAAAAGAGATAAGACGTCCAGATGGTTCTTATATCAGATTTGATGATAATGCCTGTGTTCTTCTTGGGCCTCAAGGTGACATGAAAGGCACTCGTGTATTTGGTCCTGTAGCTAGAGAACTTCGTGATAAACAATTCATGAAAATTGTATCATTAGCACCTGAAGTGCTTTAAAACTGTTTTATAAGATGAAAAAGCTTAAAATAAAATCAGGTGATACTGTTAGAGTTATTGCTGGTGATCATAAAGGTTCTGAAGGTAAAATTTCAGTAATATTTAAGGATAAAAATAAAGCCATTGTAGAGGGTGTTAACATGGTAAAAAAACATACTAAACCAAGTGCTCAGAGTCCACAAGGTGGTATTGTAGAAAAGGAAGCACCTATCCATATATCTAATCTATCATTGCTTACCTCAAAAGGTGATGCAACACGTATTGGCTATAAAATGGATGGTGAAAATAAATTAAGATTTTCAAAAAAATCTAATGAAGTAATTTAATTATGGCTTACGTTGCAAGATTAAAACAAGAGTACAAAGAGAAAGTAGTTCCTACTCTTATAGAAGAATTTGGATATAAAAATGTAATGCAAGTACCAAAACTTCAAAAGATAGTTGTATCTAAAGGAGTTGGTGCCGCTGTAGCCGATAAGAAATTAATAGATCACGCTGTTGAAGAGCTTACTAAAATTTCTGGACAAAGAGCTATAGCTACGATCTCCAAAAAAGATGTCGCTACGTTCAAATTACGTAAAGGTATGCCAATTGGTGCTAAAGTAACTTTACGAGGTGAACAGATGTACGAGTTTTTAGATCGTTTAGTCACATCAGCATTACCTAGAGTTAGAGATTTTAATGGTATCAAAGCTACTGGCTTTGATGGTAGAGGTAATTATAACTTAGGTATCGTTGAGCAGATTATATTCCCGGAAATCGATATTGATAAGATAAATAAAATATCTGGAATGGATATTACATTTGTCACAACAGCTTCTACTGATAAAGAAGCTAAATCTTTATTAACTGAACTAGGATTACCATTTAAAAAGAATTAATTATGGCTAAAGAATCAATGAAAGCTCGCGAGGTCAAGCGCTCAAAAATTGTAGATAAGTATGCTAAAAAACGTAAAGCTTTAAAAGCTGAGGGTGATTATGAAGCATTGCAAAAATTACCAAAAAATGCTTCTCCTATACGTCAACACAACCGTTGTAAACTAACAGGGAGACCTAAAGGTTACATGAGGCATTTTGGTATATCACGAGTAATGTTTAGAGAAATGGCTAACCAAGGTTTAATACCTGGTGTTAGAAAAGCAAGTTGGTAATCAACCTCCTTAATAAAAAATTATGAATTGGTTTCAGGTTTGGTTTTTTTTATTTTAAGAACTTAAATACGGTTACCGTAAATTATTAACTATGTACACAGATCCAATAGCGGATTATTTAACTCGAGTTAGAAATGCAGTTATGGCAAACCATAGAGTGGTTGAAATACCAGCCTCTAACTTAAAAAAAGAAATAACTAAAATATTGTTTGACCAAGGCTATATTTTGAGTTATAAATTTGATGACACAAATGTTCAAGGTATTATTAAGATTGCTTTGAAATATAGTAAAGACACAAAAGAGTCCGTTATCAAAAAAATTCAAAGAATTAGTAAACCAGGTTTACGTAAGTATGCAAGTTCAAATGAAATGCCAAGAATATTAAATGGTCTCGGTATTGCAATTGTTTCAACATCTCATGGTGTTATGACTGGCAAGCAAGCACAACGTGAAAACGTTGGTGGTGAATTATTATGTTACGTATATTAAAAACAGGATATTATGTCAAGAATAGGTAAAAACCCAATAACAGTTCCTGAAGGTGTAACACTTGAGATTAAAGATAATTTAATCACTGCCAAAGGAAAGTTAGGTGAGCTAACTCAAGAGTATTCAGAGATTACAATTAAGCATGAAGGTGATACTATTACTTTAGAACGTGCTTCTGACAAAAAAGATTTAAGATCTAAACATGGACTTTATAGATCTTTAATTTTCAACATGATCGAAGGTGTTTCAAAAGGTTGGACTAAACAATTAGAAATGGTTGGTGTTGGTTACAGAGCATCTAACCAAGGGCAAGTTTTAGATTTAGCTGTTGGTTTCTCACACAATATTATTTTAGATATTGCACCAGAAGTTAAAGTTGAAACAATTACAGAAAAAGGAAAAAATCCAATCATTAAATTAACATCTTTTGACAAACAATTAGTTGGTCAAGTTGCCGCTAAAATTCGCGGTTTCAGAAGACCAGAACCTTATAAAGGAAAAGGTATTAAGTTTGTTGGTGAAGAAGTTAGAAGAAAAGCAGGTAAATCAGCTTAATAATTAGGTTATGGCATTGACAAAGAACGAACGAAGATTAAGAATAAAAAGTAGAATACGTAAAGTAGTCTCTGGTACTGATTCTAGACCAAGACTTGCTGTGTACAGAAGTAATAAAGAAATTTATGCTCAACTTATAGATGATGTGTCTGGTAAAACAATAGTTGCTGCATCCTCTAGAGACAAGGATATTGCTTTAACAAAAGGCAATAAATCTGAAACGGCTAATCTTGTTGGAAAATCTATAGCTGATAAAGCTTTAAAAGCAGGAATTGAAATTATAGCTTTTGATAGAGGTGGTTACTTGTATCACGGTAGGGTAAAATCATTAGCAGAAGGTGCTAGAGAATCAGGACTTAAATTTTAAGACAATATGTATCAAAAATATAAAAACGCAGAATTAGTTAAACCAAGTGGTTTAGAATTAAAAGACAGCTTAGTTGGAGTTCAACGTGTAACTAAAGTTACTAAAGGTGGTAGAGCATTTGGTTTTTCTGCTATTGTTGTTGTAGGTGATGAAGCAGGTGTTGTAGGTCATGGTTTAGGTAAATCTAAGGATGTAGCTACTGCTATTGCAAAGGCTATTGAAGATGCAAAGAAAAATTTAGTTAGAATACCCATACTTAAAGGTACTTTACCACATGAACAAAAAGGTAAGTTTGGTGGAGCTAGAGTTAATTTAATCCCTGCAGCACCTGGTACTGGTGTTATTGCTGGTGGTGCGGTTAGAACTGTACTTGAAGCTGTTGGTGTGCATGATGTATTATCAAAGTCCCAAGGTTCATCTAATCCTCACAATGTTGTTAAAGCTACTTTTGATGCTTTACTAAACTTACGAGATGCAAAATCTGTAGCTAAAGAAAGAGGTGTTTCACTTGAAAAAGTATTTAACGGATAAGTAATAGTATTAATTCAGAGTAATTTTTATCAATTGTTTTATATAACACTATTAATTACTATGCATTCATACTTAATACCATAAATAATGGCAAAAATTAAAATAAAAAAAATAAAAAGTGTGATCAATCGAACAAAAAGGCAAAAGCTTACTATGTTGGCTTTAGGTTTAAAGAAGATTGGACAAGAAGTAGAGCACGAATCCACACCAAATATTCTTGGTATGGTTAAAAAAGTAGAACATTTAGTTTCTTATCAGGAAGCTTAAAAATATAACTTAATAAATGAATTTAAGTAATTTAAAGCCTGCAGAAGGTTCAGTTAAAAATCAAGGTAAACGTATAGGTCGTGGTCAGGGATCTGGTAAAGGCGGTACTGCAACACGTGGTCATAAAGGTGCTAAATCTCGTTCAGGATATTCTAAGAAATTAGGTTTTGAAGGTGGACAAATGCCATTACAAAGACGTGTACCTAAATTTGGTTTTAACAATATTAACCGTGTTGAATATCAAGGAATAAATTTGGATACCATTCAAAAGCTTGTAGATGAAAAGAAAGTTGATTCTAGTTTAGATTTCGATTTTTTAGTTGCCAATGGTCTAGCAAGTAAAAATGATTATGTTAAAATTTTAGGCAGAGGTGAGTTGAAAACTAAATTGACTGTAACTGCTCACAAATTTACTGCTACAGCTAAAGCTGCTATCGAAGCTGCTGGTGGTGAAGCTGTAACTTTATAATATTCCGAAGATGAAAATAATAGAAACATTAAAGAACGTCTGGAAAATAGTTGAACTTAAAGATAGAATTATTTTAACTCTAGGTTTACTTTTGGTTTATCGTTTTGGTGCACAAGTAGTATTGCCTGGTATCGATATTGATAAGTTAGGTGGTCTTCAATCTGGAGCTGATGGTGGTCTTTTAGGTTTATTAAACGCTTTCACAGGTGGTGCGTTTGCTAATGCTTCCGTATTTGCTTTAGGAATTATGCCATACATATCTGCATCCATTGTAGTCCAATTAATGGGTATTGCTATTCCATATTTACAAAAGCTTCAAAAAGAAGGCGCTAGTGGTCAAAAGAAAATTACACAAATAACACGTTGGTTAACAATAGGTATATGCCTAGTACAAGCACCTGGTTATTTGGCTAGTGTACCCGCATTATCGGGTGTACCATCTATGGGGTCTTTATTATTACCTGGATTTTCAGAAAACATCTTTTATATATCTTCTGTTATAATTTTAGTAACTGGATGTGTTTTCGCAATGTGGTTAGGGGAGAAAATTACTGACAAAGGTATTGGTAATGGTATTTCTTTATTGATAATGGTTGGTATTATTGCAACCTTACCACAATCTTTTATGCAAAATTTGTATTCAAGAACAGAAGGTAGTAATGGTGGTTTTATGCTTATTCTTATTGAATTAGTAATTTGGTTTTTAATCATTTTAGCATCTATATTCTTAGTAATGGCTGTTCGTAAAATTGCAGTTCAATACGCGAGACGTACCGCTTCAGGTGGTTATGAAAAAAACATTTTCGGATCACGCCAGTTTTTGCCTCTTAAACTTAACGCCTCTGGTGTTATGCCAATTATTTTTGCACAGGCAATTATGTTTGTACCTAGTTTAATTGGTGGATCTTCTTTCTTAAAAGATACTACTAGCGGTCAATGGATGCAAGCTAATTTTTCTGACATATTTGGCTTTTGGTACAACTTTGTTTTTGCATTATTAATTATTGTATTTACCTATTTTTATACTGCAATTACTGTTCCTACTAATAAAATGGCAGATGACTTAAAACGCAGTGGTGGTTTTATTCCTGGTATTAGACCTGGTACTGAAACTTCTGAATATTTAGATAAAATAATGTCTCAAATAACATTACCAGGTTCCATATTTTTAGCATTAATAGCAGTTTTTCCAGCCTTTATTGTTAGCTTAATGGGTGTACAACAAGGTTGGGCTTTATTTTTCGGTGGTACATCATTATTGATCATGGTTGGTGTTGCAATAGATACAATGCAACAAATTAATTCATACCTGCTCAATAAACATTACGATGGCTTAATGAAAACAGGAAAAAATAGAAAAGCAATTTCTTAATACTGTTAACTATATTTAGTCTAATTTTTGTAGATGAAATACATCTTATTAATGAGTACTAAAATTTAATTATGGCAAAACAAGCAGCAATAGAACAAGACGGTACAATAATAGAAGCATTATCTAATGCCATGTTTCGTGTAGAGTTAGAAAATGGTCATATCGTTACTGCACACATATCCGGTAAAATGCGTATGCATTATATTAAACTTTTACCGGGTGATAAAGTTAAACTAGAAATGAGTCCTTACGATTTATCGAAAGCTCGTATAACTTATAGGTATTAAAAGATTAGTTATTAACTACAATTTATATTGATATATTCTATAGTATCAAGTATTATTAATTGTATTTTAACTCTTAAATTGAATAAAAGATGAAAGTAAGAGCATCAGTAAAGAAAAGAAGCGCAGACTGTAAATTAGTGCGCAGAAATGGAAGACTTTACGTCATTAACAAAAAGAATCCTAGATTCAAACAAAGACAAGGATAATTATGGCAAGAATTGCAGGTGTTGACATACCAAAACAAAAGAGAGGCGTTATTTCTTTAACCTATATTTATGGTATAGGTAGAACTAGAGCACAAGAAATTTTAGCAACAGCTAAAGTAGATGAAAGTACTAAAGTACAAGACTGGACCGATGACGAAGTTGGTGCTATTCGTGAAGCAGTAGGCACTTTTAAAATTGAAGGTGAATTACGTTCCGAAATTCAATTAAACATCAAACGTCTGATGGATATTGGATGTTACAGAGGTATACGTCATAGAACGGGTTTACCTTTAAGAGGTCAACGTACTAAGAACAACTCTCGTACTCGTAAAGGGCGAAGAAAAACTGTAGCAAACAAGAAAAAAGTAACTAAATAATAAAAGTCTTTAGTCTTTAGACGTTGGAAAGAATCTGTTTGAAATTTAACGGTTTAGGATTCTAGCGACTTTAAACTATTACTAAAAACTATATCATACATGGCAAAGTCAAGTACAAAAAAGCGTAAGGTTATTGTTGAATCTGTTGGTGAAGCTCATATTACGGCATCGTTTAATAATATCATAATTTCTTTAACAAACAAAAAAGGTGATGTTATTTCATGGTCATCTGCTGGTAAAATGGGTTTTAGAGGTTCTAAGAAAAATACACCTTATGCCGCTCAATTAGCTGCAGAAGATGCTGCCGCGGTAGCAAAAGAAGCTGGTTTAAAGAAAGTAAAAGCTTACGTTAAAGGTCCTGGTAATGGGCGAGAATCTGCAATTAGATCTATCCATAATGCTGGTATTGAGGTTTCAGAAATTATCGATGTAACTCCTCTACCACACAACGGATGTCGTCCACCAAAAAGACGCCGTGTTTAATACATTTTACAACTGTTAGTTTTTTTATATTTTACTTAAACTAACATACTTTTATAAATAAACTAATATCACTACTTTATAGTATGATATTAGTTTATTTTATATAAATTTGCAGACTAAAATTTTATTAACAAGTATAACAGAGTGGTAAAAAAATTATTGAAGGATAAGTTTAAGACCTTAATTCTATAATTACACTCAAAACACACAAAAATATGGCAAGATATACTGGTCCTAAAACTAAAATCGCTCGTAAATTTGGTCAAGCGATATTCGGAGATGACAAAGCCTTCGAAAAAAGAAATTATCCACCTGGTCAACATGGTAATGCAAGAAAGCGTGGTAAAAAATCTGAATATGCTATTCAGTTAATGGAAAAGCAAAAAGCTAAATATACTTATGGTGTATTAGAAAAGCAGTTCAGAAATATGTTTAAAAAAGCTACTGCTGCTCAAGGTATTACTGGTGAAGTTTTACTTCAGCTATGTGAGTCTCGTTTAGATAACGTTGTTTTCAGAATGGGAATTTCACCTACTCGAAGTGGAGCTAGACAATTAGTATCTCATAGACACATTACTGTTAATGGTGAGAAAGTAAATATTCCTTCATATCAATTAAGAGCAGGTGATGTTATTGGTGTAAGAGAAAAGTCTAAATCTCTTCAGTCTATTCAAAATTCATTAGCAAATTCAAGTAACATTTACGAATGGATTACATGGAATAATGCATCTATGGAAGGTACTTATGTATCTGTTCCTGCAAGAATTCAAATTCCTGAACAAATCAACGAACAGTTTATCGTTGAACTTTATTCTAAATAATAATTAATAATCATATTGGTATTTAGCCAAAGGGTTTTAGGTAATCTTCAAACCTATATCGCGCAACTAAATAACAATTAAAAAGAAGACCCTATGGCAATATTAAATTTTCAGAAGCCTGATAAAGTTATCATGCTTAATTCTACTGATTTTGAAGGTAAGTTTGAATTCAGGCCTTTAGAGCCAGGTTATGGACTCACGGTTGGTAATGCCCTGAGACGTGTATTGTTATCTTCTTTAGAAGGTTTTGCAATAACATCTGTTAGAATTGAAGGTGTAGATCATGAATTTTCTACCATAGCTGGTGTTGTGGAAGACGTAACAGAAATTATATTAAACTTAAAACAGGTTAATTTTAAACGTCAAATTGATGATATTGACAACGAAACTATATCTATTTCAATTTCTGGTCAAGATAAAATTACTGCTGGTGATTTTCAGAAGTTTATTTCTGGATTTCAAGTTTTAAATTCAGATTTGGTTATTTGTAATTTAGATCCTAAAGTAACTATCAACATGGAGCTAACTATAGAAAAAGGTAGAGGTTACGTTCCTGCAGAAGAAAATACAAAAGCGTCTGCACCAATTGGTACAATTTTCACAGATTCAATATATACTCCAATTAAAAATGTTAAGTATGCTATTGAAAATTATCGTGTTGAGCAAAAAACAGATTTTGAGAAATTAGTTTTTGAAATTAGAACAGATGGCTCTATCAATCCTAAAGATGCATTAACAGAGGCAGCCAAGATATTAATTCACCATTTCATGTTGTTTTCTGATGAACGCATAACACTTGAAGCTGATGAAATTGCGCAAACTGAAACTTATGATGAAGAATCACTTCATATGAGACAGCTATTAAAAACAAGATTGATAGATATGGATCTTTCTGTTAGAGCTTTAAATTGTCTAAAAGCTGCAGAAGTAGATACACTTGGAGATTTAGTATCTTTTAACAAAAATGATTTAATGAAATTCAGAAACTTTGGTAAAAAATCTTTAACAGAGTTAGAAGAACTTGTAAATGTTAAAGGTCTAAACTTCGGAATGGATTTAGCAAAATATAAATTAGATAAGGATTAACCATTTAGATTAAGATATTAATTTAACATCTTTTTTCAATACAATTAAATAATCATATTTTGCTCCTCAATATTGAGTTTTGTAGCAAGATGATAAACAAATAGTCATGAGACACGGAAAAAAAATTAACCATTTAGGTCGCCAAACAGCACATAGAAAAGCTATGTTAGCCAATATGGCATGTTCACTTATAGAGCACAAACGTATTAATACTACTGTTGCAAAAGCTAAAGCTTTAAAACAGTTTGTAGAACCAATGATTACAAAATCTAAAGTAGATACAACCCATAATAGACGTATTGTTATGGCAAGACTAAGACAAAAAGAATTTGTTACAGAATTATTTAGAGACGTTGCACCTAAAATTGGAGACAGACCAGGTGGTTACACACGTATTATTAAACTAGGAAATAGATTAGGTGATAATGCGGATATGGCTATGATAGAATTAGTTGATTACAACGAAATCTATAATGCTGGCAAAGCAGAGAAGAAAACAACACGTAGAAGTAGAAGAGGTGGCAATAAAGCTGCTATAACTCCACCAGTGGATACTAAAGATTCAAACGAAGAAGAATAGAAAATGCTAATAAATAAGCTAATAGAATTAGAAATCATTACTGATAAAAATTTGAAATTAGCTTTTGTATTATTTAAATCTCGGTTATCGAGTGTTAATAAGCATTAATAAGTATAAAGGATAGACTGTTTCAGTTTATCCTTTTTTTTTACAATTTTGTGAAATGTTTTAAGGTAGTAATAATACCAATATAAAATATAACACAGTTATACATTACAATCAAGAATTAATATAGTAATAGCGATTTCAATATGAAATATACTCAAAGAAAAAAGGCATTGATTTTATTAGCAGACGGCACCATTTTCCATGGTAAATCTATAGGTAAAGATGGTTCTGCTTTTGGTGAAGTTTGTTTTAATACAGGTACCACTGGTTACCAAGAAATATTTACAGATCCATCTTATTATGGTCAGTTAATGGTAACTACAAATGCGCATATTGGAAACTATGGTACTAAAAGCACTGATTCAGAATCAGATTCTATAAAAATTGCTGGATTAATTTGTAAAAATTTCAGCTATCAGTATTCTAGGCCTTCAGCAGATGAATCATTAAATAATTTTTTTGATAAGCACAATACTTTAGCAATTGCAGATGTAGATACCAGAGCGCTTGTTAGCTATATTAGAGATCATGGTGCTATGAATGCTGTAATTACAACAGAGGTTGATAACATTGAAGGTTTAAAAAAACAGCTCGCAGAAGTACCTTCTATGAAAGGTTTAGAGCTAGCGTCTAAAGTATCTACTAAAACACCATATTTTTATGGTAATGAAAACGCTAAATACAAAATAGCAGCATTAGATATTGGTATTAAAAAGAGTATCCTTAAAAACTTAGCACAACGCGATGCTTATATAAAAGTGTTTCCATACAATTCTAAATTTGAAGATTTAGAAGCTTTTAATCCAGATGGATACTTTTTATCTAATGGACCAGGTGATCCAGAACCATTAATTGCGGCACAAGATGTTGCAAAAGAAATTATAAAACAAAATAAACCTTTATTTGGTATCTGTTTAGGTCACCAAGTTATTGCATTAGCTAACGGAATTTCAACCTACAAAATGCACAACGGCCATAGAGGTATTAATCATCCTGTAAAAAACCTTATTACAGGTAAAGGCGAAATTACATCTCAAAATCATGGTTTTGCTGTAAACAAAGAAGAAACTGAAACCAATGCTAATGTAGAGATTACACATATACATCTTAATGACAATACTGTTGCGGGTATAAAGGTAAAAGATAAAAATTGTTTTTCAGTACAATACCATCCAGAGGCAAGTCCTGGGCCAAATGACTCCTTGTACCTGTTTGATGATTTTATAAGTATGTTTCATAATTAAAAAGTTTCAATAAAATCTCTATTTATTTGATTTACCTAATATCAAATTTATTTAAAAAGTATTTAATTTTTGTCTATAATACACTCCACTTCAATTACACGCATTGATAATAAAATGTTAATGTAAAGATAATATAACAAATTATAATAATTTTTAATTTTGAAATTAACTAAATAAATAAAACTCTTATGATTAAAAAATTACTCTTACAAATTTTGGCACTATTATGTGTTAGTGTAATTAATGCTCAAGTTGGTATAAATACTACAAATCCAGACGAAAATGCTGTTTTAGATCTTTTTTCAAATTCTAAAGGGCTTTTAATCCCTAGACTTAATAGTGTAGCTGTAGATGTTTTAGATGGTACAAATCCAGGGGATCTAACTGCCGGAATGATTGTTTATAATTCTGATACAAATAGGTTTTTAGGTTGGGATGGTGATAAATGGCAAGACTTAAGTTTTGAAGGATTTTCAAATGTTCAAACTCCCACTCAACCAGGTAGTGTTTTAATTACCGAAATGATGATTAACCCTGATGCAGTAGAAGATCGTTTTGGTGAATGGTTTGAGATTTATAATCCAGGAGTAGAAGACCTTAACCTAAGCAACTGTACTTTTACCAACCAGGGAGGAACAGGCTTTAATATTAACGGTGATTTAATTGTGCCAGCTGGTGGCTATATTACAATTGGGGCAAACTCAAATACGAGTACTAATGGCGGTGCTCCAATACACTATTCTTATGGTTTTGGTGCTTTAAATTCAAATTTACCTTTAGCGAACACAGATGGCTCTATAACTATTAATTGTAATGGTACAATCATAGATGTTGTAGATTATGACGATTCAGCATTCGAAATACAAGCAGATAAAGCAACCGTTTTAGACCCTAATAATTTAAGTGCAACGCATAACGATAATGGTTCTAACTGGTTTGCATCTGAAACGTCTTACGGTGCTTTAACCCTACAAGGAACACCAGCAGCAGCAAATGAAAGCAGACCGTTGCCAGATACCGAAGTACAGTTTGTTGCAACATCAAATACTGTAGATGAAAACGCTTCTCCAAATAGTTTTCCAATTCCAATTTCAATCATTAATGAATCTGCAACTCAAGATACAACAGTAGATATAGTATTAAGTGGAACAGCTACTAATACCTCAGATTATTCTGTGAGTCCAAGTAGCTTAACGTTTTTAGCAGGTAGTAATACTAATCAAAACGTAACTATTACTTTAACAGATGATGCTGATGTAGAAGGCAACGAAACAGTAATATTAACGTTACAAAATATAGCTGGTGGAAATAATGCAGTTTTAGGAACCAACGGAAGCTATACATTAACTATAACTGACGATGACACCTCTACAACAAATGCACCAGATTTATTTATATCTGAATATGTTGAAGGTTCAAGTAACAATAAGTATATTGAAATTGCCAATTTCACTGGTTCTACAGTAAATTTATCTGATTATGAAATAAGAATATATTCTAATGGTGCAAGTACTCCATCAAATACAGCCAATTTAAGCTCTTTCCAAGCAAATTTAAATAATGGTGAAGTAATTATTTTACGCAATAGTAGTGCAAGTTTATCCATACCTGGAAGTCCAACAACGTACACTTCTGGTGTAATTGGGTTTAATGGTAATGATGCTTTAGAATTATACAAAATTTCTACGGCATCTAGTGTAGATATTTTTGGTGAAATTGGTGATGATCCTGGAATCGAATGGAGTGTAAATGGAAATGCAACATCAAATAAAACTCTAAGAAGAAAACCAGGAATAAATGGAAACACAGCCAATTCAGCAAATTTCCCAACTTTAGGAACAGGATGGGATGAATATAATCTAAATGATGTTTCGGATCTAGGCGCTCACACTTATTAATATTTTAGAATCATGAAAAAATTAATAAATATATGCTTCATTTTAATGCCAATTCTGGTGTTAGCACAAGTAGAAGTTAGAGACGAAAGTGGAACAGCAATAATTGATGCCAATGCAGTTTTAGATGTAAATTCTACAACCAAAGGACTACTATTACCACGAGTAGATTTAGATGTAAATATTCCAACAACATCAACTGCGGGTATGATTATCTATGTTGAAGAAAGTCAACGTTTTTTGGGTTGGGATGGCACACAATGGCTAAACTTAGGGTACGATAATAATACCAATACAGCACCACAAGTTAATACTGTAATTATAAATGGTATTCCAGAAATTGGTGAGACTTTAATTGGAAATTACAATTATTCTGATGCACAATCAGATCCAGATGACGCTTCAACTTTTATTTGGAAATTAGCAGATGATACAAGTGGTATCAATCTAACTAGTATATCAGGTGCTACTACAGAAAATTACGTTGTTGTTGCAACCGATGAAACTAAGTACTTTCAATTTTGCGTAACACCAGGTTCAAGTACAGGTCTTTCACCAGGTACTGAAGCTTGTTCTGTGTGGTTTGGCCCTATAGTTCAACCCTCACCATTTTTACTTCAAGAAACTTTTGAAACCGATGGAAATACACGTTCTGGCGGAACAAGATACACAACATCTGTTGATGAATATTTAGAAGGTGGAGACGATTTTTTTACAAGAATAGATGAAGCCAATAATTTACCTTCTGGTTTATCTAGCAGCCAAAATATAAATGCTCAAGAAGGTAATTTTTATTTTGGTGCTGTAGATTTAGATTCTGAAGGCGGTTCAGATGAGCAATCAATAACTTTTGCATCTTCTATTGATATCTCAGGTCTATCATCCATAGATTTAGCTATTTTAATTGGAGAAGATGATGATAATACCAATGAAGATTGGGATGGCGGTGATAGATTTGACGTACAGTTTAATATAGACAGTTCTGGTTGGTCAAATGTTTTATCTGTAAGAGCAAGTTCATTTTCGTCAAATAATCATGAGCCAGCAATTGACACCAGCAATGGTGTAAATGGTTTAGGTGATGGAGTAAGAATAACAGATACATTTCAGGAATTCACTAAAAATATTCCAGTTAATGGTAGCACATTACAAGTTAGGCTATTTTTTAAATTTCAAGTAGATCATGAAGATATAGCTTTAGATAATCTAAGATTAACGGGCAATTTATAAGCTTCAGTGTTTTAATTCACAGGCCGCAACGAAATTTTAATTTCTTTGCACTTTTTTTATTACGAAAACATTATAGTTAATAACTACTACAAATCTGATACTCTGATGTTTTATACAATCTAACTATTTTGTAAATTTGAAGTAATATTAAATACTAAACCAACAAAAATGAGTATAATCATTAATGTCCACGCAAGACAAATTTTAGATTCCAGAGGGAATCCAACCGTAGAAGTAGATGTAACCACAGAAAACGGAGTTTTAGGTCGCGCCGCAGTGCCATCTGGCGCTTCAACTGGTGAGCACGAAGCCGTTGAGTTAAGAGATGGCGGTAATACTTACATGGGAAAAGGGGTTTTAAAAGCCGTAGAAAATGTAAATACCATTTTAGCCGAAGAACTGCTAGGCTATTCTATATTTGAGCAAAACGCAATAGATCAATTAATGATAGCTTTAGATGGTACACCAAATAAATCTAAACTTGGTGCAAATGCTATTTTGGGAGTATCTCTTGCGGTTGCAAAAGCAGCAGCCAATGAGTTAGGTATGCCATTATACCGTTATGTTGGTGGAGTATCTGCAAATACATTGCCAGTACCAATGATGAATATCATTAATGGGGGTTCGCATAGTGATGCACCAATTGCATTTCAAGAATTTATGGTAATGCCAGTAAAAGCAAAGAATTTTACACACGCCATGCAAATGGGAACAGAGATTTTTCATAACCTCAAAAAAGTATTACACGATCGTGGTTTAAGTACAGCAGTTGGTGACGAAGGTGGTTTTGCACCAAATCTAGAAGGAGGTACAGAAGACGCTTTAGATACCATAAAAAAAGCAGTTGCCAATGCAGGTTATACTTTAGGTGATGATGTAATGATAGCACTAGATTGTGCTGCCGCAGAATTTTATGTAGATGGTAAGTACGATTATTCTAAGTTTGAAGGTGCTTCTGGTAAAGTTAGAACTAGTAAAGAGCAAGCCGATTATTTAGCTGAATTATCTCGTAACTATCCTATTATTTCTATTGAAGATGGTATGGATGAAAACGACTGGGAAGGCTGGAAATATTTAACAGAACAAATAGGTGACAAAGTACAGTTAGTTGGCGATGATTTATTTGTAACTAATGTAGAACGTTTATCTCGTGGTATAAAAGAAGGTATTGCCAATTCAATTTTAATTAAAGTTAACCAAATAGGTACACTTACAGAAACTATTGCAGCCGTTAATATGGCTCATAATGCAGGTTACACCTCAGTAATGTCTCATCGCTCTGGGGAAACCGAAGATAATACCATTGCAGATTTAGCAGTAGCATTAAATACAGGACAAATAAAAACAGGTTCTGCTTCACGTAGTGATCGTATGGCAAAATACAATCAATTATTGCGTATAGATGAAGAATTAGGAAGCGTGGCTTATTTTCCTCAACAAAAAGCTTTCAAAATAAAATAAAATTTAAAACATAGGTTTATCAAAGCGGTTATTAATATATTAATAATCGCTTTTTTATTGGGCTATATTTAACCACATATTAAGTTGTTAAAACCTTTATAATTACCACAAATAAATCTCATATATTTTGTAAATTCGCAATATTCAAAAAATATCTAAACAACTAAAATATGTCAGATAAAGCTATACTTGAAGTTAATGGAAAAAAGTACGAATTTCCGCTTGTATTAGGTACGGAAAATGAAGTTTCTATTGATATAAAATCATTAAGAGCAGAAACAGGTGGTATAACCACAATAGATCCTGGGTATAAAAACACAGGTAGTTGTGAGAGTGCTATTACTTTTTTAGACGGAGAAAAAGGCATTTTAAGATACCGAGGTTATTCTATTGAAGAATTGGCTGAAAAAGCAAACTTTCTGGAAGTGGTTTATTTATTAATTTTTGGCGAATTACCAACCCAAAATGAGTTAGATAAATTTCATGCAGACATAAAATTACAATCAATTGTAGATGATGATATTAAGAAAATATTAGATGCTTTTCCTAAAACTGCACATCCTATGGGTGTACTATCATCATTAACAAGTGCATTAACCGCTTTTAATCCGTCTTCTGTAAACGTAGAATCAGAAGAAGATATGTATAAGGCTATTGTTAAAATATTAGGAAAATTTCCTGTTTTAGTAGCTTGGACCATGCGTAAAAAACAAGGTTTACCATTAGATTATGGCGATGACTCATTAGGGTATGTCGAAAACATTTTAAAAATGATGTTCAAAAGCCCAAACGGCGATTACAAACAAAACCCTATTTTAGTTGAAGCTTTAGATAAATTACTTATTCTACACGCAGATCATGAGCAAAACTGCTCTACATCTACAGTAAGAATTACAGGATCTTCTCACGCAGGTTTATTTGCCTCAATATCAGCTGGTATTTCTGCACTTTGGGGGCCATTACATGGTGGTGCAAACCAAGCAGTTTTAGAAATGCTAGAAGCTATTAAAGAGGATGGCGGAGATACTAAAAAGTATATGGCAAAAGCTAAAGATAAGCAAGATCCGTTCCGTTTAATGGGCTTTGGACACCGTGTATATAAGAATTTTGATCCAAGAGCAAAAATAATTAAAAAAGCAGCAGACGAAGTGCTTTCAGATTTAGGTGTACAAGATCCTATCTTAGATATTGCAAAAGGTTTAGAAAAAGAAGCTTTAGAAGATCAATACTTTGTAGACAGAAAATTATACCCTAACGTAGATTTTTACTCTGGTATTATTTACAGAGCTATGGGAATTCCTGTAGAAATGTTTACCGTAATGTTTGCACTAGGGCGATTGCCAGGGTGGATTGCACAATGGAGAGAAATGCGCCAAAGAAAAGAGCCAATTGGTCGTCCAAGACAACTTTATACAGGTAAAACTGAGCGTGCCTTTAAAACTATTAATGAACGTTAAATTATATAATCATAAAAAAAGCTTCATAATAACTATTATGAAGCTTTTTTGTATCTATTTAGCGCATGAAGTTAAACATACAAAATGAAACAGCGCAGCTTAAAGCTGTTGTTTTAGGCATTGCCCTACATAATGGTCCAATTCCAAAACTGGAAGATGCTTATGACCCAAAATCATTAGAACATATAAAAGTAGGTACTTACCCAAAAGAAGCAGACATGATTAAAGAAATGGATGCTGTTGCAAAAGTTTTTGAAAAGTATAATATCACGGTTTATAGACCAACAGTAATTTCAAATTACAATCAAATTTTTTCAAGAGATATTGCTTTTGTTATTGAAGATAAACTAATAAAAGCCAACATATTACCAGACAGAGCACAAGAATACGAAGCCATACAGCATGTGACATCTCAAATAGACGCTGATAAAATTATTGAACTACCAGAAGTATGCCATGTAGAAGGTGGTGATGTAATGCCTTGGAACGATTATATTTTTATTGGCACCTACTCTGGTAAAGACTATTCAGATTATATAACCGCACGCACCAATACCGCTGCTGTAGAGGCTATTAAAGCACTGTTTCCACACAAGATTGTTAAAGCCTTTGAGCTCAGAAAATCCAATACCAATGCCAAGGAAAACGCATTACATTTAGATTGTTGTTTTCAGCCCATAGGTAAAGATAAAGCCATACTTCATAAAAATGGCTTTTTAGTAGAAGAAGAATACCAATGGCTTGTTAATTTTTTTGGAAAAGACCATATTTTTGAAATCACAAAAGACGAAATGTACAACATGAATAGTAATGTATTTTCAATTTCTGAAAACGTTATTATTTCTGAACGTAATTTTACAAGACTAAACACCTGGTTGCGTAAACATAACTTTACTGTAGAAGAAGTGCCTTACGCAGAAATTGCAAAACAAGAAGGCTTATTGCGTTGCTCTACATTACCTTTAATTAGGGAATAATTTATTTTTTTTTGAAGCTATTTCCAGCTTTACACTATATCTTTTTTGCTTTTAATGGCAAAAAAGGATGCCGTTTCAATCTGGGCTAAGGCACTTTTGCTAAAGTTTTTAATAGTTTATAATCATTTTAGGGGAGATTGCAAAAAGGTTAGATAAACCAATAGAAACTAATATTTTAGTTCAGTAATTATTCTTTACCCAAAAAGTAAGTATTTACCAAATCTATATAAGATTTTTTAGCCTCATCTGCATTAATATTTTGCACCTGAAATAAGGCATTTGTTTTAAATGCATTTATAATTGGTTTTTTACTGCTAGGTCTGTCATAATCATTTGTAGCTTTTTTGTAAAAAGCATACAGACGAAGTAAAAAATCTGCAGGAAAAGGCTCAGTATGATCGTTAATACGAGCTACTGCAACATTAAAAGCCTTATCTAATGCTTCAGAATTCATTTTTATTTGAGTTCAGCTATTACAGTTTCTCCACCACGTACGTTTTGGTTAAGAGCTACTTTTATATCTGTACCTAATGGTAAAAATAAATCCACACGCGATCCAAATTTTATAAATCCAGAATCTGCACCTTGTTGTACGTTAGTATCTGGTTTTGCATAATTTACAATACGTTTTGCTAATGCACCAGCAATTTGACGGTACAATACCTTACCAAAAGTTTGGTTTTCTACCACAACGGTTGTACGCTCGTTTTCTTCACTAGCTTTAGGGTGCCATGCTACTAAATATTTTCCAGGATGATATTTACTGTAGTTTACAGATCCGGAAATTGGGTAGCGCGTCACATGCACATTTATTGGAGACATAAATACAGATACTTGTATGCGTTTGTCTTTAAAAACTTCGTTTTCAAAAACTTCTTCTATAACAACAACCTTTCCATCTACTGGAGAAACCGCTTGTGTATCGTTTAGTTTTGTAACCCGTTTTGGGTTTCTAAAAAACTGAAGTATTAAAACAAAAAAGCCCAGTACAAGGATCATTAATCCTTTTCTTAGCCATTCATTTGTGGTAAATTCATCAATTAAAAAAAACGAGCCTACTACTATAACAAGTGTAATAAATATAATTTTGTGACCTTCTTTATGAAACATAACTTAAAATTCTTAAAAATAAATAAATAAATGGTGCCGCAAATATAAGACTATCTAAGCGGTCTAGTAAACCTCCATGACCTGGCATAATTATTCCACTATCTTTAACCATAGCTTGGCGCTTAAATTTGGACTCTATTAAATCCCCAATAGTGCCAAAAACACTAACAATAATAGCTAATATTAACCAACTTGTAAAACTTAAAGTATTGGTATATAAGGATATAAAATAACTAGATATGCATGCAAAAAATAAACCACCAAGAAAGCCCTCTACTGTTTTTTTTGGGGATACACTTGGAAATAATTTTTGTTTTCCAAAGTTTTTGCCTACAACATAAGCTCCGCTATCATTTACCCATATTAAAATAAAAGTACCCAAAAGCAGTAATGGAGTGTAATCGTTTTCATTATTAGCAATTAAATATATAAATATAAAACCACCTGTAACATAAAATGTAGTGAGTATAAAACGTTTGGTTTCAAAAAGGGGTATTGTTTTTTCTGTAAAAAGATCATTTATTAGTATAAGATTAACAAATAGGGTAAGCACTAAAAGTATTTGTATGGCATTATCTGCTGCTTTTGGTTTGTTTTCTTCAAAACATAAGTAAGAAAAACCAATGTATAAAATAAAAAAAATTAGATATTGAATACTAGATTTAAGCTTAATGAGTTTGCTAAATTCAAACAGACTTAAAAACCCCATAACACCTATTATAGCTACTAAACTTTCTTTAAAATAAAGGGATGTAAGAAGTATTACAATATATACAAAACCAGATATGGCTCTTAGGGTTAATTCTTTCATGCAGTAATTATAAATCTTCTAGCAATAGTAAATATAAATTTTTGGTACTAATGCCATAAGTTAAGAAGTTTTGGGCTTCTTTAGATTTAAAATGTTTTAGTGTAGTTATGTTAGTAGGTATTTTTGTTTTATTATTTTGTTTTATACCTCTCAACCCTTCACCAATATTTTCAACAAACTGACTTGTTGTTGCATATATTATAAAATTATCTGGTAGCTCATCAAGTTTTTTTTCAGCAATTTGGTTTGAAGAAATTAAGATTGAACCATCCAAAGCAATTAAATATTCACAGGTTGTTAAAAAGTAAGTAGCTTCTGATATCGTTTTAGTTGTATTTATTGCTATAAATTTAAATACTTTAGTGAGTTGATCGTTTATGATAAGGATTTTTTCGTTTTGCCAATTATTTTCTTTTAAAATAGAGTCAAAACTATCAAGTACTTCATTGGTGTTTTCACAGTATAAAAATTTACCACCATTAGCATTAAAATTTACGGTAAACATCTCATCAATAGGCAGCTTAATTTCTGGCATGTACTTGCCGCGTTCTGTTTTAGTTATGTTTTCTTTAGAGGTTGTTTTTCTAAAGAACTTACTAAATAAGCCCATTTAATATTGCTGTTAGAATACTTTTTTTACAAATTAATCAAATATAAAAAAACTTAAATTAACAGTAAGTCAATTTAAGCTTTTTATAAGTTATTAAAATTTGATTGTAAATTTATTCATTTTTTTTATCATTAGTTATAATAGTATTATCATAAGGGCGTTTGCCAAATATTTTTTCAAGATTATCTTTAAAAATTACTTCCTTATCTAAAAGTACTTCCGCTAGTTCTGTAAGTTTTTCTTTGTTTTCCTCTAATAAAGCTATAGCTCTGTCGTATTGTTTTTCTATAATATCAGATATTTCTTTATCAATAAGCTCTGCAGTTTGCTCGCTGTAAGGTTTTGTAAATCCGTATTCAGATTGCCCAGAAGAATCGTAATATGTAATATTACCAACTTTATCACTTAGACCATATACGGTAACCATAGCTCTAGCTTGTTTGGTTACTTTTTCTAAGTCACTTAGTGCTCCAGTAGATATTTTGTTAAAAATTACTTTTTCTGCAGCTCTACCTCCTAAAGCAGCACACATTTCGTCTAGCATTTGTTCTGGTCTCACAATAAGGCGTTCTTCTGGTAAATACCATGCAGCTCCTAATGAACGACCTCTAGGAACAATAGTTACTTTTACAAGCGGCGCTGCGTGCTCTAGCATCCAGCTTACGGTAGCATGCCCAGCTTCGTGGAAGGCTACAGCTCTTTTTTCTTCTGGTGTAATTATTTTATTTTTCTTTTCTAATCCACCAATAATTCGATCTACAGCATCTAAAAAATCTTGTTTATTCACAGATTTTTTACCTTTTCGTGCTGCAATTAAAGCAGCTTCGTTACAAACATTTGCAATATCTGCCCCTGAGAAACCGGGTGTTTGTTTCGCTAAGAAATCAATGTCTAAAGTTTCCTCTTTCTTTAAGGGTTTTAAGTGTACTTCAAAAATTTCTTTACGTTCTCTTACATCTGGCAAATCTACATAGATCTGACGATCAAAACGTCCAGCACGCATTAAAGCACTGTCTAAAACATCTGCTCGGTTTGTTGCAGCTAACACAATTACATTGGTATTAGTGCCAAAACCATCCATTTCTGTTAATAATTGATTAAGCGTGTTTTCACGCTCATCATTAGAGCCAGACATGTTGTTTTTTCCTCTTGCACGTCCAATTGCGTCAATTTCATCAATAAAAATTATTGCTGGTGATTTTTCTTTAGCTTGTTTAAAGAGGTCTCTTACACGAGATGCACCAACACCAACAAACATTTCAACAAAATCTGATCCAGATAACGAAAAGAAAGGTACTTTAGCCTCGCCGGCTACTGCTTTTGCTAGTAATGTTTTACCTGTTCCGGGAGGGCCAACAAGTAATGCGCCTTTAGGTATTTTACCACCAAGAGCTGTATATTTTTCCGGAAATTTAAGAAAATCTACAATTTCTTGTACTTCTTCTTTTGCACCTTCTAAACCAGCAACGTCTTTAAAAGAGGTTTTAGTGTCAATTTTTTCGTCAAAAAGTTTGGCTTTAGATTTTCCAATATTAAAAATTTGACCACCAGGACCACCAGCTCCTCCACCAGACATGCGTCGCATAATAAAAATCCAGACAGCTATAATTAGTATTATTGGCAAAAGAAAACCAATCATTTCACCAAGAACATTAGTTTCAGTTTCATAGGCTACTGTTGTTGGTAGGTTTTTATCTTCGATGATTTGATTTACATTTTTTTCAAAATTTTGAAGATCACCAAATTCAAATTTATAATTTGGCACAGAGTTAACTGAGGGAAATATTGATTTTCCTTTTGTGTTTTTATGAACAGCTTGTTCTTTAGCTTCTTTAGTAAGGTATACTCTTGCCTCTCGCTTATTTACAATTTCTACTTTAGCAACATCGCCTTTACTTAGGTAATTTAAAAATTGAGCTGGTGAAGTTTCTATACCATCTGTAGCGCCAAAGCTACCGGAAAATATATTTATGATTACAAATAGTGCTATCGCAATACCATAAATCCAATATATATTAAACTTTGGTTTTTTATCTAGTTCTTTTTTATTTTTAGCCATTAGTTGGGTTTCTTTTTAGTAACTCGTTTCAATTTTTGTTGTTTTGGCATCGCCCCACAAACTTTCTATATCGTAGTATGCTCTAATGTGTTTTTGAAATACATGCACTACAATATTTACATAATCCATAAGTACCCATTCTCCATTATTTGCGCCCTCTATATGCCACGGTTTATCTTTAAGGGCTTTACTTACTTGTTTTTGAACAGAACTAACTATAGCATTAACTTGTGTGTTAGAGGTACCTTCACAAATAATAAAATAATCACAAACTGTGTTATCAATAGGTCTTAAATCTAATATTAAGATTTCTTTTCCTTTAACGTCTTCAATACCGCTAATAATGGTTGTTATGAGTTGGTCTGTACTAATTTTATTTTGAGTCATTAAATTGTATTAAATATTATGCAAAGTTATTATTTTTTTAGTTCTTGTAAGTTCAAATTGTCATAAGAATAGCATAAAAAACTTGCGATTAAATGTATATAATCAAACTTAATGCCATAGACTCTACAAATAGGTATTTAAAAGCTATGGTTTCTGTGTTGCCAATTAAAGATTTTACTGCTGTTAGTGCTAAATTTCAAACAAACGGAAAAGGTCAAATGGGAAAAATTTGGCATACCCAAAAAGGAAAAAACCTTACTGCTAGTGTATTTAAAGTGATAAACAATTTAGAAATTGAAAATCAGTTTCATATAAGTAGGGTAGTGGCTTTAGCAATTTATAAAGTACTTTCGGATTATGAAATTCCAGATTTGCACATTAAATGGCCTAACGACATTTTGTCAGCGAACAATAAAATATGCGGTATTTTAATTGAAAATACCATAAAAAATAAACAATTAAGTGCTGCAATTATTGGTATTGGTCTTAATGTGAACCAAACGCATTTTGAAAATTTACCAAAAGCTTCATCACTCCAAATAATTAAAGGTGTTAAGTACAGTATAGATGAGATTTTAAAAGCTATTATAACACAATTAAAATCTGATTTTAAGCGATTGGAAGCAAAGAATTTTGATGCGCTTAAATCTGAATATGATGCACTACTTTACAAAAAAAACATACCATCTAGATTTAAAGATCAAAATGGAGAAATGTTTACTGGCATCATAAAAGGGACTGATACTAAAGGGAGATTAAAAATTTGTATGGTTGATGATGGTGCTATTAAACATTATAACATTAAAACCATTAAAATGGCATATTAAAAAACAGATTTTAGATTACTTACAAGCGTTTCTATAAACTTATTAATTGGCCCTTTTATCATCATAGCCATCATAGCGTTAAATTCACCTTCAAAACTAAGATTTACCTCTGTTTTTTCAGCTTCTAATAATGCCAAGTTTGCAGTAAGTGAAAAATCTAATTTTCCACCAGCAGCACCTAGAACAATTTTGCTATGTGGTATTGTTTCTTTTTTCTTTAATATAATTTCTGGCATGCCTTTAAGTGCAAACAAAAACTTATCGTTTTCTAATACTTCAAATTTGCTAATATTTTCTGGCATCAGTTTTTCAAAATTCTTAAAATCAGATAAAAAATTAAAAGTTTCTTCTGCAGATTTATAGATAACTACTTTTTGGGATTCTAAATTCATAGTATTGTTGTTTTAAGGTTTTAACAAAACAACGTATTGTTAAAACCTATTTTAATTTTAAATAGACTAAATAAGACGTAATAAAACGTATTATTATGTTAGTAATCAATTAGCGTTCCATTTACTGGGGTTTGCATTCCATTGCGCTAATATAGTTTGTTGCGTTTTGGTTATGAAATTAGTATCTAAGGCTTGTTCAAGTAGATTTTCGTAGTTGCTAAGTGTATATAAATTGACGTTTGCATTATTAAAATTTTGAGTAGCAACTTCAAAACCATACGAAAAAATAGCAACCATACTTTTAACGTTTATTTCGGCGGCTTTTAAAGTTTCAACAGCATTAAGACTACTTTTTCCAGTACTAATTAAATCTTCTATTACAATAACTGTTTTACCTTTTTCTATTGCACCTTCAATTTTGTTTTGGCGGCCATGCTTTTTTGCTTCTGGTCTTACGTAAACAAAAGGTAATTTTAAGTAGTCTGCAACCAATGCACCTATTCCAATTGCGCCTGTTGCAACTCCAGCAATAGCATCTGGCTTACCGTAAAGGCTTTCTATTTTGTTAGCCATGGTCTCTCTAATGTAATTTCTAACCTCAGGATAAGAGAGCACAATTCTATTATCACAATAAATAGGAGATTTCCAGCCAGATGCCCAAGTAAACGGATTGTTAGGCTCTAATTTAATAGCATTAATTTTTAATAATACTTCGGCTGTTTTTTTTGCAGTTTCTTTATCAAATATCATACAACAAAATTAATGTTTTTTAAACGTCACAAAATTAAAATTAAACTATTTTTCTATTAAAAATAGAATTAAAATAATATGTTTACATAACAAATAATTTTAAAACGTTTGAATGATGTACACCATTTTTGTGGGAGATAAGCCTATTGTTTTAACTACAATTATTGAAAAAGAAACAGATTTTAAATCTTTTTTATTGAAATCTGTAAAGATTAAACAGGTTATTAAATTATTAAACAGTAAAGAAGTAAACGCTGTACATTTAGTACACCATGATAAAGACAAACTTCTTAAGCACTTTTTAAAGCTATTACCAAATGTAATTGCTGGTGGTGGTAAGGTATATAACACCAAAAATGAGATTTTATTTATTTATAGAAACGGTAAATGGGATTTGCCTAAAGGTAAAACTGAAGCTAAAGAGTCCATTGATACTACTGCCATTCGTGAGGTTGAAGAAGAAACAGGTGTTACAGGTTTAGAAATACTAAAACCACTACCAACTACTTATCATATCTTTAAGCGTAACGGTAAGTATAAAATAAAAATAACTTACTGGTTTGAAATGAAAACTGATTTTAAAGGCAAACTTTTTCCTCAGGGAGCTGAGGGTATTACTAAAGTTGAATGGCTAAATGCCATTGAAAGTAAAAACGCTTTAGAAAATAGCTATGCTAATATTAAGCTGTTAATATAATTTTTAGAGTTTAGAACACGTTTAATTTACTTATTTTATTTCAACTTAGTTTTAAGCATTTTAATTACTTGGTTTACACCATCAGTGGCAGATTTTCTAATAACTGTAACGTTTTGGTTTGTGTACGCAGGGTTTGGGTCTATATAATAAATTGGTGTTTTTGGTTTTATATAATCAATTAAACTTGCAGCGGGATACACTTGCATACTGGTACCAACAATAATTAAAACATCTGCAGTATTACATATTTCCATTGCACGCTCTATCTCTGGAACAGCCTCACCAAACCAAACAATATGCGGTCTTAATTGAAATCCTTTTTCGCAGGTGTCGCCTAGATTAAGATCTTTAGTCCAAAATTTAATAGCATTAGGGTTTTTAGTACTTCTAACTTTAAGTAATTCGCCATGAAGATGCACTACATTAGTACTGCCAGCCCGCTCATGTAAATCATCTACATTTTGAGTAATAATTGAAACCTTATAATGGGCTTCTAATTTAGCTAAATCTTTATGCGCTTGGTTTGGTTTTACGGTGTTGAGTTGAGCTCTTCGTTGGTTGTAAAAATCTAAAACTAATTTTGGATTGCGTGCAAAGCCCCCTGGAGATGCTACATCCATAACATTATGTCCTTCCCAAAGCCCATTTGAGTCTCTAAATGTTTTAATCCCACTTTCGGCACTAATGCCAGCGCCTGTTAGTACTAAAATATGTTTCATAGCGTTATTTTTTTATGATTATCTGAGGAAGACTAATTTTATGTATTGGTGTTGGCATGGTATAATTTTATATTTGGCTTAAATATACCTTTTTTATGAACGATTTGAAGCTGCTAAGTCATTTAGAAACCTTTATAACAGAAAACAGATTAGAGCGTTTTTCAAATGTTTTGAGTATGAGAACTAGACATTTTACGGTAGCTACAGAAGATGTTTACCAGTTACATAATACAAGTGCTGTAATGCGCTCATGCGATGTTTTTGGTATTCAAGACGTGCACATTGTAGAAGAGATTAATGCAAAGCAAATTGATAATGAAATTGCTATGGGATCTCAAAAATGGGTTGATATTAATCGTCATAATACATCTAAAAAATGCATAGAAAATTTAAAAGCAAACGGATACAAAATTGTGGCTACAACACCACATAAAACGGATTGCAATTTGGTAGATTTTGATATTTCTAAAAAGGCTTGTTTCTTTTTTGGGAGAGAAACAGATGGCCTTTCTCAAACTGTTATAGATAATGCAGACTGCTTTTTAAAAATACCCATGGTTGGTTTTACAGAAAGTTTGAATATTTCTGTTTCTGCAGCCATAATTTTACAAAGTGTAACTTCAAAACTGAGAGCATCTAAACTCAACTGGCACTTATCAGAAATAGAGATTATAGAAAAACGATTTGATTGGATTAAAAAGACACTTAAAGATTATGATGCTATTGTTGCTCGTTACTACTATAATAGTTAAGTTATATCTTACTTATTTAACTTAAGCCTTATTAGATTTACGATCTTTCTTTTTGTTACGACTTATCACTTTATACTCTTCATAACATTCGCTAATGGCATCTAAAACCTGAAGGTCATTAGCGGTTCTAATAAAATCATTAGAGTAGTTGCATTGGTTTACAATTTCGTCTAAATCGTATTTGTTTACTTGTAGCAAAACAAGTAGCATTTCTCTATCAAAACGTTTTGCAAGCTGGTTTCTAATTTCATCATCCTTTTTCATCTTTTTTAGCTTGTGCATTTCATTAGGCTTTCTGCCAAACATATTATATAAAAAATCTGCAGGATTAAAAATAGCACCAAGTACTTTGGTTGCAATATTAGGTTTTCCGGCCTCATAACCTTGACCTGGTAAACCAGAAATACGGTAGCGGTTATTAGAGGTTATAGGCACTTGTTTCATATCTACTTCCAGATAGCCCGTTAGTTGTAATTCTTTTACGGTTACTTCTTCTAAGGCTAGTGCAAGTTCTGTAAGTTCAATTTTTGTACTGCCATATTTAAGCCAATCATTTGTAACTCTAACTTTAATAGACTTGTAGCCTAAATAAGATAAATGTAAGGTGTCATTTACTTTGGCTTTTATTTCAAAAAGCCCTTCATCGTCTGTTGAGGTACCAATAACTTGGTTTATGTTTACAATATTTACTTCGGATAGTGGTGCATTTGAAGTAGAACTTATTATAGTACCTTTTACCGTTGTTGGTAAATTTGAAGTACTACTATCTTGGCTATAGCTTTTAGTTATAACTAAAAGTAAAATAAAAATTGAGAGATTGCGCATTAATATAAATTACCTAACAAAAATACTAAACTAATCTTATTTAAGATATTACTGAATTAGATTTGACTAAATATTAACAATTTTTGAATTATCACCACCAATAGTTAGTATGCTAAAAACCAATAAAAGCCCAAAGCGTAAAATTAATTTATGCTTTAGGCTTTTGTAGTTTACATAGTTTCTATAAAACGTGTTTAGTACTAATCACGTCTTCTAGAGCGTCTTGGTCTATCAGTCCCTGAGTTATTAGATTCAGACGAACGTCTATCACCTCTAGAGTCATCAAATTTTCGTTCGCTTTTATTTTTAGAACCTCCGGAACGTCTGTCGCTTCTGGTGCTAGAACTGCGTCTGTCTCCGCCACGTTTTCTATCGTCATCAAAACTGTGTTTATCGTCTCTGCCTCGGTTTCGGCCGCCACTGTTGCGTCGTCCACTGTTGCCACCGCCTTTATTGTCGCTTATTTCAACATTTACAAAACGCCCTTCATATTTATAATCTGTAAAAAATGAAAGTATTTTTTCTTGTAATTCTTTTTCGGTATTAAAAAAAGAAAAACTTTCTTTTACATCTACCTTAAAAACGTCGTCTCTGCCAAGATCTAAAACTTCCTTTAGGAAGTCTTTCATTTTCATCCAATCAAAACCATCTTTGCTGCCTATGTTTATAAAGTAACGGGCATCATTAGATTGTTTACCGTAATCTCTACCGCTATCATGGTCAGAATCTCTGGATTGAATTGTACTTAAATCTCTAGATTTTTGGTAATAATCAAAGAAACGATTAAACTCTACCGAAAAGAATTTTTTAATTAAAGTTTCTTTGTCGGTATCTTCAAAAAGTGCATTAATACTTCCGAGGTGTTTATCAATTTCTGGGTTGGTTTCAGTTGTTACAATTTTATTTGCCAAGCTCATTAATTGCACTTCTACTATAGCTGTACCAGAAGGGACTTCTTTCTTTTCAAATTTTTGTTTTATAATGCGTTCTATACTCTTTATTTTTCTAACCTCACTTTTAGAGGTTATTACCATAGAAATACCAGTTTTACCAGCACGACCTGTACGTCCAGAACGGTGTGTGTAAACCTCTGGCTCGTCTGGTAATTGGTAGTTTATTACGTGTGTAATGTTATCTACATCGATACCACGTGCAGCAACATCTGTGGCAACAAGCATTTGTATTTGTTTGTTTCTAAAGGATTTCATTACCAAGTCACGTTGGTTCTGGCTTAAATCTCCATGAATTGCACCGGCGCTGTAACCGTCTTCAATTAAATTTTCGGCTACCTTTTGGGTATCACGTTTGGTACGACAAAATATAACTGAAAAAATATCGGGGTTGGCATCTGCCAAGCGTTTTAGAGCAGAATAGCGGTCTCTGGCATTAACTAAATAATACTCATGCGATACCTGATTTGTGCTTTCGTTTTTATTACCTACAGTAATTTCTATAGGATTTGTCATAAATTTTTTGGCAATGGTTGCAACTTCATGAGGCATTGTTGCAGAAAATAACCATGTGTTTTTGTCTTCTGGTGTATGCGATAAAATATCGGTAATATCTTCTTTAAAACCCATGTTTAGCATTTCATCGGCTTCATCCAAAACAGAATATTCAATTTTAGAAATATCTACCAATTTACGACTAATCATATCTTTCATACGACCAGGTGTAGCTACTATAATTTGTGCGCCACGCTTTACTTGGCGTGCTTGGTCTGTAATACTTGCGCCACCATATATTGCAGTAACATTAAGCCCTTTACAGTATTTACCATACAGCATGAGTTCGTTAGCAATTTGCAAACATAACTCACGTGTTGGTGAGAGTATTAAACCTTGGGTGGTTCTGCTATCTACATTAATTTTGTGAAGCATAGGAAAACCAAAAGCGGCGGTTTTACCTGTGCCAGTTTGTGCCAGTGCCACTAAATCTGTGTACTGCTCTAATAAAATTGGGATTGCTTTTTCTTGAACCTCACTAGGTTTTTCAAAACCTAAATCTGTAATAGCTCTAAGTAGGTCTTGGTTAAGACCTAATTCTTGGAATGTGCTCATTCTTTTGTATAAGTATTCGATAATATAACGTAGTGTTACAAAAGAAGCGCATCGACATACTTAAACCTAATACTTCTAGTAACACATCCTCTCGCTGAGGAATTTATTGAAACTCTTAGTTTGTTATTGCTTTTTTAGCAACGAATTTCAGTTTGCAAATATAGGTATTTATATTTAATGTTTTTTGTGATGGAAATGAAGTTGGTTTTAAGGTTAGTTTATGGTTTTTTAGGTGGTTTAAGCACCTAATTTAGCACATAAAAACCGAATAGAAAATCCGAAAGGATTTTAGTAAATGGGTTAGAAACTGACAATAAATTACAATGGGTGTTGAGCATAGTACTTTTTAGCTATTATCAATCATATTTTTTTTATCAGTTTCCTTTTCAATTAAGTATTTCCAAGTTTTTGGTATGAAATTAGAAATTCTTGTTCTATCAATTTTTGTTAAACCTTTTATTTCCCAAAAGAACTCTTCAGCGTCATTTAAATTATTTGGTTTGTCGATTTTCCATTGTACAAATTTTCCATTTTCTAATATAAATTCACGTATTAAATTCAATATTCTTGTTTGGTGTTTTGAATTCAATAAGTCCCAATAAGAAAGAAATAGTTTACCTAATTTTTCGACCATATGTGTTTGATTAAAATTCAATCTGTCATCAAGTACAGCTTCTTTGAAGTATGACAAATGTTCATTGTAGTCTTCCTTTTCATAATCTGGTATATTATTCTTTTTGAAATGTTTTTTTAGTTTTTCCTTGATTTCTGTAAGATGGTAATAACTGTGTTTTGAGTAATTTGATTGAAAATTTATTAATCCCGCAAATGATATTTCAAAATCAATTTCATGAGGCGATATATAGTATTTGTAAAACCTTTTTTTAAAAAAGAATTCCTTTGTTTCATTGATGATTGAAAGAAATTTTTTGAAGTCATCTATTTGATTGTACTGCATACAGAATTCCTCCATTAAATTGAAAAGAGAAGTTTTCTTTTTTGAGTCAAGAGGTGATTGAAAATTTGCGTTTAGAAATTCATTTAAGCGTATGAAGAATAAATCAGACCTTTCTTTATCGTGAAAATACACCATAGATTTATCTTCTGTCAGTTTAAAAAGTCTTGGACAAATCAAGGTCAGAGCAAAATTTGTATATTGACTAAAGAGTAATCTGATATCCATTTTTTTGTATTATGCTCAACTACTTATATTGTATATGTCACACTTAATTTGTTAAAAATTATTTTCCATCCACGTAATCTTTGAGGTAGGCAAAGCGGTCTGTTAATTGGCCTTTTTCAGTCATTTTTGCACGTTTAAGTACCGCATCGGCATCGGTGTTAAAAAATGCTGGAATTACATGTTCAAGAAATAAATCTCCAAAACCTTCGCTGGCATCCTTTGGTAATTCGCAGGGTAAATTATCTACAGCCATTACCGTTATGGCTTTTGGTGCATTAAAAGCAACTTCGGTTTCCGTATCTGGATTGTATCCGTAAAAAGGGTTTTCTATGGTTGAAGCTCTTAGTGTTGATGCCACTGGGCCATTTATATCACAGCTAATATCGGCTATTAAATTGATGTTAAATTGTGGGTTTTTAGCATCCTCACGGGTAAACAGGTATGGTGCGTTATTGCCATAAAAATGCCCAGCAATAAAAACATCTGTTTCTTTGGCATAAGGCATAAAGTTACTTTCGTAACCGCTAGGATTGTTATAAAATTCTAGTTTATTACCAACTTTACCATCTTTACGTTTGGCATATTCCATAACATCTGCCATAACATATACGGGTTCAGAGAATTTGCTGGTTAAGTATAATGCATCACTGACTTCTTTCATACCAAGATGGTCTAAAATTTCTTTTGCTCCCTTAGCTACCTTACCAGTACCGGTTAATAAAATTTTGAGGTTTGGTAGTGTTATTTTGTCTAGCTCTGTTTTTACGGCATCTAAATCTGCTAGTGTTTCTACTTTTGGTAAATTGTACAAATTATCTCTTAGGCTTAGTGCTCTAAAACCATTATAAGCACCAACTAAACCGGCATAGCGTCCAAAACCTATTAAACGAAATCCTTCTGAATTGGTTATGGTTTCGTGGTCGTAGAGTGCTATATTTTTATCTAATATGGCTTTAAGTAACTTTTGGTTATAGGGTTGTTTTTTTATAGTATGCGAAAAGAAAAAATAGGCTTTGTTTGGTATGAGGTGTTCTGTTGGTACTTCTTTTACACCTATCATAACATCTGCATCGCTAATATCTTTAGTGACTTTGAAACCTAATTTTGAGTAGGCTTCATCTGGAAATATTCTTATATCTGAGGCTTCTACTATAAATTCGGCATTTGGAAATTGTGCTCTAGCTTCTGCCAGTTTTGTTGGTGAAAATACAACACGGCGGTCTGGCGGATTTTTACGTTCTTTTATGATAGCAAATTTCATGGTGAAGTTTTTTAGGGTGTAATTGAAATTTAATGAAATGTATTTACGAATTTAAAAGGTTTTATAGGTTTGCACAACTTTTTTTGTAGTTTTGCTGCAACGTTAGGGATTGAGCAATATGTTTGAGCTCTCCCAACTTTTTTGTTGGGAAGCGAGTTGCGAAAGCCCGACTCAATTTTGCCTCTAAAGCAAAATTGAGGGACGCTAAAATTAGTTGTAAGTAATGGTTTTTTACACGACTAAATGTTTAAGTTTTAATTTAATTTATGGGGTCGACTGGTTTTGACAGCGAGATTTATAGATTAGTAAGCACGTCGTGTAATGGCATTGATACACGTTAAAGGCTAGACCAAATTTTAAACGGCGAGAATAACTACGCTTTAGCTGCATAATCTGAATTACAGTAAGATTAAGCCTCGTCCTACTAGGTAGGAGTGCTAAATGTCTTGAGAAAGCCTTGGTTGGTGGCGTTCTTTTTTAAGGCATCGTAAATATTAACTAAGATTGGGTAGTGCTTTGATGCCCTTTCGAGACAAAAAAGCTAAGCTAAAAGTGGGTTGTCTTTAACCAGCTTTATGTCTAAAATCTAAGAAAAGAATATGCGTGTAGAAAGCTAGTTTGTGACTTGTTTGGACGAGAGTTCGATTCTCTCCGACTCCACAAAAAAAAGCTGTTTCATTAATTTGAGGCAGTTTTTTTGTTATTAGAGTTATGTGTTAGTATTTAAATACTTAATTTTTATATATACGTCTTAATTTTATAGGTAACAATCCACAATACGGCTAGCTTTTTTGCTTGGTATTGAAGCGTTGATTCCAAAAGATGGTTTTGTTGGATTGGTAAACGGTGAAAAGCACTAAAAGACTTGGTTTTTGTCAATTTAATAATGCACATATAGGCTTACTATTTCGTTTTATCTACTAAATGAGATGCCAATAAACAACTTATCATTTATAAGTAATACAGGTATAAAGTGTTTAAAATTTTACTAATAGCCTAATTAAAAACACTTTTAAAATCTATTATTCAACCCAACGTGCCGATTTTGGTTTTTTAAAAAATGAAGCTTCTAAGGCTTTATCAGAAATTGAAATAGCACTGAAGTTAACTGTGTTTTTTTTTTCAGTAGGTAAATTGTTTTCATAATTATACCAATCTATGCTTTTTGGTAAAAGTAATCCGTTAATGGTATCCCAATTGTTGTAACGTATAAAATGAAAGTCTTTGCTTTTTTCGTTTTTACCAAAAGTAACCGTGTATGCCAACCATTCCATTTTGTAGGTTTCAGGATTGTAATAAATAATGTACTCATCATCTGGGGATTCGCCCACGTTAGCCTCATAAGCAATTAAAATACCAGGGTAGGTTTTACCCTCAAATTCTAATGGTTTTACGGTTTTATAAATAATACCACTATCACCAACAATAAAAGGCATAGCGTAAAAATAGAACATTAAGCCTTTATAGAATTTCGCATTACCTTTGTAGGTTGTGTCTTCGTTTTCATTAATCCATAATTGTTTTCCGTTAAAACCAATGCTGTAATTAGGTGTTTTAATAACTTCTGCTCTAGTTTTTAGATGCGTAGTTGTAACCTCTTTACCAAAAGGTTTTTCTAGGGTAAAGCTTAAGGTTTTCATGGTATTCCAGATGTCAATACCTCCATGTGTTTTAAAAATTTTAGCAATGGCTTCTGGGTATATACTAGTAGTTATGTCTTCTTTTTTTACAGTAATTGATGCTGAATTAGTTGCTGGTTTTTTATTTTTACAGCTATAAATGCTGAAAAATAGTACTGCAATAACTAATATTTTTTTCATTTTAATTGATTTATGAGGTATTGTAATATACACAAAAATATATAAATTTACTGTACTTTTGTGTTATGCTTTTTTATCAAATATCTAGTCCTCAAAACGCACTAATAAAGCAACTGGCTCTTCTTAAAGAAAAATCGCGACAGCGAAAAAAAAGTGCTTTATTTTTAATTGAAGGCAAACGCGAAGTAGCCTTGGCAATACAGGGAGGCTATGCAATTAAAACACTTTTGTTTTACCCGGAATTATTTTCTGAAAACGAAGCTAGAGTACTAATTAATAACACCACGGAATTGATTGAAATTTCCAAATTGGTATTTCAGAAATTAGCGCATCGCGATTCTACCGAAGGTATAATTGCAGTCGTAAAATCTAAAAATCATTTGCTTGAAAGTTTAAAACTTCAAACTAAAAACCCTTTAATTTTAGTAGCAGAAGCTCCAGAAAAACCTGGAAATGTTGGTGCATTATTGCGTACTGCAGATGCTGCCAATGTCGATGCTGTTATCATTGCCAATCCCAAATCTGATTTGTACAATCCAAATATAATTCGCTCTAGTGTGGGTTGTGTCTTTACTATGCAAATTGCTACAGCACAAACAGATGCTGCTATTTCGTTTTTAAAAAGCAATAATTTTAATATTTTTTCTGCCATTTTACAAGAATCTAAACCATATTACAATCAAGATTACACAATGCCTACAGCTATTGTTGTTGGTACTGAGGCTACTGGATTAACCAATGCTTGGCGCATTGCTGCAACACAAAATATTTCAATACCTATGCAAGGTGTTATTGACTCTATGAATGTTTCCGTTGCTGCTGGAATTCTTATTTTTGAAGCCATACGTCAACGCAGATCTCTTAAATAATATTTTATGACTGCAAATTTTCTGTTTTATATCATTTTAATAATCCTTGTAAGTAATTTTATTAAAGATAAAATCTTAGAAGTTTTAAATGCAAGCCAATTTAAAGATCCAATTCCTAGCGTATTAGAAGATGTTTATGATGCTGAGGCTTACAAAAAAGCACAAAATTACAAAGCAGTAAATTATAAATTTGGTTTATTATCCTCTGTATTTTCATTTTTAGTAACACTTGCGTTTTTGCTTTTAGACGGTTTTGAGTATGTAGATACCTATGCGAGATCTTACAGTAATCATTCAATTATAGTAGCTTTAATTTTCTTTGGTATTATATCATTAGCGTCAACAATAATAAGCCTTCCTTTTTCATATTACAAAACTTTTGTTATAGAGTCTAAATATGGTTTTAATACCACAACTAAAGTACTTTTTATTAAAGATACCTTAAAAGGGCTGTTAATGTCTGCCATTTTAGGTGGTGTAATTATGACTTTAATTATTTGGTTTTATACCATAAAGAAGTCTAATTTTTGGTTATATGCATGGGGATTGGTAACAGTGTTTACAGTCTTTATGAATATGTTTTATGCCAGATTAGTTGTGCCTTTGTTTAATAATCAAACACCTTTAGAGGCTGGTGATCTTCGTGATAAAATATCTAATTATGCAAAGTCTGTTGGCTTTAGTTTGAATAAAATTTTTGTTTTAGACGGTTCTAAACGCAGTACAAAAGCCAATGCTTATTTTTCAGGTTTTGGTAATGAAAAACGTGTAACGCTTTATGATACTTTAATTAATGATTTGGATGAAGATGAAATTGTTGCAGTTTTGGCCCATGAAGTTGGTCATTATAAACGTAAACACATCATTTTTAATTTAATATTGTCTTTACTATTAACTGGTATAACGCTCTATGTATTATCAATATTCGTTTCTAATCCACTATTGTCTAACGCTATTGGTGTAAAAACACAGAGTTTTCATGTTGGGCTTATTGCTTTTGGATTATTATATGCGCCAATATCAGAGTTTACGGGTATTATAATGAATTACCTTTCAAGAATATTTGAATATCAAGCAGATGATTATGCAAAAGAAACCTATAACGCCGCGCCTTTAATTTCAGCGTTAAAGAAACTTTCAAAAAATAGTTTAAGTAATTTAACACCACATAGAGCTTATGTTTTTATGCATTATTCGCATCCCACACTTTTGGATCGTATAACGCATTTAAAGGGTTAATTTTATTTTTAAGATGACTTAAATTAATTATATCAGCTCATCCAAATTTTGAAACAGAATTTTAGTATTAATACTTTATGATTTTCTTTAAAAACAAAGGCTACTTAGTTTAATAATAAGTAGCCTTTGTTACAATTAATTTGTTAAAAAAAGTGTTTACTTTGTTGGTGCGGGTTCATTTAGTTTCTTACTCATTTCCATTGATAGGGCAGAGCGATCAAATTTAATTTTACCAGCCAAGGTTTCTATCACACAGCTATTGTCTTTATCGTTTAGCTCTGCAACTTTACCGTGCATACCACTTTTAGTAATTATGCGATCTCCTTTTTTTAACTCTGCTGCAAATTTTTTCTCTTGTTTAGAGCGTTTCATTTGTGGCGCAATCATAAAGAAATACATTACAGCAAGAATTCCGAGAAAAGGTATAATTTGTTCCATTAAGATATATGATTAATCGTGGTTATGACCTTCGTGTCCTGGTTGTGTTGAAGATTTTACTGCAGTGCTAGTAGCTTGTGGTGATACTGCTGTTGGTCCTTCGTTTTTATCTATTGCATTAGGGTCTTTTTCAACAAAGGCAGTAATCTTTACTTTCTCGTTACCTTCTTTTGTATTTGTAACCATAGTTAAGGTTTTAGATACTTTATTGCCGTTACCTTTACCGTTAAACTTAACTGTAAATTCTCCAGTGTCTCCAGGTGCAACTTGTCTTGTAAAGTTAGATGGTACAGTGCAACCACAAGTTGTGTTTATTTTACTTACTACAAGCATTGCATTACCGGTATTAGTATATTTAAATACTGTTTCAACGGGTGTTCCATTTTCTATAGTACCAAAATCGTGCTCGGTTTTATCAAATGATATTACTGGTAAATCACCAATATTTGCATCTCTTTCTGCAGCTATAGCTAAGTTTTCAGAGTTAATTTTGCTAGCAGCATTTTCTTTACAAGACAATGTAACCATGCCTAATGCACATAGACTTAAAATTAATTTTTTCATGATTTTTTTTGTTTTAATATAAATGTATCAACTATTAGCAAATGTACTAATAATTTTGGCTAATCAAAATATTTAATAACCTCTTAAGTTTACTAACATGAGGTTTTTACATTAAACCTCGCCCAGCTTTAGTGTGAATGTTTTTTGTTTGATATTCTTTTACAATTTTATCTAACACTCCGTTTATAAATACACTACTTTTTGGTGTAGAGTAGGCTTTAGCAATTTCTAAATATTCGTTTATGGTTACTTTTGTTGGTATTGATGGGAATTTTTGAAATTCACAAATAGCCATTTTTAAAAGTACTCCATCTAAACTTGCCAAACGTTCTGAGTCCCAATTTGTTGTTTTTTGCGAAATTTCTTTAACAAATTTAGAATTATTAAGTACTGTTTTTTTAAACAAGTCTTTTGCAAATATTTGATCGTCTTCGTCTTTATAGAGGTTTGGTGTAAGTAATGTTTCTGGAGATGTAGGTTTAAGTTTTTTTATTAATTTTATAATGTTTGTGTTTACAACAGGTATATCATCAATCCAAGTAAGTTGTTTATCTTCAAAATACTCATAAAGCTTATCATTTGGTGCAATTATTTCAGTATAAACATTTATAACAAACTGTTTGTCAGCGTCGAATGTGTTTTCTGTTGAATTCACATAAGCATTGTAAATGCTACTTTTTAAAATGGCTTTAAAGATGATATCAACATATTCAAAATCAATATCCCAAAAATTCAATTTTTGTTTTGTAATATATTCTTGAAGTAGTGTGTTAGAGCTTAGACTATTTAAAATGGCATTGTTAGAAAACTTTGTGTTTAGTGTTGGGTTTTCGGTTGTAGTTAATAATCTATTTTGCAGTTTTTTATCGTGAGATATACTTTTTTTTTGTAACTCTGTTAGAAACGCTAATAGGGTTAAGTACAAGGTATACATACTATCTATACTGTGAAGTAAGAATTTTTCATCTTTGGTTAATACATCACTTTCAGTGCCCCTATAGGCAAATAAGGTTTGCATAACTTTAATTCTAATATGTCTTCGGTTTAGCATGATAAAGAACTTGTAATAAAAGTTGTTAAATTAAACAATGGCAAAAATATGCTATGTAATTTGTTTTGCGAAAATAGTATTATTTATTTCTGAATTAAAATTTTAAACTGCTATTTAAGATTTTCTTTTTTTCGGGTTTCAATCCTTGTTTTAGCAATATGCAAAGCCGCATTGTGGTTGGTGGTATTATTTGTTTTAGCGGTATTTAAAATTTCTAATGTGGTGTTATAAATATTTTCTGTTTTACGAATTATTTCTTGCCGGTCATAGTTTTCTAATTCTGCATAAACATTAATAATACCTCCGGCATTAATTAAAAAATCTGGGGCATAAACGATGCCTCTTTGTTTTAAAATTTCTCCATGCTTAAGTTCATCTGCCAATTGATTATTTGCTGCACCTGCAATAATAGCTGCTTTTAATTTGTATATACTATCATCATTTATGGTAGCTCCCAAAGCACAAGGTGCATAAATATCCATAGGTTCTGAGTAAAGGTCATTACCTTTAAAAATAGTTACTCCGTATTTGTTTTTTATTTCGGCTAATTTTTCTTCGTTAACATCTGTAATTGTTACGTTAGCACCTTCATTTACTAAATGTTCAACTAATGCTTCACCAACATTGCCAATGCCTTGTACAAAAACTTTTTTATCTTCTAAAATATCCGTGCCATATTTAAACTTTGCAGCAGCTTTCATGCCCATAAAAACACCGTAGGCGGTAATTGGTGATGGATTTCCGGCACCACCTTTATCCTCTGAAATACCTGTTACGTATGGTGTAACTTCCCTTACGGTATCCATATCGCTTGTGGTCATTCCTACATCTTCTGCGGTAATGTATTGCCCGTTTAATCCATGAACAAATTCACCAAAACGGCGCATTAATTCTGGAGTTTTAATGGCTTTTGGATCACCAATAATTACGGCTTTTCCACCACCAAGATTTAGACCTGTTATGGCAGATTTAAATGTCATTCCTCTTGACAAGCGTAACACATCATTAAGCGCTTCCCATTCATTTTCATAGTGCCACATTCTTGTACCACCAAGTGCTGGACCTAAAACTGTACTATGAATTCCAATTATAGCTTTTAAACCAGTATCTTTGTCATTGCAAAATAATATTTGTTCGTGGTCATCAAAAGATGCTTGCCCAAAAACAGGATCTGCTTTTAGCAGTTTTTTTGATGTCTTAACGTCTGAAGTCATATAAAAATTTATTTAGCATGTTTTTAAACACTAAAAATATTTTGCAAAAGTAAATGTTAATTAAAGTATTAGCAAAAAAATAGTTCTAAAAATAGGAAATCCTCATTTTTTAAGAATTGTATATCTTATGAAAGCATTAAAGCATTTAAACAAATATTTTTTTAAGTACAAATATCATCTTGTTATTGGTATTATTATTACAATATCTGCAAAGATATTTACACTTTTTACACCACGGTTTATAGGCGATTCTATTACTTTGGTATCAGACCGTTATGAGGGCAAAATTTCGGAATCTGTTTTTAAGCAAGAACTAACATTAAATGTAATTTTTATTATTGGTGCAGCTATAATTGCTGGACTTTTAACGTTTTTTATGCGCCAAACCATAATAAATGTATCGCGATACATTGAGTACGATTTAAAAAATGAAATTTATAAACATTACCAAGTCCTGTCTTTAAACTTTTATAAGTCTAATAGAACAGGCGATTTAATGAATCGTATAAGTGAAGACGTGGGTAAAGTACGCCAATACGTTGGTCCTGCTATAATGTACACCATGAATACTATAACGCTTTTTATTGTTGCGTTTGTTTACATGATTAACACTGCACCAAAACTAACATTATACACACTTTTGCCGCTTCCTATTTTGTCCGTATGCATATACAAATTAAGCAGTTTAATTAACAAACGCAGTACAATTGTACAAGAATCACTGTCTAAATTATCTACTTATACCCAAGAAACATTTAGTGGTGTGTCTGTAATTAAGTCTTATGGTATAGAGCCTAGAACCACTTGTGAGTTTGAAGTGCTTTCAGCAAAAAACAGGCTAAAACAAATTAATCTTACTAAAGTACAAGCCTTTTTCTATCCGCTTATGATATTGCTAATTGGTATTAGTAACCTTATTGTTATCTATGTTGGAGGCATGCAATATATGAATGGGGAAATAGAAGACATTGGCACCATTGCAGAGTTTATAATGTTTGTTAATATACTTACATGGCCAGTAGCTACAGTAGGTTATGTAACGTCTTTAGTACAACAAGCTGAGGCTTCACAAATACGAATTAATGAGTTTTTAAACACCAAGCCTGACATACAAAATACCGTTGAAATGCCAACACCTATACAAGGTGCTATTGCATTTAAAAACGTATCGTTTGTGTATTCAGATACTAATATTAGAGCATTAAATAACGTAAGTTTTGAAATAGCATCCGGAAAAACATTGGCAATTTTAGGAAAAACAGGTTCAGGAAAATCTACAATTCTAGACCTAATTGGAAGACTTTACGATATTGAAAATGGCATTATAGAAGTAGATGGTAAAAGTATTAAAGCACTAAATTTAATAAGTTTAAGAGAAAGTATAGGATATGTACCACAAGATGCTTTTTTATTTTCAGATACCATAAAAAACAATATCATGTTTGGTAAAGAAGATGCTACAGATGAAGATGTTATTGAAGCTGCAAAAAATGCTAAAGTCCATGACAATATAATAGGATTTAAAAATGGGTATGATACTATTTTAGGCGAACGTGGGATCACACTTTCTGGTGGCCAAAAACAGCGTGTTTCTATAGCTAGAGCCATAATTAAAAAACCGGATATTTTATTATTTGACGATTGCCTTTCTGCAGTAGACACAGAAACGGAAGAAAAAATCCTCAAAAACTTAGTAAAACTTACCAAAGATAAAACAACAATTATTGTTAGTCATCGTGTATCCTCAGCTAAAAATGCAGACCATATTATTGTTTTAGATGCTGGCGAAATTGTGCAAACAGGTACGCATAAATCCTTAATTACTGTTGAAGGCTATTATAAAGACCTTTATACAAAACAGCGTTCAGAAAAAGAAATCTAATAATTTGTTGTTTTGCTTATATTTTTTTTTCACTTTTGAATTCAATACTAAAGATTGAATTATGAGTGATTATGAAATGACGGATAAAGAAGAAATATTTTCTAAAGTGCTACGTGCTGGCAGACGTACTTACTTCTTTGATGTTAGAGCAACAAAGGCAGACGACTACTATTTAACCATTACAGAGAGTAAAAAATTCACTAATGATGATGGTTCTTTTCATTACAAAAAACATAAAATATACCTTTATAAAGAAGATTTTGTTGAGTTTAGAGATATTCTTATTGAAATGACAGACTACATTATCAACCAAAAAGGTGAAGAGGTGATTAGTGAACGTCACCAAAAAGATTTTAAACGTGAAGATGATTTTAAATCTAATACTGAAACCTCCCAAAATGATTATGATTCCAGTTTAGAGAGCTTTACAGATGTAAGTTTTGATGATATTTAAAAATATTAAAAAAAATATCCAAAAAAACCGTAACTTAAGTAGCGGTTTTTTTATTTTTATATACTAACAAAACTCTGTTTTATGCAACGTTTACTATTAATAGCGGTTTTATGTATTTCATTTTTAAATGCACAAACACAAACAAATCTAAGTTATTATTTGCCGCAAAATCTTAGTTACAATCCCAATATACCAACACCGCAAAGTATTATAGGGCACGAGGTTGGTAAGTGGCACATTACCCATGACAAACTTGTGCAATACATGTATGCATTAGCCAATGCATCTGATAGAATTACAATAGAAAACAGAGGGAAAACATTTGAAGATAGACCTTTATTGTTACTTACCATTACATCACCACAAAACCATAGTAATCTCAACACCATACAAAAAGCACATATTGCTGCTACTGAGTTTAATGAAGCTTCTACAGAAAACAAACCAATAGTAGTATATCAAGGGTTTTCTATTCATGGTAATGAACCTAGTGGCTCTAATGCGGCCTTATTAGCAGCCTATTATTTGGCTGCTGCTCAAGGTACAGCTATAGATAATTTGCTAAATAACACTGTTATACTTTTAGACCCATCTTTTAATCCAGATGGTTTGCAACGGTTTGCGTATTGGGCAAATACCAATAAAAATATTAACTTAAATCCAGATCCTAACGATAGAGAATATTCTGAGGTTTGGCCCGGCGGACGTACAAACCATTATTGGTTTGATATGAACCGCGATTGGCTGCCAGTGCAGTTGCCAGAATCTAAAGCACGCATAAAAACCTACCATAGTTGGTTGCCAAATATTTTAACAGACCATCATGAAATGGGTACAAACTCGAGTTTCTTTTTTCAACCAGGTATTCCATCGCGCACGCATCCATTAACACCAAAATTAAACCAAGAATTAACTAAAGGTATTGCAAACTTCCATGCTAAGGCTTTAGATAAAATTGGCTCTTTATATTATTCTGAAGAAAGCTTTGACGATTTTTACTTTGGTAAAGGCTCTACCTTTCCAGATATTAACGGTGGTATTGGTATTTTGTTTGAACAAGCTAGCTCTCGCGGTCATGTTCAAGAAAGTGAAAACGGACTGTTAACTTTTCCGTTTACAATAAAAAATCAGTTTACCGCTGTGCTATCTACTTTAGAAGCTGCAAATGCCATGCGAAATGAGATTTTAGATTACCAATACAATTTCTTTAAAAACGCAAGGCAAGAAGCTAAAAAGGAAAGTGATAAAGCCATTGTTTTTGGTGATGAAAAAGATGCTGCTAAAACGTATCATTTAGCCGAAATATTAAAACGCCACCAGATTAAATTTCACGACTTAAAATCAGATATTTCTATAAACGGAAAAACCTACAAAAAAGGGTACAGTTACATGGTACCAAAAAACCAGAAAAACACACGTTTAATAGATGCAATGTTTGAAAAACGCACTATTTTTCAAGACAGTTTGTTTTATGACATTTCTGCGTGGACATTTCCATTGGCATTTAACTTAGATTACGCTGAGGTAAAAATGACAAACGCTGCTGCGGAGATTACTAATTTAAAACATAAAAATGGTGGTGTTGCCGCAAAAAGTGATTATGCTTATTTATTTGAATGGCATGAGTATTACAGCCCTAAACTATTATATGCAATTCTAAAAAAAGGACTGCGTGCCAAAGCAAGTAAAAGAATGTTTTCTGCTAACGGAAAAGCCTATGATTATGGGACCATAATGATTCCGGTTAAAAATCAAGAAATAAGTCCAGATGAAATTTATACGTTTTTAAACTCAGAGGCAGAAAAAAGTCACATACTTATTGATGCGGTAAGCACAGGTTTAAATGATGGTATAGACCTTGGAAGCCGAAATTTTAGTGCTGTAACTTTACCAAAAATAGCGCTTTTAGTTGGTGATGGTATAAGCTCTTATGATGCTGGTGAAATTTGGCATTTGTTAGACACCCGTTATGATATTGCAGCCACCAAATTAGATGTTAAAAATTTCAGTAGCGCAGATTTAAGTAGATATAATGCCATTATTATGGTAAATACCAATAGCGGATTAGACTCTTTAGATACCAAAAAATTAAAAACCTGGGTGCAAACCGGTGGTACTTTAGTAGGTTACAGAAATGCTTTAAGATATTTAAATACCAATGCGTTTTTAACTATAGATTTTAATAAAAACAAACGCGTAGCTAATGGTATTAGTTATGAAGAGCGTTCAGATTTTAGTGGAGCACAAGTTATTGGTGGTGCTATTTTTGAAACTAAATTAGACCGCTCACATCCCATAAATTTTGGCTATAAAAATGAGCTGCTTCCCATGTTTAGAAACACAACATTATTTATGAAAGCTGACAAAAACAGTTTTAATAACCCAATACAATACACAAAAAACCCGTTATTAAGCGGTTATATTTCTGAAGAAAATCTAGAACTGCTAAGCAATACCGTGCCATTAAAAATTAACACACTAGGACGTGGACGTGTTGTAGGTTTTACAGACAATACTAATTTTAGAGCGTTTTGGTATGGTACTAATAAATTATTAATGAATGCTGTTTTTTTTAGTAATGAATTTTGATTTTTATAGTCAACCTATTTTAGCCATTTCGTTTTTATTCCGTTTTATATTGAATTCCAACATTTTCCGGATTCTTTAAATCAATCCAAAATATATCTGTTGGTTCATTCTGTTCCATTTGTCCGTTTTGGTTTTTGTCCTTTTTAGCAAATACATACATAAAATCATTTGCTGAATCATATTCAGAACTCATTACGGAATAATCTGCAGGTATTAAATTCCGTTTGTTTTTTCCCTCAATGTCAAAAAGATAGAATTTTCTCAAATCTTTTACATTTATAAAACCATCTTTATTAGAATCTTCGTCATAAACAGAAACCATATAATATTTTCGATTTACAGGTTCAAAATTCAGAGTGTCTTTTGAAAAAGCTGGATAGTAAAGTGTTTTGATTAGAACTGGTTTTTCAAATAGTTTGTTTTCCTCTTTTTTTTGATTATTATAGTGAGAAATGTTCACAAAATTATAGCCATAAACAGCTTCAAATCCAGGCATAAAATTGTTATTCCAATTGTTTCCGTCTTTGCGATTGCTGTTCCAATTTGTGTGGTAAGAGTTTGAGCCTGTGTAAGGTTCGTTTTTCTTGCTATAATTGACCTTGTAAATTGGTGAAATTCTGTGTTCAGGATTATTTGTCAGCAGTACATTTCTTGGTCGAGTTTCAAGTTTTAGAGAGTCAATATTCAATCCGACAATTTTTTGTCCGTTTTCATCTTCTGAAATTTCGCTTACTTGAAAACCTTTCTTTTCAATTTTATTGTCAGAACAACTTATCAAACAAATTGCTAAAATCAGTATCGTTAATATTCTATTCATATCGTTTTTCTTAAATGTGCGGTACAATGTTTGCAACTGGCTTTCATTCCCACCACTCTTTAGTTTTTTTATTCGATTTTCCCCTAATAATTGCTCCATTCGTTACTTGGTTTTTTAATGCAATATCTAACCAACCTTTATTCCAATATTTTTCAGATATGCTAAATTCTCCAGCTCCGATATCAAAGTCTCTGCTAGCAATTGGAACTCTATAATCAGCCCAATTACAATTTTTTTCTTTACCGGTTGAGTAGCTTTCCCAAACCCCAACGAAAGCGTTATTCAAATATCCATCCGAATTAAAATCTATGCTATCATATACTATTTCGTTTTTAGAATTCAAATACCATTTTGAATAGAGCTTACCTTTAAAAATTCCGCTGTGTTTTTGCTCTTTACTTTCGTAGAATTCATAAACCGCAATTAAAATCCCTTGATTCTTGATTCTCTTGCCAGCATATTCGTCATCTACTCCGAAGTGTAATTCTTTTATTTCTCTAATTTCTTTAATGATAATGTTTCCATAAAACTCGCAAATGTTGTCTTTGACTTTAGATTTGCCATAAATATTATAAAGAAATGGGCTGTTTGAAATTCTAAAGATTGAAATTAATTTAATTGATATTCTTTGATGTTCGTTACCTATTATTCCATAAACATTTTGGTTTTCAGTAACTGACCAAATATTAGAAAAGTCATAATCAAATGACTTATACTTTACCAAAACATTTTCAGATTTATAATCCAGTTCTAAATTAAAATTCTCCTTTATTCTATCGAGAGTTTGTCCGATTGAAATATTCGAGATGAAAAGTAGTATGATTATTATTTGTTTCATTTTCAAGCTTGTTTCCAACGGATTTGGCTATGTTTTCGTTACGTGTTTTAAGCACTAAAGTTAGCAAATAAATCACAGATAGAAAGTTCGCGAGGACTTTCGTAAGTAGGCTTGAACTAGCAATTAATTTTATAGATTGTTAGCAAACGTTTTTCATTTCAATTATACTTTCAATAAGCATTTCAACCCTTTTATATTCTTTGTCTAAATCCATAGCAATTAATTTTTCAAAATCGTCTAAATAAGGATCCATTGGATTTTCTGTAGATGTTGTTTTTAAGTGTATAAAACTATTTCTAATTCTACTTAGTTGTAGTATTGTTGAATATTTATTTTGATATTCCTTGATATCTTTAATTTCTTTTATTTTCGGGATTACGTCTCTGAATTTTTCTTTTAGTTTATACGTTTTTTCAATATCACTTTTTGAGTTTATTTTGCTGTCTTTTTCAATGTTCATTTTTTCTGGAATAAGATTATTTACAAAAGACTCAACCGTCATTATTAAAAACACAAGAGAACTTATCTTGTTTAATATAAATTGATTGTAAATTTCTTGACTCAGAATTTTTAAGTTAAAGTTTTTGCTTGGATTCAATTCTCCATCAATGCTTTCTTTAAACGTGTTTTCTAATTTTAGAATCTTGAGATTTAAAGACTTTGAGTTGGATAAGAAAAGTAAATATGGTTCAGGCATAAAACCTGCATAAGAATTCCCTTTAAGGTTTATTTGGGTCAGATATTTCATTGTCTCATTAACCAATAAAACCCAAGTTGTTGATTTTCCTTCTTTTCTGTATTTTTTGAAATCAGAATCTTCTCCTTTTTTTTGCGGAACAGTATTTATTACATCCTGTGAAATACTATATTTTTTTAAATCAGGTTTCATTTCAGTAATGTTTGCTAACCACTCTTAAAAGCAATACCTCTAAATATCTACTTTCAAAATATAGAAAAATCTACATATTTCGCTTTAAAGACCCTGTGAGGTCTTCAAGATCGTCTTTTACTTTATTGAGTTCTGTAGTAATGTCTTTGGTAACATTAGTCTCAATATTATCTTTAATTTGGGTGGTTTTTGCAACCTCCTGTTTAATATCACTAGTGGCATCTTTGAGAGTGCGCATCCCTTTTGCTAGACCGCGTGCAATGTCTGGTATTTTGTCTGCACCAAACACCATAACGACTACGAGCATAATTATCATTACCTCTGGCACACCTATAAACAAAACTGTGAGTTGCTGTATCATAATACAAATATAGAACGACTTTTTGTAATAAAAAACACCGACTCGTTAAAGTCAGTGTTTTTTAGAATGTATATTAGTGTCTGTTAATTTTTTACTTTGCTTTTAAAATTATCAAACTCATTTTGCTCTACTGCTTTTGGCCAGCTATTATTGCTAGTATCTACGTCTGCAGTTTCTAAATCTGGATCTACTAAAATTTCAACAATTTCTTTAGCACTACCAATAGATTTGCTAACTTCCTTATCATTTAACCTCCAAACTTGCGCCGGATACGTTATTTTTTCTTTAGAGCCATCGGCGTAAGTATATTGAACTATCAATGGCATTACTAAACCACCTGGTTTTTCAAAAGTTACGTTATAGAAATATTTAGGTGACTTAAGTTTTTTTCGTTCTTCTGGTGTAAAATTATCCATAACGTATTCGTTTACAGTAGTTACACTTTGTAATACGTCTGCCTCATTTGCTGTAGTTTTATATTCGTCACTACCTTCCTCAACAAAATAAACTAACGGCGGTAAATCTTCAACTTTACGGCCTTGTGCCGCTAATTGCGATTTTACAGCTTCTGTTGGTGTGCTTGTTACTTGGTATTTTTTGACGTCTTTTATACCAATATCTGTGTAATCTGTGGTGTAAAACCAACCACGCCAAAACCAATCTAAATCTACTGCTGAGGCATCTTCCATGGTTCTGAAAAAATCCTCTGGTGTTGGGTGTTTAAACATCCAACGTTGTGAGTATTCTCTAAATGCATAATCAAACAACTCACGTCCCATAACGGTTTCTCTTAATATATTTAAACCTGTTGCTGGTTTTCCGTAGGCATTATTTCCAAATTGGTACGTATTTAAACCTTTGGTCATTATAGGTGCAATATAATCTTGATCGCCACCCATATAACGTACTATTTTTGCAGCCGGACCACGACGTGATGGATACGTTTTGTCATTTGGGGCTAACGCATCTGGGTACCATTCTGCAAAATCTTGCTCTGCAACAAACTGCACAAATGTGTTTAAACCTTCGTCCATCCATGTCCATTGGCGTTCGTCACTATTTACAATCATAGGGAAAAAGTTGTGTCCTACTTCATGTATAATTACACTCATCATACCATAACGTACTCTATCTGAATAATTTCCGTCTTTATCTGGTCGTCCGTAATTCCAGCAAATCATTGGGTATTCCATACCTTGATTTTTGGCATGTACAGAAATGGCTTTATGGTATGGGTAATCAAACGTCATACGTGAGTATGATTTTAAAGTACTAGCCACGGCTTTAGTTGACCAATCTTCCCATAACGGATTGCCTTCTTTTGGGTACATAGACACCGCCATAACATCTTTATCGCCAATTTTTACAGCCATCATGTCCCAAATAAATTTACGTGAAGTTGCGAATCCGAAGTCACGAACCATTTTAGCGGATAATTTCCATGTTTTGGTTTTTGTACTTTTAGATTGCTCGGCTTTTTCAGCTTCATCTTGGGTAACAATCATTACAGGCTCATCATAAGATTTTTTTGCTTTTTTGTAACGCTCTAGCATTGTTTTGGTAAACACATCTTCGCGGTTTGTAAGCACTCCGGTGCCGTCTAATATATGGTCTGCAGGTACGGTAATGTTAACATCAAAATCCCCAAATGGAAGTGCAAACTCATCGCGTCCCCAGAATTGAGAGTTTTGCCAGCCTTCTACATCATTATAAACCGCCATACGTGGGTAAAATTGTGCAATAACATAAGCACGATTGTCGCTATCTGGAAAATACTCGTACCCAGAACGTCCTCGCCCATTAACATGGTCATTAATATTGTACCACCATTTGATGTTGAATGAAAATTGTTCGCCAGTTTTAAGTACCGTTGGCAATTCAACACGCATCATGGTTCGGTTTATAGTGTGTGGTAAATTTTTACCTTTAGTATCTTTTACATGCTCAATATTAAAACCACCATCAAAGGCTTCAGTTAAATAGGTATTCGTAAAACTAGAAGCATAGGTTGCTTCTTGATGCGTATCGTTAGAAATTAGTGGGGTTTTAGAATCTTTAGCACGCATATTCTGATCTAACTGTACCCATAAATACTTTAATTCGTCTGGTGAATTGTTTGTGTAAGTAATGGTTTCATTACCATAAAGCTTAGCATTTACATCATCAATTTCAATGTCCATTTTGTAATCTGCTTGCTGTTGGTAGTATGCTGCGCCTGGCGCACCAGAACCTGTTCTGTACATATTTGGTGTAGCAAACTCATCGTAGAGTTGTTTAAACTTATTCTGGTTGGTATGTCCAGTTTTTACTTTAGCTTCTGGCTCTATTGTGTTTTGTGCAAAGGTGTTTACAGAAACAAATAAAACAGCAATTAATAGGTATTTAATTCTTTTCATCGGGTATAAATAGTGTTAATATGTTTTCGAAAATATATAATTTATGCGAATTATTCAAGGATTAAAGTGCATTTATCGTTTTCTGGAAGTAATAGAAAACTCTTGTTTTTGCCTTTTAGTTTTAGTCTTACAATATTGCGTTGCTCTGGGAACACATCAAATAATATACGATTAGTAACTTCAATAGTATTAAAATTCGTAACGTTTTCAATTTCTAGATAACAGTAAGTAATATCATCTTTGTATTTTTTTCCAATAAAATTATATGCTACTGGTACATTATCTACTTTAATTTTTAATTTACCAGCAAGATATCGCTCCATGTAAGTTTCAATAATTTCTGACTCGTTTTTAGTGGCTAATGTAATGGTATCGTCATAACGTTCTCTTAATAATTTCTCAAAATCAGTAATAAAAATCTGACTTATAATTTGAATGGAATTATTTTTTTCTGAATGCTCAATTTCTGTCACACAGACATAATAATCATGGGCAGTTGTGCTAGAAACTAGTGTAAAAAACAGTATTGCTAGTAATGGTAGTTTTATATATCTCATTGTTTATAATGCCTTAATCTTTAGAATTAATACTTAATTTTTGTTTATAAATTATTAACTTTTCTTGTAAAAACTCAATGGCTTTAATATCATTTTTTGCATCGCAAATGGCTTTAAAATCTGGATCTTCATCGCAGAAAAAGAAGTATTCATTTTTTAGATGTTCTGCTAAGGTATTATTTTCAAAGATGATGCTTTCATAATTATTGCGTAACCTATTAATACATTCTGTTTTATCGTCTAAAGCTACAATAGTTTTAAGCTTTTTTGTTCTTCCGCTAATTTTATTCAATAACTTATGAAAATTTACAGAAGCTCCTAATCCAATTGAACCCATTGGACCAGCATCTGCATCGTGCAATTTACGCTCGTTTTGCGTAAGTGGCTTGCCAACATAGCCAGGAATGCCAAGGTCGTAAAAGTTTACTTCGGTTTTTGCATCAGAATTTTCTAAATCGGATTGTAAACTTCCGGTTAAAAGTTTACCGAGGATTACCTCATCTAATTGATTTACATTTTCAGTTAATTGAATTTCTAAACTGCCATTTTGCATCATGGTATTGGTAATTATAAGCGTTTCTACTTTATATTTTATACCCGAAACAACCAGTGTATCTGAAACTTTTGCTGGAATTAAAAAAGTTCCATTTGCAGAAGATATATCATATTTTAAAGCTGTTTTATTTAGAATGTGCAACCCTTCTACATCACCACTAGAAATTAATTGTCCTTGTATTGTTTTGCGTTGCCCGAAAGCTGAAAAACCAATAAATAATAGCGCTGTAATGTAATAAAACTGTGTATTAGTCACGTTGTATTTTTAAAAATTCATCACTTAACTGCATTAATTTTTCTAGAAGCTGTAATTCTTTATTAGACTCAAATAGTGCTTTTGGAATATTCTGATCATCAACATAATCTATAAATTTTTCAACGCTATCATTTGGAATGTTAAAATTAGTTTGAATATAGTTAAAGCTATAAGTATCTAGTGCATTTCTAAAAGGTGTGCGTTCTAAAACCTCATCTTTTTTATTTTTTGATTTAGACGTTCCAAAATCTTTAATAACTATACCTAGCAAAAACCCTGTTACGTTTACCAAATCTAACATATTATTAACCAAAGGGTTGGCTTCGTTAAACGCTAAATTATCTGCTCTGGTTTTATAGTCTGCGGAAAATTCGAAATCTGTAATATTATCTAAACCAAAATATATAGCATCTAGGTTTACGTTATAGGTTCGTACATTTTCTAAATCGGCATCAATATTTCCGGTTAGTCCAAATGGTAAAATTACAACTTCGTCTAGCTTATTAATTTCTTCAACCAAAATAACAGTAAGTTGCTGCTCTTTAATTACTTGCGGAGTAATACTTACTTTAAAATCTTTAAATTGCAAAGCACTAAACTCTATAACGTCATTTAAAGCAACATCTATTTCAAAATTTCCCGAACTATCCGTAAGACTCCCTTTGTTTGAAGAACTATTAAAAACCGTAACACCTTCTTTATCATTGGAAGAAACAATAATTTTTCCGTTTATGGTAACGCGTTTAACATTCTGAGCAAAACCAATAATCGTAAATAGTGTAAACACTAAGAGTACTATTTTTTTCATACCATTTTATTTTATTTATAAATTTCGTTTAAATTCTTTATTTATCATTACAATGGGCTTCTAAATCTTTGTTAAATATTAGAATAAAATACTTTTCTATTATTGTTTATATTTACAAAAAAACGCTTTTTATTTTGAAATCTATAGTATTAGCAAGCACATCTACTATCCATGGCGGCAGCTATTTAGAATACCTTTTAGAGGAATTGAAATTACATTTTTCTACTACTAATGATATTTTGTTTATTCCCTATGCAAGACCTGGCGGAATAACCTACGATGATTACACTAATACAGCAGCTGAGGCTTTTAATAGTATTGGTAAAAGCGTAAAAGGACTTCATGAGTTTGAAGATTTAAATGCCGCAATTACAAATGCCAAATCCATTTTTGTTGGTGGCGGCAACACTTTTGTACTTGTAAATACACTATACAAAACCAATACTTTAAATACCTTAAAACAAGCTATTACTAATGGTACACCATATTTAGGTACTAGCGCTGGTAGTAATATTTGTGGACTTTCTTTGCACACCACTAATGATATGCCTATTGTATATCCACCAAGTTTTAAAACTTTGGGAATTGTCCCTTTTAACATTAATCCGCACTATTTAGACCCAAACCCTAACAGCACACATATGGGCGAAACTAGAGAAACACGCATTAAAGAATTTCATAGCTATAACACACAACCCGTTATTGGATTAAGAGAAGGCAGTTGGATAAGTATTAAAGACACCCATATTACGCTAAAAGGTAATTTAGAGGCACGCATTTTTGAGCACAACAAAAGCCCTTATGAGTTAGCACCAAATTCTGATTTAAGTTTTTTGAAGTAATACCAATTTTATACTAAAAGCTATAGTTTTTTAAAAAAATGATAGCCTAAAATCTCAAATCCTTCATTGTAATAAAATTTATGTGATGGGTAATTTTGCACATAGGTATTTAACTCTATGGACTTACAGCCTTTTTGTTCCACATAGTTTTTAATCCATAACATAAAGTGCTTGCCAATGCCTTTATTTCTGTATTCTGGTAATATATACACATGGTCTAACTCTACAGACTTACCAACATAGTGCCGTGTGCAAAACCATAAACCTGTAATACCTATTAATTTTAAATTATCATAAACTCCTGCGCATTCATAATTTTGATGCTTCATTTCTTCAATACGATGTTTTAATAGGGTTTCGCTAATTTTTTCATTATTTAATTGAAATAATAAGGGTACAATGCTAGATAAATCTAAGTTGGAAATAATTTTATAGTGAAATAACATAGGTTAAAATCTTATATTAATAGAATTATTTAGATAAAAGAATTTCAAAAATAACGATTTCTCTTTTTTGTAATTAATTTTAAACCTGGATTATAACTATTTTAATTTTTTGTTTTAATTACATACATTTATACATATTAGTAATTTACGAGAAGAGGAAATTTTAAAGTACGTTTATTAATTTGTTTAGCTGTTGGTGTATTTGCTTTTATACACAAATCTAACCAAGAAGAAGAAAACCCTTATATAGGGCGGACACAAGCCATTTCTTTATCGCCAGATGAAGAAATAGCAATTGACTACAGAGAACACCAATTATGGCGCAATAACATGGTGGCTTACACACTATTTTCGCAGTACAAAAAAGTTAGTTATAAAATGTAACTGACTTTACTTTTTTAAACATAGAATTATAAATGTCATCTTAGTATAATTTTTTTAGATTTAATAGAACTACCATCTAAACTTCTAATCTGCACTATCCTAAAATCTATCTAAATATTAATTGCACTCAGGTAATTCAATCCAGAGTTTTTTTTATAAAACTTACACACTTTAAGAGTTAGCTTCATAAAACAAAAAGGCCGAAACTGTTGTGTTTCGGTCTTTTTTATGTGAACTTTATTATTTAGTTAATTATAACTCGGTGTTGAAACTTCAAAATCTGCATCTTTTGCAGCTAAATAACGCTCCGCATCTAGTGCCGCCATACAACCTGTACCAGCAGCGGTAATGGCTTGTCTGTACACATGGTCTGCAGCATCGCCACTTACAAATACACCTTCTATATTGGTTTTACTTGTTCCTGGTACTGCATTTATAATATAACCGGTATCATCTAAATCTAAAAATTCTTTAAAAATATCTGTGTTGGGCTTATGGCCAATGGCAACAAAAAATCCAGTTGCTGAAATTTCTGTAATGGCATTGGTTTGGTTGTTTTTAACTCTAACACCTGTAACAACCTGGCCATCTCCTAAAACTTCTTCTGTTTCAGAATTAAATAAAATCTCAATATTTTTGGTATTTGTTACACGACTCGCCATAATCTTAGACGCTCTAAATTCATCGCGTCTAACCAACATTGTAACTTTTTTACACAATTTAGATAAGTAGTGTGCTTCTTCACAAGCAGAATCACCAGCACCAACAATTACAACGTCTTGATTTCTGTAAAAGAAACCGTCACAAACCGCACATGCAGATACACCACCTCCGAGTTTTAAATATTTTTGTTCAGATTCTAAACCTAAATATTTAGCAGATGCACCGGTTGAAATAATAACGGTTGATGCATGAATTTCTTTTTCATCATTAACCCAAACCTTGTGTATATCCCCAGAAAAATCTACTTTAGTGATCCAACCATTACGCACATCGGTACCAAAACGTTCGGCTTGTTTTTGCAGTTGTATCATCATTTCCGGACCCGTAATTCCATCAGGATAGCCAGGGAAATTTTCAACATCATTTGTAGTAGTTAATTGTCCGCCAGGTTGTGTGCCTTGGTATAAAACAGGAAACATATTTGCTCTTGAAGCGTATATTGCAGCAGTATAGCCTGCAGGACCAGAGCCAATTATTAAGCATTTTACTTTCTCTATTGTGTCTGACATTTTTTATTTATAAGTGTTATTACAAAAGTAGGATTTTTGAATGCAACCTTACATAGAAGTTATTAACATCAATTAAACTAAAGATTTCTTTTAATAGCAATTATTAAAAAAGCCCTAAATGTTAACTTAGAGCTTTATAAGTTGTATCATTATTAAGTGTTAGCTTACACCCATAAGTTCAACATCAAATACTAATGTTGCGTCCGGAGGAATAACTCCACCAGCACCTGCAGATCCATAAGCCAAATCGCTAGGTATTACCAAACGTGCTTTATCACCAACGTTTAAAAGACAAATGCCTTCATCCCAACCTGGAATAACTTGTCCAACTCCAACTTGAAAATCTAATGGGGAATTACGTTTGTAAGACGAATCAAAAACAGTACCGTCTGCTAACTGCCCTTTATAGTGAACAGACACGTTTTGTCCCTTAACGGCTTTTACACCATCTCCTTTCTGAAGAATTTTGTATCGTAATCCGGTTTCGGTTTCTTCAAATCCGGCAGCAAGTTTGTCTAATTCTGCTCTTGCAGCTTCGCGCTCTGCAGCCATTCTTTTTTCTCTAGAACCTTCAAAAACTCTAAAAGCTTCAATAGCATTAAAAGCTGTTGCTTTGTCACCAATTCTAACGATTTCTAAAGTCTCAATAGCATCATCTTGGGTAATGGCATCTACAATATCTTGGCCTTCAACAACATTACCAAAAACGGTATGCTTACCATCTAACCAAGAGGTTTCTACGTGAGTGATAAAAAACTGACTGCCATTTGTACCAGGGCCTGCGTTTGCCATAGATAATTTTCCTGGCGCATCATGTTTTAAATTAGGGTGAATTTCATCATCAAACTTATAACCCGGATTGCCAGTACCAGTACCTTGTGGGCAACCTCCTTGTATCATAAAATCTGGAATTACTCTATGAAATTTTAAGCCATCATAATAGGGAGTGCCTTGTGGCTTTGCTGAGTTTTCTAGGTTACCTTCTGCTAAAGCAACAAAATTACCTACTGTTCCTGGTGTTTTTTCAAACTCTAAGTTTACTAATATTGTTCCTTTTGTGGTGTTAAATTTTGCGTATAAACCGTCTTGCATTATTTTGTTTTTAAATTAAAGTTGCAAAGATAGTTAATGATTTAGGATTACCGAATTAACATTTTTAAAATTACAATTATACAACCGGTAATAAATCCATTCTTATTTTCGTGAAATGCGCTTCTAGGGTTTCTTGCTTTTCGGGTTTCACAGAAAAATAATAATGCTCGTACTCATACTTTATGTTTTCTGCCCCCAAACTTTTTATCATTTTACGGTGTACGGTTTTAATTTTTTTAGAGGTTTTAAATTTATATCGTTTCATGTTATAAAATTGTGAGTGTTTTGTGGTCTTTTTAGTATCACAACACTAAATGTAAATATATAAAGTCTTGGATTATTTTGATGTTTGGCACTAATATAATGAAATAAATCACAGATAGAAAGTCTGAGCGAATTTTAGTAAGTGGGTTATAATTGGCAATGAATTAAATGCACTATGTATATGACAAAGCATGTGTTGATTTTTATGAACGAATAGTAGCTAAAGGGAAGCGCAAAAAAAACTTGCATTAGTAGCAGTTTGTAACAAACTACTAAAAACAGGCTTTTGCTATAGCTAAATAGGGTTTAATATATGATGATTCTTACAGGAGAACTTTGGTGAAAAATTAATACAATTACTTGTTTTATAGCACAGTACTTTGATGTACACTGGCTTTATTCTCTACTATTTTATTCAGTTCGGTTTCTTTTTGAGTTCCGATTAGAAATTTTTTTCCATTCTGAAGTTCAATCGCCAATCCTTTATCACCTTCAGTATTATATACAGTTCCGTATTTTGTCCAAAGTCGAATTCCCCAACCACCAACAAATCCATAATTCACAATTTCAGCGTTTTTTACGTCATTCCAATTTACTCGCTTTTTAACGAAAGGGGAGAAATTCATTCGGATTTCATTTTGGTCAATTTCGGTTTTAAGTCGCATAAACCAAAACATTGCTATTAAACCAAAAATAAAAAGACAGAAAATTATAAGACAGAAGTCAGACATTGGTTTATTGCTAAATTTTTCTCCGAGAATTACTTGTTTATAAATACTGAAAATTGGTAGAACACCGATTCCAATTAAAATTGTCCAAAGCCACCACTGTCTAAATTTTTGTTCCTCTTTAAACTCGATTATCATTTTGTTTTCAGTTTTTTTTACTTGTTGGCAACGGTCCAGTATATGGCCCGTAGCGTGCAAAAAGATACGGGTTTTTCGGTTAAGCTGTGAGCCGAATTTTTAAATTTCCTCTTTATCTTTTTTTGCAAAGAGTCAAATTGAAAAATTTGGCGGTCATCGAAAACACGCCCAAGCCATTGTTTAAGAACTTTCCCAGCTATGGGCTATATACATTGTTGCAAGTAGTAGTTCTTCTAATCTTTTAAAAATTATATTTCACACCTAATTGTGCTCTCCAACGAGAATTGAATAAATCCGTAACATAAGTTTCTGTTCCTTCTGGGATATTGAACTGGAATTGAGATTCATTATTTTCTATACCTCTAAAATCCAAAAGACTAAAACTGGAATTAACTACATTAGGCACAAATACCAATCGTCCCCAGTCTTTATTGATAAAATTAAATACATTAAGCACATCTACAGATAAAGATATTTTATCACCATTCTTTAATGCTAATCCATATTCCAATTTCATATCCAATTCGTGGTTCCAAGGTGTTCTTGCGCCATTACGTTCAGCTACTTGTCCTCTTCGTTCTCTTAGATAAGGGTCCCTTTCGATAAAAGCATTTAATCGTTGCCATTGTTCGGTGGCACTTACAGTTACATTTCCAGAAGCATCGACTATATCAATTAAATTAATTTCAGAGGCATCTCTTGGAACATAAATAATATCGTTTCTTGAAGAACCATCACGATTTAAGTCGCCTCTATATACATATGAAAAAGGACTTCCTGCCCTTCCGTTGTATAGAAAAGAGATAAATCCTGTGCTATTTTTTCCTATGTTAAAATTATAGGAATGGCTACTTACAAATTTATGTCTTAGGTCAAAATTTGAAAAGGATAACGCAGGGTCATTGGCAATTAAGGCTTGATTCCATTCAAAATTTGCTGCTGGTGAACTGCGTACAGTACTGGATATATCTTTACTCATCCCATAGGTGTAACCCAAATATCCGCTGTAATAACCAGCCTGTTTGCTAAGACCAAAAGTTAAGTTGTATCTAAATCCTTTGTCCGTATTGGTAAGTAAAAATACATTTGTAAAATTAGGGTTAGTCTTTATATCATCTCCTGTTTCTAAAAAATAGGGACGATTATCTGCTCCACTAAAATTACCAACGTTGTTTTGTCTGTTAATGGATTGAAAAAGCAACCCATTTACCACTTCTGTATAAGTACCTTCTATATCTATTGTCCATCGATTTGGTAATTTGGCTTTGAATGCAATATTTGTTTTCCAATCTTTTGGAAGACTAAAGTCAGGGTCTAAAAGATTTATTTCAGCCAGATTAGGTTGTAGGCTTCTTAAATCTTCCAAGTTTTCGGTTAATGCTACGGCTTCGTCTGGCCTTAAATCAATATTAAAATATTCTGTACCCGAAATATATTCCGCGTATGCGAACCATAAATAAGGTATTCTACCCGAAAAAAGTCCTGTACCACCTCTTATGGTAAACTTTCCATTTTCATCGATTTTATAGTTGAAACCAAATCTTGGATTAAGCTGTGGTGCTTTTGATATGGTGTTGTTAAATCTTGAAAATTCTGGTGTATTGCGTACTTCTTCACTAACAGGCAATCGTTGTGTTAAATATTGACCATCTAACCGAATACCTGCAGTTATTTCAAGTTTTTTATTAATACGGAAGTTATCCTGAAAAAAGGCAGCAGCTTCTAATACGCCAATAGTGGCTGAAGGACGATTGCTTACAAAATCAAAACTATTATTATTTACGTTGTAAACTCCTCGTATTCGTGCTGGTCTGTCATTTAGAAAGTCGACAACTGAGCGATATTCCCAGCGACCGTTCCACGCAGAGAGAAACCCATAATCTACATCGTGAAATTGACCAAAAACTCCAGTTGTAAAATGATGTTGACCAGAATCGAAAGTATATGTATCCGCAATTTGTAGCGTAGAGAAATCGGTGTTGTAGACAGAGGCCTCGCGATAGGTACCTGCAAAAATACGAGCAGCAGATGATGTAGCAATTTGAATATGAGGGAATATACGTCCTTCAAAATCACGATTTTCTTGTACTGTATTATATCCAACAGAAAGTTTATTTGTGCTTCCGGACTTGAAATTTGATTTTAATTCAACAGCAAGACTATTGGCAACACTGTTATGTCTATATCCTTGATTTCCAAAATTGAAGAACGTACTGTTCCATTCCAGATTATCAGTAAAACTATTGACGTAATTATTACGAAGCGTTATTTTATGTACGTCGGACAGGTTGTAATCTAATCTTGTAAATAATTTTGTACTTGCGGTTTGTAGGTCTGCATTTTGAAAAGCGCCAGGGTCATAATTATACTCATTTATTAATCTATCTCGTATTGCTGTCACATCTTCTAAAGAAATATCAGATGTATTGCTACCAGGTGCATTTAACACAGGGAAGTTGGACAGTGCCTGTTCAAAATTAACGTAGTAAAACAACTTATCCTTTACTATAGCACCTCCAATGCCACCACCAAATTGTACGTCAAAAAATGATTCTACATTCTGTTCAGCACCACCAGCAAATCTACCTATCAAATTTTGATTATTACCATAACCGTAGACTTCGGCTTTAGTTGTGTTAGTTCCATTCTTGGTCACTAAGTTGATACTCGCTCCGTTGAAATTACCAATACTTACATCGAATGGTGATAGTTTCACGCTAACTTGTTTAACTGCACCAAGTCCAATAGGTTGACTTCGGGATAAACTTCCTGGTGTTCCGTTTGCAGAGGAACCCGACGCACCGCTTGCAGGTTCTTGAAAGCCTATGATATCGTTATTGGCTATTCCGTCAATATTTAAGTTGTTAAATCGGTTACTCGCTCCGCCAAAAGAGTTTAGATTGTTTTCGGGAAGATTTTTTGTCAAATCCTGAATACTTCTATTAATGGTAGGTGTTGCCTTGATAGTTTTACGGTTCAATAAAGTTTCATTTCCACTTTTTTTAGGCGTGGACTCTGCAGTTATAACAACTTCTTGTAATGATGTATTCTCTTCCAGTAAAACAAAATCCTTTATGGTAGTGGTACCCAAATTAATGGTAATATTAACTTCCTCTATGGTTTTGTAGCCCAAAAATGAAATACTAATTTTATATGAATTCCCTGGTGGGATGTTGTTAAGTCTATAAAAACCGTTTTCTTGCGATATAGCGCCATAATTAAAACTGGTTTCTGTGTCTGTCAGAACGATATTGGCAAAAGGTATGGGATTATTTTGGCTATCTTTTAAATTACCTTGAAGGCTTCCTGTGGTTTCTTGGGATAATGCTATTGCGCTTAATAATAGTAAAAATAGAGTAGTTAGGATGTATTTCATTTATTGTAAAAAAAAATATTAAGGTTTTAAATTTGTTATTTAAGTTTTTGTTTTTGGTACTAAATGTAAATACGAAAAGTCGAGAAGTAAGGTTTTAAATTACAACCTTTGGGTAGAATCTTTATTATTTTTCAGTTTTATTGTTCAGAGGAATGTTTCTTGAGCTATTACTTGCAACCCCTTTTAAAAAGAGTTTTAAATTAAAAAAAGCATATAAAGCCCTAATTAGCAACTTCGCTAATAAATTTAATACGGTAAAGTCTGAGTTCTTCATCGTCATAATCGCCATCAAATTCTTCAATAGCATCATCTATTTTGTCGCTTTCAGAGTCCATAAAATACTCATGGATTTCTTCTTGTTGGTCTTCGTCTAAAATATCATCTATCCAATAGCTAATATTTAACTTTGTACCAGAAAATACAATAGATTCCATTTCTTTAATAAACGCTGGCATTTCCATACCCTTAGATTCTGCAATATCTGTTAATGGCAGTTTACGATCTACGTTTTGAATTATATATAGTTTTAATGCAGAATTTGTACCTGTAGATTTCACAATCATATCATCTGGTCGCAGTATATCATTGGCTTCTACATACTCACTAATAAGGGTCACAAAATCGTTTCCGTATTTTTTTGCTTTACTTTCTCCAACTCCGTGCACGTTGGAAAGCTCTTCAATATTTATAGGATATTTAAGTGCCATATCTTCTAAAGATGGGTCCTGAAATATTACAAACGGTGGCACACCTATTTTTTTTGCGTTACGCTTACGCAACTCTTTAAGCATAGCCATTAATTTTGGGTCTGCTGCAGAATCTCCACCTTTTGTATTTGTAATAATGCTGTCGTCTGCTTCTAGATCGTATATATGATCTTCTGCCATTAGAAAAGATACTGGCTTTTTAATAAATGCTTTACCGTGATCACTTAATGTTAAAACACCATAGGTTTCAATGTCTTTTTTAAGATATTTTGTTACTAAAACTTGACGTATTAAGGCAGTCCAATACCTCACATCCTTATACTTACCAGTACCAAAAAAAGGCTGTTCATCGGTTTTATGGGAGGCTATTAAAGCGTTGGTTTTACCAACAATAACTTGGACTAAATCTTTAGACTTATATTTTTGGTTGGTAAAATCTACAATTTCTAGTAGCAATTTAACATCGTCTTTGGCCTCAATTTGGGTTTTAGGATTACGCATATTATCATCCATATCGCCACCTTCGCCTGTTGCATTGTCAAATTCTTCACCAAAATAATGCAGTATAAATTTACGGCGCGATACTGAGGTTTCGGCAAAAGCCACAATTTCTTGTAAAAGTGCATGTCCTATTTCTTGCTCTGCAACGGGCTTACCTGCCATAAATTTTTCTAGCTTTTCGATGTCTTTATAGGCATAATATGCCAAACAATGGCCTTCGCCACCATCACGACCAGCACGTCCGGTTTCTTGGTAATAACTTTCAATGCTTTTAGGGATATCGTGGTGTATTACAAAACGCACGTCTGGTTTATCAATTCCCATACCAAAAGCTATGGTAGCCACCACAACATCTATGTCTTCCATTAAAAACATATCTTGGTGTTTTGACCTTGTTTTTGGGTCTAAACCTGCATGATAAGGCACTGCTTTTATACCATTAACTTGTAATACTTGTGAGAGTTCTTCAACTCGTTTTCTGCTTAAACAATATACAATACCAGATTTGCCATCGTTTTGTTTTATAAAACGTATAATGTCTGCATCTACGTGTTTGGTTTTTGGGCGTACTTCGTAATATAAATTTGGTCTGTTAAATGAAGCTTTAAATGTTACAGCATCTCTACTCATACCCAAACTTTTAAGAATATCTTCTTGTACTTTTGGGGTTGCTGTTGCGGTTAAACCTACAATTGGAATATTATCTCCAATACGTTTAATAATGCTTTTGAGATTGCGGTATTCTGGTCTAAAATCGTGACCCCATTCACTTATACAATGGGCTTCATCTACCGCCATAAAAGAGATTTTAACGCTGCTCAAAAAATCGGCATACTCATCTTTTGTAAGCGATTCTGGCGCTACATAAAGTAGTTTTGTAATGCCGTTAACAATATCTTCTTTAACCTGATTGATTTCGGTTTTATTTAAAGAAGAATTAAGTACATGTGCCACACCGTCGTTGCTAGACACTGCTCTTATAGCATCTACTTGGTTTTTCATTAATGCTATTAATGGCGAAACTACAATAGCTGTACCTTCTTTTATGAGTGCTGGTAACTGGTAGCATAACGATTTTCCGCCACCAGTAGGCATAATAACAAAGGTATTATTACCTGCTACAACGTTTTTTATAACCTCTTCTTGTAATCCTTTAAATGCTGAAAAACCGAAATGTTTTTTTAGCGCTTTGTGTAAGTCAATTTCTGCAATATCCATTAATCCTTATTAGTATTTTATATACATTTGCATAAGTTTAAAGATAGTAATTTCTTTAAATGTTTAACTCTAAACTTATTATTTTTTTTGAATTCTCTGAAATCAATCTTAAAAACTGCTAAAAATACCATAACTCTAGAAAGTGAGGCTATAGCAAATTTAGCTACGTTATTAACAGACGATTTTGCTGCTGCTGTAGAATTAATATACCATTCTAAAGGTAGGGTAATTATTACCGGCATAGGAAAAAGTGCTATTATAGCTAACAAAATTGTGGCTACATTAAATTCTACTGGTACACCAGCAATATTTATGCATGCCGCAGATGCCATACATGGTGATTTGGGATTAATGTTAAAAGATGATGTGGTTATTTGTATTTCTAAAAGTGGAAATACCCCAGAAATTAAAGTTTTAGTGCCGCTTATTAAACACGCAAATAACAAAATGATTGCAATAACAGGGCATACAGATTCGTTTTTAGGCCAACATGCAGACTACATTTTAAATACTTTTGTGGCGCAAGAAGCTTGCCCTAATAACTTGGCACCAACCACAAGTACAACAGCCCAATTGGTTATGGGCGATGCTTTAGCGGTTTGTTTGTTAGAGTTAAGAGGTTTTACCAGTAACGATTTTGCAAAATACCATCCTGGTGGCGCATTGGGTAAACAGTTGTACCTTAGAGTACATAACTTATCGTCTCAAAACCAAAAACCTCAAGTAACTTTAGACACCAACCTAAAAGCGGTAATTATTGAAATTACAGAAAAAAGATTGGGTGTTACCGCAGTAACAGAAAACAACAAAATTATAGGTATTATTACCGATGGCGACTTAAGACGAATGCTTAGTAAAAGCGACCAAATTACAGACTTAAAAGCCAAAGATATAATGTCTAAAAACCCCAGAACGATTACAGCAAATGCTATGGCAGTAGATGCAAAAAAAGTTATGGAAACGCATGGCATATCACAGTTATTAGTTGAAGATAACGGACATTATGCTGGTGTTGTACATTTACATGATTTAATTAAAGAAGGTATCCTATAATGGCAAACAAAAATGTAAACGAAATGTCGTTCTTAGATCATGTAGAGGATTTAAGATGGCATTTAATTAGAGCTGTTGGCAGTATATTAGTTGCTGCTATTATAGCTTTTATTATGAAAGATTTTATAGTAGGCATCATAATGGCCCCAAAACACATGGATTTCCCTACTTATGTAGCACTCTGTGAGGTTTCTAAATTTTTTGGTATGGACATGTCTTTTTGTGCTGCTGAATTGCCTTTTCAGATTGAAGTACGTAGCGTTGGCGGACAATTCTCTGCGCATATCTGGACTTCAATTTATGCAGGTTTGGTAATTGCATTTCCATACGTAATATATCAATTATGGAGTTTTATTAGCCCAGGATTACAAGATACAGAACGTAAAAGCTCAAGAGGTTTTATATTTATTGCGTCTTTTCTTTTCTTTTTGGGGGTTGCGTTTGGCTATTACGTGATTACACCTTTGTCATTAAATTTTTTAACCAATTATAGTTTTGCAGAAGAGGTTACTAATGCTTTTGATTTAAGCTCATACAATTCAATAGTAAGATCATCATCTTTGGCTTCTGGACTTGTTTTTGAGCTGCCAATTGTTGTTTATTTTTTCACTAAAATAGGACTTGTAACACCTCAAATTTTAAGAAAACAACGTAAAATTGCATTGGTAGTTGTATTAATTATTTCTGCTGTTATTACACCACCAGATATTGCGAGTCAGATTATTGTAGCAATTCCAATACTTATCCTTTACCAAATGAGTATCTATATTTCTGCAATTGTGGTTAGAAACCAAAAACGCAATGCTAAAAAGGCAATTTAAATTTAATTAGTGTTAAAATAGGTTAAGGCGTTAAATTTTTAATAAAACAAAAGCTTAATAAAATTGAAGCTAAAAGAATATGTTATTTTTAGCGTTAGATATTCACGTATATAAGTGCATTTAACCGTAAATAAAATACCTATACACCATGAAATTACGAGCTGAACATTTAATGAAATCTTACAACGGCCGTAAAGTTGTTAAAGATGTGTCGCTAGAGGTTAACCAAGGTGAAATAGTAGGTCTGTTAGGACCAAACGGCGCTGGTAAAACGACATCGTTTTACATGATAGTGGGTATTATTAAACCCAATGGAGGTAATATTTTTTTAGAAAACACAAACATTACCAAATACCCAATGTACAAAAGAGCGCAAAATGGTATAGGGTATTTAGCACAAGAAGCTTCCGTGTTTAGAAAACTAAGTATTGAGGATAATATACTTAGTGTTTTGCAACTTACTAAACTTAGCAAAAAAGAGCAGCACCTTAAAATGGAATCTTTAATTGAAGAATTTAGTTTAGGACATATTAGAACTAATCGTGGTGATTTACTTTCTGGTGGTGAGCGTCGCCGTACCGAAATTGCACGTGCTTTGGCTACAGACCCTAACTTTATTTTATTAGACGAACCCTTTGCTGGTGTTGACCCTGTTGCTGTTGAAGATATTCAGCGAATTATTGCCAGACTTACCAAGAAAAATATTGGCATTTTAATTACAGACCATAACGTACAAGAAACTTTAGCTATTACAGACCGTACCTATTTAATGTTTGAAGGCAACATTTTAAAAGCCGGCAAACCGGAAGAATTAGCAAGTGATGAAATGGTACGTAAAGTGTATTTGGGCCAAAATTTTGAACTTCGTAAAACGAAGTTAGAATTTTAATTAAGCGTCTTTTTCCTTTATATCGTCTTTGGTTTCATTCAGCAATTTTTTCTGGTAGCGCCCTTGCACAACATCAACAACAACCAATACCACAATTACAAAATAAAATGTAGTTTTACTCATTGGTACAATTTCGTTTCCAAAGAATTTTAAATGCGCCAAATGGCCACCTTCGGTAATAAGCATAATACCAACAATAAAAAGTATGAATAAACCTAATACTTCATACATTCTGTTTTTTGCTAAAAATGAAGACACTTTATCTGCCATTATTAACATCAATAACCCACTTGCAACTATAGCAATAGCCATAACAATAAATGCGGTAGTCTTACTTTCTATTTCGCTAGTTAGCCCAATAGCTGCTAAAATAGAATCAAAAGAAAACACCAAATTCATAATTACAATACTTACAATGGCTGCATTTGCAGTTTTATTTCTTGAACTACCAACTTCAACATCCTTATCTAAGTCTTTTGTAGCAATCATGTGCCATATCTCTTTAATGGCAGTATAAATAATAAAACCACCTCCAAGCAATACAATAATACTATGGCCATTAAATGCAAACTCAAAGACATCTTCAATTTCACCAGTTAAAAATGAAAACGGTTCTTTAAAGAAATCTATAATAGATACTAATACAAATAGCAAAACAATACGTAGAACTATAGCAATTAAAATTCCGGTTTTTCTAACCCGCTTTTGGTCAGACTGTGGCGCTTTTTTAGATTCAAGAGAAATGTAAAGTAAATTATCAAATCCTAAAACGGCTTGTAATAACACAAGCATAATAAGTGTAAAAATAATTTCTAGCATAATTTAATTTGAATTAAAGTGAGATTTATTTTATGTTTTTTCGGTCTAAAAACGATAATATGATATAACTTAATATAACTACTGGTATGGCAGCAAAATGAAGTAGAACAAGCAATACAACGGTTAGTATTAAAAACACATAACGAACTGCATTTGCTTTAAAACTATAGTCTTTAAACTTTAAAGCAAATAATTTAATATTAGAATTTAAGAGGTAACAGCTTAACAAGGTAAGCCCAATTAAAAACCATTTGTTAATGATAATACTATTTATAAGATCGTTATTTTGATACTCTAAAATTAACGGTAATGCTAAAATAAGTAATGTATTAGCTGGCACTGGCAGACCTTTAAAATAGGTTTGTTGATCTTCGTCTAAGTTAAATTTTGCCAATCTATAAGCCGAAGCTAAAGGAATAAACAACCCTATTAATGGCAGTAATGATTGTTTAAACACCTGAAGATTTAAAGCTGAATTCCAAGTTGCTTCATTAGCATTAAATTCTGGAACGTCTATGGTTATTGCTATTAATTTATACATAATAATACCAGGTACAACACCGCTAGTAACCAAATCGGCTAAAGAATCTAACTGAATACCCAACGGACTTTGCACATTTAATTTACGCGCTAAAAAACCATCAAAAAAATCAAAGAAAATACCTATAAACACAAAAAATATTGCCGTTGAAAAATTACCCTGAACCGCAAAAATAAGAGCAATACAGCCAGAAAATAAGTTTAACAGGGTAATTGTATTTGGAATATGCTTCTTAAAATTCATAACGTTTCACTTTGTGTAAAAATATAAAAGTATTTGAGTTTTTAAACAATAAGACACCACTTTTAAAGTTAAATAGATAGAAAAATAATGTGCATCTTTGTAAAAAAATAGCTGTTGAAAAATTGCTTAACAATTCTATTACTACTTACTTCACTTTTTAGCGCGTCTCAAACGACCAGAAAATATTCTAATGAATTTATGAATATAGGTGTAGATGCCGCTGCATTAGGCATGAGTAACACCGTAGTATCTTCTACTGCAGATGTTAACTCAGGTTATTGGAATCCTGCCGGTTTAGTACATTTAGAAGATAACCAAATTGCATTAATGCACTCTAGCTATTTTGCTAATATTGCTAACTACAATTATTTGGCATTTGCAATGCCAATAGATGATTTAAGTACTTTAGGTGTATCTTTAATACGGTTTGGAGTAGATGATATTTTAGATACCACACAACTTATTGATGATCAAGGAACTATAAATTACGATCGCATTAGTACGTTTTCTACAGCAGATTACGGTCTCACGTTTTCTTATGCCAGAAAATTGCCTTTAGATGGCCTTAATTATGGTGTAAATGCAAAAATTATTAGACGTATTATTGGCGATTTTGCATCTGCATGGGGTTTTGGACTGGACTTAGGTATTCAATTTGAAACCAATACCGATTGGAAATTTGGGATTATGGTAAGAGATATTACAACAACCTATAATTCATGGGCTATAAACGAAGAAAAGTTTGAACAAATAAGTGGCGCTGTTGACGGCGAAAATCAAGACCTACCTGAAACCACCGAAATAACCATTCCTAAAGTAGAACTTGGCATATCTAAAAAATGGTTATTTAACTACGATTATTCACTTCTTGCAGCGGCTAATTTAAATGTTAGATTTGAACAAAATAATGCCATAATCTCTTATGATTTTGCAAGTATAAATCCCGCAATAGGTTTTGAATTTGGCTATACGGATCTAGTATTTTTAAGAACCGGCATTGGTAATTTTCAGAATGAATTGCAAATAGATAACACAGAACAATTAACATTTCAACCTAATTTTGGTGTTGGTTTTAAATACAAAGGCATTCAGATAGATTATGCATTTACAGATATTGGAGACCAAAGTGCCGCATTATATTCTAATGTATTTTCATTAAAAATAGATTTTAGCGTTTTTAGATAAAACACTATTATTAAATCACTTAGCATCGCAATGAAACTAAAACTATTAATTCTTCTTTCGTTTTCACAACTATATATAGCTACCGCACAACAACAGCTTTCGTCTAATGCAGAGATATCTGTTGTTACGTTTGGGCCTGGCAATAATCTAAACGATGCGTTTGGACATTGTGTGTTTAGAATTTATGATAAAGCTAACGCTATAGATATTGCTTATGGTTATGGGGAGTATGATTTTGATGCACCTAATTTTTACTTAAAATTTGTACAAGGAAAATTGAATTATCGTGTAAGTAAAAATCAGTTTAGTGATCTTTTAACTTATTACATCAATGAAAACAGGTATGTAAAAGCACAGATTTTAAATTTTAATATTGAAGAAAAACAACGCATTTTTAACTACTTAGAAAATAATTATAAACCTGAAAACCGTTCATATCTCTACGATTTTTTTTATAATAATTGTGCAACTAAAATCAGAGATATAGCGCAACATGTAACCAACAACGAAATTAATTTTAATACCTCAGAAGATTTTAAACCTACAACATTTAGAGCACTAATTCACGAGCATGTTGGATTAAATAGTTGGGGAGGTTTTGGTATTGACATTGCATTAGGGTCTTACGTAGATTTAAAAGCCACACCAAAAGATTATCTTTTTTTACCAAAATATGTAAATTCTACTTTTAAAATCGCTAAACTTAACAACAAACCATTAGTAGCCAGTAACACCGAGTTATTCAAAGCAACCAACAATGAGGTTCGTTTTTTTGAACTATTATGGAGTCCATTAGTAATTATAAGTCTAATTGCATTTTTTATTGTCTATAAAACTTGTAAAGACTTTAAAAATAATAGACAAACAAAATGGTTAGACATTACAATTTTTGTTACAACTGGGTTAATTGGTATAATACTATTATTACTTTGGTTTGCTACAGACCATACTGCTACTGCATATAATTACAATCTGCTATGGGCTTTTCCATTAAATTTTATAGTAATTGTTGAGGTTTTAAAAAAACAGAAAAAAAAATGGTACAAAAGCTACTTAAAATTTTTAGTTATTATGCTCTGCCTAATGGGCTTACATTGGTGTATTGGTTTACAAAGTTTTGCACTAGTATTACTTCCATTATTAATAAGTATTGCAGTGCGGCTTATTTTCTTAATTAAGGTTAGCTCTAACAACTGTAATGGATAATTATTACCAGAGTTGGGTTATTTACTTAAGAAATAAATCATGTACTCAATTATTAAAAACCCACTTAGTTAAAAAGTTGTTAGAGCAAAACATATGTTAACTAAAGGAGCAGTTTAGAGTATTTACAAACTTTTTTTTTAATTCCAACATTCAAATACTTTACTTTCTTCTAAATCATCTTTAACAAAATTTTTTTATAACATTCTTAAAATGTGCATAATGGATTAATTTTCATTAGTTAGCTTCAACATTTTGTGTTACTATTTTTAAAGGTGTAAAACTAGAATAATAGTTGTTAATGAAGTTTTTAGTTTATTTCTTTTGAAAACTAAATAGTATCTTCGTCAACATTATTTTTATATATTATTATGAGTTTACTTTTGGTTTTGGCTGGCTTAGTGTTATTAGTTGTTGGAGGAGATTTTTTGGTAAGAGCCTCTGTAGCCCTATCTTTTAAATTAAAAATTTCTAAATTAGTTATTGGTATGACAGTGGTTTCTTTTGCAACTTCCGTACCAGAACTTTTAGTGAGTTTACAAGCTGCTTTAGATGGCGTTTCAGATATTGCGCTTGGTAATGTTATTGGGTCTAATATTGCAAACATTGGACTTGTTCTGGGGATTACAGCATTAATTTCGCCACTGGTTATAGATGAGGATTTTTATAAGTTTAACTGGCCAATGCTTATGCTAATGTCCATTGGCTTATATTTTTGTTTGAACAATGATATGGTTTTAAGTGCTATAGAAGGTGCTTTATTATGTGCAGCATTAATTATATTTTTAATTCTATTAATAAGAAATTCAAGAAAATCTACCAAAGCAAATTTAGAAGCTGTAGATGATAGTTTAGCTGTTACCTCTAACTTTAAGATTATAATGTGGTTGCTTATTGGTGCAGCCGGACTCTATTTTGGGTCTAAATGGTTGGTAGATGGTGCAAAAGCACTTGCCTTAGCTGTTGGTATTAGCGACTATGCTATATCGGTAACCGTAATTGCCATTGGTACAAGTGTACCAGAATTAGCGGCGTCTGTAATTGCAGCTTTAAAAAAGGAAAAAGCCATTTCTTTGGGAAATTTAATTGGTTCTAATATCTTTAATATTGCCTCTGTACTTGGTATTACAGCTATAATTAAACCTATAGTTGTAAATCCAGAAACTCCACAAATACTATCTACAAACATTTTTTGGATGATTGGTTTTGCGGCAATTTTAATACCATTAATGGTACTGCCAAAACGGTTTGAACTAGGCAGACTAAAAGGTGCTTTGCTGTTTGGAAGCTATCTTGTATTTATGTACTTGACTTTGAAATAAAGGTTGTGATAGCGTATTAATTTGTTTATCAGTTTAATTTATAATTAAATATATCTGTTATGCTACTCTAGGCTTATGCACAAACATAATGTAGATACCAATTAGTATAAATGGTATACTTAACAATTGACCTGTATTTAGTACCCAATCTGCACGTTCTATATTTTGAGCCTCTTTTACGTATTCTACAAAAAAGCGTACGGACCAGAGTAGTACTAAAAAGAGTCCAAATAAAAAGCCTTCTTGTTCAGATTTTTTGGTTTTCCAATAGAAATAAAACAGAATTAAAAACACAAATACATAGCAAAATGCCTCATATAATTGTGCAGGATGTCTTGGGTTGGTTTCACCAAGTTGTATAAAAACCACACCAAAATCACTATTGGTATATTTTCCAATAATTTCTGAATTAATAAAGTTTCCAAGCCTTATAAATACAGCACCTAATGAAACAGGCACTACTATACGGTCTAAAATCCAAAGTACTGTTTTGTTTAGTATTTTTTTATTGTACAAATACATAGAAATAATCATGGCTATTGCAGCGCCATGACTTGCCAAACCTTGAAACCCTGTAAAACGAATACCATCTTTAAAGCTAAACGGCAAAAAGATACTAAAAAAGTCCTCGGTAATAAGCTCAGATTGGTAAAAAATAACATGCCCTAATCTTGCCCCAAGCATAATACCTATAACAGAATAAATAAATAAAGTATCTAAAGACTCATCCGATTGTTTTTCGTTTTTATAGATGCGTTTCATTATAAATAATCCTAAAACAAAAGCTACAATCCACATTACACTGTAGAAATGTAGTTTAAAAAAGCCTAAGTCTATAAATTTTATTGGATCCCAATTTATTTGAAGTAAATGCATGTTTATAGTTTTTCTGTAAATATAATATTTTGAGGCGTATTCAAAAATATGAATAGAGCCAATTTAATAATTTAGTAATCTGTGCTTAATGATGAAATGCATACGTCTTAGCAATTAAAATTGTTATCCTTTTCTGGTACAGGATCAAAACCTTTACCTCCCCAGGGATGACAATTAAAAATCCGCTTCAATGCCAATTGCCCGCCTTTTAAAATGCCGTGTATTTCTATGGCTTCTTTTGCGTAATGCGAACACGTTGGTAAATACCTACACGTAGCAGGTGTTAATGGTGAAATTAATTTTTGATAGCAGTTTATTATAAAAATAGACAGTGAAGTAAGCCAGCGTTTTAACATAAGTATTACAACCAAGTGGTTACGAAAAAATTACGGTTTTATTATTATGAACCATTACTTTTCTGCTTAAATGAAGTTTAATAGCATTGGCTAAAACTATTTTTTCTAAATCTCGTCCTTTAGCAATTAAATCTGAAATACTAAAGGTGTGCGATACACGTGTTACATCTTGTTCTATAATTGGTCCAGCATCTAAATCTTCAGTAATATAATGACTTGTAGCTCCTATAATTTTCACTCCACGCTTGTACGCTGAATGGTAAGGTTTTGCCCCAACAAAAGCAGGTAAAAACGAGTGATGAATGTTAATTATTTTATTAGAAAACTTAGAAATTAAAGTTTGTGAAACAATTTGCATATACCGCGCTAAAACTATAAAATCTACGTTATGTGTTTCTAAAAGTTGCAGTTGTTTTGCTTCAGCTTCAGCCTTTGTGTCTTTGGTTACAGCAATGTGGTAAAACGGTATATTAAAACTTTTTGCAATAGGCTCTAAAGTCTTGTGATTACTTATAATAAATGGTATGCTAACTTTTAATTCGCCAGAGGTATAACGAGCTAAAATATCATATAAACAATGGTCGTATTTAGATACAAACAATACCATTTTTGGAACCGCTTCTGTATCTAGATGAATTTGCCATTTCATGTTAAATTGTTCGGCAAGTTCAGTTTTAAAATTAGCTTTAAATTCTGAAAGCTTTACAGCTTCAAAATGGCACTCTAAGCGCATAAAAAATATGCCTTGTTCCGTATCTACATGCTGATCTACATAAGTAATATTACCGTGTTGTTGTGCTATAAACTTTGTAACCGTTGCAATGATGCCGTGTTGGTCTTCACAAGAAATTAAAATTGTAATTTTTTCCATAACGCTATAAATTAGTTTACGGAAAACGTTGTGCCTTCTCTGCCATCATTTAGGGTAATACCAACATTAGCCAACTCATCTCTAATTTTATCAGAGAGTGCAAAATCTTTATTAACACGTGCTTCTTTTCTTAGGTTTATTAAAATTTCAATTGCACCAGATAATTTGTCGGTATTAGAGTTACTTTCAGACGTATTAGTAAGTCCTAAAATATCAAAAGCAAAGCTATTTAAAGTCTGTTTCAAGGTGTTTAAATCAGTTTCTGAAACTGTAGCTGTTCCTAATTTAACTTGATTAATGTATTTTGAAGCTTCAAAAAGAGTAGCTATTAAAATAGGGGTATTAAAATCATCATTCATAGCATCATAACAGCGCTGTTGCCATTCAGAAACATTAAATGTTGTAGTGTTAGCACTTGTTGGAAGAGCTTCTGATAAATTAATAGCATCCATTAGTCTAATAAAGCCTTTTTCAGCAGCAATTAAACCCTCATTTGTTAGGTCTAAAACACTTCTGTAGGAAGCTTGCATCATAAAAAAACGAACAACACTAGGGCTAAAACCTTTAGACATAATTTTGTTGTTCCCAGAAATTAATTCATCCGGATTAACGTAATTTCCTTTAGATTTACTCATGCGAGCGCCATTAAGCTCAAGCATATTGGCATGCATCCAATATTTTACAGGGTCTTGGTTTTTGGACGCTTTATTTTGCGCAATCTCACACTCGTGATGCGGAAATTTTAAATCCATACCACCACCATGTATATCAAAGTAGTCTCCTAAGTATTTTGTACTCATAGCAGTACACTCAAGGTGCCAACCCGGAAAACCGTCACTCCATGGAGATGGCCAACGCATTATATGTGTAGGTTCTGCTTTTTTCCAAAGGGCAAAATCTTGTGGATTTTTTTTATCGTTTTGCCCATCTAAAGTACGTGTATTGTGTATTAAATCTTCAAGCTTTCGTTTACTTAATATGCCATATTCGTTAGTTTCGTTGTATTTATGAACGTCAAAATATACAGAGCCGTTAACTTCATAACCAAAACCATTATCAATAATAGATTGTATGAGTTCTATTTGCTCAATAATATGTCCGGTTGCAGTAGGTTCAATGCTTGGAGGTAGAAAGTTGAAAGTATTTAAAACATTATGAAAATCTACAGTGTAACGCTGTACAATTTCCATGGGTTCAAGGGCTTCCAAACGCGCTTTTTTTGTGATTTTATCTTCGCCAACATCGGCATCATCTTCTAAATGACCTGCATCGGTAATGTTTCTAACGTAACGTACTTTATAGCCTAAGTGTTTAAAGTAACGAAAAATCATGTCAAAAGACATAAATGTTCTTACATTACCCAAATGTACGTTGCTATAAACTGTTGGGCCACAAACATACATGCCAATATGACCAGGTGTTATTGGATTAAAAACTTCTTTTGTGCCAGATAGCGTGTTGTATATTTTTATGTTTTGAGTGTCAAATAGTGGCATTTGTTTTTGTTTTAGCTCTAACTTGTGTTCTGTTTTTATAGAAATACAAATTATAAACAAGCAAATAAAGATTAGAATTGCGTGTCTAGTTGTATATAATCTAAAAATTCGCGTTTTGTGGCAATGTCTTTAAATTTTCCACCAAATTCTGAAGTTACAGTACTACTTTCAATATCTCTTATACCACGAGAATTTACACATAAATGCTTAGCATCTATAACACATGCTACATCTTCTGTGTTTAAGACATTTTGTAGTTCTTTTACAATTTGAAGTGTTAAGCGTTCTTGTACTTGCGGCCGTTTTGCATAATAATCTACAATACGGTTCATTTTAGATAAGCCAACAACAGAACCGTTAGAAATATAAGCCACATGTGCTCTACCAACAATAGGTAATAAATGATGTTCACAAGTAGAATATAGAGTAATGTTTTTTTCTACCAACATTTCACCGTACTTATATTTGTTTTCAAAAGTAGAAGCTGTTGGTTTATACTTAGGGTTTAAACCGCCAAAAATTTCATTAACAAACATTTTAGCAACTCTATTTGGTGTACCACTTAGGCTGTCATCAGTAAGATCTAAACCTAAGGTTTCCATAATATGCTTAACGTCTGCTTTAATCAGTTTAATTTTTTCAGTGTCTTCTAGATCAAATGCAGTTGTACTTAACGGGGTTTCTATTGATGTTCCAATGTGGTCATCTCCAATAGAATCGGTATGGTTTGTTTTATTATTTGTAGTCATAGGAGTTATTTTCTATTATGTTTTAAAAAACAATAAACAAAGATAAACAATAAAAATAGTAAAATTAGGATAGGGTTTTTAATATTAGAGATGTTGTATTTTAAAAAAGCAGTAGCTTTATTGACTAATATTATTTAAAAATTTCTTATTTTCGAAATGTTTTAACCTATTACTATGAAAAGATTACTTACTTTATTAATTTTATTGATGTTTCCGTGTATTTTACTATGCCAACAGTCTCAAAAAATAGGTGCTATACCTTTAGTTAAATTTAATAAAAATGTTAATTTACCGTTGAGTCCTCTTGAGCGTTCTCATATCATTGAGGTTTATGGAGATTTAGCAGATAAGTATGTTTTTAATATTCCGCACCGACTAAAAAGTATAAAAAATATACTCAGAAATAGGGTTGTGATTACAGAGATTACAAATAAAAATGATGTAAAACCTTGTCTTAAATTATCTCAAGTCCCACTATTTGACGGTTTTGTATCTACCATAGAGCGCGATACTAATTTTAATCCTCAAACATTTAATCCTCTAAAGTATAATTTTCCTTTTTATGAAAAAGGATCTGCAATGTTTCAAGTAGACAACACAAATTATTACATTATCATTAAATCTCAGCATTAACTATTTTTCAGTATCTTAATTTTTAGATTGAAAAATAAAAATAGATTCAGGCTTAATATCTTAATTTAAGGTATTACACAAATATTTAAAATATGAAATATATTATTACTCCTATAGCATTTTTGTTTTCATGCTTTTTATTAGCGCAGGACGTTATCATGCAAAATACAACCGTAAATCAATGTAGTGGTGTTTTTTATGATTCGGGTGGGGAATTTGGGCCTTATAACAATAACGAAGATTTTGTAATAACAATTTGCCCTGAAAATGCAGGTCAGAAAATACAATTAGACTTTACATCTTTTAGTTTACAGAATAATTTTGATTCCATGACTGTTTTTGACGGAGATTCAACTACAGCAGCAAGTTTTGGAAATTTTACAGGGTTTACTCCTCCTGGATTGTTTGCGGCTACTGCAGATAACGCTTCTGGATGTTTAACATTTCAGTTTACATCTAATGGCTCTGGACCAAGTGATGGTTGGGTAGCAAATATATCTTGTTTAACACCTTGTCAGACTATTAATTCACAAATTGATAGCTCAAGTCCGGCACCAAATGCAGATAATTACATTAGAGTGTGTCCTAATGAAGAAATTACATTAAACGGTAGTGGTGATTTTTCTGTTGATGGTACTGGAGCAACTTATGAGTGGGATTTAGGAAACGGAACTACTGCAACAGGTCAAACTGCCGTTTTTTCATATCCAAACCCAGGTGTTTACATAGTTAATTTAAATATTCGTGATGCTAACACTTCTATTGATCCTCTTGGTTGCACAAATAATAATTTAATTAACCAAGTCATACAAGTGGCTACAGAGCCAGATTTTACGGGTACACAAGCTGCGGAATCTACAATATGTTTTGGGGATTCAACAACCATTAATGGTCAAGTATCAGCTGTAGAATTTATAAATGATTGTACGCCTCCAGTTAGTGGTGTTACATTTTTACCAGATGGTAATGGTGCTTCATACCAAACCTGTGTAACTGTAGATTGTTATGACTCTAACCAAACACTAACAGATATCAATCAATTAGTGTCCATATGTTTAAATATGGAGCATTCTTTTTTAGGGGATTTAGATATTATTATTTCTAGTCCAAACGGACAGACCGCAACCTTAAAAGATTATCCTGGTGGTGGTGGTACGTTTTTAGGTGCACCTATAGATAATGATGGAAACACAAACCCAGGAGTTGGTGCAGATTACTGTTTTTCATCTACTGGTACTACAACTTTAGTTAACGGACCAACAACTAATTTAGGAACAGGTACTGCAATTTCACCTGGTACATATTTACCTCATGAATCGTTTACGGCACTTTTAGGAAGTCCTTTAAACGGCGATTGGTGTATTCGTGTTACGGATAATTTAGGTTCTGATAATGGTTTTATTTTTTCTTGGGGTATACAATTTGATCCCAACTTACAACCACCAGAATTATCTTTTACACCTGTAATTACATCTGAATCTTGGGATGCAAGCACTTCTATAACCAACACTAATGGTAATATAATCACTGTAGCACCTCCTACGGAAGGGCAACACTGTTTTACTTACAGAGTTACCGATGATTTTGGTTGTGAATATACCGAAGTTGTATGTATAGATGTATTGCCAGAAATCATAACTGATGTGCCAAATAATCTTGCAATTTGTGACGCTGGTACTGCACCATATATTTTTAATTTAGAACTTAATACACCAATTGTATTAGCAAGTGCACCCAATGCTTCAGATTTGGTTGTTACGTATCATAATTCAGCAACGGATGCAGCTTCAGATACAGGTATTATTACTAATCCCGGTAGTTACCCTGGTATTGATGGTGAAATTATTTTTGTACGTGTAGAATATTTAACCTCTGGTTGTAATGAAGTATTAACATTTGAATTAAATCTCAGTGATCAGCCCACCATCAGTACAGTTTCAGACCTAGAGGTTTGCGATGATATTCTTAACGATGGTTTTGCGGACTTTGATTTAAGTGCCCAGACCTTAGGTATTTTAGGTACACAAATTGCTACGGATTATGTAGTAAGTTACC